>CAVTXE010000020.1:15000-271463 GCA_963738635.1 uncultured Alphaproteobacteria bacterium | reverse complement strand
CGCGCCGGCCGTGCCGCAGCTGGCCTACGAGGCGACATCGGCAACGCAGATGGCGCGCAAGGATCCGCCGCCCCTGCCGCCGGCCGCGGAGGCGGTCCGGGAGGCTCGCGCGGGCGCGCCGACGTGCCGCCGCTGGGGCGCTCCGAGATCTCGGTATCGGACGATGGCGACGGCGCGCCGACGACCAGGGTGGTCAGGCCGGCCCGGCCGCACGCCCGCCGCCGCGGGTTCGGAGCGCACGCAGATCCTGCGTGGCAAGCCGACCGTGGCGCGCGGCGGCTTCGAGCAGGATCCAGTCGTGGGCTGGCTCGTCGTTGTGGGCGGCCCGGGCATTGGGCAGTTCCGGCCGGTTTTCGAGGGTAACAACACTGTCGGCCGATCAGCTTCTAACCGCGTCGCCATAGATTTCGGCGACGATGCGATATCGGCGGACGAGCAGGCCTATATTCGCTATGACAGTGCCGACCGCTCGTTCCTGTTCGTGCCGAACCTTGCCAAGACCAATGTCGTCTCGGTGAACGACAAGCGGCCGACGGGCGCGGTGGAGCTGGCCAGCATGGACGTCATTACGATGGGCCGTACGCAGCTCGTGTTCGTGCCGTTCTGCGGTCAGGAGTTCGATTGGTCGGCGCTGTCCGACAAGTAACATGTTGGACAAGCCACGGACTTATGCGGGTGTTCGATCACGCAAGCCGCGCCACACGAGGTGCGCGCAGCTATCAGGAAGACACGGTCATGCTTTGCCCGTCCGACGAGCCGGCCGGGCCGGCGGCGGCGGGCAGACTCGTCGCCATTCTAGCTGACGGTATGGGCGGGCATGCCGGCGGCGCGTTGGCGAGCCAGATGGTGTGTGAGAACTTCGTCAAGGCTTTCGCGGATACCGTCGGCACCAACCGTGACCGGCTGACCGCCGCTCTCGAAGCTGCGAACGAGGCGATCGCCTCGACGGTTTCGGCCAATCCGATGCTGACGGGCATGGGATCGACGCTGGTCGGCGTCGTGTTTCGGCCGACGGCGTCGAATGGGTCAGCGTCGGCGACAGTCCGCTTATGCTTTACCGGCGCGGAGAGATCGCTCTGCTGAACGAAGACCATTCGTTGGCTCCAGAGCTCGATCGCTGGCGGCGGCGGGCCGCATCAGCATCGAGGAAGCCCGGTGCGACCCACGCCGGCATATGCTGCGCTCGGCGGTGACCGGAGAGGATCTCGACCTTGTCGATCTGTCGTGGCGGCCGCTGCAGATCGAGCCCGGCGACTACGTGATCCTTGCCAGCGACGGCGTGCAGACGCTCGAGGCCGGAGAATCGAGCGTATCGTTTCGGCGTATGCCGACGATGGCGCGAGGCGGTGGCCGATGCCCTGATCCGCGCCGTGCTGGACTTGAAAGAGCCGCATCAGGACAATGTGACGGTGGTCGCGATACGCCCGATCGCGTCCTGATCCCCGGCCAGCGGCGGTATTCATTGTATGGTCGTCGTTTCGAACGACGCTGCGGGCATAGTCTGCGCCGGCAGCCAACTCTTCGCTGGCATACTGCAATTGGATTGTGGCAAACGTTTTCCTTTTCAATCTTGTGAGCCAGGCAGCGGCAATGGGCAACGGACAAGGCACCGGGCGGGCGGCGGCGGGATCGTCCGCGCCGCTGCCGGCGGGCAGGCGGCTGCCGGCGAAGTTCGTCGATGGCTCGATCATGCGCCATCTCCTGGTCATGACCGGCACCAGTGCGATCGGGTTGATGGCGATCTTCATCGGCGATCTCGCCAACATATTCTTCCTGAGCCTGCTGAACGACGTGGAGAGCGTGGCCGCGGTCGGCGACGCCAGCTCGATCCTGTTCTTCGCCACCTCGATCGGGATCGGGCTCGCCATCGCGGCGACCGCCCTGGTGTCGCCGGCGATCGGCGCTCGCGACCTGCCGAGGGCGCGCCGGCTGGCGACCAACACCCATCTCGCCGCGGTCATCGTTAGCGCGGCGCTGGCGCTGGTGCTGTGGCTGCTGGTGCCGCTGCTGCTGAGCGCCATGGGCGCAACCGGCCGAACCCATAGGCTCGCCGGCGACTACCTGATGATCCTGGTGCCGGCGCTGCCGCCGCTGGCGTCGGGCATGACGTCGGGCGCGGTGCTGCGGTCGGCTGGTGACGCGCCACGGGCGATGTACGTCACGCTCTCCGGCGCGATCGTCAACATCATCCTCGACCCGATCCTCATTTTCGCGCTTGGGCTTGGCATACACGGCGCGGCGATTGCCTTGGTAGTCGCGCGCTTCGCGATCATGGCGATCGGCCTGCGCGGCGTCGTGCAGGCCCACGACCTGCTCGCCGCGCCGGACCTGCCGGCATTCGCTGCCGATACGCGCGCGTCGCGGCGGTTGCGCTGCCGGCGGTCGCGGCCAATATCGCCAATCCGGTCAGCAACGCCTATGTCACGTTCGCCATCGCTCCCTACGGCGACGAGGCGGTGGCGGGCATGGCCGATGATCGGCCGGGTCATGCCGGTCGCCTTCGGGGCGATCACGCGCTTTCGGGATCGGTCGGGCCGATCCTCGGACAAAATCTCGGCGCGCTCGAGTTCGACCGTGTCCGCCGCAGCCTGACCGAGGCGTTGAAGATCACGGCCGCATTCACCGTCGGCGCCGGCTGCTGCTCGGATTGTTCGGTGCGACGCTGGTCGCCGTATTCCATGCGCAGGCGAGGTGGCCGCGCTGATCCTGTCCTACTGCCGCTGGGTCTCGCCGCTGTTCGTGTTCCTTGGCGCGCTGCTCGTCGCCAACGCATGCTTCAACACGCTCGGCCGCGCGCGATATTCGACCTGGTTCAACTGGGCGCGGGCGACGTCGGCACCGTCCCGTTCGTGGCCGTCGGCGCCTACCTCGGCGGGCCCGAGGGCATTCTGCTCGGCAACATGGCCGGCGGCATTCCGTTCGCGATCGCAGCCGTGTGGCTGTGCCGAAGCTGATTGATCGCGTCGCCGCCGAGGCGCGGCTCGAGCCGGGCCGGGCGTAGGCGGTACGACTAGCGCGGGCTTCGCCGCAGCGCCGATGTAGTTCACGTCGGTGTCGGGCCCCAGCGACCAGCTATCGCGCAGCGGATCGTAGACGAGGCCCTCGCACGACAGGCGCATCGAGGCCGGCCGCGCGCGACGATAGCGCGCCAGCTCGTCCGGCGTGACGAAGCGGTCCCACTGGTGCGTGCCCGCCGGCAGCCAGCGCAGCACGTACTCGGCGCCGACGATCGCCAGCGCGTAGGACTTCAGCGTGCGGTTGATCGTCGACAGCACCATCAGCCCGCCCGGCCGCACGAGGCTGGCGCAGGCGCGAGGAACGCTGCCACGTCGGGCACGTGCTCGACGACCTCGAGGCAGACCACGGCGTCGAACGTCGCGCCGGCCGCGACCAGCTCCTCGACGCGTCGCCGCCCGGTAGTCGATGGCGAGGCCCTGCGGCGGCGTGGCTGCGCGCCGCGCCGATTCGTCTCGGCGGCGGATCGATGCCGGTCACGCGCGCCCGAGCCGGGCGAGCGGCTCCGAGACCAGCCCGCCGCCGCAGCCGATATCGAGCACCGTCAGACCCGCGAGCGGCTTCAGGCCGCCGTCGCCGGCAGGCCGAAATGCGCGCATGGCCCGATCGCGCATGAAACCGCAGCCGCGCCGGCCCGAGCTGGTGCAGCGGGCGGAACTTGCCGTCGGGATCCCACCACTCGGCGGCGATGCGGCCGAAGCGGTCGACCTCGGCCGGGATCGACGTGTCGGTCGAGCGACTGTCGAGCGGGAGGCGTGATCATGCCGGCGATTGGTGCCGTCCGGTCGCGACGTCTGTCAATCGTCGGCACGCGCTCAGTTGCGGCGTCGGTGCGCGATCTCGTTATGAGATACGCCCGGTCAGGCAACAGTTCTGGTCGTCGCGGATCGGCCTTGCGAGGCGGGATCGGCCGGCGAGCCGTGGCTTCGCGGCAATTCGGATGAAGCCGGCGCACCGGCATCGGCGGCGATGGACGAGCCGATGGCTGTGGTCGTGATGAAGTTCGGCGGCACGTCCGTCGCCAACGTCGAGCGCATCCGCAACGTCGCGCGCCACGTCAAGCGCGAGGTCGACGCCGGCAACAAGGTGGCCGTCGTCGTCTCGGCCATGTCGCGGCGCGACCAACCAGCTCGTCGCCTGGGTGCGCGAGGCCTCGCTGCTGCACGACGCGCGCGAGTACGACGCCGTCGTCGCCTCCGGCGAGCAGGTGACGGCCGGGCTGCTGGCCATCGTGCTGCAGTCGATGGGCATGCAGGCGCGCTCCTGGCAGGGCTGGCAGATCCCGGTCATGACCGACAAGGCGCACGGCGCGGCCCGCATCACCGACATCGACGGCGACGAGCTGCGCGAGCGGCTCGACCAGGGCGAGGTCGCCGTCGTCACCGGCTTCCAGGGCATCGAGCCCGAGCGCAACCGCATCGCCACGCTCGGCCGCGGCGGCTCCGACACCAGCGCGGTGGCGCTGGCGGTCGCGCTCAAGGCCGACGTCTGCGACATCTATACCGACGTCGACGGCGTCTACACCACCGACCCGCGCATCGTGCCCAAGGCGCGGCGCCTGCCCAAGGTCTCCTACGAGGAGATGCTGGAGATGGCGTCGCTCGGCTCCAAGGTGCTGCAGACGCGCTCGGTCGAGCTGGCCATGGTGTACCGCATGCGCACGCGCGTGCTGTCGAGCTTCGTGGCGCCGGAGGCGATGCCGCCGGTCAGCGCATCGACGAGCTGGAAGACATCGGCACCATCGTTTGCGACGAGGATGAGATCGTGGAACAGCAGGTCGTCAGCGGCATCGCCTACGCCAAGGACGAGGCCAAGGTCACGATTCTCAAGGTCGAGGACAAGCCGGGCGTCGCCGCGCGCATCTTCGGGCCGCTGGCCGAGGCCAACATCAACGTCGACATGATCGTGCAGAACGTCGCCGCCGACGGCAAGCACACCGACATGACCTTCACGGTGCAGGCGGCCGAGCTGCCGCGCACGCTCGAGGTGCTGAAGAGCGGCCAAGGCAGACGATCGGCTATTTCGACGTCAAGGCCTCGGCCGACGTGGTCAAGGTTTCGGTGATCGGCGTCGGCATGCGCAGCCACGCCGGCGTCGCCGCGCAGATGTTCAAGGCGCTGGCCGACAAGGGCATCAATATCCTTGCCATCACCACGTCCGAGATCAAGATCAGCGTGCTGATCGACGCCGCCTACGCCGAGCTTGCGGTGCGCACGCTGCACACGCTCTACGGGCTCGACAAGGATTAGACGGCGACTGGATCGCTGCAGCGCTGCGGTGACGGCCGGCTCGAGGACCAGTCGACAGGTCGCATGCTCGTGCCGCAGTCGTGCACGGCGCGCGGCTGATCCGGCGCACTGAGGCGCTTCGTTGGAGCGGGGAGAGCGGCAGTCGGATGCAGGCAGACGCGGCGACGAGCCGAGGAGCCAAGCATCGCACCGAGCCGGCGCTGCGCGTCATCATGCGGCGTCTGCGCGAGATCATGGCCGAGCCGGCGGACGGCCAGGCGCGGCTCGACAAGATCGTGCGGCAGATCGCCGGCCTGATGGTGGCCGAGGTCTGCTCGATCTACCTGAAGCGCCAGGACGGCTCGCTCGAGCTGTTCGCCACCGAGGGCCTCAACCCCGGCGCCGTGCACAACACCCGCATGAAGCGCGGCGAGGGCCTCGTCGGCCGCTGCGCCGAGCTGGCCGTGCCGGTCAACGAGCCGGACGCGCAGCAACCATCCGGCGTTCTCCTACCGGCCGGAGACGGGCGAGGAGATCTATCACTCGCTGCTGGCGGTGCCGATCCTGCGCGGCGGCACGGTGCTCGGCGTGCTGGTCGTGCAGAACCGCACGCCCAAGGTCTACTCCGAGGAGGACGTCGAGGTCCTGCGAGACGACGGCGATGGTGGTCGCCGAGCACGTCGTCTCGGGCGCGGTCGCCGGCGCCGGCGCCGCGCTCGACGCCGAGCCGCAGCTAGCCGACGGTGGTGCAGGGCGAGCCGATCTCGGACGGCATCGCGCTCGGCCACGTCGTGCTGCACGAGCCGCGCGTGGTCGTCACCAAGCTGATGGCCGACGACATCCGACGCCGAGGTCGGCGCGGCTCGAGGCGGCGGTCGACGACGCTGCGCACCTCGCTCGACGACATGCTGGCCACGAGAAGCTGGCGACGGCGCCGGCGAGCACCGCGAGGTGCTCGAAGCCTACCGCATGTTCGCCAACGACAAGCGGCTGGCTGCGGCGCATGCGCGACGCGGTCAAGGAGGGCCTGACCGCCGAAGCCGCCGTCGAGCGCGTGCAGAACGGCACGCGGGCCCGCATGCTGCGGCAGAACGATCCCTACTGGCGCGAGCGCCAGCGCGATCTCGACGATCTGTCCGACCGGCTGCTGCGCATACTCGCCGGCCGGCGAAAGTGCGGCGCGCGAGCACACTCGAGCTGCCGACCGACACGATCCTGGTCGCGCGCACCATGGGCCCGGCCGAGCTGCTCGACTACGACCGCGCGCAAGCTGCGCGGCCTGGTCATCGAGGACGGCAGCGGCCAGAGCCATGTCGCGATCGTCGCCAAGGCGCTCGGCATCGCCGCCGATCGGCCAGGCCGCCGGCATCGTCGAGCGCGTCAGCGACCGGCGATGCGGCGATCGTCGACGCCGAGATCCGGCGAGGTGCACCTGCGGCCGCTCGGCCGAGGTCGTCGCCGCCTATTCCGACAAGGTGCGGTTCCGGGCGCGGCGGCAGCAGCAAGTATCGCGGCGCTGCGCGACGCGCCGGCCGGTCACCAAGGACGGCGTGCGCATCGCGCTCAACATCAACGCCGGCCTGCTGGTCGACATGCCGCATCTGGCCGAGTCGGGCGCCGACGGCGTCGGGCTGTTCCGCACCGAGCTGCAGTTCATGCTGTCCGCGACGCTGCCGCGGCTCGAGCGGCAGACGCGAGCCTATCGCGCAGTCCTCGAGCGAGGCCGGCGGCAAGCCGGTCGTGTTCCGCGCGCTCGACATCGGCGGCGACAAGGTGCTGCCCTATCTGCGCCAGCCAAGGCGAGGAGAACCCGGCGCTCGGCTGGCGCGCGATCCGCATGTCGCTCGACCGGCCGGCGCTGTTCCGCACGCAGGTCCGCGCGCTGCTGCGGGCGGCCGGCGGCGGCGAGCTGCGCATCATGATCCCGATGGTCTCGACGGCCGGCCGAGATCGACGCCGCGCGCGCGCTGATCGCGCAAGGAGCAGGCGACTGCGCGCGCGCAGGCGGCTGGCGCGCCGCCGCGAGCGTGCGCGTCGGCGCCATGCTCGAGGTGCCGAGCCTGCTGTTCGAGCTCGATGCGCTGATGCGCGCGGGTCGATTTCGTCTCGGTCGGCAGCAACGACCTGATGCAGTTCCTGTTCGCCGCCGACCGCACCAATCCGCGCGTCGCCAGCCGCTACGATGCGCTGTCGGCGGCCGCGCTGCGGGCGCTGCGGTCGATCGTCGAGGCCGGCCGAGCGGCACGGCTGCCGCTGACGCTGTGCGGCGAGATGGCCGGCCGTCCGCTCGAGGCGATGGCGCTGATCGGCCTCGGCTTCCGCTCGATCTCGATGGCGCCGGCCTCGATCGGGCCGGTCAAGGCGATGATCCTGTCGCTCGACTGCGCGCCGGCTGACCGAGCGCATGGACGACTGGCTCGCCACCGGCTCGGGCAGCCTGCGCGCCGACCTGCAGAGCTTTCGCCGAGGGCGACAGCATCGAGATTGTAGCGAGCGGCCGCGACGCCGACTGCGTGCCGTCCCGACTGCTCGCTGACGCTTACGTGCGAGTCAAGCCTCGAATGCCATGATCGACGCGATACCCGCACGAGAAGCTCGATCGAGCTCGTCGAGCGCTGGGAGGCCGTGCAGGCGCGAGCTCAACCAGGCCGCTCGGCGCAGGCGATGTTCGCCAAGCTGTCGAAGGAGTTCGCCGAGCTCGACCCGGTCGTCGCGGCGATCCGCGAGCTGCGCGCGGCGAAGCCGAGCTGCGCCGATCTCGAGGCGATGGCCGCCGACGCCGGCGCCGACCGCGAGATGGCGGCGATGGCGCGCGACGAGCTGGATGGCGCTGAAGCCGCGCATCGCCGAGCTCGAGCAGCGAGCTGACAGCTGCAGCTGCTGCCCAAGGACGCGGCCGACGAGAGCAGCGCCATCCTCGAAGTGCGCGCCGGCACCGGCGGCGACGAGGCCGCGCTGTTCGCCGCCGACCTGTTCCGCATGTACCAGCGCTATGCCGACCTGCAGGGCTGGAAGGTCGAGATCATCTCGATGTCGGAGAACGATCTCGGCGGCTACAAGGAGATCGTCGCCTCGATCACCGGCGCAGGGCGTGTTCGCGCGGCTCAAGTTCGAATCCGGCGTGCATCGCGTGCAGCGCGTGCCGGCGACCGAGGCGAGCGGGCGCATCCACACCTCGGCGGCGACCGTCGCCGTGCTGCCCGAGGCCGAGGACGTCGACATCGACATCAAGCCGGAGGACATCCGCATCGACACGATGCGGGCGTCGCGGCGCCGGCGGCCAGCACGTCAACAAGACCGAATTCGGCGGTGCGCATCACCCATCTGCCGACCGGCATCGTCGTCGTCTCGGCGGAGAAGTCGCAGCACCAGAACCGGCGGCTCGCCATGCAGGTGCTGCGCTCGCGGCTCTACGAGCTGGAGCGCCAGAAGGCTCGACGACGAGCGCGCGGCGGCGCGCAAGGACCAGGTCGGCTCCGGCGACCGCTCGCAGCGCATCCGCACCTACAATTTCCCGCAAGGCCGCGTCACCGACCACCGCATCAACCTGACGCTGCACAAGCTCGACGCGGTGATGGAGGGCGACGGCCTCGACGAGCTGATCGATGCGCTGATCACCGAGCATCAGGCCAGCCAGCTGGCCGAGCATGGCAGGCGCGCATGACGCCGGACGCGCGATGCCGGCTCGACGTGCCGGTCGGCTGCGAGCAGTCGGGCGCGAGCGCTGCGCGTGATGCGGCGCGCCTTCGCCGAGGCCGGCATCGACACCGCCGACCTCGACGCCCGGCTGCTGCTGTGCGCGATCCTCGGCATCGACGCCGGCAGGGCTGATCGCTCGAGCCCGATCGCCGCGCTCGGCGGCAGCGGCCGGCGGCGCTGGCGGCGGCACGCGCGCGCCGCTCGCGCGCGAGCCGGTGTCGCGCATTCTCGGCGATGCGCGAGTTCTACGGCCGCCGCTTCCTGGTCACGCCGGCGACGCTCGATCCGCGGCCCGACAGCGAGACCCTGATCGAGGCGGCGCTGGAGATCGCTCGACGCGAACGGCTGGCGGCGACGGCCGTTGCGCGATCATCGATGTCGGCACCGGCACCGGCTGCCTGCTGCTGACGCTGCTGGCCGAGCTGCCGGCGCGACCGGGCTTGGCACCGACATCGAGCGCGGCGGCGCTCGACGGTCGCTGCCCGCAATGCCGCGCGCATCGGCGTCGTCGGCCGCACCGAGTTGCGAGTGCCGACGGCCGCTCGACGGGCGTCGCCGGCGGCATTCGACATCCTGGTTGTCGCAACCCGCCCTATATTCCGAGCCGGCGACATCGCGGCGCTGGCGCCGGAGGTCCGCGACTACGACCCGCGCTGGCGCTCGACGGCGGCGCCGACGGCCTCGACGTCTATCGCCGGATCGCCGCGCGCTTGTCGACGTCGTGCCGGATGGTTGGCGTATCTTCGAGGTCGGCGCGGGCCAGGCCGCCGAGGTTGCAGGCCTGCTCGCTGGCCGGATGCGGCGGCTCGGATGGCCCGCGCCGCAGTGATCGCGGATCTCGGCGGGCACGACCGATGTGTGGCGCAAATAGCACGACGCTAACGCTCATGAGAAATGCTATTGGAATCAGCGCTCGGCACGGGATATGGTCTAATCCGTGGCGATTGAATCGAAAGCGTTCGGACGCTGCAGCTCGAGCGGCGCAGCTGGATGCGACCGCGAGATAGCGGATGCGGCTTTCGAGGCAGCAGCTAGCCCGCCCGATGGCAGGCCGTTGCGTCAGGTCAGACCGGTTTCGCTGGAACGCAGGGGCGTCTGTTGCGCTAAGGGGCACCGGCGCACGATCGTTCAGGGCGGCGACGATTCGGTTGACACTCGCGAGACGTGGGCATTGAGCAGGCGCGGAACCGCTGATACGGCACGTCGACCCATCGACTGTCGGTGAGCCGCGCCGCATTGAGCGCGATGAGGCGCGGACCTTTGGCGCGCAAGCATGAACGGTTCGGGACTGGCGATCGGCTACGCAGTCGGCGATGCCGATTGACGGTCGCAAACAGCGAGGATCAACTCGAGCATCGAGAACGGAAGCCCATGAGGCAGGGACATCAGAATCGCAGGGGCCGCGGCCGCAACAATGCGGCAACAATAACAACAGCGGCAACAACAACAACATAACCAACAACCGCAAGGGCCAGAACCCGCTGACGCGGACGTTCGAGTCGAACGGCCCGGACGTGAAGATCCGCGGCACGCCGGCCATATCGCCGAGAAATACATGTCGCTGGCGCGCGACGCGCAATCGTCCGGCGACGAGGTGCTGGCCGAGAACTATCTGCAGCACGCCGAGCACTACAACCGCATCATCCTGGCGTTCCGCGAGCAGCAGCAGCAGAATCCGGCGAGGGTCAGTTTCGCCAGCGGCCGCAGGGTGAAGGGCCCGAGGCGCCATCGAGGGCGGCGATCGACGACGATGCCGATGATGGTGCCGGCGGCGTCGACGGTCCGATCCGCGGGCCAGGAGCCGCAGCCCGGCATCTTCGACATGTCACCGCCGCCTATGCCGACCGGCAGCGTGAGCAGCCGCAGCGCGACGATCGTGGCAATCGCGACGACCGTGGCCGCAGCGGCACGATGATCGCCAGAGCGGCGCCAGGACGGAATCGCATGGCGGTCAGCCGCGACCGGCATGGCGACGGCCCCCGCTTCGGCGGCAACCGCGACGATCGGCGCGAGCGTTATGACCGCGATCAGGGCCAGGAGCGCGCTCAGGACCTGGCCCGGATCGACCCGTCAGATCGGCCAAGAGCGGGGCCAGTCCGAGCGCCATGTGCCGAGCGGCCAGCCCAGGACCGCGTGAGAGCGAGCGCGCCCAGCCGGAGCGCATTGCGGCGGTCTGCCGCGCGCCCGCCAGGCACCGTTGTCGCCATCCGATGGAGCCGGAGTTTCGGCGCCGATCGATCGCCAGCGCGCGACCATGGCGAGCCGCGCGATCCACCGGCAGCCGCGGCGCCGGGCGGGCCGCGCCGGCCGAGCGGTTCCCCGACGGCCAGCACGAGCAGCGCCCGAGTTCCTGCGCCGTCCCGTACGCCGTCCTCGCCGGGAGGCCTCGACCGCGGCGGCGGCCCATGCGCCCGAGTGCACGCCGGCCAGTGACGAGTTCAACCGGAAATAGCGGGAATAGGCTCTGCTGATCAGGCTGATGCCGTCGCCGGCGGCGACGGTGCCCTGCGTGACGACCTGGCATAGACGCCGAAATCCCTGTGGCCCCAGTGCGCTGCAGCACGGCCGGGATCGCCATGTCGCGAGCGCCGGTCGCCGGGATCGACGTTGGTCGCCTCGCAGCGCGACGTGCGCTTGAACACCGTCGAGCCGCAGCCGCCGATCGCCAGCGTCCCGGTCGAGCCAGCTCAACTCCTCCCAGGCGCGGCAGCCCGTCGAGATAGAGGTTGGCGCGAAAGCGCAGCGGGATCGACCGGCGCGGCCGGCAGCCCGCTCGAGCTCGCGCACCGATGGCCAGATTGACGATGTGCAGGCATTTTGCCGGCACGTCCGAGAAGCTGTGGCCCGGCGCCGAGACGATCCGCGGCGCGCCGCGCAGCGCGTCCTTCATGTAGGCGGCCAGGAACTGCTCGATCATCTGCCGGCCGATCGCGTCCGCAGCTCGCCGCGCGCGACCTGCTGGCCGGCGCGCAGCATCGTCAGGTCTCGGTCGCTTCGTCGAAGCGCGTCTCGAGCGTCGCCAGGCGCTCGTCGCGCATCAGCATCAGGAATTTGATCTTCGGCAGATGGCGCGGGTTGTCCGGATCGAAACGGCCGGGGCCGTTCTCGATCGCCTAGGCGCGGTCGAACGGCATCGTCTCGCCGACGGCGAGCGTGACGCGCTGGAGCGGCTCGGCGGTCATGCCCTTGACCGGGTAGCGATAGAGGCGTGCGACGTGCAGTCCGGCGGTGCTCATGAATTGCCTATGGTTTGACGGATGGATCACGTTGGTGGCGCGGCGCCGGGAAGTCAACGCGCAGCAGAAGGTGATCCAGCGGCCAACATCCGCGGACTCTGCCACGGGCGAGATGCGTCGCGCCGGAATTCGATCGCCCGGCCGGCTGTGCTCGCCGCCATCTCTGGCGGTCGATCATGGTCGTCTCCGAACAACAATTGATCCGAACCGGATGTAACTGTCCCATCCATCAACAATCTGTCGCTCCGCCGCTGGAGATCTCCCGGTCGCCATGTGGCATCGCGGCATCGCTTGGCCCTGTGCATCCGGCTTCCGGCCGAGGGCCCGTTGATTGTAATTGTCGCCGGCAATTTGGTACCATATGCGTTGGGAACGGCCTTGCGGCGACGCCCCGATCTCGCAGTCGCAGCAAGGCCGGCTGGTCGTGGCCGCGCGGTCGGGGGCCGTGCACGCGCTGGGTGCTCGAGAGTGGGAACGTGGCGATGAAATGCAATCCGTGGCGATGGCTCTGGGGCCTCGCGCCGCTACTTGGCCTCGGTGGCCTCATGCACATCGGGGGAACCTTCGCCGCGATCGAGGCGGATCTGAAGCGGCAGACCGAGGCAGCGCTGAATGCAGGCGGCCAGGCATGGGCCAAGGTGGCGTTCTCCGGTCGTGATGCGACGTTGATCGGCGAGGCGGTGGACAACAGCGATCGGCTGCGCGCGGCCGGCATCACCCGCTCCGTATTGGGCGTGCGCGTTCTCGATGACCAATCCCGGCTGCTCGAGGAGGAGAAGAACTACGCTGGGGCGCGCAGTTGCAGAACGATGGCCGGGTGCGCTTGTCCGGGTTCGTGCCGAGCCCGGCGACCCGGCAGGCGATCGTCGGCGCCGCCAAGGCGATCTTTCCGAGCCGGGATATCGACGATCGCATGAAGCTCGCCCGTGGTGCGCCGGCCCCGGCATTGTGGGAGGGCGCGATCAGCTTCGGCCTGAAGCAGCTCGCCGGGCTGAAGCCGGGTGGCCGGGTCGATCTGGAAGCTGCCAACATGCTGATCGAGGGTGAATTGATCGACCTCCAGCGTGGCCATCATCCCCCGCCCGTGGTCCCGCGGGATCTGCTGGGCCACAACTGCATCAATACCCGACATTCCATGACCAGCGGCCTTTATGCCTGGGAGTTCAGCAAGGACGGTGAAGAGGTTCGCGTGCGGGTTGATGGACAGGTCACCCTGAACGCGTCTTTGCCGACAATTGCGGCGGCTCTGGATGGCCATGGGATCGCCTATGTGCCTGAAGACCTGGTGGCGGAACACATTTCTGGCGGGGCGGCTGCAGCAAGTGCTGGATGACTGGTGCCCCAGCTTTCCGGGATATTTCCTGTTCTATCCCAGCCGTCGCCAGAACTCGGCAGCCTTCACGGTTGTGGCCAATGCCTTGCGCCATCGCTGACGCTGCCGCGAGGCGAGCCCTTTGCGCCGGATGTGAAGGTGTTTTCCGGCAAAGCGCATATCGGTGCAGGAGCAGGGCTTCTACAACCGCTCCAAGAGGGAGAGGGGATGCTGGCGGCCGTCCATGGCTTGCCATGGGTCCGTGCGCCCGCACTTCCACCCGGATCGCAGAAAATCAGCGCTCGCGCAAGTGGCGTGCATGCCTGTTCAGGCAGGGAAAGGAAGACCGGATGGCGCAGCTTGTGGGCAAGAACGTTCTGATCACCGGGGCCTTGGGGTCGATCGGGCGGGCGCTGGTGGCGCGCTATGCCGAAGAGGGGGCGACTGTCCTGGCGCTTGACCTGCCCAGCCTTCCCGATGCGCAAAAGACGCTGGACGCCATCGCGCCAGGCATCCGTTTCATCGGCTGCGACCTTGGCAATCTGGCGGAACTGGAGGCCACGGCAACCGCGCTGGCCGATGAGGTTGGCGGCATCGACGTGCTGGTGAACAACGCAGCCCTGGTGATCTTCAAGCAGCACGACGAGTTCACCCTGCAGGAATACGAAGACCAGATGCGGGTCAACTCGACCGCCGTTTTCGTGCTGTCGCGGATCTGTGCCAAGCACATGAAGGCCAAGAAATACGGCAAGATCGTCAACATCACCTCGCTGACGCTGACCGGGCGTTGGGCGGGCTATGTGCCCTACATCGCCTCAAAGGGTGCGATGTATGGCCTGATCAAGGGCCTTGCGCGCGAATTGGGCGAATGGCTGATCAACGTCAACGGCATCTCGCCCGGCGCCGTGGTGTCCGAGGCCGAGTTCCGCGATCGTGGCGACAAGCGCGAAGAGTACCACCAGTGGGTTCTGACCAACCAAAGCATGAAGCGCCGGATCGAGACGGTGGATATCGCCAATCTGGCGGTGTTCCTGTCGACATCGCAGTCTGACATGATCACCGGGCAGAACATCCAGATCGACGGCGGCATGTAAGCCGAAGTTCAGGGGAAAGGCACCATGCGCGACCACAAAGCCGACACGGCTGATCGACGATTTCATCTTTCTGGAAGGCCCCGAAGTGGCAGGGCGGCAAGCTTTGGGTGTCGGACGTGTTCGACCACAAGGTCTACCGCCTTGGGCTGGATGGCTCGCGCGAGGTGGTGGCCCATGTGCCGCAACCGCCCCTCGGGCCTTGGGTTTCTGCCGGATGGCACGCCGATTGTCGTGTCGTCCAAGGATTTCCGGCTGTACCGCATCGCGGACGGTCAGATCGTGGAATATGCCGATCTGACCGCCCATGCGACCGGGCCATGTGAACGATTTCGCCGATCGATCACGCGGGGCGGATCTACGTTGGCAACTTCGGCTATGACTATGACGGGGGCGAGCCGCGCAAGACCACCAACATTCACCGCGTCGATCCCGATGGCAGCATCAGTGTCGCGGCCTCGGATGTCGATTTTCCGAATGGCATGGTGATCATCAATCAGGGCCGCACGCTGGTTGTGGCCGAGACGTGGGAGGGGCGGCTGACCGCCTTTGACCTGTCGCCCGATGGTATCCTGTCCAACCGCCGCGTCTTTGCCGATCTGGGCGAACGCCAGCCCGATGGCATCTGCGCCGATGCCGAAGGCGCGATCTGGACCGGCTGTTTCAACACGGGCGAGTTCCTGCGCGTGCTGGACGGGGGCGAGATCACCGACCGGGTGCAGTATGACGGCAGCGGCGTGTCCTGCGTGATCGGTGGGCCGGATGGGCATACGCTTGTTCATGACCGTCTATTGCGGCCCGGTTGCCGATCTGGTGGCGGGCAAGCGCAAGGCCGCCGTGTTCACCCTGCCTGTTGCGGTCGGGGCGCCCTGATTTGAACGGCTGACGCAAAGATAACTGCCGTGTTGTGACGATACCCGCCGCCCTGCGCTCTGCGCTATGGACAGGCGGAACAAGGGAGAGCACGAATGCACCTCAGCTTTGCCGATGCGCGCCAGTTGGCGATTGATGTGCTGCACAGCCACGGCATGCCCGCCGATCATGCAGGCATTGTGGCCGACCATCTGGTCGATGCGGCGGGCGCGGGCCATGCCTTTGCCGGGCTGCCGCGCGTGATGGCGCTGGTGCAGCACATGACGGATCATCCGCCCGGCGCGGCCGATCACGGTCACCGACAGAACGCCAATTCGGCGGTGATCGACGGGGGCGGCAACAACGGCTATGTCACCTCGCTGATCGGGATCGACAAGGCGATTGAGCTGGCGCGCAAGACCGGTGTCGGCGTCGTCGGCATCAAGGAAACATGGTTCAGCGGGCGGCTGGCCTATTACGTTGAACGCGCCGCGCGGGCGGGGTTCGTGGCCCTGCACACCGCCAGCACACAGGCGCGCGTGGCCCCTGCAGGCGGCATCGACCGGGTGTTCGGCACCAATCCGGTGGCCTTTGCCTTCCCTTGCGACCCCGACCCGCTGGTGATCGACTTTGGCACCGGCATGACGACCTGGGGCAATGTGCTGCTGCGCCAGAAGCTGGGGCAACCGTTGGACGAAGGCTCGGCCGTGGATGCGGCGGGCAACCCGACGCTGGACCCGGCGGCGGCGCTGACGGGGGCGTTTCTGCCCTGGGGCGGGCATCGCGGTTATGGGCTTGCGCTGGTGGTGCAGGTGCTGGCGATCATGGCGGGCGGCAAGATGGTGGCCGAAGAAGTCACCGACAGCGGGTTCTTCTTTCTGGTGATCGACCCGAACCTGCTGGGCGCGGCCGACGATTTCCGCGCGCAGGTGGGGGCATTGGTCGCCCATATCGAAGGCTCACGCCCCGCGCCGGGCACCGAAAAGGTTCGCGTGCCGGGGCGGGGCAGTCTTGGCCAAACGCGCCAAGGCGCAGGCGGCTGGCACGATCGAGGTGGATCAGGCGGTGTATGACACGCTGGTGGCGCTGCGCCACGGCCCGAAGACCTGAAGGACAGGCCATGCGACTGAAAGACAAGGTGGCGATCATCACGGGTGGCGCGTCCGGCATCGGCAAGGCCGCGGCAGATCGGTTTGGGCAAGAGGGCGCGATCCTGGTGATTGCCGACATGAGCCCCGCCAATATCGAGGCCGCTTTGGCCGACCTGACCGCCAAGGGCTATCGCGCCATCGGGCAGGTCTGCGATGTGTCGGATCAGGCGCAGACCCAAACCATGGCCGCCGATGTGGTGCGCCAGTTGGGCCGGATCGACATTCTGGTGAACAACGCCGGCATCTCGCGCTATCGCCCCTTTGCCACTGCGACGGGCGAGGACTGGGACGCGGTGCTGAACGTCGACCTGAAGGGCGTGTTCTTTTGCGCGCAGGCCGTGGCCCCGCAGATGCGGGCGCAGCAGTATGGGCGGATCGTGAACATCTCGTCGGCTCTTGGCACCGGGGCGGCGCCGCATGGCACGGCAGGCTCGCCCGGCGGCAGTGCGGCCTATGCCTCGGCCAAGGCCGGGGTCGGCATGCTGACCAAGACGCTGGCGCGCGAATTGGGGCCGGATGGCGTGACGGTGAACTGCGTGGCACCGGGCACCTTCCTGACCGGGATTTCATCGTCGACCCGCACCCCGGAACAGGTGCAGGAGCATCTGGATTACCGCAAGAAAACCGTGGTTCTGGGCCGGATCGGCACGCTGGAGGAACTGGCCAACACCATCCTGTTCTTTGCCAGCGACGAGTCCAGCTATGTCACCGGCCACACGCTGCATGTGGATGGCGGCCGATCAGACCGCATGTAAGCGGCTATATTCAAAGGAAAACCAATGCTCTATTCCGTCTACTGCGTCGACGCCGAAAACACCCATGCGCTGCGCGAGCAGCATCTGGTGGCGCACCGCGCCTATCTGGACCTGTTCCGCGACAAGATCTTCTTTTCCGGCCCCCTGCAGTCGGACGATGCCGCAACGGCCCTATGGCAGCCTGTTCATCCTGAACGTCGAAGACCGCGCCGAGGCCGAGGCCTATATCTACAACGAAGTGTTCTACAAGGCAGGCATCTTTGCATCGGTCACCATCCGCCGCATGCGCAAGGGCCGCTACAATCCGGCGCTGATCGAAGGCCTGTGACGGTGCGGATCGGCTATCTTGGCCTTGGGGCGATGGGCGGGGCGCTGTCGGCGCATCTGGCCAAGGGCGCATGACCTGACGGTGATTGACCGCAACCCGGCGGCGGTGGCGGCACTGGTGGCCAAGGGCGCAAAGGCCGCAAACAGCGCCGCCGATCTGGCGCGGCGATTGCGACATTATCCTGCTGTGTCTGCCGCGCACTTCGGACGTGCGCGACGCCCTGTTTGGCGCCGGGCGGGCTGGCCGAAGGTCTGGCACCGGGCAAGCTGGTGATCGACCAGACCAGCGGCAATCCGGGCCAGACGGCCAAGATCGCGGCGGATCTGGCCAAGCAGGGCGTGCAGATGATGGATGCTCCGGTCAGCGGCGGCATTCCTGCGGCGCAGGCGGGGAAGGTGACGATCATCGCCTCTGGCCCCGATGCGGCTTGGGCAGCGGGCCGAACCCGTGCTGCGCGCCATGACTGACAAGGTTTTTCGCTGCAGCCCACGGGTGGGTGACGGGCAGGCGCTGAAGCTGGTGAACAATGCCATTGGCGCGGGCTACCGGATGGCCACGCTGGAACTGGTGGCCTTGGGGCGCGCGGCGGGTCTGGGGCTGGCACCGATGGTGGCGGCCTTGAACACCGGCCCGGCGGCGAATTTCACCAGCCGCAACATGCTGGCGGGGTTGGTCGAAGGGCGGTCCACCACCAATTTCGCGCTGTCGCTGATGGTCAAGGATCTGAACGAGGCGCTGGCCTTGGGCGTTGCCACCGGATCGTCGATGCCGATGACCGCAGGTGCGCGCAGCCTGATGCAGATGGGCCTGCATCTGCTGGGCAAGGACGCCAAGCTGGATGATGTGATCCCGCTGACCGAACGGCTGGCGGGGGTTTCCCTGACCGGGGATCAGGTGGCGGCGAACAAGCCGCTGCTGGCGCAGATCGAACTGGCTGTGGTCACCTGCAATCTGATCGCGGTTGCCGAATGCCTGGCGATGGGCCGCAGGTTTGGTCTGTCGGGCGAAGAAATGGCCCGCATCCTTGCGGTGGGTTCGGCGTGGAGTGCGGTGTCCGACGACATCCTTCCCGCAATGGCAAAGGGCGAACGGCCCGCTTTGCGGTGGTCACTGAAGGATGCCGAAAAGGCGCTGTCGGCCCTGTCGCTTGCAGGCGGCAGCCCTTGGCGTGCCGCTGATCCTGCCGCAGATGGCGCTGGCCTATGTGCAGGATGCGCCGCTCATGGCTGGGCGAAAAGGCCAATCTTGGCCAGATCACCTTTGGCTACGATCAGGTCTGATCCGGGCCGACGTCAGACCGCCCCGGGATAGACCGCATCGCCATAAGCCGCGCGCACATCGGCCAGAATCTTGCCCGTCGGCGGCGCATAGGTCAGCCGTTTGCTGGTGAACATGCCGGTCATCTGCCGCATCTGCACCGCCATCTCACCCGTCTTGACCAGCGCGGTGATGCCGTTCAGCACCGGCGCGCCGTCGACGTTGGTCAACCCTGCCTCGATCAGCACGGCCATCAGACTGCCGCCTGCGGGGATCAGCACTTCGGCCCCCTTGTCCAGCGCGCGGCCGGCCGTGGCGATGAACTGCTGCCACGATCTGCGCCTGCGACCTCTGGGTCGGACAGGGCGATGTCGAACACACCGGGGCGTTCCACCGTCATCATCTCGACCGAGGTCATCCGCCCCTCCAGCCCTTGCAGGCGGATGCCCTCGATCACGCGGCGGTTGAACTTGGGGTTCACGTTGATCAGCGAAAACGTCGGCCCCATCAGGCAGGCCATCTGCACCGCACTTTCCGACAGGCCCAGCACCGGGAATGTTCAAAAGCTCGCGCAATTCATGCAGGCCGGGCTGAAAGATGTTGCCGATGCAGAAGGCGTCATAGCCTTCGCGTTCGGCGCGCAGGCCGTTTTCCAGCACTTCGGCCGTGTCCTGAAATTCCAGATAGCGGTACTGGTCCGCCACGGCGCGATGCGGGGAAAGGCCAAAGATATCAATCGTCGTGCCGGGGGCCGCCGCATTGGCGATCAGCCGCTGCAGAACCTGCCCATAGCGGCCCGGTCTTCGACCCGCGCGACATGCCGAGTGTCTGATAGAACAGGCGCATGGTCGTCCCCGCGTCTGTATAATCCCATTGCTTCTGTCCGGCACAAAGCCGTGTCACGTCAAGCGATACCGCGGCTTCATCTTTGCAGTTCGCGGCAAATAGCTTCGCTTCCTTTCGGGTATCGGATTGCGACGACCTCGCCTTAATTTTGGTCAGCGCTATCACGCGCGGGGAAGAGGCATCATGAACGAAATCAGTGCTGGCGACACGGACCGACGCGCAGCACGTGATCCATTGGCTTGCGTCATTCGAGGCGGCGCCTGAACGCCGGGAACGAGGCCGCGTTGCGGCGCATTCTGTGGTCTGACAGTGCATTGGCGCGACCTGATGGCGTTTACCTGGACGATCACGCCCGCATGACAGCCTTGACGACGCCGTCAGCGGCCTGCTGGCGGCGCAGCCCGCGATTCAAGGCGCAGCAATTTCCGGCTGGCCGAACATCGCACCGCACCCCGCCGCGTGATGCGGCACGGGGTGGCGTCGATCGAGGCGTTCTTTTCGTTTGAAACCGCCACGGCCCGGTGCAGCGGCACCTTGCGGCTGGTGGCGGATGCGCCGGACAAGGCGTGGGTCATTGCCACCACGCTGGACGAGTTGAAAGGCCAGGAAGAGCCGATCAACATGCGCCGTCCGGCAGGGTCTGCCTATTCGCGCAACTTTGGCGGCGACAACTGGACCGACATCCGCGCCAAGAAGTCGGCTTTTGCAGACAGCGATCCTGCGGTGCTGATCGTGGGCGCGGGGCAGGCGGGGCTGGCCATTGCCGCGCGGTTGGGCCTGTTGGGCGTGGATACCCTGATCGTCGACCGCGATGCGCGGGTGGGCGATGTCTGGCGCAACCGCTATCACAGCCTTGCCCTGCACAATCAGGTCAAGCTGAACCACATGCCCTATCTGCCCTGGCCGCCGAACTGGCCCAAGTATCTGCCCAAGGACATGATCGCCGGTTGGCTGGAAACCTATGCCTGGGCGATGGAATGCAACGTCTGGAACAGCACCGAATTTCTGGGTGCCGACTTATGACGAGGCCAAGGGCGAATGGGCCGTGCGCGTGCGCCGCGCTGATGGAACCGAACGCGTGCTGCACCCGCGCCATCTGGTCATGGCGAACGGCATTGCCGGGAAACCGCTGAAGGCCAAACTGCCGGGGCTTGATAGCTTCAAGGGCAGGGTGATGCACACCAGTGAATATGGCGAAGGTGCGAAATGGCGCGGCAAGAAGGTGCTTGTCGTGGGGGCGGGCACCAGCGGCCATGACGTGGCGCAAGACCTGCATGGCCACGGCGCGCAGGTGAAGATGATCCAGCGCGGATCGACCACCGTGGCCAGCATCAAGGCCGCGGGTCTGGTGCATTCGGTCTACTACGAAGAGGACATCCCGCTGGAGGATGCCGACGGGATCGCCATCGCCAGCAGCTATCCCTTGCTGGTCAAGGGCTATCAGGCGGCGGTCGTGAAGATGAAAGAGATCGACAAGGACCTGCTGGCGGGTCTGGCGAAAGCTGGGTTCAAGCTGGACTTTGGCGATGATGAGACCGGCCACCAGATGAAATTCCGCCGCCGCCATGGCGGGTATTATCTGGACTGCGGCTGTTCTGACCTGATCGCCAATGGCGAGGTCGGGCTGATTCAGGACGAAGACACCGATCACTACGTCGAAAACGGCCTGTCTGATGAAGGATGGCACCGTCGAAGAGGCCGATCTGATCGTCACGGCAACGGGCTATCAAAGCCAGGAAACCGTGGTGCGCGAGATGCTGGGCGACAAGGTCGCCGACAAGGTGGGCCAGATCTGGGGCATCGCGCCGAATGGCGAGATTGCGAACATGTTCGTGGCCACCCCGCAGCCGGGCCTGTGGTTCAGCGGCGGCGGCTTTGCCCATTGCCGGATCTACTCGCATTACATCGCCATGGGCATCAAGGTGCGCGAAATGGGTCTGGTTCAATAGATGCTGGATTTCACGGGCAAGGTTGCGTTTGTCACCGGTGCCGGTTCGGTTGGTGAGGGCTGGGGCAACGGCAAGGCCACCGCCGTTCTGCTGGCCCGGCAGGGCGCGCAGGTCTGCGGCGTCGATCTGAACGCCGAGGCCTTGGCCGCCACGACCGCGATCATGCAGGCCGAAGGGCATGGCCGACCGCTGGCTGCCGCTGACCTGCAACATGACTGACAGTGCCGAGGTTGAGGCGGCGGTAGCGCATTGCGTCGCGCGCTTTGGCCGGATTGACGTGCTGGTGAACAACGTCGGCGGATCGGCCCCCGGCGATCCGGTGTCGATGACCGAAGAGGTCTGGCAACAGCAGTTGGATTTCAACCTGACCTCGGCTTTCCTGGGCTGCAAACACGTTCTGCCGGTGATGGAGCGTCAGTTTGACGCCACCGGCAAAGGCGGGGCGATTGTGAATATCGGCAGCGTGGGCGCGATGACCTTTCAGCTGGGCGGCCGGGTCAGCGCGGGCTATGCGGCGTCCAAGGCGGGGCTGGTGGCCTTTGGCCGGTCCACCGCGATTGCCTATGTCCGCAAGGGCATACGGGTGAATACGGTGATTCCGGGGTCGATGCACACGCCCTTGGTGGAACACCGCCTGGTCAAGCAACTGGGTGCCGATGATGCGGCCAACGCTGATCGCCGGCCGTCACGCAGCGGTGCCGATGGGGCGGATGGGCGATGCCTGGGATGTGGCCAATGCCGTGGCCTATCTGGCCAGTGACGAGGCGGGCTATATCACCGCGACGCAACTGGTTGTCGATGGCGGCATGACCGCCGCCCGCAGCGCCTGAAGGACTGAACCATGAGCCGCCCCGTCATCATCTCTTGCGCCGTTACCGGGTCGGGCGACACCACGGGCACCAGCCCGCATGTGCCCGTGACCCCCAAGCAGATCGCCGATGATGCGCTGGCGGCCCATGCGGCGGGGGCGGCGGTGGTGCATATCCATGTCCGCCACCCGGAAACCGGCGCGCCCAGCCGCGACATCTCGCTTTATCGCGATGTGGTGGACCGCATCCGCGCCGCCAGCACCGAAGTGATCCTGAACCTGACCACCGGCATCGGCGGGCGGTTTTCGCCTGATGAGGCCGACCCGAACCGCAACGCCAGCCCCGGCATGGCCTCGCCCGAAGACCGCATGAACCACGTTCTGGAATTGCGCCCCGAGATTTGCAGCCTTGACGTGGCGACGATGAACTTTGGCAAGCACGCCTTCGTCAACACCCCCGACCACATCACCCGCATCGCCGAAGCCGTGCGCGCAGCCGGGGTGAAGCCGGAACTTGAGGTGTTCGATCTGGGCCACATCGCGCTGGCCAAGTATCCTTTATGCCAAGGGCCTGTTCGCCGATCCGCCCTATTTCCAGCTGTGCCTTGGCGTGCCATGGGGCGCACCCGCCACGCCGGAGGCGATGCAGGCGATGAAATCCATGCTGCCCGCAAATGCGAACTGGAGCGCCTTTGGCGTCGGCGCGCAGCATTTTCCGGCGGTGGCGATGTCGGTCGTCAACGGCGGCCATGTGCGCGTGGGGCTGGAAGACAGCCTTTACATGGCCAAGGGCGAGCTTGCGACGGGCAACGCGCCCATGGTCGCCCGCGCCGCCCGCATCATCCGCGAAATCGGGGCCGAAGTTGCGACCCCCGCGCAGGCCCGCGCCATCCTTGGGCTGACCTGATGCCGCGCCTTGCCATGCCGGAAAGCCTGTCGCCCGCACAGGCCGAAGTGGTGGCCGAGGTCGTCTCGGGCAAGCGCGGCAAGGTGCCCGCCCCGATGATTGCCTGGTTGCGCAACCCCGAACTTGCCCGGCGCGGGCAACGCCTGGGCGAGCTTTTGCGGTTCGACACCACGCTGGAACCCGCGCTTTCCGAACTGGCCATCATCATCTGCGGGCGGCACTGGACCTCGCATCACGAATGGACCGCGCACAAGCGGCATGGCGCTGGAAGCCGGGCTGGACCCGCGCACCGTCGCCGATATTGCCGCGCGCAAGTCCGATCCTTACTTGCGCGATGAACGCGAAAGGGCGGTGTTCTGCGTCTCGACGGTGCTGCTGGCGCAGACCAAGATCGACGCTGACCTCTACGCCCAAGGTGTCGAGGCGCTGGGTGAGACCGGCATGGTCGAACTGGTCGCCATCCTTGGCTATTACTGCATGGTCGCGCTGACGCTGAATGCGTTCGAGATCGGCCTGCCCGACAGTTTCGCCCCGGAACTGATGCAGACATGACGGCGCGGCTTGCCCATCCACCGATCCGCCCGGATTGGCTGGCGCTGGACCGCGAAGAGGTGATCGACCCCGACCTGCCGATCATCGACGCGCATCACCACCTGTTCGACCGCCCCGGCAACCGTTACCTCGCAGCCGATTACGCGGCGGACCTGACTTCGGGTCATAACATTATAGCATCAGTCCTGGTGCAGGCGCGCGGGTTTTACCGCGCCACGGGGCCCGAACTTCTGTATCCGGTGGGCGAAACGGACCATGCCGCGCAGGTTGCGCGTCAGGCCGAACTGGACGGAGGTCCCGCCTTGTGCGCCGCGATTGTCGGACATGCCGATCTGATGCTGGGGGCCGCCGTGCGCCCGGTGCTGGAGGCGCATGTGGCAGGCAGGGCAGGGGCGGTTTCGCGGGGTCCGGCACATTCTGGCATGGGATTCCGATGCCCGGCTGTTGAACCCGGCCTATCCGACGACCGAAGACATGATGGACAGCCCGGCGTTCAACGCAGGCTTCGCCGAACTGGGGCAGTTGGGCCTGACCTTCGACGCCTGGCTGCATTTCCACCAAATCCCCCGGCTGACTGCCCTTGCGCGCCGGTTTCCGCACATTCCCATCGTGCTGAACCATTGCGGCGGGGTTCTTGGCGCTGGGGCCTATGACCGCGATCAGACCTTTGCCGCTTGGCGCAGCGCCATCGCCGATCTTGCCACCTGCCCGAATGTCATGGTCAAGGTCGGCGGGCTGGGCATGGCGCTGTCGGATTTCGGCTTTGACCGGGGCGATAGGCCGCCCTCATCGCAGATGCTGGCGCAGGCGTGGGGAAAGTGGGTGGAGGCCTGCATTGCCGCCTTTGGCCCGTCCCGCGTGATGTTCGAAAGCAACTTCCCGGTGGACAAGGCCAGCGCCAGCTTTCGCACCCTGTGGAACGCCTTCAAACGCCTGACCGCCGGCCACACCGCCGCTGACCGCCACGCCATGCTGTGCGGCACGGCGGCCCAATTTTACCAGATCACCCCCGCGCGGACCTATGGAGCCTGACATGACCGATTATCCCACCATCACCTATCCGCGCATCGGGCTGCTGATCGACGGGGAATGGATCTATGACCGCCCGACCCTGGCCAACGTCGAAAACCCCAGCACCGAGGCGATCCTGGGCACCGTGCCGCGCGCCAGTGCCGCCGATCTGACGGCAGCACTGGAATCGTCGGCGCGCGGGTTCGAGGTCTGGCGCAAGACGCCTCCATCGGCGCGCGCGGCCCTGATGCGGCGCGCGGCGGCTCTGGTGCGGGAACGGGTTGAGGCGATTGCGCCGATCTTCGTGGCCGAATCCGGCCGGACCTTGACCGAGGTGCGCAACGAGATTGAACGGTCGGCCACCTTCCTTGATTGGGACTCTGAAGAGCTGAAGCGCAACTATGGCCGCATCGTTCCCAGCGAAGGCCAGATACACCCAGTACGTCGTGCGCGAACCGATCGGGCCGGTGGCCGCCTTCACCCCCTGGAACGTGCCGATGAGCGCCCCGTCGCGCAAGATCAGCGCCTCGCTGGCAACCGGCTGTTCGATCATCCTGAAACCATCGTCCGAAACCCCCGCCACCGCCTGCCTTTTCGCGCAATGCTTCATTGATGCGGGCCTGCCGCCCGGCGTGCTGAACGTGGTCTTTGGCGATTCGGATGAAGTGTCGCGCGCCTTGGTCCTGTCGCCGATCACCCGGTTGGTGACGCTGACCGGGTCCACCCATGTCGGCAAACACCTGTCGCGGCTGGCGGTGGAAACCATGAAGCCGGTGCTGATGGAACTGGGCGGCCACGCGCCCGGTTCTGATCGACGATGGCGTTGATCCGGCCGAGGTGGCCAAACTGGCCGCCAACTGGAAATTCCGTATGGCGGGGCAGTTCTGTTCGGCCGCCTCGCGGTTTCTGATCCACAAGAATATCTATGCCGATTTCGTGGCGGCCCTGTCGCGTGAGGCCGACAACTGGCCGGTAGGCGACGGCTTTACCCCCGGCGTGATGATGGGCGCGCTGGCCAACCGGCGCCGTCTGGCCGCGATGGAGGCGTTCGTGAAGGACGCCACAGATCGCGGTGCCCGGGTGACGGCAGGCGGCGCGCGATTGGGCAATCGGGGGTGGTTCTTCCAGCCGACGGTGCTTGCCGATGTGCCGCCCGATGCGCTGATCATGACCGACGAAACCTTTGGCCCGGTTGCCCCCTGCATGGCGGTCGATTCGATGGAACAGGCGCTGGAGATCGGCAACAGCCTGCCCATGGGTCTGGCAGGCTTTGTCTTCACCAATGACATGGCCACGGCGGACCATCTGACGCGGGAATTGCAGGCCGGTTCCATCGCGATGAACTGCTTTACCAGCCCCGGCGCCGAGGCTCCCTTTGGCGGCTACCGTGACAGCGGCATCGGGCGCGAAGGCGGGCCGGAAATGCACCACAGCTATACCATCGCCAAGACGATCGCCGAGCGGCGCGTTCGCGTCTGACCAAAGCGTGAAACTATCTTTGCGGGCAGCGCCAAGATCATTCACGGGGCGGGCAATGTTTGCCCGTCGTTTGTCGATCTATGGTCACGCGACGCCTTGCTGGATCTGGAAGAGGGAGGTTCTGGCGGGCTGAGATATAATAAAAAGCTATAACGTGCCGGGCCGACCGCAGCGGTTCCCCCTCTGGCAATCGCCAAAAGTGTGGCAAGCGGATGAAGGGCTGGGAGCAGCCAGAACTTGAATGACGCGAACCGCATCTTCGGGATGCCAGGGTCGCGCGCAACAAGGGGGAGCCTGATTGGGTCATGACTGACGCCGTTCCACTGATGCAGCTGAAGAATGTCCGCAAGACATTCGGCACGCAGATTGTCGCCTTGCGCGGCGTTGACCTGAACATCACCCGGGGCCGGGTCCATGGCCTTTTGGGGGCCAACGGGGCGGGCAAATCCACCCTGATCAAGATCCTGTCGGGCGCTTATGCCGCAACCGGCGGCAGCGTGATCTGGAAAGGGTCCGAGGTGCATTGGACCAGCCCGAAACAGGCCAATGACATGGGCGTGGCCACGATCCACCAGCATATCCCACTGGTGCCGACGCTGTCGGTGATCGAGAACGTGTTCATGGGCGCAACGGGCTTCTGGCGGGTCAACGCGCCATGCGCAACAGCTTTGCCAGCCTGTGCGAGCGGGTTGGGTATCAGTTGGACGCCGATGCCTTGGTTGTCCGATCTGTCCATCGGGGCGCGGCAGATGGTTGCGATCTTTCAGGCGCTGGCAACCGGCGCCGACCTGATCGTGATGGACGAACCCACCGCGTCCCTGGCCGCGGATGAGCGGGAAATCGTCTATGCGACCGTCCGCAAACTGTCGCGCGGCGAGAACAAGGCGATCCTGTTTGTGTCGCATTTTCTGGATGAAATCATCGCCCTGACGGATGAAGTCACGGTGCTGCGCGATGGCGCGGCGGTGTTCCGCGCCGAAACGGCCGGGCTGGACGAAGACAAGATCGCCGAAGCCATCGTGGGCAAGGAAATTGTCGCGCTGGAAAAGGCAACGCTGGAACGGTCACGCCATGTTGCAGCCGGCGCTGACGATACGCCGGTGTTGCAGATCAAGAACCTTGCCTCGCCGGGCAGTCTGGCCCCCATCACGCTGAACCTGCGCCGGGGCGAGGTGCTGGGTGTCGCGGGCCTGCTGGGATCAGGGCGCAGCGAGCTTTTGCATGCGATCTTTGGCGCAGACCGCTATGCCAGCGGCGAGGTTCTGCTGAACGGGAAACGGCTCAAGACCTCGACCAAAGCCTCGGTCGATGCGGGAATCGCGCTTGTGCCGGAAGACCGCTTTGGCCAGGGCCTCGTCCCGGATTTCGAAATCTGGCGCAACACCTCCCTGCCAGCGCTGGAAAGCGTCAGCCGGTTCGGGTTCCTGCTGGACCAGAAGAAAGAGATCGAACGCGGCGAAGAAGCCATCCGCCGGCTGGCGATCAAGGCCCCGGATTGCCAATCCATTGTCAGCGACCTGAGCGGCGGCAACGCGCAAAAGGTGACCATCGCGAAATGGCTGTTCAGCGATGTGAAGGTTTTCCTGCTGGATGAACCCACCGCCGGGATCGACATCGGGGCCAAGACGGAAATCCTGCAACTGGTGCGGCGACTGGCCGAAGAGGGCAAGTCGGTGATCATCGTCTCGTCCGAATTCGAAGAACTGATGGCCGCCTGCGACCGGATCATCGTGATGCGCGACGGGCGCAAGGTGGCCGAAAAGGCCGCACATGACACCAACGAACATGAGCTGCTGCTGCTTGCCGGCGGCAAAGACAGCACCAACCCCCAAATGACGCCGCAAGGCCAGACAATCGGAGCGTGAGCAAGCCATGGCCAGCACAGATCAGACAACCAAAGCATCGGTCGGCAGCCAGTCTGCGGGCAAAGTGAAAGTAGACTGGCGCCGGGCCTTCGGCCTGCGGGAAATGGGCGTGTACTACGCGCTGATCCTGCTGGTCGTCTCATTGGCATTCTCTGACCGCCTATCTGGGCAAGGCGAACTACCTCAGCGTTCAGAACCTGACCAACGTGCTTTATCAGACCTCGCTGACGGCCATGATGGCCGCCGCGATGACGGTGATCCTGGTGACCGGAAACTTCGATCTGTCGGTGGCATCGGTCGCCGCCCTGTCGGCGGCGGTCATGGTCGGCACAGTGGAAAGCCTGGGGATCCTGCCCGCCTTCGGGGCGGCGATGGGCGTGGCCATTCTGTGCGGATTGCTGAACGGCAGTATCGTCATGTTCCTCGGCATCAACGCCTTCATCGTGACGCTTGGCACCCTGACCGCGATCCGCGGGCTGGTGCTGATCTACACCGACGGCCGTTCCCTGCAGGTCAGTGACCTTGAGACGGTCGCCGCGCTGAAGGCCTTTGAGGGCTATATCTTTGATGTCGGCATGCCGATGTTCGTGGGCGGTCTGGCGATGCTGGTGCTGGCCGCTGTCAGCTTTGGCAAGCACCTGCAGATCCTGCCGCGCCACATCGGCCTGGTGCTGGGCGGGGCGGCGCTGGCCGGGCTTAGCTGGTCGAACGGCATGACCTTCCCGCTGCGGATGCCGGTGGTGATTACGGCGGTATTCGTCGGCATCGTCTGGTTCGTGCTGACCTTCACCACGGTCGGTCGCCGCGTCTATGCCGTGGGCGGCAACCCCGAGGCGGCGCGGCTTTCGGGCGTCAACGTGGTGGCTTACCGGCTGGGGGCCTTTGTTCTGTGCAGCGCCACGGCGGGGTTTGCGGGCATCCTCTTCGGCTCGCGGCTGCGGTCGATGACGCCGACCGCGCTTTCCGGCATGGAGCTTACGGTCATCGCCTCGGCCATCCTTGGCGGCACGTCGCTGTTCGGCGGGGCGGGCAGCGTGATCAAGACCGTCGCCGGTGCGCTGTTGCTGTTTTCCCTGACCAACGGCTTCAACATCCTGAACCTTGGCGCAAACTATCAGGGCCTGATCGAAGGCATCGTCGTGGTCGCCGCAGCCGCGATCTACACGGTGGGCAACGGCAAGGCCAGGTCCAAGACCAGCTAAGCCTGACGGGATGCCGGCTGCCTGCGCCCGGCATCCCGATCCTGCAGGGATCAGTATTCCTTGAACAGCTTGACCAGAAAATCGATGAACGCCCTGCGCCTTGGGCGAGGTTTGCTTGCTGCCTGGATAGACCGCAAACAGCGCCGTGTCGGCATCGGTCGAGCTGACATGATAGTCGGGGAACACGCTGATCAACTGCCCCGCATTGATCGCCCCCCGCACCATTGCCTCTTGCAACATCACCAGCCCAAGACCCGCAACTGCGCTGGTCATCAGCACGGCCGAGCTTTCGGACTCCAGGTTTCCCGAGACTGAAACCGCCTCCACCTTTCCGTCTTTTGCAAAGCGCCATGAGCTGTCATAGCTTTTCGCCCGGTAGACGATGCAGTTATGCGCGCTCAGATCCTGAGGCTCTTTTGGCAGCCCATGCGTTGCCGCATATGCGGGGCTGCAACACACCAACCTGCGGCCCGGGCTAAGTCTCCGGGCAATCAGGCTGGAATCTTCAAGGCTGCCGAGCCAGACCGCTACGTCAACGCCTTGCGTCACAAGGTCTTCGCGCAGATCGGTCAACGTGACTTCCAGCTTGATGTTCGGGTTCTGCTTGAGGAACGCCGGCAAGGCTGGAACGATCACCTGATTGCCGACAGAATGGCGCAAATGCACCCGCAGAAGGCCCTTTACGTCCTTCTGGTAAGAAGAAATCTCACGCTTGACGGAATCGAACTGCTGCATACAGTGCGCGAATACGCTCGCAATACAGCTTTCCAGCCTCGGTCAAAGACATTGTCCGCGTCGTTCGGTGCAGCAGGTGAACACCCAGCCGGGCCTCAAGGCTGTTGACCTGTCGTGCAACCGTGGCCACCGAAACATTCAGTTCGAGAGATGCCGCTGAAAAGCTTCCGCTTTCGACAACCTGCAAGAATGCCCTGTTTGTGAGCATTTCGTCCATGGTTCCGACCCTCCCACGTCGTCGAAAGAATGGCACTATTACGACCAATATATGCAAAAATGCAAGGCGGCACAAAGTGATGCTGGCAGGCTCTACGCCAAGATCAGCATTGCCCGACTTCAGATCCACGCGCGAAAGATTGAGTTCGGCAAGCAAGTCACGGATGGTCGGGGCAGACCATGGGCTCCGGATGGTTGAGTGATGCAAATGGAGCAGGGTGCCGGGACGGATACGGTCGATAACGAAGTAAAAGGCCGAGTCCCGGTGGCAATCAGCGCGCTTTGCAACTGGTGTCGGAGCGGTTGTCAGAAACAATCTGCCTGCACCGCCGAGGCGATCCAGAGCCGGAAGGCGTCTAGCGGCGGGTGCTCGGGCTTTCCAGCCGACCAGACCAGCCAATATGCCCCTTCGCCTTCGACGTCCGGTTGCAGAATTGCGGCAAGCCTGCCCTCGGCGATCTCGCGCTCGGTGATGTAGCTTGGCAAAAGCGCGATCCCCAGACCCGAGATTGCCGCCTGGATCATCGGGGCGAACTGGTCAAACAGCATCCCTGACACGCGTTGCGGCGGCACGCCCTGGCCTCGAAACCACGCGGCCCAGGCACCGGGTCTTGTCTCGATCTGCATCAACTGGTGGGATGCAAGGTCAGATACTTCGGCGACGGGCCGGTCCGACAGAAGCGACGGCGCGGCGCAGGCCGTCAGCCTTTCGGGGAAGAGCTTCATCGCGATGGTATCCGGCCAGTCGCCCTGACCAAAGGTGATGGCGCCATCAACGCCGCTGGACTCCAGTCCGGGCGGATTGATCCGGGTCATCAGGTTGACGGTGATGCCGGGGTTGGCCGCCAGAAAGTCACCCAGACGCGGGGCAAGCCACCGGGTGCCGAACGCCGGCAGGATCGCCAGCGTCAGGGTACCGCCATCGGGGTTGGCCACAAACTCCATGCTGGCACGCTGCACCAGATCCAGCGCCCGCGCGATTTCGCGGGCATAGGTACGGGCGGCGCGGGTGGGCACCAGACGCTTGCGATGCCGCTCGAACAGCGGCTGGCCCAATTGATCCTCCAGCGTTTTCACCAGCCTGCTGACGGTGCTTTGCGACATGTTCAGCTCGCGCCCGGCGGCCGAGGCCGAACCGGCCTGCATGACAGTATCAAAGGCGATCAGCAGGCTGACGGACGGAAGGAATTGGCGGGGACGGTTGGTCATCCATGCATGATATACATGTTTTAAGGGAGAACCGGCCTTATCCCTCCAGTATCTTGATCGCTATAAGGCGCGCTTGACGTTCGCTGGCCTTGCCCATGGCCCAAGTGGCGCGCACGAGTCCGAGGAAGGTTCGATCATGGCTCTAAAACCGAAAGACGCCCCCGATCTGGGCCGGTTCGACTGGGAAGACCCGTTCCGGCTGGAGGATCAGCTGACCGAAGAAGAGCGGATGCTGCGCGACGCGGCGCGCGCCTATGCGCAGGACAAGCTGCAGCCGCGCGTCATCGCGGCCTACCGCGAGGAGATCGACCGACCCGGCGATTTTCCGCGAAATGGGCGAGATGGGCCTGCTGGGCGTCACCGATCCCGGAAGACTACGGCGGGCTTGGCGCATCCTACGTCGCCTACGGCCTGATCGCGCGCGAAGTGGAGCGGGTCGATTCAGCGGCTACCGCTGCATGATGTCGGTGCAGTCGTCGCTTGGTGATGTATCCGATCTATGCCTACGGCACGGAAGAGCAGCGGCAGAAATATCTGCCGAAGCTGGCGGCGGGCGACTGGATCGGCTGTTTTGGCCTGACCGAACCCGATGCCGGGTCGGACCCGGCGGGCATGAAGACGACGGCGAAAAAAACCGCCGACGGCTATGTGCTGAACGGCTCGAAGATGTGGATTTCCAACGCGCCGATTGCCGATGTCTTTGTCGTCTGGGCGAAGTCCGACGCGCATGGCGGCAAGATCAGGGGCTTTGTGCTGGACAAGGGCACCAAGGGCCTTTCGGCGCCCGAAATCGGCGGCAAGCTGTCGCTGCGCGCCTCGCATCACCGGCGAAATCGTGATGGAGGATGTCGAGGTCGGCGAGGACGCCCTGCTGCCGCATGTCGAGGGGCTGAAGGGCCCGTTCGGCTGCCTGAACCGCGCCCGCTACGGCATCTCCTGGGGCGTTCTGGGGGCCGCCGAATTCTGCCTGCACGCCGCGCGGCAATACGGGCTTGACCGCAAGCAGTTCGGCAAACCGCTCGCGCAAACGCAGCTTTTCCAGCTGAAGCTGGCCAATATGATGACCGAGATCTCGCTCGGCCTGCAGGCATCGCCTGCGCGTCGGCCGCCTGATGGATGAAGCGCAAGCCGCGCCCGAAATGATCTCGCATCGTCAAGCGCAACAACTGCGGCAAGGCGCTGGATATCGCGCGGATGGCCCGCGACATGCATGGCGGCAACGGCATTCAGGAAGACTACCAGATCATGCGCCACATGGTGAACCTTGAAACGGTCAACACCTATGAAGGCACGCATGATGTCCATGCGCTGATCCTCGGCCGCGCGATCACCGGGCTGCAGGCGTTCTTCTGACCCGCTGTGAACGGATGTTTCTGGTGTCAGCGCACGGCCGTCGACTGACACTACATCGCACCCGGAAAGCCCATGCAGAATGGGTCCATCGAGAGCTTCAACGGGCGGCTCCGCGATGAATTTCTGAACGAGGTGCTGTTCTCGATGCTGGCCGACGCCCGCGTCCAGATCGCCAAATGGAAGGAGGATTACACCCAATACAGACCCCACTCCGCCCTGGAATATCCCGCCTGCCGAATATTCCATGAAAACAAGACTGGAAATGCTGGCGGCCTAGACCCAGAAATCAACCCAAGGACTTTACCATACCCCGGAGGGAAGACGGGGCTCAGGTCACCGGCAGTTCAGCGTCACGTCCGGCACGATCTGCGCCAGCCGCAAGATGGCCTTCGGCGATCTGCTGGCTGCGATCCGTATCACGGTCAACGCCAGAAAGGGCAAGTCGATGATCCAAATGTCCCGCGATCTGGACTGCCAATACAAGACGGCTTCCGTTCTGGCACACAAGCTGCGCGAGGTGATGGCCCTTGAAGAGCAGTCTGGCGAGGCTTTGGACGGTCAGGTTGAATTGGACGGCGCTTACTCGGCGGGCACGTCCGCCCAATGAAACGCAAGGAAGACCGCCGAGACAGTCGCCTGGACTGACTTCGGCTTTGGGTGGTACGTTATGTGGTACAGCGGTAAGGACTTGCAAAAAAAGTCGTCTTATAAACATGTACTTGTGATACCCATTCTAGGGACACCGCCTCCGCCACCAACCCCGCACACCCGTCGCACGCTATGGCGGCACCCTGCAAGGGCCCGCAACAGGGGGCCTTTTCGTGTTCAAAGCCCTTCCTCTTCTCGCGCTCCTGCCGCTTTCCAGGGACGTCTGGCCCTGGTTCGGGGGCCGGTCTCGTGCTGGCTCGGGGGCAGGTGAGTTTGGAGTTACAAATGCAAGAACAGGGAGTTTTTCGCATTTGAGCGGCAAAAACAGGCTTTCCCGCGCGGACAAGCGCCCGCTCTTCGTTGGAAGTTGCGCATATTCAATGGGTTGCCACAGGCCGTCCGGGTGTTCCTGTTCTTCGACGGAACAGGGTGTTCATCGACCGGAACAGGCACGACATTCGCCGATAACAGGCAAAACGGCGGAACCCGGCGAAACCAGACCAAGAACGCCGCCCTGACCTGAACGTCGTCAAATCGCGCGGCGGTTCCCATGCTGAATGCGTGGCCTCTGTTTTCTATCCGTGACGCTGCAACCCCGGTGGAACCTTTGCAAGCGCCCGTCAATCGAACTCGGCCTGAAGTGCCCTGAGCCCCGACTATCGTCCGGGTTTGTGGAGAGTCCGCAGGTCGATCTCCGGGGCCAAGCTGCGTGCATTTTCGGCCCGATCTTCCCGGCATGTTCGGCTGGCCGGGTTTTCCCGAGGCCGGAGTGCTTTTGCATCTTGCCCAACCGCGCAAAAAAACAACCTCAGCGCGAATACTTCATCCATCCCGGGGATGCGCCGTCACGCCGGAGACCGATCAATGGAGGGGAGCCGAGGTGGGTGTGCTTTCGGTTCTTGCTACTGCCGGGACGTCCGGCGCGGTGAAATGATCAAGGAATAGGAGTCCTTTTATGCGTGACGCTCTGCTTAAACTCATCATCCGTTTCCGCCATGACGACGAGGGTGTGACCCTGGTCGAATACGGCGTTGCGGTCGCCCTTGCCGTGTTCGTCGGCACGGGTGCGCTTGCGCTGCTCGGCGCTGACATCACCGGCGCGATGGGTGCAGCCGGGGCGGTGATGCCGTAAGGCAGCGCCCCGCAGCAAGGCACGCCGGTCCAACGGATCGGCCATCAGACCGGGGGGCAATTGGACGCCCCCCGGTCGCTCCAGCGGAACAGTGACTGATGCCGGACACTGACCGGGGACACTCAGAAAGGGTACATCATGGGCGTGCGTTCAATCCTTGTCGCGTTTCTGGGCATCGCGGTTGCCGGCGGCTCGGCCTTCGCTGCCCGCGAATACCTGAACAATGCCCGCGCCGAAGCGGCCTCCGATCCGGCTGCGGCGCTGGTGACGGTCGTGATCGCCGGACGCGACATCCCCTTCGGCCAGACCATCCAGCCGCAGATGCTGTCAACCATTGCATGGCCGCGCGAGGCGCTGCCGCCCGAAGCTGTCACCGACATCACGTCGCTGCTGGCCGGACCGGGTGAGCCGCCCCGGCGCGCGACCCATGCGATGGCGCAGGGCGATCTTGTGCTGTCGTCGAAGGTGTCGGACTTCGGCGAGAAGGTGACCATCGTCCAGAGCCTTGGCCCGAACACGCGCGCGATGGCGATCAAGGTCGATGCCGAGACGGCGGTCGGCGGTCTGGTCACGCCGGGCGATACCGTTGACATCGTGATGACGCAGGGACGCGACGAGACGCTGTCCGCCATCACGATCCTGCAGAACATCCGAGTCGTCGGCGTCGATCAGGAAACCGACGAGAACAGCGACAAGCCCGATGTCGCCCGGACCGTCACGGTCGAGGTGACGCCCGAACAGGGCCAGAAGCTCGCCCTTGCACAGAAGGCGGGCGCGCTTTCTCTGACGCTGCGCACGCTCGATTCGGTCGCCGATACCCCGCTGCGCCAGATCCGTCTGGCCGATCTACTGAACGAGGAAAAGCCGGTTGACGCTGCCGCCCCGGCCGCGGAACCGGCCCGCGCGACCATCCGCGTCCGCCGGGGCAATGCGGTTGAAATCGAACCGATCAATTGAGCCGGACCGGGGGAGACAGCAGCATGCGCTCGGTGGTCAGCAGATTTCGGCACGACGAAGCGGGGGCGATCCTGGTATTCTGGGCCGCGTCGATTGCAGTCGTCCTGGGGATTGTCGCGCTGTCGTTCGACGTTGGCCGCATGGCCGCGACCCAGTCCGAACTGCAGTCCTACGCGGATCACGTCGCGCTGGCGGCGGCGGGGGAACTGGACGGGAAATCCGACGCCATCACGCGCGCGACCTCGGCAGCGGCGAACCTTGTGTCCGACAGCCAGACCTATGGCGGCGGCGGCAAGACGCTCGCCGGGGCCACCAGCTACACCCTGGAATTCTACGACCGGCTGCCGGCAAGCGACACCGGAAGCCTGTCGGCGGGCCTGACCACCGTCCCGGCGGACGCGATCTATGCGCGGGTCACGATTGCGCCGCGCACCGTGGGCTTTGCCTTCGCGCAGGCATTCTTCGCGCTGACAGGGACCGCGCCGACAGGCAACACGGTCGGCGCGGTCGCAGTTGCAGGCTTCACGCAATATGCCTGCGACATCACGCCGATGATGTTCTGCATCCCGGATCCGAGCTTCGACGCCGCCAATCCTGCGACCGTTGGCGATATGATCCGCTTGCGCGCAGGCGGTCAGGGTGCCGCCTGGGGACCCGGAAATTTCGGTTTCCTCGAACCCTCGACGCTTGCCCTCGATTCGACCGGAAACTGTGCCGGGGCTGGCGGGACCGGGCCGATGCTGCGCTGTGTGCTCGGCGCGGTCGGCAGCATCACGCAATGCTTTCCGGCGCGGGGCGTCAATACCGAGCCGGGTCAGAAGGTCGGGATCACGAACGACTCGCTGAACACCCGCTTCGACATGTGGTCCGGCGCGATGAAAAACGAGAAGAACAACCCGATCTATGCGCCGGCACCGAATGTCATCAAGGGGATCGAACCGAAGACCGGTGGCGCGTGCAACTGGAACAACCCGCAGCCCACTGCGGACACGGCCGCACTGCCGCGCGACACCTGCATCACAAGCGGCGGCTGCGCACCCTATGGCAACGGCGACTGGTCTGCCGGCCGCACCGCATATGTAGCGAAGAACTATGGCGGAACCGACCCTCACATGTCGGCCGCGACGCGCTATCAATACTACCTCGCTGAAATTGCGGCGAATGGGGGAGCAGGCTCAAGTTCCCCGATCCTGTCGGGCCTGTCCGAAACCGGGCGACCGATGTGTTCGGCCAATCAGAATGCGGATCCCGAACGCCGCGTCATCATCGCGGCCGGCATCGACTGCGGAGCGAACCCGATCCAGGGCAGTTCCACCAACGTCCCGGTGCACCAGTTCGTCAAGATGTTCATCACCGAACCCGTGGTCGATAACGGCGGGTCGGTTTCGGCATTGGACATCTACGCGGAAATCATCGGCTCGGCCGGTGGCAATGGCGGAACGTCCGGAAGCTCGGGCATCATCCACGACGTCGTCCAGTTGTACCGGTGACAGGATGAAAGCGCTTCGCAAACCGATGCACCGCTTCTTCAGAAACGAGGATGGTGTCGCGCTGGTCGAATTCGCCATCGCGCTGCCGATGATGCTGGTGGTGTTTGCGGTCATCATCGAGGGCAGCCGCCTGATGCTGGCCTATCAGAGCACGATCGCGGGGGTGCGTGACGCGACGCGGTATCCTGTCGCGGGTGCTGCCAGCGGACATCTGCGCAAGCGGCGGTTCGGTCGGCACCTACACGACGCAGCTGACCGCCATCGTCGGCCAGAGCGTATCTGGCCGGTCGGTCCTGCCCTCCGCCGTGACGCTCAATTCCGTGACGCCCAGCTTTGCCTGCGTGACCGGCACCTACCGTGTCAGCCCGGCGGCGGTGGCGACCGTTTCGGCCAGCATCACCGTCACATACCCGTTCTCGGGTATCTTCGGCCTGATCGGTGGAAGCGTTCCGACCGTCACGACATCGGTCGCTGACAGCGCGAGGGTCTTCGGGTCATGAGCGGCGGACGACGCAAATTGCTTGACGACCTCTGCCGCGACGAAAGCGGCACGACGCTGGTCGAACTTGCAATCGTGCTGCCCGTGTTCCTGCTGCTTTTTCTGGGCCTGATCGACTTCGGCCGGCTCGGCCAGGAATATGTCATGGCAGAGAAGGCCATGCAGCTTGCGGCCCGGACCGCGGTGGTCCGCCCGGCCGCGTGCGCGGGTGTGCCGGATACGAACCTGCGGGGAGCGGTTCCCATCAATGCGGTGCCGCCGCGGTTCGGAACGATGTGTGCGGCAGGTGCAACGATCTGCGTCAATCCCGGCACGATCACCTGCACGGGCAACCTCGCGAACCCGACGGCGGCAGAGATATGGGCGGACATCTCGCCGATCCTGCCGGTCCATGCGGTGCCTGCGAACCTGCGGTTCAGCTATGCCCATGATCCCGATCTGGGCTTTCTCGGCGGGCCCTATGTGCCCATCGTGACGGTCGAGATTGTCAATCTCGGGTTCAATTTCGCGACGCCGCTCGGCGCGCTGGCAGGGTTGAGCGGCGCGAATGTGGCCGGAATGCCGGCTTCGACGATTCCCTTCCCGGCCGATGAGTGTGTCCCTTCCGGCCGAAGACCTGTCTCTCGGCGAAAACGGATGATGGAAGAAAGAAGAATCAGATGACAAATCCGACGCGCTCCGTTCTGGTAATTTCACCCGATCTGCAGATATCGAATGCGATCGGGACTGCGCTGTCTTCGATGGCGGACGTCAAGGTCGACGTCGAGTCGGCATCGCTGTCGGGGATGAACGGCCGCGCTTCGAAACTGGCTGCGAACTACGACGTGGTCCTGTTCCAGACCACGCCGGACGACGACTCGGAGTTGGGTGCAATCGAGGCACTGTCAGCGGCGAGGCGTCCCGGCATGGTGTTGCTGGCGCTCGCTGACAGCGGCATCCCCTTGTCGCAGGCCCGCGCACTGAACCGTGCCGGGGTGGATGAGGTGCTTCCCCTGTCCGGGCTGGCCGCCGATGTCAGCGATCAGATCTCGCGCATGGGAACGATAGGCGCGACGGACCGTTCGCGTTCGGGCCGTGTCATCGCTGTGATGCAGGCGCGCGGTGGCATCGGTGCGACGACGGTTGCGGTGAACCTGGCCGATCAGCTGGCTTGTCAGCGTCGCATGTTCCGTGGCGAAACACGCAGACCTGTGGCCTTTGTCGATCTCGACCTGCAATTCGGGACTGCCGGATCGGTTCTCGATCTGCCGGAACAGGATACCTTGCACCGGATCGCGTCCGAGGGTGTCGTCCCCGACGCTGTATTTCTGGATCAGTCGATGCAGACCACCAGCCGAGGGCCTTTCGGTGCTTGCGGCCCCGTCCAGGTTCGTGCCGATGGATGCCATCAGGCCCGAACAGGTGGCAGCGATCCTGGATACGCTTCGCCGGACAAACGACTACGTAATCGTCGATCTGCCACGCGCCCTTGTGGGCTGGATCGAACCTGTATTGCAGCGGGCGGACCGTGTGCTGGTCGTAACCGATCTGTCGGTCCCGGCGGTGCGTCACTGCCGCCGCCTGATCGACTTTCTTGGCGGCGACCATGCAACTCTGCCGGTCGAAATCGTCGTGAACCGCGAACACGGCTCGGGATTCGCATCTGCGGCGCGGCGCGAAACCGAAAAAGCCCTCGGACGAAAACTGGACCATTGGCTTCCGAACGACAGGCGCGCTGCGAGGCTTGCGGCGGACAGGGGGGCATCGCTTTCCGAAGCCGCCGGCAGTTCGATGCTTTGCCGCGCCATCGGGCGGCTTGCCCAAACGACCCTCATGACACTGCCCGCCGTCGCGCATACCGCTGCAAGATAAGGAAATCAGTCATGTTCCGCACATTCATCCGGAAGGACAGCCCGAGCGCCGAGGTCATTGAGCTTGCGCGCAGCCCTGCCGCAGCGGCAGTGCGCATTGAACCGACGGATTTCGACAGGGAACTGGTCGCGCGGCTGGAACTGAAAAGCCGGCTGCACGATGTGTTGCTGGACCGTCTGAATCTGGCCGTGATCGAAAAAGTCCAGCCCGACGAGTTGCGGCGCGAAGTGGCAAGTCTCGTGTCGCAGACCCTCGCCGACGAAGGCCAACCCATGCGCTCCGAGGAGTTCAAGCAGCTGATCGACGAACTGCTGGACGAGGTGCTGGGCTTCGGGCCGCTGGAGCCGCTGCTCGCCGACCCGACGATCAACGACATCCTCGTGAACTCGCACCGGTCGGTCTATGTCGAACGCTTCGGCGTTCTCGAAAAATCCAAGGCCCGCTTTCGGGATGAACGCCACCTTCTGCGGATCATCGACAAGATCGTCAGCAGGGTCGGCCGCCGCATTGACGAGACGACAGCCTTGGGTGGATGCCCGGCTCGAGGATGGCAGCCGGGTCAACGCGATCATCCGGCCCTGCGCGATCGACGGGCCGTCGGTTTCGATCCGCAAATTCTCGCGCAATCCCCTGACGCTCGACCGCATGGTCGAGATCGGAACGCTGTCAGCCGCAGCGGCGACGCTGATCCGGGGCCTGGTCGAGGCGCGGCTCAACGTGCTGATTTCGGGCGGCACCGGGTCGGGCAAGACCACGATGCTGAACGCCATGTCCGCGCAGATCGGCCGCAACGAACGGGTCGTGACAATCGAGGACGCGGCCGAACTGCAGCTTCAGCAGGACCATGTCGTGCGGCTTGAGACGCGCCCGCCCGGGACCGTCAGGCAACGGCGCGGTCCTGCAGCGGGATCTGGTGCGCAACGCGCTGCGGATGCGGCCCGACCGCATCATCGTGGGCGAGGTGCGCGGGGCCGAGACGTTCGACATGCTGCAGGCGATGAACACCGGCCATGACGGGTCGATGACGACCGTTCACGCCAACAGCGCCCGCGACGCGCTGGGGCGGCATCGAGCAGATGGTGTCGATGATCGGGCTCGATTTTCCGATCTCGGCGATCCGGTCGCAGATGGCAGCGGGCATTCACGTGATCGTCCAGCTGAACCGCATGAGCGACGGGTCACGGCGGGTGATGAGCGTTTCGGAGATCACCGGGATGGAGGGCGACATCATCACGATGCAGGACATCTTCGTGTTCCGCCGGACCGGCAAGTCGGAGACCGGCGAGGTTCTGGGCGAGTTCATGGCCACGGGCATCCGGCCACGCTGCGCCGAGGCGCTGCTGCAGGCCGGCGTTGATCTGAGCAGTACGTCGTTCCTGCGGGAAGGGGCCAAGGCATGACGTTTCAGATCGAATCCTGGTTCGAGATCGTCGCCTATTGCGGCGTGTTCCTGGGTGCGCTGTTCGCATTCGACGGCTTTCGCCAGATGCTGTCACGCAGTGAGTCCTCGGCGGATGCACGAAACCGCCGGATGCGGATGATCGCCAGGGGCGCGTCCACCGAAGACCGGCTGCGTCTTTTGAAACCGACGCAGTCAGGCGGGCTGTTCGCGATGCTGCCGTTCCTGGGCGGGTTTCCGAAGGCACTGCGAAAGGCAGGCCTGACCATCTTGCCGATGGCATTTCTTGCAGGTTGCCTGCTCGCATGGGTGCTGCTTGCAGGTGTCGGCAGCTTTGTGATGCCGCCGTTGGTGGCCTTGGTCTCCGGTTGTGTTCTTGCTGTCTTCGTGCCGTTCCTGATCGTGCATATCCGTCAGAAAAAGCGGACCGAACGGCTGATCAAGCAGCTTCCCGACGCGCTCGACCTGATGGGACGGGGCCTGCGGGTCGGACATCCGCTGAACGCAACCATTGCGTCCGTCGCAAGCGACATGGCCGACCCGGTGGCGACCGAATTCGGGATCATGGTCGACCAGATTGCCTACGGAGACACACTGGTGGACGCATTCACCGATTTCGCCGACCGGACCGACACCGAAGACGCGCGCTATCTCGGCGTGGCGATCGCGATCCAGCACGGCACCGGCGGCGACCTGGCCCAGATACTCAGCACCCTTGCGCAGGTGATCCGCGACCGCATGGCGATGCGCAGGAAGATTGTCGCGATTTCGGCGGAAGGGCGGCTTACGTCGATTTTCCTCTCGTGCCTTCCGTTCTTCATTCTCATTTCAACGTCGATCTCTGCCCCCGGCTATTATTCCGGGGTGATGGATGATCCGTTGTTCCGACCGTTCGCGCTGATCGTTGCGACACTTGTCGTCGTCAACTTCCTCGTAATGCGGAAACTCGTGAACTTTCGGTTCTGAGGAGGGCGATATATGTTCGGTTCCATCGAAGGTATCCTGGCAGGTTTTGGGCTCGGCAATGATGCGTTGCCGATCATCGGGATCGGACTGGGTGCCATGATCGCCGTTTTCGGTCTGTCCGGGGCGTTTGCGGGCAAGGATCCCGTCCTCCGCCGCCTGGCCGATCAGAGCATGCGGCGCAAGTCGACGGTCGATATGGGTCTGCTTCGTCCGGCCGAGGACACGCCGTCGGGCATCATGAAGACATTCGTGCCGATGGACGAAAAGACCCGCACCGCAGTGCAGCGGCAACTTGCGGCGGCAGGTCTGACCGGCGCCCATGCGGTGCGCAACTTCTACCTTGTCCGCACGTTGCTCGGAGTTGTGCTGCCGACCGCGGTTGCAGCCATCATCGTCGGCGGGCGCGCCGGTTACGTCGATCTTCCCGACCGGATCGACATCGCCCTCGGCGGACTGTCGCAGGTCCAGCTTCTGCAGGGGCTGGGTCTGATGATCGCGATCGGATTTTTCGGGCCGGTGGTCTGGCTGAGGGGACGAGTGACCGAGCGTCAGCGCCAGATATCGGAAGCGTTTCCGAATGCGCTCGACCTGATCCAGATATCGGCCGAAGCGGGCCTGGGTTTCGATGCGGCGATGATCCGCGTCGGGAACGAGATCGCCCTCACCGCCCCTGCGCTGTCTGCCGAAATTCTGACTGCCCAGCGAGAGATTCAGGCGGGCCGGACGCGGGACCGCGCACTTCTCGACATGGCGTCACGCACGGGGGTCGATGAAGTCACCTCGTTTGCAAATGTCGTGCTTCAGTCCATTCAGTTCGGCACAAGCATATCGGGCACATTGTCTGCCTACGCCAAAGAGATGCGCCAGTCGCGCGAGCTTCGGGCCCAGGAAAAGGCGAACAAGCTGCCCGTGCAGATGTCAGCCATCATGGCATCACTTATGCTGCCGGCACTGCTGCTTCTGACGCTGGGACCGGTCGTAATCCGCTATATGCGCTATTTTTCCGGATGATTCGCCGGGCACCCGTCATTCTGAATAAGAGCGACGGCGCGACCATTCGGGAATAGTCAATCAAATAATGCAGTATTGGTCATAGGAACTGAACGCGATTGCGCGCAGAGGTTGCAAATTCGGCGTGAATCCAGCGAAACGACGGCAGCACTTTGACAAAATTAAGGCATGCCTGAAACTGCTCGTCAGGTGATGTTGGGGACGGCGCCCGCACTTTGAGTGGGGCGAGGGGAGCACCGTATCGTGCAAATGGACAAGGGAAAAGTCAGCGCCGACAATGGTTTGCATTTTCCGATGCCGACATCGCGGACAGATATTGTGGAAGCGGTCGCCAATTGGTGCGAAGCGCTGGCAGGCAATCTCGAGATTGACGAGGCGCTGGCGGGACTGGTCAGGGGCGTGGGTGCCGAAGCAGGGATGCTGGTCCGCACGCAGGCGGGCGGGACCGTGAAAGTTGCGGTGCATGACCGGTTGGCGCGTTCTGTCGCGCGGCCGCTCTGCCGGTCTTTTGCAGAGGGCCAGTTCGGTGAAAACCTTTCGCGGTCGCGCGGCGGGGCGATCTGGTTTGCCTCAACCGACAGCGAGAACGAGTTGCCGTCCGACCCCGCCCTTGCCGAATGGCAGGAGTCGCGCGGCATGTCGGAGTTTGCCGTCGTTGTCCTGCTCGGAAGCACTTTGGGCAGGGACCGGATCGAACTCCACTTCCGCGACCTTCTGACCACGGCGGATCAGGCGAAACTTGCCCTTGTCGCCTCGACGGTCGCCCGGACATGGGCGAACCGTCAGGTTGGTGTGATCTCCGGTTCGATTATTGCGCAGCGCCACCCGGATACACGGCGAGCGAACACTCTGCCCATCTTGGGCATCGCCAATCCGGCAAGACTGTCTCGGGCGGAGTTCCGCGTGTGCCTGCTGCTTTCGCGCGGTCTGGCGGTCGCGGGCATCGTTGCGGAACTCGGCCTGAGCGAAGCGACCGTTCGCTCGCACCTTCGGAGCATTTATGCCAAGATCGGTGTCAGCGGCCTGCCGCAGCTGGTGTATCGCCTCATCATTTCGCGCACGCCGCTCGAGCCTGAACTGCGCCGCGCATCCAACTACCAATGACGATTTTGCCGCTTCTCATGATCCTGCCTGTATTGGCCATTGCTGCCGTCTCCGACCTGCGGCAACTGCGGATCCCGAATGTCCTGCCGATCATCCTGGTGTCAGTCTTCGCGCTGACATCATTGGTTGCGGCACCGCCAGACCTGATGCCGCGCGTCGCCGTTGCGGCGACAGCTCTTGCCATAGGCCTCCTGGCCTTCGCGCTTCGTCTGGTGGGCGGCGGGGACGTCAAACTGCTTGCCGCGCTCATGCTCTTCATTCCCGTTGGAAGCGTTCTGCTGTTCGCGAATATCTTTGCCGTCAGCCTGCTGTTCGGTGTCGCACTTCTTCTCGGATTGCGCCGAGTACTGTCGGCAAGGCCAGATGGCTGGAAAGGACTCGCCAGAACGAAAAAATTCCCGATGGGAATCTCGATAGCTTTTGCGGGCTTCGCCCACTGTGCAGCCCTCTACAGCCTGGAACTTCGTTGACTTCAGCTTATTCGACTTTGCAGGACGCACGGTGGTCACCGCGACTGACTGAATATGGTGCGGATACATCGCCACCGTTTCTGACTGTCCACGGTGTCTGCCGCAGTCCAGTATTTCAAGGATGTTCGGAGAAGGTCCGACCGCAGTTCCGTTCCCGCCGCCACCGCACCCGGACAACGCCGGGATTCAACGTGACTTTCGTGCGCGATTCCCGGCGGCATCGCCTGATGTAAGGCCTAGCGTTCCGGACACGATCCGGCAGCATCGAAACGGCGCGCCGACAGAAAGCTGATCGGCAGCCGGGTCGTCCTCTCCAGCGCCAGATCCGCGAGGGCCTCGCCGATGACCGGGGCGAACTTGAACCCGTGGCCCGAGCAGCAGCAGCCGCAGACAAGGCCTGGAATGGCCGGATGGCGGTCGATGATGAAGTGGTTGTCCGGGGTCATCGTGTAAAGGCAGGTCTTGGCGGCGCGCAGCGGCCCGCCTGCAGATTCCCAGACTGTTTCCCAGCCGTCCGGCACCGCGAAGCCCGGAAACCGCCGCGCCGCCTGTTGCCAGCCGCCCGGCGAGCCCCGATAACGGACAGGAGGGGCACACGGGGCACATGCGGTGATCTGCGCGACATCCGAACTGCCGGACGGCACGTTGGTCCTGCGTCCGGAAGCCGGGACCGATGGTTGGGTCGGCGGCCTTGCCGAGGCGCTGGCGGCGCTCCGGGACAGGCACGGACAGGCCGCGCAGGGTCGCGTCGTGATCGTTCTGGCGGGTGGGGCGGCACCTGACGCGACGCTCGGTTGGACCGATGCGCGCGACCCGGACCCGACCGCTGCAATGCGCGCAATCGACGACCTGAACAGACCGATCATCGCGGTGATGCAGGGACGGATGACGGGCGCGGCGCTGGCGCTGGCACTGGCCTGCAGCCACCGCGTGGCGACGGCGGATATGGTGGTCGATCTGCCGGAGATCGGGCTGGGAAGCATCGCGACCCACGGTGTCCTGTTCAGACTTGCGCATCTTGCCGGGCCAGCGGCGGCGATCCGGCTGGTCTGCGACGGGCGGCCGGTCGGTGCGGGTCAGGCGGCGCGGGCGGGTCTGGTGGATGCGGTTGCGGAGCGCGATGCGGCGGCCATCGAACTTGCCCGGACCCTGCTGCCTGTGGTGCAGCGGTCTGGTCCGGATGCGCGCCCCGCCGGGCCCGCCGGAACCGGCATCGATGATGCGGTCGCGGCGGTCCGCAGGCGGATGCCGGGCCAGACGGCGCCCGAGACGGCCATCGCCCTGATCCGTTGCCGCTGCGGCGCAGTCGCCTGAAGAGGCGGAGCAGGCCGAGCGGGCGGCGCGCATCACGCTGGCGGGCGGCACGCAGGCTGCAGCGCTTCGGCACATCGCAAGGGCCGAGGCGCGTGCCGTTGCCTCGGACAGCGGACGCCGCGTCGCCGCTGCGGTTGTCGTCGGCGGCGGAACGATGGGGGCATCCATCGCCCATGCCCTGACCCTTGCAGGGATCACCGTCACCATCGTCGAAACCGACGCGGCAGGGGTCAGTCGCGCAAACAGCAACCTTGACGCCCTGCGCAGGCAGACAGCCGCGCGCGGCGTGACGCTGCCCCCGTCCCCCAGGACGGTCGCAGGCTATGACGCGTTGCCCGACGCGGATATCGCCATCGAGGCCGCATTCGAGGATCTGGGCGTCAAGCAGGCGATCTTCGCTCAATTGGCGGCATCGCTGCCGGAAAGCACGGCTCTTGCGACAAATACCTCCTATCTCGACGTCAACCGGATCGCGGAAGGCATCCCGCATCCCGACCGCCTCCTCGGCCTGCATTTCTTCAGCCCGGCGCATATCATGCGGCTGGTCGAGATCATCCGCGCCGATGCCACGTCCGACGACACGCTGGCGCTTGCCCATGGCCTTGCGGCCCAGCTTGGCAAAATTCCGGTCGCAGCAGGGATCTGCGACGGCTTCATCGGCAACCGCATCCTGACACGTTACCGCCAGTCGACGGACATCCTGCTGCTGGAGGGCGCGCTGCCCTGGCAGGTCGACCGCGCCATGCAGGACTTCGGAATGGCGATGGGGCCCTATGCCGTGCAGGACCTGTCGGGTCTGGACATCGCGTATGCCAACCGTCAGCGCCTGAAACTGCGGGACGATCCCGCGCACCGCTACATCCCCGTCGCCGACCGCCTGGTCGAGGGATTGCAGCGCCTGGGGCGGAAGACGGGGGCGGGATGGTATGACTACCCGGACGGCAAGCCGGTGCCGTCACCGGTGGTGACGGGCATCATCGAAGCGGCATCGGCCGAGGCGGGACTGATGCGCCGCGTCTTCTCGGCCACCGAAATTCAGGACCGCGCCCTGACGGCGATGGTGGACGAGGCCTGCCGGATTCTGGACGAAGGCATCGCCGCGCGGCCTTCGGACATCGACCTTGTGATGGTGCATGGCTATGCCTTTCCGCGCTGGCGGGGCGGGTTGATGCATTATGCCGACGGTGTCGGGCTGAATGTGTTTCTGGACCGTGTGCGGCGCTGGGGCGACGAGGACCCGCGATCATGGTCGGAGGGGCCGTTGATGGCGCGGCTGGTTGCCGAAGGCTGCAGCCTCGCCGACCTGAACTGAACTGAAGGAAGCCGCCATGCGCGATGTCTTCATCTGCGACTATGTCCGCACCCCCATCGGGCGCTATGGCGGGGCGCTTGCCCGCATCCGGACCGATGATCTGGCGGCACTTCCACTGGCGGCGCTGATCACGCGCAATCCGGGGCTGGACCCTGCCGGGATCGGCGAAGTCTGGATGGGCTGCGCCAATCAGGCGGGCGAGGACAACCGCAACGTGGCGCGCATGGCCGTCCTTCTGGCGGGCCTGCCGGAAACCGTTCCGGCGGTCACGGTCAACCGCCTCTGCGCGTCGGGGATGGAGGCGGTGACGCAGGCCTTCCGCGCGATAGCCGTGGGCGAGATCGACCTGGCCATCGCGGGCGGCGTCGAAAGCATGAGCCGTGCGCCGATGGTGATCCCCAAGGCGGAAGCGGCGTTTCAGCGGACGGCCGAGATTTTCGACACGACCATCGGCTGGCGGATGATCAATCCGGCGATGCAGGCGCGTTATGGCACGGATGCAATGCCTGCGACGGCCGAAAACCTGGCCGATGAGTTCGGCGTGACACGCGCGGATCAGGACGCCTTTGCACTGCGGTCGCAGGAAAAGGCGGCGCGGTCGGCGGAGCGGCTGGCCGGGGAAATTGTCGCGGTTGATGTGCCTGCCGGACGCGGCGCTGTCACCCGCGTGAACACCGACGAAGCCCCGCGCCGAACGGATATGACGGCCCTGTCGGCGCTCAGACCTATCGTGCGCCCGGACGGAACCGTCACGGCGGGCAACGCGTCCGGCATCAATGACGGTGCTGCAGCGCTGATCGTCGCGTCCGCGGACGCTGTGTCGCGCCACGGGCTGACGCCGCGCGCGCGGATTCTGGGCGCGGCGTCGGCAGGCGTGTTGCCCCGCATCATGGGCTATGGCCCGGTGCCCGCCGTGCGCCAGCTGCTCTCGCGGACGGGCGCGGCGTTGGACCGGATCGGCGTGATCGAGATCAACGAAGCCTTCGCGGCGCAGGTGCTGGTCTGCCTGCGGCAACTCGGCATCGCCGATGACGACCCGCGCGTGAACCGGCATGGCGGCGCGATCGCACTTGGTCATCCCCTGGGCATGTCGGGCACGCGGATCATCGGCACCGCGGCGACGGAAATGGCGCGGTCGGGTGCCGACCACGCGCTGGCCACGATGTGCGTGGGGGTCGGCCAGGGCACGGCGATGCTGCTGGGCAAGGTGTGACAGCAGCAGAACCGCTGCTCCCGCCAGCACGGACCCTGCTCAGCCGCCGGGCCTCGGCAGCGGGCCGAGAAACGCCTCGGCCAGCGCGTAGCAGGCGGCGCGCGCCTCCGTCCGCGCCACCGCCTCGGGATCGACGACGCATTCGACGCCCAGCCCGTCGATCAGCGCGATCAGCGTCATTGCAAGCGCCTGCGCATCGATCCGCCGCCCCGCCGCGACCGCCTGTTCCGACAGGGCCGCCGCCACTTCGGACCGGTAGCGGTCATAGTGCCTGCGGTGTTCGTCCCGAAGGCCTGTGTTGTTCGCCGCTTCGCCCCAGAGGGTCAGCCAGATCGCCAGAACCGGGCGGCTGAACTCCTCTGCCGCAAACGCATCCTCGATGATCGACACGATGCGCGGAACGCCCGGTTCGGTGCGCGAAACCTTGGCCAGCAGGCGGCTGTACATCCGTGCATACGCTGCCGCCAGCAGCCCCTCCTTTGACGCATAGTGATGCGCGACCAGCCCGCGCGACACGCCTGCCTCGGCGCAGATATTGTCGATGGTGAAGCCCGCTATGCCGCCGCGCGCCAAGCAGGCAAGGGCCGCATCCTCGAGCATTTCGCGGCGCTCGGCGACCGGAATGCGCCGGTAGCGCGGCGCGGGCCGCGCACCGTTGTTCTCCGGTTTTGCGCCGCTCTGCGCCACGCCTTCAGACCAGCCGGAACTGGATCGGGTCGGGGTGCCCGTCCGCGAGGATCACCGGATCGAGGTTGGCGTCGTGGATTGCCACAAACGGCTCGAAGCAGATGAAGATGAACCCGCCCGATTCCTCCATCAGGTCCTCCATCCGGTTGAACATCGCGCGGCGCTTGTCCGCGTCGGTTTCCGTCAGCGAGGCCTGATACAGATCCTCGTATTCCGGACTGTCGAAGAACGACCAGTTATAGACGCCGATCTGGTCGGGCCGGAACCAGACAAGGTTCTCGGTCGGGTCGATGCCACCCGCGAAGGACATCAGCACCAGTTCCAGCGACTTGTAGTCCTCGCCTGCCGTCTTGTCGCCCAGCGCCCAGTAGGCCGCATCCTCGGTCGGCTGAATCTCGACCGTGATCCCCGCCTCGCCCAGGGACGCCTGGATGATCTGCGCGATGGTCTGCGACGTCGCATCCGTCAGCGCGACAAGGTTCAGCACCAGCCCCTCGGCCCCCGCCTCGGCCAGCAGCGCCCTGGCCTTTTCGACGTCGCGGGTGTCGATCAGGTTCTTTTCGCGCGCAAATGTCGTGCCCGGCTGCACCACGCCAGCCGACCGCCCGACAAGGCCGTCGAACGCCCCCAGCAGCACCGCGTCGCCGTCAAACGCATACTGGATCGCCTGCCTGACCCTGATGTCCTTCAAGGGTTCAGCATTCATATTGATCGTCAGCCAGTCATAGCGCGTCGACTGCCCCTCGATCAGCGCCGCGCCTTCGGGCAGCGCACCCTTCAGCTGCTTGGCCGCGGTCACGTCCAGCGGCGCATAGTCGAAGGCATCCGCCTCGTAGGCCAGCTGGGCCGCCTGATCGTCGGTCTGGATGTAGAATTCGACGGTCTCGAAGGGCGGGGCATCGCCTGTCCAGCCGGGATTGCGCGTGAGCGTGATCTTCTGCTGCTGCTCCCAGGTGCCGAACAGATAGGGGCCGCATTGCGCGGGGTTCTCGGTCGTGTAGCTGCCGCCGACCCGCTCGACCGCGTTCTTCGACACGATATGCCCACCGTAGTAGGGCAGCGCGATGACGGGGAACGGCGCATAGGGCGCGGTCAGCCGGATGATGCCGCTGCGCGCGTCCGTGACCTCGACCTGATCCAGCTTTTCGAACTGGTACGCCCAGGCCGAGTCCGACCCCCGGATGCGTTCAAAGGAAAACTTCACATCCTCGGCCGTCACAGGACCGAAATCGTTTGTCCAGGTCAGCCCCTCGCGCAGGGTGAAGGCGATGTTCTGGCTGTCGATCCACTCGAACGTCTCGGCAGCATAGTTCGACAGGACGTTGCCCTTGCGCGTGTCGCCGAGACGCACCAGCGTCACCTGCGTGCAGCGCGGGATGATGTCGTCCAGCTCGCCGATGATGCCGAAGGGGTCGAGCACCTGCATGTCCGACCGCACCCGGATGCGCAGCGCGCCAGCATCCGCCGCCCATGCAAATCCGGGCCGCATCGCCGCGCCCGCCAGCGTTGCACCCGCCAGCCCCAGAAAACCGCGTCTGTCCGTGTTCCAGTCCATTCGATCCTCCCTCAGGTTTCGGTCATCGCAAAATGGCAGCGCGCAAGCCGGTCCGGCGCGATGGCGCGCAGCAGCGGCGCTGTGGTCCGGCACAGCGCCTCCGCGCGCGGGCAGCGCGTGTGAAACTCGCATCCGGACGGGCGCCGGAGGATACTGGGGATTTCGCCCTTGATGGCAAGGTCATGCCGCCTGCGCCGCGGGTCGGGCAGGGGTTCGGCGGCAATCAGGCTGGCGGTGTAGGGATGCGCGGGGCCGGCGAAAACGCGGGCTGTCGGACCTTCCTCGACGATCCGGCCGAGATAGAGCACGGCGATGCGGCCCGCGACATGGCGGACGAGGGCAAGGTTGTGCGTGATGATGAGATAGGCAAGACCGAGGCGGCGCTGGATGTCGGTCATCAGGTTCAGGATTTCGGCCTGTACCGATACGTCGAGGCCTGCCGTCGGCTCGTCCGCGATGACAAGGGCGGGTGTCAGCGCCAGTGCGCGCGCCACGCAGACGCGCCGCGCCTGCCCGCCCGACAGTTCATGCGGATAGCGGTGCGCGAAATCGGCGGGCAGCCCGACGCCTGCCAGCAGCTCGGCCGCTTTGCCAGCACGGTCGGTCATCGGTTGGCGGGCGATGACGAAGGGCTCGGTCACCAGGTCTCCGATCCGCATCCGGGGGCTGAGCGAAGCGGTCGCGTCCTGGAACATCAGCGAGAGATCGCTGCCGCGCACCGCGGCACCGCCTGCCGAGCTGGAGGTCTCGATGGACCCCGCGCTGATCGGCTGAAGGCCCGCAACCGCACGGGCCAGCGTCGTCTTGCCCGATCCGGATTCGCCGACAAGCGCCAGCGTCGTGCCAGCCTGCACCGTCAGCGAGACATCGTGAAGGATCGCCAGCCGCCGGGGACGGCCAAGGAACGGGACCAGCCCGCCCGACTGCGCCAGATCGACCGAGACCGCAGACAGGCGCAGGGCGGCGGTCATGCCGCCACCCTGTGGCAAAGGGCAGATCGCCCTAGCCCGAGGCGTACGCGCGGGGGTCGCGTCGCGCAGACCGGCAGCGCCCGCGCGCAGCGCGGCGCAAAGGCGCAGCCGCCGGTCAGCGCTGTGAGGTCGGGCAGCGACCCGGCGATGGTCGGCAGTTCTGCCCCGCCGACAGCGAGCTGCGCCGGATCGCAGGCCAGCAGCGCCTGCGTGTAAGGATGGCGCGCATCGTGAAAGATCGCATCGACCGGCCCGTCTTCGACCACCTCGCCCGCATACATCACCGCGACCCGGTCGGCGAGTTCGGCGATCACCCCCAGATGATGGGTCACGATGATGATCGCGCCGCCGAAATCGGCGCGCAGGGCGCGCAGAAGATGGATGATCTGCGCCTCCATCGTCACGTCGAGGGCGGTCGTCGGTTCATCGGCGATCAGCACGTCCGGGTCCATCGCCAGGGCGGCGGCGATGGCGACGCGCTGGCGCATGCCGCCGGAGAGTTCGTGGGGATAGCGGTTCATCACGGCTGCCGCATCGGCAATGCCGACGCGTTCCAGCACGTCCGTGGCACGGGCGGTCTTGTCGGACCGGCTTGCTTTCCGGTTGTGCTGAAAGTCCAGAAGTTGGTTTCCGATGGTCAGCACCGGGTTGAAGGCGGTCATCGGGTCCTGAAAGACCATCGCGATCTTGCTGCCGCGCAGGGCGCGCATGTCTTCGTGAGCAAGGGCCAGAACATCCTGTCCGCGATAGCGGACGGACCCGCCCGTCACACGCGCGTTCACCCCGTTCAACCGGATCATCGCCGAGGCGAGCGTCGACTTGCCCGACCCGCTTTCACCGACGATCCCCAGAACCTCGCCTGCATCCGCGCGCACCGACACCTCGCGCAGCGCCCTCACCTCGCCCCCCGCCGTGCGGTAGGACAGCGACAGTCCCTCGACCTCGATCAGCGGGGTCATCCGATCCCCCTGACCTGAAGTTTCGGGTCGATGGCGTCGCGCAGCCCCTCGCCCAGAAAGGTGAAGCCGAGCGTCGCAAGCACAAGCGGAATGCCGGCAACGATCACCATGGATGGCGAGGACCGCAGCGCGGTGTAGCCGTCATAGAGGATGTTGCCCCAGGACGGCGTCGGCGGGCGGACGCCGAGGTTGAGGTAGCTCAGGCCCGCCTCGAGCATGATGACGACGGGGATGTCCATGCTGAGAAGGATGACGAGGGGCCCCGCGACATTCGGCAGAAGGTGGCGCAGGATGACCCGGCTGGACGACGCCCGCATCGCGCGTTCGGCAAGGATGAAATCGGCATTGGCGAGCGTCAGCGTCTGAGCGCGGATCAGGCGCGCATAGGCGGGAAAGGACACCAGCACGACGACAAGGATCAGGGTCGCCGATCCCGGTCCGACAACCGTGATGACGGCCAGCGCGAAGAAGATCATCGGCAGCGACGACATCGCATCGAAGATCAGGACGAGCAGCGCATCGAGCCACCGCGGCCCGTAGCCTGCCAGAAGGCCCAGCATAAGGCCGATCAGACCGGCCAGCCCCACCGACGTGACCGCGATCCCCAGAGCCGTGCGCGCGCCCCAGATGATGCGCGACAGAAGATCGCGGCCCAGCTGGTCGGTCCCGGCCCAATGCGCGAGGCTCGGGCCCTGGAACTTGTCCTTCACGGAAAGGGCGATGGGGTCGTAAGGCGAGATCAGGGGTGCGGCGAGGGCGGCGGTCAGGAAGAGCATGACGATGGTCAGCCCGAGCCCGCCCATCGGGTCGCGCAGCAGCTTGCGGATCACACCGTCACGCGCGAAGGACATCGCGCACCCGTGGATCAAGCCGCGCGATCAAGAGATCGGCAGCGGTGACGATGAACAGGTAGAAGGCCGTCATGAACAGGACCGTGCCCATGACGACCGGGTAATTCCGCTTGGCCACGGCAGAGGTGACAAGCGTGCCGATGCCGGGACGGCCGAAGACCGTCTCGACGAAGACCGCGCTTGACAGGATGCTGCCGAACCCGACGGCAAGGATCGAAATCGTCGGGATGATCGCCACGCGCAGCGCATGGTTCAGCACGATCCGCCGCTCGGGCAGGCCGAAGGCGCGGGCGGTGCGGATGTGGTTTGCCCCCATGACCTCCAGCAGGGATGCGCGGACCAGCCGCGCGATGTAGCCGACCCAGCCGATGCCGAGCGACAGCGCGGGCAGGATAAGCGCGCGCAGCTGGCTCATGGGATCGCCCGCCTGCCCCGCGCCGATGGCAGGCAGCCAGCGCAGCCAGACGGCGAAGATCAGCAGCGAATAGATCGCGATGACGAAGGACGGCACGGCGATCAGGCTGACCGACAAAAGGCCGAGCAGCCGGTCGACGATTGTCCCCCGCCAGACGGTTGCGACGCATCCCAGCGCGGTGCCGAGCACAAAGGCCCAGCCCAGCGCCACAAGTCCGAGTGCCAGCGTGTGGGGAAACGCCTCGAGTATCTGGTCCAGCACGGGCCGCTTCGACCAGACGTCATAGCCCAGATTGCCGGTGATCGCGTTGCCGAAGAACCGCGCGATCTGCATCAGGACGGGTTCATCCAGCCCCATGCGCTCGCGCAGCAGCGCCTTGAGTTCCGGCGTGGCCCGCGGGCCCAGCGCCAGCGACGCCGGATCGCCCGGCACAAGGAACACCATCGCATACATCGCCACCATGACGACGATCAGGATCAGGACGGCCAGCGCCACGCGTTTGACGGCATAGGTCAGCATCGCCTGCCCCGTCTGGCGTCAGACCATGTCACGCGGGATCCTTTCGTGCCATGCGTTGGCAAAGACCGGGATGCCGTTCTCCGTCACCTCCAGCGACATATCGATGATGAAATGGGTGGCATCGCAGGACATGCGCGCCCTGCGATCGGTGCCCGAACTCGCCATCCGCGCGCCGGATCGTCACGGCATAATCAGTGGTCATGCGGGCGGACAAAGGATCGCCGTCGGTGATCGTGTAGCGCACCAGACCGGAGGAACTGACGGTCTGCCCGATGTCCGGCATAGTCTTGGAAAAGGTCCAGCGCGGGAAATCGACGGTCATTTCGCCCGACAGAAGGTCGCGCGTCACACGGCGGCGGTTCTGGACGGAGGGTGTGTCCATCACCGAAGGCGTGTTGGGTGCAGCGACCGGCGGGCCGAACGGGCGCTGCGCGGCATCGGCCGGGTCGGGCGGACGGACGGGCAGTTCCAGATGTGTCCGCCCGGCGATGACCGTGACAGTCGCAAGGTCGGGCGAAGGCCAGGCGATGGGCCAGTAGGTGGTGGAAACCGACACCGCGATCCGGTGGCCCGCCGGAAACGCATGCGCGATGTCGTCGAGATCGACGGTGGCGGAATAGGTCCGCCCGGGCTCCAGCGCGGTCGGAAATTCATGGCTGTCGCGGTGGGTCAGGTTCAGCAGGCCGACCGTCACGCGGGTGGACCGCCCATCGGGCGCTACGTCGTTGAGCCGGACCGCGATCAGCGCCTGCGGGCGGTCGGAGGTGAAGGTCAGGTGCAGCTGCGGCGCGCCCATGATCTCGGTCCGCGCCGCCAGCGGGCTGGTCACGAAGACCAGCGATCCGCCGTCATCCTCGCGCTGGTCCGTTGCCCATTCCGCATCCTCGCCATAGCGCCCGACCTCGCCCGCCGCCAGACCGACCCAGAGGGGCGAGCAGATCGGCAGCGCGGCTTCGGCAGAGGCTCCGGACGCAAGACTGCGGTCAGGATTCAGATAAAGCTTGCGATGCTCGATCCGGGGCGAGGGCCAGTCTGCCTCGGCCACCCACCGGCCCGGACGCTCCAGATAGCAGGTCGCGGGCGGCACATGGTCCTGCATCCAGACCCGGTACATCGGTTCCGCCAGCATCCCCGTGTCACGGCCCTTGTGCCAGTGGTCCAGCCAGCGCACGACTTCGTCCAGCCAGCCGATCGCGGGTTCGACGGCGACGTCATAGGGATAGGAATGCGCCCAGGGCCCGATCAGCCCGAGGCGTGGCACGTCCAGACCGGCCAGCAGGCGCGGGACGCTTTCGGAATAATTGTCGGCCCAGCCCGACACCGCATAGACGGGCACCTGGATGCGGCTGAAATCCTCGCAGACCGATCCCTGCTTCCAGTAGTCATCGCGCCGCTGGTGCTGCATCCAGTCGAGAATCCAGGGCCGGTTCGCCCGCGCCCGCGCCAGCCACGCCTCACGCCAGCCCGCTCCGACGATCTCGGGGTCAGGCGGCAGGTCGTTATGCGCCAGCATCGTCGCCGACCAGTCAAAGTTGTCCTTCGACAGGCAGCCGCCGACCCAGTGGATATCGGTGGCATACCGGTCGTCCGTCGACCCGACCGTGATGACCGAAGTCAGCGCGGGCGGCTGCAGCGCCGCGATCTGCAGCCCGTTGAAGCCGCCCCAGGAAATCCCGATCATGCTGACCGACCCGTCGCACCAGGGCTGCGACGCGATCCAGCCTATCGCGTCGCAGCCGTCCTGCTGTTCCTGCGGCGTGTATTCATCCGCTATCAGGCCCTCGCTGTCGCCCGTCCCCCTGATGTCCAGCCGCAGGCAGACATAGCCGTGACCCGCCAGATACATGTGCAGGGCCTGATCCCGCGTCCGCGTGCCGTCACGCTTGCGGTAGGGAATGTATTCCAGAAGTGCCGGAACGGGCGTGGTTTCCGCATCCTCCGGCAGCCACATCTTCGCCGCCAGACGGGTTCCGTCCGGCATCGGGATGAAGATGTTCTCGACCACCTTCACCCGATGCGGAAAGCTGTCCTGCACGGCCGGCATTCCGGTGTTCAGCCGCCGAAGATCGTCGTGTCATATGTGACCGACAGGCCGAAGTAGCTGTCGGTGTATTCCGAACCGTCGTAGTAGCGCAGGTCGACCGCTGCTTCGTCCGTGAAGGCGTAGGACGCGCCCACGTCCCATTCCTGTTCGCTCGGCGCGGCATCGACCTCGTAAGTCCCGTAGTTCGCCGACAGCGTGATCTTGTCCGTCGCGTAGAACTCCGCACCGACATAGGCGCTGCCCAGCTTGTTGTCGTGATCGTAATAGGCGTCGAACGACAGCGCGGCCTTTTCACCCAGCGTCTGGCCCAGAGACAGGCCAAGTTCCCCGTAATTGCTGGCTGAATCATTGGGGTAGATATAGCGCGTGTAGACCAGACCATAGGACAGGCCAGAGTCCAGATCGCGGCGGTAGCCGGCATAGAGGTTGACCTCGTTGCTGGCGGTGTCATCGACATACTTGGCAAGCAGGCCCGCATAGAACCCGGCGCGTTCCGCCTCGACATAGCTCGAAAGACTCGCCTCGGTTCCGCTTCCCGCGCCGTCGGGATCGAACAGCAGTTCGACCTCTGCCCCGCTGTAGACGACCATGTCCTGCGCATGTCCCGCAAACGGCACAAGCGCAGCGATGGATGCGGCGATCAGGTTACTTCTCATATCAGCCTCCTGTGTTGTCATGTTTCGGCGCGTGGATGTCATCAGTTCATCGGTGCGCCGCCTTCAGCCTTACGTCGTGCCACATAGTCGTCCAGCGCTTCCGCGATTCCGGGGTCCAGGGGCGGATCAACGTGATCGCGCAGAAGCTGCTTCCAGACCGTATTCGCCTTTTCGCGCGCCATGACGCCGCCATTCTGCAGCCAGTTCGGGTGATTGTCCCAGTTCGACAGGATCGGCGTGTAGAAGGCATGCTCATAACGCTCCATCGTATGCGCCGCGCCGAAGAAGTGCCCGGCTGGCCCGACATCGCGGATCGCCTGCACGGCCAAGGTCGCCGTGCTTACATCCAGCGGCGCAAAGAACGCATCCATCATCTGCAGCATTTCGGCGTCGAGGATCAGCTTTTCGAAGCTCGCGGTCAGCCCGCCATGCATCCAACCCGCCGCATGTTCCAGAAGATGCGCGCCGCCCATCAGCGCACCCCACAGCGCCATCTGCGATTCGTAGGCCGCCTGCGCGTCCACCTCGTTCGCCGCCGTCACATTCGACGACCGGAACGGCACGCGGATGTGACGGGCAAGCTGGCCCGAGGCGAGTGCGGCCTTGGTGTATTCCGGCGTGCCGAAGGCGGGCGACCCCGACCGCATGTCGACGTTCGAGGTGAAGGCACCATACATGACCGGCACACCCGGGCGGACGATCTGGGTCAGGACGATGCCCGCCAGCGCCTCGGCATGCTGGAGCGTCAGGGCGCCGGCCAGCGTCACCGGGGCCATCGCGCCCGACAGTGTGAAGGGCGTGATCGCCACGACCTGGCCATGCGCGGCCATCGCGATCAGCCCCTCGGCCATCGGTATATCCAGCTGCAGCGGCGAGTTCGTGTTGATGATCCCCAGCAGCACGGGCCGGCCGCGCAGACCCTCCGGCGTCGTCCCCAGCATGATCGCTGCCATCTCGATCCCGTCCATGGTCCGCGCATGGCCCAGCGTCTGGGTCTGCCAGCTTTTGTCCAGCAGCGCGATCTGCGCGCGGTAGATGTCGAGGTGCCGCGTGTTGGCGGGCAGGTCCATCGGTTCGAACGGACCCCCGCCTTCCTGATGCAGGACGTTCAGCGCCTGCACCAGCCGGAGATAGTCGCACATTTCGGCATAGGTGCCGTCACGCCGTCCACGGTCGTTGTCCATGACATAGGCCGGCCCGCCGACCGACGCATAGACGCAGTGCCCGCCGCCCAGGGTCAGCGCCTTGGCCGGATCGCGTGCCTCCAGTGTGAAGGTCTGCGGCACATGCCGCAGCAGGTCTGTGATCATGTCCGGGTCAAGCCGGACCATGTCGCCTTCCACCGCTGCCCCGGCCCGCCTGAACAGGTCGCGTGCAGGCGGATGCAGGACGCGCATCCCGATCTCGGACAGGACCTTCAGCGCGGCCGCATGGATCGCGGCAACCTGATCTGCGCTGATGACCTCGATGGGGACATAGGTGCGGGGCGTCTGACCGAAGGGCTGCTGCCGGATATCTCCGATCGTCCGCGGCGGGCGTGCGCGCCTGCGATGGGGGACGGCCTCCATCATGGTGCCAACGCATCCTCGGTCAGGAAACCCGCATCCCGCCGGATACGGACGCCGCCCTGCGATACACCCAGTTCGCGCGCCGTGCGGTGCCCCTGATAGACCGCATGGGCGATGGCACCGGGGGCATTGGCGTCGCCGGTCAGATGCAGCGACCGGATCGCGGTCGCGCCGCTCTCACGCGCCGCCAGCGCGTCGTAGAGCGCGCTGCCGCCCGCGCGCAGTCCGACGACGACCAGTGACCGCGACGCAATGGACCGTGCCTCGCCCGAATAGATCTGCGCCAGCGTCAGCGTTTCGCCGTCGAAATCGCGCACGATTTCCAGCGTCCTGCTGGTGATCCCGCGCTTCAGCAGCGCCTGATGGATCAACTGCTGTTCGTTGGTCAGGAAACTCCACCCTGCCGCTGCCCCCGCCGTCGTGATGTGGGTCACGGCCAGCCCCTTCGCGGCCAGACCTTCGGCCACCGCCGTGCCGAGGTAGTAGTTGTCGAAGTCGAACACCGCCACCGGCCCCTCCGGCACCACGCCCCGCGCCAGATCGTCCGGCGTATAGACACGCGGCCCCGTTGCGCGCCCGCCCGGCAGCTCGGTCGGCTGGCAGAGGCGTGTCCGTCCAGCGCGCGCCGGTCGCCACCACCACATGATCCGCGCCGAAGGCCAGCACATCGTCGGCCGACAGATCGCTTTCGGGATAGAGCGCGACATTCGGCATCTTGCGCAGCTGACCCAGCCGGTATTCCGCAACGCGGAACCACGGCGTCAGTCCCGGCAGCGAGGTTTCCCACAGCAGACGCCCGCCGAAATCGCGCCGACGGTCCGCCAGCGCCACGTCAAAGCCGCGCCGTGCCAGCGTCAGCGCCGCCTCCAGCCCCGACGGCCCGCCGCCGACCACCAGAACCGACCCCACGCCATCCCGGCCGACCTTCTCCGGATGCCAGCCGCGCCGCCATTCCTCGCCCGCCGTCGGATTCTGCGTGCAGCGCACCCAGACGCCGTCATGCCAGGAGGAGATGCAGATATTGCAGCCGATGCATTCGCGGATGTCGTCTTCGCGCCCCTCGTCGATCTTCTGCGGCAGGAAGGGGTCGGCGATGGAAGGACGCGCGCCTCCGATCAGGTCCAGCACGCCGCGCCGGATCATGCCCACCATCGTGTCGGGCGAGGTGAAGCGCCCGACGCCGACGACGGGCTTGTCCGTCACCGTCTTCACGAAATCCACGACCGTCTCGTGGCTGCCTTCGGGCGTGTAGCGGGACGCGGCGCAGTCGGTCGAGGAATAGTCCATCTTGACGTCGAACAGGTCCGGCGCGTCGCGCAGGATGCCGATCACCTCATGCGCCTCGCTTGCCGCGTTCTCTGACGGCCGCGCGCGCAGTTCCTGCAGCGAAATCCGCAGGGCCACGGCGCAGCGCCCGTGCGTCGCCTCGCGCACCGCGTCGATCAGTTCGCCCACCAGCCGCGTCCGGTTGGCGACCGATCCGCCATAGGCATCGGTGCGGTGATTGTTGTCCGACAGCAGGAACTGATAGGGCAGATAACCCATGCCCGCATAGACATAGAGAATATCGAACCCCGCCTGTTCGGCCCGCACCGCCGCGTCATGGTGCCAGCGGATCAGGTCGCGGATATCGCCTGCGTCCATCACGCGCGGACGCTGCGACGACATGAAGGGCACATGCGTCGCCATCCAGGGAATGCCCGACGGCGACAACGGCGTCGCGCGTGTCGTGCGGTTCATCGCCGCCGACCCGCCGTGCCACAGCTCGACCCCCGCCAGCGCGCCATGCGCGCGGACCGCATCGGTCATCAGCGCATGGGCGCGGATGTCGGCCTTGTCCCACAGCGTGGCGCAGGGAAACGGGCTGTCGTCGGAACTGACATCGACCGACGTGGCCCCCGTGCAGATGACACCCCAGCCGCCCTCGGCCTTCATGCCCCGGAACGCCGCACGCACACGGGGGGCGGCATTGGTCATGCCCGACGCATGGGGAACCTGGAAGAACCGGTTCTTCGCGGTCTTCGGTCCGATCCTTACCGGTTCGAACAGGATGTCGTAGCGTGGGTTGCGGGGCATGGCTGCGCCCTTGCTGAACGCGCATACAGTAAGACCCGATCCGAGCACGGGTCAAGCGCGCTGATCGGCTATGCGCCATCAACGGAAGTACGGATGCCGGCCGGCATTGCGCGTGGTCACGTCACCACGGCAGAGTAGGCGTCAGGGCGGCAAGAAGGAAAATGACCGGCATGGCTGAACGGAGAGGGATCGCCTGTGCGGGCAACTGGATCGTCGATATCGTCCACACCATCGACGGCTGGCCCGGCAAAAGCGACCTCGTCCACATCCGCAAAGAGGTGACGGGAATTGGCGGCGGCGCGGCCAATGTGGCACTCGACCTGGCCGCGTTCCAGACCGGACTGCCGGTCATCCCGGTCGGCCTGATCGGGCGCGACCTGCACGGTCACCTGGTGCGGCAGGCGCTGACAGAGGCAGGTCTGGACGCGGCGCATATCGCCGACACCGATGCCCAGCCCACCGCCCATACCCATGTGATGACCGTGCCCGGCGACAGCCGGACATTCTTCTATCACCCCGGCTGCAACGACCTGCTGGACGAGGGCGACATTCCGGTCGAGGCGCTGGCGGCGCAGGGCCTGAAGCTGTTCTACCTCGGCTATCTCAATCTGATGGGCCGCATGGACAGCCTTGATGCGCAAGGCCGCACGCCTGCCAGCCGCGTTCTGGAACGCGCGAAATCCGCCGGGATGACGACCTGTGTGGACCTCGTCTCTGCCGACACGCCCGCGTTCCGCGCCATTGTCGCGGCGTCATTGCCCTTCACCGACGTGCTCTTCCTGAACGAGGTCGAGGCGGCGCGCGCCACCGGCCTGACCGTCACCGGACCTGCAGACCGCGCCGGGCTGGCCGATGCCGCCACGGCACTCCGCGCCGCCGGGGCCGGGGCCGTTGTCATCCACACGCCCGATCTGGCGCTGTGGGTGACGGGTGGCGACATCACCTGGCAGGATGCGATCCGCCTTCCGCCGGAAGACATCGTCAGCCCGGTCGGCGCGGGCGACGCCTTCTGCGCGGGGTGCCTTTACGGGCTGCATCAGGGGTGGACGCCCGAGCGGTCCCTGACCCTCGGCCACCGCGCCGCTGCGGCCTCGCTGAAAGGCGCGACGGCCACCGGCGGGATACCGCCTTTGAAGGTGCTGATGGCCGATTGACCCGACCCAAAAGCGAACGCCCGGGGATTGCTCCCCGGGCGTCCGTTCAACCGACTGTCGGAAGCAAACTACATCTTGCCCCAGATCGTCGCATAGGCATCGCGGTAGCCGTTGTCCGGGTCGAACGCGTTGCTGTCGCCCAGTCTTCTCCAGCCCTTCCTTCGTCACCACGGCGGGCGCGGTGATGTAGCCCGAACAGGCCTCGCCCTGCACAGCGCGGTTCAGCTCGTCCACCAGCTGCCAGCCCTGCAGGTTCAGGGGCTCGGCCACCGTGATCGACTGGAACTGCCCGGTGCGGATGCGCTGGAAGGCCGATTTCAGACCCGTCGCCCGCCGCGACCGCCTTGGGCGACCCGTCCGGCGCGACCCCCGCCGCCGCCAGCGCCGGCCCCATGAAGTCGAAGTAGATGTCGTTGATCGCCAGCGCGTGGGTCCAGCTTTCCCCGTATTTCTGCAGCAGGCTGGTCGTCAGCGGGCCCATCCGGGTCGACGTGTCCGCGATTGGCGTATCGACATATTCCAGGACAGTTCCGCCCATCGCCTCGACGGTCGCCTTGATGCGGTCGGCCTTGTCGATGGCGATCTGATAGGTCGAGTTGGTGAAGATCACGACGCCCGGTTTGCCGCCCGCATCCGCAACCGCCCATTTCGCGGCTTCCTCGGACACCGTCATCGCGTCGGTCGACACGTTGGCGAAAATCCCGCCCGGCGCGTCGCAGCCGATCTTCGGGCCCGAATGCCAGGACACCATCGGGATGCTGGCAGCCACGACGCCCTCCAGGGCCGCCTGCTGCTCGACCGCGTCAAAGCCGTTGATGATGATGCCGCCCGGTTGCAGCGCCAGCGCCTGCCCGACCGCCGCCGTACGGCCCTGCACCGAACCAGCACCATCCAGCACGCGGACCGTCCAGCCGATCTTGGCCGCGGCTTCCTCGACGCCTGTCGTCACGCCCAGGATGCCGCCGTTCTTCAGGTCGGCCGCGAGGACGACGATCGTCTTGCCCTCGGCTGCCTTGGGGCCGGTCGTAGGGCCGTCCCAGGCCGACTGCGCCAGCGCCGGTGAAAGGCCGAAGCCCGCAATGACCGTGCCCGCCATCAGGGTTTTCACAAAGGTCCGTTTCAGCATGTTGGTATCCTCCCGTTGAATGCTGTTCTCACTTCCGGGCCGCGCCCTTTTTCCTTTGCGCGTACCCGGCAATCCCTATCGCGATCAGCAGCGTCAGCCCGTTGAACATCGGCTCGACCCAGAAGCTGCCGCCGAACTGCTGGATCCCAGAAATCCCCACCGCCAGGATCACCACGCCGACGATTGTGCCCCAGACGTTCACCCGCCCCGGCTTGATCGTGGTTGACCCGAGGAACGCGCCCACCAGCGCAGGCAGCAGGAATTCCAGCCCCACACTCGCCTGACCGATCCGCAGTTTCGATGCCAGCAGCACCCCGGTGATCGCGGTCAGCGTCCCGCTTGCGATGAACGCCGCCACCACGAATTTCCGCGTCGGGATGCCGTTCAGCGCCGCCGCCTTCGGGTTCGCGCCGATGGCATAGAGGTATCGCCCGACGGGCGTGTATTCGAGGATGATCCAGAGTGCGACGGACAGCGCCAGCACGTAGAACCCGGTGATCGGAATGCCCAGCACGAACGTCCCGTTCAGCGCATAGAACCCGTCCGGCAGCACGCCCACCACCTGCCGCCCGCCCGTGTGCCACAAAGCCAGCGCATAAAGCACCGTCCCGGTCCCCAGCGTGGCGATGAAGGCGTCGATCCGCGCCACCTCGACCAGAAACCCGTTCAGAACCCCGGTCAGCGCGCCCAGCGCCACAACCACCAGCACCGCCAATGGCCAAGGAAACCCGTACATCGTCTGCAGGGAAATCGCCAGAATGTGCCACAGCACGATCCCGTAGCCCACCGTCAGGTCGATCCGCCCCGCCACCATCGGGATCATCGCCGCCAGCGACAGCAATGCGATGATCGACTTGTCCGACACGATGGCCCGCAGGTTCAGAACCGTCGGAAACGTGTTCGGCAGCAGGATGGAAAACAGCGCCATCAGCCCGAACATCAGGATGACCAGCCCGTAGACCGGCACCAGCCGCCACAGCCGCGCCCCCATCGGCAGATGCGCCAGTTCGTCCCGCGTCGGCTCCAGCGCGTTGGATTCGATCGAATTCATGCCGCTTCCCCCGCCGATGCCGCCTGGATCAGCGATTGCGTCGACAGCTGGACGCCCGTCAGTTCGGCCACCGTCCGGCCCCGGCTGAACACGATCGCCCGGTGACAGATATTCGCCACCTCCTCGAAATCGGTCGACACCACCAGAACCCCCATCCCGCTGGCCAGCGCCTTGTAGAGCAGGTGGTAGATCTCGGCCTTCGCCCCCACATCCACCCCCGCCGTCGGGTCTTCGGCAATCAGGAACCGACGGCCCGTATCCAGCCAGCGCCCCACGACGACCTTCTGCTGATTGCCCCCCGACAGCGCCTCGATGGCCAGCGTCGGGTCATTCGGCGACAGTCCGACGCGCGCCCCCAGCGCCCGCGCCATGCCATGTTCCGCCTTCCGGCCCATCAGGCTGAACAGCTTCCGGCCCGCATTCGCCGGGTTCAGGAACGCATTCTCGCGGATCGACAGCGCCGGTGCGATGCTTTCGACAACCCGGTCCCGCGCCACCAGCCCGATGCCCGACCGGGTCGCGCCCTGCGGGCTGGACAGGTCCGGGGCCGCGCCTTCCAGCGTGACTTCGCCCGAATGCGGCGCCAGCCCGAACAGCGCGCGGCCCACCTCTTCGTGCCCCGCCCCGCGCAGGCCCACCAGTCCCAGCAGTTCCCCCCGGTCCACCCGGAAACTGACCGGCCCGATCCCGCCCGTCGCCAGATTGCTGACGCGCAGAACCTCGGCCCCCTCCTGCACCGCAGGACGGCTGATTTCGCGCGCCTTGCGGCCCACGATCAGGTTCACCAGTTCCTCGGGGTTCGTATGCGCGATGTCGCGCATCCCCACCATCTGACCGTCGCGCAGCACCGCAACGCGATCCGCGATACGGAAGATCTCGTCCAGACGGTGGCTGACATAGATCATGCCCACGCCCTTGGCCTTCAGCGGGCGCAGCGCCGCGAACAGGCGTTCGACCTCATCGGCAGGCAGACTGGCCGTCGGTTCGTCCAGCACCAGAAAATCGCATTCCACCGCCAGCGCCCGCGCGATCGCCACCAACGACTTTTCCGTCCGCGTCAGGTTCGATACCCGCGTCGTGGGCGCGAAATCCGCATCGACCAGCGCCAATGCGCGGCGCGCCACGTCTTCCGCCGCAGCCCAGTCGATCCGCCCGCCGCGCCTGGGGTAGCCCACGGCCAGCGCGATGTTCTCGGCCACGCTCATCCATTCGATCAGACCCAGGTCCTGATGGATGAATGCCACCGCCTGGCGTTCGTTCACCGATCCCGCGACATGCGCGTAGGGGGCACCGTCCACGCTGACATGCCCTTCGTCCGGCTTGTGAATCCCGCCCAGCACTTTGATCAGCGTCGATTTCCCCGCCCCGTTCTCGCCCAGCAGCGCCACGATCTCGCCGCGCCCGACGCGCAGCGAAACGCCGCGCAGCGCCTGCGTGCCGCCGAAGGATTTGACGATGCTGTCGAAGAACAGGCCGTCGGCCGGGCTCATCAGAAGTCCTCCCGCCGGTATCCAGGCTCTGGTGTGGCCATTGGTTTACCGGTAACGTTGGCATGATCGATTCAGAACGCCCTCCGAGTCAAGCCATGACGTTATCGATAACATCCACGTCGGACGCGGCTCCGAAAGTTGCCGCATGAGCAGGAAAACCAAGGCAGGGCTGGAAGATATCGCCCTTGCCGCAGGCGTATCCAAGATGACGGTCAGCCGCGTGCTGCGCGGCGGATCGGGCTTTTCCGAAGACACCCGCGCCCGCGTGCTCGCCGAAGTCAAACGGCAGGGCTACCTCCCGAATCGGCTTGCCGCCGCATTCGGTTCCGCCCGGTCCTCCACGCTGGTCGGCGTCTGCGTCCCGCGCTTCACCTCGGCGCTGTTCTCGCAGTTGCTTGAAACCATGAACGCGACCTTCGCGCGGCTCGGCTATCAGACGATGATCGGCAGCCACGACCAGCTGCCGGACGAGGAGGAAACCTGGCTCCGCGCACTGGCCAGCTGGCAGCCTGCCGGGGTCGTGCTCGCCGGGCGCAGGCACTCCGCCGGAACACTGCGGCTGCTGCGCGACCTGACCATCCCGGTGGTCGAAATCTGGGACCTGAACACAACGCCCTTCGATGTCTCCGTCGGTTTCTCGCATTATGACAACGGTTATGAGATGGGCCAGTTCATGACCGCACATGGCCGCAGCCGCATCGGCTATGTCGGGGCGCTGGCAGCGCGTGAAACGATGGGCCGATCAAGGCTGGACGGTTTCCGCGCCGCGCTGGCCGCTGCGCGCGCCGCCCCCGTGGCGACCGAGGTGCTGCAGGATCACCCCGGCTTCTATGCGGGTTTCTACGGCACCGAAACGCTGCTGGCGCGCCACCCGGAACTCGACGCGCTTTATTACCATGATGACGAGATGGCCATCGGCGGGTTGGCCTGGCTGACCCAGCGCGGCATCCGCGTGCCCGACGACATCGGCATCGCCGGCTGGGGCGGGATGGAGGCGGCGTCGATCCTGCCGCGCCGCCTGACGACGACCGTGGTGCCCACCGCGCGCATCGGCAAGGAGGCGGCCGAGGCGCTGGTCAGCCGCCTGCGCGGCGATCCGGTCGAGGATGTCCGCGTGATCCCGACGCGGCTGGTCGCGGGCGCGACCGTGTGACAGCGCCCGGAAAGCACGGCTCACGATGCGGGAAAATGTATGAAAGTTCAGGTTAACAACATCTATAACCATATGTATTAAATGGCTTTTCTGAAATGTCCACATGTGGACATCGGCTTTTTCATGGCCTCTGGGCCCCCTGCCGGTTCAGCACCACCGAATACAGGCTGGTCGTCGCCGTGATGAACAGCCGATGCTTCGCCCGCCCCCCGAAGCAGATGTTCGACACTGCCTCGGGCACCAGTACCTCGCCCCATCAGATGCCCGTCCGGCGCGATGCAATGAACCCCGTCCCCCGCCGACGACCAGACATTTCCGTCCGTATCGCACCCGGATTCCGTCCGCGCAGCCCGGGCTGACCGTGTGGAACACGCGGCCATTTTTCGGACGCCCCGACCCCATGTCGAACACCCGGATATGCTGCGGGTCCGAGCTGAACATCCGCCCGGTATCGGCCACGTAGAGCAGGCTTTCATCCGGGCTGAACGCCAGCCCGTTCGGGCAGGCCATGTCGGTGATGACCGCGTCGATGGTCCCGTCCGGGTCCACCCGGTAGACCTGACAGGGCAGTTCTTCCTCGGCCCGGAACCCTTCATAATCCGTCTTGATCCCGTAATGCGGGTCGGTGAACCAGACCGACCCGTCCGACTTCACCACCACATCGTTGGGGCTGTTCAACCGCTTGCCCCGGTAGCCGTCCGCAATCACCGTGACCGACCCGTCCCATTCCGTCCGCGTGACCCGCCGGGTACCGTGCTCGCAGGATACCAGCCGCCCCTGCAGGTCGCGGGTATGCCCGTTGGAATAGTTCGACGGCGCGCGGTACGTCGTGACGCCCTCCTCCGTCCAGCGCATGATCCTGTTGTTCGGGATGTCAGAGAACAGCAGGCACCCGGCGTCGCCGAACCAGACCGGTCCCTCGGCCCAGTCGAACCCCGCCGCCAGCTTCTTGACCGGCGCGTTGCCCATGACGAAAGACGCGAAGACCGGGTCGATGATTTCGAAGAACGACATGGGCGGTGCCCCCTCAGCTGAAATCTATCTGCGCCTTTATGGCCTGCGTCCGATCACTGGCCAGCCGGAACGCCGCCTCGGCATCGGCCAGCGGCACGGTATGGGTGACCAGCGGCTTCACGTCGATCAGCCCCTTCTGCATCAGCGACACGCCTGTCGCAAACTCCGCGTGGAAGCGGAACGACCCGCGCAGGTCCAGCTCCTTCGCCGTGATCGCCATCATGGGAACGCTCATGTCGCCGCCCAGCCCGAGTTGCAGGACCACCCCGCGCGGCCGCATCGCGGCGATCCCTGCCGACAGTGCGGGCGCCGCACCGGAGCATTCATAAAGTACGTCAAACGTCCCCTTGTCGGCGGCAAACCCGGCCAGCCCGTCCGGGTCCGTCGCCATGTTGATCGTCTGGTCCGCCCCGACCCGACGCGCCATCGCCAGCGTGAAGTCCGACAGGTCCGTCGCCACGATCCGCTCTGCGCCCGCCCGCCGCGCAGCAAGGATCGCCAGCAGGCCGATGGGCCCGCACCCGGTGATCAGCACCTGTCTGCCCAGCATCCCGCCCGCCCGCCGCGTCGCGTGCAGCGTGACCGCCAGCGGTTCGGCCATCGCCGCCTCGGCTGCCGTCAGCCCCTTGGCCGCGACGCATTGCGCCGCATCCGCCACCAGAACCTCGCGGAACGCGCCCTGGATATGCGGAAACGGCATCGCCGAGCCGTAGAACCGCATGTTCAGACACTGGTTCGCCAGCCCCTCGAGGCAGTAGCGGCACGCCCCGCAGGCCCGCGAGGGCGACACCGCGACCAGATCGCCCACGGCCAGCCCGGTGACGCCCGCCCCCAGCGCCACGACATGGCCCGAGACTTCGTGGCCGAGAATCATCGGCTCCTTCAGGCGCACCGCCCCGAACCCGCCATGATTGAAATAATGCAGGTCCGACCCGCAGATGCCGCCCCGCAGGACGCGGACCTGCACCTGCCCCGGACCGGGCATCTCATCCGGCCGGTCCTCGACGCGCAGATCGCGCGCCGCATGGATGACAATCGCCTTCATTGCGTCCGTCCCTTGCCCGGCACTTGTTCCCATCCCGTTGACAGAGGATGTTATCGATAACATAAACAACCGACCGACCCGTTGTCGAGCCTTCCCGGACCCGCGAAGGGGGACCCTGCATGAGCCTTGCCCTGTTCAGCCTGACAGGACGCCGCGCCCTTGTCACCGGATCGTCGCAGGGCATCGGCCTCGCACTGGCCAAGGGGCTGGCCGAGGCAGGGGCGGAGGTTGTGCTGAACGGGCGGGATGCGGGCAAACTTGCCATCGCCGCAAAAGCCATCCCCGGCGCGCTGACGCTGCCATTCGACGCCACCGATCATGCCGCCGTGCGCGCCGCAGTCGATCACTTCGAATCGGAAACCGGACCCATCGACATCCTGGTGAACAACGCCGGCATGCAGCACCGCGCGCCCCTGGAGGATTTCCCGCCCGAGGCGTTCGACATGCTGATGCGCACCAACGTCACCAGCGTCTTCAATGTCGGGCAGGCCGTCGCGCGCCACATGATCGCGCGCGGACGCGGGCGCATCATCAACATCGCATCCGTCCAGTCGGCACTCGCCCGGCCCTCCATCGCGCCCTACACCGCCACCAAGGGGGCCGTCGCCAACCTGACCAAGGGCATGGCCACCGACTGGGCGCGCCACGGGCTGAACTGCAACGCCATCGCGCCCGGCTATTTCGACACGCCTCTGAACGCAGCGCTGGTCGCCGATCCTGCGTTTTCGGCCTGGCTGGAAAAGCGCACGCCCGCCGGGCGCTGGGGCCGGACCGAGGAACTTGTCGGGGCCTGCATCTTCCTGGCGTCCGACGCGTCCAGCTTCGTCAATGGCCAGACCATCTATGTCGATGGCGGCATCACCGCGTCGCTATGAACCGCATCGTCGTCATGGGCGTGTCGGGCTGCGGCAAGACAACTGTCGGGCAGGGGCTTGCAGCGGCCCTGGGCGGACGCTTTGTCGATGCCGACGACCTGCACACCGATGCCGCGCGCGCCCAGATGGGGGCGGGCATGCCGCTGACCGACGAAGACCGCGCGCCATGGCTGGTCCGCGTGGGGCAGACACTGGCGGCACCGCCGCTGCCGGTGGTTGTCGCCTGCTCAGCGCTGCGACGGCGCTACCGCGACGCGATCCGGGCATCTGCGGGGGGTGACGTCCTGTTCCTGCATCTCGCGGGCCCCAGGCACGTCATCGCCGCGCGCATGGCCCTGCGCCGGGACCACTACATGCCGGTCTCCCTGCTTGACAGCCAGTTTGCGGCGCTGGAACCGCCCGGATCGGACGAGACATTTGCCACGCTCGACCTGCACGACACCGAGGCCGACCTGATCGCCGCCGCCGTCGCAGCGGCGGCCTCCGTCCGCGAACCCGGCTGAGGGGAAGTGCCGTGCGCAACGCCCCGACAATGAAGGATGTGGCGCGCGCGGCGGGCGTTTCCGTGATGACCGTCTCGCGTGCCTTCCGTGCCGATGCTTCGGTCGGCGAGGATACCCGCGCCCGCATCCGCGCGGCTGCCGACGCGCTCGGCTATGTCATCCACGCAACCGCATCCAGCCTTCGGTCGCAGCGCACCGGATTTGTCGCCGTCACCATCCCCTCGCTGAACAACGCGAACTTCGCCGACATGGTCAGCGCTCTGTCCGATGGCCTCGACTCAGCGGGCCTTCAGGTCCTGCTGGGCGCGACACGTTACCTCGACGCCGAGGAAGACCGGCTGATCGAACACCTCCTGCGCCGCCGCCCCGAGGCGATCCTTCTGACCGGCGGGCATCATTCCGACCGCGCGCGCGGCCTGCTCGCGCAGGCGCGAATCCCGGTCGTCGAGACCTGGGACCTGCCCGACGATCCCATCGGGCACGTCGTCGGTTTCTCGAACGCGGCGGCCATCGGCCTTGCTGTCGACCACCTTGTCGCGCGCGGCCGGCGGCGGATCGCCTTCATCGGCGGTGAAACAGCCAGCGGAGCGGGTCCCGTCGACCGCCGCGGCATGGACCGCAGGCGCGGCTTCCGCGAGGCGATGGGTCGCTTCCGCCTTCCGGATGACCGCCTGTCGCGGTCGGACCTGCCGCCGACGACGATGGAGGCCGGGGCTGCAGCCGCGCGCACGCTGCTGGCGCGATGGCCCGATACGGATGCCATCGTCGGCGCGTCCGACCTGATCGCCTTCGGCGCGATGACGGAATGCCAGCGGATGGGCCGTCGCGTGCCCGATGACATCGCCCTGGCCGGGTTTGGGGCCTATGACATTTCCCGGCTGTCGATCCCGCGTCTGCTGTCCGTCGATCCCCACGCCGCCCAGATCGGCAGCTGCGCCGCAGATCTGATCGCCGGTCTGCTGCGCGGCACCGACTCGGCGACCGGGCAGACGATTCGCATCGTTCCGACGCTTGCACCCGGCGAATCCGCCTGAAGCCGCAGCACATGGTTAACGCTAGGTAAAGAATTCACGGTAGGATCACGAAGCCGGGTGACGAATGGTCTGCGGCTCAGGGGTGGGCCGTTGGGCCGGTGGCCGGGTTTCAGGTGTAAGCGGTGGGCCGTCAGGGCCGCATGACGTGACCAGTTTTCTGAAGCCCGCCACCCGGCTCAGCCCCAAGTTTGAAAGTCATTCCGATGTCCAATGCCATGCAAGACCGAAATCCGGCACTCGTCCTGGCAGGCATGGCGGTCGCAGACCGCTTTCCCGCCGCAGTGGCCCGCCGCTCTGCCGAAGCGGCACTCGCCCGTCTGACCGGCATGCCCGACAGCATCCTGGTCAAGGACGCGACGCATGCCCTGTCCGCCACGCTTGCGGCGCTTCTGCGACCCGGTGACCGCATCTTCACCGACCGCCTTGCTTCTGCCCACCTGTCGGACGCCGTCGCCGTATCCGGCCTGCAGAACGAAACGGTGCCGCATGGCTGGGTCGAATGCTTCGAGAACCGCCTTCAGCACGCCCGCCGCACCGACAGGACGGCCCGCCTTGCCGTCCTGTGCGACGCCTTTTCCGCCTTTGACTGCAGGCCCGCCGATCTGGTCCGCCTGCGGTCCGCCTGCGACCGGCACGGCGCGCTGATGATCGTGGATGTCAGCAACGACCTGGGCATCCTGGGGCGCAGCGGACGCGGCATCGCCGAGGTTCAGGGCATGGTCGGCGAGGCCGATGCAGTGACCGGATCTCTCGCCGCAGCCTTTGCGTCGCAGGCAGGCTTTGCGGCCCTGCGCAGCCCGTCGCTCGCAGCGGGACTGCGGGCAGCCAACGGCGCGTCACTGCCGGTTCCGGCGGACGAGGCGATGCGCCTTGACCATGCGCTGCAGGGTGCTGCCACGCAGAGGGGCGCGTGGACGCGTGCCCGCCTGATGTCGCATGCCATGCGCCTGCGCGACGGCCTGGCGGCCGAAGGCTTCCGGCCGCGCGGCGAACCCGGAGCCATCGTCTCGGTCCCGCTGAGCGACCGGCAGCACGCGCTGGCCATGACCTCGGCCCACAGTCCGCACCGGAACGGACCCAGCCTGTGCGATTACCGCCTGGGAGACCGCGATGTCTACCACTGGGAATATCGGATCGCGCCCGAACACACGACCGACGATATCGATGACATGGTCGCGATGGCCTCGCGCGCGCTGCGGCGCGCGGTCCGCCTGGCGGCGTGGTGAGTTCAACACAACGGAAAACTGGACGTCTGGGAAGCAACGGGGATCGGCATGACACTCGCCAACAAGTCGAACAAATCCAATAAGTCGAACAAATCGAACAAATCGAACAAATCCAATAAGTCGAACAAATCCAATAAGTCGAACAAGTCGTCCGAGGACAACGACGAGTTTGACCTGCTCGGTCAGGGCAGTTCGATCGCGCTGTCGGACGCACTGCAATCTTCGATGCTGGCGCTGAACATGCAGCCGCCTACGTCGGTCGCGAAAAGGGCGATGCAGCGGCTGAAGGACGACGTGATCTACGCCCGGCTGAACGCGCGGCACTGCCAGCATCTGGCGGTCTCCGCCCTGTCGGTCGGCCTGTCCGTGCACCGCGTCAGCGACGACAAGGCCGAGCTGAAGGATGGCGAGGACGTGCTTCTGACGCTGGAGGTTGACCGCGACGCGACCGGTTTCTGGCAGAAGCAGACAGATGTCCTGCGCGCGCAGAAGTGGTACCGCGACGACCGTCTGGGCGAGATCGTCCTGCAGCAGTCCGATATCCTCAGCTTCCTCGGGCTTGCCGTGCCGCTGTCGTCGCAGTCGCATCCGATGACAACATTTCTGCTGGATATTGTTCAGGACATTGCCTTTTCGATCGGCGCGAAATTCAAAGACGTGTTTGCGATGCCGCGCCCCGAGGTGGTAGCGCCCGACATCGCGCCGATCATCCAGACCCCGGCACACAGCGCGTTCCCGGCAGGGCATGCCATCGAAGCCTTCTCTGCCGCCAGAATACTTGGCGCACTCTACCCGGACCGCTATGCCAACCTGCGCCTTCTGGCGGCGAGGATCGCCGAAAACCGCAGTTTCGCGGGCGTGCACTACCCCATCGACAACCATGCGGGCGCGATCCTTGGCGACACGCTAGGGCAGGTGATCCTGAGCAAGCTCTTCCAGCCGACATTCAAGGCCCCGGAGCCTTTCGCGCATTTCACCACCAAGGATCAGTCGGGCGAGGGTGCCCCCCATTACTCATCAGTCGCGGAGTACGCCCTGCATCACACGAAAATCAAGCGCATCGCCTCGACCGACGGCAAGCCGCCGATCCTGAACTGGCTTGCGGGTGAGGTCATGGGCGAGATGGACCGCTGACCATGGCCGATATGGAAGCCGTGTTCCGCTTTGCAGGGGCCGTCACCGCACCGGACCTGCCCGTCAACTATCTGCCCGGCGCGCTGATCGCGCTGCGGGGCGAACCCGCCGCAAGACCCTTTGTCGCATTGTCGCATCACGTGTCGGGCTGCCGGGTGATCAACGCGGCGGACCTGGCCGATCCGATCGCCCTGTCGGACCGTCTGGGCCGGATCGAAAGGGCTGCGTCCCGTACCCCGGCTCCTGCTTCGACCCCCATCCGCAAGCCGAAGTCGCGGAAACCTGGCAAGGCCGCCGCCATCGTGATCATCGACTACGGCATCGCGTTCTGGAACCGCCGCTTTCTGACCGCCGATGGCGACCCCGAGATTCATGGAGCTGCGGTATCTCGCCTACGATGCCGAGTCCGCCTCGGGCATCCGTGCGTCGGCGCTGACCTCGCCTGAAATCGCGGCGCTCTGCCGCCTTGCGGACATGCCCGGCGGCCATGCCGAGATCGAACGCCGTCTCGGCGTCCGGTTCCCGGACAGCTTCTACGGCCAGCATATCGACCCCGATGAATTCCGCCATGGCACCGCGATGGCCGACCTTGCCGCCGGTTCGGACGATCCAGGACCGCATGCACCGGTGCTTTACGGGCTGGAAATCCCGGTCGGATCGCTGATCGATTCGGGCGGCGACAACCTTGAGGCCCTGCTGCCCGATGCGCTGGAAACCGCGCTGTCCATGACCGACGCGCATCGCGGCCATCCCGTCACCATCGTCCTGGCTTTCGCCTATCCCGCGGGTCCGCATGACGGCTGCCATCCGGTCGCCCGGATCGTGACCGACTTCATGGCCCGGACCGCAGGCGACGAGATCAGCCTTGTCCTGCCGGCAGGAAACCACCTGCAGGACGCCTGCGCCGCATCGCTTCCTGCGGGCACGCCTCGCGAGAAGGCCCCTTCGGTCATCTGGCGGCTGCCGCCCGACGACTTTTCCGGCAATACAGTCGAAATCTGCGTGCCGTCGCCCGATGGTGCCGACATCGCGCTGACCACGCCCGACGGGCAGACTGCGCGGGCATCGCTGTCGCCCGCGAGTTTTGCGCCACTTTACCTGCACGGATCTTTCATCGGCGGGCTGCACCGCCTGCCCGACCGTGACGGCGCCGCAAAGTTCCGGCTGAGCCTTGCGGGCACCGGCTGGTATTCCGGCGGCCAGCGCCCGGCACCTTACGGCGACTGGCAACTGGCCGTCCGCGCCAGCAGCCCCGTGAACCTCTGGATCCTGCGCGACGACCGTTCGCTGCCCGTCGACCGGTCCAGGCCGCACCGCCCGTCGGTCTTTGCCGCACCGTGCTATGTGCAGACCGACCCAAACGGCGCGCCGGTCATGACGGATACCGGTCCCTGCCCCGTGCGCCGGTCGGGCACGGCATCGGTTCTTTCGACGGGTGCCGGTGCCTGGTGCGTCGAGGCGACCGAGCGCTGGCCCGGAGGCCGCGAACGCACCGCGTGGTATTCCGGCCGCAAAGCCGATGGCAGCCAATTCGACCAGCGCATTCTGGTGGACGACGGTCAGGCCGGACGCGGCACGCCCGCCGTGGGCACCGGCGGCCCTGCGCTCTACGCGGTTTCCGGCACCTCGGCCGCTGCCGCCCTTGCCGCCCGCCGGGGCTGGGCCGGGCCCTGACGGCCTGCCTGCCGCCGCCTATCCGATGATGTCGCGCAGACGGTCGACATGGCCAAGCGCGCGAAGCGTGTCGATCGGATAGTCCGGGGACAACAGCAATGCCATGTCGAAATCCGGTTCGATCGCCTTGAGCCGCCGCGCATAATGCTCGGCCTTGTCCTTCGCCCCGTCCAGAAGGTGCAGCGCCACCAGATAGCGCAGCGCGGGCCGGTAGGCCGGCATCTTGCGGTTCGCCGCCAGCGCCTGTTCCAGCGCCTCGGCATGCTGGTCAAGGCTCAACGCCGACAGGCAGCACTGCATGTCCCAGCTGAAACTGTGCGCCAGCCCCTCGGCCGACTGCCGCGCCAGCGTCGCCGTGCTGTGCCCCTTCTCGCGCTCGCCCCGGAAGAACAGCGCTGTGCTCAGCGCATCCAGCGCATAGGGGTTGCGGTCCGCTTCGGCAGCGCTTTGCTGCGCCAGATAAAGGCCCTGGTCGTGATCGCCGTTCAGCTTCATCTGCACCTGCGCCGACAACGCCAGGACCACGGGATGCCGGGGCGCAAGTTTCAGCGCCTCGGCGCAGAACGACAATGCCTCGTCCCGCGCCGCCGCGCTGGTGTCCCGGAACTCCAGCGCCGAGGTCAGGCGCACGAACCCGCGCCAGGCCAGCGCCAGGCCCGACAGATCGCTGTCCTGCGCCTCGCGCAGCAGCGCGTCCGCGCTCTCCAGCCCGACCTTGTCAAAGTCGTAGACCCGCCGGACCGCACGCTGGATCGCCGAAAACGGCGTCGTCTGGCCGCCCAGCGCGATATGATCTGTCACCGCCGACACCGCCCGGGTCACCAGGTGGTTCGTCTCGTGCGATTCCCAGATCGTCTCGATCCGCATCGGCAGCCGCAGACGCCCTGTCCAGATGACGCGGTTCGACGGCTGCCCGAAGGCGCGCATCAGGACATACCAGGTCGCATCTTCACCCAGCGTCTCGATCTCGATCCTGGCGTCGGCATGCTCAGGCGGTCCCTGCGGCCCGTTCTGCGACTGCAGGATCACCTCGACATCGCCCTGCAGCGACAGCTGCCCCACGATGCACAGGCCCATCGCCCGACCCAGGAACTGCCCGCGCGGCGTCTGTTCCTGACCCGATGTCTGCACCACGACGACAGGCCGCGGGCCGCGCCCCGCCGCGCGGCCAGCCTGCGGCGCCGTCCGCGTCGGCACCGGCGCGGTGTCCGCGCCCTGACGCAGATCGCGCAGCCAGCTGTCGAATTCCGGATCGCGCACATCCAGATCATCCAGCATCTCGCCCTCGCCCGTGCCGCCGTTGGCGGGCACCGGCACCCTCGGGTCCAGCCAAAGCGCGCTGCGGTCGCTCTTCAGACGGTCCGACAGCGGGCCCAGCGCCTTGCGGACATGCGTCAGGGCCTGCCGGAAGCTGACCGCGGCCTGTTCGGGCGGCCGGTCGCTCCACAATTTGTCCTGCAGCCAGACGCGCGTCCGCTTCTGCCCCGGCGACAGCAGAAGAAGCGCGATCATCGCCCGTTCCTTCATGCCTTTCGGCGTCAGGTCCGTGCCCGAGGCGTCATAGATCCGGAATGGTCCGCGCAGGTCGGCCTTCACTTCGGGCATTTCCCCCTGTGGTTGTTGCACCGGATGGAGCGCAAGTATCGCAGATGCCCGCCGATCCCGGAAGTCATAGACTTGACCCTGCGTCATCGGCATGTCTCCGGCGGTTTGACCAGCGCGGCGCGACGTGATTGTGATGCGGGCAGGGGCGCGCGGCGCGGCCCTGTCACAGGATCGGTCACAGTGCGGACAATCGATCTGAATGCCGATCTGGGCGAAGGCTTCGGCCCCTATCGCATCGGCGACGATGCGGCGATGCTGGGCATCGTCACCTCGGCCAATGTCGCCTGCGGATTCCACGCGGGTTCGCCCGAGATCATGCACGCAACTTTCGCAGCGGCGCATGACAGGGGCGTCGCCATCGGCGCGCATCCGGGCTTTGCCGACCGTGAGGGCTTCGGCCGCCGCCTGATCCCCTCGACCCTTTCCGAGGTCGAGGCGATGGTCGCCTATCAGGTCGGCGCAGCCTGCGCCCTCGCGGCGCTGGCCGGGCATCGGGTGACTTACGTCAAGGCGCATGGCGCGCTCTACAACCACGCCGCGCTTCACGCCGATGTCGCCCGCGCCATCGCCCGCGGCATCCGCGCCGCCGACCCGCGCCTGACCTGCCTCTGCCTGTCGGGATCGGTCGCGCCGGCCGCTGCGGCGGACGAAGGGCTAGCGGTGGCGGCCGAGGTCTTCGCCGACCGCGCCTATCAGCCGGACGGAACGCTTGTGCCGCGCGACCGGCAGGGGGCCGTGCTGCATGACGCCGTCCTGATCGCCGACCGCATGACCCGCATGATCGGCAGCGGGACTATCACCGCGATTGACGGCAGCACCTTCCCGGCGCCGATGGACAGTATCTGCGTGCACGGCGACACGCCCGACGCTGTCAGGATTGCCGCTCAGCTGCGGCAGGCGCTGCTGGCGGCGGGACACAGCATCGCCGCCTTCGCGCCCGCATGACCCGGGGACCTGAAGGCCTGCGCCTGCTCGATGCCGGGGAAACGGCGCTGGTCGTGGAATTCGGGAGCCTGATCAGCGATGATCTGACCGACCGCGTCATGCAACTCGACCGCGCGCTGTCCGACGATCCGCCTGTGGGCCTCGTCGAATGCGTTCCGACCTACCGGTCGCTGATGATCCACTATGATCCGCTTGCACTGTCGCGTGACGCGCTAGCCGCCATCGTTCACGACCGTTTGACCTATCCGGCATCCGCCGCCCGCAGCGCTGTGCTTTGGCGCGTCCCTGCCTGCTATGACCCTGATTTCGCGGAAGACCTGCCCCTCGTCGCCCGCACGACCGGCCTGTCCGAGGATGAGGTCATCCACCTGCATTCCTCCGCCACCTACCGTGTCGCGATGTACGGCTTCGCCCCCGGCTGGGCCTATCTGTCCGGCCTGCCTGCCGCGCTGACCCTGCCGCGCCGGACCAGCCCCCGTGCACGCATCCCGGGGCAGAGCCTGATTGTCGCGGGCGGGCAGGCGATTGTCGCGGGCGATGCGATGCCGTCGGGCTGGCATATCCTGGGCCGCACGCCGGAACGCCTTTTCACGGCAGGTCGGACGCCGCCTTTCCTCGTCGGGGTGGGCGACCGGATCGCCTTCCGTCCCGTGGCGCGGGCCGAATTCGATGCGCTGGCAGCACGGGTCGCCCAAGGTGAGGTCGTGGCCGAACGGGACAAGGGCCAAGCCTGATGCCGCATCTGCGCATCCTTTCGGCCGGTCCCGCCTGCACCTTGCAGGATGCGGGCCGTTGGGGGCTGCTGCGCTATGGCGTGACACCAGCGGGTGCGATGGACTGGATCGCGCGCCGCGAGGCGAATGCGTTCGCGGGGAACGGCCCCGACATGGGCGTGATCGAAATCGGGCCGGGCGGCCTGGCGCTTGCGGCCTTTGAAGGCGACGTCCGTATCGGCCTGTCCGCCACGGGTTTCCTGCCGCGCATCGGTGAGACGGCCCTGCCCGGCCGCATCGCCGTGACCTTAGGCGACGACGAGACCCTGACGATCCGTCCGGGCCCGTCGCATGTCTGGGCCTATCTCGCGGTCACTGGCGGTTTTGCGGTCGATCCGGTCCTCGACAGCCTCTCGACTCATATCCGCTCCGGCATCGGACCGTTCGGAGGCCGCGCCCTGCAAACGGGCGACCTGCTGGAAGTTCGGGCAGCACCGGACGTGGCGGTTCTTCCGACCATGATCGCGACCGGACTTGCCCCAGCGGACACCGATCAGCCGATCCGCGTCATCCCCGGTCCGCAGGACGACCACTTCACCGACGGGGCGCTGGCGACGTTCCTGTCCGCCGGGTTCACCTTGTCACCGCAGAGCGACCGCATGGGCTATCGCCTGACCGGCCCGCGCATCATCCACCGCGCCGGGCATGACATCGTGTCGGACGGCATCGCCTTCGGGTCCGTTCAGGTGCCCGGCGACGGCCAGCCGATCGTCCTGATGGCCGACCGCCAGCCCACCGGTGGCTACCCGAAGATCGCCACGGCCATCCGTGCTGATCTGCCGCGCCTCGCCCAGATGCGGGCCGGCGACACCCTGCGATTCCGCGCCGTCACGGTGGATGAGGCCGTCGCCGCTCTGGCGGCTGCAACGCTTTCGGCGGATGCCGTCCGTGCCGCGATGGTCCCCTTGCGCACCGGCCCGGATTTGGCCCGCCTCGCCAGCGGCGATTTTGCATCCGGCTTCATCGACGCGAAAACCCCCTGACCGGACCAGCGCGCCTCAGAACTTGGCGATCAGGTTGACGAAGGCCCCTTTGTCGTCCTGCACAAGGTCCGTCAGGTCGTCCGAGACGTTGCCGAAGTTGTAGCCGACACCGACCTGCACATTGTTCCCGAAATGCCTGTAGACCGCGCCGAGCAACCCGACCTCGGTCGTCTGCGCCTGCACCGCGCCGAAGGCCCGCGCTTCGATCAGTGCGTCCCACTGATGCACGATGTGATAGCGCGCCGTCGCCACCGCCAGCCAGGCATCGTTCTGCGCGAAGGCCGAAGTCGCGGTCGCCGCCGTCTCGGACAGCCGGAACCCGACCTTGCCGCCGACGGTCCAGTAGCGGTCGAGATCGTATTCCGCATCCAGCGTCAGCACATGCGACTTCTGCTGCGGACCGCGCGCCGAAGTGCCGTCGATGTCCTGCCCATAGAGGTCATAGAGGTAGCGGTACTTGAACAGCACGTTCAGCCGGTCATTGAGCACCGGGCGATAGGCGTAGCCGACGCTTGCGTCGAACAGCTTCCCGTCCGGCAACGCCGTCTGGTCGCTGTCCGTCACCGCCGCCTCGAGGTTGAAGGACAGCCGTTCCGCCTCGTTCCGTTTCCAGCGCGCGGTGCCGCGCAGCACGACCGTGTCGCTGTCGCGGTTGACCGTGCCCGACTGGCCCCGGTCGCGGCGCAGTTCCAGCCGCCCGGTCGCGGTCAGGCGTTCGTCGTCCTGATAGTTCGCGCCGAAGGACACGCCCTTGCGGCTGTAGTCGCCGGTCGCGGGATCGGTCACGTCGCCCAGCTCGAAATTCGCCGAGTATGAGAGGAATTCGCTGGGCGTGTAATCGACCCCATAGGCCGAGGTCAGCGACCGGCGCTGCCCGAACAGGTCATAGGTGTTCTCGCCCCAGGTCACGACCGAGGATGAGATGTTGCGCTTGCCGCCCAGCACGAAGCGCCCCTTGTCGCGCCCGACCAGCGTCACGTTGTCGAGGTCGCGGTTTGGGTCGAGTTCATAGCCGAAGTAATAGCTCTGGCCTTCGCCCAGATCGCGCGTGAAGCGGGCCTTGCCGCCGATGCCGGATGTGCCGTCGGAAATCTCGCCATCGACCGTCCAGCCGTTGCCGACCTCCGCCACCGCGCCGAAGCCAAGCCGGTCATTCCGCGCCAGCCCGGACCGCGCCGCGGTGCCCTGCGCCAGCACATACCATTCCAGCGCCTCGCTTTCCGTCACCGTCGCGCGAACCGCCACATCCGTCCGCCGCCCGTTCTCTCGTCGTGCCGCTGCGGTCCGTGTGTTCGATCCCGACCGTGTAGGTCAGCCGCTGGGAGACCCGGAATTCCGCCTCGGCGCTGCCCTTGCGTTCGGTCTTGCCGCCGGTGCTGTCAAAGTCGTCATAGCCGAAGGACAGGCGCAGATCGTCGTTCGGGCTGATTTCGGCATAGATGCCCCAGAGCCGCTCATCCGTCGCCGACTGATAGTCGAGCGTCTGAAAACCCGCCTCGCGGTCCTCGAAATACGCCCCGACATAGCCGTCGGCGGCCAGCCCGAGATCGCGGAGCGCGGAACGGCCTTCGAATTTCAGCGCCCGTCCGTTGCCCGCGATGGCCGGGTTGTTGATGATGTTCAGCCCGCCATTCGTCGAAAAGCTCGACCCGAAACCCGGCCCGTCGCTTTGCGCCAGCTCCAGCTGGGCATAGGTTTCCTCGGACAGTTCCCAGCGCAGATCGACGCCCGCCGCCGTCTGATCCGCCGTTGCCGTGTTCTCGACCTGACCCGTCATGCCGACGCGCAGCTGGTCCGTCACCCAGGCCTCGGCCCGCGCGCCATAGGCCATCCCGTCCACGTTGAAGGCGGTCGGCGTCCATTCGTACTGGACGACCAGATTGACCTGGTTCGATCCGCCGGTGACGACCCCGCCGCCCGCCGTCCCCGACAGCGGCCGCGCAAGAGTGACAACGCCCTGGATGTAGTTGATGTCGTAATCGCGCCCGTAGGTCAGCGTCTGGCGGCTGACGACGCGGCCCGTCACCGGGTCGCGCACCTCGATGCTGATCGTCTCGGAGCCGATCGACAGGTCCTGCCGCTGGAGGAAATAGACCGACCCGCCGGTGCCGAGGAACACGTCGCGCTGCGGCAGGTTGTCGGGGCTGGCGGCATATAGCGTCACCCGCCCGCGCGCGTCGCCCTTGGTCGTCTGCGCGGCGCTCGCCCATTTGCCCTGCAAGCCATAGAGGGTGCGTTCGTTGCGCAGATAGGTGGTGCCGCCGACGCTGTTCCTGAAATTGCCCCAGAGCAGGTGGTTCCCGTCCTTTTCCACCTTCAGATAGAACCTGCCCGAGGTCGGCGCGTCCTCCTCGAACGTCGAATCGTCGCCGTAGACGGGGTAATAGTCGTCCGGGTCGATGCGCAGGATCAGGCTGCGCGGGTCTTTCTGGTCCAGGTCGCGGAAGATCGTGTCGAGATCGCCCTCGCCTGTGTCCGCGCTGGCCGTGATGTTCACACCCCGCGCGGTCCGCCCCTTGGCATAGAAGCCCAGACGGCCCTTCTGATAGCTGCCCTTGGTCCCGAACTGGTCGCGCCAGCCGAAGGTCAGGTCAGCCACGCCGACATAGAACCATTCGCTCTTCGGGATATCGACGTCGCGCGTCAGGCTGACCGCCTCGCCCCCGCCGCGCACGTCCACATCGACTGAATGCCGACCTGCGGGAAGGATGCGCTGGATGACGAAATCGCCGCCCGGCGCGGGCCGCACGGTTTCACCGAGCGTCCGCACAACGGCCCCCGGGGCGATGTTCTCGCCATAGACCGTCACCGACCCGCCCGCGACCGGGATCGCCCGGCGGCCCGTCGCGTCGGACCCGTCCTCGACCCCATCGACCAATCCCCGGTCGTCGCGGCGCGACAATTGCAGCGGCACCGTCTCGTCATAGCGCCCCTGCGCGTCATAGACCCGGTGCACCGCGACGAGGTCGTCGCCCTCGGGCAGCATGACGCGCACCTGTCCGTTCGGATCGACCGGCACCACCGCCACCGTGCGCGGCCCGCCCCGCGCCTCGCGGTCGATGATCCGGACCTCGCCCCGTGTCAGGAAAGCCGGGTAGTTGGTCGCGCTCTGGAAACCGACCGTGTCGCCGGGCCCGTAGCCCTGCGGATCGCCCAGCGTCTCCAGGTCCAGCCGCGGCTTCACCGAGAGACCGTCGAAGGTGACCTGGATATCCGCCCTCTCCAGCGCCAGGTCGGTCCGCCGGATCCTGTCCACCATGCGCCGATCACCCGTCACCGGCTGACCATCGACCGAGATCATGAATCCTTCCGGCGCAGGCGTCCCGGCGGGGTCGAATTCCGTGTTGGTCCCCGCCGTCGTCCTCACCGTCACATCGCGGTTCGGCGCGTCGCAAAGGGGCGGCACCTTGCCCCCGATCGGCTGGCAGCGGTCCTCGTCTTTCGTCTGGCCCAGGGCGGGCATCAGCGACAGGGTCAGCGCGGTCGCCCCCAGAAGCAGCCCAACCTTGGTGATCCGACCCATCGCACTCATCCTACTGCACCCGCTTGATCGTGCGTTCGATGTTCAGCTTGTAGCGACCGTTCGCACGCCATTCCTCGCGCAGCAGGTCCTCGACCGCATCAAGCCGCGCCGTCACCGTCTTTCGCGGCTCGCCGTCCTGAATGTAGCTCAGCCGGATGACCGACGGTTTCTCCGACATCTGCCGCACCAGCGCCTCGACGCCCTGTTCAAGGGCCGCTTTCGGGTCGTCCGTGCCGGACTCGAATGCGCTGGCCGACAGATCGATATCCACGACATTCGCAATCGCCGCGCCGAAGTTCAGCTTGGCCATCTTGCCCGCCGTCAGCCGGATCGTGCGCGGGTTCTCGGTTGTCACGCGATAGCCCGAGGGCAGCGTCCGCGTGTCCAGCTTCAGCGTGAAGTTCGACCCGATATCGGACGGCAGTTCCGCGCAGGGCACATGATAGCGCCCGTATTCGTCCGACGTGATCCTGACCCCCCGGATCGTCACCACGCGGACGTCCGGCAGGCCCGGCTCGCCCTGGTCCTGATAGCCGTTCATGTTCAGGTCGTCGAACACCTTGCCGATCACATCCGAACAGTCGAACACGTGCTCCGGCTCGATCCGCACCGTCGCCGTCGCGGCATTCGACACCCGGCTGCCGAACGCATCCTCGACAAAGCCGGTGTTCGTCAGCATGCCGAAGGCCGCCGTCCCCAGCACGCGCGTCGTCAGCACCACCGTGAAGGTCAGCCCCGGCGTCAGGTTGTAGCTTGACCAGCTGAGGCGGTTGCCCGCGATCACAGGCTCTGTCGGCACGCCGTTCACGGTCGCGGTGCCCGGCGTGTAGACCAGCCCCGGCGGCAGGAGATCAACAAAGGTCGAGTTGTTGCCCGACGCACTGGTCCCGTTGATAAAGGTCATCGTGAAGGTCACGCTGTCGCCCGGCCGCGCCGACCCGACGCTGGCGGTTTTTGACGCCGTGATCGGTGCCACACCCGCGCAACCCGTCAGCGCGAAGTTGTTGCCGATCACATGCGGGTCGCCGGCCTGGACGTCGAAGACCAGATGCGACGGCGTGTTCGCCGCCGCCGTGAAATCGGCCAGAACGCCGGTCGATCCGAACTCGGTTGATCCGAAGGCAACCGGATCGGTCGGCAGGAAGGCGGTCAGGTCGATGGGAACCGACGTCGGCACCCGCGTCGTCGAGGCAATGCCCGATGTCGGATAGGTCGGCGTGATCGTGTAGATGCCCGGTGCCGAGACGAAGAACTGGTAGGCCCCGGTCGAGCCGTCAGCGACGATCGTGATGTTGTTCGACGTGCCCACGCCCGTCTGCGTTCCCGCAGGGCCTGTGACCGAAATCGACCCGCCGATCAGGATCGCGCCGTCATCCTCGCAGTAGAAATACCCTGTCGGGTCATAATCCTGCGCGTCGCAGATGCCGTCGCCGTCGCGGTCCGTGGTGCAGCTTTCCACCCCGTCCACGATTTCGTCGCCGTCGGAATCGACGATCAGCGCCGTCGCCGTGGCACTGACCGGCCCGGCCAGGATGGGCGAGGTCGCTGTCACCGTGTTCGTCCCCTGCGGAAAGCCGTTCGCCGCCGAATAGGTGAAGGTGATCAGCAGCTGCCCCGGCCGCCCGGGATCGAGCGATGAACCGGCGGCCAGCAGCGCGGTGTTCGTCGTGCCGTTGAACCCGCCGTTCAGGCTGGCCGTCGGCACGCCATTCGAGTCCGTGAAGCCGCTCAGCGTGACCGAGACGGGCGGCGTGGTCAGCAGGGTGCCCGGTGCCGCGAAGGCGGCGAGGTCGTCCTGGATGTCCAGATTGGTCAGCGACAGGTTGCCGCTGTTCAGCGCGTCGATCTGGAAGGTCGCCTGCCAGACCGTCGGGAACAGTTCGGTCTGCGACACCACGGTTTTCGCCAAGGTCAGGCCCGGCGCCGACGCGGTCGGCAGCGTCAGCGCGACCGGGGCCGACGGCGGCACGGCGGGCGAGGCCGGGAAACCGCCGCCGGCCGGAACCGCCGGGGCCTGCGCCGTCGCTATGTTCGTCACACCACCCGAATTCAGGTCGGCCTGCGTGACCGTGTAGGTCGCCGTGCACTGCGTCTGCGCGCCCGGTGCGATCGGTGCCGTGCCGCAGCTGAACGTCCCGATCCGGTTGTCCGTCACGCTCGGCACGCCGCGGATCGTCACGTTCGACGCGTTCGTCACCACATAGGTGTAGGTCACGACCTGCCCAGCGGTGGAAATCGCCGTCACGTCCGCCGTCTTGGCAACGATGAACGACGGTGCCGCCACCGGTCCTGCCGCCGTGACCGACCCCTGCCCGTCACCGTCGGCGCGCCCGGCGTCGCGGGCTGTGCGGTCGCCGTCGCGGTGTTGACGATGGACCCTGCGTCGATGTCGGTCTGCGTCACCGTGTAGGTGAAGATGCAGCTGTTATCCGTCGCCCCCGGTGCCAGCGGCCCGACCGTGCACGTCTGCGGCGCAACCAGCGGATCTGTCACCGTGGCCGAGGACAGCGTGGTATTGCCACTGTTTGTCACCGCCGCGCCGAAGACGATCTGCTCGCCCACGCTGGAATAGACCGGATTTGTTGTCGGGCTGATGACCGACTTCGACTACGCTGACCGCCGCGGCCGCCGCGGCCACCGGATGCGTCGTGCTGCCCGTCACCGAGACGGGCGTGCCCTGCGGCGATACCCCCGTCACCGTCGCAGTGTTGCCCAGCGCTTGCGCGTCCACGTCGGCCTGCGTCACCGTATAGCTGCCGGTGCAGATCAATACCTGCGCAGGCGCAAGGACGATGTTCGCCGGGGCAGGGTTTCCGCCGATCGTGCAGGAGAGCACAGGGATCAGCGGGTCCGTCACGGTGATGACGGATACCGTCTGGTTGCCGGTGTTCGTGGTCGTGACGGCATAGGTCAGCACATCGCCCGCCGCCGCCGGGTTCGGCCCGGCTGTCACCGCTTTGCCCACCGTCAGCGCCGGATTCGGCGTCGCCCCGACCGTCGCGGTCACTGCCGGGCTTTGCACCGTCTGCGGGTTGGGCGACAGGGGCGCGTAGACACGCCTCACGCAAAGGCCGTATTCGTCACGAACCCCGCGTCCACATCGGCCTGAACCGTCGTGTAGGTGGCCGTGCAGGTCGCGCCGGTCGGTGCAGGCCCTGTCGCCACAGGGTTGAGCGGCACGGTCCCGCCCTGGCTGTCATGGCACAGGATCGGCCCCGCCACTTTGTCGTCGATGACGGACACGTCGGATGCAAAGGCTGCGTCACCCGTGTTGGTGACGGTGTAGGTATAGGTCAGCACCTGGCCGACACCGGTGATCGGCCCGCCGCTCGCCGCCTTGGTCGTCGTCAGCGCCGGGCTGACCCCGCCGGGGATCGTCACCGACCCGGTGTTCGACACTACCGGATTGCCGTTGAACACTGCGTTCGCCGTCGCGTTGTTCGTCACCGATCCCAGCGCCAGATCGTTCGCAGCAATGGCATAGGTGCCGGTGCAGGTCAGCGTCGCGCCAGGGGCCAGACCGCCCGAAGGACAGCTTGTCGTCGCGTAGTTATCCGCGACGGTGACCGGCGCGGGGATCGAAACGTTGCCGCTGTTCGTCACCAGATAGCTGTAGGTGATCGTGTTCCCCAGCGTGAAGTCGGTCGCCGCCATCTGCGTGGTCGACTTGACAACGCTCAGCGCCGGGCTCTGCTGCGCAAAGGCGGTAGCACTTGACGGGCTGGATTGCAGCGTCGGCGCACCGACCGGTCCGGTGAAGGCGCGCGCAGTGTTCGCCACCGATCCGGCATCGATGTCGGCCTGCGTCACCGTGTAGGTCGCCGTGCAGCTTGCGGCGGCGCCCACCGCGAGCGGCCCCGCCGCACAGGTGAACGGCGGCTGGATCAGCGGGTCGTTGACGCTGACCGGCCCGGTGATCGTCGTGTTGCCGGTGTTGCTGACGGTGAACGTATAGCTCAGCGCATCGCCCACTGCCGCATAGGCCGACGGCGTGCCCGTGGTCACCGCCTTGGCAAGGTCGAGCGACGGCGCCTGCGACGTCGGCACCGTCTCGCTGTCCGTGGATGTCACCGTCACCGGCGTCGGCTGACCTGCGATGGTCTGGGTCACGCTGGCCGTCGCCGTATTGACGATGGACCCGGCGTCGATATCTGCCTGCGTCGCCGCATAGCTCGCGGTGCAGGTCAGCGTCGCGGCGGGCGCAAGGCCGCCGGGCGGCAGCGCCGGGCAGGACACCGAAGCGATCCTGTTGTCGCTGATGGCCACGGGCGCTGTCAGCGTGATGTTGCCGCTGTTCGTCACGACATACTGGTATCGACACCGTCTGACCCGGCATCGTGATCACCGGCACCGGGGCCACCGCCGATTTCGCCATGCTGATCGCAGGCGTCCGCGCCGGGCCGGGGGTCGTGTCGGTCGCGGTCGTGCTGGCCGACCCGCCGCCGGGTGCCGTCGCACTGGCGGCGGCGGAGTTGACGATGGACCCTGCGTTCACGTCGGCCTGCGTCGTCAGGTAGGTTGTTGAGCAGGATGTGTCGGTCGCCCCGGGTGATAGCGTCGGGATCGTGCAGGTGAAGGACGGGATCAGCGGGTCCGTCACCGTGATCCCGGTCAGCGTCACGTTGCCCGTGTTCCGCACCGTAAACGCATAGCTGATCGTCTGGCCCGGCCCGGTGAAGGACGCGGGCCCCGCCTTGGTCATGGTCAGCGCTGGCGCGCGTGTCGGCCCCGGCGTCGTGTCGGCGCCGGTCGCCGTCACGGGTCCGCCGCCCGGCGGGGTCGCAGAGACTGACCCCGTATTGACGATCTGGCCTGCGTCCACGTCGGCCTGCGTCGCCACATAGGTCGCCTGACAGGTCGAACTCGATGCCCCCGGTGCCAGCGTCGGGATGGTGCAGGTGAAGGCCGGCACCAGCGGGTCCGTCACCGTGACCCCTGTCAGCGTCACGTTGCCGGTGTTCCGCACGGTGAATGTGTAGACGACATTCTGCCCGGCGGCAGTGAAGCTCGCCGGTCCGGCCTTCGCCAGCGTCAGCGACGGCGCGCGCGCCGGACCGGGGGTCGTGATCGTGCTTGTCGCGTTGGCCGCGCCCGGTGCCGTCGCCGTGGCCGTGTTCGCGCGGCTGCCCGCGTTCACATCCGCCTGCGTGACCGTGTAATTCGCCGTGCAGGTATTGTTCACCGCGCCTGGTGCCAAGGTGGCGATATTGCAGGTGAAAGACGGGATCAGCGGGTCGGTGACAGTGATTCCGGTGAGGGTCTGGGTGCCGGTGTTCGTCACCGCGAAGGTGTAGGCAACCGTGCTGCCCACCGCGGCGAAGGGCGAGGGGTTCGCCGTTTTCGCCAGTGTCATCGACTTCGTCGCCGATCCCGGCGCGACCGGAACCGTGGTCGATCCGGCATTTGTCGCGGGCACGTTCGCGGGCGTAAGCGCATCGACCGTCGCGGTGTTGTTGACGACGCCCGCATCCATGTCCGCCTGCGTCACCGCATAGGTGCCCGTGCAGTTCGCCGTGCCCGCAGGCGCGATGTTCGTGCGCGTGCAGCTCAAGCTCGGGATCAACGGGTCCGTCACCGTCGCCGTGGCCAGTGTCTGCAGGCCCGTATTGGTGATCGTGAAGGTGTAGGTGATCGTCTGCCCGACCGAAGTGAACTGCGCGGGGACCGCCGACTTCGCCACCGTCACAGCAGGGGCCGCCGCCGATGGCACCGTCGCCGTCGAGGTGGGCGACGTCACTGTCACCGGACCGCCGCCACCGTTGAAGACGAATGAAGCCGTCGCCGTGTTGACGACCTGCCCCGCATCCATCTCGGCTTGCGTCACACCTGTGTAGCTGCCCGTGCAGGTAAAGCTCGCCCCCGCGATCAGCTGCACCGGCTGCTGCGCCGCGCAGTTGTTCGTGGTCAGCTTCGGGTCGTTCAGCGTGACCGGCTGACCCGCCTGCGTGATCGTCGTCTGGCCGCTGTTCGTGATCGTGAAGCTGTAGTCGATGGTCTGGCCAAGAGTTGTGAAGCTCGCCGTTGTCGCGGTCTTCGCCACCGCAATATCCGGCGTGCCCGACTGCGGCACCGTCACCGTGTCGGTGTTCGATGTCGTCGTGCCGGAAGTGCCGAAGGCCCGGTTCGTCACGAAACCCGCCGCCACGTCCGCCAGCGTGAAGGCGTAGGTCGCCGTGCAGGTCAGGCTCTGCCCCGGCACCAGCCCCGGCGCTCCGCAGTTGAAGGGCGCGCCGATCTTGTCGTCGGTGATTGTCACCTGCTGCGCCAGTCCGACATTGCCGGTGTTCGTGACCGTGTAGGAATAGGTCACGGTATTGCCGACCACGAACTGCGCCGCTGGCAGGTTCGGGGCCGACTTCGCCACGGTCATCGCCGGGTTCCGGATCGACGGCACCGTCACGCTGTCGCTGGGCGACGTCACCGCAGCCCCGCCGCCGACGGGCGCGGCCGTCGCCGTCGCGGTGTTTGTCACGCCGCCTGCGTTCACGTCTGCCTGGGTCGTCGTGTAGACCGCCGAGGTGCAGGTTACCGATGTGTTCGGCGCGATGGTGCCCGCCGGGCAGGTCACTGCGACGCGGTCATCCGCGACCGTCGGCGCATTGAAGGTCACGTTGCCGGTGTTGCGGACGATGTAGATATAGGTCAGCCCGACGCCCGGCGCGTTGAACGACGCCGGCGCGCCCGCGGCCTGCTGCTTGTCGATGGTCAGCGATGGCGTGCGGGTGCCCGTCACGTCAACAAAGCCGCTGTTCGTCGCCGCCACCCCGCCGACCGTGATCGAGGCCGAGGCGGTGTTCCGGAGCGTGCCCGCATCCACGTCCGCCTGCGTCACCGTGTAAGCCGCCGTGCAAGTTGATCGTCGCCCCCGGTGCGACCGGTCCTGCCGGGCAGGTCACACTGCCTCCCCGCGCCCGTCACCAGCGGGTCGCTGACCGCCGGGGCCGCGGGGAACGTCACGTTGCCGGTGTTCTGCACCGCAACGGTGAAGTTCAGCACCGTGCCTGCCGTCGCGAAGCCGTTCGGGTTCGATGTCTTCGTCACGGTCAGCGCCGGTCCGATGGCCGGCCCCGGCAGCGACCTGTTGGCTGTCGCACTGACAGTGCCCGCGCCGCCCGGCCGCGTGCCCGACACGGTCGCGGTGTTGGCCAGTTGCGTGCCCGCCGCCCAGGCGTCCAAGTCGGCCTGCGTCACCGTGTAGTTCGCGGTGCAGACCCGCTGCTGTCCCGGCGGCAGCGATGCGACCACGCAGGACAGCGACGGGATTTTCGGGTCCGTGACGGTGACATTGGTCAGCGTGACGTTGCCGCCGTTGCGGAACGTGAACGTGTAGGGAACGCTGCTTCCGACCGCACCGAAGTTCGCAATCGATGCCGTCTTGGTCATCGTCAGGCCCGGCGACTGCGCGGGCCCGGTGATCGTGCGGGTCGCCGTCACCTGACCCAGCACGCCGAAATCCGGCGTGCCCGTGCCGACGGCGTTATTGGTCACCGTTCCGGAGTTGATATCCGCCTGCGTGATCGTGTAGGTGCCCGTGCAGGTCGCCTGATCCGGCGTTGCCCCCAGATTCGTCGCCAGGATGGTCGTCTTGTTGCAGGTGATGCCCGTCAGCCGGTCGTCGCTGATAGCCAGATTCGTGATCCTGACCGACCCGATGTTCCGGATCACATAGGTGTAGGTCACGACCTGCCCGACCGTCGCATAGGTCTGCGTGCTTGCCGTTTTTATCAGGTCATAGCCGGGTGCGACCGTCCGCAGCAGCGGGTTGGCCAGCGAATTTCCGATGGTGAAATCCCAGAAATTGTCGTTCGGGTCGCTGTCGCGGACCTGCGTCGTCGTCCGCCCGGTGCTCAGGATATTCGACAGCAGCGCGGAGTTCGTCGTCGTGAACCAGCCGGTGTTGAACGTGTTGTTGCTGAAGCCTGTGACGGTGCCCGAGCTGACCGTGCCTGCGGTGTTCGTGATCTGCGTCGTCTGCGCCGACCAGTTGCCGACCGTGAAGCCATTCATCACGAGGTCGATATTGTTGAAGTCGAAATCACCCGCGCTTGTGTCGCCGTCCTGTGCCGAAAACCGGACGTACATCGTGGCGATGGCGCCGCCGAAATAGGTGGCGCAGGTCGTGTTGCCGCAGTTCAGCGTGATCGGATTGTTGATCGTGAACGGATTGCCCCGGAACGCCGCCGGATTGCCGTTGTTCTGAAAGCCGACGAAGGCCCCGGTCGGATCCGAGAACTGGTAATAGGTGTTCCCGTTCACCCCCACCATCACCATCGCCACTCCGCCCGCCTGGGGGTAGGCGGTGGGAAGGGCGATTCCATTGGGTGTCGTCATCGTGAAGGGCGTCGCCGCCGCCGGGCCCGGTGCGCCGAACAGCAGGCCCAGGAAGAGGATCCACAGAACAGCAAGCGCCCGCGCCGCTCGCGTCAGACGGTTCGACAGTTCACTGACGCAACCCAGGCGGGCGCGTGGCAGGCAAGGCGGCATCGGCAGCAACCATTTACAAAATGTGAAGAATCCCCCGCAACCTGAATAGGTCGTCGGACGGCTGCCGAGAAGCGGGAATCTTCGGTGAACGTTCCCTGCGCGCGCGGAACCTTGCCGCGCAAGGGCAATGCAGCACCGGTTGCAGGCACATCCGGCAGCTTTTTACGCGACAGTTCAGTACGTTAGGGCAACAGCGGAATCTGTGTCGGCTTTTCCGGCGGCAGGATCGGATCAGCGCCCGTCAAGCGCGCGGTCAAGATGCGTATAGCCGCCGTCCACGAACAGCCATTGCCCCGTCGTGTGACCCGCCCGGTCCGACAGCAGGAACACCACCGTATCCGCGATCTCGCGCGCTGCCGTCATCCTGTGGCCCAGTGGAATCCGAGCCTCGATCCGCGCGCGTTCCGCCGCCGGATCGGCATTGGACGACAGCCATGCCTGATACATCGGCGTCATCACCTCGGCCGGGATCACCGCGTTCACCCGCACCCCGTCGCCCGCCAGCGCCGCCGCCCATTCCCGCGTCAGGCCCAGCTGCCCCGCCTTGGCCGCGACATAGGCGGATGTTCCGCCCTGCCCCGTCACCGCCGTCTTGGAAGAAATGTTGACGATGGCCCCCTTCGCGGCCTTCAGGTCGGGCAGGCAATGATGCGCCAGCGCGAAGTAGTGAATCAGGTTCCGGTCCAGCGACGCGCGGAACGCCTCCGGCCCCTGCTCCAGACTTACGCCGTCATTGGTCCCCGCATTGTTCACCAGCGCATCGATCCGTCCCCAGCGCGCCCGCACCGCCTGCACCGCCGCCGCGCAGTCCGCGTCCCGCGTCAGGTCAGCCCGCACCCATCCCGCCGCCGGGCAGACTGCTGTCAGCCGCGCCATGAAGCCTTCGTCCGGCGCGCGGCGCGCGATGATCGCGGGAACCGCGCCCTCGTCCGCCAGCACTTCGGAAATCGCCCCGCCGATCCCGGCCCCGCCGCCGGTGACGATCACCACCTTGCCCGTCAGATGCAGGTCCATTGCCCGCCCTTCAGGTCCGCAGCACGCGCTGCGTCTGTGTGCCCAGCCGCTCGATCCCCAGCCGCATCACCTCGCCGCCCTTCAGATAGATCGGTTCCGGCTTCTGCCCCATGCCCACACCCGGCGGCGTGCCGGTCGAGATCACGTCGCCGGGCTGCAACGACATGAAGCGGCTGCAGTAGCTGACGATATGCGCCACGCCGAACACCATCGTCGCGGTCGATCCGGTCTGCCGCCGGATGCCGTCCACCTCCAGCCACATCTTGAGGTTGCCCACGTCGCCCGCTTCGTCCGGCGTCACCAGCCAAGGGCCGAGCGGCCCGAACGTGTCGCTGCCCTTGCCCTTGTCCCAGGTCCCGCCGCGATCGAACTGATACTCGCGCTCGCTGACATCGTTGATCACGCAATAGCCCGCCACATGGGCCGGCGCGTCAGCTTCCTCGATGTACTTGCCCCCGGTGCCGATCACGACGCCCAGTTCGACCTCCCAGTCCGTCTTCTGGCTGCCGCGCGGTATCTCCACCGTGTCGTCCGGCCCGGTGATGGCGCTGGTCCATTTGCTGAAGATCACCGGTTCCTTCGGCACCGGCAGATTGCTCTCGGCCGCATGGTCCGCGTAGTTCAGCCCGATGCAGATGAACTTGCCGACCGACCCGACGCAGGGGCCGAGCCGCAGGTCAGACTGCGGCAGGCCCGGGACCACCGGCAAGGTCGCCGGATCGATCCGCGCCAGCCGCGCCAGGGTCTCCGGCAACAGCGCCGCGCCCGCCACATCCGCGATCTCTCCCGACAGGTCGCGCACACGACCGTCAGCATCAATAAGTCCCGGCTTTTCGCGCCCCGTCGCGCCATACCGCACCAGCTTCATCGCCTGCCCCTTTTCCCGCCGTCAGGCGTCAGATTCCCATCCCGCCATCGACCAGCACCGCCTGCCCGGTCATGAACCGCGATTCATCCGACAGAAGGTAGATGACCATCGGCGCGATGTCCTCCGCCTCGGCCAGCTTGCCGGTCGGCTGCCGCGCCAGAAAGTCCCGCCGCTGTTGTTCCGGGTCCTTGGCCTGCGCGATCCTTGACCGCAGCGACGGCGTATCGACCGTGCCGGGGCAGAGCGCATTGATCCGCAGGCCCTGCCTGACGTAGTCCGCAGCACAGGCCTTGGTCAGTCCGATCACCGCCGCCTTCGACGCCGCATAGACCGCGCGGCTGGGCACACCCTTCAGCGACGACGCGATCGACGCCATGTTGACGACCGACACGCTGCCCGTCACCTTCGCCCGCTCCAGCATCCCCGGCAGGAACGCCTGCAGCATGCGGAACATCGACTTCGCGTTCAGATCGAAGGCGAAATCCCAGTCCGCATCGGTCGCTTCAAGGATTGTCCCGCCGTGCACAAATCCGGCGCAGTTGAAGAGCCCGTCCAGCGGACCGATGCGTGCCGCAGCTGCCTTGACCGCCGCTGTGTCCCGAACATCCAGCAGCGCCGTCTCGATCCGGTCCGGCAGGCTCGACAGCCCCGCCCCGTCGATATCCGTCGCTATGACATGCGCGCCCTCGTCCGACGCGGCGATGGCGCTTGCCCGCCCGATGCCCGCCGATGCCGCCGTGATCAGGACCGTCTTTCCCGTCAGCCGTCCCATCCGCCGATCCCTTCCTCAGTACCGTCCCCGCTCCAGGCGTAAGCTGACATGTCAGTCCGCACAATACTGTTCCGGAGGTGCGCCGCATTGTCTTTGCCACCCGTCCGTGCAACCGAATGACGCCACGCCCGGCAAGGGGCGCTGCAAGGGCAGACCCATGATCCCCGTATTCGACGGCCACAATGACATCCTTCTGCGCCTGTTCAACGCCCCCGACCGGCGCGAGGCGATCTGGCTGACCGGCGAGGGGAAAGGCCATCTCGACCTCCCGCGCATGAAGGCGGGCGGTTTCGCGGGCGGCTTCTTTGCAATCTACATCCCGTCACCCGGTCCCCGCGATCTTGACGCGCGGGAGCGGGCGATGGCGAATCCGCCCTATGATTTGCCGCTGGCGCCGCCCGTCCCCTTTGACGCCGCACTTTCCGTCGCTATGGCGATGGCCGGGCACCTCGCGTGGATGGAACGCACCGGCACGCTGAAAATCTGCCGCTCCACCGCCGACATCCGCGCCTGCATGGCGACGGGCACCATCGCCGCCATCATGCATATGGAGGGGGCCGAAGGTATCGGCCCTGACCTTGACGCGCTGCATGTCTGGCATGCCGCCGGGCTGCGGTCTGTCGGCCCCGTCTGGTCGCGCCCGACCGCCTTCGGCAATGGCGTGCCGTTCCGCTATCCCGGAACGCCGGACACAGGCGACGGCCTGACCGACGCGGGCAAGCACCTGATCCGTGAATGCAACGCGCTGAAGATCATGATCGACCTCAGCCACATGAACGAAAAGGGCTTCAACGACATCGCCGCGATCAGCGATGCGCCGCTGGTCGCCACGCATTCCAACGTCCATGCGATCTGCCCCAGCACGCGAAACCTGACCGACCGCCAGCTGGCGATGATCGCCGACAGCAACGGCATGGTCGGCCTGAACTTCGCCACCGTCTTCCTGAACCCGAACGGCCGCAAGAACGACCACCCGGGCTGGGACCCCGTCCTGCGCCACCTCGACCACCTGATCGCAAAGCTTGGCGAAGACCGTGTCGGCCTCGGCTCCGACTTCGACGGCGCGACAGTGCCCGAAGTCATCGGCGATGCCGCCGGCCTGCCGCGCCTGCTCGACGCCCTGTCGGCGCACGGCTACGGGCGCGACCTGCTGGAGAAGCTCGCTCATCGCAACTGGCTTGCCCTGCTCGACCGCATCTGGGGCACCTAGACGCTCCGCATGTCCCTCCCCGTCCTCCGTAACACCCCCGCGCGGCGCGAATTCCTGCACAGGCATGCTTTGGCCGAAGCCCCCTCCGGTCCGGCGAAAGGCGAAGACCTGCTCACCCTGATCCGCCGTCTCGGCTTTGTGCAGATCGACAGCATCCCGACCGTCGAGCGCGCGCACCACATGATCCTCTGGGCAAGGCGTCAGGGCTACCGCCCCGAGAACCTGCGCCGCCCCCTCGAACGCGACCGCACCCTGTTCGAACACTGGACCCACGACGCAGCGATCATTCCCGCCGAATACCTGCCGCACTGGCGGCTCCGCTTTGCCCGCGATGCAGACCGAATCCGCCGCACGTGGGCCGACTGGCAGGGGCACGAATTCAAGGACCGCATCGACGATGTTCTGGCCCATATCCGCGACAACGGCCCGGTCAGCTCGGGCGATGTCGCGACCGGCGACGAACGACCGAAACCCGGCATGTGGCAATGGCATCCGTCTAAGACCGCCCTGGAATTCCTCTGGCGCACCGGTGTTCTGACCGTCTGCCACCGGCGCGGCTTCGCCAAGGTCTACGACCTGACCGAACGCATCTACCCTGACGCCTTCGCCGGCAACGGCCCCGCCCCCGATGACAGCATCGACTGGGCCTGCAACGGCGCGCTCGACCGCCTCGGCTTCGCCACCTCCGGCGAAATCGCCGCGTTCTGGCGCAAGGTCACGCCGGACGAGGCCAAGGCCTGGTGCGCCCGCGCACTGAAGCGGGGCGACATCGAGGAGATCGCCGTCGAAGGCGCGGATGGTGCCTTGCGCAAATCCTTCGCCCGCCCCGGCCTTGTCCCGACCGCCGAGGCGCACCCAACGCCCCCGCCCCGCCTGCGCATCCTGTCCCCCTTCGACCCCGCGCTGCGTGACCGCAACCGCGCCGAACGGCTCTGGGGCTTCTTCTACCGCATCGAAATCTATGTCCCCGAAGCCAGGCGTCAGTACCGGCTACTACGTGTTCCCCCTGCTCGAAGGCGACCGCATCGTCGGGCGCATCGACCTGAAGTGCCACCGCGACATCGGCCGCATCGCCGTCCGCGCCGTCTGGCCCGAACCGGGAATCCGCTGGGCGGCGGGCCGGACCGACCGGCTCATGGCCGAACTTGACCGCCTGGGGCGCTTCACCGGATGCCCAGAGGTTGTGCTGGCCGATGGCTGGCTCCGCGCCGGGTGAAGCCCGTAACGGTTTTGTAACAGGGCAGTTGCAACGCCCGCGATTCAGGGATTAGCTGGACCTGCCCGGCGCGCCATGACGCAATTCTGTTGCAGAGCGTGCCTAAAGCAGTCCCGGTGTCCGTAACGGGCCCGAGAGACAACAAAACGGGGAGACGACCAAACCATGATGACGAAACGATTTCTGCTCGCCACCAGCGCTGCCGCGCTAGTCCTTGCACCGACCTTCGCCCTTGCCGATGCCCACATGGCCGAGCTTGAAGCCGCCGCGAAAGCCGAAGGCACACTGACAACCATCGCGCTGCCCGACAGCTGGTGCGGCTATGGCGATGTCATCGCCGGCTTCAAAGCCAAATACCCGGAAATCGCCTACAACGGGCTGAACCCGGATGCGGGATCGGCGGACGAGATCGAGGCGATCAAGGCCAACAAGGACAACAAGGGCCCGCAGGCCCCCGACGTCATTGATGTCGGTCTGTCCTTCGGCCCCTCGGCCATGGCCGAGGGTCTGTTGCAGCCCTACAAAGTCTCGACCTGGGACACGATCCCGGACAGCGCCAAGGATGCCGATGGTCACTGGTATGGTGACTATTACGGCGTGATGTCCTTTGCAGTGAACACTGACCTTGTGCCCAATCCGCCGACCTCCTTCGCCGATCTTCTGAAGCCGGAATATGCCGGTCAGGTCGCGCTTGCGGGTGATCCGCGCGCCTCGAACCAGGCGATCCTCGGCATCATGGCGGCGGGCATCGCCCGGGGTGCCGAACCAGGTGCGGATGGTGCTGCGGCCGGTCTTCAGTTCTTCAAGGAACTGAACGAGGCGGGCAACTTCGTCCCGGTCATCGGCAAGGCCGGCACGCTGGCGCAGGGCACCACCCCGATCATCATCCAGTGGGATTACAACGCGCTTGCGACCCGTGACGAACTGGCCGGCAACCCGCCCGTCGAGGTCGTGGTGCCGTCCGATGCCGTCCTGGCCGGTGTCTATGTGCAGGCCATCAGCGCCTATGCGCCGCAGCCGAATGCGGCGAAGCTGTGGATGGAGTACCTGTATTCCGACGAGGGTCAGCTTGGCTGGCTGAAGGGCTACTGCCACCCGATCCGCTTCAACGATCTGGCCGCGCGCGGCGTGATCCCGCAAGAGGTGATGGACGCCCTGCCCCCGGCAGATGCCTATGAAGCCGCCGTCTTCCCCAGCCTTGATGCGGTGAACGCCAACTCGGCCGCGGTCAAAGAAGGATGGGACGCGGTCGTCGGCGCGAACGTCGTCGAATAAGACGCACTGACAAGGGCCGGTCCGCGCATCGCGGCGGACCGGCCTGATCCTTAAGCGCCGAACGACTTCACAGGGATACAGGCAGGCATGACGCCAAAGGCAACCGAGCGTCCGTTCCAGCCCCCGCGCTGGCTCGGCGTGCTGCCGTTCTTCACCTTCGCATTCCTGTTCCTGATCCTGCCTGCCCTCTACATCGTCGTCGGCGCGTTCCGGTCCGCAGATGGCGGCTTCACCCTGCGGAACATCGCTGATCTGAACACGCCCACGATCCGCAACGCCTACTGGGTTTCCATCCGCGTCAGCTTCTGGTCGGCGCTGCTCGGCTGCGCGATCGGCTTTGCAATGGCGGCGGCGGTTGTTCTCGGCGGTCTGCCAAAGGCGGTCCGCTCGCCGCTTCTGACCTTCTCCGGTGTCGCCTCGAACTTCGCGGGTGTCCCCCTGGCCTTCGCCTTCATCGCCACGATCGGCCCTGCAGGTCTGATCACCGCCTGGCTGCGCACCGAATACGGGATCAACCTGCGCGCTGCTGGATTCAATCTGTTCTCCACCACCGGCCTGATCGTGACCTACCTGTTCTTTCAGGTCCCCCTGATGATCCTGATCATCACCCCCGCGCTTGACGGGCTGAAGCGCGAATGGCGCGAGGCGTCTGCGATGCTCGGGGCAAGCGGCCTGCAGTACTGGCGGATGATCGCGCTGCCGATCCTGTTTCCCTCGCTGCTCGGAACATTTGCACTTCTGTTCGCAAACGCCTTCGGCGCCGTGGCCACCGCCTTCGCACTGGCCGGTCCGCAACTGAACATCGCGCCGATCCTGCTGTTCAGCCAGATCCGCGGCGACGTGCTCGGCAATCCGAACCTCGGCTATGCGCTGGCCTTCGGCATGATCGTCATCACCGGTATCGCAAACGGCATCTACATCTGGCTCCGCGCGCGTTCGGAGAAATGGCTGAAATGATGAAGCTGGTCGCCTGGGCCGCCTTTCTGCTGGGGGCGCTGATCTTTGTCCTGCCGCTTTTCGGCATGACAGAATTCTCGATGTCGATGCGACGCGGCGTTTACTCCCTCGACGCCTATGCCTCGGTGCTGTCCGACCCTGCCTTCCGCGCCACGTTCAGTTATTCGGTCGTCATGGCGCTGTTCACCATAATCTTCGGTGTCCTGCTGGTCGTGCCCACCGCCTACTGGGTGCGGCTGAAGGTGCCCGGGCTGCGGCCCTATGTCGAATTCATCACCCTGCTGCCGCTGGTGATTCCGGCCATCGTCATCGTCTTCGGCTATATCCGGCTTTACAACACCTCCAGCTGGCTGCCGCTGACCGGCAGCGCTACGGGCACCAACATCCTGCTGATGTTCGGCTATGCCACGCTCGCGCTGCCCTACATGTACCGCGCCGTCGATACCGGGCTGCGCACCATCGACGTCGGCACGCTGACCGAAGCCGCCCAGTCGCTGGGCGCGGGCTGGGTCACCATCCTCGGTCGGATCATCCTGCCCAACGTGCTCGTCGCGGTGCTGTCGGGCGCGTTCCTGACCTTTGCCATCGTCATCGGCGAATTCACGATGGCGGCCTTGCTGAACCGCCCCGCCTTCGGCCCCTACATCCAGCTGGTCGGCGCCAACAAGGCCTATGAGCCTGCGGCGCTTGCCGTCATCGCCTTCGGGATCACCTGGGCCTGCATGGGCCTGATCCAGCTCGTCTCGCGCTTTACCAGATTCACGCAGGCCGCCCCGCTGATGGCATTCCTCGACCTCACCCATCTGGAGAAATCCTTCGGCGCCAACCGCGTCGTCAAGGACTTCAGCCTAGCCGTTGAAAAGGGCGAATTCGTCTCGCTTCTCGGCCCCTCCGGCTGCGGCAAGACCACCGTCCTGCGCATGGTCGCCGGGTTCGAAACGCCGACCACCGGCTCGATCCGCATCGACGGCCGGGATGTGACATCCCTGCGCCCGAACCAGCGCAACATCGGCATGGTGTTCCAGGCCTATGCCCTGTTCCCCAACCTGACCGTCGCCCAGAACGTCGCCTTCGGCCTGAAGGTCAAGGGCATCGACCGCGCCGAGACCGACCGCCGCGTGACCGAGATGCTGGGGATCATCGGCTTGCCCGACCTCGGTTCCCGCTATCCCTTCCAGCTGTCCGGCGGCCAGCAGCAGCGCGTCGCCCTCGCCCGCGCCCTTGCCGTCCGCCCGCAGGTCCTGCTGCTCGACGAGCCCCTCTCCGCCCTCGACGCCAAGATCCGCGTCAGCCTCCGCGACGAAATCCGCGCGATCCAGCGCAAGCTCGGCATCACCACGATCTTCGTGACGCACGACCAGGAAGAGGCGCTGTCGATGTCCGACCGCGTCGTTGTGATGAACGGCGGCATCGCCGACCAGATCGGCACGCCGTTCGAAATCTACAACCGTCCTGCAACCCGCTTCGTCGCCAACTTCGTCGGCACGCTGAACCTGCTCGAAGGCACCGTCACCGACGCCGCCCAGGGTCATGTCCGCATCGGCGAGGCCATCGCCGACCTCGGCCGCGCCCTGCCGCCCGGCAGTATCACCCTCGCCGTCCGCCCCGAAATGATCGGCCTCGGCCCCCAGCCCGGGCGCGAGACGCTGCTGGACGGCACGATAGCCGAGGTTGCCTTCCTCGGCTCGGTCATCCGCCTGCGGGCCAGGGTCGGCGACGCGACGCTGGCCTTCGACACCTTCAACTCGCCGGACGCCCCGCCTCCTGTCGCAGGTGCGCAGGTCAAGCTGTCGCTGGCGGCGCGCGAACTTCTGGTGATCGGCGACTGACCGCAGCCGCCGCAAGGCGAAACCATGTCGGCTTTGGACCAGACGTCCCATGGCCTTGCAGCGGAAGGTCTGCCAAGGCAGGGCAGACACATGACATCCAATCCGACCTATCGTCAGGGCGTGATCCTGATCCTGACCGCAGGTGTCATGTGGTCGCTTATGGGGCTGCTGATCCGTCTGATCGGCGATGTCGGCACCTGGCAGGTTCTGTTCTACCGCTCGCTCGGCATGGTTCCCGTCCTGTTCATCGCCATCGCCCTGCACAGCGGCGGGCATCCCTTGCGCGCCATCGCGATCACAGGACTGGCCGGCGTGATCGGCGGGGCAAGCCTTGTCGGGGCCTTCGCGGGTGCGATCTTCGCGATCCAGTCGACCACCGTCGCAAACGCTGTATTCCTGTTTTCCGCCACACCGCTGCTGTCGGCGATCCTCGGGCGTCTGATCCTTGGCGAACGGGTCCAGCCGCAGACATGGATCGCCATCTGCGTGGCTCTGGCCGGGATCTTCATCATGGTGCGCGACGGCCTCTCGGCCGGGGCGGGCCTCGGCAATCTGGCCGCGCTGCTGTCCGCCGCCGCCTTCGCCGTCTTCACCGTGATGACCCGGCGGCGCAACTTCGGCGACCCGATGCCCGTCATCCTGCTCGGCGCGGTGTTCTCGGCCGCGACGGCGGCGGTGATGATCGGAATGCGGGGCGACAGCTTTGCGATTCCCCCGCGCGGGATCGCCATCGCAATGGCAGCCGGGGCCATCATCCTTGGCCTCGGCCTGTCGATCTTCGCCGTCGGCGGCCGGGTGGTTCCGGCAGCCGAGATGAGCCTGCTGTCCTTGCTTGAGGTGCTGCTGGGTCCGGTCTGGGTCTGGCTGTTCCTCAACGAGACCGCAAGCGCAGCAACTCTTGTCGGCGGCGCCGTCGTGCTGGCCGCCATCGTGTTCAATACCTTGGCGGGTCAGCGACGCGGCGCGGCGGCTGCGGCCCCGCCTTGACCGCCGCACGCTGGCACTGCCCCTACACTCTGCCCCGGCGGCCTGCTACGCTCTGCCGCAGACGCGGGACACATCGCGCAGGACCGACAGGGAACGGAGGGGCGACATGCCCGCTAATCTGACATTCGACGACCTCAAGAAAGCCGTGAAATCCGGCGAGATCGACACCGTGCTGACCTGCATCGTCGACATGCAGGGCCGCATGATGGGCAAACGCTTCCACGCGCAGCACTTCATCGACAGCGGGTACGAGGAAACGCACGGCTGCAACTATCTCCTCGCCGTCGATATGGAGATGACGACGGTCCAGGGCTACAAATCCTCGAACTGGCAGACCGGCTACGGCGACTATGTCCACAAGCCCGACCTGAAGACGATCCGCCGCTTGCCCTGGCTGCCCGGCACCGCGATGGTCATGTGCGACCTCCTGGACCACCACACCCATGCGCTGGTTCCCCACGCCCCGCGTTCGGTCCTCAAGGCCCAGATCGCGCGGGCCGAAGCGATGGGCTTCACGCCCATGATGGCGTCCGAACTCGAATTCTTCCTGTTCGAGAATTCCTACAACAGCCTTTTCGACGCAGGCTACCGCGGCATGACGCCCCTCAGCCGCTACAACATCGATTATTCGATCCTCGGCACATCCAAGGAAGAAGGCGTCATGCGCGCCATCCGCAATGGCCTGTACGGCGCGGGCATCCCCGTCGAGAATTCCAAGGGCGAGGCCGAGGCGGGTCAGGAGGAAATCAACGTCCGCTATTCCGACGCGCTCGACACCTGCGACATGCATTCCATCGTCAAGAACGGCGTCAAGGAAATCGCCCACCAGCAGGGCCTCGCCGCGTCCTTCATGGCCAAGTGGAGCCACAAGCACGCCGGAAGCAGCAGCCACATTCACCAGTCACTCTGGAAGGACGGCAAGAACGTCTTCCAGGACGCCAAGGGCAAATACGGCATGTCCGAAACGATGCGCCAGTACATGGCCGGACAGCTGACCCATGCGGGCGAGACCACCGCCTTCCTCGCGCCTTACGTCAACAGCTACAAGCGTTTCGTCGTCGGCATGTTCGCCCCCACCAAGGCGGTCTGGAGCTGCGACAACCGCACCGCAGGCTTCCGCGTCTGCGGCGACGGCACCAAGGCCGTCCGCGTCGAATGCCGGATCGGCGGGGCCGACCTGAACCCCTACATGGCCTGCGCCGGGTTACTGGCGGCCGGGCTTGCGGGCATCGAGGGCAAGCTGGAACTTGAACCCGAAATCTCCGGCGACCTCTACCAGACCGGCGGCGTGCGCGAGATTCCTCACGCCCTCCGCGATGCGGCAACCCTGCTCGACGGATCGAGGATGCTGCGCAAGGCAATGGGCGACGACGTGATCGACCACTACGTCCACGCCGCCCGCTGGGAAGTGTCCGAGATGGACCGCGTGGTGACGGACCACGAAGTCCACCGGGGATTTGAACGGGCCTGAGCGGGCGCGAAGTGAGGACGACAATGACCAAGACAATCCAGTGTATCTCGCCCGTTGACGGGCGCGTCTATGCCGAGCGCCCCGCCCTGACCCCCGATCAGGCCGCCGCCGCCGTCGCCCGCGCGCGCGCGGCCCAGCCCGCCTGGGCTGCCCGCCCGCTGGAGGAACGCATCGCGCGGGTCAACGCCGTCGTGAAGAACCTCAACGACGACAAACCCCGCGTCGTCGAGGAACTCGCCTGGCAGATGGGCCGCCCGACCCGCTTCGGCGGCGAATTCGGCGGGCTGAACGAACGCACCGCTATATGTCCGCGATCGCCGCCGAAGCCCTCGCCCCGATGGTCGTCGAGGAAACCGACCGCTTCGCCCGCCGTATCGAATTCGCGCCGCACGGCGTGGTTTTTGTCATCGCGCCGTGGAACTACCCCTACATGACCGCGATGAACACCATCGTTCCCGCTCTCATCGCAGGCAACGCGGTCATCCTGAAACACGCCAGCCAGACCCTCCTCGTCGGCGAACGCATCGCCGACGCGATGGCCAAGGCGGGCGTCCCTTCCGATGTCTTCCAGAACATCGTCCTCGACCATCCCGGCACCGAAAAGCTGATCGCCGACCGCAGCTTCGGCTTCGTCAACTTCACCGGATCGGTCGCCGGCGGTCAGGCCATCGAACGCGCCGCCGCAGGCACCTTCACGGCGACAGGGCTGGAGCTCGGCGGCAAGGACCCCGGCTATGTGATGGAGGACGCCGATCTCGACTGGGCCGTGGACGTGCTGATGGACGGGGCCATGTACAATGCGGGCCAGTGCTGCTGCGGGATCGAGCGCATCTATGTCAATCACAAGCTCTTCGACGACTTCGTCGAGAAGTCCGTGAAATGGGTCAACACACTCAAACTCGGCAACCCCTTCGACGCCGACACAACCCTCGGACCGATGGCGAACAAGCGCTTCGCCGCAACCGTCCGCGCCCAGACGTCGGAGGCGGTCGCGGCCGGCGCGAAACCCCTGATCGAGAAACAGAACTACCCCGCCGATGACGGCGGCGCGTATCTGATGCCGCAGGTCCTGGTGAACGTGGATCATTCCATGCGCGTGATGACCGAGGAAAGCTTCGGCCCCGTTGTCGGCATCATGCCCGTCCGCGACGATGCCGAGGCGCTCGCCCTGATGAACGACAGCCCCTACGGCCTGACAGCAAGCCTTTGGACCCAGGACCCCGACCGCGCCTGGAACCTCGCCCGCCAGATCGACACCGGCACCGTCTTCCTGAACCGCGCCGACTACCTCGACCCGGCCATCTGCTGGACCGGCACCAAGGACACCGGGCGCGGCGCTGGGCTGTCCATGCTTGGCTACCACGCCGTCACCCGCCCCCGTTCCTACCACTTCCGCAAGGTGAAACCGTCATGACCGTTCCGAAAGCCAACTGGTCCTACCCGACCGCGATCAAGTTCGGCGCGGGCCGGATTTCCGAACTGGCCGACCATGTGAAAGCTGCGGGCATCACGCGTCCGCTGCTTGTCACCGACAAGGCGCTGGCATCGCTGCCCATCACCGCGCAGGCGCTTGGCATCCTCGAGGCTGCGGGCCTCGGCCGCGCCGTATTCTCGGACGTCGATCCCAACCCAAACGAGACCAATATGGCCGCAGGAATCGCCGTCTGGCATGCAGGCCACCATGACGGCGTGATCTGTTTCGGCGGCGGCTCGGCACTGGACCTCGGCAAGATGATCGCGCTCATGGCGCATCAGCGACCTGACCTCTCGGTCTGGGATCTCGAGGATATCGGCGACTGGTATACGCGCGCTGACGCCGCCGAAATCGCCCCGGTCATCGCCGTCCCCACAACAGCCGGAACCGGCAGCGAAGTCGGGCGCGCGGGCGTCCTGACCAATTCCGCGACCCATGTGAAGAAGATCATCTTCCACCCCGCCCTGATGCCGCGCGTGACGATCTGCGACCCCGAACTGACCGTCGGAATGCCCCGCGCGATCACCGCAGGCACCGGCATGGACGCGCTGGCGCATTGCCTCGAAGCCTACTGCACCACCTTTTACCACCCCTTCAGCCAGGGCATCGCACTGGAAGGCATGCGCCTTGTCTTCGAAAACCTGCCCAAGGCCTACGCAACGCCCGGCGATCTGGAGTCCCGCGCCCACATGATGTCCGCCGCCGCCATGGGGGCCATCGCCTTTCAGAAGGGCCTCGGCGCGATCCATGCGCTGTCCCACCCCGTCGGCGCGCTCTACAACACCCATCACGGCACGACCAACGCCGTCGTCATGCCGATGGTGCTGGACTTCAACCGCAGCGCGATCGAGCCGAAGATCGCGCAGGCCGCTGCCTACCTGGGCATCGAAGGCGGATACGCCGGTTTCCACGAGCGTGTCATGCAGCTGCGTGCCGCGCTCGGCATCCCCTCAGGACTTGCTGCGATGGGCGTCGAATACGCAAAGCTCGACGAGCTGACAGCTATGGCGTTGGAGGATCCGACCGCCGGTGCCAACCCCGTGCCGATGACGCGCGACAACACGCGCAGGCTCTACGACGCCTGCATGTGATGCCCGTTAGAGGGTATTGACAAGTTACTTGTCATAGTTCAGATTGACAATATACCTGTCATTCTGGAGGCTCCCATGTCATCCGTCGAAACCGCCCTGCGCGCGCAGGGCGATGCGCTTCTCTTTTCCCTGTTCGGCGCAACCATAACCATCCTTGCCATCCTGGAAACACGCGCCGCGATGCGCGCGGGCGTAGACCGGATGCATCGCTGGCCCGCGAACATCGCTCTTACTCTCATGAATGTCGCGGTGATGGGGGTCTTGCCGCTCTCCGGTCTCGCCGTCGCCGACTTCGCCCGCGACACCGGGACCGGCATCATGAACCTCTGGCCGGTGCCGCTCTGGCTGGGCCTGACCGTGTCCTTCCTTGCGTTCAGCCTGCAAAGCTGGGCCGTGCATCTGGCCATGCACAAACTGCCCGTCCTCTGGCGATTCCACAGGGTGCATCACACCGACACCCAGCTCGATGTCTCGACCACGGTGCGTTTTCACCCGCTTGAAATCGCGCTTCAGGCGCCGATCAGCGCGGCGGTGGTGCTGGCCATCGGCGCTCCACCCGCCGCAGCGATCCTCTACGGCATCTTCGACGCGCTGGTGAACGCCTTCAGCCACGCGAACCTTCACCTGCCCCGCCGGCTCGACAGCGCGCTCGCCTGGCTGATCGTGACGCCGCATCTCCACCGCATCCACCACTCCCCCTTGCAGCCCGAAACTGACAGCAATTTCGGCGCAACTCTGCCGCTCTGGGACCGGCTCTTCGGCACGTTCCGATCGAAGTCGCCCGAGGCGCTCGCCCTGCAGGGCATCGGTCTCTCCGAAATGCAGGACGAACGCGCGCATTCGCTGATCTGGGCGCTGACGCTTCCTTTCCGGCCGATCCTGCGCAATGGTCGCATCCGGCCCATTGCGGAACCGGAAGATGGACGAAACCTACGCATTGATCCTTGAAATACGCCGGGCCTTTGCCGACCTGCGCGCGCATTCCGACCGGATGAACGCCGCCCAGGGCATCACCGCCGCCCGCCGCGCGGTCATGGAGCATCTGTCGGCGCATGGCCCAGCAACCGTCCCGCAGATCGCCGAGGTCAAGCAGGTGACGCGCCAGCATGTCCAGACGGTCGCCGACGAACTCACCGCGCGCGGGCTGACCGCCTTCCGCGACAACCCGGCCCACAAGCGGTCGCATTTTCTGGACCTGACCGAGGACGGTCGCGCAACCTTTGCAGCGATCCGCGAAAAAGAAACGGAGCTGCTTGCCCGGGTCAGCGAAGCGATGCCGCCGGATACTGCGGCGCAGGGGAGGGCTGCGCTCCGGACATTCCGTGCGGCACTGGCGCGTTTGGTTGCCGATGGCTGACAGAGCCGCCGAGGCAGAAGTGGCCGTCATCGGCGCGGGTGTCATCGGGCTGACCATCGCGCTCCGCCTCGCCGCCGAGGGGCGCGAGGTGCTGGTCATCGATCCAGCCGAGCCCGGCTCCGGTGCGTCCTACGGCAATGCGGGCACCATCGCCGACTATGCCGTCCAGCCGGTCGGCACCCCCGCCGTCCTGCGCGCCCTGCCATCGCTGCTGTTCGACCGCGATTCCCCGCTTGCCCTCCGCCGCGCCGCGATCCCGGCCCTCACCCCCTGGCTTCTCCGCTTTCTGCGCCAGTCGCTGCCCGGGCCCGCCCTCCGCAATGCCCAGGCCCTCGCTCATCTTCTGGCCGAGGCAGGCCCCCGCTGGGATGACCTTGCGTCCGAGGTGGGGGCAGGTCAGCTTCTTCAGGATCGCGGCTGCCTCTACCTTTACGAGACGGACGGCCAGCGCAGCGCCGCCGGAGGCGACCTCGCGTTCCGGCGCGACCTTGGTGTCACGGTCGAGATGCTGTCGCCGGAGGCGTTGAGCGAACTCGAACCCGGCCTGCCGCACATGCCGGGCGGGGCCGCCCTGTTCCCCGGCGCGCGGTTCCTGTCAGACCCCGGACGCATCGTCGCCCTGATCGGTCTTGCCGCCCGCCGCGCCGGTGTCCGCTTCGTCCGCGATGCCGCAATCGGCCTGTCCCGCGCGCCCGGTCGTGTCAGCATTGCGACAGAGTCCGGCAACAGTATTGTCGCGCGAACCGCCATTGTTGCAGCGGGGGCGCATTCCCGCGCCCTTGCCGCACAGGTCGGCGACCGCATCCCCCTCGACACCGAACGCGGCTATCATCTGGAATTCGACGGGTATCAGGACCGCCTGACACGCCCCGCCTGCGTCACGTCGGGCGGCTTCTACCTGTGCCCGATGACCCACCGCCTGCGCGTCGCAGGCACTGTCGAACTGGGCGGCCTCACCGCGCCCCCGTCGCAGCACCGGCTCGACCGCCTGCTTGCCCGTGCGCGCACCGTTTTCCCCGACCTGCCCGAGCCTTCGCGTACCTGGATGGGATTCCGCCCCTCGATCCCCGACAGCCTGCCGGTCATCGGCCCCTCGGCCGCAGGACGCGAGGTGATCCATGCCTTCGGCCACGGCCATATCGGCCTGACCCTTGCCCCTGTCACGGCGGAAATCGTCTGCGATCTGGTCATGGGCCGGACGCCCGGCGGCGACATCTCGGCCTGCGCACCGGGGCGGTTCTAACGCCCTTCAGCCAGCGTAATTCTGCGCGATGTAGAACTGCCCGCAATACGGCGCGTTTCCGTTGAACGACGCCGCACTGCCCACCATCGACACGTCCCGCGCCACCACGTTCCGGCGGTGCGACGGCGATGCCATCCACAGGTCCACCACATAGCGCGCCAGCGTCGCGTAGCTGTGCGCGCCGACGGCCTTGCCGTTCGAGCGGACGAAGTTGCAGCCACCCGTCTTCCGCACGCTCACGCCCTCGACACGGAACCGGTGCACCATCGCCAGGTTCTCGGCCCCGACCGAAAAGCTCACGCCCGACGTCGACATCCGCGCCCGCAGCGTCGACTGTCCCGGCGCGCTCGACCGGTGCGACACCGTCATCGTCTTCGCCATCCAGGACGAATACTTCGCCGCTGTCGCGCGCAGTCCCGCATTCCGCGTCAGCGGGGACGCGCCGATCCGGCAGCGCTGATAATTCATCTCGGACAGAATAGCCGCGTCGACCAGCGCGGCGTTGATGCCCTGCGACGGTTCGATTCTGGCATTCGCCCCGGAAACCTCGGTCCGCGTGCAGGCAGCAGCGGCGCTTGTTACGCACAACAGAAGAACGGCCGCGATTGCGGCGGCAGCACGAGCAGACTTCACCTCTGACGCTCCTTCCCGGATTCGGGATAAAGGGGCGCCCCCAGCGACAATTGTTAACGCAACTGTGGCGAAACCTTGGCAGCCTCAGGTTAAATCGGACACTCGGCGTTGACAGTCTGTTGCGCATTGGGCCATTCCCCCGGGGAAACTGAGCGGAAGGACGCCCATCCATGAAAATCGCGATGATCGGCACCGGCTATGTCGGCCTCGTCTCGGGTGTCTGCTTCTCGGATTTCGGCCACGACGTCGTCTGCGTCGACAAGGACCCGCGCAAGGTCGAGATGCTGAAGGCGGGTCAGGTCCCGATCTACGAACCCGGCCTCGACACCCTGATGGCCAGGAACGTCGCCGCCGGCCGCCTGTCCTTCACGCTCGACCTCGCCGCCGCCGTCGACGGGGCCGATGCCGTCTTCATCGCCGTCGGCACCCCCACGCGGCGCGGCGACGGACATGCCGACCTGACCTACGTCTATGCGGCGGCCGAGGAGATTGCGCAGGCTCTGACCGGCTATGCCGTGGTCGTCACCAAATCCACCGTCCCCGTCGGCACCAACGCCGCCGTCGCCGGCATCATCCGCAAGGCAGTGCCCGGTGTGGAGTTCGACGTCGCCTCGAACCCCGAATTCCTGCGCGAAGGCGCCGCCATCGACGACTTCATGCGCCCCGACCGCGTCGTCGTCGGCGTCACAACCGACCGCGCCCGCGACGTCATGGGCGGCATCTACCGTCCGCTGTTCCTGCGCGACTTCCCCGTGCTCTACACCGATCTCGAAACCGCCGAGATGATCAAATACGCCGCCAACGCCTTCCTGGCGACCAAGATCACCTTCATCAACGAAGTCGCCATGCTCTGCGAAAAGGTCGGCGCGGATGTGAAACAGGTGTCCAAGGGCATCGGCCTCGACGGCCGCATCGGCAACAAGTTCCTGCATGCCGGGCCCGGCTACGGCGGGTCCTGCTTCCCCAAGGACACCTCGGCCCTCGCCCGCATCGGTCAGGAGCACGCCGCCCCGATGCAGATCGTCGAGACGGTCATCAAGGTGAATGAGGAGGTCAAGCGCCGGATGGTCCAGAAGATCATCGACCTCTGCGGCGGCTCGGTCAACGGCAAGACCGTCGCTGTCCTCGGCGTGACGTTCAAGCCCAACACCGACGACATGCGCGACGCGCCGTCCCTGACCATCGTGCCCGCGCTGGTGGGGAACGGGGCCAGGGTGCGCGTCGTCGATCCGCAGGGACGCCGCGAGGGGCAGCACCTTCTGCCGGGGGTTGACTGGTGCGACGATGCCTATCAGGCGGCGGACAAGGCCGATGTCGTGGTTCTCCTGACCGAATGGAACGAGTTCCGCGCGCTGGACCTTCCACGCCTGGCAAAGGCGATGGCGACGCCGCGAATGGCGGACCTGCGCAACATCTATTCGGCGAAGGAGACGGCGAAGGCGGGATTCAAGGAATATGCAGGGGTAGGGCGGTAGGCCGCAGCCCTCCCCTCCCCATGTGGGAGGGGTTGGCGGAGGGGGCTTCGGCGGAATACTCCGCCGTATGTTTCCCGCAGCAGGTTCTTCAGCACATTCCCAACGGGTTTTCAGGTCATTATCACCTCGGAAACCGACTGCATCGGATGCCTGCGATCGGCGGCGCTCTCACTTGCCTGACCCAAAGGCATTGCGAAACCGGTCAGGACACAGCCATCAAGGTGTAGAAGCGAGTGGCCATTCTCCGGACATAATTGTCGATGAAAAATCCCGATAAACCGCTAATCGCAACAGATTTGGAGTCCGTCAGTGCTGAAACAGATCCTGAAACTCTTGTTGCGCAAGAACGCTCTGTCCTCCGAAGAGCGCGACGATCTAGTGACGAGAATTGTTCAGTATTCTTTGGGCGGAGCGCTGATGTCAGACCCGAAAGCGCCCTATCCGGTCATAAATAGCTTCTACAGAAAGGCTCTCAAAAGTCAGGGGGTCAAGAATGCCTCCGAGTTGAGTGATGCCTCTCTGCGGTCCATACGCGAAATCATCACCGCTTGCCTCGGACGGGATTCCGAATACGAAGACCTCATGGGCGTTCCCTCCGCACACGAAAAAACCTTGCTCGCCGGACTCCGCGCGATGACCGCGCCCGGTCGCGCCGAAGTCATGCGTCCACGTGGACAGGGGTCAGATCGTTCGGCAGACGCCGTCATCTCTGCATATGGGCTCCGGCCCGTGGCACCATTGCGGACGGCCGGCGAGGCCGCATCGATGCTGGGACAGGCCACCCCCAACGTACCGCGCTCTCGGCTCAACTGAGGTTCCCCCAACTGCGGCCACCGATGCTACGTGCCGTCAATTCGGGGACCCGAGGGCAAATACCCCCCCGAACCTCTCCCGCAGCAGGTTCTTCTGCACCTTCCCCATCGCGTTCCGCGGCAGGTCGGCGACAACCGCCACGTGCTTTGGCTGCTTGAACCGCGCCAGCGCCCCGGCGATCCCGGTCATCACCTGCTCCTCCGTCACGCCGCCCACCACCACCGCCACCACAGCCTCGCCGAAATCGCCATGCGGCACGCCGACCACCGCGCTCTCCACCACCCCCGGCAGTGCGTCGATCGCCATCTCGACCTCTTTCGGATAGACGTTGAGGCCCCCGGAAATGATCAGGTCCTTGCCCCGCCCGACAATCGTCAGATAACCGTCCGCATCCATCACCCCCAGATCACCTGTGATGAAGAACCCGCTGTCCCGCAGCTCGGCGCGCGTCTTCTCCGGCATCCCCCAGTAGCCCTGGAACACGTTCGGCCCCCGCACCTCGACCGTTCCGATTTCCCCGCGGGGAAATCCCGCGCCGTTCTCATCGCAGACCCGCACCTCCACCCCCGGCAGCGCGCGCCCGACCGTCCCCGCCCGCCGGTCCCCTGCCAAAGGGTTCGAGGTGTTCATGTTCGTCTCGGTCATCCCGTAGCGTTCCAGGATCCGGTGCCCCGTACGCGCCTCCCACTCCCGGTGCGTCTCGGCCAGAAGGGGCGCCGACCCCGACACGAACAGGCGCATATGTGCCATCGCTTCCCGCGTCAGCCGCGCATCGGCCAGCATCCGCGTGTAGAACGTCGGCACCCCCATCATCGCCGTCGCCTGCGGCAGCGCCGCAAAGACTGCATCCGCATCGAACTTCGGCAGAAAGATCATCGGGCAGCCCGCGATCAGGGCCACATTCGTCGCCACGAACAACCCGTGCGTATGGAACACCGGCAAGGCGTGCAGCAGCACGTCGCGGTTTGTGAACCCCCACGCTTCCGTCAGCACCTCCGCGTTCGACAAAAGGTTCCCGTGCGACAGCATCGCCCCTTTCGACCGCCCCGTCGTGCCCGAGGTATAGAGCAGCGCCGCAAGGTCATCCCTCCCCCGCGCCACAACCGGCCCCGGATCGCCCGCCATCCCGGCGAACGATCCCGACCCGTCCGGGTTCAGCGTGGCGAGCATCGCACCCGCCGCTTCGGCCACCGGACGCAGCTCCGCCTCCCGCGCGCCGTCACAGACCAGCAGCATCGCTCCGGCATCCCCGATGAAATAGCTGACTTCCGCCGCCGTATATGCCGGGTTCAGCGGCAGGAAAACGACCCCTGCCCGGATCGCCCCCGCGATCACGGCCAGCATCGAGGGCGACTTCTCAAGATGCAGCGCCACCCGGTCGCCGGGGCGCAGTCCCGCGACCGCCAGCGCCCCCGCGAACCCCGCCGCCTGCGCCAGAAACGCCGCATAAGTCACCCGCGACCCATCCGGCAGGATCAGAAAGTCCCAAGTGCTCCCCTCGTGCCGCCCGAACAGCCCGTTCCAGAGGTGGTTCACCGCAGCCCCCCGCGCATTTTCAACAAGGCTCAATTATCCTCGCTGAAGACGAAACTCCATCGTCCGAGAGGCCCGCAGCGAAAGCAAATAAAGGGGGCGCGGGTTCGGGCCGGAGCTGCGGGCTTCCTTAACATCCGGTAAAAATGACCTCGTAACCCATTGGAATCATTTACTCTGAAAACGGTCCCGAACTCGGGACCGTCTATCCCTTTGCCCGCGCCACCCCCAGGCTCACCACAAACAACGCCGCCGCCGCGACCACGATGGACGGACCCGCGGGCGTGTCCCAGCGCAGCGATCCCGCCAGCCCCGCCACCACCGCCGCCATCCCCGCCAGCGTCGCTCCCAGCGCCATCCCTTCCGGCGTCCGCGCGACCGACCGCGCCGCCGCCGCCGGGACGATCAGCATCGCCGCGATCAGCAGCGCGCCCACGATCTTGACCGCCACCGCCACGACCAGCGCCAAGGCCACGGTCAGGACCAGCCTTTCGCGACCCGGGTTCAGTCCCGCCGCCTGCGCCAGATCCTCGCTGACCGTCGCCGTCACCAGTGCCTGCCAGCGCCAGACCAGCAGCGCCAGCACCGCCAGCGACCCGCCCCAGACCCAGATCAGATCGCCCCGCGTGACCGCCAGGATATCCCCGAACAGGAACGACGACAGATCGACGCGCACCGAATGCAGGAACGACACCGCGACAAGGCCAAGCGCCAGCGCCGAATGCGCCAGAACCCCCAGCATGGTGTCACCGGACCGCCCCCGCCCCGTCAGCGACGCAACCGCCAGCGCCATCGCCAGCGCCACGGCCAGCGTCCCGGCATAGACCGGCAGGTCAGTTGCCAGTGCCAGAGCCACCCCAAGGATCGCCGCATGCGCGGTCGCGTCCCCGAAATACGCCATCCGCCGCCAGACAACAAACGACCCGAGCGGCCCGGTCGCAAGGCAAAGCCCCAGCCCCGCCAGCCCGGCGCGCATCAGGAAATCGTCAAGCATGCGCGTCCTCGTCATGGTCGTGGGGGTGATGATGCCCGTGCCCCGCATGATCGTGGTCATGCACATGCCGGTAGAGCGCCATCGTCCCCTGCGTCCCCATCCCGAACAATGCCCGGTATTCCGGGGCCGCCGACACCACCTCGGGCGCGCCCTCACAGCAGATATGCCCGTTGAGGCAGATCACCCGGTCCGACGCGCGCATCACCACATGCAGGTCATGACTGACCATAAGGATCGCCGCCCCCGTCTCGCCCCGGATCTCCTCGATCAGCCTGTAGAACCCCGCCACCCCCGGCTGGTCCAGTCCCTGCGTCGGTTCGTCCAGGATCAGGATGTCGGGGCGCGACAGCAACGCCCGCGCCAGCAGCACCCGCTGGAACTGCCCGCCCGACAGCCGCACCATCTGGCTTGGCCCCGCCTCCGGCACGCCCACCCGTGCCAGCGCCGCCGAAGCATCGTCATCCGATACCCGCACCGGCAGCGACAGGAACCGCCGCACCGTCATCGGCAGGCCTGCGTCGATGTGCAGCCTTTGGGGCACATACCCGATGCGCAGCCCCGCCTGTCGCAGCACGCGCCCCTCCGCCGCCGGTTCCAGCCCGATCAGCGCCCGGACCAGCGTCGATTTCCCCGATCCGTTCGGCCCCACGACCGTCACGATCTCGCCCTTGCGGATCGTCGCGGTGACGCAATCCAGCACCGTCGACTGCCCGTGGCGCACCGTCAGACCCTGCGCCGAAATCAGGCTCATGCTGCGGCCGCCCGGCAGGCCGGACAGGTGCCCAGCGCCTCGATGTTTGACCGTTCGACTGCGAACCCCAGCGCACCCGCCGCCGCCTCCAGGGCCACCCGCGCCGCCCCCGCCGGGGCCTCGGCCACCGCATCGCAGACCCTGCAGATCAGGAATGCCGCGTGATGCGCCTCGCCCGGGTGCATGCATGCGGTGAAGGCGTTCAGCCGCCGGATGCGATGCGCGAAACCTTGGTCGACCAAGAAATCCAGTGCCCGGTAGGCAACCGGCGGCTGCCTGCCGAACCCTTCGGCACCCAGCCGCTCCAGCACCTCGTACGCCCCCATCGCCCGGTGCGATTCGAGCAGTATCTCCAACGTCCGGCGCCGCACCGGTGTCAGCCGCGCGCCGCGTTCGCCCGCCAGCGTATCGGCCCGCGCCAGCGCATCGCCCGCGCAATGCGCGTGGTCGTGATGCGCAAAGGCCAGCCCGCCGACGGTATCCGGATGGTCATGCATGTTACTGTATCACATTCATCTTGACACGTTATGATATTACATACGACAAGGTCGCCGGTCCTTCAACACCAAAGGAACTCCGATGACCCGCGCCGCGCTGCTTGTCTTTGCCTTTTCCACTTCGGCGGCGCTCGCCGATGTGCCCCGCGTCGTGACCGATATCCCGCCCGTGCACTCCCTCGCCGCCTCCGTCATGGGCGACCTCGGAAAACCGAAACTGCTCCTGTGGCAAGGTGCCGACGCGCACGACTACCAGATGCGACCGTCCGACGCCCAGGCACTGGCCGACGCCGACGCCGTCTTCTGGATCGGCCCCGAAATGACCCCCTGGCTTGACCGTGCCCTGCAAGGTGACAACCCGGGTCGCGCCATCGCCCTGCTGGCGGCCCCCGGCACGCAGGCCATGGCCTTTGCCGAAGGCGGGACCGATCCGCACGCCTTCCTCGACCCTGGCAACGCCACGCTCTGGCTGGTGCTGATCGCCGACCATCTCGCCGCGCTCGACCCTGCCAATGCCGCCGCCTACCGTGCCAACGCCGAAGCCGAGGCGGCACACATCGCCGCCGCAGATGCCGAAATCGCCGCCAGGCTGGGCCCCGTCGCCCACCGGCCGATCATCGTCTTTCACGAGGCGTTCGGCTATTTCGCCGCGCATTTCGGCCTGACCGTGGCGGGGTCCGTTTCTCTCGGCGATGCCGCCGATCCCGGTGCGGCCCGCCTGTCCTCGATCCGCGAACAACTGTCAGACGTCGCCTGCATCTTCCCGGAATCTGGCCACGACCCGAAGCAGACAGCACTCCTGGCCGAGGGCACGCCTGCGCGGATCGGCCGGCCGCTCGACCCCGAGGGCCGCGACCTGCAGCCGGGGCCAGATCTCTACACAACCCTGCTGACCAATCTGGGGGTGGCCATCACCGACTGCCTCGCGGCACCCTGACCCCTTTCGGAATGCGCGTATGCATGGCACAAAAAACCGGTGCCCTCGCCGCGTGGAGATTCCCTTGGCCGCCATCTTCGACGACCGCCCCTGCGAGCTGGGCGAAGGCGCGTTCTGGCACCCCGAACGCCGCCAGCTGTTCTGGTTCGATATCCTGAACCGCAAGCTGATGACCCGCACCGCGTCCGGACCGTCCGAATGGATCACGCCGGACCTCACCTCCGCTGCCGGATGGATCACCCGCGACGTTCTGTTCCTCGCCTCTGAATCCGGCTTCAGCACCTTCGACGTGACGACCGGCCAGCGCGAAAAGATCGCACCTCTCGAGGCGGACAGCCCTGCGACCCGGTCGAACGATGGCCGTGCCGACCCCTGGGGCGGGTTCTGGATCGGCACCATGGGGAAACGGGCGGAACCCGGCGCGGGCGCGATCTACCGCTACTACCGGGGCGAGGTGCGCCAGCTCTTCGCGCCGATCCGCATCCCCAACTCCATCAGCTTCACCCCCGACCGCCGCTTCGCCCATTTTTCCGACACACCCACCGGCATCGTCCGCCGCGTCGCGCTGGACGAAACCCACGGCTGGCCCATGGGCGATCCCGAAACCTGGCTCGACTTCACCGCCGAAGGGCGGGAACCCGACGGCGCTGTCTGCGATGCGGAAGGCAACCTCTGGATCGCCCAGTGGGGATCGGGCCGCGTTGCGTGCCACGCGCCGGACGGCCGGTTCCTGCGTGCGGTCCCGGTCGGCGGGCGCAACTCGTCTTGCCCCGCCTTCGGCGGCGACCACCTCTCGACGCTCTATGTGACCACAGCCCGCGAACACCTGTCGCCCGACGTCATCGCTGCCGAACCGCTGAACGGCTGCACCTTTGCCGCGCCCTCGGGCACGGTTGGTCTGCCCGCGCCGCAGGTCGTCCTTTAGGCAGCATCCGCCCTTTTCCTTGACACCGCGTAACCCAGCGGGCGACGCTTCGCCCCGTGTCCGGCTGCCCGGGCAAGGGAGCATGCCGATGCCCGACAGCCTGACCGCCATCTGCGCCGATGCCGCCGCCGACATGGGCCTGTCGCGTCCCGCCGGCCAGTGCTTTGCCGCGATCTGGCAGGCCACGGACACCCCCTGCGCCGACGATCTTGCTGCGTCTCTTGGTCTGTCGCGGTCCAACGTCTCGACCGCGCTGAAGGACCTCCGGGCCTGGGGACTGATTTTGGTCATCCGCCATGCGGGCGACCGGCGCGAGTATTTCGCGGCGCCCGCCGACCCGTGGGAGGTTCTGCGCCTGATCCTTGCAGGTCGCCACCGCCGCAGTCTGGCCCCGATCCTCGACAGGCTTCTGACCGCCGAGGCCGACGCGGGTGACGCCCGCATCGCCGCACTGCACGATGCGGCCAGCCGCATCGGCAACTGGCTGTCATCGCTTGCGAAACTCGACGCGCGGACCCTGTCCGCGCATATTGACAAAGGCCCTGCACTGCAGGCCCAGGAAGACAGGAAGAAGAAGAAGAAACGGAAGGCATGATGACGGATTGCCTTGCCCGATGAGTGTCGGGTGGTGATTGACATATCCGAGTAATTCAATCAGGTTTCGCCAAATCCGCGAAATCCGCATCGTATTTGCACGGGAGACTGCCATGATCCGAACCCTTTCCGCCCTTGGCCTGATGCTGATGGCGACAACCACGCTCGCCTCGCCCCAAGGCGACGTGCTGACCACCTACGCCGATATCGCCGAGGCCGCGTATGGCGACAGCCTGACCACTGCACAGGCGCTTCAGTCCGCCGTCAGCGCCTTCCTCGCCGCGCCGTCCGACGAAACCCTGACCAGCCGCGCGACAGGCCTGGCTCGCCGCCCGCGTGCCGTATCTGCAGACCGAGGTCTTCCGTTTCGGCAATCCCATCGTCGATGACTGGGAGGGCCGCGTGAACGCCTGGCCGCTGGACGAAGGCCTGATCGACTATGTCGATGCAGCCTATGGCGGCGGCCAGCGATGAGAACGCGCTTCCGCACGCTGAACGTCATCGCCACGCCCTCCTTCGATCTGAACGGCACGGTCGTCGATGCCACCGCCATCACGCCCGCGCTGCTGGCGGACACGCTTGCAGGAAGCCGACGAGATCGAGGCGAATGTGGCCACCGGCTATCACGCCATCGAATTCCTGCTCTGGGGCCAGGACCTGAACGGCACCGGCCCGGGCGCGGGCGCGCGGCCCTTCACCGACTATGTGCAGGGCGACGGCTGCACCAACGGCAATTGCGACCGCCGCGCCGCATATCTGCAGGCCGCGACCGACCTGCTGGTCACCGACCTGCCGGAAATGGCCGCGAACTGGGCTGCCGATGGCGCCGGCCCGCCGGCAGCCTGATGGCCGACGAAAAGGCCGGTCTGTCAGCGATCCTGACCGGCATGGGCAGCCTGTCCTACGGCGAACTGGCGGGCGAGCGCATGAAGCTGGGCCTGCTGCTGAACGACCCGGAAGAGGAACAGGACTGCTTCTCCGACAACACCCACAACAGCCACTACTATGACGGCCTCGGCATCCGGAACGTCTATCTCGGCAGCTATACCCGCCCTGACGGCACGACCGTCAGCGGCCCGTCGCTGTCCGGACTGGTCGCTGCCGCCGATCCCGGCGGTCGACGCCCAGCTGACAGGCGAGCTTGACGCCTCCGTCGCCGCCCTGACCGCGCTCAAGGCCCGCGCGGAAGCCGGCATGGCCTATGACCAGATGCTGGATGCCGGGAATGCCGAAGGGGCCGCGCTGATCACTGCCGTCATCGATGCGCTTGTCACCCAGACCCGCAGCATCGAACGCGCCGTCACGGCCCTCGGCCTCGACGGCGTCACGATCGAAGGGTCCGACAGTCTCGACAACACCGACGCTGTCTTCCAGTAGTCCTATGATCGGGGGGCGGTCGTCGCGCCCCCCGGATCATCCATTTCAGGACCGCCCCATCATGCGCCCTTTTCGTTTCATTTTGCCTTGCCTCGTTCTGGCCGCGCTCGCGCCGCTGCCCGGAGCGGCTCTCGATCTGACCGCCGATCCGCTTGCCACGTTGCCCCGCACACCCGACGAAACCGCCCGCGTTGCGCGCGTCACCGCCCCTGCCACAGACTTCCGCCATCCGGAGAAATTCGAGGACAAACCCGCAGGTGCCGCCACTGTCCGGATCCGCGACACCGCCGACGCCTTTTCTCTGCCCTCGGCCAATCTCGATTTCGACGGTCTTAGCGACTTCAAGGTCGGCAACGGCATTTTCACCAGGACCTGGATCGCAGCCCCCGCATCGACCCTCGCCTCGGACGGCCTCGGCCCCCTCTACAACGCCCGCGCCTGCCAGCGCTGCCACCTCAAGGATGCCCGCGGCCGCCCGCCGCTGGATGCGGACGAAAACGCCGTCTCGATGTTCCTGCGTGTCTCGGTCCCCGGCGACCCGTTCGATCCCCGCATGGCCGGGGTCGAGGGCTACGTCGCCACCCATCCCGACCTGACCTACGGCACCCAGCTGCAGAACTTCGCCACCCCCGGCCTGACCCCGGAATATCGTCTCGGCATCACCTACGCCGAGCAGCCGGTCGAACTGGCGGGGGACGAAACCGCGTCGCTCCGAATGCCCAGCTATTCCGCCGACCAGCTCGGCTACGGCCCGCTTGCCCGGGGTGCGATGTTCTCGCCCCGCGTCGCCCCGCAGATGCCCGGCCTGGGCTTGCTCGAGGCGATCCCAGCTGCCGATATTCTTGCGCACGCCGATGAAGATGACGCTGACGGCGACGGGATTTCCGGCAAGGCGCAGGTCGTCTGGTCTGACGAATTCGGCAGACCGATGCTCGGCCGTTTCGGGCTGAAGGCCGGGTCACCCGACGATCCGCGCCCAGTCGGCCGGGGCCTTCGCGGGCGACATGGGTCTGTCCAACGCGCTGCATCCCGCGGGGTCCGGCGAATGCACCCCGGCGCAGACCGCCTGCACCGCCGCGCCCGACGGACAGGAGGATGGCATCCGCGACGGGTACGAGGTCGGTACCGATGCACTCGAGCTTGTCACTTTCTATTCGCGCAACCTCGGTGTGCCCGGCCGACGCCGCCTTGCCGACCCGCAGGTCCTGCGCGGCAAGCAGGTCTTCTACGACGCCGGCTGCATCGCCTGCCACACGCCCAAATTCGTCACCGCGCGCACCGAACCAAAAAGCGCCCAGTCGTTCCAGCTGATCTGGCCCTATACCGACCTGCTGCTGCACGACATGGGACCGGGACTGGCCGACAACCGCCCTGAAGCCCGCGCCACCGGCACCGAATGGCGCACACCGCCGCTATGGGGCATCGGGCTGACCGAACGTGTCGCGGGGCATTCGTTCTTCCTGCATGATGGCCGCGCGCGCAACCTGCTGGAAGCAGTCCTGTGGCATGGCGGAGAAGCGCAGTCCCAGCGCGATTCGGTCGTTGCGATGCCGCCAGCCGACCGCGCCGCCCTGATCCGCTTCCTCGAAAGCCTCTGATGCGCCTGGCCACTCTTCTTTGTCTGATCGCGCTGCCTGCCGCCGCCGACCCGTTCGTCGACCGTGTGGTCGATACGGTGGCCCTGCCCCGTTTCGACGCCTTCGCATCGGCGGCGGGCGCTCTGGCCGAGGCCGCACAGGACGACTGTTCCGCCACCGGCCCCGCGCTCCGTCAGGCCTGGAACGACGCCTTCGACGCCTTCCTGCCCGCCCAAGCCTTCCGCAGCGGCCCGATGGAGGACAGGGGCATCGGCATCGCCTATTGGCCCGACCCGAAGGGATTCACGGAAAAGAACCTGATCGCCCTTCTCGCCGCGAACGGCCCCGATCTGGTCTCCGCCGAAACGTATTCCGGCGTCTCGGTCGCCGCGCGCGGTCTCTACGCGCTCGAAGTGATGCTTTTTGACCCCGACTTCAAAACCTACGGCCCCGAAGATCCCGGCTGCGCCCTTGTCGGCGCGGCGACCGCCGATCTCGCCCTCACTGCCCGGGCCGCGTCAGCGGCCTGGGCCCTGGACTACGCGCCGCTGCTCCGGTCGGCAGGCGAACCGGCCAACACCCGCTTCCTGACCACACAGGAAGTGCGGCAGTCGCTCTTCACCCAGTTGCTGACCCAGCTCGAATTCGACAAGGACGAACGCCTCGGTCGCCCGCTCGGCAGCCTTGAGAAGCCCCGCCCGACCCGCGCCGAATCCCGTGCTTCGGGCCGGTCGCTGCGCAACATCCGGCTTTCGCTGGCCGCAAACGAAGACCTTGCCCGCGCGCTCGGGGCCGACCAGACCGAAGGCGTCCTGCCCGCCTTCGCCTATGCCCGGAGCGTCGCCGACAAGCTGACCGATCCGACGCTTGCGGACGTGGGCACCCCCGGCGGCCGTTTCCGCGTTCAGGAACTGGCCGACGCGATCGGCCGCGTTGCCGAAACGTCCTCCGCCGAACTCGGTGCCGTCCTCGGTGTCGCGCCCGGCTTCAATGCGCTTGATGGTGACTGACATGACAACCCGCCGCAGCTTCCTCGCTACCCTGCTGGCCGCATCCGCAGCCCCCGCGCTCAGCTGGGCCGATGCGGGCGATCCCGCCTTCCTTGCCGCCGCCCGCGAAGGCGACGACAGTTTTGCCCTGTATGGTGTCGGGGCCGACGGCACCGACCGATTCCGAATCGTGCTGCCTGCGCGCGGGCATGCCGGGGCCGTCCATCCGACCCTGCCCCTTGCCGTTGCCTTCGCCCGCCGTCCCGGCCATTTCGCACTGGTCATGAACTGCGTCACCGGCGCGACCGACGCCACGCTGACCCCGCCCGGCGGACGGCTGTTTCAGGGCCACGGGACGTTTTCAGCCGACGGCGACACGCTCTACACCTCGGAATGCGACTACGACACCAGCGAAGGCCGCATCGGCATCTGGCACCGCCGCAGCTGGACCCGGATCGGCGAAATCGCCACCCACGGCATCGGCCCGCATGAAATCATCGGCCTGCCGGGCACCGACACCCTCGTCGTCGCCAATGGCGGTATCCACACGACACCCGACACCGACCGGGACAAGCTGAACATCGACACGATGCAGCCCTCGCTGGCCTATCTGTCCCCCGGCAGCGCGGACTATGATCTTGCCGCCCTGCCGCCTGACCTGCACCAGAGTTCAATCCGGCATCTGGCGGTTTCCGACGACGGCCTCGTTGCCTTCGCCATGCAGTGGGAAGGCGACAAGGGCCTGAACCCGCCTCTGTTAGGCCTGCATCGCCGGGGCGAGCCGCTTGTGCTGGCGTCGGCACCCGAGGCCAGCCACCGCGCGATGGCGAACTATGCGGGCAGCATCGCGCTGTCCGGCGACGGCACGCGGCTGGCGATCACATCGCCGAAGGGCGGGCGCGTGCAGGTGTTCGATGGCGCAGGGGCCTTCGTGGCAGAGCACATCCGGGCCGAGGTCTGCGGCGTGGCACGCCTCGGCGCGGACCTCGTGACGACCGACGGGTCGGGCGGCGTCTTCCGCCTGACCGATGAGGGGCTGACGAAGCTCAGCCTCGCGTCACGGGCGTGGGACAATCATGTTGTGGCGCTGCCTGCCTGATCGGCGCATCGATACCAATGGCCCGGCGCGCTTAGCCGGACTGTATCGAGCAGCCGTGTCAGCAAGGACAGGTCCGCACGCAGCATCCCCCCAGGAAATCCGGGCCGCTCGCAAAGCCCCGCCCGCTGAAGCGCTCCACCAGAAGCGGGTCCGTGGCAATCCGAACGGAAATCCAGTTAGGCAGACAGTCGGCTATAGTCGGCCTGGCATTGGATCGACGGGTCTTCGCAGGTCGGCCACGCGCCGCGGATCGTCAAACGACAGCCTAGTCGCTTCGGCGATAGTTGGCCACACGGTCGAACAGCACTGCAAACAGGATAGCGCCGCCGATGAAGGTTCCCTGCCAGAAGGCATTGATGCCCAGCAACCCAAGACTGTTGCGGATGACCTCGATCAGCATGGCCCCGATAATCGCGCCGAGCGCCGTGCCGCCCCCTCCGGCCAGGTTCGCACCACCGATCACCGCAGCCGCGATCACCTGCAGTTCCATTCCCGCGCCGATATTGGTCGTAACCGCGCCCAGCCAGCCTGTCTGCACAATTCCCGCGATGCCTGCCGACAACGCGGAAATCATGTAGACCGCCACCTTGATCGGCCGCACGGGCACACCCGTCAGCCTCGCCGCATTCTCGTTGCCGCCGATTGCGAAGATGTGCCGCCCGAACCGCGTCCAACGCAGCACGAATCCGGTCAGCAGCCCGAGCACGATCATGTAGATGACGGGGTTCGCAATCCCGAAAAAGAACGCGCCGCCGCCAAGCGACAGCAGCGCATCGTGATCCGGGCCGAATTCAAAAACGACGGTGTTACCTGACGCCACCATCGCAAGACTGCGACCGACCGACAGCATGCCCAGCGTCACGACAAAGGGTGGCAAACCAAGATAGGCGATCAGGATGCCATTGAATGCACCCACCACGAGTGCCGTTGCGACCGAGGCCGCGATGCCGACTTCAATGGAATAACCCGCATGCATGACAACGGCGAGAACCATGCTGCACAGACACAGCACCGACCCGACCGACAGATCGATTCCGCCGGTTATTATGACCAAAGTCATGCCCAGTGCGATGATCGCGACGAACGTCACGTTCCGCGTGATATTGTAGAGGTTCTTCGATGTCGCAAAGGCATCCGTCGCGTAGGACAGGAACAGGCTGGCCGCGATCACCGCGATGAACACCCAGAAGGTCTGGCTACCCAGCACTCCGGAAAGCCACGATTGCTGTTTCTGATCGATGCTGTCGCTGAGCGTCTGTGTCATTGCGCGTCTCCGTCGGCCCGGCAGCGCGGGGCAGGCCGATCAGACATTTTCAATCGCCCCCGTGATAAGGCCCGTCACTTCCTCGGGGGAGCTTTTCCCGATCTGCTTGTCCGCAACCTTGCGACCGCGCCGCATAACGATCACACGGTCTGCCACGGTAAAGACATCCGGCATCCGGTGGCTGATCAGGACGACCGTTATGCCCTGATCGCGCAGACGGCGGATAAGGTTCAGCACCTCGGCAACCTGGCGCACCGAAATCGCTGCTGTGGGTTCGTCCATCAGCACGATTTTCGCGTTGGACAGACGCGTCCGGGCGATGGCAACGGCCTGCCTCTGCCCACCCGACATTTTCTTCACCAGATCGCGGGGGCGCGTTTCCGATTTCAGTTCGCTGAAAATCTCTCCCGCGCGACGGTACATCGTTCCGTAGTCCAGAACCCGGAACGGCCCGAAACCGGTCGAAAGCTCGCGGCCGAGGAAAACATTCGCTGCCGCTGTCAGGTTGTCGCAAAGTGCCAGATCCTGGTGGACGATCTCGATGCCGTGCTGACGCGCCTCGACCGGACGGTGCAGAACCACCTCGCGCCCGTCCATCAGGATCGATCCCTCGTTGGGGCGGAAGTTCCCGGCAATCATCTTGACCAGCGTCGACTTGCCAGCGCCGTTGTCCCCCATAAGACCGATGACCTCGCCCGCTTCCAGCGTGAAGGACACATTGTTCACCGCCTGGATAGCGCCGAAGTGCTTGGATACGTGTCTGACCTCCAGAACGGACATCCCTGCCCCCTCCCGGGCTTTTGTGCCGTCCTGCCCGACCGATCCGGTGGCATGAGGCTGGATGCACACCACACGATTTGCTGCGGCGGCTTCAAAGTCAATGAAATCTCTCCGAAGCAACCGCCGCCTGGCCCCTTCGTCAGCGGCCGCCGGCAGGCCGCCGCAGCGCCGCGCCACCTGCCAAAGATTCGCTTGACGCGCGGATACGGCACCGTCACCTTCCGCAGCGTCAGGCCCAGTGTCTTTCACGTTTTTCCGGACCTGACCGAGCATCCGTATGCGTCCTCGGACCAATACGCCAAGGAGCCGATCAAGCGCTCCGACCGGCCCGGGATGTTCAACAGCATGCTGCCTATCGCAGAATCTGCGGGCGCAGCATCCAGGGAGGACTGTAAGAAATGAAACATACGCTGTTCATTGCCGTTGCTGCCGCTGCGCTGAGCCTTGGTGCGGGGACAGCCTCGGCACAGGAGAAGAAGCAGCTCGTGATCGTCGTCAAAGGGCTCGACAACCCCTTCTTTGAAGCGATCAACCAAGGCTGCCAGAAGTGGAATTCGGAAAACGCCGACAGCGAATACGAATGCTTCTACACCGGCCCCGCTTCGACGTCGGATGAAGCGGGCGAGGCGCAGATCGTGCAGGACATGCTGGGCAAGCCCAGCACCGTGGCGATGGCAATCTCGCCGTCCAATGCCAAGCTGATTGCCCAGACGCTGAAAACCGCCGCCCCGACGATCCCGATCATGACGTTGGATGCCGACCTGGCCGTCGAGGATGCGGCGCTGCGCAAGACCTATCTCGGCACCGACAACCTTCTGATGGGCAAGCGGATCGGCGACTACATGAAGGAGGCAAAGCCGGATGGCGGCAACGTCTGCTCCATCCAGGGCAACCCGGGCGCCGACAACATCCTGCGCCGCGCGCAGGGCTGGCGCGACTCGCTCTCCGGTCAGGAAGGGCTGGCGGCGCTGGCGGGTGAAGGCGGCTGGACCGAGGTGGCGGGATGCCCGGTCTTCACCAACGATGACGGTGCAAAGGGCGTGCAGGCGATGACCGATATCCTGGCCGCGAATCCCGATCTCGTCGGGTTCGGGCTCATGGGGGGATGGCCGCTGTTCGGCGCGCCGCAACCGTATATGGACCTGTTCACCCCCTACGCGGACCGGATCGCCAGCAACGACTTCGTGATCGGTGCCGCCGACACGCTCGGTGCCGAGGTCGACATCGCCCGCGCCGGTCTGGTGACGGCTCTTGTCGGGCAGCGTCCGTTCGAGATGGGCTATCTCGCACCCAGCACGATGATCTCGCTTATCAACGGCGAGGATGTTCCGGACCCGGTCTTCACCGGCCTTGACGAATGCACCAAGGATACCGTCGACACCTGCATTCAGAAATAGACAGGGTTTCGGCAGAGCCAGTGCGGGCGACCGGATCATCCGGCCGCCCGCTTTCATTCGTCAGGGACGGCACCGCGGACTTGCCGAATTGTCCGGCTTCACACGATCCCGCCGCCGCCGCCCGTCACCTTCGGCCTGACCGCCGCCACCGTCGCCCGGTATCCCGACGCACGGTAAGCCGCCACCGGGTCCACCGCCCCGCCCGCCTCTGCCCGCGCCATCGCCAGGATCGGCTCCACATCCGTCCGGAACGCCGCCTTCAGCGCCCCCGTCGCCAACAGCGCGTCATTCGCTTCCTGATGCCCCGCCAGCGCCTCGCGATCAATCAGCAGCGCCTGCGCATAGGCCCGCTGCACTTCCATCGCGCTGACCATCAGGCTTTCGATCGGATCCGTCACGTTATGGCTCTGGTCGAGCATGTGCGCCGGATCGAAGCCCTTCGTCCCTTCTGCTGCGACCAGCTCGTTGAACACCAGGAACAGACGGTAGGGTTCCACCGACCCGGTATCCAGATCGTCGTCCCCGTATTTCGAATCGTTGAAATGGAACCCGCCCAGCTTGCCGAACCGGATCAGCCGCGCCACGATCATTTCGATGTTCACGTTCGGGGCGTGATGCCCGAGGTCCACCAGACAGAACGCCTTCGGCCCCAGTTCCTGCGCGATCAGATAGTTCGTGCCCCAGTCCTGCACCACCGTCGAATAGAACGCCGGTTCGAACATCTTGTGTTCCGTGAACACCCGCCAGTCATCGGGCAGCGCCGCGTAGACCTGCGCCATCGCCCCCAGATACCGGTCGAATGCCCGCATGAAGTCCGACTGGCCGGGAAAGTTCGATCCGTCCCCGATCCAGACCGTCAGCGCCTTCGACCCCAGTGCCCGCCCGATCTCGATGCATTCGACATTGTGCTCGACCGCCTGCGCCCGCGTCGCCGCATCGGTATGCGACAGCGACCCGAACTTGTAGCTGTGCGCCTGCCCCGGCTGATCCTGGAACGTGTTGGAATTCATCGCGTCGAACCGCAGGCCCAGTTCGCCCGCCTTGCCCAGCAGGTCCGCCGCCGGGGCCTTGTCCCACGGGATATGCAGGCTGACCGCAGGCGTCGCCCGCGTGAGCGCATGGATGACCCCGCAATCCTCCAGCTTGTCGAAGATGTTGCGCGGCTCGCCCGGCCCCGGAAACCGCGCGAACCGCGTGCCGCCCGTGCCTACGCCCCAGCTTGGCACCGCCACGCCATAGGAAGCGACTTTCGCCTGGACTGCCGCGATGTCGATGCCGCGCCGGTCAAGCCGTTCGCCAAGGCTGTCATAGTCGCGCTTGAGCGCCGCCATCCGGCCCGCGTTGTCCTTGTCGATCACACCCCGTCCGATCATCGCCCTACCTCGTGAATGACTGCACGTTGCCCGCATCGACGTTCAGGATGTTCCCAGTCGATTTCGCCGAAAGATCGCTGGCCAGGAAATACACGCCCTCGGCGATATCCTCGGGAAACACCGACCGCTTCAGCATCGACCGCTGGCGGTAATGCTCCTCCAGTTCGGCCTTGTCCTTGCCGTAGGCCGCCGCGCGTTCCTTGAGCCAGTCGCCCGACCAGATCTTCGACCCCCGCAGCACCGCGTCCGGGTTCACCACGTTCACCCGTGATGCCCGCCTCGGCCCCCTCCAGCGCCAGACAGCGCGCCAGATGAATCTCGGCCGCCTTCGCCGTGCAGTAGGCCGCGGCGTTGGGGCTGGCTGCCAGGCCGTTCTTCGACGCGACGAACACCACCGCGCCCCCGATCCCCTGCGCCCGCATCATGCGGAAGCCTTCGCGGCTGACGAGGAAATACCCGGTGGACAGGATGTCCATGTTCTTGTTCCAGAGCGCCAGCGTCGTCTCCTCGATCGGGGCCGATGACGCGATCCCGGCGTTCGAGACCAGAATGTCCACGCCCCCGAACTCCACCGCCGTTTCGGCCAGCGCCCGCAGGACCGCTGCCTCGTCGGTCACGTCCATCACAACCGTGCGCACGACATCGCGCCCGTGCATCCGCACAAGCTGCTCCGCCGTCGCGTCCAACGCTTTGGCGTCGATGTCCGCCAGCATGACGCAGGCCCCCTCGCGCAGCATCCGCTCCGCCGTCGCCGACCCGATCCCCCCCGCGCCACCGGTCACAAACGCCACGCGCCCCGCCAGCGACTTCGGTTTCGGCATCCGTGCCAGCTTCGCCTCTTCCAGCAGCCAGTATTCGATGTCGAACGCCTCCTGCTCCGGCAGGCCGCGATAAGTTGAAACCGCCGACGCGCCGCGCATCACGTTGATCGCGTTCACGTAGAACTCGCCCGATATCCGCGCCGTCGCCTTGTCCTTGGCGAAGGTCAGCATCCCCACCCCCGGCACCAGCCAGACCACAGCGTTCGGGTCGCGCAGGGCCGGGCTGCCGGGATGCCTGCAGCGCTCGTAATACGCCGCATAGTCCGCACGGTAGGCCTCTGCCTGCCCCGCCAGCGCCGCAACCGTTGCATCGACATCGGGCTTCGCGGGATCGAACTCCACCACCAGCGGCCTGATCTTTGTCCGCAGGAAATGGTCCGGGCAGGACGTGCCCAGCGCCGCCAGCGGTTCCATCCCCTTGGCATTCACGAAATCCAGCACGGTCGCGCTGTCGTCGAAATGCCCGACCATATGCACCTGACCCGACACCATCCCGCGAATCTTCGGCATCAGCCGCGCCGCGACTGTGCGGCGGTCCGCGGGCGGCAGCGATTTGTGTTTCACACCGCCGAACGCCGCCTTGCCCGCCGTCTTCGCGTCCAGCCAGTCCTGCGCCTTCTGGATGATCCGCAACGTCAGCGCGTAGCAGTCCTTCGCGTCATCGTCCCAGGTGAACAGCCCGTGACTCTCGAGCACCACGCCCTTGGCTTTCGGGTTGTCCAGACAGAACTTTTCCAGCCACAGCCCCAGTTCGAATCCCGGCTTTTTCCAGGGCAGCCAGCCGATCTCATCGCCGAAAATCTCGGCTGTCAGCGCTTTCGAATCCTTCGACGCCGCGATCGCGATGATGGCGTCGGGGTGCATGTGGTCCACATGCCGCTTCGGGACATACGCGTGCAGCGGCGTATCGATGCTGGCCGCCCGCGCATTCAGGTTGAAGGTGCAGTGCGGCAGATAACCCACCATCTCGTCCTCGAACGCGACACCCCGGTAAAGCCCCTTCAGCGCGCGCAGGCGGTCCATGTAGAGCGTGGCGAACCCGTCCATCTTCATCGACCCGACATCGCCGCCCGAACCCTTGACCCACATCACCTCCACCGGCTGCCCGGTCAGCGGGTCCGTTTCCGTCACCTTGGCGCTTGTGTTGCCGCCGCCGTAATTGGTGATCCGCTTGTCCGACCCGAGCAGGTTCGAGCGGTAGAGCAGCTTTTCAGCTTCACTCATGCCGTTGGCCTTTGCGTTGTCCCAAAGGCTCTGCAACCCGGCGGCAGCGGACATGGAATCCTCCCTTGCTTTGATCGCGACTCTGACAATCTGTCGCTGATTGTCAATCAAAAACAGTCATATTCGATCATGCTGCAACTGCAAACGAAATGCTGTGACTGAAAATGATTGACAGTGATCGGAATCAGTGGAAAATTTCGGCTCAGGGGGTGTCATGCACGAATCTGAACGCCACAGGATCATCCAGTCCGCCGTGCAGGATCGCCCGGTGGCCACCGTGGCCGATCTTGTGCAGATGACCGGCGCGTCCGAGGCGACAATCCGTCGCGACATCGCAACGCTGCACGTCCAGAAAAAGCTGCGCCGGGTGCGTGGCGGGGCCGAATCCATCGCGCCGCCGCAGTTCGTCGGCCTTGCGGGCCGCCCCTTCAGCGTGAACGAAACGATGAACATCGCGGCCAAGCGGGCGATTGCCCGCGCGGCGGTCGATCTGTGCGAAGACGGCGACGCGATCATCATCAATGGCGGCACGACGACCTACCAGATGGTGCATCCGCTGTCGGCGCGGCGCTGTCAGGTCTTCACGAACAGCTTTCCCATCGCTGAGCACCTTCTGAAGCATTCGAAGAACACGATCCTGCTGTCGGGCGGGACGATCTACCGCGAACAGAACATCATCCTGTCGCCCTTCGACAATGACGTGACACGCAACTTCGCGGCCCGGCGCATGTTCATGGGCGCGCAGGGTCTGTCGCCTCTGGGCCTGATGGAGGCGGACCCCCTGCTGATCCAGGCCGAGCAGAAGCTGATCGGTCAGGCGGACGAACTGGTGGTGCTGGTCGATTCCTCAAAATTCAGGAAACGCTCAAGCCTCATCCTCTGCCCGCTTTCGCGCATTCAGACGGTCATCACGGATGACGGGATCACCGACCGCGAGGCCGCGATGCTGGCATCGGCGGAAATCAGACTGATCGTCGCGCCATCCGGCGCGGCAGGACGGGAAGACGCCGCGCTCGACGCATAGAGGCGGCGAAAGAAACGCTCACACGGGAGGATATCATGAGCATCTGGAAGAAGGCACTTACAACGGCCGCGCTGGCCACGGCGCTTATCGCCAACGGGGCCTACGCGCAGGACAAGGTCCGGATCGCGCTGGTCGTCAAGGCGCTCGGCATCGGCTTCTTCGAAGCCGCAGCCAAAGGCGCGGAAGAGGCGGCGGCGGAACTGGGCGATGTCGAGATCATCTACACCGGCCCGACCGACACCACTGCGGAAGGTCAGATCGAGGTAATCAACAGCCTGATCGCGCAGGGCGTGAACGCCATCGCGGTTTCGGCGAACGACAAGGACGCGCTGGTCCCCGCGCTGCAGAAGGCGATGGAGCGTGGCATCACCGTCATTTCGTGGGATTCGGGTGTCGCGCCTGAAGGCCGCGCTATGCACCTGAACCCGTCCTCCAGCGCGCTGATCGGCAACACGATCATCAAGCTGGCCGCAGACCACATGCCGGACGGCGGCGATGTCGCCATCCTGTCGGCCAGCGCCACGGCCACCAACCAGAACACCTGGATCGAAGAGGCGAAAAAGGTCCTGCCGAACTATCCGGGCGTGAACCTTGTCGCCACGGTCTATGGTGACGACCTGGCCGACAAATCCTACCGCGAGGCGCAGGGCCTCATGTCCACCTACCCGGACCTCAAGGCGATCATCGCGCCGACGACTGTGGGCATCCTTGCCGCGTCGCAGGCCGTGACCGACGCCGGCAAGATCGGCCAGATCAACGTGACAGGCCTCGGCCTGCCGTCCGAGATGGCGGGTGCGGTGGATTCTGGCGCGACGGTGTCGTTCGCGATCTGGAACCCGATCGACCTCGGCTATGCCGCGACGATGCTGTCCTACAACATCGTCAAGGGTGCCAAGGCCGAGCCGGGTGCCGAGATCGGCATGGGCCGGATGGGCAATGCCAAGCTCGATGACAATACCGAGGCAGCCATGGCTGACCCGTTCACCTACGACAAATCGAACATCGAGCAGTTCAAGTCGATCTTCTGATCTGACCGACTGCTGACGACCCGGCGCGAAACGCTCGCGCCGGGTTCCTTTTTCCCCTGAAGGTCAACCACCATGACGGACCCCGTCCTGACCCTGTCCGGCATCTCGAAATCCTTCCCCGGCGTCCGCGCCCTGTCGGAGGTGTCACTTGAGCTTTTTGCGGGCAAAGTGACCGCGCTGGTCGGCGAGAACGGCGCAGGAAAATCAACGGTCGTGAAAATCCTGACCGGCATCTATCAGCCCGACGCGGGCGAAATCAGGCTGGACGGACGCGCGGTCCACTTTGCGTCGTCGGATGCGGCGGCACGCGCGGGGGTGACGGCGATCCATCAGGAAACCGTGCTCTTCGATGACCTGACGGTGGCCGAGAACATCTATCTGGGCCATGCCCCGCGCGGCAGATTCGGTTTGATCGACTGGGCCGCGATGCGCCGGGGGGCGGCAGACCTGCTGACCCGGATCGGGGCGTCGCTGGACCCGGACATGAGGCTCCGTGACCTCGGCATCGCATCGAAGCATCTGGTCGCCATCGCGCGCGCACTGTCCATCGACGCGCGTGTCGTCATCATGGACGAACCGACGGCGGCGCTCAGCCACAAGGAAATTCAGGAAACCTACGCGCTGGTCGAACGGCTGAAGGCCGAAGGCAAGGCGATCCTGTTCATCAGCCACAAGTTCGACGAGATATTCCGCATCGCCGACCGCTACACCGTCTTCCGCGACGGCGCCTTTGTCGGGGCCGGGACCATCGCCGACGTGACGGAAGCGCAAATGGTCCGCATGATGGTCGGGCGCAATGTCGATCACATTTTCCCCGACCGTGCGAAAGCCCCCGGCGACGCGATCCTGACCGTCGCGGGCTATTCCCACCCGACCGAGTTCGACGATATCACCTTCACCCTCCGCCGTGGCGAGATCCTGGGCTTCTACGGCCTTGTCGGCGCGGGACGGTCCGAGGTCATGCAGGCGCTGTTTGGCATAACGAAGCCTTCAAAGGGGGCCTGCCGCATCGACGCCAAGGTTGTTGCCATCCGGTCCACAAGCGAAGCCATCGCCAACGGCATCGTCTATGTGCCCGAGGATCGCGGGCGGCAGGGCGCTGTCAGGGGCCTGCCGATCTTCCAGAACGTCACGCTGCCATCGCTGCGCAAGACCTCGCGCAGCGGGTTCCTGCGCCTCGCACAGGAATTCGCCCTGTCGCGGCGCTACACCGAACGGCTCGACCTTCGCGCCGCCAGTCTCGACCAGGATGTGGGCCTTCTGTCGGGCGGCAACCAGCAGAAGGTGATGATCGCCAAGTGGCTGGCCACCGAACCGCGCGTCATCATCCTCGACGAACCGACGAAGGGCATCGACATCGGGTCCAAGGCTGCCGTGCATGCCTTCATGGCCGAACTGGCCGCGCAGGGTCTGGCCGTCATCATGGTTTCGAGCGAAATCCCCGAAGTCCTCGGCATGTCCGACCGCGTGATCGTCATGCGCGAAGGGCGGATCGTGGGCGAATACGAGGGCGACGCGATGACCCCTGAAACCCTCGTCGCCGCCGCCATCGGCCTGACCGCAAAGGCCGCCGCATGACCGCGCCTGCTGAAATCCCGCGAGGCGCTCCTGCTGGCCTGGTCATCGCTGTCATGACCGCGCTGATCGCCCTGCGCTTTCCCGGCTTCGTGGCACCTGCCAACCTCGCCTCGGTCTTCAACGACACCGCCCCGCTGATCATCCTCGCCCTCGGCCAGATGTGCGTCATCCTGACCAAATCCATCGACCTGTCCGTTGCCGCCAGCCTTGCCCTCTGCGGCATGACCGCCGCCCTGATGAACGGCGCGGGCGTGCCGCTGGTCGTCATCGTTCCTGCCGTCACAGTCCTTGGCGCGCTCCTCGGCGCGGTCAACGGTATCCTCGTCTGGAAGCTCGACATCCCCTCCATCGTCGTCACGCTCGGCACGATGACGATCTACCGCGGCATCATCTTCCTGATGACCGACGGCAAATGGGTCAACGCGCATGAGATGACGGACGGCTTCAAGGCGTTTCCCCGCGCCGTGATCCTCGGCCTTCCGGTGATGAGCTGGATCGCCCTCGCCATCGTCGCGGCCTTCGCCGTCCTTGTCAGCCGCACGCCCCTTGGCCGCGCCCTCTTCGCGGTCGGCGGCAACCCCAATGCCGCAGTCTATACCGGGCTGTCGGTCGGCCGGACGCAATTCTTCGCCTTCGTCATCTCCGGCGCGCTGGCCGGGCTCGCCGGCTATCTCTGGATCGCGCGCTATGCCGTGGCCTACGTCGATGTCGCCGGCGGCTTCGAGCTCGACGTTGTTGCCGCCTGCGTCATCGGCGGCGATTTCCATCGCGGGCGGCATCGGGTCGGTCGGCGGGGCCGTGCTGGGCGCGATCTTCATCGGCGTCGTCAAGAACGCCCTGCCCGTCATCGGCATCTCGCCCTTCTGGCAGATGGCGATTTCCGGCACCGCGATCATCCTCGCCGTCGCCTTCAACGCCGCGCAGTCGCGCGCCAAGGGCCGCATGATCCTGAAAGCAGGTCGCTGCATGAGCGACGCCCGCCATATCCCCGACCGCCTGACCACCCCGTGGCAGCGCCGCCTGCGCAGCTGGGAGTCGCTGCTGCTGGTCGTCGCCGTCGCCATCTTCATCGCCAACAGCTTCGCCTCGCCCTACTTCCTCAACGCCTGGAACCTGTCCGACGCCACGTTCAACTTCACCGAAAAGGCGATGATCGCCTTTGCGATGGCGATGCTGATCATCGCGGGCGAGATCGACCTGTCGGTCGCCTCGATCATCGCCCTTGCCTCGACCGCGATGGGCCTCGCGCATCAGGCCGGGGCAGATACGCCGGTGATCGTGCTGACCGGCATTGCGACCGGCGTCCTCTGCGGCGCGTTCAACGGCACGCTTGTCACCCGCTTCGGCCTGCCCTCCATCGTCGTCACCATCGGCACGATGAGCCTGTTCCGCGGCATCAGCTTCATCGTGCTCGGCGATCAGGCGTTCACCGGCTATCCCAAGTCGCTGGCCTAGTTCGGGCAGGGCTATGTCTGGTGGGTGATTCTCCTTTGAACTGGTGCTGTTCGCAGTCGCTGCCGTCGTCTTCGGCGTATTGCTGCACCGCACCAATTTCGGCCGTTCCGTCTATGCCATCGGCAACAACCCGACCGCCGCGCTCTTCTCCGGCATCCGCGTCGACCGCGTCCGGTTCATCCTGTTCCTGCTGACCGGCCTCATGTCCGGCATCGCCGCTGTCTGCCTGACCTCGCGCCTCGGCTCCACCCGCCCCACGCATCGCCACGGGGATGGAGCTTGAGGTCGTCACGATGGTCGTCCTCGGCGGCGTCAGCATCCTCGGCGGGTCCGGCACCATCCCCGGCGTCGTCATCGCCGCCTTTGTCATGGGGCTTGTCACCTTCGGCTTCGGGCTGCTCAATGTCCCCGGCATCGTGATGTCGATCTTCATCGGCCTGCTGCTGATCGGTGTCATCGCCCTGCCGCGTCTCTGGTCCCGGTTCGAGGAGCGCATGATGCAGAAATACGCCTTCACGATGCGCCTGAATCCGGGGATGGAGGACGAATACCGCAAGCGCCACGACGCGATCTGGCCGGAACTGGTGGCGCTTCTGAAGGACGCGGGCGTCAGCGACTATTCGATCCACCTCGACCGCGACAGCCGCACGCTGTTCGGCGTGCTCTGGCGGACCGATGACACACCGGATGGACGACCTGCCCGCATCCCCGGTGATGCAGCGCTGGTGGGCGCATATGGCCGACATCATGCAGGTGAAGCCCGACAACGAACCCGTCGCCACGCCGCTGGTGACGGTGTTCCACATGCCATGACTCGCCCGGCGCTCATCGGTCCCGTCTTCGCTCAGCCCGGCGAAGACGCCCGCACGGGCGGATGAGCGCAACCCGCCATGCAGCACCGCCACATCGCTGTCATCGACATCGGCAAGACCAACGCCAAGCTCGCGCTGGTCGATCTGGACAGCCTGACTGAACTGGCCGTCCGCACCACGCCGAACCGCGTGCTGCCCGGCCCGCCCTGGCCGCATTTCGATGCCGACGCGCTCTGGGCCTTCCTCCTCGCCGGTCTCGCGCGACCTGCATGCCGCCCACCGGATCGACGCCATCGCCGTCACCACCCACGGCGCCGCGGCCGCCCTTATCGCCGCCGATGGCAGCCTCGCCGCGCCGATCCTCGACTACGAACATCCCGGCCCGGATGACACGGCAGCCGACTATGACGCGCTGCGCCCGCCGTTCACCGAAACCGGCAGCCCCCGCCTGCCGATGGGCCTCAATCTCGGCGCTCAACTGCATTGGCAGTCGCTCGCTGATCCCGGCCTGGCGGCGCGCACCGCCCATGTCCTGCCGCTCCCGCAATACTGGGCGTTCCGCCTGACCGGCGTTCCCGCCACCGATGTCACCTCGCTCGGCTGCCATACCGACCTCTGGAACCCCACCGCGCGGACATTCTCGACCCTCCGCGACCGCCTGTCCCTCGCCGATAGAATTCCGGTCCCCCGCCTGCCTGGCGACATGCTCGGCCCCGTCCTGCCCGCCGTCGCCGCCGCGACCGGCCTCGGCCCCGGAACTCCCGTCACCTGCGGCATCCATGACAGCAACGCCTCGCTCCTCGCCCACCTCCTGTCCCGGAAGCCACCCTTCGCGGTTGTCTCCACCGGCACCTGGGTCATCTGCATGGCCATCGGCGGCAGGCCGGTGACGCTCGACCCCGCCCGCGACACCCTCGTCAACGTCAACGCCCTCGGCGATCCCGTGCCATCGGCCCGCTTCATGGGCGGGCGCGAATTCGACCTGATCCGCGCCGGGTCGACGATCGTGCCGTCCGCCGCCGACCTTGCCGACGTCCTTTCCCGCACGGCCATGCTTCTGCCGTCGGTCGAGCCGCGATCCGGCCCGTTTCCCGGCCGGACCCACCGCTGGACCGTGCCAGAGACGAAACTGCCCGAAGGCCAGCGAATGGCGGCCCTTGCCTTCTATCTCGCGCTGATGACTACCGAGTGCCTGACCAGCACCGGTGCGAACGGGCCGACAGTTGTCGAAGGTCCCTTCGCCCGCAACCGCGCCTATCTCGCCATGCTGGCCTCAGCCACTTCCCGGCCCGTCATCCCCAGCCCTGGCAGCACCGGCACCAGCCTCGGCGCGGCACTTCTGTTCAGCGCGGGGTCGAGCCCGGCGGGCAACGTCGCGGACCCGCAGCCCATCCTGCCCGACACCGCACTTCATCCCTATGCCGAAGCGTGGAGAACCGCCGCCGCGGTCAGCCCTGACGGATCAGAATCGCCCTGAAGTCGTTCACGTTCGTCAGCGTCGGCCCCGTGATGACCTGCCCACCCACCGCCGCGAAGAAGCTGTGTGCGTCGTTCCGCGCAAGATGGTCCTGCGCGTCGATCCGCGTCCGGCCCGCCAGTGCCAAAGTCATCGGGCCGATCACCGCGCCCGCGATCTCTGCGGCGCCATCGACACCGTCGGTGTCGCACGCCAGCGCATGAACCCCGGTTGCCCCGTCCAGCGCGATCGCCAGCGCCAGCGCATATTCCGCATTCGGCCCGCCGACCCCCGCGCCGCGCCGCGTCACCGTCAGCTCGCCCCCCGACAGGATCACCAGAGGCCTTCCGCGATCGGTGCCCGCCTCCAGCAGCCCCCGAACGCGCGCCGCGTGATCTGCAGCCACGTCGCGCGCCTCGCCCTCGATGTCGTCACCCCAGACCTGCACCACGCAATCAGCCCTGCGCGCCAGGTCCGCCGCAGCGGCCAGCGACTGCGCCGGTGCCGCGAAGACGACGTTGCGCACGCGCGACAGCCGCGGGTCGCCCGGCGGCACGACGCCCGTGGGTCCGGCCAATGCCGCCCGCACGCTGCCGGGCACATCAATGCTCCAGTCGCGCAGCGCGGCCCGTGCGTCCGCGCTGCTGCTGGCATCGCCCACGGTCGGGCCTGACCCGATCATCGCCGGATCGTCCCCCGGCACGTCCGACAGCAACAGCGCCAGCATTCCGGCCGGATAGGCGGCTGCAGCCAGTTGCCCGCCTTTGACGCGGCTGATGTGCCTGCGCACCACGTTCATTTTTCCGATCGGCGCGCCCGATGCCAGCAGCGCGGCATTCACCGCCTGTTTCCCGGCCAGCGAAATCCCGTCCGCCGGTGCCACCAGCAGCGACGACGCCCCGCCCGAGATCAGCGCCAGCACGAAATCGCCCTCAGCCAGCCCGCGCAGCAGGTCCAGTATCCTCTGCGTTGCCGCAGCACCCGCAGCGTCGGGCACAGGATGCGCCGCCTCCACGATCTCGATCCCCCGGCAGGGGCGCGCGTAGCCATAGCGCGTAATGACCAGCCCCTCACACGGCCCCCATGCCGCCTCCACCGCTTCGGCCATGCGCGCGCTGGCCTTGCCCGCGCCGATTACCACCACGCGGCCAGCGGGTTTCGGCGGCAGATGAGCCGCCAGCGACCGCATCGGATCGGCCACCGCGACCGCGCAGTCGAACAGGCTGCGCAGAAATACGTCGGGCTCGTCCAGCCCGGTCAATCCGGCACACCCGTGCTCGACTGGCGGACCACCAGGTTCACCGGCAGCCGGCGTTCGGCCACAGGCCGATTCCCGCCTTCCAGCCAATCCATCATCGCCGCGGCCGCCTGCTGCGCGAACCCCGCAACGTCGCAGCGGATGGACGACAGCTGCGGGAAGACCTGCGCGCACTCCTCGATGTCGTCGAAGCCCACCAGCCGGAAATCCCGGCCGACCACGCGGCCCATCTCGGCCAGACCGGGCATCATTCCCAGCGCCACAAGGTCATTGAAGCAGATCGCCGCGTCACAGTCCGGGTGGTCACGCGAGATATCCAGTGCCGCCTGCCGGCCGAACCCGCGCGAACTGCGGCCCGACACGACCAGAACCGGCAGCCCGTTTTCGGCCATCACGGTCAGATAGCCCGACATCCGCTCCCGCGTGATCGGACGCGCCTCGACCCCGCCGACGAAGGCGATCCGCCGCGCGCCCTGTACGATCAGGTGTTCCGCAGCCAGCCGCCCGCCGCTGGCATAGTTCAGCGATGCGAAGGGAAAGGTGTCGGTATCCGGCGTGCCCTGCCGCAAGACCTGCAGCGTCGGAATTCCTGCCCTTGCAAGGGGTCCGAACGTTGTCACCTCGCCCCCGTAGGCAGGCGAGATCAGCAGCGCGGACACGCCATGTTCGATCATCGATCCGACCACCTGCGCCTGCACGTCGGGGTCTTCGTCGGTGTTGCCGATCACCGTCGCATAGCCCCGCGCGGCAAAGGCCATCTGCGCGGTTGTGGCGAATTCGGTGAAGAACGGGTTGCGAAGGTCGTTGATGACGAGCCCGATAAGCCCGGCATTGGCCGACCGCAGGTTGGCGGCGGCCCGGTTATAGACATAGCCGATTTCAGCCATCGCGCCGCGCACGGCGACGCGGGTTTCATCGCGGACCAGCGGGCTGGCCTGCAGCACCAGCGACACGGTGGACTTCGACACGCCTGCGTGACGCGCGACGTCGACGATCGTCGGCCTTCGGTTCACGCGTTACCCCTGTTCGATCCCATGCAGGGCCAGCATGACAGCCATCCGCGCCGTGGCCAAGTCGGGTTGCGCAAGCAGGCGCGCCTGGTCGGCCAGCCGGAACAGGGCGGCATAGTGCGTGATGTCGCGGCTGGACTGGAACCCACCGGGCATGATGAAATGCGACTGCGCGCCGTTCAGCCAGGCGAGATACGCGATGCCCGGCCTTGTAGAACCGCGTGGGCGCGCGGAAAATCTCGCGCGCAAGGGGGACGGTCGGGTCCAGCAGCGTGTGGTAGGTCGCGGTGTCACCCTCGGCGAGCGCCTCCAAGCCTTGCGCGGCCGCTGGGGCTATCGCGGCGAAAATGCCGAGCAGGGCGTGAGAATAGTGCACGCCGTCGCCTTCGATCAGCGCAGGATAGTTGAAATCGTCCCCGGTGTAGAGCCGAACACCGGGCGGCAGGTCACGCCGGAACGCCTCTTCATGAGATTGATCCAGAAGGGAAATCTTGATCCCGTCCACCTTGGCGGGATTCTCGGCGATCAAACCCTGCACGAAGGCGCTGGCGCGCGCCACATCCGCGCTGCCCCAGTACCCCGCCAGCGCGGGATCGAACATGTCGCCCAGCCAGTGCAGGATCACCGGGTCCTGCGCACCATCGATCAAGCGGCGGTAGACGCGGGCATACACCCCTTCGTCCGCGCCCATCGCAGTGAAGGCGCGCGATGCCATCAGGATCACCTGCCCGCCAGCCGCCTCGATCACCTCGATCTGCGCCTCGTAGGCCGCAATGATCGCATCCTCGCTGCGCAGGTCGGCGAGGGCGATGTGGTCCGTACCCGCCCCGCAGGCGACGCGGGGTTTCAGGGGATGCGCCTTTGCCGCCACCATCGTCCGTTCGATCAACTCCCGCGCCGTGGGCCAGTCCACCCCCATCCCGCGCTGCGCGGTGTCCATCGCCTCGGCCAGGTGCAGGCCCTGGTCCCAGAGCCCCCGACGGAAGGCCAGCGTCGCGTCCCAATCGACGGCGGGCCGGGTGTCCCAGGGGTTCCGTTCCCGCAGGGGATCGGACACGACATGCGCGGCGGCAAAGGCCGTGCGCGGCAGGGCCGTGCGGGGCGCCCGCGGGACAAGCGGATCGCCGGTCAGGCGGTAGGGTTCAAGACGGTGATCGGCGGTCGGAAGGATCAGCATGAGCGTGCTCTCATTGCGGTGCGGGGGCGTTCATGACGCAACCTGCAGGTCAAAGACCAGAATGCCATCGATGCCACCGACCGCGTTGTCCACAAGCGACGCGCCGACCCGGCGGTGATCGGGGTGGTCCTGATAGGCGGCCAGCGCGTCCCAATCGGCAAAGTCCGCGACAAACCCGTGCAGGTAGCCGCGTTCGATCCGTTCCGGGCTTTCACTGCGGCCAGAGGTGATCGACAGGACACCCGGCAGCTTTGACCTGATGGCGTGCAGGTCGGCGAAGATCGCGGCGATGGCATCCTCGCCCACATCAGACCGGAAGCGGATCAGGACGATGTGGCGGATCATGCACGGCTCCCGTGGTCGGCACGGATCAGGTCGGCGGCCTTTTCACCGATCATGATCGCAGCCGCATTGGTGTTGGAAGAAATCAGCGACGGCATGATCGACGCATCCGCGACCCTCAAGCCTTCGATCCCGTTGAACCGCAGCGCAGGATCGACCACGGCCCCCGCATCCGCGCCCATCCGGCAGGTGCCCGCCGGGTGATGGTCGGTCTTGGCGTTGTTCGCCGCATAGGCCGCATAGTCGTCATCCGTGCGCACCTCCGGCCCCGGCAGCCGTTCGGCTCAGCACGTAGGGTTTCAGCGCATCCTGCCGCATGATCTCCTGCGCCAGCTTCAACCCCCGGATCGACATCTCGCGGTCATGCGGGTCGGACCAGTAGTTCGGATCGATCAGCGGGGCTGCTGCCGGATCGTCGCTGGCCAGCCGCACCGTGCCGCGCGACCGGGGGCGCATATAGGCCGAGTTCAGCGTGACGCCGCCGTTGCGGCATGCTAGCCACCCCCGCCTCGATCCCCGATCCCAGACCCAGATGGAACTGCATGTCGGGCGACCGCGCGCCGTCCTGCGCATACCAGAACCCCCCCGTCTCGAACAGGCTGGACGCCGCCGGGCCGCGCCGGGTCAGCAGGTATTGCGCCCCTGCCACGGCGGACCAGAGCGGGCGCGCATAGCGGTCATAGGTATGCGGGCCGGTGCATTCGGCGATGACGAACAGGTCCAGATGATCCTGCAGGTCCGACCCGACACCGGGATGATCCAGAACCGGGGTCACGCCGACCGACCGCAGATGGTCGGCCGGTCCGATCCCCGACAGCATCAGCAGCCGAGGCGACCCGATGGCCCCCGAGGACAGGATCACCTCTGACCCCGCCGCAATATGCGTGCCGTCGGCCAGATCGACACCCGTCGCCCGACCCGCCGCAACCGCAATCCGCCGAACCTGCGCGCCCGTGCGCACCGTCAGGTTCGCGCGCCCCCGCGCCGGACCCAGATAGGCGGTGGCCGCCGACGACCGCCGCGCGTGGCGCTGGGTCAGTTGGTAATAGCCGACACCGTCCTGCAATGCGCCGGTCATGTCCATGTTGCGCGGAATGCCCAGGGCGGCGGCGGCGGCAAAATACGCCTCGCAGATCGGCAGCGGCGCGCGCGGCTGGCTGACGCCCAGCGGACCGCCCCTCCCGTGATAGCGGTCATTGAAGGTGTCGTTATCTTCGGCCTTGCGGAAATAGGGCAGCACGTCGTCGTAGCCCCAGCCGGTGCAGCCCCGCTGCCGCCATTCGTCATAGTCCAGCGCATTGCCGCGCGTGTATATCTGCGCGTTGATCGTCGATCCGCCGCCGATCACGCGCGCCTGAGTGAAGCGCAGCGAACGCCCCCTCAGATGCCGCTGCGGCACTGTGCTCCAGCCCCAGCTGCCCAGACCCTTGGTCATCTTCGCGAATCCTGCAGGCAGGTGATAGAACGGATGCCGGTCGCTCCCCCCCGCCTCCAGCAGCAGCACGCGCGCGGCAGGGTCTTCGGACAGGCGCGCGGCGATGACGCAGCCTGCCGACCCGCCGCCGATCACGATGAAATCATGCCCCTCGGCCATGCCCCGCCCCCTTAAAGCCGCGCGATGGACAGACCGCCATCGACCGGGATGACGGCACCCGCTGCAAAGGCCATGTCGCCCATTGCGATGGGCACGATCACCCGACCGACGTCCTCGGGCTGACCCCAGCGGGCGGCGGGCACAAGGCCGCCTTCGATCCGCGCGGTGTATTTGTCCTTCACACCCGCCGTCATGTCCGTGGCGATGATGCCCGGCCGCAACTCGAACACACCGATCCCCAAAGGCGCCAGCCGCACCGCAAAGGCCTGCGCCATCATCGCGGCGGCAGCCTTGGATATGCAGTAGTCCACGCGTTCCACCGACACCATCGCCGCACTGACCGAGGTGACAAAGGTGATCGACCGGTAATCCTTGGTCGGGCGCGCCTGCATCCGTCGCGCCACGTCCTGTGCCAGAAAGAATGCGCCGCGCAGGTTCACGTCCATCACGAAATCGAAGTTCGCGGGCATTATGTCCAGCATGTCGCCGCGCACTTTGGCAGGGACGCCCGCGTTCGAGACAAGCGTTGTCACCGGCCCCATTTCCGACTCGACCGCGTCCAGAAGCGACGGCACGTTGGCGATGTCCTGCAGGTCGTGCCGGTAATACCGGGCGGCGTCGCCCAGTTGGCGCAGCGCGTTTTCCACACCCGGTGTGTCGGCCGCCGACCGCGATGCCAGCGCCACCCGGAATCCAGCGGCGATCAGCGCCGACGCGATGCCAAGGCCGATGCCTTGCTGGCCGCCGGTGACAAGGGCGATCCGGTTCATGCTGCAAACTCCGTCTGCGTGATATGGCGCGCCGTGCGCAGGGCCAGTGCCGCGATGGTCGAGCGAGGGGTTCGCTGCGGCGGAGGTCGGCAGAACGGACGCATCGACGATGAACAGGTTGTCCACGTCATGGCTGCGGCAGAACGGGTCCACGACGCTGGTCGCTGGATCATTCCCCATCCGCGCCGTGCCGCACTGATGGCTGGGCGTGCGTTTCTCGAATGTCTTGGTCAGCACGACCGGCCAGCCCGCCCGCCGCAGCGCCGCTTTCAGGCGCGCATTCAGCGCCAGATGCGCCCGCCAGTTCGACCGTTCCCATTTCAGCACGATCTGCCCGTCCCGCAGCATCACCCGGCTCTCCGGCATCGGCAAATCTTCGGACATCGTCATCAGATGCACCGAATGATCCGCGATCCAGCGCGCCAGCGGCAGCGGCATGCCCGATTCCGCCGCCATGATCGCGCCCGGTGATCCGGCCCAGCATCTGCACGTTGCCCAAAGGCTCGCCGTTCGGCCCGCCGGTCAGATACCAGTCGTTCAGCTGGATCGTCTTTTCATAGACCGACCGGTTGCGCCGGAACGGGCTGACCCCGATCACCGCCGTGATGTTGTGGTTCATGAAGTTGCGCCCGACCTGATCGGACCGGTTCGCCAAGCCCGGTCGGATGCGCCGCGTCGGCCGAGGCCAGCAGCAGAGCCGCCGACTTCACCGCCCCCGCGCAGAGGCAGACCAGCGGGGCCGAAACCGTCTCGCTCTGCCCCGCACGGCACATACTCGACCCCGGTGATCCGTCCGCCCTCCGGCCACAAGCCGCGTCACCCGCGCGCCGGTCATCAGGGTCACATTCGGGTGCCGCAGCGCCTCCGCCAGCCCGATGGTCTCGGCATCCATCTTGCCGCCGCGGGTGTTGGGGAAGCCGTCGAAGGTGATCGCCCCGCCTTTCAGCCACAGGTCGATATCGACGCCCAGCGGCAGAGCACCCGGATGCAGCCCCTGCGCGGCCAGCCTGCGGCAGAGGTCGACCATATCCGGTTCATGCGGCACCGGCGGGTGCGGATAGTGCCCGGAATGGCGCGGTTCGGTCGGATCTTCGCCCGGGTTGCCCCGCACCTGATACATCTCTTCCGCCGCCTGATACTGCGGTTCCAGATCGTCGTAGCTGATCGGCCAGCCGGGCGTTGTGCCGCCCATGTGGCGCAGCGGACGCGAAGTCCTCGGCCCGGTAGCGCATCAGCACCGCGCCGTAGAATTTTGTGTTGCCCCCCGGATAGTAATAGTTGTTCGGGGCGAAACTGCCGCCGTCCGCGTCCAGCCAGCGTCTCGTCAGACCGGAAATGCCCGGTCGCAAAGACTGCCGCCGGGTCGCGCGCCTCGGGGCAGTCCTCCAGCCGCTCGCCCCGCTCCAGGATCAGGATGCGCCGTCCGGACGGGGCAAGAGCTGCCGCGAGGGTCGCCCCACCCATGCCCGATCCGATGATGATGATGTCGGGTGTCATGCCGGAATGCGCGCCTCGGTCGCCGGGTCGAAGGCCACAGCCTTGTCCATGTTGATCGCAAAGTCGAAGACCTGCCCCGGCGACACTGCCGCATCCGCCCGCATCCGCGCAATCGCGTCGCGGCCGGACAGGGTCATGGTGACAAAGGTGTCCGACCCCGCCGGTTCGGTCACGGCCACACGGTTTGCGAACGGCTGGATGTTGCCGGACTTGCGGTCTGCTCCCTCGGGGTCGGTGATCGCCTCGGGGCGGATGCCCAGACTGATGTCCCGGCCCGCCCATTCCGCTAGATTGGCCTGGCTGAACCGCAGGTGCCGCACCGCACCTTCGCTGTCCGTGATCCGCGCATGGGGCGCGCCGTTCTGCATCACCACTGTCGCGGACACGATGTTCATGGCCGGGCTGCCCATGAAGGTCGCCACGAACAGGTTCGCGGGCGTGTCGTATATCTCCTTGGGTGTGCCCAATTGCTGGACATAGCCCTTGTTCATCACCGCGATGCGCGTCGACAGCGTCATCGCCTCGATCTGGTCATGGGTCACATAGACGATCGTCGTGCCCAGTTTCTGATGCAGCTTCTTGATCTCGGTCCGCATATCGACCCGCAGCTTCGCGTCGAGGTTGGACAGCGGCTCGTCGAACAGGAACACGTCGGGGTCGCGCACCAGCGCCCGCCCCATCGCCACGCGCTGACGCTGACCGCCCGACAGCTGCCCCGGCTTGCGCGCCAGCAGCGGCTCGATCTGGAGGAGTTTGGCCACATCGGCAAGTGCGCGGTCACGTTCCGCCTTGGGCATGCCATGCATTTCCAGACCGAAGGTCATGTTCTGACCGACCGTCATGTTGGGGTAGAGCGCATAGCTCTGGAACACCATCGCGATGTTGCGCTTGGACGGATGCACCGCGTTGACCACCCGCCCCTTGATCGAGATGTCGCCGGACGAAATCCCCTCAAGCCCCGCGATCATGTTCAGAAGCGTGGACTTGCCACAGCCCGAAGGCCCGACCAGCACCAGAAACTCGCCCTCCTCGACGGCGATATCGACCTCGTGCAGCACCTGCACGGTACCGTAGGATTTGGTGACATGCGAGATATCGAGAAAGCCCATGGCCATTGCTCCGTCAAGGAAGGGTCCGTTGCGTCAGATGCTCCACCCCGGGATGGCCGGGATGGAGCGGGCCGGTTACTTCGCCGCCATGATGGCGTCGGCAAGCGCTGCGGCGCCATCTTCTGCGGTCATGTCCGAATTGAAGAAGCCGGTGATCGCGTCCGTCGCCGCCCCCACCACAGCAGCATTGGCGGCGTGGGTTCCGGCAAATGTCGGCACAGCCGTGCCGCCCGCATCGTTCGCGGCACATCGCCGCAGATGTCGCCTGCGCGCAGGCATCAAGCGCCGCCATGGCCGACATCGTTGCGCGCCGGGATCGCCCCCTTGGCCTGGTTGAAGGCAACCTGCACGTCCTTGTCCATGATCGCCGCTGGCCAGAACCTCCTGCCCCTTGATCAGGTCGGGGTCGGTCTTGCGTGAACAGCGACAGCGAGTTGACCAGATAGACGAAGGCATCACCCTTGGCCTTTGGCACCGGGATGCAGGCATAGTCGGTGCCCGGCAGCTTGCCTGCATTGGTGAATTCGCCCTTCGCCCAGTCACCCATGATCTGCATGGCCGCCTCGCCGTTGATGACCATGGCGCTGGCAAGGTTCCAGTCGCGTCCGGGCGCGTTGGCGTCGATCATGCCGCGCAGTGCGGCCAGTTCTGTGAACACCGCAACCATGTCCGGCCCGCGCAGCGTCGCATCATCCAGATCGACCAGCGCCTTGCGGTAGAAGTCGGCCCCGCCGATGCCCGCCGCGACCGCCTCGAACATGTAGACCTCCTGCCAGGATTGCCCGCCATGCGCCAAGGGGATGATCCCGGCCTCCTTGAACCTCGGCGCAAGCGCGTTCAGCTCGTCCCAGGTCGTCGGATAGGCCGCGCCGATCTTGTCGAACGCGGCCTTGCTGACGCCCAGATCATGTCGGTGCGGTGCACGTTCGTCGGCACGCTGACATAATGCCCGTCAACCTTGGTGAAGTCCTTGACCGCCTGCGGCAGCGCGGCATCCCAGCCTTCGGCGGCGGCAATGGCATCGACATTGCCCAGCATGCCTTCGCCCGACCAGTCCAGGATCGCCTGCCCCAGCATCAGCATCGCCGCGGGCGGGTTGCCCGATGCGATGCGCGCCTGCAGCGCGGTCTTGGCCGCATCGCCGCCGCCGCCTGCCACCGGCGCATCCGTCCAGGCGACGCCGCCCGCAACCACCTTGTCGCGCACGCGCCGACAGGGCCGCGGCCTCGCCGCCCGACGTCCAGAAATGCATCACTTCGACCGACGGTTCGGCCAATGCCGGGGATACACATGCCCCGAAAATCAAGGCTGCCGTCATGGACATTCTTTTCATTTTGTATTTCCTCTCGGTTGTTCGCCCGTGTCTGTTGCAAGTGGGCCTGGGTTGAACGAAAGACCGCCGGACGGTTCGCCCCGTCCGGCGGTCGGCTTATCCCTTCACGCTTCCCGCCATCAGCCCGCGCACGAAGTAGCGGCCTGCGACGATGTAGACGACAAGGGTCGGTAGGGCGGCAAGGATAGCGCCCGCGAAGTGGACGTTGTATTCCTTCACGCCGGTCGATGACTGGACGAGGTTGTTCAGCGCGACCGTCATCGGCTGGATCGTGCCGCCGAAGGATGCTCCGAACAGAAAGTCGTTCCAGATGTTGGTGAACTGCCAGATGACCGAAACCACCGTGATCGGCCCGGACACAGGCAGCATGATGCGCCAGAAGATGCGGAAGAACCCCGCCCCGTCGATCATCGCCGCACGCACGAGTTCCGTTGGGAACGCGGCATAGTAGTTGCGGTAATACAGTGTCGTGAACCCGATGCCGTAGACGACATGCACCAGCACCAGCCCCGGCACCGACCCCGCCAGCCCCAGCTTTCCCAGCACCACGGCCATCGGGATCAGGACGATCTGGAACGGGATGAAGCAGGAGAACAGCATCAGGCCGAAGACCCATGTATCGCCCCGGAAGCGCCATTTGGTCAGCACATACCCGTTCAGCGCGCCCACGATGGTCGAGATCGCGACGGCCGGCACCACCATCAGGATCGAGTTCAGGAAATAGGGGCGCAGCCCCGTCGGCTCGACCCCGATCTGCGCGGTGGACCAGGCCGACCGCCATGGCGCAAGCGTCCAGACGCCGCGGCAGCGCCATCATGTTGCCGCCGGTGATCTCGGCCAGCGGCTTCACCGAATTCACCAGCCATCACATACAGCGGCAGCAGGTAGAACAGCGCGAAGAGCAGCAGCACCAGATAGATGAAAGCCCGCGCCACGCGGCCCGTGCGGACAGCACTGTCCTGAGCGACGGCGCGACATCACGTCTTCTCCTTCAGTTCGGAATAGAGGTAGGGCACCATGATCGCCGCGATGGTCATCAGCATGATCACTGCCGACGCCGCCCCGATGCCCATCGAATTGCGCGTGAAGGTGTAGGAATACATGAAGGTCGCGGGCAGTTCGGTCGCCCGGCCCGGCCCGCCGCCGGTCAGCGCGATCACCAGGTCATAGGATTTGATCGCAAGGTGGCACAGGATCACGAAGGCCGACAGGAACGCCGGGCGCAGCAGCGGAATGACGATGCGGCGGTACAGCTGCCAGTTCGACGCGCCGTCGATCTGCGCCGCCTTCAGGATTTCGTTGTCGATCCCGCGCAGGCCCGCCAGAAACATCGCCATCACGAAGCCCGCTGGTCTGCCAGACGGCCGCGATGACGATGGTGTAGATCGCCATCTCGCTGTCCTTGATCCAGGTGAAGGAAAAGCTGTCCCAGCCCCACAGATGCATGGTCGTTCTCAAGCCCGATGCCGGGGTCGAGAAACCATTTCCACGCCGTCCCGGTCACGATGAACGACAGCGCCATCGGATACAGATAGATCGGCCGCAGCACGCCCTCGCCGCGGATCTTCTGGTCCAGAAGGATCGCCAGCGTCAGGCCGACCAGCGTGCAGATGCACGATGTAGAGTGTGGCGAAGATCGCGATGTTGGTGATCGCCGTGTGCCAGCTCTCCAGCGCCCACAGTTTGCGGTAGTTCTCCAGCCCGACCCATTTGAAGTTGGGCAGCATCTTTGATCCGGTGAAGGACAGCACCACGGTGAAGATGATGAATCCATAGACGAACAGCAGCGTCACCGCGACCGACGGCGCCAGCACGACCCGCGGCAGCCAGCCCTGAAGCCATGTGCGGAAATCGGCCGCGCCCGATGCCGTGCCTGACATGAAATTCCCCAAGCTGCCTGTCGTTCCGGATGTGATCCGGGGGCGGGCACCTCTGCCGCCCCCGGTCGCGTCATCGTCTCACTGCGCCGCAGCGACCGCTTCGGCCAGCGCGGCAGCGGCGGCCGCACCGTCGGCGTATTCGCCGTTGAAGGCGGCGGTCACCACGTCATAGACAGCGTTCTTGATCGCCGCCGGGGCAGCGTGCCCATGCGCCATCGACCCAGCCGATGTCCTGCGCCTTCAGATTGTCCTTCAGCACGTTCAGCGCCGCAGCCTCGCCGCCGCTGGTCCACCAGTGCAGCACTTCGACATCGGCGGCCTGCACCAGTGTCGTCGTCACCGCCAGCGCCGCCGCCAGCGTCATCGATTGTCCGAAATACCCACGCATCAGAGATCCTCCCTAAAGTCGCGTTGGTTCCTGCTCTGCCGCCGACCACAGTGTCAGCGGGACTTGACCCAAGGTGCGCGCGTTCTGCCGATCCGCATCGCCACGGTCTTCACCTCAAGAAATTCCTCGAACCCAAAGCGCCCGATCTCACGCCCCAGACCGCTCTGCTTCATTCCGCCGAAGGTCATCTCGGGGAACCCGTCCATCCAGGTGTTGGTCCAGACCGTCCCCGCCTGCGCACGCCGCGCGAAGTCGAGGCAGGTATGGACATTCTCGCTCCACACCCCCGCGCTCAGGCCGAAACTCGAGTCGTTCGCAAGAGCCAGGGCTTCGTCGAATGTCCGGAAGGTCAGCACCGTCAGCACAGGCCCGAACACCTCTTCCCGCGCGATAGCCATGTCCGGCGTGACGCCCGTGATCACCGTCGGCTGATAGAACCGCCCCGGCAACCCGTCGATCCGCAGCGCCCCGCCGCCAAGCCGGACATGCGCCCCTGCCTTCACCGCATCCGCCACGTAGCCGTCGATCTTGCCCAGATGCGCATCCGAGATGATCGCGCCGACCTGCGTGTCGGGGTGCAGCGGATCGCCGAAGGCCACTTTGCGTGACAGGGCCACCACCCGCTCGATCAGCGCTTCGGCCACATCTTCCTGCACGATCACCCGGCTGCCCGAATTGCAGCACTCGCCGGCGTTGAAATAGATGCCGAACGTCACCGCATCCGCCGCACCCTCCAGATCCGCATCCGCGAAGACCACCTGCGGGTTCTTGCCGCCCAGTTCGAGCGCCACCTTCTTCAGCGTGCCAGACGCCGACGCCGCGATGGACCGACCCACGCCCGTCGATCCCGTGAACGTCACCATGTCCACATCCGGATGCGATGCCATCAGCGCCCCCACCGGTTGTCCGTATCCCAGCACGATGTTCACGACGCCCGCAGGCAACCCCGCCTCGATCAGCAACTCGCCCAGCATGACCGTCGTCGATGGCGTCATTTCGGACGGCTTGACCACGCAGGTGCAGCCCGCCGCCAGCGCGAAGGGCAGCTTCTGGCTGACGATCCAGAACGGAAAGTTCCAGGGCGTGATGACCGACACGACCCCGATGGGCTCTTTCAGAACCACGCCCAGCATGTCGGGTCCGAGGGAGTTGTGGCTGTCGCCATGCATCGTCCGCGCCAGCGACGCCGCATAGCGCCACAGGTCCGCCGCGCCCGACACCTCGCCCCGCGCCTGGGTGATCGGCTTGCCCGATTCCAGCGTCTCGATCAGCGCGATGCGGTCCACATTCGCCTCGATCAGGTCCGCCACCCGCAGCAGCACCCCCGCCCGCATCTTGCCCGTTCCCCGCGACCAGTCGCCCCGGTCGAATGCCGCCCGCGCCGCCGCGATAGCCGCCAGAGTCTCCGCTTCGCCGCCCAGCGCCGACCGGCTGACCACCACGCCATGCGAGGGCGAGATGCGGTCAAAACTGCGCCCGTCCGCGCTGTCCTGCCATGCCCCGCCGATCAGGTGCCGCGCCAGGAACGGCTCTGCAGGCACGGCCGCGCCCGTCGCGGGGATAAGGGTCAGGTCATTCATTCTCAGTTTCCGGGAAATTCAGGTTTGCGTTTGGCGCGGAACGCTGCGACGCCCTCGGCCTTGTCGCCGCCGGCCGCCATCATCCCGCCGCCCAGCGCCTCGATCAGGGCCGCCGAATCCTCGCCCGCCCCCGCATGGATCAGATACTTCGCCACCTCCGTCGCGCGCGCCGATGTCTCTGCCAGTCGCTCCGCCATCGCCAAAGCCGCCCCCCGCGCGTCCCCCGCGACCTCGGCCACGAACCCCAGCTGATACGCCCGCTCCGCCGTCAGCCTGCGCCCGAACAGCGCCATTTCCTTCAGCACAGGCTCCGGCAGCAGCCGCGCCAGCCGCTGCGTGCCCGACCAGCCCGGCACGATCCCGACGGACGCCTCCGGCAGTGCCAGCGTCGCCGAAGGGACCATCACCCGGATGTCGCAGGCCGCGGCGAGTTCGAGGCCCCCGCCGAAGGCCGGTCCTTCCAGGACAGCGATGGTCGGCACTGCCAGCCGCGCCAGACGGTCAAAGACGCGATGCCCGTCCCGCACCCAGTGACGCGCGAAATCAGCCGCGTGCAGGTCGCCCCAGGCATTGATGTCCGCCCCCGCGCAGAACGCCCGGGTGCCTTCTGCCGTCACCAGCACCACCCGCAGATCGTTCTGTCGTTCGATCTCGTCGCAATGGGCCGCAAGCTCGGCCAGCATGCCCGCGGTGAACGCGTTCAGCCGCGCCGGATTGTCCAGCCGCAGCTCGGCCACATGCCGTGTGACACTCAGACGGACCGCGCTCATGGTGCCCATCCCATCGCGCCCTGTGCGAACAGCGACACCGGCATCGCCGTGGCATCCAGCGCGATCTGCACCCGGCCCCCCGACGCCGCGACGATGTCGCGCTCTGCGTCGATCCCCGGCATGATCTCGACCGCGATCAGCCCGGTGTCCGTCGACCGCATCACGCAGCGTTCCGTCACATAGATGACGTCCTGCCCCGTCGCCCGCGCCCGCGCACCCGAGAATGTCACGTGTTCGACCTGATCCACCATCTTGGTGAACTTCCCCGGCCGCGCCACGCTCAGCCCCCGGTCCGACAGCGCGATCTCCGCCCCGGCCTCGAACCAGCCAGAAAAGACGATCTTCTTCGCATGCGCCGTGATGTCCACGAAGCCGCCGCAGCCTGCCGTCAGATAAGGCTTCTTACCCAGCTTCGAGACGTTCACATTGCCCTCGCGGTCCACCTCCATGAAGGACAGGAAGGTCACGTCGAACCCCCCGCCCTGAAAGTACGTGAACTGCTGGGGCGAGGGCATGTAGGCGTCCGCATTCGATGCGCAGCCGAAGGCGAAGCCGGTCAGCGGCATACCCCCCACAGCACCCTGTTCGATGGCCCAGGTCACGGCATCGTGCTGGCCTTCCTCAAGCAGGATCCGGGGCACCATCGCCGAAATCCCGAAGCCCAGATTGGCCGTCATCCCGCGACGAAGTTCCATCGCGGCGCGGCGCGCGATGACTTTTTCGACACCGTGATCCGCCAGCTTGAAACTGCCCCAGGGCCGCATGATCTCGCCACTGATCGCCGGGTCATGCGGCGTCCCGGTCGTCTGCTTCTGCTCCGGGTCCAGCACGATCAGGTCCACCAGCTGCCCCGGCACCCGCACATCGTGCGGACGCAGGGACCCCGCCGCCGTTACCCGCTTGACCTGCGCGATCACCAGCCCACCGTGATTCCGGACCGCGATGGCCTGCTCCAGCCCCCCCAGATAGGCCCCCTCATGCTCATAGGTCAGGTTGCCCCGCTCATCCGCCGTCGTCGCCCGCAGGATGCAGACGTCCGGCACGATGTTCGGGAAATGCAGCCAGGTTTCGCCCCCGAACTCGACCCGCGCGACGATGGGCGCTGCGGCCCCCTTCGCGTTCATGGCGCACCCCTCGCGCACCGGGTCCGCGAAGGTCTCCAGCCCGACCTTCGTCAGCACTCCCGGCCGTTTTGCCGCCACGTCGCGGTGCATGTCGAACAGGATGCCCGAGGGCACGTTGTACGCCGGGATGCGGTCTTCCGTGACCATCTTCCAGATTTCGGGCATCGGCAGGTCCGACGACCCCGATGGATAGGACCCGGCGATGACGCGTGCCAGAAGCCCGTCCCTGGCGATGTGGTCGATCCCCTTCACGCCGTACATGTCACCCGCCGCGATCGGGTGGATCGTCGTGATGCCGCGCGGATGCCCGTCCCGTGCGAACCGCTCACCGATCGCGCGAAGCACGCGGTCCGGGCACCCCAGCGCAGATGAAGACGATACCGTCACGACGGCCCCGTCCGGGATGCGCCCGGCGGCAAAGTCAGCCGAGACGATTTTGGTCATCCACAGGTCTCCGTCTGCACAAGGGCGCAAATCTGTGATTTAGATCGCTCCAAATTGATATGGAACGATCCAAATTACGTCAAGAGGATTCGCGTTGGTCCATGAAGCAGATAAGCGACAGCAGTGCTGCAGGCAGCAGAACCCTTTTCAAACTCTGTGGGAGCGATGGTGGCGAGGGGGGACTCGAACCCCCGACCCCGCGATTATGAGTCGCGTGCTCTAACCAGCTGAGCTACCTAGCCATCCGGCGGCTGACCTATGCCAGCCTGTCCCGACCGTCAAGCGGCAACTGCCCGCCGGCGACCTGGCTTTCAGGCCCCCGCATAGCCCCGGTACCAGTCCACGAACCGGGCCATCCCCTCGCCGATCCCGGTCTGCGGCGCATAGCCCGTCAGCCGCCGCAGCAGCGTCGTATCCGCCCAGGTCGCGCGCACGTCGCCCTGCTGCATCTCCATCATCCGCCGCACCGCCTTCTTCCCCGCGGCCGCCTCGATCGCTGCGATGAAGTCGCCAAGCGACACTTTCTCGCCGTTACCGATATTCACCACCCGCCAGGGGGCCACGGGCGACAGGCTGTCACCCTCTTCCACCGGCCAGTCCTGGCGCAGCGGCGGCACATCGATCAGCAGCCGGATCGCCCGGACCAGATCCGTCACATAGGTGAAGTCCCGGAACATCTCGCCCTGCCCGTAGACGTCGATCGTCTCGCCCGCCAGAATCGCGCGCGTGAACTTCCACGGTGCCATGTCCGGCCGCCCCCAGGGGCCATAGACCGTGAAGAACCGGAACGCCGTGACCGGCAGGCCGTAGAGATGCGCCCAGGAATGGCTGATCGCCTCGGTCGCCTTCTTGGTCGCGGCATACAGGCTCACCTGCGTGTCGGCCTTGTCCGTTTCGCGGTAGGGCATTTCGGTGTTCGCCCCGAACACGCTGGAGGTGGACGCCAGCAGCAGATGCCGCACCCCCGCGTCCCGCGCCGCCTCCAGCACGTTGAACGTGCCATCGATGTTCGAAGACAGGTAGCTGCGCGGAGCCTCCAGCGAATAGCGCACGCCCGCCTGCGCGCCCAGATGCACGATCACCTCCGGCGAAAATCCCTTGATATCGACCGCCAGATCGCCCGCGTCCTCCAGCATCCCCCGGTGAAACGTGAACCCCGGCTGTTGCGTCAGCTGCGCCAGCCGGCCTTCCTTCAGCCGCAGGTCGTAATAGTCCGTCATGCCGTCATGGCCGCGCACCGCGTCGCCCTCTTCCAGCAGCAGCTTCGCCAGATGGAACCCGATGAACCCCGCCGCCCCGGTGATGTAGACCCGCATCAAGACATCCTCGCCTGCCGCTCTCCGGTCTAGCCCGCCGCCGCCGCAAACGCCAACCCCCGAGGGACGAGAATCCTTCACCAAGGATTTTCTTGAAAATCCTGCCGCTTTCCGGGCTGCCCAGTGTTCGCGGGGCTGTCGCACCCGCCAACGACCTTTGCCTCGGACGCCCGCAACCGCTAGAGCACCGGCATGACGCCCGCTGTGCCTCTCACCCGCGACCTCGTCCTGATCGGCGGGGGCCATACGCATGCGCTGATCCTGCGGATGTGGGGCATGAACCCCATCCCCGGCGTCCGCGTCAGTCTCATAAACCCCAGCCCCTGTGCCGCCTATTCCGGCATGCTGCCGGGCTTCGTCGCCGGGCATTACGCCCGCGACGATCTGGACATCGACCTCGTGCGCCTCGCGCGCCACGCCAACGCCCGCTTCGTCATGGCCCGTGCGACCGGCATCGACCGCGCCGAACGGCGAATCATCCTGTCTGACGGCCCCCCGGTCGCCTATGACATCGCCTCCATCGATATCGGCATTTCCTCTGCCATGCCCGCGCTTCCCGGCTTCGCCGAACACGCAATCCCCGCCAAACCGCTCGACGCCTTCGCCGACCGCTGGACCGCCTTCCTTGGCCGGAACCCCACCGACGCAAAAGTCGCCGTCATCGGTGCGGGGGTCGCCGGGTGCGAACTGGCCCTTGCCGCCGCCTACCGCCTCGGCCCTGCCGCCGCCGTCACCCTCATCGAGGCCGCCGAGCCGCTCCCCCTTGTCGGCCCCGGCGCGCGCCGCGCGCTGCTGGCCCACCTTGCCCGCGCCCGCGTCGCACTGATCCCCAATGCCTCCGTCACCCGGCTGGACGCAACCGGCGCGCATCTGTCCGATGGGCGGATCATCCCCGCCGACCTGACTGTCGGCACCGCCGGCACGCGTGCCGCCGACTGGCTCGCCCGGACCGGTCTCGACCTCACCGATGGCTTTCTCACCGTCGCACCGACCCTCCAGACCTCTGATCCCGCGATCTTCGCCTGCGGCGACATCGCCCATCTGCGCGATAGTCCCCGCCCCAAGGCCGGTGTCTTCGCTGTTCGTCAGGCCCCGGTCCTGCTGTCCAACCTGACCGTCGCCCTGACCGGGCAGGGGACGATGCGCCCCTACCGACCCCAGCGCGACTACCTGAAACTCGTCTCCACCGGCCACCAGAATGCAGTCGCCGACAAATGGGGGCTGCGTCTGGACGGCCCCTTGCTCTGGCGCTGGAAGGATCATATCGACCGCCGCTTCATGGACCGGCTGAACGACCTGCCCGCGATGCCCGCCGACCCGATCCCCGATCTCCGCGCCCTTGGACTGACCGAGGAATTGTTCGGCGGCCAGCCTCTCTGCGGCGGCTGCGGTGCCAAAATCGGCCAGTCCGACCTTGCCACGGCCCTCTCGGGCCTGCCGCCCCCGCAGCGACCCGACGTTCTGACCGGCGCAGGCGACGACGCAGCAGTGCTTTCGCTCGGCACCGCCCGCCAGGTTCTGACCACCGACCACCTCCGCGCGTTCACAAACGATCCCGTCGCCTTGACCCGCATCGCCGCAATCCACGCCATGGGGGACATCTGGGCGATGGGGGCCGCCCCGCAGGCCGCGCTGGCCCAGATCACCTTGCCGCGCCTGTCCCCCCGCCTGTCGCGCGAAACGCTCCGCGAGATCATGGCAACCGCCAGCGCGAGCTTTGCAGCCGAAGGCGCCGATATCGTCGGGGGCCACACATCCGTGGGCATCGAACTGACGATTGGCTTCACGATGACCGGCACACTCGACAGATACGCCATCACCCATGCGGGGGCGGGCGCGGGCGACGTCCTGATCCTGACAAAGCCGCTGGGAACCGGCGTGATCCTGGCCGCCGAAATGGACCGTCGCGCACGCGGGGTCGACATCGCCGCCGCCTTCGCCGGCATGTCCGCCAGCTCCGGCCCCGCCGCCGCGATACTCGCCCCCCATGCAACAGCGATGACCGATGTGACCGGCTTCGGTCTGGCCGGGCATCTGATGACCATCCTGACCGCGTCGGGCCTTGCAGCAACACTCGATCTCGGTGCTCTGCCGATCCTGCCGGGCGCCGAAATGCTTGCCGCAAAAGGCATCGCCTCGACCCTGGCACCGGTGAACCGCTCCGGGCTTGCGGGCCGCATGACAGCGCCCGGCACCCCCCGCGCGGCACTTCTCTTCGATCCGCAGACCGCAGGCGGTCTCCTTGCCGCCGTCCCCGCAGGTCAGGCCGCCGGGATGCTGAAAAGGCTGCTCGAAACTGCCCCGCTGGCTGCGGTCATCGGTCGCCTGTCCGAAGGCCCGCCCCGCATCACCGCCCTTTGAACGCCACCTTTACGGCAGGTCCAGCAGCACCCGCCCGCCCTCGGCCTTCGCCTTGTAGGTCCGCAGGTTCACGCAGACCGGGGCACGCTTCGCCTCGCCCGTCCGGTAATCGAACTGCCCGTTATGCTTGGGACACTCGATGACGTAATCCATCACCAGACCCCCTGCCAGCAGCACGTTCTCGTGCGAACAATGGCCGTCCGTGCAGAAGAACTCGCCGTCCGGGCTGCGGTAGACCGCATAGTCCCGCCCCCCGTGGGCAAAGGCCATCACGTCTTCCTCGTCGATATCGTCGTCCGCGCAGGCGTCGATCCAGGGCATTCCAGTCGTCCTTCCGGTTATTCCGCCGCGCCCAGCGCAGCCTCGTGCAGGTCTTCGCGGTAGGGTCGCGCCGTCGCGGGCAGATCGCGCCGGATGTAGTAATCCTCGTAACGCAGCTGCCGCTTCAATGCAGGCCACAGTTCGCGGTAGCCCGCCAGGATCGACGGCGTCGGTTCCGGGAGGTCGTGCCGGATCAGCGCGTGCAGCTCCGGCAGCCGGTGATACGGCACCATCGGGAACATGTGGTGTTCGACATGGTAGTTCATGTTCCAGTATACGAACCTGCTGACCGGGTTCATCAGCACTGTGCGGCTGTTCAGACGGTGGTCGATGACGTTTTCGGCCAGCCCTCCGTGCTGAAGCAGACCCGTCATCACATGATGCCAGGCACCGTACAGCCGCGGCAGCCCGATGACCATCAGCGGCAGGATCGACCCCGACCATAGCGCGGTCAGGATTGTCGCCGCATAGATCGCGGTCCAGATCCGCGCCACCCGGACGACCTTCGGCTTTTCGCTGTCGGGAATAAAGGTCGCCTCTTCCGCGTCGAGCCGTCCCGGACGCGTTCAGCAGCATCCGCGTCCAGCCATTCCACGCATCCACAAGGCCGACGAAGTTCGCGGCCGCCCGCGCCAGAACCGGGGGCCGCATCAGCGCGATTTCAGGGTCGCGCCCGACGATGACGGTGTCGGTATGATGGCGCGCATGGCTCCAGCGCCAGGTCACGGAATTGCGCACGATCATGAAACAGGCGATCTCATAGACCACCTTGTTCATCCAGGGCGTGCGGAACGCCGTGCCATGCCCGCATTCGTGCCAGCGCGAATCCGACGCGCTGCCGTACAGCACGCCGTAGGCTAGCCAGAACGGCGCCGACCAAAGCGATGGCCACAGCCAGATACCGATCCCCGCCAGCAGGACCATCGCGCCGTAGTAGATGGCCGTATCGCGGATCGCCGGTCCGTCCGACCGCTGCATCAGCGCCTTCATCTCCTTGCGGGAAATGTCGGTGTGATACCACTCCGCCGTCGCCAGGCCGATCTCGACCGCCCTCTGCGCATCCGGACCGAGTAGACCGTAAGACCGCTTGCCCATGTCGGGATGTCCTTCTGACCCGTTTGCCCTGACCTAGACCGAAGCGGCGGCAATCGCCAAGTATCTTGCTTGATTGTCTCGTCAGAACACATCAGACTTGTGCGTCAAACCTGACGAAAGCTTTCACGCCATGGCGCGGCGTCCGACCATCACCGACGTGGCACGGCAGGCCGGTGTCAGCATCGCCACGGTGGACCGCGTGCTGAACGGCCGCGAGCGCGTGCGCGAGGATACGGCGCGGCTTGTCTACGAGGCGGCGCAGAAGCTGGGCTATCATGCCGCCGCCGCGATCGAACGGCGCATTCAGGCCGGACAGCCTGAAATCCGTTTCGGCGTCGTCCTGCACAAGCAGGGCCAGGATTTCTACAAGGCCTTCGCCGAGGAACTGCACCGCGCCGTCGCCGCACGGCAAGGCATTCAGGGCAGGCTGGTCCTGGAGTTCTCGGCCTCGCAGGCCCCGTCGGATATGGCCGCCATGCTGCGCTCGATGGCCGGGCGCTGCGATGTCCTGGCCGCGACCGCTGTCAACCACCCCGAGGTTTCGGCCGCCGTCGAAGACCTTCGCAGGGGCGGCCTCGATGTCTATTCGCTTCTGTCGGACTTCGCCCAGGGCACCCGTACCGGTTATGTCGGACTGGACAATCTGAAAGTCGGGCGGGCTGCGGCTTGGATGATGACGAAGGTGGCCAGAGGACCGGGCAAGGTAGCGATTTTTGTGGGCGGGCACCGCTGGCATGGCCACGAGCTGCGCGAGATGGGCTTTCGCGCCTATATGCGCGAAAGTGCCCCGGATCTTGAGGTGCTCGACCCGCTGGTCAACCTCGAGACCCGCCAGCTGACATACGAGACCACACTGGGCCTGCTGACCCGCAAGCCCGACCTGCGCGGCGTCTACGTCGCAGGCGGCGGAATGGAGGGTGCAATCGCCGCAATGCGCGAAGCCCGCAGCGACCGCGATGTCTCGCTTGTGGTGAGTGCCCTGACCGGCGACTCCCGCGCCGGACTGGCCGAGGGGCATGTCACGATGGTCATCGACACGCCGCTTGAAAAGCTGTGCCGCGAACTGATCGCGCAGATGGACCGCGATGTCCGGGGGCTGCGCGCGGGCGGCGACACCGATCAGCTGTTCCTGCCCCCCGACATCCACCTTCCTGAATCGGTCTGACCGCCGATGCGCGCCGAAATGATGGTTTTTGACGTGTTTGGAATTTTTCGATTGTGCGGAATGTATGGCAGAATAATAATTCCATAACGGACTGCCGAACAGAATCAGGCCGACCAACTCCGGGGGATCTATGGCTGCCTTTGCCTTGAATCACATGGCCGTTCCTCGGCTTGGCGCGATGGCGTTCCTCGACGCAGCAAGCCGCCTTGGATGCGTCGGCGTCGAATTCCGAAATGACCTGCCGACGCAGCTGTTCGACGGACTTGCCCCGGAAGCCATCCGCGATGCCGCCGCCCAGCGCGGCCTGCGCGTTCTGGCGCTGGCCGAGGTCAAGATGTTCAACGACTGGTCCGACACCAAGCGGGCCGAAGCGCTGGCGCTGATGAAGATCGCCGTGGCGGCCGGGGCCGAGGCGGTCAGCCTGATCCCGCGCAACGACAACCATGGGCATGGACCCGGTTGCGCGCAAGGCCATCCTGATCCGGCGCGCTGACCGACCTGAAGCCGATGCTGGAGGATCACGGGCTGACCGGCATGGTCGAACCGCTTGGCTTTGAGATCTGCGCGCTGCGCTGGAAGGCCGAAGCCGTCGAGGCTATCGAAGCCGTCGGCGGCACCGGCCGCTTCCGTCTGGTGCACGACACCTTCCACCATCATCTGGCAGGCGAAACCGCGCTCTTCCCGGCACATACCGGCATCGTGCATGTCTCGGGCGTCACCGACCCGGACGTCAGCGTCGCCGATATGCGCGACGGGCACCGCGTTCTGGTCGATGCGCAGGACCGGCTTGGAAACCTTTCGCAGCTTATTGATCTGTTCCGCGCGGGATACACGGGGCCGATCTCGTTCGAACCATTCGCAAAGCAGATACATGATCTGGCCGACCCCGTCGGGGCAATGGCCAAATCCATCGAATTCATCCGCAGCGGGCTGGCGGCGCAGGCCGCCTGACCCCGCAACGGAAGAATAGGCGTCGGGGCGACCCCCGAACGCTCCGGCAGGGAGAACGGGCGCGCCGGCGCCCCTGAGTGGAGGAAGACGAATGAAAAAGACCCTTATCGCGGCCGGTCTGACCGCGCTGATGTCCACGACCGCAATGGCCGAAGGCATCGGTGTTTCGATGGCCCGCTTTGACGACAACTTCCTGACCGTTCTTCGCAACGGCATTCAGGCCCAGGCCGATGCGGCCGGTCTGTCTGTCCAGATCGAGGACGCGCAGGATGACGTGGCCAAGCAGCTTGACCAGATCAACAACTTCATCGCGTCCGGCGTGTCGGCGATTGTTGTGAATCCGGTCGATACGTCGGCCACACAGGCCATGTCGGACGCGGCAGCCGCAGCAAACGTGCCGCTGGTCTATGTGAACCGTCAGCCGATCAACATCGACACGCTGCCCGACAACCAGGCCTTCGTCGCATCGAACGAAGTCGACTCGGGCACGCTCGAAACCATCGCAGCTCTGCGACAACTGGGCGGCCGAGGGCAAGACCGAAGTCAACGTCTATGTCATGCAGGGCGCAGCTGTCGAACCAGGCCGCCGTGCAGCGCACGCAGGACATCTACGACGTGATCGAGGCCGGCAAGTGCAAGGTCAAGGTCAACGTGATCGACCAGCAGACCGCGAACTGGTCGCGCGACGAAGCACAGAACCTGATGACGAACTGGCTTTCGACCGGCGCAGCTTTTGACGGCGTCATCGCCAACAACGACGAAATGGCCATCGGCGCCATCCAGGCGATGAAGGCCGCAAGCATCGACATGGCGACCGTCCAGGTCGGCGGCGTTGACGCGACGCAGGACGCGCTGGCCGCCATGCAGGCGGGCGATCTGGACGTGACCGTGTTCCAGAACGCCGCTGCGCAGGGTGGTGGCGCGCTTGACGCCGCGACCAAACTGGCCGCGGGCGAAGCTGTCGATCAGACCGTCTGGGTGCCGTTCGAACTGGTGACCCCGGCGAACGTCGCGGACTATCTGGCGAAGAACTGATCCCTAAGGGGATATGACTGGGGCGGCGCTTTGAACGCGCCGCCCCTTTTAACTCTTGCGGCCAATGGTCCGGCAGGCCGATGGTGCGCAGATGCGGAAGGTGAGGGGGGACAGGGTCATGGCACAGGCCATTCACGGCACCGGCGGGCAGAAGTTCGACCCCGCAAAACGCACACGCCCGCAGGAACTGAACGTCCTGCTGGCGCTGATCGCTGATCACCGTGATCTTCGAACTCCTGAACCGTCTCAACGGCGGCAGCTTCCTGTTCAACATGCGCGACAATGTCGACACGCTGTTCAACCAGCAGCGGCTGGACATCATGGTCGCTTCAGGTAGCCATCATCGGTATCATCGCCATCGGCGTGACGCAGGTCATCATCCTCGGCGGCATCGACCTGTCCTCCGGCTCCGTCGTCGGGGCGACCGCGATGATCACCATGAGCTTCGCGCAGACCGCCCTCGTGAACGGCAACCCCAACCCCAAGGCCATCTTCGGCGACTGGGCGATGGACCTGCCCGTCATCGTGCCGATCCTTGTCGGCCTCGCCTGCGGCCTTCTCGCCGGTCTCGTGAACGGCCTGCTGATCGCCTACACCCGCATCCCGCCCTTCATCGCCACGCTCGGCATGATGGTCTCCGCCCGGGGCGTCGCCCGCTGGTGGTCGAACGGCAACCCCATCTCCTTCCCGACCGAAGGCTATGCGCACCTCGCCAACGGCGACATCCTCGGCACGCTGACCTTCGGCCTCCTGTCCTGGCAGGGCCAGAACCCGGCCATCATCTTCTTCGCCCTCGCCGCCCTGTTCCAGGTCATCATGATCTACACAAGGTACGGCAAGCACAGCTATGCCATCGGATCGAACGAGGCTGCCGCCCGCATGTCCGGCATCAATGTCGACCACCACAAGGTGCTCGTCTACACCATCGCCGGCATGCTCGCCGCCGTCGCCACCGTCATGCTGACCTCCAAGAACCTGACCGCGCAGGCCGGGATGGGCGTCATGTACGAACTCGACGCCATCGCCATGGCGGTCATCGGCGGCGTCAGCCTGTCGGGCGGGCGCGGGTCGATCATCGGCACCGTGCTTGGGCGCCATGATCTTCTGCGTCATCATCTCGGGCTTCACCTCGATCCAGCTCGACGCCTACTATCAGGACATGGTCAAGGGCGCGATCATCGTCGGTGCCGTCGTACTTGACCAATGGCGCCAGCAGCGCACGGAGCAGGGGATAACGCCATGACCGACATCGTTCTGGAAACCCGCGGACTGACCAAGCATTACGGCGGCGTGCATGCGCTGGAGGACGCGAACTTCGTCCTGCACGCGGGCGAGCATGTCGCCGTCGTCGGCGACAACGGCGCAGGCAAATCGACCTTCGTCCGCCAGATCACGGCGGTCGAGCAGAAGAGCGCGGGTCAGGTCATTTTTCGGCGGGAAAGAGGTGAACTTCTCGGGCCCGCTTGAGGCACGCGAAGCCGGGATTGAAACGGTGTTCCAGACGCTCGCGCTGGCCGACGATCTCGACGTGCCCTCGAACCTCTATCTCGGGCGCGAGCTGTTCAAGTTCCGGCTCGGCCCGTTTTCCTGGCTCGACCATCGCACGATGCGCGAAAGGACGGTCGAGGCGCTGAAGACCACGGCGGTGAAAATCCCGAACGTCGATAACCCGATCCGCAACATGTCGGGCGGTCAGCGGCAATGCGTGGCCATCGCCCGCACGGCTGCCTTTGCGTCGCAGCTGGTCATCATGGATGAACCAACGGCGGCGCTGGGGGTTCAGGAAACCGCACAGGTCGAGAACATCATCCGGGGGCTGAAGGAACGCGGCGTGCCGATGGTCCTGATCAGCCACAACCTGCGGCAGGTCTTCGATCTGGTGGACCGCATCGTCGTCTTCCGGCGCGGGCGCATCGTCGCCTCGCTCAAGCGGGACGAAACGGACGGCAACGACATCGTCAGCTACATCACAGGCGTCAAGGGCGCAGCCGAAGGCGCCTACGCCTGACCACCCTCGTCCGGTGCCGGACGAGACTTGACCACAGACATCTCCGGGCCTCCGCCCGGACCAGAGCAGAGGACAGCATGACTATACGGTTCGGACTTCTCGGCGCGGGGCGCATCGGCAAGGTGCATGCCAAGGCCGTCACCGGCAATCCCGACGCGACGCTTGTCGCTGTCGCCGACGCGATGGCCCCGGCAGCCAAGGCGATCGCGGATCAGTACGGCTGCCGCGTGTCGTCCGTCGACGACATCCTTGCCGCCACGGACATCGACGCGGTCGTCATCTGCACGCCGACGGACACCCATGCCGACCTGATCGAGGCCTTCGCCAAGGCGGGCAAGGCGGTCTTCTGCGAAAAGCCCATCGACCTGTCGCTGGCCCGCGTGAAGGCCTGCCTCAAGGTCGTGCGCGACACCAAGGCGACGCTGATGGTCGGCTTCAACCGCCGCTTCGACCCGCATTTCAAGGCGGTCCGGGCCGAAATCGACAAGGGCACAATCGGCACGGTCGAAATGGTCACGATCACCAGCCGCGACCCCGGCGCGCCGCCCATCGACTATATCAAACGGTCCGGCGGGATTTTCCGCGACATGACAATCCATGACTTCGACATGGCGCGGTTCCTGCTCGGCGAGGAAGTGACCGAGGTCGCCGCTATGGGGGCCATTCTGGTCGACAAGGAGATCGGCAAGGCGGGCGACCTGGACAGCGTTCAGGTCATGCTCAAGACGGCGACCGGCAAGCAGGCCCTGATCTCGAACTCGCGCCGCGCGACCTATGGCTATGACCAGCGGATCGAGGTGCACGGGTCACTCGGCTCCGTCTCGGCCGAAAACCTGCGCCCGGTCAGCATCGAAGTTGCCAGTGCTGCGGGTTATACCCGCCCGCCGCTGCACGACTTCTTCATGACCCGGTATCTTGACGCCTACGCCGCCGAAATCGCGGCCTTCGTGGCGACCGTGTCGTCCAAGGGCAAGGCCTCGCCGTCCGGCGAAGACGGTCAGACCGCGCTCCTGCTGGCCGACGCCGCGGTCCGGTCGGTCACGGAGGGCCGGACGGTCAAGGTCAGCGAACTGGCGTAGTTTTCGGCGCGCCCGGGAACGCCCGGGCGCGCGCTCCGCACAGAGGAGTGCCGCTGGCCGCAGGTCAGCGGAACGCGCTCTGGCTGAGGAAATACTTCGCCAGGATCGGCAGCGCTGCCGAACCGATCACCCGCGCGTTGCGACCGACTGATGCCTCTTCGATGCGGGGCACCGCGATGCCGCGCGTATCGACCTGGGCCAACCCCGCCCGTGCCCCCGCGACGATGCGCGCCCGGATCGGCTCGGGGAACGCCCCGTCGATCAGCACTGCGTCGAAGTCGATCACTGAACAGACCGCAGCTGCCGCCACCGCCAGCGATGCCGCGGTCCGTTCGATCCAAGGTGCGACCTGCGTCTCGAACTCTGACCAGTCGCGCGGGAAGGCCCACAAGCCGCGCGCATCCAGACCGGCCTCGATGATGTCACGCTCCAGTGTGTAGATCGACGCGTTCCGGATCAGCTGGGTCGCCTGACCGGTCAGGGCGTCGGGCACTGGCAGCGACCCCACGGCACCCGCGTTTCCGCTACGGCCCGGATAGACCGAACCGTTCAGGACAATTCCACCGCCGATGAACGATCCCACGTAGAAATAGGCATAGTCCTCGAATTCCCGCCCGCGCCCGTAAAGGTGCTCGGCCGTGCAGGCCGAGGTCACGTCGTTCTGGAACACGACATCCAGACCCGACAAGCGGGCTACCTCGCCCGCGATATCGAACCCGCGCCAGGCTTCCATCTCGGCCTCGGGCGCGTTCACCAGGCTCAGCCAGTTCCAGAGCTGGAAGGGCGCAGAGACGCCGATGCCCGCCAGTCGTCCGACCGCATCGGGACCGAGACCGCCGAACAGGTCGGGCAGACTGTCCGCCAGAAATCCCATGACCCGATCCGGCGTCGGGTAGGCATAGACGATTTCACGCCGCGCGATCACCCGTGCATTCACGTCCATGACGGCCAGTTCCGAGGCCCGGCGGCCGATGATCATGCCCAGTGCCTTTATGCCGTCCGGATTCAGAGACACCGGCGTCCGTGGCTTGCCGACCTTGCCCCGGACCGGATCACTGCGCGTCACCAGACCGTCGCCTTCAAGGCTGCGGATGATCACCGACACCGTCTGCGGCGACAACCGGGTCGCCGCTGCGATTTCTGCCGAAGACAGGCTGCCGTGCCGGTGAATGAGCGACAGGACCAGGCGTTCGTTGTGATCCCGCAGCCCGGTCTGGTTGGCCCCGCGGAAGCCGGGATTGTCCCCGGCAGTCCGCTCGCCCGCCGTAGGTGCCGCAAGGCCTGCCTCGGTCACGCCGTCCTGTCCTCGGGCAGGATCACTCCCTTGCGCAGGATCACGTTGGAAAAGAGCGCGCGCTCGCTGGTGGCGATGATGGTGTGCGCTGACCTGATGCGCGGATAAAGGGCGTCGCCCGACAAGGCGCGCACGGGTCTCTCGGGCCGCATCCGCAAGCAGATCGCGTCAATCGCCTCGTGCACCGGGCCCTTCTGCGCCGGGTCGTTGTTCAGGCTGGCCCGGAAAATCCCGTCCGGCACCGCTGTGTCGATGGGCAGAACCGCAAGCACAGCCTCGAGCACCGCAAGAATCCCATGACCGTCCGCCCGCACCAGCCGCCGTGCATGCTCCTGCGCCGGGTAATTGCCGTCAACGATTGCGATCTCGTCGCCGTGGCCCATCGCGCGCAAGCTGAACAGCAGGTCAGGTCCCAGCAACGGCGGCAATCCGATCAACATTGTCTGGCTGCCTCTCCGATCGGTTCTGCCGACAAACTGACGCCCCGGTCCCGGACACGCGCCAACAGTGCGCGGCCCGGTGACGGCAAATCGAATTGCCGCTCCCGCTGACACTCCAGTTTCCTCCCGAGACACACACTGCGCAGGCCCATGGGGACTGTCAATAATAAATCACACTAGTTTATTTATCTTGACGTGACATGCCGAATCGGTTTCCTTCGCGTGGCGCGGCGGGCCTGATCCTGCCGCAAACCGGGAGAGAGGGTGCCCGGTTCATATATCCACGGGAGGATACAGACTTGAAAAAACTGCTCGCTTGCACCGCGGTGCTTGCCGTATCCGGCTTTGCTTCGGCCGCAATGTCCGCCGATCTGGCCTGCCTGATCACCAAGAACAACACCAACGCCTTCTTCGTGAAAATGAAGGAAGGTGCCGAAGCCGCGGCAACCGCGGCCGGGCTCGACTTCCAGGCCTATGCCGGTGAAAAGGACGGCGACGCCGCCCCGCAGATCACCGCCATCGAGAACTGCGTCGCCGCCGGTGCCAAGGGCATCCTGATCACGCCGTCGAACGACTCGGTCGGCCCGGCACTCAAGGACGCCCGCGCCGCCGGCATCCTGGTGATCGCACTCGACACGCCGCTGGCGGACACTGAAGCGCAGGACATCACCTTTGCGACCGACAACTTCGAAGCCGGTCTGCTGATCGGCAAGTGGGCCGCAGCGACGCTGGGTGCGGAAGCTGCCAACGCCAAGATCGCGATGCTGGACATCAACAAGGACAACATCTCGGTCGACGTCGCCCGCGACACCGGCTTCCTGGTCGGCTTCGGCATCGAAGTGCCGGACCTGACGGTGATGGGTTCGGAAACCGACCCGCGCGTGATCGGCCACGAAACCTCGGACGCCAACAACGAAGGCGGCCTGCGCGCGATGGAAACGCTGCTCGCCAAGGACCCGGACATCAACGTGGTCTACACGATCAACGAACCCGCAGCCGAAGGTGCCTTCCAGGCGCTCAAGGCGGCCGGCAAGGAAGGCGTGCTTGTCGTCTCGGTTGACGGCGGCTGCCCCGGCGTCGCATCGGTCAAGGACGGCATCATCGGCGCGACCTCGCAGCAGTATCCGCTGCTGATGGCCGTCCAAGGGCATCGACGCGATCGTGGCCTACGCCAAGGACGGCACCAAGCCGACCGTGACCGAAGGCCTGTCCTTCTTCAACACCGGCGTGAACCTGATCACCGACAAGCCCGCCGAAGGCGTGCCGTCGCTGGACAGCACCAAAGGCACCGAGCTCTGCTGGGGCTGATACCTCGGCACGGATAGCAATCATCCGGCTTGATTACTGGAAGGGCGGCTTTACAGTCGCCCTTCTGTTTTAGTGGCCGGTCAGCGCACGACCAGAATCCGCGCGACCGGCAAAATATCGCCGATCCGATGAAGGGGGACATCCGGAGCCATGAGCGACCAATCCGCACCAACCAAGACCATTTCGGACTTCGAGGCGACGCTGGCGAAGGCAGATGTTGCCGTGGCCACGTTCGAGAAGGACGACAAGACCTTCAGCCATGTTGCCCGCGGCTATCTGCGCAACTACCCGACGATGATCCCGGCACTGGTTCTGTTGCTGTCGATCATCGCCTTTTCGATCATCGCCCCGCGCTTCCTTGGGATCGGTGCGCTATCGACGGTCCTGAAGCAGGTGACCGTTACGGGTTTTGTGGCTCTCGCGCAGACATTGGTCATTCTGACGGCGGGCATCGACCTGTCTGTCGGCGCGATCCTCGTCGTGTCGTCGCTTATCATGGGCAATCTTGCCGTAATCACCGGGCTGCCGGTCGGGATCGCCATCCTGATCGGGCTGTTCTTCGGCGGCCTCATGGGGTTCATCAACGGCGTGCTGGTCGCGCGGATGAAGCTGCCGCCCGTTCATCGTGACGCTCGGCACGCTGTCGATCTTCAACGCGCTGAAGCTCTGGTATTCGCAGTCGGAATCGATCCGGAACGTCGATATCGAAGCGAAGGCACCGTTCCTTCTGTGGTTCGGCAAGGGCTTCAACTTCGGCGGGGCCAGCATCAGTTACGGCGGAATCACCCTGATCCTTCTGGCCGCCGTGCTCTGGTATGTCCTGAACCACACGGCCTGGGGCCGACACGTCCACGCCATCGGCGATGACCCCGATGCCGCGATGCTGTCGGGTATCCGGGTCAACCGGGTGCTGATCTCGGTCTATGCCGTTGCGGGTCTGATCTGCGGCTTTGCGGCCTGGATCGCCATCGGCCGCGTCGGATCGGTATCGCCCATCGCCTTCGACACTGTGAACCTCGGGTCCATCACCGCCGTGGTGATCGGCGGCACGTCGCTGTTCGGCGGGCGCGGGTCGATCATCGGCTCGGTCCTCGGGGCCTTCATCGTGGGCGTGTTCAACACCGGCCTGTCGCTGGCCGGCGTGGACGACTACTGGCAGATGTTCGCGGCGGGCTGTCTTGTGATCATCGCCGTCGGACTTGACCAATGGCTGCGGAGGGCCTCGCAATGAGTGACGTTCAACCGATCCTGCGCGCCAAGGGGCTGATGAAGCGCTACGGCACCGTCGTGGCGATGAACGGTGCCGATTTCGAGCTGATGCCGGGCGAAATCTGCGCGGTCATCGGCGACAACGGCGCGGGCAAGTCCACGCTGATCAAGGCCCTGTCGGGCGCGGTGACGCCCGACCACGGCACCATCGAGCTGGAAGGACGCGAGGTGCATTTCCGCAGCCCGGAAGATGCCCGCGCGCTGGGGATCGAGACGGTCTACCAGAACCTCGCCATGTCGCCTGCGCTGTCTATCGCGGACAACATGTTCCTCGGCCGCGAGTGGCGCAAACCCGGCATTGCCGGATCGGTGTTCCGCATGATGGACCGCGGCAGGATGGAGAAGTTCGCCCGCGACAAGCTGAGCGAGCTTGGCCTGATGACGATCCAGAACATCAACCAGGCGGTGGAATCGCTTTCGGGCGGCCAGCGTCAGGGTGTGGCGGTGGCGCGGGCGGCGGCCTTCGGGTCGAAGGTCGTGATCCTCGACGAACCGACGGCGGCGCTGGGCGTCAAGGAAAGCCGCCGGGTGCTGGAACTGATTCTGGACGTCCGGTCGCGCGGCATCCCGATCATCCTGATCAGCCACAACATGCCGCATGTGTTCGAAGTGGCGGACCGCATCCACATCCACCGCCTTGGCACGCGGCTTTGCGTCATCAAACCGAAGGACTATTCGATGTCCGACGCGGTGGCGTTCATGACCGGTGCGAAAGCGCCGGAAGGGGTCATGGCCGTCTGAGCCGACTTCCTCCTATACTGCGCGGGCCTGTCCGGAAGGGCGGGCCCGTTTGCGTTTCGCCGGGGGCATGGGCCGGATGACGACCGAAGAGATATTCGCACGCCTGATCGGGTTCGAGACGGTCAGCGTGTTGCCGAACATGCCCCTGATAGCTTGGGTCGAGGGGCTGTTGCGCGAGGCGGGCATCGAGAGCACGGTCATCCCGGACGCGACGGGGCAGAAGGCCAACCTTTACGCTTCCGTCGGACCGGCGAACCGGGGCGGCGTGCTGCTGTCGGGCCATACCGACGTGGTGCCGGTCGAGGGGCAGGCCTGGACGAGGCCCGCCTTCGCGCTGACCAAGGCGGACGGGCGCTACTTCGGGCGCGGCACGGCGGACATGAAGGGCTTTGTTGCCTGCGCGCTGTCGGCGATGATTTCAGCGTCAAAACAGGGCCTTGCGGTGCCGCTGCACCTGGCCCTGTCCTATGACGAGGAGGTCGGCTGCATCGGTGTTCACGACCTGATCGACATGCTGGCAGCGGCCCCGTTCCGGCCGCGCATGTGCATCGTGGGCGAGCCGACTGGCATGGCGGTGGCGACGGGGCACAAGGGCAAGATCGGAATGCGGGCGGTGTTCACGGGGCGCGAGGGGCATTCGGCGCTGGCACCCCTTGCGGTGAACGCGCTGCATATGGGGGCCGATTTCATCAATGAAGTGAGGCGCTTGCAGGCGCGGATCGAGGCGACGGGGGCGCATGACGGCGACTATGACGTGCCCTACACGACGCTGCATGTCGGGCGGATGGCGGGGGGCGGGCCCTTGAACATCGTGCCGAACCGCTGCGAGGTGGACTACGAGGTGCGGAACCTGGCCGAGGACGATCCTGTTGAAATCATGGAGGAATTGGCAGGAATCGCCCGGCGTCTGGCAGCGGCGACGGGGGCGGCCGAGGCGGGGGTGAGTTTCGAGAAGATCATGGAGTATCCGGGTCTGGGCACACCGACTGATGCCGAGGTGGTCCGCTTCGTGCAGTCGCTGACCGGGGCGAACGGGACGATCAAGGTGGCCTTCGGGACGGAAGGGGGCCTTTTCGATCAAAGGCTTGGCGTGCCGGTGGTGATCTGCGGGCCGGGGTCGATGATGCAGGGCCACAAGCCGGACGAGTATGTGACGGTCGAGCAGATGGGCGCTCTGCGAGGCGATGCTGGAGCGGCTGGTGGAGAGGCTGGTGGCGGGGTTCTGAGGGCAAGACCGAGCATGCACTTTGCGTATGCTTCACGTGCATATCGCGTGCATACCCTGAATTTGCAGAGAAGAGGCGCCCTTGCGCATCGGAGCACAGAGGGGGGACGTTCGTCTGTGGACACAACTCAGGTGCCGGGTCCCCGCTTTCGCGGGAATGACAAGGGAGCAATGGCGGGGTGAACCCCGCCCTACCGATCGAGGAACGCCCGAACGGCCGCGTTGTATTCCTCCGGGGCCTGAAGCATGGCGAAGTGGCTCGCGTCCTTCAGGATGATCACTTCCGCGCCCGGAATGACCGCGGCCATATGGTCGGTATGCGCGCGGGTGATCGCCTCGTCATGGTCGCCCAGCACGATAGCTGTGGGCTCGGTGATCCTGGCCACGTCGGCATCAGGCCAGTTCGGTTCGGTCGCCCACATTTCGGATATCTGCGCGACGAAGGCATCGAACTGGTCCGGGAGTCGGGCGACATTCTCACATAATCCTCGCCCATCCAGGTGATGCAGGCACTGAAGACGGCATTCGTGGCGACGGCAGGATCGACCCCGCCCACGGTGATGTTGGCTGCATGCGCGAACAGTCTGTTCAGACGCTCGGGGTGTTTCATCGCAATGTCGAGGCCGATGATGCCGCCGTCGGACCAGCCGACCAGATCGACCTTGTCGATCTTCAGGTAGTCCAGCAGCGCGACATAGTCCGACGCCAAGAGGTCATAGCCGAAGGGTTCGGCCGTCCGCGTGGACCGCCCGTGACCCCGGCTGTCGGCGACGATGACATAGCGGTCCGAGGAAAGGTCCGCGACCAGCGCGGACCAGAGGTCGGCATGGCCGAGGCCGCCATGGATCAGAAGGACGGGCATAGCGCCGGTATCGGGGCGGCCATAGGTGGCGAAGTACATTCTGATACCGTTCACCGGGGCCATGCCGGTCGCGGCGGAGCCGGGCATCGGCCCCGGCTTCGGGACCGTCATCCAGCGGTGTCCGGCATCGGCGGCAGCGGCGTTGGCACGGCTCTTGATCATTGGTGGTCTCCGCATGCCGCCACGACGGGAGGTAGCCCGGTCCCGGACCCGGAAAAAAATGGCAACGCAGACGTCAGACCGGAATCCGCCCCGAGATATACCGCGCGAATTCCCAGTTCGGGCGTTCCAGATGGCTGAGCGGCCCCGGTTCCGACAAACCCGCCGACAGCCCCCGATAGACCCGCTCGGTGCAGCCCTTGTCCTCGTCGTTCACCTCGTCCAGCAGCGTCTTCAGCCGCGCGAAATGCTCACCGGCCTTCGGGTCCGTCACGAATTCCGGGGCGAGGCCGCCGCCGTAGAGGACGTTGACATGGCCGGGCCCGTCGGGGGTCAGCGAGAGGTACCAGAAGTATCCGGGCGTGAGCGTGATCATCAGCGACGGGTAGATCGACAGGAGCCATGTCGTGCGCCGCATCTCGCCCTGCAGGCGGGTATTGGTCGGATGGGCCAGCGTCAGGTCCAGCGCGTCGTTCTTGATGATGAAGTGATAGTTGAAGGCCGGATCGCCCTCGGGGCAGGTCATCTTGAGCAGGTCCACATGCCCGCCGATGGTGTCCTGATGGCAGACCGGCAGGTGGTAGCTTTCCATGAAATTCTCGGCCAGCACCTTCCAGTTCGTGGCCCAGCGGAAAGTTTCGCGGAAATCCTCGCGGTAGTGCTCCATGCCGTAGTCGCCGACCAGCGCGTCGATGCCTTTCAGGCGTTCGGCGGGGTCGGGCGCGTCCGGGTTCAGCGTGACCATGATCCAGCCCTGCCAGACCGCGCATCTGATCTGCGGCAGGGCGATGTCGGTCTTGCAGAAGCCCTCGTTCAGCGTCATCGCGGGCGCGCCGCGCAGGGTGCCGTCCAGGTTGTAGGTCCAGGCGTGATAGGGGCAGACGATGGACCGCGCGTTGCCGCGCCCCTCCAGCAGCGTGGACATGCGGTGGCGGCAGACATTGGACATGGCACGGATGTTGCTGTCGCGGTCGCGCAGCACGATGACGGGTTCGCCCGCGATGGTCATGGTGAGATAGTCGCCGGGGTTCGGCAGCGCCTCGGCCCGACCGGCGCAGAGCCATTCCTGCGCGAAGATATGCGCCTGTTCCTGCGCCAGGAAATCGGGCGAGGTGTAGACCGACTTCGGCATCGCGCGCGCCTGCGCGAACGGACCCGCGACATTGGCGCGCAGTTCGGCGGCGGGTGAGAGGGGCGCATTCATGGCGGGACCTCGGCTCTGCGGACGGGTCGGAGTTTCGCAGAATGCGGGCCGAAGGAAAGCGGGATTCGCCCGCTGCCTGCGTCGTATTCCGACCTTACCGCGCGGGCGCGGCTGTTGTAGAAGCTGTTGATTAGTGCAGGTTTGATGCGCCATGCTGCCCCAGGCGGCGGCGCAGACTGGGGAGACGGGAATGGATCGGCGGGGTTTTCTGGGAACAGCCACGGCAGCCGGGCTTTGGGCGGGCATGGCGGGGGCGGTCGAAACAGTGATCGCCAGCGCCGAGGCGGACGGGGTTAACCCCGCCACGCTGAAAGGCCCGATTGCGCTGCCGAAGGCGCCCATCGAGGGCCTGACGATCGCGCGAAGACCTGTATCCGACCATCGTGCCGGTGAAGCGGTCTTTCCCGGTCGGGTCGATCATCGTGATCTCGTCGAAGCATTTCCTCTACTTCATCGCGCGTCCGGGCACGGCGATCCGCTACGGCGTGGCCGTTGGCAAGGCGGAACTGGTCTTCCGGGGCGAAGCGACGGTGTCGGTGAAAAAGGAATGGCCGACCTGGAAGCCGACCGAGGAAATGGTCGAACGGAACCCCGCTGCTTATGCGAAATGGAAGGACGAGGCGATGCCGGGGGGGGCAGGCAACCCGCTGGGGGCGCGGGCGCTGTATCTGTTCCAGGGGGCGACGGACACGGCGGTGCGCATCCACGGGACCATCGAGCCGAACTCCATCGGAACCTCGGTGTCGAACGGATGTCTGCGGATGGTGAACGAGCATGTCATCGACCTCTATGCGCGCGTTCAGCTCGGGGCGCCGGTGACGGTGTACTGACGACTTCCGCAGCCGCGCCGACCCGGCTATGACCGGCGCATGGCGATCACGCTCACCTCACTGACGGACCTGGCCGCGCAGGGTTTCGACACGATCATCGACGTGCGCTCGCCTGCGGAATATGCGGACGACCACCTGCCGGGCGCGGTCAGCATGGCGGTGCTGGACGACGCGGAACGCGCGCAGGTCGGCACGATCTACAAGCAGCAGTCGCCGTTTCTGGCGCGCAAGGTGGGCGCGGCGCTGGTGGCGCGGAATGCGGCGGCGCATATCGAGACGAGGCTGATGGACATGGGCGGCGGCTGGCGGCCGCTGGTCTATTGCTGGCGGGGCGGGCAGCGGTCGGGGTCGTTCGCGACGATCCTGAAGGCGGTCGGATGGCGGGTCGAGGTGCTGGAGGGCGGCTACAAGGCGTGGCGGCGGCTGGTGGTGGATCAGGTGCAGAACCGGGCGGTGGCGTCCCCGGTGGTGGTGCTGGACGGGAATACGGGATCGGCGAAGACCGAGGTGCTGGGGCTGCTGGCGGCGGCGGGGCATCAGGTGATCGACCTTGAGGGGCTGGCGAACCATCGCGGGTCGCTGTTCGGGCACATGGGGGGCGGGCAGCCGTCGCAATGCGCCTTCGAGGGCGCGCTGGCGATGCGGCTGGCGGGGCTGGACCCCTCGCGGCCCCTGGTGGTCGAGGCGGAAAGCAGCAAGATCGGGAATCTGATGGTGCCGAAGATGCTGTGGGCGGCGATGGTGGCGGCGCCAAGGGTCCGGATCGCGGCGGGGGCGGAGGCGCGGGCGGCGTATCTGGCGCGGGCCTATTCCGACGTGACGGGGGCGGAGGGGCGGCTGACCGAAGTGATCGGGTTGCTGAAACCTCAGCATGCCAAAGAGGTCATAGCGGACTGGCTGGCGATGGCTGCGGCGGGGGCGCATGAGGCGCTGGCGGCGGACCTGATGCGGCGGCACTACGACCCGCGCTATGACAAGCACCGGGCCCGGACGGAAAGCGCACGGGATGTGACGGTCGAAGCCAGCGGGCTCGCGTCGGCAGACTTGCCGGGTCTGGCGGTGCGCGTTGCCGGAGCAGTGACCAAGCTCGCTGGCCAATAGACACGCCCAGTCAATCCCGCGCGCGCAGCACCTGCGCCGGACGGGCGGCCAAGGGACGCAGCGCGAAGACCAGACCGGCCAGCAGCGTGGCCAGCGCGCCGCCGATCACGATGACAAGGGCCGAGACGGGTTCGAACCGGTAGTCGGCCTCCATCACGAAATACATCACGGCCCAGCCCGCCAGCGCCCCCGCAACGATCGCGACCACGCCCGCCGCCGCACCCATCATGCCTGCACGCAGCGCAAAGCTGCGCAGGATGGTGCCGCGCGTGGCCCCCAGCGTCTTCAGAACCGCCGCCTCGTAGACCCGCGCGCGTTCGCCCGCCGCCGCAGCCCCGATCAGCACGACCACGCCTGTCAGCAGCGTCACGCCCGCCGCGATGGCGGTGGCGCGGGCGATGGCCCCCAGCGCCTCGGCCACGCGGTCGATGGCGTCGCGGACGCGGATCGCGGTGATGTTGGGATAGGCGTCCGACAGGTCGCGGAGGATCGCAGCTTCGCCCTGCGGTTCGGCATAGACCGTGGCGATCCAGCTGTGCGGCGCGCCGGCAAGGGCGGCGGGGTTCATCGACATGACAAAGCCGATGCCTGCGGTTTCGAACTTCACCTCGCGGAAGCTGGTGATCGCCGCCTCGATGTCGCGGCCGAGGATGTTGACGGTCAGCCGGTCGCCGAGCTTCAGGCCGATCTCGTCCGCCTCTTCCGCCGCAAAGCTGATCTGCGGGTCGCCCAGGTAGTCTTCGGGCCACCAAACCCCCGCAGTTATCGTGGTGTTGGGCGGAGGGTCTTCGGAATAGGTCACGCCCCGGTCGCCCTGCAGAACCCAGTGGTCGCCCGCGACTGTCCGGGCATCCTGTCCGTTGATCTGGGTGATGATGCCGCGCAGCATCGGGGCGGCGTCGGTGCGGCTGACGGTCGGGTCATCTGCCAGCCGCGCACGGAAGCCGTCGATCTGGTCGGGCTGGATGTCGACGAAGAAATAGGTCGGCGCGACCTTCGGCAGGTCGGTGTCGATGGCGGCGCGCAGGTTGGCGTCGATCTGCCCGATGGCGGCAAGGACCGAAAGGCCGAGGCCGAGCGACAGGATCACCGCCGTCGCTTCCTCCCTCGGGCCGCCGATGGCGGCGAGGGCGAGGCGCAGGCCGGGGCGGCCCCGGACATGGCGCGTCAGACGGCGGGCAAGGCGGCGCAGCCCGGCGGCCGACAGGGCCAGGATGACCAGCGCGCCCGCGACGCCGCCGAGCGTGCCGAGGGCGAGCGAGGGCACGCCGGTGAACCAGAGGGCGGCACCGACAAGGGCGGCCAGGATCAGGGCGAGGACGGCGGTCAGGCCGGGCCCGGGCCAGGCGCGGCGGCCCGCGCCGAGGTCGCGGAACAGCGCGGCGGCGCGGACATCGCGGGTGCGGGCGAGGGGCCAGAGCGCGAAGAGCAGCGCGGCGAGGGTGCCGTAAAGCGCCGCCTCGGCCAGCGGCGTGGATTGCAGGGTAATGGCGACAGGGATCGGCATGCGGGCGGAAATGGCGGGACCGGCGAGCAGCGGCAGGGCCGCGCCGAGGGCCAGCCCGGCCAGCACGCCGATCGACGGTCAGGACGCCGACCTGCATCAGATAGGCGGCAAAGATCGTGCCGCTTTCGGCCCCCATCGCCTTGAGCGCGGCGATGCTTTCGATCTTGCGGTCCAGATAGGACCGGACCGCCGCGGAGATGCCGATGCCGCCGACGGCGAGGCCCGCCAGCCCGACCAGCACGAGGAACGACCCCATCCGTTCGACGAACCGCTCCACCCCCGGCGCGCCGTCGCGGCTGTCGCGCCAGCGCAGGCCCTGATCGCGGAAGCGCGCCTCGGCTGCCGCTTCCAGCGCGGGAAGGTCGGCCCCGGGCGGCAGGGTCAGGCGGTAGCGGGTGTCATAGAGCGTGCCGGGTTCCAGCAGGCCGGAAGCGGCCAGATCGGCGGTGCGCACGATGCTGCGGGGCCCGAGGCCGAAGCCGCCGGTGGCGGAGTCGGGTTCGCGGAGCAGGCGCGCGCGGTAGGTGAAGGTGGCGAGGCCGAGACGGAAGGTGTCGCCGGGTTGCAGCCCCATGCGGTCGGCCAGAACGCCGTCGAGCACCGCGCCGCCGTCGGCGAGCGCCTCGTCGAGCGGCAGCGGCAGGTCAAGACCGACGGTGCCGACCAGCGGATAGGCGTCATCGACCGCCTTGACCTGCGTCAGCGCGCGGACGGCACCCTCGCCCTGCCCCGCGACGGCCATCGAGCGGAAGTCGTAGATCTCGGAGATGCCGGTGGAGATGCCTTCCAGATAGGCGCGCTCATCCGGCGCGGCGGCGCGGTAGGTGAAGGACGCCTGCGCGTCGCCGCCGAGCAGGACCGCCCCCTGTTCGTCCAGCCCGGCGCGGATGCGAATCGCGGACGGTGCCGACGGCGGCGATGGCGGCGACGCCGAGGATCAGGCACAGCAGAAAGACGGTGAACCCGCCGAGGCCGCCGCGCAGCTCGCGCCGGGCGATCTTTGCGGCGACAGCCAAGCGTCATTCGGCGGCCTTCCGGACCGCTCCGTCCGCGACGATCGCGCCGTCGCGCAGCTGCACGATCCGGTCGCAGCGCGCCGCCAAGTTCGGGCGCATGGGTGACAAGCACAAGCGTCGCGCCGTGCCGGTCGCGCAGGCCGAACAGCAGGTCGATGATCGCGGCCCCTGTCGCGCCGTCGAGATTGCCGGTCGGCTCGTCGGCCAGCAGGATCGGCAGGCCGCGGGGCGGCGGCGCGGGCCAGCGCCACGCGCTGCTGTTCGCCGCCGGACATCTGGGCGGGGTAGTGGTCCATGCGGTGCGCACAGCCCCATCGCGGTCAGTTCCGCCGCCGCGCGGTCGAAGGCGTCGCGCTGCCCGGCCAGTTCCAGCGGGATCGCCACGTTCTCCAGCGCGGTCATCGTCGGAATCAGGTGGAAGGATTGGAAGACGATGCCCATATTCCCCCTGCGGAAGCGGGCGAGCGCGTCTTCGTCCATCCGCGTCAGGTCCTGGCCCAGCGCCGTGACCGACCCCGATGTGGCGCGTTCCAGCCCGCCCATCAGCATGAGGAGCGAGGATTTGCCCGACCCCGACGGCCCGACCAGCCCGACGCTTTCGCCGCGTGTGACCGACAGGGTGATGCCGCGCAGCACCTCGACCGGGCCCGGCATTGCCGTCAAGCACCAGCCCGGCATCGGTCAGGGACAGGATCGTGTCGGGCATGCGGGGCGTCCTTCGCGGGGTCGGTCAGATGGCATATGGCGCGGGCACGGCGGTTCCGCAACCTCGCAGTTGCGGCAATCTTTATCGGATCGGCGGCGGGCGCAAATGCCGAAGCCGTGACGCTGGCGGCTCTGGGCGACAGCCTGACGCAGGGCTACGGCCTGCCACCGGAGGACGGGCTGGTGCCGCAGCTGCAGGCGTGGCTGGCGGCGCGGGGGCATGAGGTGACGGTGCTGAACGCGGGCGTGTCGGGCGACACGACGGCGGGCGGGCTGTCGCGGACGGACTGGACGCTGACGCCGGAGGTGGATGCGCTGATCGTGGCTTTGGGGGGCAACGACATGCTGCGCGGGATCGACCCGGCAGAGGTCCGCGCCAATCTGACTGGCATACTGGAGAAGGCAGCGGCGAAGGGCGTGCCGGTCCTGCTGGTGCCGATCGCTGCACCGGGGAATTACGGGCCGGACTACAAGCGCGATTTCGAGGCCACTTACCCGGACCTCGCGGCGGAATTCGGGGCGCTGCTGGCGGGCGACATGTTCGCGCCGCTGATCGCGGCGCGGGACGCGGGGACGCCGATGGACGACCTGATGCAGGCCGACGGCATTCACCCGAGCGCGGCGGGGACGAGGCTGGTGGCAGAGGGGCTGGGGCCGAAGGTCGAGGCGCTGCTGGAGCGCGTGAAATAAATCCGCGCCCCGGACCAAGGATTGCGCCTGCGCCTGCGTCCAACCTATCGTCATGCGGATGGAGACACCTGACGAGGCCCTGGCGGAGGCCGCCGCTGCCGGAGACCGCGAGGCCTTCGGGGCGCTGCTGTCACGCCACTATGACCGGGTATTCGGGCTGTCCTACCGCCTGACAGGATCGCGGGCCGAGGCCGAGGACCTGACGCAGGACATCTGCTGCGCCTTGCCTGCGAAACTGGGCAGCTACCGGCGCGAGGCACGGTTCTCGACCTGGCTCTACCGCGTGACGGTGAACGCGGCGCATGACCGGCGGCGGCGCTATGCGGTCCGCGCGAAGGCGGCGGATGGCTGGGGCGACTGGGAAATCTCGCGTCAGGCCGAGATTGCGGTGGCGCGCGATGCCGCGGACTGGCTGGCGCGCGCGATGGCGGACCTGACGCCGGAACTGCGCGACACGGTGGCGCTGACGCTGGGCGAGGAGCTGACTCAAGGAGAGGCGGCCGAGGTGCTGGGGGTCAGCGAGGGGACCGTCGCGTGGCGCATGAGTGAGGTGAAAAAGCGCCTGCGCGGAATGGCGAAGGCCGAGGGAATGCTATGACCGGTGATCTGGACGATCTTCGCAAGGCAATGCAGGGCATGACGCCCGAAGCCGATCCGGCGCGCAGGGCGGAGGCGCTGGCGGCGGCGATGCAGGCATTCGACGCGCATCAGGCAGAACCGGACCCAAGAAAACGCGACGCCCGTGCGTCCCATGTCGGACCGTCCAGCAGGGACGGGGTTTCTGACAGGAGTGCTTGGGATGCTTGGAACACTGACGACGCGGCAGGGTCTGGCCGCCACCGCCTCGGTCGCGGCGATTGCCGTGGGGCTGGGGGTTGTGCTGACGCAGGTGCCGAGGGGCGTGGTGACGCTGCCGGAGGTCGCGGTGACGGCGGATGTGCCGGTGCCGACTGAGCCTATGGCGGAACCCGCCGCGCCGCCGTCGCAGACGGAGGCGGCTGGGCAGGATGCGGTGAAGAAGTCGGCGGATGCGGCACCCGCCGCCGTGGAAGACAGCGGCGAAGCCGAGGCGGACAGCCCGGTCGTCACCGGTCAGCTTGAAAGCGCCGCGCCGGAGGAAGCAGGCCTTGGCCGAAGCCGCACCGGCGGACGCCGAACTGCGCCGCGAACGGGCGGATCAGAACGTGATGGCCGACGCTTTGGCTCAGAACGCACCCGCCGGAAGCTTGGCGGCCGGCGGCGAGAGCTTCCGCGCCCAGCCCGCAGGCGAAGCGGATCTTTCAGGCTTTGCCGAACCGGTCATGGAGCCCGAGGTTATCATTGCCGAACCGAACACCGAGGCCTTCGCCAACGCCGAGGTGAACCCCGTCAAGATCGTCGCCACCGAACCCGTTTCGACCTTCTCCATCGACGTCGATACCGCGTCCTATTCCGTCGTCCGCTCTTCCCTGATGAACGGCTACCTGCCTCCGCCCGATGCCGTCCGCATCGAGGAGATGGTGAACTACTTCCCCTATGCCTACCCCGCCCCCGAGGCGGGCGAGGCCCCGTTCAAACCCACGGTCAGCGTCATCCAGACCCCCTGGAACGAAGGCACGCGGCTGGTCCATATCGGCATCCAGGGCCGGATGCCTGCCCTGGCCGACCGCCCGCCGCTGAACCTGGTCTTCCTGATCGACACGTCCGGGTCGATGGAAGACCCGAACAAGCTGCCGCTGCTCCAGCAGTCGTTCCGCCTGATGCTGGGTCAGCTGCGGCCCGAGGATCAGGTCGCCATCGTCACCTATGCCGGGTCTGCGGGTCTGGTGCTGGAACCCACTGCGGCGAAGGACAGCGCGAAGATCCTGTCGGCGCTGAACAACCTTGCCGCAGGCGGATCGACCGCCGGGCAGGAAGGCTTGCAGCAGGCCTATGCCGTCGCCCGCGACATGGCAGCCGACGGCGAGGTCACGCGCGTCCTGCTGGCCACGGACGGCGACTTCAACGTCGGGATCAGCGACCCCGAGGCGCTGGAGGACTATATCGCCGGGGAGAGGAAGTCAGGCACCTATCTTTCGGTGCTGGGCTTCGGGCGCGGCAATCTGGACGACGCGACGATGCAGGCGCTGGCGCAGAACGGCAACGGCACGGCGGCCTATATCGACACGCTGAGCGAGGCGCAGAAGGTGCTGGTCGATCAGCTGACCGGCGCGCTGTTCCCGATTGCGGACGACGTGAAGATCCAGATGGAGTTCAACCCCGCCGTCATCGCCGAATACCGCCTGATCGGCTACGAGACCCGCGCGCTGAACCGCGAGGATTTCAACAACGACAGGGTCGATGCAGGCGAGATCGGGGCGGGGACTTCGGTGACGGCGCTCTACGAGGTGACGCCGGTCGGCAGCCCGGCGCTGCGGACCGATCCGCTGCGGTACGAGGCCGCTGAGGCGGCGGCAGAGGCAGCCCCCGACGCGTCGGACGGCATCCGGTGAGCTCGGCTTCCTGAAGCTGCGCTACAAGGAACCGGGTGCGGCGGTCAGCCAGTTGATCGAACTGCCCATCGCCCCGGAACCGGGCGAAGCCGACACCGACACGCGCTTCGCCGTCGCCGTCGCGGGCTTCGGCCAGCTGCTGACCGGCGCGACCTATCTCGGCGACTGGGGCTGGGATGACGCCATCGCGCTGGCCAACGGGGCGCGGGGCGAAGACCCGTTCGGCTACCGCGCCGAGGCGGTGCAGCTGATGCGGCTGGGGCAGAGCCTGTCAGGGAACTGAACGCCCAACACGGCCCGGCCCCGGCCAGAGCGTCGGGGACCGGACCCTTTCTGCATTGCGTCATGCGTCGTATAGTCCGGCCATGCCGGATGCAGACCACACCATCGGAGCCTTTGTGTTCGACCCCGCACGGGGCAATCTGCACCGCGACGGCGCGACCACCGCACTGGGACAGAAGGCATCGGCGCTGCTTTCGGCGCTTCTCCGCAGCGAAGGGGCCGCAGTCAGCAAGTCCGACCTGATGGACGCCGCCTGGCCCGGCACCGTGGTCGAGGAAGGCAACCTGACCGTCCAGATCGCCGCGCTCCGCAAGGCGCTCGGTCAGGACGGTGAAGGGCGCGACTGGATCGTGACGGTGCCGAGGGTGGGGTACCGGCTGATCGTGCCGCAATCCGACCGGTCCCGATGTCCACGACAGCCCGAAACCCGCTCTCACCGTCCTTCCGTTCGCCAACCTCAGCGGTGACACCGCGCAGGATTACTTTGCCGATGGCGTGGTCGAGGACATCGTCACCGCCCTGTCGCGGTTCAGATCATTTGCGGTGATCGCGCGCAATTCCAGCTTCACCTACAAGGGCCAGGCCGTCGATGTCCGTCAGGTCGGACATGACCTTGGGGTGCGCTACGTGCTGGAGGGCAGTATCCGCCGTGCCGGCGACCGGTTGCGCATTTCGGCGCAGCTGGTTGAATGCGAAAACGGACGGCATATCTGGGCCGAGCAATTCGACGGCAAGATCGCCGACGTGTTCGACTTTCAGGACCGCATCACCGAAAGTGTGGTGACCGTGATCGAGCCGCATATCCAGCAGGCCGAACTTGAACGCTCGCGTCGGGAACGACCCGGCAGCATCGCCGCTTACGATCTGTATCTGCGGGCATTGCCAAGGCTTTCGATGGCGACTGCCGCAGACAACGCCGAAGCCTATGCGTTGTTGACCGAGGCATTGAAGATGGAGCCGGACAATCCGGTGTTCCTGGCCCTTGCCAGCTTTGCCATTGGCCATCGAGCCATCATGTCCTATCCACCGATCGGCCCGGACGACAGGCAGACATGCGCCTTGCTGGCGCGACGGGGCCTTGAACGTGCGGCGGGGGATGCGACCGTGATCGCGCATTGCAGCATGGCCCTGCTGCACTACAGCAAGGATTATGACCTGGCGATGGCGGCCATCGGAACAGCGGTAGAGGCCAACCCCAACGACCTGCTTGTTGCCAGCCGGGCGGGCATCGCCCAACTGCATTGCGGCAGTATCACGGACGCGCTGGCGTATTTTCACCGGGCGATCCGGCTCGGCCCCCGCGATCCGGCAGCATATACTTGCCTGACCGGAATCGCGCATTGTCACATGGTTCTCGGCGATTATCCGGAAGCCCTGCTCTGGGCCGCCCGCTCCTTGACGCTGCGGCCGAATTACCATTGCGCCTACTGGATGCTGATCGCGGCCAATGCCCACCTTGGCCGGATGGACGAAGCGCGGAAGTATCTTGCCCGGTTTCAAACACTCGCCCCCGGTGTCACTGTCGCCCGCATCTGGTCCGGCCAGCCTCAGATGGACCCCACCCGCTGCGCCGCCATTCTGGAAGGGCTGCGTCTGGCGGGGTTGCCGGAAGCATGAGCGCGCCCCTTTCCCTTGGTCCGTTTCAGATCGACCCCGAACGCGGGACGCTGAACCGCGACGGCCTATCCACCCCGCTCGGCCAGCGCGGAATGGCCTTGCTGGCGGCGCTGATGGCCCAGCCCGGCCAGACCGTTGCCAAATCCGCCCTGATGGAGGCGGGCTGGCCGGGTCTGGCGGTCGAGGAAGGCAATCTGACGGTGCAGATCGCCGCGCCTGCGCAAGGCGCTGGGGCCGCGCCCGCGACGGGCAGGACTGGATCGTGACGGTGCCGCGGGTCGGGTATCGGCTGATCCTGCCGCCGCCGCCCGAGCCCGAGGTCCGCGACGTCCCCCGGCCCGCCCTCGCCGTCCTGCCTTTCACCAATCTCAGCGGCGATCCGACGCAGGATTACTTTGCCGATGGCGTGGTCGAGGACATCATCACCGCCTTGTCGCGGTTCAAATCCTTCGCCGTGATCTCGCGCAATTCCAGCTTTACCTACAAGGGCCAGCCCGTCGATGTCCGTCAGGTCGGCCAAGACCTTGGGGTGCGCTATGTGCTGGAGGGCAGCATCCGCCGCGCCGGTGACCGGCTGCGCATCTCGGCGCAACTGGTCGAATGCGAAAACGGCCAGCATATCTGGGCCGAGCAATTCGACGGCAAGGTCGGCGATGTGTTCGACTTTCAGGACCGCATCACCGAAAGCGTGGCGACGGTGGTCGAGCCGCATATCCAGCAGGCCGAGCTTGACCGCTCGCGCCGGGACCGGCCGGGCAGCATCGCCGCCTACGATCTGTATCTGCGGGCATTGCCAAAGCTTACGATGGAGACGCCCAAGGACAATACCGATGCCCTGTCTCTGTTGACAAACGCACTGCTGCTGGAGCCGGACAACCCCGTATTCTTGGCGCTTGCCTCTTATGCGATCAGCCAAAGGAACATTGTCGCTTACCCAACGGTCGGCCCTGAAGACCGTCAGAAATGTGCTGAACTGGCGCGTCGGGGCCTGGAGCGAGCAGGGGGCGACGCGACCGTGATTGCCCATTGCAGCATGGGCTTGCTGCATACCGGCAAGGACTATGACGTGGCGATGGCGGCCATCGTGTCGGCGGTCAAGGCCAATCCCAATGACCTTCTGGTGGTCAGCCGCGCGGGAATTGCCCATCTCCACTGCGGCAGCATCGCCGAGTCCCTCGCCTGTTTTCACCGGGCGATCCGGCTCAATCCGCGCGACCCCGAGGCGCATATCTGCCTGACCGGCATAGCCCATGGCCAGATGGTTCTGGGCGACTACCCCGAGGCCCTGGTCTGGGCGACCCGCTCGCTGACGATCAGACCGGATTTTCAGTGCAGCTACTGGATGCTGATAGCGGCGAATGCTTTGCTGGGCCGGATGGACGAGGCGCACAAATACCTCGCCGGGTTCCGCAAGCTCGCCCCAGGGGTCACCATCGCCAGCATCTGGGCCGGACAGCCCCAGATGGACCCCACCCGCTGCGCCGCGATTCTGGATGGGCTGCGGATGGCAGGGCTGGAGGAAGAATGAGCGGACCCTACCGGATCGGCCCGTTCGTGATCGACCCTGCTCGCGGGCTGGTCACGCATGACGGCAAACCTGTGGCCGTCGGGCAGCGCGCGATGGCACTGCTGCTGGCGTTGATCGCGGCAGAGGGCAAACCGGTGGCGAAGGCCGACCTGATGGAGGCGGGCTGGCCGGGTCTGGCGGTCGAGGAAGGCAACCTGACGGTGCAGATCGCCGCCCTGCGCAAGGCGCTCGGCCCCGGCCCGCAGGGGCAGGACTGGATCGTGACGGTGCCGCGCGTGGGGTATCGGCTGATGACCACGTCCCCATCTGCCGCAGTTGGCGTTTCTGCAACCCGCCCCGTGGTCGCCGTCCTGCCGTTCCAGAATCTCAGCGGAGACGCCGACGCCGAGTATTTCGCCGACGGCATCGTCGCCGACATCATCACCGCCCTATCGCGGTTCCGGTCGCTGGCCGTCCTGTCGCGCAACTCGTCCTTCGCTTACCGGGGCCGCACCATCGACACGCGCACCATCGCGCATGACCTAGGCGCGGGCTATCTTCTCGAAGGGTCGGTGCGCCGCTCGGGTGATCGGCTGCGCATCACCGCGCAGTTGGTCGAAGGCGACGGCGGCGTCACGCTCTGGACCAACCGTTTCGACGGTGACCTGTCCGAGATTTTCGACTTTCAGGACCGCATCACCGAAAGCGTGGCCACTTTGGTCGCCCCTGCCATCGAGGCCAGCGAACTTGTCCATTCGCGGCAGCAGCGTCCCGAAAGCGCTGCCACCTACGATCTGTTCCTGCGCGCCCGGGCATATATTGACGACGAGTTGGTCGAGGGAAACGCCAAGGGCTATGCCCTGCTGACCGATGCGCTGCGCCGCGAACCGGATAACGCCCTGATCCTCGCCCATGCCGCCTGGGCGCTGGAGCATCGGACCGCGATGGGCTGGCCGCCGATCGGGCCCGATGACCATGAAAAATGCGTCGAACACGCCCGCAACGGCATCCGGCTGGCAAACGGCAACCCAAGGGTCATGGCGCATTGCGCCGTGGCGCTGGTCCAGACCGGCAAGGATTATGACGGCGGCATGGCGGTGATCGAACAGGCGGCCGCAGCCAACCCGAACGACCTTTACGTGCTGACGGCGGCCGGAGTGCTGACCATGCACTGCGGCGATCTTGACCGCGCGATGGATTATTTTGATCGTGCCCTGAGGCTGGGGGGGCATGAGCCGCACTCGCGCTTTGCGCTGACCGGGATCGCGCATGTGCAGATTCTGCGCGGCAATTTTGACGCGGCTCTGGATTTCGCCGCCCGGTCGCTGGCGATCAACGACCGGTTCGATGCGAGCTACTGGATGCTGATCGCAGCCAACGCCCATCTCGGCCGGATGGAAGAGGCGCATGTCTGGCGCGAGGCCCTGCTGACCATCGCTCCGGGGATCACCATCGCGCGCATCCTGCGCGGGCAGCCGGCCAAGTACCCCGAACGTTTTGCCGCGATCCTTAACGGGCTGCGGCTGGCGCATCTGCCCGAGGGCTGAGGTTTCATCCGGCTTTGGAACAATTCACAGCAATTTAGCTGCCGTTTCACGACATAAACCGCCAGCCCGGCGCATCCTGTCCTCATCAGGCCATCCCGGCCCCCGCAGACGAGGAACCAGATCATGCTGACCACCCTGTCGATCCTGTCGCCCGATCAGGGCAAACTGCACCCCACGCCGCGCACCGAGGCGGAGTACTTCGCGTCATTCGCGCCCATGGCGGCACGCGATACCACTGTGCCCCGCGTTGCGGTCCTTCCGCGACTGTCAGTGGTTTTCGGCCTCGTTCCGTGGATCGCGCGCAGGATCGGCACGCATCACTCCGGCCAATGACCGCCAGTCGCTTCATCGGTCCGGGGGTTGATCCGGAAACGAAAGAAGGCGCGCGGGTCTTGCCGCGCGCCCTTATCCGTTCAACCTCTTGCCCGTATCAGGCGTCGAGCTTCTCGACGGCCTTCGCCTCGACCGTCGACCCGTTCGACAGGTCACGCGCGATTTCGATCCGGCGGGGTTTCAGCGCCTCGGGCACTTCGCGCACGAGGTCGATATGCAGCATGCCGTCGGCATGGGCGGCCCCCGTGACGCGGACATGATCGGCCAGCGCGAAGCGGCGTTCGAACGCGCGGGTCGCGATGCCGCGGTGCAGGTAGGACTTCGCCGCCTCTTCGCCTGCCTTGCGGGCCGCGACGGTCAGCGCGCCTTCCTTGACCTCGACCGACAGTTCGTCGGCAGCGAAGCCGGCAACGGCGACCGAGATGCGGTAGGCGTTCTCGGCAGTCTTTTCGATGTTGTAGGGGGGATACGCGGGCTGGGCCACGTCGGCCGACAGGACGCGGTCCATAAGGTTGGCGATCTGGTCAAAGCCGACAGTCGCGCGGTAGAGCGGTGCAAAATCATAGCTGCGCATGGTCATCCTCCGATGAGCGATGTGAAGAAACCCGCCCGTCATGGGCCGGGCCGACAGTGTCCCGGGGCCCGTCATGGCACCCCGGTGGTCTTCAGATGGGAAGCGGAAATCGCCGCGTCAAGGGGCGGGTGGACGCAGGAAGCGCGCCGCACCGCGCGCGCCGCCGGGGGTGCGTTCCACAGTCTTGGCCGAGGTCCGGGGGTCGGCGCTGGCCACAACCACGCCGTCGCCGCTGCGCAACCGGCGGCGCAGGTCTGCGACCGCTGCGGCAAGCTCCATCCCATAGGCGGTGACGCCATCGTCATCGCGGTTCCCGGCCGAGATGATCGACAGGATCCGCGGGCGGCGGCCCGACCAGTCGAAGACCGGTGCGCCCGAGGATCCGAAACTGACGTCACAGTTGAAGGCCAGAAGGCCCGAATCGCGCCCCAGAAGGCGGCAGCCGCGCTGGATCGACAGGGCGGCATCGCGCCCTGCGGCATAGGACACGACGCTGATGCCCGCGCCGCCCGTGGCATCGCCGCCGATCAGGAAGGGGCTGGCGACGCTTGTGGGAATCTCCGCGTCAAGCTCCAGCAGGGCGACGTCACGGCGGATGTTCTCGGCATCGGCGGGCGACGCGGGGCGATAGCCTTCGGCAGTGACAACCCGTGTCACGCCGCGTTCGGCGATCGCCCTGCCGTCGCGCAGACCCGCGCGGAAGCGCATCGCCGCAGGGTCACGCACGGCCTGACCCGCATCCCGGAAGACGCAATGCGCGGCGGTCAGGACCAGATCGGGCGCGATCAGCGTGCCGGTGCAATAGCCCTCGTCCGCCAGATCAACGCGGCCCACCGCTTCCCATCCCATCAGATCCTCACGCTGGGTCAGGCGTTTCAGGCCTGTCTCCTGCGCCTGCGCGACGGCGGCGCTCAGCGTGACAAGCAGAAGGGCGACGGTCCGCAGCATCGGGTGATCAGGGTTTGAGGAACTTCGCCCCGCCGGTCGCGCGCTGCAGGACCGGGCCGGAGCCGTTAGCGGGAACCACGCGTGACACCAGCCGCGACCCTTGCGCGAACACCGCCATCAGTTCGGCCAGCGGCTGTTCCATGGCGGTACCCAGCGCGACGACCTTGCTGTCCATCTCGGCCTTGGCCGAAACCACCGACACGATCTTGGCAACGCCGTCGCCGCCGACGGTGAAGACCGGCGCGCCGGATGATCCGAAATCGACTTCGCAGGACATCACCAGGATGCCGGGCTGCCGCCCGATCACATGGCAGCCCTCCTGCAACGACGGGGCCTCGGACCGGTCAAGCGCATAAGACACGACATCGACGGGGTCGCCGTCCTGCGGGTCGTGGAATGTCTCGAAGGGCTTGATCGAGGGCAGACGGATCGGCTGGTCCAGCTGCAGAACCGCCAGGTCGAAGGCGACGCGATCCATCTTGTCGGGGCCTTCGTAGATGTAGTCCGGATGCGCCACCGCGCGGCGGACATTGCGGTATGCGGCAGCGCGTCCGTTCCGCCAACCGGCCAGAAACTCGATGTCGCCGGGCGAATAGGCGGCCCCGGAGGTCTTGTCGAACAGGCAATGCGCGGCGGTCAGCACAAGGTCAGGCGCGATCAGCGCGCCTGTGCAGAACCCGGAATCACCCAGGTTGAGGCGGCCCACCGCCTCCCATCCCTTGGTCTCGTCCGCGGTGATCAGGGCGCGGAGGCCGCGTTCCTGGGCTACTGCGGGGCCAAGGCACGCAAGCAGCACAAAGGCTGCACAAAGCGTCCGCACTACCTGCATGTCCCCTCCGTCTTTTGTCCGGGTCTAGGCATCAGTTGCGGCAAGAATATGACCCCTGACCGGTCTAACCACGGACATCGGCGCGGATCAGCGCAGGCGGTTTCGGCCCGCCCGTCGCCCAGTCGATCAGTTCGACCGTATGGACCAGCGGAATGCCGGTGCCCGACCCGATCTGCATCATGCAGCCGATGTTTCCGGCGGCGATGACGTCGGGTTCCACCGCCTCCAGTGTCGCGACCTTGCGGCGCTTGAGTTCGCCGGAAATCGCGGGCTGCATCAGGTTGTAGGTGCCCGCCGATCCGCAGCAGAGATGCGCGTCAGCGGGCGTGACCACGCGGAAGCCCGCAGCGGTGAGGAGCGCCTTGGGGGCGGTTGTGACGCGCTGCCCGTGCTGCAGCGAGCAGGCGGCGTGATAGGCGACGGTCAGGGGTTCGGGCGCTCGCGCCACAAGCGAAAGCTGCATCAGGACCTCGGTCACGTCCTTGGCCAGGCCGGCGATCTCTGCCGCATCCGCCGCCAGCGGATCGCCCGCAAACATTACCGCGTAATCCTTCACGGTAGTCCCGCAGCCGCTGGTGTTGATCACCACCGCATCCAGCCCCGCGCCGCGCTTCTCGGCCATCCAGGCCCGGATGTTCGCCGCCGCGAAGCCGTGGCTTTCGCCCACCCGCCCCATGTGATGCGTCAGCGCCCCGCAGCAGCCCGCGCCGCGCGCCACCACAACATCGCAGCCCGCCCGGGTCAGCACCCGGATCGTCGCATCGTTGATGTCGGTGTTCAGCGCCCGCTGTGCGCAGCCCGTCATCAGGGCCACGCGCATCCGGCGGGTGCCCTGCGCCGGAAAGACCTGCGGATCGTCGTTGCGGCTGACCGGGGGGATGCGCGCGGGCGCCATCGCCAGCATCGCGCGCAGCCGCGCGTCGGGCAGGAACCGGGCGAAGGGCCGCGCCAGCCGCGCGCCCGCCAGCGCCACGCGGAACCGCTGCGGATAGGGCAGCACCCGCGCCAGCACGCCGCGCAGCAGGCGGTCCATGAACGGGCGCCGGTAGGTCGCCTCGATATGCGCCCGCGCATGATCAACCAGGTGCATGTAATCGACGCCCGACGGGCAGGTCGTCATGCAGGCAAGACAGGACAGGCAGCGGTCGATATGCCTGACGGTCTTTTCATCCGCAGCACGCCCGGATTCGAGCATGTCCTTGATCAGGTAGATGCGCCCGCGCGGGCTGTCCAACTCGTCGCCCAGCACCTGATAGGTCGGGCAGGTCGCGGTGCACATCCCGCAATGCACGCAGCTGCGCAGGATCTTGTTCGACCGGGCCGTGGCGGGGTCCTTCAGCTGGTCGGGGGTGAAATGGGTCTGCATGTCAGTCCAGCAGCCCCGGATTCAGGATGCCTCGCGGATCGAACCGGGCGCGCAGCCCCCGTGTCAGCGCCGCGACCGCCGGGGATTCGGGCGGAAACGGCGCAATCCGCGCGCGTGTCGCGGCGGACGCGCGGATCAGCGTCGCGTGGCCGGTGAGCGGCCCGAGATCGGCGCGCAGGTCGGTGCCTTCGCCGACAAGCGCCCAGATCAGCCCGCCGCCCCAGTCCAGCAGCACCTGCCCCGCGATCCGGGCGACCAGCCCGGGCGCGTCCGACGGCCGCACTGAGATCCGCCAGATATCGCCGGCCTGCCCATGGAACGCCGCCGCGTCCCGGATGCCCGTCCACATCGCCGGATGCCGATCATGGTCGGTTTCCAAACGGACTGTGCCGAAGGGTGCCAGCCGTTTCGCCAGTTCGCCCGACCGATAGGCGACCGATCCGGCAAACCCTTCCACCCGGATCAGCGCACCTGTCCCCGGCAGCCACGCCGCGCCGCTGACGTCGAAGGGCGAGGTCAGCGCCGAAGACATCACCGCGAGAGCAGCCGCAGCATCGGCAGTATCCACCACCAACGTCGCCGCCGCCGCCGCACACGGCAGCACCTTGAAGCTGACCTCGGTCAGAACGCCCAGGGTGCCCCACGACCCGGCCATCAGCTTGACCAGATCATATCCCGTCACGTTCTTCATCGTGCGCCCGCCGTTCGACACAATGGTCCCAGCGCCGTCCACGAACCGCACCCCGATCAGGCTGTCGCGGCAGGCCCCCGCCTGAATCCGGCGCGGGCCCGAGACGTTGGCCGCCACAACACCGCCGATGGTCGGCGTGCCCGTCGTGCCCAGAAGCCCGCGCCAGTCGCCAGGTTCGAACGGCAGGCATTGCCCCTCTGCCGCCAGTGTGTCCTCCACCTCGGCCAGCGGTGTGCCTGCCCGCGCGACCAGCGTCAGCGATCCAGGTTCATAGCGCGTGATGCCCGTCAGGCCCGAGACATCAAGCGTCTCACCTTCGACTGCCCGCCCGACGTCCCGCGTGCAGCCGCCACGGATGCGCAGGGAGCCGGTCGCCGACCGGATCATCTCGGCCAATTCTGCCTCGTCCGCCGGTCTCACGCCGCGCGCCGCCCTTCGCTCACCTGCAGCGGAAACACCTTGGCCGGGTTCAGAAGCCAGCGCGGATCGAACACATCCTTCACCCTCATCTGCGCCTCCATGTCCGCCGCAGTGAACTGCACCGGCATCAGGTCGCGCTTCTCGACGCCCACGCCGTGCTCACCCGTCAGGCAGCCCCCCACCTGAACGCACAGGGTCAGGATCGCTGCGCCCAGCGCTTCCGCCTTGTCCAGATCGCCGGGCCTGTTCGCGTCATAGAGGATCAGCGGATGCAGGTTGCCGTCGCCCGCATGGAAGACATTCGCCACCGCCAGCCCGTACTCCGCCGTAAGCTCTCCGATCCGCCGCAGCACGAAGGCCAGCTCACTGACCGGGATCGTCCCGTCGAGGCAGATGTAATCCGCGATCTGGCCCATCGCTCCGAAGGCGGATTTGCGCCCCAGCCAGATTTTCTTCGACTCCTCCTCGGACCGGCTTTCGCGTATCTCGACCGGCTCATGCCGCCGCGCGATCTGGCCGATCAAGCCCAGCTGTTCGTCTATCTCGGCGGCACTTCCCTCGACCTCGATGATCAGCAGCGCCTCGCAGTCGGGGTATCCCGCATGGGCGAAATCCTCGCAGGCGCGGATGCAGGGCCGGTCCATGAACTCGATGGCGACCGGCAGGATGCCCGCGCGGATGATGTCCGCGACGCAGGCCCCCGCGACTTCGTTGCTGTCGAACCCGATCAGCACAGGCCGCGCGCCTTCGGGCTTGGGCAGGATGCGGAGGGTCGCCTCTGTGACGACGCCCAGCTGCCCCTCGGACCCGCAGATGACGCCCAGCAGGTCGATCCCGCCCGCGTCCATATACGGCCCGCCGATCTCGATCACCGTGCCGTCCATCGTGACCATCGTCACGCCCAGAAGGTTGTTCGTCGTGACCCCGTATTTCAGGCAATGCGCACCGCCCGAATTCATCGCGATATTGCCCGCGATTGCGCAGGCGAGCTGGCTCGACGGATCGGGGGCGTAGAAGAACCCTTCCTCCTCGACGGCACCCGTCACCGACAGGTTCGTGCGCCCCGCCTGAACGCGGATGCAGCGGTCGGCGTAGTTCGTCTCGATCACCGCGTTCATCCGCGCGACGCCCAGGATCACGCAATCCGCCGTCGGCAGCGCGCCGCCAGCCAGCGACGTGCCCGACCCGCGCGGCACGACCGGCACACCGCGCCCATGGCACAGCTTCAGCACCGCCGCGACCTCGGCCGTTGTGCGCGGCAGGACCACCGCCAGCGGCGCGCAGCGATAGGCCGACAGCGCGTCGCATTCATAGGCCCGCGTTTCGGCGGGATCGTCGATCACCGCGTCGGGCGGCAGAGCCGTGCGCAATGCCGACACCAGGCTGCGCTTGCCATCGATCAGGCGGGCATCTGGAACAGGCATCTGCATCGGCGGTTTCCCTGCTTTCCGTCATCAGAATGTTCGCAATCCGACCCATTGGCAACCGGCCTTCCCTGCCGTTAGGGTTCGATCCATGTGGGGGAGCTTTCAGATCGGACTGTTCGACGCGGCGGACCTTGCGGCGCTGGGCTGGCTGGTTCTGGCCTGGGGTTTGCTGGGTAGGCTGAGCGAGCATCCGCCGGCATCGCGCCCTTCGGTTTCCGTCCTGATGAGCAGCTACCGGCGCGAATGGATGCGTCAGATGGTCACGCGCGATCCGCGCATCTTCGACAGCGGCGCGGTGGACAGCCTGCGCGTCGGCAGCACCTTCTATGCCTCGGCCTGCATGATCGCCATCGGCGGTATCGTGGCGACCATCGGCAACCCCGACAGCCTGCTGGGGCTTGCGCGGAACCTGACCGATGTCAGGCCCGCAGCCATCGTCTGGCAGATCAAGCTGATGATCGTGCTGGCCTTCGTCATCAACGCCTTCCTCAAATTCGTCTGGGCGCACCGGTTGTTCGGCTATTGCCTGATCGTGATGGCCGCCGTTCCGAATGACGTGACCGACGCCGCCGCCTATCCGCGCGCGGCGCAGGCGGCAGAGCTGAACATCTTCGCCAACCGCGCCTTCAACAAGGGTCTGATCTCGGTCTATTTCGCTCTGACCGCACTGGCCTTCCTGCTGGGGCCCCTGGCGCTTGCGCTGGCGACCACGGCGACCTTCGCGCTGATGATCCGGCGCGAGTTCCTGTCGCATTCACGGATGGTCCTGCTGCAGAGCACGCCAAAGTGACGCCGGTGTCGCGGGCGATGTGGCAGGGTCCCCGCATGAAGTCCCTGCTGACCGCATTCACCGTTCTTGCCACGCCTGCTTTGGCGGATGCGCCGCAGGTGATATCGGCGGACATGGCCTGAAAGCTGGCGACCATTGGACAGATCATGGTCACGCGTGTCGCACGAGGACATCTGGCTGGGACCACTTTGCCAGCGGGTTCGAAGTCGCGATGCCGGACGGGACGCGGATCGCCTACAAGGAGCTTACGCGCCCGCACACGGACAGCCCGCTGGATCGAAGCGTCGCTGGGCGGGCTGTCGGTCCCGGCAGGCACCGGCCATGTGCTGATCCGGACGCGGTGCAGTCTGGTTGGCTGGTCGGCGGAGCCTGTTCGGATCGATCTGCCGCGCGCAGCGGCAATTTTGCCATAGTGCGGTCGCCGATATCCGGCCTGTCCGGATTTCTGTGGAATGACAAATACCTTGGGCTAGCTTTTGGAGTGCTCTCGAAGTTGACCGTCCGGTTTCCTGGTTCTGGATTGGGACCTGCATCTGGTGATCGACCGATTCGCCCGCATCGCGTTCATTCTGGGCCTGGTCGGCCTCGCCTTTCTTTGGGGTGCGGCGACGGTGCGCTGGAAGCTTCCGCCATATAGGATCTTGAACCGGGTCGAGGCCGGGATCGTCGCGATCACCAAGTTCGAAGACAGCAGTCTGCCGAACCACGTCATCCGCGTTGTTGACGACGACACCCCTGTCGGCGCGGTTCAAACGCTGACGGACACGCCCGCCGACGACCTTATCCTGATGACCGGCGGATTCTTCTACCGCATGGACCTCTGCCCGAAATTCGGCTGCATCGCCTGGATCATGGACCGGTCGGGCAAGGTTCTTCACACATGGGAGTATGATCCTGCTGTTCTTTTCACGAGGGAATCGCTGAAGGGTTTCAGCGGATTTCCGGGTGCGGACAACATCAACGTCCTGGGCGCGGCCCTGTCGCCCGATGGCGGTCTTGTTGTCACCTTTCAGGGCCGCAACATCTTTCCCTATCAAGTCGGCGTCGGTAAGTTCGCGTGGTCGGGCGCGCTCGAGTGGCTGCGGATCAACCGCGCCCACCACTGGCCCAGCATCGGGCCCGACGGGCGGATCTATGTCTCCACGGCCCGAATCCAGAAAGGCAAGGGGACCATCGCCGCAACGTCCGAACCCGTGGACTGCACGTTCGGTGCCGTCTTTCAGGACGGTGTCGCCATCCTGTCCCCGGACGGCCAGACGCTCAAGGAGTTCTGGATGGAAGATGTGGTCCAATCATCCGACAATCAGGCCCTGGCCTATTCCGTTCGCGACGACTGCGACCCGTTCCACGTCAACTCCATCACCCTGCTCAACGCTGCCGGTGCCGCACGGCTGCCCGGTACCCGCGTCGGCGATCTTGTCGTGTCGCTGCGATCAAGTTCGTCCGTGGTCGTGATGGATCAGGACGATAGCACCATCCGCCACATCATCTACGGTCCCATGGTCGCCCAGCATTCGCCGCAGGTTCTGCCCGACGGTGACATCGTCGTCTTCGACAACCTCGGCGGTCTCGACACCACCAACGGCACCCGGATTCTTCAGGTCGATCCTGTCAGCGGTGATGGCACGACGGTCTTTCCGCGCAATGCCGATGACGTTGGCGGTGATCTGAAGTCCATCGCCCAGGGCGTCGTCAGGATCACGCCCGATGGCGCGCGCGGTCTGATCTCTGAATCCCTCGCGGGCCGCGTCATCGAATTCGACATGGTCACCGGCAAACCGCTCTGGACCTATTCGGCCGTTTCAGACATGGCCCCCTTCTATGCTTGGAAAGGAACGCCAAAAGACGCGCCTGTCCCGGCGCTGATGCAGACGCAGGGGGCCGATTTCATCTCGCGCGAGGCTTTCGGCCGCTTGAATACAGGCGGCTAGAGCGCAGCTGTCCGGTCACGACGCCGCGATCCCCGCCCTTCGACCAGCCATGCTGCGATGCTCAGCGTTGCGGCAAGCGCCAGCAGCAGCCAGGGCGGCAGGAAGGGTTGCACCCGCAGATCGGTCGTCACATAGGCGTTGCGCGGCGTGATCCCCACCCAGCCGCGCCCTGCCGCCGGACGCCCCGCGCGAACTGTCCGGACATCCGGCATCCCGTCTTCCAGCCGCAGCGCGCCCCCGTTCGTCGGGGCCATCACCGGGTCGAGCCCGTCGGCGGTGGCGATGGTCTCCTCGAACTCGCGCGGGGCCGAAGGGCCGAGCGCATAGACCCGTTCCAGTTCATCGTCCGAAAGGCGGTACAGGCCGATGTCGGGCGCGGTCCATTCTGCCGTATAGCGCCCGGGCTCCGTCTCGGTCAGCGGCAGGACCGTCTCGGTGCCGTCGGGTGCCGTGATCGTCACCTCGCGCGCGCCTTCCGTCAGCGTCCGGCGCGTGATCGTCAGCCGTCTGGCCCGTCGCTTCGGCCAGCAGCGCCTCTTCCTCCAGTTCGGGTTCCTTCATCAGCCAGTGCGCCAGCCGCCGCAGCAGTTCCAGCTGTGGTCCGCCGCCCTCGAACCCCCTGCTCCAGAGCCAGGCCTGATCGCTGGTCAGCAACGCCACGCGCCCCTCGCCGGCATGGTCCAGGATCAGCAGCGGGCGTTCGCCCGCGCCTTCCATCACCACGTCGCCGCGCGCATCCGTCACTTCGATCACCCGCAGCCAGCGGCCCCAGGGCGCCGGTGCCGCGCCCTCCGGCTGTGTGCCGACCGCACCCGACTGCGCAGGCGCAGCGCCGCCTGCGAATTTTTCCAGCCCCTCGGTCACCGGGTGCCGCTGACCGAGGTCGGTTACAGACGGCGCATACCCTTCATCGACCACGCGCCCCGTCGGCGCGGCGGGCATGATCTCGCCCAGACCCGAGTAGTACAGGCTTTCGACCGACGCGAAATCGGGGCCCGCCGAAATCAGCACCGCCCCGCCCTTCGTCACATAGTCGCGGATGTTATCCAGATAGGCTGCCGGCAGAATGCCGCGCATCTTGTAGCGGTCGAAGATGATCAGGTCGAATTCATCGATCTTGTCGACGAACAGTTCGCGCGTCGGAAAGGCGATCAGCGACAGTTCCGTCACCGGCACGCCATCCTGCTTTTCCGGCGGGCGGAGGATGGTGAAATGCACCAGATCGACCGCAGAGTCGGACTTCAGAAGGTTCCGCCACGTCCGTTCGCCCGCATGCGGTTCGCCCGACACCAGCAGTACGCGCAGCCGGTCGCGCACGCCGTTGATCTGGATCACGGCCGCATTGTTGCGGTCCGTCAGTTCGCCCTCCGCCGTCTCCAGCGTCAGCTGGATCACGTTCTGGCCGCCATGGCTCAGCGTGACGGGCAGATCGAGGTCTTCGTTCACCGGCACTGCAAAGCTTTCCGCAGGGTTCCCGTCGACCGCGATGGCCAGTTCAACCGTGCGTCCCTGTTCCGACGCGGGCATCCGCCCCTGTTCCTCGATCCGCAGGGTCAGTGTCAGGGGCTCGCCGATGATCCCGAAGGCGGGCGCCGTCTTGACCATCAGGCGGCGGTCCCAGTCGGCGTCGCGCCCGGTCATGAGCAGCGTCAGCGGCGCAGGCATATCCGGCGCAAGGTCGAGATCGTGGATCTGGCCGTCCGAGATCAGGATGCCGCCCGCAACCCGCGCGCGCGGTTCCTCGGCCAGCGCTTGGCTCAGCGCCGTCATCGCCAGACTGCCCGCGTTGTCATCGCCGTCGCGGATCGTCACCTTGCGCAGGTCGGTGTTCGGCAGCGCCCGAAGCTCCGCCTCGACCCGCGCGACGGCGGCGGCGGTCTGCTCTGCCCGGCCCGGCAGCGACTGGCTGGCGCTTTCATCGACGACCAGAATGACGATGTCGGACAGGGGGTTGCGTTCCTCGGTCTGCAATGCGGGCTGGGCCAGCGCGCCGATCAGCGCGACGGCGGCCAGCGCGCGCAGTGCCCAGCCGCGCAGGCCCCGCCAGACCGCGAAAGCCATAAGCACGCGCTGCCAGCCCTGCGGCGACCCAGATCAGCGGCCACGGCAGCAGCGGATCGAAGACGATGCTTGTCCCGCTCACTGCCCCAGCCTTTCCAGAAGTGCCGGCACATGCACCTGATCGGACTTATAGTTGCCGGTCAGCACATGCATGATCAGGTTCACGCCGAAGCGGTAGGACACCTCGCGCTGACGCTCGCCCGCAAGGCCGCGCCCGACCGGAAACATCGCCATGCCGTTCTCGTCGATGGCCCAGGCCGAGGCCCAGTCGTTGCCGCCGATCACGACAGGCGTCACGCCGTCGTTCAGGTTGCGGAAGGGCATGCCCTCAGCCAGTTCCGCATCCGGCGGCGCGGCTTCGACCCAAAGGGGCGAGTTGGCGTAGCGGCCGGGGAAGTCCGTCAGCAGATAGAAGCTGCGCGTCAGGACGTGATCCTTGGGAAGCGGTTCCAGAGGCGGCACGTCCAAGGGTGCGGCCAGCGCTTGCAACCGGCGCGCAGCGGGCGACCCGGCACCGCCGATATCAGCGTCACGCGTATCGAAAAGGATCATGCCCCCCGACCGCAGATAGCGGTTCAGCCGCGCATAGGCGGCGGGTGACGGGGCCTTCTGATCCGCGGTGACCGGCCAGTAAAGGAACGTCAGCACCGACATCTCGTCCGTTTCGACATCAACACCGACGGGCAGCCCCGGTTCGACGGAGGTGCGGGCATAAAGCACCTCGGACAGGCCCAGAAGCCCCGCCGCCGAGATCCGGTCAACCTGCGTATCGCCGGTGCGGACGTAGGCAAGAACAACATTCCCTGCCGTCTCGACCAGCCGCGTCTCGGCGTCGGTCAGGGCCTGCGCACGCGCGGGCGCGGGCATCATCGCGGGCAGGCTCAGGGCCAGCAGCAGCGCGGCCATCGAGCCTGCACGCGGGCCGGTCAGCTTGCCCGCGACCCAGAGCGCCGCGATAATATCGGCCAGCAGCATCGCCAGCGCCGCCGCCAGAAGCCATCCCTTCAGCGGCGTCTCGCGCGCGACCGTCAGCCCCTCGATCGTCACGCCCGGGGGCCAGACTGCCGCTGCCAGCACCCGGCCCTGCCCCACGGCATTGACCGCGACGCGCCGGTCGCCGTCGGAATAGAGGCCCGGCGGCAGCGTGGGCGACGGAACCGGACCGCCCTCGACGGCCAGACGCTCACCCGGAATGCCAGGCAGATTGTCTGCGGGCGCAAGCGCGCCATAGGCGTCCATCACATGGTCCGCGACCCAGACCGTGCCTGCCAGATCATCCGCCGCCAATGCATCGGGACGGGTCGAAACCGCAAGACGCTCCAGCATCTGAACGAACAGGCCGGACAGCGGCAGGCCTGACCATTCGGCATTGGCCGTGACGTGGAACAGCACCACGCGCCCGTCGCCCAGCGGTTTCGCCGTGACCAGCGGCGTGCCGTCGGACAGCGCCGCGATGGTGCGGTCGGCCAGATCGGGGTCGGGTTCCGCCATCACCTGCGCCGATACCGCAACGTCTTCCGGTACGCGGAGCCCGAAGAAGGGCGAGCCTTCGGCAAACGGGGCGAGGGTCTTCGGCTCGCCCCAGCTCATGGCTCCGCCCACCGACCGCCCTCCGGCACGCAGGCGCACCGGCAGCAGCGGGTCCTCGGCGCTGCGCCCGTCATCCGACGCGGCAAGGCGCGGACCGGCGAAGCGCACCAGAAGACCGCCTTCGTCGACCCAGTCGGCCAGCGCATCCGTCTCGGCGATCTTGGCCATGTCGGACAGAATGACGACATCGGGGTCCGCCAGAAGGATATCGGTGATCGTGCCGCCGATCAGGTCCGCCGTCGGCTCCAGCGCCTGACGCAGGTAGTGGGTCGGCGACAGCAGCTCCAGCCCTTCGCGTTCGGACCCGCCGTCGATCACCGCCACCTTGCGGCGCTTCAGCGCGTCGTCGGTCAGGCTGACCGCCCCTGCCGACCGCTGACCCGCGATCTCGAACCGGGTCACGCGGTTGCGCAGTTCCGGCGGCAGGTCGAAGGTCGCCGTCGCCTCTGTCTGGCCCGCCGGAAACACCGCCGTGACCCGCGCCAGTTCGCGCTGCGCCCCGCCGGGGTCGGCACCCTGCGCTGAAACCTCGACCTCGGACGCGACAGTGCTGCGCGACCGCAGGACGGTTGCCGAAATCGCACCCGCCTCGAAGACCGCCGGGCGCAGCCCCGGCACGTCGCGCGGCGATTCAATGACCGTGACCGCGCCTTTCGCGGCAAGCGCATCGGCCAGAACCGCCCGGCTGTCGCGCGCCAGCCCGTCCGACAGCCACAGCGTTTCGAAGCGACCCTCGGGCAGGGTTCCCGCCAAGGCGGTGACGGCAGCCGCATCGGGTTCATAGGGGGCGGGCTTGAGCGCGGGCAGCGCCGCCGTCATCGCATCGGCGGCCTGAAACACCGGCCCACCTTCTGGAATGTCGGTCAGGCTGAGAACGGCGGCGATGCGCCCGGTCCGCGCCGCGTCGGCCAGCGCCGCGGCGATGCGGTCGCGCCGCGCATCCCAGTCACGCGCATCGGCCCAGGTCGCGTCGGCCACGATCAGCAGCGGTCCGCTGCCGGTCGCCTTGACATCCGGGTTCAGAACCGGTCCGGCAAACCCGATGATCGCCGCCGCGATGGCCAGCGTGCGCAGCAGCAGCAGCCACCACGGCGTCTTGTCCGCTTCGGTGTCCTCGTCCGCAAGGCCCAGCAGCAGCGCGACGCCGGGAAACCGGCGGCGGATCGGGGCGGGCGGCACCGCGCGCAGCAGCAGCCACAGGATCGGCAGCGCCACCAGCGCCGCCAGCAGCCAGGGGACAGCGAAGCCGAGGGGGCCAATCGTCCACATCAGATGCGCCCCTCCAGCGCATGGAACAGCCACAGCAGCGCCCCCTGCGCCGGGCCGCCTGTATGATGCGCCGAATAAAGCCAGCCGGTCGCGCGCGCCAGCCCGTCAAGATGTGCCTTCCGCGCCGCCAGCCGGTCGAGATAGCGGCTGCGCAGATCGCCCGCCTTCTTCGTCTCGTGCCGGATCGCGCCCGTCATGCTTTCGAAGATCGTCCGCCCGTCGAAGGGAAACGCCTCTTCCACCGGGTCGAGCACCTGCAGCAGCGCGCCGCGCACGCCTTTGTCCGCCGCCTGCGTCAGCGCCGCGTCGATGCCTGACGTATCGCCCAAGAAATCGCTGATGAACACCGCCCGCGCATGCGGCAGCATCGCCCGCGCATCGGGCGCGCCGTAGTCCGCCTCGCCCGGCGGCGCGGTGAAGGTCTGCGCCAGCCGCATCAGCTGCACCTCGCCCGGACGCGGCGGGGCCACCGGATCGGCCAGCCCGACACGCTCGCCCGACCGGATCAGCAGCACCGACACGGCCAGCGCCAGCAGGCGTGCGCGGTCCGCCTTGGTCTGGCGGGCCTTGTCGCCGGTGAACTCCATCGACCGCGCGTCATCGACCCACAGATGCACCGACTGCGCCGCCTGCCATTCCTTTTCGCGCACATAGTGCCCGTCCGCCTTGGCCGACCGCCGCCAGTCGATCATCCGCGCCTCGTCGCCCGCATGGGCCGGGCGGTACTGCCAGAATTCGTCGCCCATGCCCGACCGCCGCCGCCCGTGCTCGCCCAGCTGCACCGCCGCCGCAAGCTGCTCCGCCGCCGCCAGAAGGGGCGGCAGGGCGTGCGCAAGTCCTTCGGCGCTGCGGCGCAGGCCCGCGGGGCGCGACGAGGCCGGGGCGGGCGCTGTCGTCATGCAGCCGCCTGCGACCGCGTGACCGACTGCGCCACCCGGTCAATGATCGCGGGCAGGCTTTCGCCGCGCGCCCGCGCCGCGAAGTTCAACGCCATCCGGTGCGTCAGGACCGGGCGCGCCAGCGCCAGCACATCGTCCGCCGACGGGGCCAGCCGCCCGTCAAGCAACGCCTTGGCGCGGCAAGTCAGCATCAGGGCCTGCGCCGCGCGCGGCCCCGGACCCCAGCTGACCGACCCGCCGACACCCTCTGCCGCCTCGGGTTCGCCCGGACGGCAGGCGCGCACCAGGTCCAGGATCAGTTCCACCACCTTTTCGCCGACCGGCATCCGCCGCACCGTTGTCTGTGCCGCCAGCAGGTCCTCTCCCGTGAAGACCTGGTGGATTTCGGCCGTCTCCACCCCGGTCGTCGCGATCAGGATGTCGCGCTCGGTCGCGCGGGTCGGGTACTCGACGTCGATCTGCACCAGAAACCGGTCCAGCTGCGCCTCGGGCAGCGGATAGGTGCCTTCCTGCTCGATCGGGTTCTGCGTCGCCAGCACATGGAACGGCAGGCCCAGCGCGCGGTTCTGCCCCGCGATCGTCACCCGCTTCTCCTGCATCGCCTGCAGAAGGGCCGACTGGGTGCGGGGCGAGGCGCGGTTGATCTCGTCCGCCATCAGCAGCTGGCAGAACACCGGCCCTTCGATGAAGCGGAAGGCCCGCGTGCCGTCCTTGCCGGTCTCCAGCACCTCCGACCCCAGAATATCGGCGGGCATCAGGTCGGGCGTGAACTGGATGCGGTTCGATTTCAGGCCCATCACGGTCGACAACGTGTCGATCAGCAGCGTCTTGCCCAGCCCCGGCAGGCCGATCAGCAGCCCGTGCCCACCGCAGAGCATCGCCGCCAGCGACAGGTCGACAACCTTTTCCTGCCCGATGAAGCGGCGGTATATCGACCGCTTGGCCGCGTCGAGCTTTTCGGCCAGCGCTTCGATTTCGCTTACCAATACGGCAGCCTCGGCCATGACAATGTCCTTCCATCCGCTATAGTCGGGATCATAGAGGCAGATATCGCGTCCCGCACCAATGGCAAAAAGAACCTGCGACACAGTATCGTGACACCGGAACCGCCAACGTCCCGTGCCGACACGCTTGCCGCAGCTGCCACTGCGGCAGGCAAGCGCGGCCCGCCGCCCGTGCATCTGTGGAACCCGCCCTTCTGCGGCGACATCGACATGGAAATCCGCCGCGACGGGACGTGGTTCTATCTCGGCACGCCGATGGGCCGGATCGGGCTGGTGAAACTGTTCTCGTCGATCCTGTGGCGCGAGGGGGACGCCTATTTCCTGGTCACTCCGGTGGAAAAGGTGGGCATCCGGGTCGCGGATGCACCGTTCGTCGCGGTTGATTGCGCGGTCGAAGGGTCCGGCCCCGACCAGGTGCTGACCTTCACGACGAATGTCGATGACGTGGTGACGGCAGGTCCCGCCAACCCGATCCGCGTCACCCGCAACCAATCCACAGGGGAGCCATCACCCTATGTCCTGATCCGACGCAATCTGGAGGCGCTGATCGACCGCAAGACGTTCTACCGGCTGATCGACATCGGCAGCCACGCGCCGCATGAGGGGACAAGCTGGTTCGGTCTCTGGTCGGGCGGCGTTTTTTTCCCCGTCATTCCGTCGTCCGAGCTGCCCTGATGCCGAAATTCGCGGCCAATCTGAGTCTGCTGTTCACCGAGCTGCCGCTGATGGACCGCTTCCGCGCCGCGAAAGAGGCAGGGTTCGACGCGGTGGAAATCCTCTCGCCTTACGACGCGCCCGCGCAGGACATGCGCGATCAGCTGGTCTGGAACGCGCAGACCTTCGTGCTGATGAACGCGCCGCCGCCCAACGCGACGGGCGGTCCGCGCGGCTTTGCGGCGGTCCCCGGCGGCGAGAACCGGTTCCGCCGCGATTTCGACCGCGCGATGCGCTTCGCGGGCGTGCTGAAACCGCGCCACATCCATGTCATGGCGGGCGAAGCCTCCGGTCCGGAAGCCCGCGCCACCATGATCGCAAACCTCCAATGGGCCGCGTCCCGCGCGCCGAAGCAGAGCCTGACCGTCGAACCGCTGAACCCGGTGGATTTTCCGGAATACTTCCTGAACGACTATGCGCTGGCCGCCGACATCCTCGATGCCGTGGCGGCGCGGAATGTCGGCTTGCAGTTCGACACCTACCACGCAGGCATGATCCACGGCGATGCCAATGCGGTCTGGGCCACCCAAGGTCATCGCGCCCGGCACATCCAGATCGGATCGGTGCCGGGACGGCAGGAACCCGATCAGGGGGCGTTTGACTTTCCGGCGTTCTTCCAGCGGCTGGATAACGAAGGATACGCGGGCTTCGTGTCGGCGGAATACCGGCCAAGGGGCCGGACAGAAGACGGCCTCGGCTGGCTGCGGACCGCGACAAAGCCGTAAGCAGTCACCCGGCGCAAGGCGCGTGATATCGAATGGTTCGCGGGCATCGACCGGTTCATGGCTGAAATTCGCCGCCGAGGTATCAGGCGGCAGAGAATTCGGGGCAGATCGTCATCTTCTGCAATCGTGCGCCGGTACGCTGGCTGACCTCGCCGCAGACGCATTCCTGAAAGGAAAGCCCGGACCGAAATCCTTTCAGGGTTTCGCGTCCTGCGCGGTCTGTCCGGCGCGCAGGTCAAACTCCTTCAGCCAGCGTTTCGGCGCCGCGTCCCGCCACTGCCGCATCAACCGCGCCCTTGCCCAGCCCTCGTCGATACGCCCCGCCCGCACCAGGATCAGGTTATGCGGCAGATAGTGCGGGTGGATCGTGAACGTGTCCGGGTCGGCGGTCAGCAGCATCTCGCGCTCGTCCTTGTCCGCCTTGAAGACCGCCGCATCGACATAAGGCGACCACCAGCACCACATCTTTCCATGCGCCTTCACGCAAGGATACCCCCAGGCCGTCCCGTCCGCGACTTCCGGCAGGCCCATCCCGAGAGCGAGCGCCCGCAACTCCGCATAGGTCGCGATCATCAATGCGCCTCCGCCCAGTTCGCCCCCGTGCCCGCATCCACCACCAACGGCACGTCCAGATGCACCGCCGGGTGCGCCGCACCCTCCATCGCCGCCCTGGCGCGCGCGATCAGGTCCGGCACCGCGCCCTCCTCGACCTCGAACAGCAGTTCGTCATGCACCTGCAGCAGCATCGTCGCGGGCAGTCCCCTGATCGCCGCAGGCATCCGGATCATCGCCCGCCGGATCACGTCCGCCGCGGCCCCCTGGATCGGCGCGTTGATTGCCGCCCGCCGCGCGAAGCCCGCATGCGGCCCCTTCGCGTTGATCTCGGGGGTATGGATTTTCCGCCCGAACAGGGTCTGGACGAAGCCGTTCGCCTTGGCGAAGGCGATGGTGCTGTCCATGTATTCCCGGATGCCCGGGAACCGCTCGAAATAGGTGTCGATGAATTTCTGCGCCTCGTCGCGGGGGATGCGCAGGTTCCGCGCCAGGCCGAAGCCGGAAATCCCGTAGATCACCCCGAAATTGATCGCCTTCGCCCGACGCCGCACCTCCGGCGTCATCTGGTCCAGGGGCACGTTGAACATCTGGCTGGCCGTCATCGCGTGGATGTCGATCCCGTCGCGGAACGCCTGTTTCAGCGCCGGGATGTCCGCGACATGCGCAAGGATTCGCAGTTCGATCTGGGAATAGTCCAGACTGACCAGCTTCATCCCCGGCCCCGCGATGAACGCCTCGCGGATGCGCCGCCCCTCGTCCGTCCGGACCGGGATGTTCTGCAGGTTCGGATCGGTCGAGGCCAGCCGCCCCGTCACCGCCCCGGTGATCGAATAGGACGTATGCACGCGGCCCGTTTCGGGGTTCACATGGTCCTGCAAAGCATCCGTATACGTCGATTTCAGCTTGCTGATCTGCCGCCAGTCCAGCACCCGTGCCGCAAGTTCCGCAGGCACGCCCAGATCGGTGTTGGCGGCGATGTCCTCCAGCACGTCCGCGCCCGTCGCATAGGCCCCCGTCTTGCCCTTCTCGCCGCCCGGCACCTGCATCCGGTCGAACAGAATCTCGCCCAGCTGCTTGGGGCTGCCGACATTGAACGGCCCGCCAGCCAGCCCGGCAATCTCGTCCTCCAGCCCCGCCATCTTCTGCGCGAAGGCGTTCGACATGCGGCTACAGCACCGACGGGTCGATCCTGACCCCCGCCATCTCCATATCCGCCAGCACCGGCACCAGCGGGCGTTCCAGCGTCTCATACACCGTCGTCACCTGCGCCTTGTGCAGGTCCGGCTTGAACGCCTGCCACAGCCGCAGCGTCACATCCGCATCCTCGGCCGCGTATTTCACCGCCTCGTCCACCGGCACCTTGTCGAACGTGACCTGCGACTTGCCTGACCCCAGCAGCGATTTGATCTCTATCGGCTTGTGGCCCAGATACTCCTCGGACAGGAAATCCATCCCGTGATTGTGCCGCCCCGCGTTCATCGCCGAGGACATCAGCATCGTGTCGTCGAACGGGCGTCATGCGGATGCCGTGGCGGGCGAAGATTTTCCAGTCGTACTTCACGTTCTGGCCGACCTTCAGGACCGCATCATCCTCCAGCACCGGCTTGAGCGCGGCAATGACTTCATCCAGCGGCATCTGACCCTCGGCCATCGCCGAGGCCCCGAACAGGTCGCCCGTTCCCGTCCTGTGACCAAGCGGAATATAGCAGGCCTGCCCCGGCACGACCGACAGCGAAATCCCGACCAGCTCTGCCCGCATCTCATCGAGGCTCGTCGTCTCGGTGTCGATGGCGACATAGCCCCGGTCGCGGATCAGGGCGATCCAGCGGTCAAGGCGCCGCGCTGGTCGCGCGACCCATTCATAGGCAGCGTGGTCGAACGGCACCTGCGCAGTCTCAACGCGCCACGACGTCATGGCTCCGGCATCTGCGATCGCGGTTTCCGAAATCACCGGCACTTCGACCTTCAGCCTGTCCGCCACGCGCTTGGTCAGCGTGCGGAATTCCATGTCCGTCAGGAACCCCAGCAGCGCCTCCGGGTCGGGCTCCCGCACCTCCAGGCTCGTCCAGCGTCCGAAGTCCAGCGGCATGATCGCAATCCAGCGTCACGAGGCGTTTCGACAGCCGGATCTGGTCGGCGATGTGCGATCAGCGCCTCGCGCCGCTTCTCCTGCTTGATCTCGCCCGCCCGCTCCAGCAGCGTCTCCAGATCGCCGTATTCCTTGATCAGCAGCGCCGCCGTCTTGATCCCGATCCCCGGCGCGCCCGGCACGTTGTCCACGGAATCCCCAGCCAGCGACTGCACGTCGATCACCCGGTCCGGCCCGACCCCGAATTTCTCGACCACCTCGTCCGGGCCGATCCGCTTATTCGGCTTGCCATCGGGTCGCAGCATCTCGACCCCGTCGCCGACCAGCTGCATCAGGTCCTTGTCGCGACGACACGATCGTCACCCGCCCCCCGGCGTCGCGCGCCTGGCAGCGACAGCGTGGCGATGATGTCGTCGGCCTCGTAGCCGTCCATCTCGATGCAGGCCACGTTGAAGGCCCGCGTCGCCGTCGCGCGTCAGCGGGAACTGCGGACGCAGGTCCTCGGGCGGTTCGGGCCGGTTCGCCTTGTAGAGCGGGTAGATCGTCGTTGCGGAACGTCTTCGACGGAATAGTCGAAGATCACCGCCACATGCGTCGCCGCATCCGCGCCCTTGTTCGCCTCGATATAGCGGAACAGCATGTTGCAGAACCCCTGCACCGCCCCCACCGGCAGCCCGTCCGACTTCCGCGTCAGCGGCGGCAGCGCGTGATAGGCGCGGAAGATATAGGCCGACCCGTCGATCAGATGCAGGTGGTGGCCCTTGCCGAATGTCATGCCGTCTCTCCCGCCCGCCTCCGGCTTGGGCAAGTATTGCCACGTTCATCCGGCTGGTGCCACCCATGCGGGGACGGGCGGGGGGCGGAAAATCTGTAAAGGGGGCAGTGGTTGACTGGACCAGCTCGAACCAGCAGCGCCACGTCCCGCCCGGAATTAAGCCGAAGGCGCCGGGCGAGCGCCTGCCCGTCCCGGCGGGCTGGCGCTTTTGCGGCGGGGCACTGACGCATGAGGGACAGGCACTCGGCACCATCAAGCGCATCGTTCAGTCGTTGCAGCGCCACCCCGACGGGCAGTCGCCCGCCCGGCTCGCGTTCGTCGCACTGCATTGCCCCAGAAGCCGGTATCCAGCGATCCTCTCGGATCACCGCGCGATGCCCCTCAGTGCCCGCCCGTCGCATGCGCCCGGTCGATCTCATACCGCTTGTCGCAGTACCCGCATTCCACGAACCCCGTCTCATGCGGGATCGTCAGCCAGACGCGCGGATGACCCAGCGCACCCTCGCCCCCGTCGCAGGCGATCTTCCAGGTGCGGATCACCTCGGTTTCGGGCGCGGGGATGGGCATCGGTCGGACTCCGGGTCAGGATGGGCGCAGCATACTGCAAGCGGACGGACGGGCAAGTCGCGGATCGTGGTTCTGCAGGGCTCCGGATTCGGCGGCAATTCGTTGAAATCTGGTTAACAACGGTCGGAAAACTATTTTAATTCAACATGTTGTGGATTTGTCCACATGTGGACACGCCGACGCCGGCTAACTTTCGCGCTCCACCAGCCGCCCCAGAACCCGCCCGCCCATGATATGGATGTGATAATGCGGCACTTCCTGCAGCCCGTCGCGGCCCGCATTGCTGATGACGCGGTATCCCGCGCCGCCCGCATCGGTCGCCACCCCGGTCATCGCCAGCACCTCCGCGCAGGTCCGGTGGAAATCCACCATCTCCTCCGCCGTCGCTTCAGCCGCGAAATGCCCGAAATCGACGTAAGCGCCCTTCGGGATCACCAGCACATGCACCGGCGTCTGCGGCCGGATGTCGTGGAAGGCCAGCGTATGCGGCGTCTCCAGCACCGTCCTGTTCGGTATCTCGCCCCGCAGGATGCGCGCGAAGATGTTGCTGTCGTCATAGGTCCAGGCCATGCTCCGCCCTCAATCCGAAAACAGGTAGTCGACTGCCGCGATCTCGCGCGCCACCGCCACCTCTACACCCAGAAACCGCGCCAGCGGCAACGCGTTTTCGTCCGGGCTTGCGTCCTGCCGCATCCGCAGGTGGTTGCGGAACCCGGCGTCGCGGATGCGCTCGCTCTCATGCCGGAAATCATAGCGGATCGTCGGCAGCAGCCGGTCCAGTGTTTCTTTCGGCGTCCGCTCGCCCGCCAGCCCGACGCGCTTTGCGTGGCCGATCAGATAGTCGTCGGTGAAATCGCAGTCGATTTCCAGCATCCGGACGGTCGAGCGGTCGGAAAAGAAGTCCTGCATCAGATCGATCATCGCCGGGTCGAGGCAGATCAGCAGGCGGTTGCCCTTGTGATAGTCGAACAGCATCCGCATCAGCGACCGCCGGTGGCGCGTGCGCTTTTCCAGCGTGGCCTGAATGCCGCCCAGATCAGGCATCGCCGCTTCTTCCTCGTTGAACAGGTATTCGATGACGGGGATGTCGGTCTTCGCCTTGATCTGCCCGACAAGACGCTTGGCCACATGCCATTTCTTGCAGGTCACGATCATCAGTTCGCGCTCGCGGCCAAGCGTCGATTCCGTCTCCCAGAACCGCGGCGCGAACCGCCGCCCGATCCGCCCGCGCCCGGTCAGGAATTTGTAGAGGCTGCGGCCCTCGTTCGAGACCTGGAAGGTCGCGCCCTCGGACGCCCAGAGATCGCCGAGCCGCGCCTTCAGCTCGGTCGCCTCGCCGCTGATCTTGCGCGCAAAAAGAAAGTCCTGGCTGAGCAGAAGATCATAATGGTCGTTGTAGAACGTGACCGGCATCCCGTAGTCCGAGAACATCAGGAACGTCAGTGTCCGCGCGCGTATCTCGCGGTCCGGCACCAGATGCCGCACCAGGGTCTGAAAGAACGTCTCGTCCGGGATCCATGTGGTGCGGAAGAACCGCATCACGTCGGGGCGTTTGGCGATGAAATCCAGCACCCATTCGACCGTGCGTCGGCGCAGGCACCACCACTGGCTGCCGATCATCATCTGAAGGTCGCCGGGAATTTGGCGCGTCAGCTGCAGGCGCTTCTGCAGGTTGTAGCTTGCATAGAAGATGCGCTTCTGCGTGCGTTCGTTGAACCAGTGCCGATAGATCAGGCGCTCTTCCTTCATCCCGGTCTTGATCCAGTCCGAGGCGAAGTAATCGAAGCTTTCGATATAGTCGCAGTCCTCGGCGTCGAGGATGCCATGCGCGTATTCGGCCGACTTGATCGCCATGCAGTCGCCCGACAGCATGTAGAAATGCGTCGCATCCGGAAACGCCGCGACCGCAGCCTCGGTCGCCAGCAGCGTCGCCCGCACCAGGCTCCAGGCCCCCCAGCCGCATTTGATCCGGCGCCTGGCGAAGGCCACGCTGGCATTGTCCGCCAGCGCCGCCCGGATGCGGTCATAGTCCGCCTTTTTCGACCGTGCATCGAAATGGATCGCGATGGCATCGCCTGCAGCCGTCAGACGGCGGGCCTGGGCGATGATGCCGTCGGGGTCTTTGTGACAGAGCAGGATGAAGGCGATTTTTGCCATTCCGGAAACGCGACAGGCCCCTGATCGGTGATTGTGCGAACAATTAGCTTTAACAGACGTTGAAAAGACAGCGTTTCTTTGCTTCTTAGGCGCATCAGTTGCGTTGGCGTCGCGTCAGGCGGTGTCGCAGGATGTGAGGGCCCATGGGTTTCCCCGGAACCTGGATGACCGAAAGCGAAAGCGTCGTCTATCGCGTCGTCCCGAAATGCGCCTGCTCGACCATCGGGCAGATCATGTTCTATTCCGATCACGGCACCTTCTTCGACGGTGACATCCATGATGCCACCGGCGGCATGCACAAATGGGCGATCGAGAAAAGCCAGCCGCTGATCGAAAAGAACGTCAAGACCCACAAATCCTATGCCTTCACCTGCGTGCGCAACCCCTACACGCGCATCCTGTCGTCGTTCTTCGACAAGATCTGCGGCGTGCAGCGCAACGGCAAGCGCTATCGCGGCAACATGGTGCCGATGCTGACGCAGAAATACGGGATCGATGTCGGCGGCCCGGACGGCACCGCCGAATTCGACCAGATCGCCGTCGTTCCGCCGGTTTCTGCTGTTCGCGCGCGACACCATCCGCTGGCGCCGCCCGATGGAGCCGGACATCCACTGGTCCGCGATGTCGGGCCACGTTTCGACCTTCATCGTGAACGGCGGGCGATATGACCACATCTTCTTCACCGAGGCGTTCGACGACGGCATGCAGGTCGTGCTGGACGCTATGAAGCCGAAGCACAAGATCGATCTGAAGAAAATCCCGCGGTTCAACGAAAGCGAAGGCCACGGTCCCAAGCGGCTGCACCCGGTCGAAGACTATTTCGACGATCTGTCGATGCATCTGGTCTGGGAAATCTACAAACGCGACTTCCAGCTGTTCCGCTATGACTTCGAGAACCCCGGCAACAAGATGCCGAAAGGCCCCGTCGACCTTGCGGAAGTGCACGCCAAGCTGGGGGACTGAGACGGTCGGTGACGACGGCCTCAGATCAGACCTTCGGCCTGGAACAGCGCCTTCACGTCCTTTTCCGGACGTGCGCCGAAATGGCTGATGACCTCGGCCGCCGCCACGCAGCCCATCCGCCCCGCAACCGACAGCGTCTGCCCGGTGGCCAGCCCGTACAGAAACCCCGCCGCGAACTGGTCGCCCGCGCCCGTGGCATCGACAGGCACCACGCGGCGCACCGGCACCTCGGCCCGTTCCGCGCCGCGCAGGATCACCACATCCGCGCCCGACCGCGTGCAGACCACGACCGGGCAGTCCACCCGCGCCTGTGACAGCGCCGCCTCCAGGTCTTCGGTCTGGTACAGCGACAGCCATTCGTGCTGGTTGCCGATCACGTAGTCCATTTCCTCATGCACCAGACGCCGGAAATCGCCCCGGTGCCGGTCCACGCAGAACGGGTCGGACAGCGCGATGCCCGCCTTGCCGCCGCCCTTGTGGCAGGCCGCCGCCGCCTTGTGGAACGCCGCCTTGCCCTGATCCTTGTCGAACAGATACCCCTCGAGGAACAGGTAGTCCGTGCGCCCCGCCACGTCGTCCGGCACATCCTCGGGCCCGACTTCCGCCGAGATGCCCAGATAGGTGTTCATCGACCGCTCGCCGTCCTTCGACACGAAGATCATCGACCGCGAGGTCGGCAGCTCCGCCCCCTTGACCGGACCGTTCGGAAAATCCGTCCCCTCCACCGTCAGCGATTTCGCAAAGAACCGCCCCAGCGCATCGTCCCTGACCCGGCCGATGAAGGCCGTCGCCAGGCCCAGCGCACCGGCCCCGGCAACCGTGTTGCCCACCGATCCGCCCGGCGCTTCAGTCCGGTCCCACATCGCGGCGTACAGCGTTTCCGCCCGTTCCCGCTCGACCAGCTGCATGATGCCCTTGGTGATCCCCATCAGGTCCAGGAACGTGTCATCCGCCTGGCTGAGGACATCGACGATGGCATTCCCGATGCCCACCACCTGATAGCGCCTGGTCATGCTGTCTTCTCCGTAAACCCGCACAGATCGCGGATCAGGCAATCGCCGCAACGCGGCTTCCGCGCAAGGCAAATGTAGCGGCCGTGCAGGATCAGCCAGTGATGCGCGTGCAGCTGGAACTCCGCCGGAACCTGATCCTCGATGGCGCGCTCGACCGCCACCACGTCGCGCCCCGGCGCGATGCCGGTGCGGTTCGCCACGCGGAAGACATGCGTATCGACCGCCTGCCCCGGATGCCGGAACCACATGTTCAGGACGACATTCGCCGTCTTGCGGCCCACCCCCGGCAGGGCGATCAGCGCCGCGCGGCTGGACGGCACCTGCCCGCCGTGGCGTTCGATCAGCAGGCGGCTCAGGCGCCATCACGTTCTTCGCCTTGTTCCGGTAGAGCCCGATGGTCTTGATATGGGCGATCAGACCATCCTCGCCCAGCGCCAGCATCCTCTCCGGCGTGTCCGCCACCGCGAACAGCGCGCGCGTCGCGCGGTTCACGCCGACATCCGTCGCCTGCGCCGACAGGGCCACCGCCACCAGCAATGTGAAGGCGTTCAGATGCTCCAGCTCGCCCTTCGGTTCGGGCTCCGCCGCCTGAAAGCGCAGGAATATCTCGCGGATCGTGGCGTAGGGAAGCTGGGCGGTCATGTCTGCCGCTATGCCCCGACGCAGGACATGGGGCAAGTCCGGCGACGGCCCCGTCGCATCAAAGCGCAGAATCCGGGTCGCGGGTTGTGCACGCCGCGCCTAGATTGGCAGCAACAGGAGATGTGTCATGCTGACCAAGCCGATCCCCGCCGAGGACGATCCCCGCTACCACTACCGTGTCATCGAACGTGCGCTGGACGCGATTGACGATGAGGGTGGTGCCGCATTGTCGCTCGACGATCTTGCAGCCCGCCTGAACATGTCGCCGACGCATTTCCAGCGCGTTTTCTCGCGCTGGGTCGGCGTGTCGCCGAAGCGCTATCAGCAATACCTGACGCTGGGCCATGCCAAGGCCCTGCTCGCCGACCGCCATACGACCCTTGGCACCGCAATCGACACCGGCCTGTCCGGGTCCGGCCGCCTGCACGACCTGTTCCTGCGGTGGGAGGCGATGACGCCGGGCGACTATGCGAAAGAGGGCGAGGGGCTGACGATCAGCTGGGGCTGGTTCGACAGCCCGTTCGGCCCCGCCATCGTCATGGCGACGGACAAGGGCATCTGCGGCATGGGGTTCGCCGACGAACCTGGGGCAGAAGCCGCGCTGACCGACATGGTCGGTCGCTGGCCCAAGGCCGCTTACATCGAAGATCCGGCGGCACTGCGCCCGCTGGTCGATGCTGCCTTTGGTCTTGCCCCCGGAAAAGCCGGGAAGACACCCCTGCACCTGATCGGCGCGCCGTTCCAGATCAAGGTCTGGGAAGCCCTGCTGACCATCCCCTCCGGCCATGTCACCACCTATTCCGACATCGCCGCCGCCATAGGCAGCCCGCGTGCCGTCCGCGCCGTCGGCACCGCTGTGGGCCGCAACCCGGTCAGCTGGCTGATCCCCTGCCACCGCGCTTTGCGCAAAACCGGGGCGCTGGGCGGCTATCACTGGGGCCTGCCGCGCAAGCGCGCGATGCTGGCCTGGGAAGGCGCACGGGCTGACGCAGAGGGCAGCCTCATCGCCGGAATGTGATGGGCAGGAAACCGCCGAGGCCCCGCCACGTCTGTGGGCGGGTCAGAACCTTTGATATAAGGCCCGGCATAGCCGCCGCAGCGCGGATCAAAATAACGAGGCAGCAGAATGTTCCTGAAGAAACCCCTGATCCTGGCAACGGCCAGCGTGGTCGCGCTTGCGGCCTGCGACCCGAACACCGCCGGTCCGAACACCCAGGGTGCCGCAGTGACCGGTGCCTTGATCGGCGGCATCTTCGGCGCGACGCGCAAGGGCGATGACAAGCTGGCCAAGGCGGCCATCGGCGCTGCGGTCGGCGCGGGCATCGGCGGGCTGATCGGCCAGCAGCTGGACGCGCAGGCGGCAGAGCTTGACCGCGACATCGCCAATGACCGGGTCCGCATCGTCAACGAAGGCAACCAGCTGCGCGTGACGATGCCCGAGGGCATCCTGTTCGCCACCGACAGCGCCGCCGTGCAGCCGGGCATCCAGAACGATCTGTTCACCGTCGCCGACAGCGTCAACAAGTATCCCAACACGCGGGTCGAGGTGATCGGGCACACAGACAACACCGGGTCGGCTTCGTACAATCAGGACCTGTCCGAACGCCGCGCGGCGGCGGTCGCGGCGATCCTGCGGTCGGGCGGCGTCGCTGGCGGACGCCTGCGCAGCTTCGGCCTCGGCGAAGACCAGCCCGTCGCGTCGAACCTGACGCCCGACGGGCGCGCGCTGAACCGCCGGGTCGAGATTTTGATCATCCCGACGCAGTAGGCGGACGGACCATCTGAAACGAAAAGGCCGGGCACATCGCCCGGCCTTTTTCATTTTCGTGCACCGCCGTTCAGTGCAGCCGCGTCGCGACCTCGCCGATCGCATCGTCGATCAGCCTGCCCTTGTCCGCCGCACCGAGGTTCCGGCCGATCAGATCGCCCGCCGCCGCAATCGCCACGTTGACCGCGCGGTCGCGCACATCGCGGATCGCCGCCAGTTCAGCCGACTTGATCTGGTCCCCGGCTGCCGCAAGCCGCCGCTTGATCGATGCGGCAAGGTCCGCTTTGGCCTGCGTCGCCGCATCTTCCGCCTCGCGCTTCGCCTGCGCCACGATCAGGTCGGCCTGCGCCTGCATCTCGCGCCGCTTGGCCTCATAGGTCGCAAGAACCGCCTGCGCCTCGTCCCGCAGCTTGCGCGCGGCGTCCAGATCGGCCCGGATGCCGTCGGCCCGCTTGTCCAGCAGTCCGCCCAGAAGTGCGGGAACCTTGAAGTACCAGATCACCGCCAGGAACAGCAGGAAGGCCAACGTCACGACGAAGTTGGTGTTGCGCAGCGAAAAGAAGACCTCGCCTGCCGCAAATGCGGGGCTGGCGAAAAGCAGGGCTGCGACTGTCAGCTTCTTCATCGCCCTACCCCTTCATCCGGTCGGCCACTGCCGCCGCGACGGATTTCGCATCCGCCTTGCCGCCCAGCCGCGCCACGATGGCCTCTGCCGCATCGCGCGCCACGACGGTGATGCTGTCCGCCATGCCCGCACGGATTTCCGCGATGGCTTTCTCGGATTCCGCCGCCCGCGCCGCGATTTCGGCATCGGCCTTGGCCGTCGCCTTGTCGAGGTCGGCCTGAATCCTCGCCTTCGCCGCCGCCACGATCTTGTTCGCCTCGGCCCGCGCGTCGGTCAGCGCCTGCTGATAGGATTTCTCGGCCTCGATGGCCTCGGTCTTCATCCTCTCCGCCGCTTCGATATCGCCCGTGATCGTGCCCTGCCGGTCCGCCAGCGTCGCCGCGATCCGCGGCAGCGCCATCCGCGACAGGATGAAATAGATCGCGACAAGCGCCACCGCGAGCCAGAAGATCTGGTTCGGGAACGTCGAGAAGTCGAGCTGCGGCATCCCTGCGGATTCTGCCGCATGGCCTGCCGCACCTGCGGCTTCGGTCGCGTGGTCCGCGACGGCTTCTGTTTCGGTCGCCATGTCTTCCTCCGGTTCCGTCAGTCCGCGAACGGGCCGTATCGCCCGTCCGGCATGAGTGAGGGATGGATCAGACCGCGAACATCAGGAGAAGCGCGACGAGGAACGAGAAGATGCCCAGCGCTTCGGCAAACGCGATGCCGATGAACAGCGTCGCGGTCTGGCCTGCAGCCGCCGACGGATTGCGCAGCGCGCCCGCCAGGAAGTTGCCCGCAACGTTGCCCACGCCGACAGCAGCCCCGCCCATGCCCATGCAGGCAAGTCCGGCACCGATGTATGCGCCCATCTGAACGATATCGCCTTCCATTCGTCTCTCTCCTTGCTGGTATTCAGTTCGATTTCGGGAAACCCGGCCCTAGTGGTGCGGATGCAGCGCATCCTTCAGATACACGCAGGTCAGGATGGTGAAGACATAGGCCTGGATCGCGCAGACCAGGATTTCGAGACCGTACATCGCGGTGATCGCCACGATGGACAGCGGCGTGACAAGGATGCCGATGCCGCTCATCAGGATCAGCGGCGCGAAGGCCGCGAAGACCTTGATGACGGCGTGACCGGCCATCATGTTGCCCGCAAGTCGGATCGAGTGGCTGACGGGCCGCACGAAATAGCTGAAATGACCTCGATCAGCGCCAGGATCGGCCGCAGCGCCAGCGGCGCGGACGACACCCAGAACATCCCCAGAAAGCCGATCCCGTTGTTGACGAAGCCCAGGATCGTCACCGTCAGGAACACCAGCATCGCCAGCACGGCGGTCACGGCGATATGCGACGTGGTCGTGAACGCACCCGGGATCAGCCCGAGGAAGTTCGAGAACAGGATCAAGCAGAACAGCGTGAAGATGTAGGGGAAGTACTTCAGGCCGTCATGGCCGGTCACATCCTCGACCATCTTGTGGACAAAGCCGTAGGCAAGCTCGGCCATCGACTGGATCCGGCCCGGAATGATGCTGCGCTTGCCGGTGCCGAGCACGAACAGAAGAAAGATGCAGATGACCGACAGTGCCAGCCAGAGGGTCACGTTGGTGATGGTGAAGGTGCCGATATGATCCCCGAACAGGGGTTTCACGATGAACTGGTCCATCGGGTGGAACACCAGACCTTCGCCCTGCGCTTCCTCAGCCACGTCCGTCCCCTTCGTCCTTCGGCGGCGAACCGGCCATGTGGCCCGCCTGTATTTCCTTCGCCGTCCGGAGCATCGTCTTGACGCCCGCTGCGAAGCCGAGAAGCGTGAACAGCACCAGAAAGACCGGCAGCGTTCCCGCCAGATAGTCGATCCCGTATCCGACCACGAAGCCGATCCCGAGACCGGAGACCAGTTCGATCACCATGCGCCAGCCCTGATTGGCCTGGCTGAAATGCTCTTCCCTCGGCGGCTCGGGCGCGGTGTCGCGTCTGACCTCGGCGATCCGTTTTTCCAGCGCGCGCAGGCGTTCGGGATCGGGTTCTTCGGCCACGGAGAAGCCCCTCGGGATTTGCCTTGGTGCTACGGGCAGGCCGTCCGCGAGTTAAGACGGTCAGAGGGGCCGGTCCCGACCCGGGACCGCCATTTTTTCATAATAGAATCAATGTTTTGAGATTTTCATTCAGAACTTGTTAACTGGTCGGGGCCGGGGCGGCACACCGATCGCGCCGATCCGCATATTCAACCTTTCGGTTGACCATTGGCCGGGTTGCCCGCATTCAGACGCCATGCAGGCCCCGCCGGACCCCCGCCTTGACGCGATCTTCGCAGCCCTCGCCGACCCCACGCGGCGGGCGATCCTGGTCATGCTGCTCGAGGATGACATGGCAGTCACCGACGTGGCCGAACCCTTCGACATGTCCCTTGCGGCGATTTCCAAGCATCTGGTCACGCTGGCCGATGCCGGGCTGATCCTGCAGGAAAAGCGCGGGCGCGTGAAATGGTGCAAGCTCGACCCCGACGCGATGCGCCGGGCGTCCGTCTGGATGCAGGGCTTCGGCCAGTTCGAGGACATGGACCTTGATGCGTTCGAGCGGTTTCTGGAGACCGAACTTGCCGACGGCAAGACCAAAGCACCTGTCGCCTCGCCGTCTTAGGCCAGCGCTGTCTCATCCTTCAGCATCAGCGCCAGCGCCCCTGCCGTCAGGACAACCCCCGGCACGACATGCAGCGGCGGCAGGTCATTGCCCAGCGCGACCTCCCACAGGATCACGAAGGCGGGCGTCAGATAGGTATAGGCCATCACCTTCGCCGATGGCAGGCGCAGCGTGGCGAACTGCAGCAGGATCAGCGTCAGCGCGCTGGTGACAACCGCCAGATAGGCAAGCACGACCCAGACCAGCGCGGGCAGCGACACCCAGTCCGTCGCCGCGATGTCGCGCACGCCGATCATCGCCACGATAGCCGCGCCCGCCACGAACGTGCCGACCGGAAACACCGCCGGGCTCTCGCCCCGGTTCAGCCGCCGCACCAGCGGCGTGTACAGCGCATGCGCGATGCAGCCCGCTAAGAACACCGCCTCGCCGCGTCCGACATCGAAGCGCAGCAGCGCCGCCACGTCGCCCCGGAAGATCACCCACAGCGCCCCTGCCGCGCCGATGCCCAGCGCCAGTGCAAGACGCCGCGTCATCCGCTGCCCCAGAAGCACATATCCGAAGCCCGCCGACATCACCGGCGTCAGGGTGAAGACCGCCGCCGTCGAGACAGGCGTAGCGGTTTTCAACCCCTCGAACATCAGAACGAAGTAGATCGCAAAGACCCCGCCCAGCACCGCAAACCGCCACGGCGCGCGGAAGGTAGCGAGCGGAAGGCCCGTCGTGGCGAGTGCCAGCGCCGCGATGGCAAGCGCCGCCAGCGCAAAGCGCACCGCCGTCAGCGCAAGCGGAGAGATCAGGTTGGCGATCAGCCCGCCCAGCGCGAACGATCCCGCCACCAGCGCCGAAAAGCACAGCATGGCCGCATGGCCCGCCAGATCTCCCCTCATGCCGCGTCGAGTGCGCGGGCATCCTCTTTCAGGGCCGCCAGCACCGCCTGGATCTTCGGTGTGCGGTGCAGGTCGATGTGGGTGACCAGCCACAGATTGATGATCCAGTCCTCTGACGACAGCGGGGCCGCATTCAGCATATGGCGCACACCGCCGGGCAGCATCGGCAGAAACCCGATGCCGAGCCCTTCGCGCACCGCATCGACATAGACCTCGTTGTCGTTCGTGCGGAACGTCATCTGTCCGGGCGGGACATGCGCCATCAGCCAGCGGAAATAGGGCGCGCGCGATTCCAGCGCATCCTGCCCGACGCCCACGAACCTGTGGCCGCCCAGATCGGACACGGTCCGCGGCAGCCCGAATTCGGCGACGTAATCCTGCGACGCATACATCGCCATGCGGATGTTCGTGAACGGCTGCACCACATTGTCCGGCTCCTGCGGCCGTCCCCCGGCCCGCACCGCCACATGCGCCTCGCCGTATTCAAGCCGCAGCACGCGCGGGTCGGTCAGATAGCGCACCGCCAGATCGGGGTGCCCCTGCTGCAGCCGCGCCAGCGTCGGCGTTATCAGCGCCGACAGACCCGGCACCGAGGTCACGATCAGCTCGCCCGACATTTCCGACCCGACGCCGTTGATCTTGTTGGCCAGCTGCGCGAACTGCTCTTCTGTCGTCTGCGCGACCTTCAGAAGCTCGCTGCCCGCTTCGGTCGGCGTGTAGCCGCGCGCATGGCGCTGAAACAGCCGCGTGCCAAGGCGCTGCTCCAGGGCATCGATATGGCGGATGACTGTGGCGTGATGGACGCCCAGAACCTCGGCCGCACCGCTTACCGTACCGATCCGCGCGACCTGATAGGCCGTCCGGACCTCGTCCCAATTCTCGAAACCCATCAGGCCTCCGCCGTTGCCCTTGCCGGCACCGTTTCCCCGTCCCTGCCGCAAAGCCTAGCGACACGGTCGCGAAATTCAACCGCGAGGTGAAGACGGGGCGAAATCAGGCGGTTCGCCCCGATGAAACCGCCACAGGGCGGCAGGGCCGCGGATGCGCACCGGCTTGACTCGGGCTGTTTCGCGGCGTATCCGCGCGCCATTCCGGAAGTGATCTGCTTCCGGTCCCCGACTTGCTCGGGGATCGCCCCCCGTCAGCGAGCGTTCGCCCACGGGGGCGATTGCCGTTGCGATACGCCCCGCCCATATCGGCGGGGAAAGACCTGGGACCGGAGTTTAGGCGATGTTCGAGAATCTGTCGGAACGGCTTGGCGGCGTCTTCGACCGGCTGACCCGGCAGGGCGCGCTGTCCGACGCCGACGTCGCGACCGCGCTGCGCGAGGTCCGCACCGCGCTGCTGGAGGCCGACGTCTCGCTGCCCGTCGCCCGCGATTTCGTCGCCCGCGTCCAGACAAGCCGCCACGGGCCAGGCCGTCACCAAGTCGGTCACCCCGGGCCAGCAGGTCGTCAAGATCGTCCATGACGAACTGATCCGCGTGCTTGCGGGCGACGGCGACCCCGAAGCGATGAAGATCGACAACCCGCCCGCGCCGATGCTGATGGTCGGACTGCAGGGGTCGGGCAAGACCACGACGACCGCCAAGCTGGCGAAACGCCTGACCGAGAAGAACGGCAAGCGCGTGCTGATGGCCAGCCTCGACACCAACCGCCCTGCGGCGATGGAGCAGCTGCAGATCCTCGGCCGCCAGATCGGCGTCGATACCCTGCCGATCGTCAAGGGCGAGAGCGCGGTCCAGATCGCGAAACGCGCGAAACAGCAGGCGACGCTCGGCGGCTATGACGTCTACATGCTCGACACCGCCGGTCGCCTGCACATCGACGAAGCCCTGATGGACGAGGTCCAGGCCGTCCGCGATGCCGTCAACCCGCGCGAGACGCTGCTGGTCGTCGATGGCCTGACCGGTCAGGACGCCGTCAACGTCGCCACCGAATTCGACGGCAAGGTCGGCATCACCGGCGTCGTCCTGACCCGCATGGACGGCGACGGGCGCGGCGGCGCAGCCCTGTCGATGCGCGCCGTCACCGGCAAGCCGATCCGCTTCGTCGGCCTCGGCGAAAAGATGGACGCGCTGGAAACCTTCGAGGCCGAACGCGTCGCGGGCCGCATCCTCGGCATGGGCGACATCGTGGCGCTGGTCGAAAAGGCGCAGGAGACGTTCGAGGCCGAACAGGCCGAACGCATGATGCGGCGCTTCCAGAAGGGTCCGTTCAACATGAACGACCTGAGGATGCAGCTGGAGCAGATGCTGAAGATGGGCGGCATGCAGGGCCTGATGGGCATGATGCCCGGCATGGCCAAGATGTCGAAGGCGGCGGAAGAGGCGGGTCTCGACGACCGGATGCTGAGCCGCCAGATCGCGCTGATCCAGTCGATGACCAAGAAGGAACGCCGCAACCCGGACCTGCTGCAGGCCATCCCGCAAGAAGCGCATCGCGGCGGGCGCGGGGCTGGAGGTGTCGGAGCTGAACAAGCTGCTGAAACAGCACCGCCAGATGGCCGACATGATGAAGAAGATGGGCAAGGGCGGCATGATGAAACAGGCCATCCGCGCCATGATGGGCAAGGGCGGCATGCCGGGGATGGAGGGCATGGACCCGTCCAAGATGGACCCCGCGCAGATGGAGGCGGCCGCGAAGCAGCTGGCGGGCAAGCTGCCCGGCGGGATGGGCGGCATGGGCGGGATGGGCGGCCTCGGCGGGCTGAAGCTGCCGGGTGGGCTGTCGGGGCTGGGGTTCGGGAAGAAGAAATGACCCTGCCAGCACCGCGTCCCACGCACTTCCGCGATACGTGAAACACGGTGCCAGCGGCATCTTCGGCGCCACTTGCCGACGTTCTGGCATGCGCTCGTCGCGCGCGGCGGAACGCGGCTGGGCGCAGCTTCCGCACGAGGCATGGCGCGAGCTGGCGCATGATGACCGGTCATCACGATCTGCGCGGCTTCGGGCCGTTCGTGGCCGAAACGCACGACGCCGCGACCGTGGGTGTCTTCGGCCCTTGGCACCCCGAAGGTCAGCCCGAGCCCGAGCTGCGCATGGACCATCTGGGCTCGCTGAATTCGAAGGACGGGGCCTTGCTGCTGAAGCCGTGCAGGTCAACGCGCGCCTTTGCGGCCCGGACGCTCGGCTGGATCACCGCCGCCAGCTATATCCACCCCGGCAACGCCCGGTCGCTGCGCCTCGCCCGCCGCGTCGGCGCCCGGCCCGACGGAAAGTCGGACAACCCCGCGCGGCACGCGGGTCGATGTCTGGCGCCACGATCTGGCGGGCGGTATGCACCGCCCCCACCCTCACCACCGACCGGCTGATGCTGCGCCCGCTGCATCTACGCGGATTTCCCGGCCTATGCCGCCTTCCTTGCGACCGACCGCGCCTGGGGCATGGGCGGGCCGCATGGCATCCGCACGGCGTGGGAGTATTTCTGCAACGACACCGCGCAGTGGACGCTGTTCGGCCACGGCGGGCTGATGATCGTGCCGAACGGCATGGACACGCCCATCGGCCAGGTCGCCGTCTGCCACGGCCCGATCTTCCCCGAACCGGAGCTTGGCTGGTTCCTCTACGCCGGACACGAAGGCAAGGGCTTTGCGACCGAAGCTGCCGCCGCTGTTGCGCGACTGGGCCTTTGGGACGCGCGGTCTGACGGCACTGGTCAGCTACATCGAACCCAGGAACGCAGCATCGATCCGGGTCGCCGAACGTCTGGGCGGAATACCCGACCCCGATGCGCCGACGCCGTTCGATGAGCCCGATCTGGTGTACCGCCACCTGCCGGGGGGTGCCGCATGACCGTCACCCTGACCGCCACGCCCGTCCTGACCACGGACCGCCTGATCCTGCGCGCGCCCGTCGCCGCCGACTGGCCGGCTTGGCGCGACTTCGCCGTGTCCGACCGCGCCGCTCTATATCGGCGGGCCGATGGACGAGGCCAAGGCCTGGCGCGCCTTCGGGCACATCATCGGCATGTGGGTCATGCGCGGCTACGGCCAGTTCGTCTATTGCCTGAAGGGCAGCGACGAGGCGCTTGGCATGGTCGGTCCCTGGCACCCGGTGGACTGGCCAGAACGCGAGATCGGCTGGCATGTCTGGACGGCCGAGGCTGAGGGCAAGGGCTATGCGTTCGAGGCCGCATCTGCTGCCCGTGACTATGCCTTCGGCGCGCTCGGCTGGGATACCGCCGTCAGCTACATCGATCCGGCCAACGACCGGTCCATCGCGCTGGCCCTGCGCCTCGGCGCGCGTCGCGACACCGAAGCCGCGACTCCGCACCCCGAGGAGCCGACGCTTGTCTACCGGCACCCGAAACCGAAGGGGGTGGCATGACGCATCCCTGGGAACAGCCTCTGTCCGGCCCTGCCGCAGCCATCGCCGACGCAGCCCGCGCCGCCGTGCCGGTGCTGACGACCGACCGCCTGATCCTGCGCGCGCCCCGCGTGACCGATTTCGACGCCTATGCCGCCATCTTCATGTCGGACCGCGCGGTCCATATGGACGGCCCCTATGACCGCGAAGGCGCATGGGCCGACTTCACGCAGGCCACGGCGGGCTGGATGCTGCGCGGCATCGGGCTCTGGACGCTGGAACGCCGGTCGGACGGCGTGGTCGTGGGCTTCGGCTTCTTCTGGCAGGAATTCGGCGACCCGGAGCCGGAGATCGGCTGGGTCCTGACCGCCGAAGCCGAGGGGAACGGCTATGCCACCGAAGCCGCGCAAGCGATGCTGCCCCATGCGCTGGCGCAGTTCGGGCCGGGCGGCGTGGTCAGCTACATCGATCCGCCGAACACCGCGTCTGCCCGGATCGCCGAACGCCTCGGTGCACGGCGCGACCCGGTCGCCGAGGGCGCCTATGGCGACGGCTGCCAGATCTGGCGGCACGGCGAAACCCGAGGCATGCCATGACCGGATGGCCCATCAACGTATGCACGGCGTATGCACGCGATATGCACGTGAATCATACGCCCCTGTTTTCCGCCCGGAGGACCCGATGACGGACACGACCGCCCGCGCCGCCGAGCTGCTGCGCGACCACCGCGAGGCCATCGACCGGCTGGACGCGATCCTGGTGTTCACGCTGGCCGAACGGTTCAAGCAGACCCAGGCCGTGGGCCGGCTGAAGGCCGCGCACAACCTTCCGGCGTCCGACCTGACGCGCGAGGCAGCGCAGATGGCGCGGCTGGACCAGTTGGCGAAAGACGCCGATCTGGACCCCGAACTGGCCAAGAAATTCCTGACCTTCATCATATCGGAAGTCATCAGGCATCACGAGAAACTACAGAAATAACAGGGGCTTGTCCCTGTTCAACGCCATAGCATCCAAGGAGAAAACGACATGGCTATGAAAATCAGACTGGCACGCGGCGGATCGAAGAAACGCCCGTTCTATTCCATCGTGGCGGCGGACAGCCGGATGCCGCGCGACGGGCGCTTCATCGAGAAGCTGGGCACCTACAACCCGCTGCTGGCCAAGGACAGCGAAGACCGCGTGAAGATGAACGTCGAGCGCGTGCAGTACTGGATCGGCCAGGGCGCGCAGCCGACCGACCGCGTGGCCCGGATGCTGGAAGCCGCCGGTGCCCGCCCGAAGGCAGCCCGCGCCAACCTTGAGAAGGGCGAACCCCACGCCCAGGCCAAGAAGCGCGCGGAGGAAAAGGCTGCGAAATCAGCCGCTTCGGCGGCAGCAGCCGCGGCTCCGGCCGCGCCGGTGGAAGAGCCGGTTGCAGTGGCTGCGGTTGAAGCCCCGGTGGCCGAGGCTGGGTTGAAGTTGAAGCGGTCGCCGCTGCCGAAGAACCGGCGGCTGACGCACCGGCTGCGGCGGATGCCGAGTAAAGCGGACCTGACGGGGGAAAGGGCGATGCCGGCGCACTATGTCGGCGTTGTCCATTCCGCCCATGTCGAGCGCGGGAAGGCGGCGGGTTTCGTCGCCTTTTCGCATGGCCGCGAGGCGGTCGTGCGGTCGCTGAACCCGGGTGACCGGGTGATATTCTATGCGCCGAAGACGGATTTCGATGGCGATCCGGTGCAGGAATTTGTGGGCCACGCGACGGTGACGGGCGATGCGGCATATCTGACGGACTACATGGGCGGATTTCAGGCCTGGGTGCGGAACGCGACCTTTGACGAGGTGATACCCGTGCCGGTGCGTCCGCTTATCCCTCAATTAACCTTCATCCGCGACAAGGCGCACTGGGGCATGGCGTTCCGGCAGGGCAAATTCCGCATCGGCGAAAGCGACTACGCGCTGATCGCGGGCAGGCTTCTGGGGCGGACATGACCGACGCGCGGATTCTGGTGGGTGCTGTTGCCGGTGCCTTCGGCGTCAAGGGCGAGGTGCGGCTGAAAAGCTTCTGCGCCGATCCGGCGGCGATTGCCGCCTATGGCCCGCTCTGGACCGAGGACGGCGCGCACAGCTTCACGGTCAGGATCACGCATGCGATTCCCGGCGGGCTGGCCGCGCGGCTGTCGGACGTGGCGACCAAGGAACAGGCGGACGCTCTGCGCGGCGTGACGCTGCACGCCGACCGCGCGCGCCTGCCGTCACTGCCGGATGATGAATACTACCATGCCGACCTGATCGGCCTGGTCGTCAGCGACCCCGGCGGCGCGCGGCTGGGCACGGTGCGGGCGGTGCACAACCACGGCGCGGGCGACATACTGGAGGTGAACGATCCGGGCCGGAAATCTGCCTTACTTCTGCCCTTCACCCGCGCCATCGTGCCGACGGTCGATCTGACGGCGGGACGCATCGTGGCGGACCCGCCCGAAGAGGTGACGGTGAAGGACGAGACGGATAAGGGGTAAGCCTATGGCACGGTTGCAGAACGCGGGTTTTGCGGTGGCGACATCGTTTCTGTATTTCGCGCCGTTTCTGGCCGGGCTGACCTATGCGCCGCTGATCCTGCTGACGGTGTTCGTGGCGATCTACGTTCTCTGGCTGGCCGCCAACCGCCCCGCGATCTGGGCCGAGGCGACGCGCGGCGGAACGCCGGTCGCGTTGGCCGTGCATCTGGTCGGATCGACCCTGACGCAGGTGCTGACGATATTCCTGGCCTTCGGTCTGGGGCGCGGCTTCGCCTCGCTCGCCGGTCCCGCCACCCTGCCGCTCTGGCTGCCCATCGCGCTGGCCGTCGCCGCCGTGCCGCTGTCGCGTCTGATCGGCCATCCGGAGCGGGGCGCGCCCCCGGCCTGACGGCTTTCGTCTGGCCTGCACGTCCTGTATGTGCCGGGGCCATGACGCTTCCGCCCGCAAAATCCCACGGCCGCCTGAAGATTTCAGGCCTCGGTCAAACCTCGTGACCTGCTGGAGGAACGCCCGCAACTGGTCGGGGCCTGGACCGCCAAGGTCATCACCCTGTTCCCCGACGCTTTTCCCGGAACGCTCGGCCTGTCGCTGACCGGCAAGGCGCTGGACATGGGTCTCTGGGCGCTGGAAACCCTGGACCTGCGGACCTTCGGCGAGGGCAAGCACCGCAATGTCGATGACAACCCCGCAGGCGGAGGCGCGGGGATGGTGCTGCGCGCCGATGTCGTCGCGCGGGCGTTGCGGATGGCCGCGACCGGCACGCCCGCCGACCGCGCGCGCTGGCCGGTCATCTATCTTTCCCCGCGCGGAAAGCCCTTTACCCAGGCCATGGCCCGTGACTGGTCGCAGGCCGATGGCATCACCCTTCTTTGCGGCCGGTTCGAGGGCGTCGATCAGCGCGTTCTCGACCATTTCGGGGTCGAAGAGGTGTCGCTTGGCGACTTTGTCCTGACCGGCGGAGAGATCGCCGCACAAGGCTTGATCGACGCGACGGTCCGCCTTATACCCCGCGTGCTTGGGAATCAGCATTCGACCGAGGAGGAATCCTTTTCGGACGGCCTGCTGGAAGCCCCGCAGTTTACACGACCCGTTCTCTGGGAAGGCCGCGAGATACCGGACGTGCTTCAGTCCGGCCATCACGCGAAGATCGCCGACTGGAGACGGACCGAGGCCGAAAGGCTGACCAAAGAACGACGACCTGATCTCTGGCGGGCTTGGTGTGCGGCGCACAGCAGGGACCCGGACGAAGACCGAGAGCTCTGAGGACGTGCAACACCTCTGCCGCAAACGGCAGGCAACCATAGGAGAGCGCGATGGACCTCATCGCCACGCTCGAGGCCGAACAGATCGCGGCCCTCGGCAAGACCATTCCCGATTTCAAGGCGGGCGACACCGTGCGTGTCGGCTACAAGGTGACCGAAGGCACGCGCACGCGCGTCCAGAACTACGAAGGCGTCGTGATCGGCCGCAAGGGCGGCGCCACGATTTCCGCGTCGTTCACCGTCCGCAAGATTTCCTTCGGCGAAGGCGTGGAGCGGGTCTTCCCGCTCTATTCCACCAACATCGACGCGATCGAGGTTGTGCGCCGGGGCCGCGTGCGCCGCGCCAAGCTGTACTACCTGCGCGACCGTCGCGGCAAATCGGCCCGGATCGCCGAAGTGGCGAATTACAAAGAGAAAGCGGAGTAAGCGCGATGAAGGACGGAATTCACCCCGAATACCACACCATCACGGTCAAGATGACCGATGGCAGCACCGTCCGGATGCGGACGACCTGGGGCAAGGAAGGCGACACGCTGGCGCTGGACATCGACCCGCTGGCGCACCCGGCCTGGACCGGCGGCAAGCCAAGCTGATGGACACCGGCGGGCGCGTGTCGAAGTTCAAGAACAAATACGCCGGCCTGGGCTTCTGACACCTGCGTTGTGCTTTCAGAACGGAAGCACACAATATATGGTTAAGGCGCGCCGAAAACGGCGCGCCTTTTGATTCGGGGCCGGGGACAGGGCATGGCGCATATCATCGTCGTCGGCAACGAAAAGGGCGGGTCGGGCAAATCCACGACCTCGATGCATGTCGCAACGGCTTTGGCGCGGATGGGCCACCGGGTCGGCGCGCTGGACCTGGACCTGCGGCAGAAGTCCTTCGGCCGCTATGTCGAGAACCGCCGGGCGTTTCTGAAACGTCAGGGCCTGACGCTGCCATCCCCCGACTACCGCGACCTGCCGGACGTCGATTCCAAGGCGCTGGCCGCCGACGAGAACGTCAACGACCACCGCCTGTCCGCCGCCGTGGCGGGGCTCGAGACGGAAACCGACTTCATCGTCATCGACTGCCCTGGCAGCCACACGCGGCTGAGCCAGGTCGCGCATTCGCTGGCCGACACGCTTATGACGCCGCTGAACGACAGTTTCATCGACTTCGACCTTCTGGCGCGGATCGACCCCGAAACCAGCCGGGTCAACGGCCCGTCGATCTATTCCGAGATGGTCTGGAATGCGCGGCAGTTGCGCGCGCGGGCGGGGCTGAAACCCATCGACTGGATCGTGCTGCGCAATCGTCTGGGCGCGCAGCAGATGCACAACAAGAAGAAGGTCGGCGATGCGCTGGATCAGCTGTCGCGGCGGATCGGCTTCCGCGTGGCACCCGGTTTTTCCGAACGCGTGATCTTCCGCGAACTGTTCCCGAGGGGGCTCACCCTTCTGGACCTGCGCGACATCGGGGTCGAGGGGATGAACATTTCGCACATCGCGGCGCGGCAGGAGTTGCGCGATCTGATGCGCGCGCTGAACCTGCCGGGGGTGTCCGTCACATTCTGACGGGCACGGACGGCGCGTCAGGCGTGCGAGCGGCTCCGGAACGCGAACAGGGCGGGCGGTGCGACGCGGCGCAGACGCGGACCGGTTGAGGCGGGCGAGATCATCGAGTTCAGGCGCATGTCGAACAGGTCCTGCTTTTCGGAACCGCCGATTGCGAACTTTGCGAAGATGGCTACTGCGAATTTCATGTCCGTCGTCCTGATCTGTGTCGCGCCCCTCACCGTTGTTTTTGCCAATGGGAGAGGGCGAAAAAAGGGCGGCCCAAAGGTCATTAACGGTCATTAACGGGTCCGGACCGGGATGCGGATGCGCGGTTACGCTACAATCCGCCGTTGAAAAGCCTGCTTCGGCAGGCTTCCGCTGGTTTCCGCGAAACAGTCACAGGTTGAAAAGTGGCATGAACCGGAACGCCTGATCGTCTGCGATGAGTTCGCGGGAATTGCCCGATGCGCGTGTTCCGGCGGTCAGCCGCCCGCATCGGCGGAAAAGACGAACTCCATCCGGTGACGATAGGTCTGGCCGGGGTCCAGCCGTCCTGACGGGAAATGCCCGAAGCCCGGTGTGCCGGGAAACCGCTGCGTTTCCAGTGTGAAGCCCGCATAGCGGCAAAGGCGGCTGCCCTGCTTGCCGATCATGTCGTCGCTCAGATAGCCGCCGGTATAGAATTGCACGCCCGGTTCGGATGTCGTCAGAACCAGGCGGCGACCCGAGACCCGGTCGTGCGCTTCGGCGCAGAGATGCATCGGGTCGGCCGAGGCAAGACAGAAGTTGTGGTCATAGCCGAGGCCGCCGGGGACATGGGCCAGGTCGCGCCCGATCGGTTTTGCATCGCTGAAGTCGAAGGGTGTGCCGCGCGAGGACAGGACCTCGCCCGTCGCCAGAAGGGCATCATCCACCGGCGTATGGAACCGGCTGTCGAACCTGATCTGCTGGTCCAGAACAGTGCCCGATCCCTGACCAGCCAGATTGAAGTAGGAATGATGCACCATGTTCATCACCGTGGTCCGTGAAGTCTCGGCCTCCATCGTGACCGACAGACAGCCCACAGGGTCCAGCGCATAGGTGCAGCGCAGATCGCAGCGTCCCGGATAGCCCATCTCGGCATCATCAGAAGTTGCGGTGAATGTGACCGACAGGTCGGACAGGTCGGCGATCGCCCAGACCTTCCGGTCGAACCCTGCACTGCCGCCATGCAGGTGGTTCGGGCCTTCGTTGCGATCAAGCTGCCATGTTTGCCCGTCGAGCATGAACTGCCCATCGGCCATGCGGTTGGCGAAGCGCCCGCAGGTCGCGCCGAAATAGGTGGTGCTGTCCACGTAGTCCTGCAGCCGGTCATAGCCCAGCACCACATCCGCCAGCCGCCCGGCGCGGTCGGGCACATGCAGTTCCGTCAGCCGCGCGCCAAAGCTGATGAGGCGCGCGTGAAACCCGTCCGGTGCGCCGAGAGTGACCGAATGCACGGTCTTGCCATCAACGGTTCCGAATTCCACTGGTGACGGCATGGCTGGCTCCTCCGGCTGCCTCGCGGGATAGCGCGGCGCCGCGCGACCTGCAAAGGCCTTTTGCCTCCCGCTCGGACGCTCTGCGGCAATGCCGGCTCACTTCAGCCCGGTTGCCCCCAGACCCGCCACGAAGTGCCGCTGCGCCAGCAGGAACACCAGTATCATCGGCGCGACCGACACCAGCGCGGCCGCCATCATCAGCGTCCACTGCGCCGCATACTGCTGCTGGAACAGCGCCAGCCCGACGGTCAGCGTGGTCTTTTCAAGGTCCGACGGCAGGTAGATCAGGGCCGAGAACAGGTCGTTCCATGAAAACAGGAAGGCGAATATGGCGAAGGCGGCCAGAGCGGGTTTGGCCAGCGGCAGGTAGATGGTGAAGAAGATACGGGCCAGCGAGGCACCGTCGATCCGCGCCGCCTCGGCCAGTTCGATCGGAATGGTCCTGGAAATACTGCCGCATCAGGAACGTCCCGAAGGCGCCGCCGAGAAAGCTGGGCAGGTACAGCGGGGCCTGCGTACCGTAGAGGCCGAGATACTTGAAGATGATGAACTGCGGGACGGCCGTGACCTGCGCAGGGATCATCAGCGTGACCAGCAGCAGGACGAACAGCACGTCACGCCCGGGAAACCGGACGACGGCGAAGACAAAGGCCGCCATCGAGCAGGTGAGCAACTGGCCGAAGGTCGAGATGACGGCGATCTTGGCGGAATTCCACAGAAGCAGGTGAAACGGCATGATCTCCATCAGCCGCGGGTAATTCGCCAGCGTAGGGGTCGCCGGGATCAGCCGCATGTCGAACTGCTCGGCCGCGGGCTTCAGCGAGGTCGAGACCATCCAGAGGAACGGCCCGACCATCAGCGCCGCGCCCCGCCAGCAGCGCGGCAAGGGCCAGCCAGTCGGTGCGCCGGCCCCTCATGCCGGTCCCCAGCGCCGCTGCAGCCGGAAATAGACCCATGTAAAGACCAGGATGATCAGCGTCAGCACCACTGCCTGCGCCGCCGCGTCGCCCATCCGGAAGAACCGGAACCCGGACCGGTAGATCGAGAAGACCAGCGTCGGCATGACTGGAGTTGCCGTTCCCGGTCCGGGTCAGGATGTAGATGTAGTCGAAGGCCTGAAAGGCATGGATCGTGGCCAGCACCGCCTGGAAGAACAAGCTGGGCATCAGCGCGGGCAGGGTGACGATAGCGCAGGCGCTGCCAGACTGTCGCGCCGTCGATCCGGGCGACTTCGTAATGTTCCTTCGGGATCGCCTGAAGACCGGCGAGGAATACGATCATGCCTTCGCCGATAGCACCCCAGACATTGGCGATGACCACCGAATACAGCACCATCTCGGACCCGAGCCAGCGCACCGGATCTGCCCCGAAGAGGCCGATCAGCTCATTCAGCGCACCGTGATCCTCGGCATAGATCCAGGTCCAGAGCAGACCGACGGCCGTGGGCGAGGAGACAACGGGCAGGAAATACAGCACGCGGAACAGGCTTTCGCCGCGCACCCGCCGGTTCAGCGCCATCGCGACCGTCAGCGAAAGGACCATCGTCAAGGGCACGTACAGCGCGGCAAAGGCCACGGTGTTCCACAGCGATTTGACGAACATCCGGTCGCCGGGCAGGCCCGCGTAGTTCGACAACCCGGCGTATTCCGGTGGCGTCAGAAGATCCCAGTCATACAGGCTGAGGCCAAGCGTCGCCAGAATCGACCCGAACGTGCCCAGCAGCAGCCCGATCAGACGTGGGTGCCAGCAGAGCCAGCACCCACCACTTTTCACGACCGAGGGGTCTCAGCCCGGACATCACCTGTTGCTGGCAAGCGCCGCGTCACCGTTCGCCACCGCCTCGGCCAGCGCATCCTCGACGCCGGACTCCTCGGACCAGATCAGCGACAGTGCGTCGCCCACCGCGCCCGACCATTCCTCATAGCCCTTGAAGACCGGCTTCACCCGCGCATAGGCCAGCGCATCGATGAACATCTGATGATTGATCTTCACCGCCTGCCCCAGATAGGCTTCCGATTTAGCCACGCTTTCCCGGATCGGCACTGCAAAGCCGATCTTGGCCAGCTCCGTCTGGCCCGCGTCGCCGGTCGCGTATTTCACGAATTCCCAGGCCGCGTCGGGGTTCTTGCTGTCCCTCGCAATCACGAACCCGGCCGAGTTCACGCCCGTCACCCGGCCCGCCGGACCCGATGGCATCGGTGCCACATCCCAGGCGAAACTCTGCGTCGCATAGTCAGGCACCGACCAGTGGCCCGACACGCCCATCGCCGAAATTCCGGCAAGAAACCCGTCATAGCCGTATTGCGCCAGCTGCGACTGGGTCGGCATCGACTTGTCGTCCAGCAGCATCGCGCGGATGAACTCGAACCCTGCCGATGCCTCTGGCGACCCGATCAGCGTCTTGCCTGCCGCCGCATCCACGATGTCGCCGCCATGCGACCAGATCACCGACCCCCAGAAGGGTTCCTGGTCATAGGCTTCGGCCCAGAAGCCCCACTGATCCGTCGCGCCGTCGCCGTCCTTGTCCAGCGTCAGGGTCTTGGCCGTCGCGCGCAGGTCGTCCCAGGTCCACGCATCGGTGGGATAGGCGACGCCTGCCGCATCGAACATGTCCTTGTTGTAGTAGAGAACGATGGTCTGGAAATCGCGCGGCAGGCCGAAATAGCCCTCGGGCGTTTTGTAGGCTTCCAGCGTGATCGGATAGACGCCGTCCAGCGCCGCAGGATCGGCATCCAGATAGGGCTGCAGGTTCAGCAGCACCCCGCGCGACTGCCAGTCGGGGTAAAGCGGCGCGTCCATCGCAAAGACATCGGGCGGCGTGCCCCCCGCCATCTGCACGCGCAGCTTCTCCCAGTAGCTGTCCCAGTCCGCCAGTTCGATCTTGACACTGATGTCGGGATGACCGGCCTCGAAGGCCTGGGCGATCCCCGACCAGACCTCGCCCTCCTGCGGGCTGCCCCACAGCTGAAAGGTGATTTCGGTCTGCGACAGGGCAGCCCCCGCCGACAACAGCAGCGCAACCGCGGAAAGTCGTAGTCTCATGATCTGTCCTCTCCCTGATGTTCGCCCAGAAGCAGACGGGCGGCGTTGTGGTGGTAGATCTTGGCAAGCACATCCTGCGGCAGGCCGATGCCGCAGATGTTCCAGCGACCCTGACCGGGGATGCCGTCCGGGCTGTAGGGGAAGTGTTCGTCGAACGTTTCCAGGAACCGCCAGTAGGTTGCCCAGATGTCCAGGTCCGGCCCGGCATCGGTGCCGAACAGGATGCGGTCCGGCGTGGCGCAGGAGGAAGGCGCGCGCAGAATAGGGCTGGCGACCGAGTTCCGCGATGCGGGCACTGAAGTCGATATGGAAGTTCGGGCATTCATCCAGCAGCGCCGAGACCCAGCCGAGGTTCTCGGCATAACAGCCGACATGCGCGCCGATGAAGGTCGTGCCGGGATGACATCGCACCAGGCGTGCAAAGGCCTCGATCAGGCTGTCGAAGGACGGGAACGGCGGCGAAGGGAATTGCCAGTCGGGATGGGCGTGCAGTTCTTCCCACCGCTCATTCTCAGGCGTGACGGGGTCGAAAAAGGCGACCGGGTCGGCGATGTGGATCATGACGGGCAAGCCGAGCTCGCCGGCCGTGGCCCAGATCGGATCGAGCCGCGCGTCGTCGACTGCCGCCAGACGCCCCGCATCATCCATAACCGTCAGACCGAAGGGCTTCCAGATTTTCAGCCCCTGCGCCCCCCGCGCCGCCTGCGCCCGCAATCGCGCGGCGGCACGGTCGGCAAAAGCATGGCCTTCCTCGGCCCACAGCGCCCAGTTCACCCCGCCGAACAGAATGAAGCGTTCCGGTGCGGGCTCTTTGAACTTGCGCAGGCGGTGGTCCAGAACATCTTCGCCCCAGCCGCCGTCCAGATCGACATAGGCCCGCACATGCCCCGCATCGAGCCGGTCGATCAGTTCGGAAAGCGACCTGTCGGCCCAGTTGCCGCCGAAGGGACCAAGGTGGTTGTGCGCCTCGATCATCCGGTGGCAGGGCCGGTCGGGCGCGGTGGAATACGTGACCAGTTTGGGCACCGGGCGGAACGCAGACAGCGGCAGATCAGCCATCGATCCGCGCCCCCGTCGCCGCATCGAACAGATGCGACTTCCCCTCGCGCGGTCGAAGCGCCACCCGGTCTCCGCGTGCCAGATCGTGGCGTTCCGAGAAGAGCGCGGTCAAGGCGGCCCCCCCGGTTTCCACCCTGATGAACTGCGTCGCCCCCGCGGTTTCCAGCGTTGTCACCGTTCCTTCGACCGCGCCCGCGTCACCGGGGGAGACAAGGTCCATATCTTCCGGGCGTATCCCCCAGATGACATCCCTGCCCGTCGCAGCCGGGGGCAGGCCGATGCCCGGAAATGCCGACGCGCCCCGGCAGTCCACCAGATTCATCGCCGGGCTGCCGATGAACCCCGCCACGAAGGCGTTCGCCGGCCGGTCGTACAGCTCCAGCGGCGCGCCCGCCTGTTCCAGCTGTCCCGCGCGCAGGACGACGATCCGGTCCGCCATCGTCATCGCCTCGACCTGGTCATGCGTCACGAAAATCGAGGTCGACCCCAGCCGGTCATGCAGAGCGCGGATTTCGCCACGCATCTGCACGCGCAGCGCCGCGTCGAGGTTCGACAGCGGCTCGTCGAACAGGAACACCGAAGGCTGGCGCACGATGGCGCGCCCCATCGCCACCCGCTGCCGCTGTCCGCCCGACAACTGCCCGGGCTTTCGGTCCAGCAGGTCCGACAGGCCCAGTACCTGCCGCCGTCTCGGCCACCCGCTGCGCAAGAACCGCCCGGTCGCCCCCGCGCAGTTTCAGCGAGAACCCCATATTCTCGCGCACCGACATATGTGGGTAAAGCGCGTAGTTCTGGAACACCATGGCGATGTCGCGTTCCTTCGGCTCGACCGCGTTCACCACGCGCCCGGCAATGGAAACGGTTCCGCCCGAGATGTCCTCCAGCCCCGCGATCATCCGCAGCAGCGTCGATTTCCCGCAGCCGGACGGCCCGACCAGTGCCACGAATTCCCCATCGGCCACGTCGAAGGTCAGTCCCGGAATGACCCGCAGCCTGCCATAGTCCTTGACCAGCCCGTTGACGGAGACCTGCGCCATGCCCCTACCAACCTCTGAACCAGGTCAGGCCGGACACCGGGCCAAAGGGTCGCATCGTCGACATGTCTCCACCCTCTTCAGGCCAGCACGACCACCTTCGTCAGATGGCGCGGTGCTGTCGTGTCGATCCCCCGCGCGCCCGCCACGCGTTCGCCCATCAGTTGCAGGGCGGGCAGCGCCGCCAGCGCTCCGGCCAGTCCAGTGATGCCCGTGTCGATCCGCACATCGCCCGGCCCGTCGATCCCAAGGACCAGACCGCCCTTCGACTGCACATCGCGTGACACAACCGCCTCTTCCTCCGCCGTCTCGGGACTGTAGAGCAACGTCACGACGCTTCCCTCGTCGATCAGGCTGATCGGACCGTGGCGGTATTCCAGCGGGTGAAATGCCTGCGCCGGCGTGATCGACATTTCCATCAGCTTCAGCGCGCCTTCGCAGGCAAGACCAAAGCGTGCGCCACCGCCGAGATAGGCAAAGTGCCGACGCCGCCACAGCGCCGAACCGCCCGCATCCAGCGCGAGCATCGCCGCTTCGGCCCGGTCGGGCAGATCGCCGGGCACTGCCGCTACCCGCCATCCGCAGGCCTGCCAGAAGCATCAGACTGGCGGATGCCGACATTACGACACCCTCGTCGGCATGGGTCGGCAGGTAGACCGCCGCATCCGAAGCCGCTGCGATGGCGCTGTCCGGCGCGCAGGTCAGCGCCAGCGCGGCATGTCCCCGCGACCGGCTTGCCGTCATCGCCGCGACCGTCTCGGTCGTCGCACCCGACCGCGACAGGCCGACCACCGTCCACCCCGCAGGATCGGCCAGATAGCTGCCCGGCCGGCTGATCCATTCCGCCGCAGGCACTGCAATGGCGGCGCGTCCGCCTTCGTTCAACGCCGCCGCGACGGACTGCGCGAGATAAAACGAAGTCCCGCAGCCGATGACCACAACCCGATGGCCCGGGTCCGGCATGGCCTGCGCCATCGCCCGCCGCCAGAACGGGAACTGTCCCCGGATCACCCGTTCCGTCGCCGACATCGTCATGGCGTCGCTTCCTTCATCTGTCCGCCCGCGATGGCCCGTTCCGATCCCGCGAGGTTTGCAATCCAGTCCCGGGTCACCACCCAGCCCGCGCGCCGCGCCGCCATCAGCAGGGCCCCGCCCAGCGGCGACAGGCGCGGCAGGGACGGGACCACCGCCATCCCGTCCGTCACCAGCCGCAGCAGCGCCGCCGATCCGAACATCCCGCCCGCGTGGCTCCACGTCGCGGCCCCGGTCAGACCCGCCCGCCGCGCAGCCGTCCGGCCCAGCCGCGCCAGATGCCTCGCCGCGTCCTGCATCAGGCCCAACGCCGCCGCATCCCCCGCGTCGGCCAGTCGGCCCGCCTCGGCGGCCAGTGCCGCCACCTGTTCCCGCGTCGCGCCCGGTCCGCTGGCCCAGCCGATCAGGTCCGCCTCGCCCAGGCCCAGATGCGCCAGCACGGCCCCAGCAAGCCCCGCCGCGTCCGCCCGCCCGTCCAGATGCTGGCAGGTCAACCGCAGCGCCGCCCGGCCCAGATCATGCGCCGAGCCCTCGTCGCCGATCAGCGGCCCCCAGCCACCGACCCGCACTTCGCCCGCCGGTCCGCGCGCCCAGGCCATCGACCCGGTTCCAGACAGAACCAGCACCCCGTCCGCCCCGCCCAGCGCCCCGGCAAAGGCGACCGCCACGTCGTTCATCACCTGAACCGGGCCGTCGATCAGCCGCGCCGCCAGCGCCGTCTGGTCCGCCGATACCGCGGCAATCTCACCATGAAACGGCATCCCCAGAACCGCCGCCGAAACCGGTCCCGCATTCAAACGTGTAAGGATATCTCCCAGCGCCGCCCGCCAATCCGCCCCCGCAGTCGGGTCCAATCCCGGCCCCGTCTCCTGGCGCAGGATCCGCCCCGATCCGTCCGCCAGCGCGGCCACCGTCTTGGTGCCCCCGGCGTCCAGTCCCATAACCAGCCCGCCCGCCATCACCCTGCCCCTACGCCACCGCACGGGCGGCGGGCGCGGCGCGTGTCACCGGGACGCCGAAGCCGGCCAGCCGTCCAGTCCATTCGGCCCCGAGCCCGGAATCCGTGATGACTTCGACCGGCGGCCGCAGCCGGTCCACCCGGTAGGTCAGCCTCTGACCGAACTTGCTCGCATCCGCCAGCAGCAGCACGTGCTCCGCCCGCCCGATCATCCGCGCGTTCAGCCGCGCCTCCTGTTCGTCGACCGAGGTCACGCTGCCATCATCGGCAATCGCCCCGGCGCCCAGGAACAGCTGCGAAAACCACAGGCGTTCCAGCATGTCTTCGGCAAGCGCCCCCACCATCGAGGCGTTTTCCGCCCGCAGGCTGCCGCCCAGCAGCGTCACCCGGATCGCCGCAACATCCATCAGGATCTGCGCGACCGGCAGGCAGTTGGTGAAAACCGTCAGCGGCAGCGGGTCGAGCCGCATCCGGCGGGCCAGCTGAAGGACCGTCGTGCCCGCGTCCAGAAACAGCGCGGTATCGGGCACAAGCCGGTCATAGGCAGCATCCGCGATCGCCCGCTTCTGCGCGATCTGGCGGCTTTCGCGCAGACCGAAGGCCAGTTCGGTTGCAACCCGTCCGGCGATGCGTGCGCCGCCATGTGTGCGCTCGATCGCCCCGTCGGCTTCCAGATCCATCAGATCGCGCCGCACGGTGGCCAGGGACGCGCCGACTGCATCCGCGATGTCCTGCACCGCCGAATGCCCGTGCGCGAACAGGAATTGCCGGATCAACGTGGCGCGGTCATCCTTCACATCGGCCCCATGTTCTTTGGCTGAGTGTAGTATTCGGACCCTAAAAGTTCATTGTCAATCGCAACTGTGATCGATATTGAGCGAACAGGCTGGAAAGGATGCCGGAATGCGCGATACTTTTCCCGACCTCTCCGGCAACGGCCCGATCAAAGGGCTTGTCTCTGTCTGCTCGGCGCATCCCCTCGTCATCGAAACTGCGCTTCGGTCCGCGCGCGACAAGGGCCTTCCGATCCTGATCGAGGCGACCTGCAACCAGGTCAATCAGGACGGCGGCTATACCGGGATGACGCCCGCCGGGTTCAGGCGTCTTGTCGCGGGGATCGCAGAAACGCTTGCCGTGCCCGATGACCTTGTGATCCTCGGCGGCGATCATCTGGGCCCCAATCCCTGGCGGCATCTGCCCGCTGCCGATGCGGTGGACAGGGCTGCCGTCATGGTCGCCGACTATGCCGCCGCCGGGTTCCGCAAGCTGCATCTCGACTGCTCCATGCCCTGCGCCGAAGACCCGTCGCCCTTGCCCGAGGCCGTGATCGCCGCACGCGCCGCCCGTCTGGCCGCCCATGCCGAAGCCGCGGCCCGATCCGCCGGTCATCCACCCCCGGTCTACGTCATCGGGACCGAGGTTCCCGTTCCGGGCGGCGCGACGGAAGCGCTCGGTCCGCTGCATGTGACGTCACCGGCAGCCGCCCGGATGACTGTCGATCTGCATCGCGCAGCTTTTGCCGGGATTGGTCTTGCCGACGCCTTCCGCCGCTGCGCCGCGCTGGTGGTCCAACCGGGGGTGGAGTTCAGCCAGAACGAAGTCCTGCCTTACGATCCAACCCGCGCCGCTGACCTTGTTCAGGGCCGGTCCAGCTTGCCGGGTCTTGTCTTCGAGGCGCATTCGACTGACTATCAGACCCCCGACGCGCTTGCGGCGCTGGTCCGCGACGGCTTCGCCATCCTCAAGGTCGGACCCGGACTGACCTTCGCCCTGCGTGCCGCCCTGTATGACCTTGTGGCGCAAGTCGGGCCATCGCCCGGTGTCCCGGCCCTTCCCGATGTGATGGAGCGCCTGATGCGCGCGCGCCCCGCCGACTGGTCGGGTCATTGCGGCGGCGATGCCGCCGAACAGCGCCGCCAGAGGCATGAGGGCCTCAGCGACCGCATCCGGTACTACTGGAACGAACCCGACGCGCAGGCGGCGGTCGGCGACCTGCTGCGGCGCGCGGATGTTGCTGCGGGGACAGGGCGGCTGTCGCTGGATGGCGCGCAGACCGCGCGCGACTTCCTCTGCCGCCGCGTCTCGCGGGTCCTCGATGACTACTGGGCAGCCTGCGCGCCCGCCGCCGGCGCCCCCCCTTGCCCCGAGACATGAAGTGCTGCTGCATGTGCGGCGGCGGTACAGGCCGGGCGAAGGCCATCGCCCGCCACCAGCCGTGCCGCCAAAGCGCCGATGAATGCATCGCCCGCACCGTGGCTGCTGACCACGCGGACCTTCTCGGCTGGCAGCGACACAAGCGCGCCGTCTGGGCCGAGCGCCGCCAGCCCCTCGGCGCCGGCGGTCACGACGACCGTCCCGAACCGCGCTGCCAGCATCCGTGCGGCTTCAGCAGCATCGGCCAGCGAATTGACCCGCCCCGCCCCCATCATCTCGGCTTCGACCGCGTTCACCACAAGGATGTCGACCAGCAGCGCAAGCTCCTCCGGCAGCGCTCTGGCGGGTGCGGCGTTCAGAACCGTACGGACACCACGGGCGCGCGCCGCGCGCGCGGCGGCGATGTTCACCGCCTCGGGGACTTCGTTCTGCAGCACCAGAAGTGCCACGTCGCGCCACGGCCCGTCCGCAGCCAGCTGCGCCGGATCGATCGCCAGGTTCGCGCCGGAAACGATGGTCGCGGCATAGTCGCCGGTTGCATCCATGATCGCCACGCTCATCCCCGATCCGACAGCTGGCAGCGCCGCGATAAAGTGGTCGTCCACGCCCGCAGAACGCAGATGCCCGCGCAGGAACCGCCCGAAATCGTCATCGCCCACCGCCCCGACCATCCGCGACGCCACTCCGGCGCGGGCCACCGCCACCGCCTGATTGCCGCCCTTACCGCCGAATTTCGGGTACCAGCGGCTGCCGACGGCGGTTTCGTCGCGGCGCGGCAGGTGGTGAGCCTCGACCATGATGTCGTAGTGCAGGCTTCCGACGACCAGAACGGCAGGCTTGGGCACGGCGATCCTCACACCCTGCGTTTGGTGGCGACAGCGCGCATCGTGCGCGACAGGTTCAGGTCTGCTGCAGCGCGGTCACGCTGCGCCACCGCAACGAAAAGCGCGTCCAGAAGATTCAGCTGCGCGATCCGGGCGGTCGCGTTTTCGCCCAGCAGCGGGTTGTTCTGCGCGGTCGAAGCCAGCACCACATCGACGGCCCGCGCCAGCGGACTGTCAGGATAGTTCGTGACGGCGATGGCCCGGGCACCGGATCTGCGGGCCAGCTCCACGGCATCGATCACCGCAGACGTGCTGCCGGAATGCGAAAACGCGACGGCCACGTCATCGGGCCCCAGCAGGGCAGCCGACATCATCATCATATGCGCGTCGTCAAAGACCGAAGCGCGGATACCGATACGCAGGAATTTATGGCTGACGTCGCGGGCGATCTGCGCCGAACCGCCCAACCCGTAGAAGTCGCGCTGTCTGGCGCGGTGCAGATAGTCCGCTGCACGGTCGAATGCCGCCAGATCAAGAATGGCGAAGGTTTCCTCCAGTGCCTGCATCGCGGTGCGGAACACCTTCTGCACGATCTCGCCCGAGGTATCGTCGGCGGAAATCTCGGAATGCAGCGCGGCGGTGTCAGATCGGTAGTAGTCCACAAGACCCTGGCGGAATTCGCGGAACCCGCCGAAGCCCAGCTTCTTGGCGACCTTCACCACCATCGCCTCGGACACGCCCGAGCCCTGCGCCACATCCCGCAACGGCATAGCCTCGTCAATATCCTTGCGCGCCAGAATATCCGCCGCAACCTTCGCCTCGAGCGGCGTCAGCCCTGGCAGCTTCATCCGAATCTGCGCACCCACGGCCCGTGGATCACCCATGCCTCATCCCTCTTTGCCACTCGTCACCTTGTCGATCAGCATCGCGACAATGATGATGATGCCGGTGGCAAGCAACTGGTAGAAGGCCTGGACGTTCATCAGGGTCAGACCGTTGCGCAGCGTTCCAAGGATAATGCAGCCGATCAGCGTTCCGGGAATCGACCCGCGCCCGCCCATCAGGCTGGCCCCGCCGATGGCAGCGGCAGCGATGGCGTCCAGCTCCCACAGCGTGCCCAGCGTCGGTTCCGCAGCCCCCAGCCGCCCGATCAGGATCAGCGCCGCAACGGCGGCCATCAGACCCGAGATCATGTAGGCGGACAGCTTGGTCAGCGTGACAGGGACGCCTGCGATCCGCGCGGCGTCGGGATTGCCGCCGACGGCCATGAAGTATTCGCCCAGAGGCGACTTGTTCAGGATCACCCAGGCCAGCGTGGCCAGCACCGCCACCGCGATCACAGGGTTCGGCACCCCCGCGACGTTGCCGTTCGTCAGCGCGCGGAAACCGTCCGGCAGGCCGAAAATCGGCGTGCCGCCGGTATAGATCAGCGCCAGCGCACGGTACAGCGACAGCCCGCCCAGCGTGACGATGAACGGCTGCAGCCCGCCCCAGGTGATCAATGCGCCGTTCAGGAAACCGCAGGCCACCCCGACACCGAGCGCGCCAATGATGGCGAGCGGAACCGGCACACCGCCGACCAGCATCGCCGCAGCCAGCACCGCGGACAACGCCGCCACCGGACCGACCGAAAGGTCGATCCCGCCCGAGATGATCACCAGCGTCATCCCCAGCGCGATACAGGCGTTGATCGATGATTGCTGAAGGATGTTGATCAGGTTCGGCCCGGTCAGGAAAGTCGGTGACAGCGTGGCGAAGACAGTCGAGATCAGGATCAGACCCAGCAGCGTTCCGGCATCGCGGAACCGGGCCTTGGAGAAAAGCGTGTTCATCGGTCCTGACCTTACTGCCGGTTGGGAATGGCGTTGCGGGCGATGTTCGCCTCTGAAATTTCGGCCGCGGCAAGCGTGGCGCTGATCCGGCCTTCGCGCATCACCAGCACGCGGTCCGACACGCGGATCACCTCGGGCAGTTCCGACGACACGACGATCACCGCGCGCCCCTCGCGCGCCAGGCGCTCGATCAGGTCATAGATTTCGGCCTTGGCCCCGACATCGATCCCGCGTGTAGGTTCGTCGAACAGAAAGATGCGCGTGTCCGCGGCCAGCCAGCGCCCGATGATCGCCTTCTGCTGATTGCCGCCGGAAAAGCTGCCGATGGCGCGGGTCACATCGGGCGGGCGCAGGCCCACCTCGCGCATCAGGACTTCGGAGCGCGCCTTCAGCTTCGTCTGCCGGATCAGTCCGAACCGTGAAAAGGCACGCATCGCGGGCAGTCCCACATTGCTGGTGATCGGGCGGTGCCGGATGATGCCGTCGCGTTTGCGTTCCTCGGGAACCAGGCCCAGCCCCGCCTTGATCCGTGCGCGCGGCCCGGTCCCGGCGACCGCCGCGCCGTCCACTGTGACGGTCCCCGCATCGGCGCGGTCGACCCCCGCGATCAGGCGCAACAGCTCGGTCCGTCCGGATCCCGACCAGCCCGGCGATGCCCAGCACTTCGCCGGCATGCAATGTGAAACTGGCCTCCTGCACCGCCTTGCCGCGCGACAGGCCATCGACCCGCAGCACGACCTTGTCCGACGCAAAGCTGTGATGGGCGACATGGGCCAGCTCGCGGCCGACCATCTGTTCGATCACCTCGGCCACCGGCGTCTCCGGAATCGGGAACTGCCCGATCAGCCGCCCGTCGCGCAGGATCGTGGCCGTGCTGCACAGACGGAACACCTCGTCCATCTTGTGGCTGACATAGATGATCGACACACCCTGCGCCGACAGCTTCTGGATCACCACGACCAGACGTTCGAACTCTGCAGGGGTCAGCGACGATGTGGGTTCGTCCATCGCGATGATGCGGGCGTTGGCGCGCAACGCCTTGGCGATCTCGACGATCTGCCGCTGCGCGACGCGCAGGGACCGGACCGGGGCCGTCACGTCGATCATCGGGTCGAGCAGGGCCAGAATGCGCCGCGCCTCGGCCTCCTGACCCGAACGGTTCACCAGCAGGCCGCCCGCCCGGCGCAGCGCGGCACCCAGATAGATGTTCTGCGCGACGGTCAGTTCCGGCACCTGCTGGAGTTCCTGATGGATCATCGCGATCCCCGCAGCAGTGGCCTCGCGCGGGCTGGAAATCGTGACCGTCTCGCCGTCGATCTCGATTGTCCCGGCATTGTGCGACAGGACACCCGACAAGATGTTGAGCAGGGTCGATTTGCCCGCCCCGTTTTCACCCAGCAGGCCATGCACCTCGCCCGGTGCCACCGTCAGCGACACGCCGTGCAGGACGGTGATGGGACCGAAGCTCTTGGTGATGCCGGTCAGGGACAGGCGGGGCTGCATTGCGTTCTCCGGACAAGGAGGCGACCCGCCACAGGCTTGCGGCGGATCGCAGTTGGTCAGGTCACTTCGGCATCAGGGCGGCGCGAAGGGCTGCCATGTCAGATGTGGCATAGGTTTCCACATTGTCCTTGGTGATCAGCGCCTGCGGCGTCGCCACCACGCGCGGCAGGTCCTGTCCCGCCAGCAGACGCAGCGCCACTTCCATCGCCACTTCGCCGGTCAGCACCGGGAAGCTGTCCACCGTGCCGGTCAGGTCGCCTGCCCGGATCGCCGCATAGGCGTCCGAGATGCCGTCGGTTCCGAACACGACGACCTGTTCGGCCTTGCCCGCCGCCTTGACGGCCTCGACCACGCCCAGCGCCATGCCGTCATTGTTGGCATAGAAGCCGATCAGGTCGGGATACTGCTGCAGGATCGTGGCTGCGGCATTGAACGCCTCTTCGCGGCTCCAGTTGGCCGGAACCGAGGCCACGACCTCGAAATTGCCTGCCGCCGTGATCGTCTCGGTGAAGCCTGCCGTGCGCTGGCCCGCCGCATAGACGCCGGGCTGGCCTTCGATCACCGCGACCTTGCCGCCGTCGGGACGGTTCGCGACGAACCAGTTGGCGACGTTGACGCCGTTACCCTTCTGGACGTTGCCGACATAGTTCTCGGCCGACGGGATCACGGCATCATTGACGTTCAGCACCGGGATGCCCGCCGCCGCCGCAGCTTCGACCGCCGGGATAAGATTGGCGTCGGTCTGGGGCGAAAACAGCAGTGCAGCGAACCCCTGGCTGATCAGGTTTTCGGCCGTGGACAGCTGGCCCAGCTGATCGCCCTCGTTCTGTGCGGCCTGATAGACGAACTCCAGGCCCAGCTTGTCGGCGACATTCTGATAGCCGACGCCGAGCGACCGCCAGTACTCGTTCGTCAGCGTCTTGGACACGCCGCCGACCTTGGTGCCGGCCGCCGGGGCGGGCAGCGGGCCGAACTTGGCCTCAAGCTCGGACCAGTCCATGCGGTCGGGTTCCGAGTTCGGAATTCAGCGGCGCAAGATCCTGCGCCATTGCTGCGTCGAGGGTCAGGACAAAAGCGCCCGCAGTCAGCACGCCTTTCAGAAAGTGTTGCATTGGTTCCTCCCATTTTTCAACACGACTAGTGGTCTTGGTCGTAAAGTATCAGGATCTGGCAATGGCCTTTGCCAAAGCCACACGCGCGCATTCCTGCGCTGAAATCGGGTCCTGCCTGCTTTGTGCATCGGCCAGACCCTTGTCGCCGTCCATCCGCCGCACGGCATCCAGCATCCGGCGCACGGTGCGGATGTTGGCGGCGCATTCGGCCACCGGATCGAGGCCCGAGGCATCGGGGAAAGTGTCGAAATAGATCGCCCCGTCATAGCCGCCGCGATGCACCGCGCGCAGCAGCTCCAGCGTCGCCTGTTCGTGCACGGCCCCGACCATCAATCCATCGTCGCGCTTGGCATAGCCGTCGTTCAGGTGCAGCCCCAGCAGGCGCGACCGGCGCTGGATCAGGTTAGCAGCGAACGCAGGCTGTTCATCGGCATAGAGCGCATGGGCGAAGTCGATGGTCACCCCAAGGTTGGGAAGGCCGACCTCGTCTATCGCAAGAAGGGTGGTCGCGGCATCCGGAAGGACCGAATAAGCCCTTGGTTCATTTGGCTTATACTCGATTGAAATCAGGCAGTCGGGATCATGCGCAGCAACTTCGGCGATACCCGCGATCTCGGCGTCCCACAGCGCTGCGTAGTCGCACTGGAAGGTATAGTCCCAGCCGTCCTGACCCAGCCACAGCGTCATCATCGGCGCATCCATCGCGCGCGCGGCGTCGATCCCGCGCTTGGTCAGTTCGAGCGCCTCGCGCCGCACGGTCGCATCCGGGTTGGTGAAGGCCCCCATCTTGAAGCCCGGATTGCTGTAGTAGCGCATGGCGAGGCCGCTGACCGAAAGCCCGCAGTCGCGCACCAGCCGACCGACCTGCGCCGGGTCCTGTCCGATATGGTCGGGATAGTTCAGATCAAGCTCCGACAACCCCTCGACCGTCGCCGCACGCTGCACCATCTGCGCGAGGGACGGCTTGCCGCTTAGGTCAGGCCAATAGTTGGCGGCCCCTGAAGCGAACGAGTTTATACGGGTGGCAAATCGTTGGCCGAGCATTCATCTCTCTCCATGCTTCACAACTATTCTGTGATCCGTGATTCTGTCAATAGTTTTGCTCCGCCGGGGAACCAGTGGCCCATCCGCAACCCGGCACTGCGGCCTGTGTGGCGCACATCGGGCAACGATTGCGGAAACGGAACATGGTCAGCATCTCGCCGTCCCCGGGCGAGCTGCGGCTGTCCTGAACCCTGTCAGTGAGTTGTGCGCCGGCGGCCCGGTCGGGCGCATTCCGGCTCAGATACGCTGCCCGCTTGCCTTGTCGAACAGATGCGAAGCAGAGGCATCGGGCGAGAGCGTAACTGAATCGCCGGGCCGGTGGCTGATCCGGTCGCGGTACACCGAGACCATTTCGCGGCCCTCGATCCGCAGCACGACATGGGTTTCCGACCCCGTCGGTTCGACCACGGCCACCGTTCCGGTGATGCCGGTTGCCGCCTCGTGCAGGTGTTCCGGCCGGATGCCGTAGATCACCTCGCGCCCCTCTTCCGCCTGCGCGCCAGTCGGCATCGGCAGGCGCGCGCCCGCTACCTCAACCATGCCGCCCTTCACCCTGCCCTCGATCATGTTCATCGACGGGCTGCCGATGAAGCTCGCCACAAACGTGTTGGCCGGCCGGTCATAGAGGTCCAGCGGTGCCCCGACCTGCTCGATGCGCCCCCCCTGCATCACGACGATCTTGTCGGCCATCGTCATCGCCTCGATCTGGTCATGCGTGACGTAGACCGTGGTGGTCTTCAGGCGCTGGTGCAGTTCCTTGATCTCAGCCCGCATCTGCACCCGCAGCTTGGCGTCCAGGTTCGACAGCGGCTCGTCGAACAGGAACACGCGTGGATCGCGCACGATCGCCCGGCCCATCGCCACGCGCTGGCGCTGGCCGCCCGACAGCGCGCGCGGAAAGCGGTCGAGATAGGGCGTGAGGCCCAGAATGCCTGCCGCACGCTCGACCTTGGCGCGGACGTCTTCGGCACTGACGCCGCGCATTTTCAGCGCAAAGCCCATGTTGGCCGCGACCGTCTTGTGCGGATACAGCGCATAGTTCTGGAACACCATCGCGATGTCACGCTCGGACGGCGGCAGGTTGTTGACCCGCCGCTCGCCGATACGGATGTCACCCGCGCTGATCTCCTCCAGCCCCGCGATCATGCGCAGAAGCGTCGATTTTCCACATCCGGACGGACCGACGAGCACCACGAATTCACCATCCGCGATGTCAAGGTCCAAGCCGTGGATGACCGTCAGACCGCCGTATTCCTTGCGCAGCGTCCGGATCGTGACTTCGGCCAACCCCGTCCCTCCCCGCTGCTTTGACCGAAGACCTAGCCGAGCCCGTCCAGCCTGTCCATCGGCTGACCATACTGACATGTTAGAATCTTGACAGGTGCCCGGTGCCTTGCGAAGCTGCCCTTACGGCAAGCCGTCAGGGGCGTGGGAGACCCCGGTCAACGTATCGGCCCGGACATGTCCCGGCGCCTCGGCAGCTTGGCCCGATATCCGAACAACCAGATGACCCGAGGCGGGCTTACCGCCCGGACACTGTTCCATGGGAGGAATGTATCGTGAAGGTAGAACTCTACGAAGCCGTGACGCGCGGCATGACCCGTCGCCGGATGCTGCAGGGCGCGACCGCGCTTGGCGCAGTGTCGGCGCTGGGTGGTCCGCTGAAACTGGCCGGCCCTGCCCTGGCGCAGGACAATGTGCGCGCGGCGATCCTTGCGATCCCTGGCGTCGGAATGGGCAGCCCGACCGATGCCGACTGGCAGAAGGTGGGCGAGATGACCCTCGCCGCGACCAAGGCGAATGTCGCCGAGGGTGAATTCGCGGGGGTCGAGCTGACCTTCATGGGGCTGAACAACCAGAACCAGCACAACTTTCTGTTCCGCGGGTTCCTCAAGCCGTGGGAAACCTACACCGGCGCCAAGATCAACTGGATCGACCTGGCGCAGGCCGACTACAACCCGCGCCTGCAGCAGTCCATCGCCACCGGCACGGTCGATTTCGACATCATCGAGATGGGGGCACCCTTCGAAGGCGACACCGCGAGCAAGGGCCTGCTGGACGAAATGCCCGACTGGGTGAAGACGCAGATCGAGGCGGATGACCTGGTGGCCTACCTGCAGCCCCCCGTCGGCACCTGGGACGGCAAGACCTATCGCATCAACATCGACGGCGACTGCCACACCTTCGCCTACCGCAAGGACTATTTCGGCGAGGGTGCCATCGGCGGCGCAACCGTGCCGCAGCACTGGGAGGACGTGAACGCGGCGTCGAAGGCGCTGATCGGCCAGACCGACCCGCTGACCGGGCTGCCTGCGCACGGCTTTGTCGACCCGCTGAAGGGCTGGGGCGGTTTCGGTTTCTACTTCCTCGAGGACCGCGCCAGCGCCTATGCCAAGCACCCGGACGACCCGGCCTGGCTGTTCGACGCCGACACGATGAAGCCGCGAGTGAACAACCCGGCCTGGGTTCAGGCGATCCAGGACGTGATGGACCTGATCGCCGCCAATGCCTACCCGGCCGACCAGATCAACGCCGACCCCGGCACCACGGCCTTCTCGCAGTTCCTGGCCGGGACAGGTTCGATGATCACTTGGTGGGGCGACGTTGGGTCGAACGCCAAGACCTCGGACACCTCGGTGGTGGGCGATGTGGTCGGCTTCTCGATCAACCCCGGCGCGAAGCGCGTCTACAACCACAAGGCGGGTGCCTGGGAAGAGAAAGAGAACTTTGCACCCAACATGGCCTATATCGGCTGGGGCGTCTACGTGACCAGCCGCGTGTCGGGCGACGAGAAGAAGCGCAAGGCGGCGTGGTCTGCCGCAGCCCATCTGGGCGGCAAGGATCTGTCACTCTGGACGGCGGCGTATCCGTCGGGCTTTCAGCCCTACCGCAAAAGCCACTTCCAGTATGACGAATGGGAAGCAGCGGGTTACGACCGTGCGTTCATCGAGGACTTCCTCGGCTCGAACGCGGACAGCTACAACCACCCGAACGCCGCGATCGAACCGCGCATCCCGGGCATCTTCCAGTACTACTCCGTTGCCGAGGACGAACTGGCCAAGGGCTTCGGCGGGCAGTACGCATCGGCGCAGGAAACCGCCGACGCCATCGCGGCAGCGTGGGAGAAAATCACCGACCAGATCGGCCGCGACAGCCAGATCGCGCTCTACAAGGCAAGTCTGGGGATGTAACCCCGTGTCAGGGGCCTAGTGCGCCTTGGGAACAGGGGGCGCGCCGGGAAACCGGCGCGCCTTTGTTCTTGTTTTCGCAGCATGCACTTGGCCACGGGGTCGCCCGCAACTTCTCCTTCCCACGCTCCCGGCCCGCCACTAGCATGTCACTCATGAGCACCGGCGATCTTCTCCACATCGTCACCAACGACGACATCTCCGTGAACCGGCGGCGGACCGGTCAGGGGCTGATCTGGGGGTCGGCGGCTGTGCTGGCGATTGTCGCGATCATGCAGGGGCTGCAGGCGATGGGCCGCGCCGATTTCGGTTTCGCCAGCTGGCGGCCGACGCTCTATGCCTACATCCTCTGGGCCACCTGCCTGTGCTGGGGGCAGGTGCTGATCCGGGGCGAGCAGGGCAAGCGCGCATTGTTCGTGCTGCCCGCCGCGCTGTTTGTCATCTCGCTGACCGTCTTTCCCCTGCTGTTCGGACTGATCATCGCGTTCTCGAACTGGAACCTGTCATCCCTCGAAGGACGCCAGTTCAACGGCCTCGATAACGTGCGGCAGATGTGGGCCGACCCGTTCTACTGGAACGCGCTGACCAACATGATCTGGTACGTGCTGGCGATCCTGCCCGAATACGCCATCGCCTTCGCCCTGGCGCTGATGCTGAACAGCCAGATCCGGGCGCGCAAGTTCTTCCGTGTCGCCTTCCTGATGCCGCTGATGCTTTCGCCCGTCGCGGTCAGCTGGATGATCGGCAAGTCGATGCTGGAAGTCGCGCTTCGGCCCGCTCGCGCGGCTGGCGCGCTGGCTGGGCTGGGAGGACCCGTCGTTTTTCGGCAGCCCCTGGATCGCCAAGCTGACGATCATGGTGATGGATGCCTGGACGTTCATTCCCTTCATGATGATCATGATCCTCGCCGGGCTTCAGGCGATCCCCAAGGAACTGACCGAGGCGGCGAAGGTCGATGGAGCCAACGGCTGGCGGAACTTCTGGGAAATCACGTTCCCGCTGATGCTGCCGGTGTCGATCACGGCCGTCCTGATCCGCATCATCTTCAAGCTGAAGCTGGCCGATATCGTCATTGCCGTCACCTCGGGCGGGCCGGGCGGGGCCACGGATACCGTGACCAGCTTCATCTTCCGCGAATACCGTGACCGGTCGAACGTCGGCTACGGCACGCTGCTGGCGATGGTCTATCTGGTCATCATCATCATCGCGATGACGCTGCTGATGAAACTGGCCGACCGCTGGACGCGGCCCCGGACATGAGCGCGCAGATTTTCCACGACGGTCCCGCCGACCGCAGCTTCCGCGCCGCATGGGTTGCCAACCGGACGCTGATCTATGCTGCGCTGGTGCTCTGGGCCATCATCTGCCTGTTCCCGATCTACTGGACGGCCACAACCAGCTTCAAGATGGCGCCGAACGTGATGAAGGGGAACATGATCCCCTGGGTGGACTACACGCCGACCTGGCTCGGGTGGAAATCGCTGGGGCTGTCGCCCGACACCATCGGCACGGAATCGACGGTGCGGGCAGAGTTCCTGAAGCGCTTCATGAACTCCGTCGTCGCGGCCCTGTCATCTTCGACGCTCGCGGTGATCCTCGGCAGTCTGGCGGCCTACGGGCTGTCGCGGTTCAGCTACCGCTTCGGCTGGATGCGCAACAGCGACATCCTGTTCTTCTTCCTGAGCCAGCTGATCCTGCCGCCCGTGGTGCTCGCCCTCCCGGTGCTGGTTCTTTACAAGGAACTGGCGCTGCTCGACACGCGGGTCGGGCTGATCCTGCTCTACGCCCTGTCGGTGCTGCCGATCGTCATCTGGATCATGCGCGATCAGTTCGCCTCGATCCCGACCGAGCTGGAAGAAGCGGCCCTTGTCGATGGTCTGGGGATCTGGAGCGCGTTCTTCACCATCATCCTGCCGATCGCCCTGCCCGGCATGGTTGCGGCCTTCATCCTGTCGCTGGTGCTGACCTGGAACGAATACTTCTTCGCAGCGCTTCTGACCTCCACCTACGCCAATACCCTGCCGGTGATGGTCGCCAGCCAGACCGGCAGTCAGGGCATATCCTGGTGGTCGATGGCGGCCCTGTCCTTCGCGGCGATCCTGCCGCTGATGGCGATCGGGATCGTGCTGGAGAGATACATCATCAAGGGCATGGCGGCGGGCGCGGTGAAATAGTGCTGAAGGGCATCGACCAGCGGCTGTCGGCGGAAATCGTGCATGTGCTGATGCTGATGGGCCATGGCGACGATCTGGTGATCTGCGACGTGAACCACCCCGCCGCCACGATCGCTGCCGAAACCACCTATGGCCGGCTGATCGACATGGCCGGCTGCGACATTCCCACCGGGGCGGCGGCAGTCCTGACGCTGATGCCCCTGGATACGTTCGTCCCGGCACCCGTATCGCGGATGCAGATGGTGGGCGATCCGGATGGCGCGGTGCCGGTCTTCGCGCGGGTGCAGGCTGTGGTCGATGCGGCCGAGGGCCGCGCGGTTCCGATGCAGGCGCTGGAACGTTTCGCGTTCTATGAGGCCGCGAAGCGCGGCTTCGCCATCATCCGCACCGCAGACAGCGGGCCTTATGGCTGCTTCATCCTGAAGAAGGGCGTGGTCAACCTGCCGCCCCTATGACGAACGGACGCGCTGAGGACTGACACAAACGAAAAAGCTACCCCGGAAGGTGGCTGCAAGTGGGTTTGGTTGCGGAAGGCCGCGTCAGCTTGACCGCCAGTCCGCGAAACCGGCAGCCAGCCATTCTGCCACCTGCCGAACGCTTCGCAATGCTGGGGCGCCGGTTGCCCAAACCGCAACGCCGACCCTGTGTCATTGAAAGACGTTTTCGCTCCGAATGCAGTCGACCACCTTCTGCGCCAGCCGCGGGGTGGCCTGTGCCTCGACCACCATCACGCTTTCCTCGCCGATGATGACACCCGAGTTCGGGTCGCCCTCGGCCGTGAGGGCATAGAGCCCATCGCCGATTTCGAAGAAACTGATCGTCTTGTCCGCAAGGTCGCCTTGCGACGCGAATGGCTTCGCTCATGGTATTCCTCTTATTCTGCATAGGGGTCTTGCAGTGCGGGCAGGACCTTGCCCGCGCAGTCGCCAAATCCGATCCGGTAGCCTTGACCCTGGGCATGGCCGCGCAGGGTCAGGGTGTCGTTGTCTTCGATGAAGCTGCGGGTACCGCCGGCGATGGGAAAGGGTTCCTTGCCGCCCCATGACAGCTCCAGCAGGCTGCCCCGGCTGTCCTTTGTCCGGTCCCGAGATCGTGCCGGACCCAAGAAGGTCGCCCACGTTCATCGGGCAGCCACAGGTTGTGTGATGCGCCAGCTGCTGGGCGGCGGAGTAATACATCTCGGCATAGTTCGTGCGGCTGATGATGGTCTCGGCCCCGCCGTCAGGCGTCAGCCCTACCTCGAGCGCGATGTCGTACAGCATCGGGCCCGGCTCCCGCAGATGCGGCAGCAGCGGCACGTCGCGCGGGGGCGTGGGTTTGCGGAACGGCTCCAGCGCATCCTTCATCACGATCCACGGGCTGATCGATGGTCGCCGTCGCCTTGGACTGGAAGGGGCCGAGCGGCTGATATTCCCAGGCCTGAATATCACGGGCCGACCAGTCGTTCAGCAGGACATAGCCGAAGATCATCTCGTCGGCCCGCGCCACGCTGACCGGGCGACCCTGTTCAGATGGCAGGCCGACGACCGCACCGAGTTCCAGTTCGATATCGAACCGGGCCGAGGGCGCAAAGCGGGGGGCGGCGTCATCCGGGCCCTTCACCTGACCCCAGGGACGGCGCACATTGGTGCCCGATACGACGACCGAGGACGCCCGCCCGTTATAGCCGATGGGGATATGCAGCCAGTTCGGCGGCAGAGCGTTCTCGGCACCCCGGAACATGGTGCCGACGTTGGTGGCATGGTGGCGGCTGGCGTAGAAATCGGTGTATTCCGACAGGGTGAAGGGCAGGTGCAGCGTCACGGCTGACAGCGGCACAAGATAGCGCTCCGATCGCAGCCTGCGGTCCGAGCCTTCCGCCAGCAGTGCGGTCACCTGCGCGCGAAGATCGCGCCAGCCGTCCGGCCCCGCCGCCATCACGCCGTTCCAGAACGGCAGCCCGAGAAGCAGGCCCACCGGGCAATCGCAAGATGCCGTTGGCCTCCAGCCCGCCCAGATCCAGAACGAAGTCGCCGATCGCCATGCCACAGCGCGGCCCGGTGTCGACTGTGGAGAACACCCCGCAGGGCAGGTTGTTCAGCGGAAAGCCGGTGTCCGGCCGATTGGCGCTGTCGACCCAGGAGCGGAGAAGGGGCATGGCAAGCTCTGGCAGGGCGGGGTTGAACCCGCCATTTCGTTGAAAAGGGCGGCGGGGTGAGCCCGCCCTACTTCACCCCCGGCGTGCCGTCGAACTTCTTCTCCAAGGCTCCCCAGCAGTCGATGTAGTCTTCCTGCAGGTGGCCCGCCTGTGCCGCAAAGGCCGTCAGATGCTGCGGGAAGCGGGTCTCGAACATGAAGATCATGGTCTCGTCCAGCTTCTCGGCCTTGAGGTCAGCGTTCGATGCGCCCTCGAAGGCATTCCTGTCCGGCCCGTGCGGCAACATGCAGTTGTGCAGGCTCATGCCGCCGGGGACAAACCCCTTCGGCTTGGCGTCGTAGATGCCATAGATGTTGCCCATCAGTTCCGACATGACGTTCTTGTGGTACCACGGCGGGCGGAAGGTGTTCTCCGCCACCATCCAGCGTTCGCGGAACAGCACAAAGTCGATGTTCGCCGTGCCTTCGATGCCCGATGGCGCCGTCAGCACGGTGAAGATCGACGGATCGGGATGGTCGAACAGGATCGCGCCGACCGGGCAATAGGTGCGCAGGTCGTATTTCACCGGCGCGTAGTTGCCGTGCCAGGCCACCACGTCCAGCGGGCTAGTGGCCGATCTTCGTCTCATGGAACTGCCCGCACCATTTGACAGTGACGGTCGAGGGCACCTCGCGGTCCTCAAACGCCGCCACCGGCGTCTTGAAGTCGCGGCGGTTGGCCATGCAGTTGGCCCCGATCGGCCCGCGACCGGGCAGCTGGAATTTCTGACCGTAATTCTCGCAGACAAAGCCGCGCGCCGGGCCTTCCAGCACCTCGACCCGGTAGACCAGCCCGCGCGGCAGGATCGCGATTTCCTTCGGCTCCAGGTCGATGATGCCGAGTTCGGTGCAAAACCGCAGCCGGCCTTCCTGCGGCACGACCAGCAACTCGCCATCGGCCGAGAAGAAATAGGCGTCCTTCATCGACTCGGTGACCAGGTAGACATGGCTTGCCATGCCGCGTCTGGGTGTTCACGTCCCCCGCCGTGGTCATCGTGCGCATGCCGGTGATCCAGGTCAGCGGCTCGTCCGGCACAGGCAGCGGGTCCCAGCGGTACTGGCCGAGGCTGACAATGTCAGGATCAATGCAGGGCGCCGACTTCCACAACGGCACGTCGATCTTCGTGAACCGGTGCGTGTGCTTGACCGAGGGCCGGATGCGGTAGCACCAGGTCCGCTCGTTCTGGTGGCTGGGCGCGGTGAAGGCTGTGCCGGACAGCTGCTCGCCATAGAGCCCGTAGTTGCATTTCTGCGGGCTGTTCATGCCTTGCGGCAGCGCGCCGGGCAGCGCCTCGGTCTCAAAATCGTTGCCGAAGCCGGGCATGTAGCCTTCGTGCGGCCCGGGCGACGAAGGTGCGCGGGCCATCCCTGCGGGAAGCGCATGGTTTGTCATGGCTGTTCCTGAATATTGGCGACAGATCCTGCCCCCGACCGCCAGCAGATTAATAGTTTCAAAAGCAACTAATGCAAGCTATTTCTGAACCTGCACGGAATGCCATCCCGAGGGAGATGAAGAATGACGGAAGATCGTAGCGTTACATTGTATGACTACTGGCGGTCGTCGTCCTCCTACCGTGTCCGAATCGCCTTGTCTCTGCTGAATGCGCCGGTCGCGCTTGTTCCCGTCGACCTCCTGTCAGGAGAGCAGTCCACCAAGGTCAATCTTGCGCGCAACCCGCAGGGGCTGGTTCCGACGCTGCGGATCGACGGGGTTTTTCTCACCCAGTCGCTCGCGATCATCGAATACCTTGACGAAACGCGCAGCGCGGGCTTCCTGCCAAAGGAACCCGTTGCCCGCGCGCGGGTCAGGGCCCTGTCGATGGCCATTGCGATGGAGATCCACCCCGTCTGCAATCTGCGCGTGGCTCGCTACGCCACCACACATTCCGCAGGTCGGATCGCGCAGGCCGACTGGATGCGCCACTTCATTTCGCTGGGTCTGGCCGGTGTCGAAGCAATGCTGCCGGAAACGGCATCCGAATACTGTCTGGGTCGGTCGGTGACGATGGCTGACCTTTGCCTCGTTCCACAGCTATACAACGCCCGACGCTGGAACGTGGATTTGAGCAGCATGCCCCGGTGCGTGGCCATTGATGCCCATTTGCGCGCGATCCCGGCTTTTGCGCGGGTCGCGCCCGATGGCTCTTGAACCCGGAGGCTTGATCGGGGGGAAGCGTCAGGGACAGCGGGGGGCGTGCACCCCGACACCAATTGGAAAGGCTGCAAAGTTGACCGACGATCCAGAACACCGCTTCGATCTGGGAAAGTTTCTGCCCTACATGCTCAATCAGGTGGCTGAGGCGGTCAGCAAAAGCTTTCAGACTCACTACCAGAAGGACTTTGGCCTGACCCGAACGCAGTGGCGCATTCTGGCGCATCTGGCGTCGCAGGATGGCCTGACCGCCAAGGAAATCGGGGCGCGAAGCCATGAAGACAAGGTCAGCATCTCACGCGGTGTCGCCGCTCTCGAAGCGTCCGGGCGGCTATCGCGCCATCCCGGCCAGCACGACCGCCGCTTTGAAGAGCTGTGCCTGACGCCCGATGGTCGCCGTCTTTTCGGACAACTCGCCGAGAGAGCGCAGGTGTTCGAGGCGGATCTGGCGCGCACACTTGGCCCGGAAAGCACCGCCGAACTGCGCCGCCTGCTGGAGAAGTTGACGCCCGTGCTGGCCGAAAGACAGCTTGGCGACCGGATCCCCGTCTCCCCTTCGGGGTAGGGCAGAGTCTGTGGGTTGATTTCTGGGCCTATAAGGCAAGTATTTCCGGTCTCAGTTTCATGGCAAATTCCGCCGGTGGGATGTTCCCGTTTCCCATAGAACACCTTCCGGTTCCTCAGGTGGTGCTCTCCACCAATACCGGGCAAGCCCAGACGGCATCACTCTGGATCTTGAAGGTGCGATTGGCGCATTGGTTGGCTTGGCCCAAAACAACAAAAAGCCCGCTTGGAAGCGGGCTGGATGTTGGTGTTCCGGCTGGTTCGGTAAAATGGTTGCGGGGGCAGGATTTGAACCTGCGACCTTCAGGTTATGAGCCTGACGAGCTACCGGGCTGCTCCACCCCGCGCCAGATTCGTGTGTGTCATCGTCGAGAGATACGACCGGAAAACCGGTCTGTGTTTCTTACTAGGTTTGGCGGTGACCTACTCTCCCACGTCTTGAGACGCAGTACCATCGGCGCAGCGGCGCTTAACGGCCGAGTTCGGGATGGGATCGGGTGTTTTGCTCGCGCTATGACCACCAAACCAAGAAAGAAACACAGCAATCAGACAGTCCAAGTCGGTGCTTTGGTGACGACTTCATGAAACCATTCCTGGCTTCTACTGGATCAAATCAAGCCTATCGGGCGATTAGTACCAGTCAACTGAACGCGTTGCCGCACTTACATCTCCGGCCTATCGACGTGGTGGTCTTCCACGGCCCTCAAGGGAGACCTGGTTTTGAGGGGGGCTTCCCGCTTAGATGCCTTCAGCGGTTATCCTGTCCGCACATAGCTACCCAGCACTGCCGTTGGCACGACAACTGGTCCACCAGTGGAGCGTTCACCCCGGTCCTCTCGTACTAGGGGCAACTCCTCTCAAGTCTCCTACACCCACGGCAGATAGGGACCGAACTGTCTCACGACGTTCTAAACCCAGCTCACGTACCACTTTAAATGGCGAACAGCCGTACCCTTGGGACCTGCTCCAGCCCCAGGATGTGATGAGCCGACATCGAGGTGCCAAACACTGCCGTCGATATGGACTCTTGGGCAGTATCAGCCTGTTATCCCCAGCGTACCTTTTATTCGTTGAGCGATGGCCCTCCCACTCGGGACCACCGGATCACTATGGCCGACTTTCGTCTCTGCTCGACTTGTCAGTCTCGCAGTCAGGCGGGCTTATGCCATTGCACTCAACGACCGATTTC
>CAVTXE010000020.1:0-10000 GCA_963738635.1 uncultured Alphaproteobacteria bacterium | reverse complement strand
TGGGGCGACCGCGCGCCGTCCGCAGACGCACCCGCAGCGCCAGCAGCGCCAGAATCGCCGCCCGCATACAGAAAGGGCTCCAGCGGCCAGGCCTTGACCAGCCAGATGTAATGCACCGCCCCCGCAACCGCCGCCGACATAGGTCAGCCGGTGCAGCCTCTGCCACGCCGCGGCCCCAGCCGGCGGATCGACCAGTTGTTCGATGTCACCGCCAGCGGAATCATCGCCACCAGCCCGATCATCCCGATCGTGACATAGGGACGCTTGACGATGTCGCCCATCGCCTGCGGCCAGAGCAGCCCCATGTCCAGCACCACCCAGATCGTGAAATGCACCACCACATAGGTAAACGCCGACCAGCCCGATCGCCCGGCGATACCGGATCAGGTTCACCCCCGGAACCGTCCGGATCGGCGTGATCGCACAGACCCGCAATGATCAGCTTGCAGTGCCAGCAGGCCCATCTCCCGCTCAATGCCCTTGACCGGGTCCGCGCCCAGCCCGCCCGTCAGCCCCTGATAGAAGCAGCCACGCCGGCGGGATCGCCCCGACGAAATAGAGCGGCCAGGCCGGAACCGCCCGCAGCCGCCCGTTGATCGTCTGCGCCAGCGTCATCAGTAAGTCCTTCCGCAGGTCCATGCCCGCATACAGGACGCGACCTCATCCTCATAGCCATTGAACATCTAGCGTCTCCATGCCGCCCGCCGAACAGCCCGCCACCCGATCGGCCGTTCCGTTGCCTGGGTCCAGCGCGGATGATCGACCGTCGGGTTCACGTTGGAATAGAACCCGTATTCCGCGGGCATTCTGCATGTTCCATGTCGTCTGCGGCATCGCTTCGGTCAGCCTGATCCGCATGATCGACTTGATCGCTCTTGAACCCGTATTTCCACGGCACCACCAGCCGGATCGGCGCGCCGTTCTGGTTCGGCATCGGCTCGCCATACAGACCCGGTCGCCAGGATGGTCAGCGGATGCATCGCCTCATCCATCCGCAGCCCCTCGCGATAGGGCCAGTCAAGAATGCCCCGCCCCTGCCCCGGCATTTCCTCGGGACGCACCAGCGTTTCAAACGCCACGATACTTCGCGCCCGACTGCACGCCGACCCTTGTCCAGCAGGTCCGCCAGCTGCAACCCGTTCCACGGCACCACCATCGACCAGGCCTCGACACAGCGGAACCGATAGATGCGCTCCTCCAGCGTCATCCCCGCCGATCAGGTCGCCCAGCGCATAGTCGCCCGGCTTGTCCACCAGCCCGTCAACCTTGACCGACCAGGGCTATGTCACCAGCGACCCGGCATTGGCAGCCGGGTCCGCCTTGGCCGTGCCGAATTCGTAATAGTTGTTATAGCTGGTGATATCCTCCAGCGTATTGGGCGTATCCGACGTCGAATAGCGCGACGCCGTCGCCGCCATCTTCGCGCCTGCCGGCAGCGCCACACTCGCCGCTGCGGCCGCCAGAATGATCTGACGCCGGTTCATGAACACCCCGCGCGGCGTCACGTCCGACCAGCGCAGCCCCGTCCTGAAACGATAGCCCATGGTTTCCTCCACATCTGTTCGGATCACGCTAACCCGGAACAGGGTGCGCGCCAAAATGAAGTCGCGTCACGTCTGCGTGGAGATTTCTGTAACGTTTGGGCTCCGTCGCCCCGGCGTGAGGCCCCCGTCAGGCGACCGACCAGACCGCCATTTCGTTGCCGCCCGGCTCGCGGAAATGAAACCGCCTGCCGCCAGGAAAAGCAAAGATCGGTGCGGTGATCGTGCCGCCTGCCGCACGAACCGCTGCCTCAGCCGCCTCCAGGTCGTCGGTTTTCAGGATCACCAGCGGCGCACCGGACGGGCGACCGCGCGTCCCGTCAATTCCGCCATCCAACCCCGCATCGGCAAAGCCCTGATATCTCCGGGCCAAAGTCGACAAAGCCCCAGCCGAAGGCCGACCCCAGAAACGCCCGTGTCGCCGCAATGTCGTCGCTGGCCAATTCCACATAGTCGATCTTCACCGCTGGACCTCCGCTTTATGTTCCCTTTCCGTTCTAGCGCCCGCCACGCTCCGCGCCAAGAAAAAAGGCGCGCCGGGTGGCGCGCCCTCCTGTCAATTCGCGGCAGCAGTCAGTGCAGGACCGCATCCTCGGGCCGTGGTTTGCCCGACCGGCTGATCCGTTCGCCGACCATCAGCCCTTCGGCCCCGGCGCTGACCGGCACCGTCTCGCCATCCATCACATCGCCCGCCAGCAGCATTTCCGCCAGCGGGTCCTGCAGGCTGCGCTGGATCACCCGCTTCAGCGGCCGCGCGCCGAAGACCGGATCATAGCCTTCGTCGGCCAGCCAGTTGCCGCGCCGCGTCGTCCAGCTCCAGCGTGATCTTGCGCGGCGCCAGCCGCTTTTCCAGCCGGCGCAGCTGGATCGTCGACGATGCCGTCCATGTCGGCCCGCGTCAGCCGGTCGAAGATGATCGTCTCGTCCAGCCGGTTCAGGAATTCGGGCCGGAAATGCGCCCGCACCGCCTCCATCACCTCGCGCCGCGCCGCCCGGATCCGCCCCGTCCGGCAGCTGGCTCAGCGCCTGCGACCCCAGGTTCGAGGTCAGGACGATCAGCGTGTGCTTGAAGTCGACCGTCCGGCCCTGCCCGTCGGTCAGCCGCCCTCGTCCAGCACCTGCAGCAGCACGTTGAACACGTCCGGATGCGCCTTCTCGACCTCGTCGAACAGCACCACCTGATAGGGCCGCCGCCGCACGGCCTCGGTCAGCACCCCGCCCTCGTCATAGCCGACATAGCCCGGCGGCGCGCCGATCAGCCGGGCGACCGAGTGCTTCTCCATGAACTCGCACATGTCGATGCGCACCATCGCCTGTCGTCGTCGAACAGGAACGCCGCCACCGCCTTGGTCAGCTCGGTCTTGCCGACGCCGGTCGGCCCCAGGAACAGGAACGACTCCCAAGCGGCCGGTTCTCGTCGTTCAGCCCCGCCCGCGCCCGCCGCACCGCGTTCGACACCGCCACCACCGCCTGGCGCTGGCCGATCACGCGCTTGCCCAGCTCCTCCTCCATGCGCAGCAGCTTGTCGCGCTCGCCCTCCAGCATCCGGCTGGTCGGGATGCCCGGTCCAGCGCTCGACCACCTCGGCGATCTGCTCGGGCCGCACCGCTTCCTCGACCATCAGTCCGTCGCCCTCGCGGCTCTCGGCCTCGGCCAGCTGCTTCTCCAGCCCCGGAATGACGCCGTAGGCCAGCTCGCCCGCGCGCGCGAGGTTGCCCTGCCGCTTGGCCTGCTCCAGTTCGGCCCGCGCCCGGTCCAGCTGCTCCTTGATGCGCGCGCGCCCTTCCAGCTTGTCGCGCTCCGCCTGCCACGCGCGGTCATCTCGGCCGACCGCTCCTCAGCCCCGACAGCTCCTTCGGCAGCTTCTCCAGCCGGTCCTGGCTGCGGCGTCGTCTTCTTTCTTCAGCGCCTCGGCCTCGATCTGCTTCTGCAGGATCTGCCGGTCCAGCGCGTCCAGCTCCTCGGGCTTGAAGTCCACCTCCATCCGCAGGCGGCTGGCCGCCTCGTCCATCAGGTCGATCGCCTTGTCCGGCAGGAACCGGTCGGTGATGTAGCGGTGCGACAGCGTCGCCGCCGCCACCAGCGCGCTGATCGGTGATCCGCACCCCGTGGTGCAGCTCGTACTTCTCCTTGATGCCGCGCAGGATGCAGATCGTGTCCTCGACCGTCGGCTCGGTCACCATCACCGGCTGGAACCGCCGCGCCAGCGCCGCGTCCTTCTCGATGTACTTGCGGTATTCGTCCAGCGTCGTGGCGCCGATGCAGTGCAACTCGCCGCGCGCCAGCGCCGGCTTGATCAGGTTGGCGGCGTCCATCGCCCCATCGGCCTTGCCCGCGCCGACCAGCGTGTGCATCTCGTCGATGAACAGGATGATCTCGCCCGCCGCCGACTTCGACCTCGTTCAGGACCGCCTTCAGCCGCTCCTCGAACTCGCCGCGATACTTCGCCCCGGCGATCAGCGCGCCCATGTCCAGCGCCATCAGCTTCTTGTTCTTCAGGCTCTCCGGCACGTCGCCGTTGACGATGCGCAGCGCCAGCCCCTCGGCGATCGCCGTCTTGCCCACGCCCGGCTCGCCGATCAGCACCGGGTTGTTCTTGGTCCGCCGGCTCAACACCTGCATCGTCGCGGCGGATTTCCTCGTCGCGGCCGATGATCGGGTCGATCTTGCCCTCGCGCGGCCATCTCGGTCAGGTCGCGCGCATACTTCTTCAGCGCGTCATAGCCTGTCCTCGGCGCTCGCGGTGTCCGCCGTCCGCCCCTTGCGGATGTCGTTGATCGCCGCGTTCAGCTCCTGCGCCGTCACCGCGCCCGCATCCAGCGCGTCCTTGGCCTCGCGTGTTCACCATGCGCCAGCGCCGTCAGCAGCCGCTCGACCGGCACGAAACTGTCGCCCGCCTTCTTGGCGAGCTTTTCCGCCTCGTCCAGCACCCGCACCAGCGACGTGATCGATATAGATCTGCCCGTCGCCGCCCGACACCTTCGGCAGCTTCGCGATCGCCGCATCCACCGCCTCGTGCCACCTGCGCCGGCTCGCCGCCCGCACGCGCGGATCAGGTTCGACGCCAGCCCCTGGTCGTCGTCCATCAACGCCTTCAGCAGATGCTCCGGCAGCAACCGCTGGTGGCTTTCCCGCATCGCAATCGTCTGCGCCGCCTGCAGGAACCCGCGCGACCGCTCCGTGAACTTTTCCATGTTCATCGGCCTGTCTCCTCTCGTAAAGCCCCCGATATCCGTCCGCCCGCCCTTGCAGCACGGACCCACCGGGTCTTGCTCCTCAGGTGGTTCCGCCGCCGCCGGTTTTCAAGCGTCGCCGCCACCACGAAAATCGCCGTTCTTCACTAATATTATCGAAACCATCTTCGCGCAGGCTTGCCCCACACAACCCCAAGCCCGAGGGCCGCATGAACCGTTATTCCCGATCTACTGCCGCAATAGCCGGTCCGCGTGACATGCTGCGTCTCTTGACCCGGATCGCCGCATCGCTGTTTCGCCCCGCCCCGCGCCCCCGGCCTTTGCCCGTCCGCGCCACCGCGCCCACGATCCGGGGGCGATAGGCATGCGTGTCCTCTCCGCCCGTGTCCTTCGCGCCCGCCGCAACCGGGCGCTCGCTCAGGTCGAGGCTGTCATCGCATTGCTGATCGAGGATAGCGTCGGCGCCGCGCCCTATCTCGTTCGCGTCGCCATTGCCGCACCCATCGCCGGCACCGGCGCCGCCGCCCTCCGCCAGCGTCTCTATGCCGGGGCCAAGCTGCGATTCTTCACTGCGCCCGACCGTGACCGCATCCGGTCCTCCCACGCCGCCTGACGCCACCTACGCCGTCAGTGCCCGCTTCGCCGCCGCAACCAGTGCCGCGTCGGTCCGACGCCCCGCACCCGCCAGCCCGAACCCGGCCAGTCGTGCATCGGACCCAACGGCTGTGCTGAACGACCCGTGTACCGCGCTCAGCGGCATCGCCGCCCGTAGCGCTCCGATGGTGTCCACCCTGATCCCGCCCCCCGGCATGATCGCGATCCGGCCCGCCGCCTGCCGCGCCAGCGCCGCCAGCGCCGCAACGCCAGTTGCCGCCGCTCCGGCCCCGCCCGAGGTCAGGATCGTGTCAAACCCCAGATCGACCGCCTGTTCCAGCGCTACCGCCCGATCCGGCACCAGGTCGAACACCCGATGCAGCGTCAGTCGCATCCCCTTGGCCGCTGCGATCATCCGCCGCAGCGCCGCAAGGTCCAGCGTGCCATCCGGCCCCGCCGCCCCGATCACCACGCCCGACAGCCCCAACGCCCGTGCCGCGCGGATGTCGCCTTCGATCACTGCCATTTCGTCCGGCTCATAGGTGAAATCACCCGCCCGCGGCCGGATCAGCACCCGGACCGGAACCGCCACTTGCCGCGCCAGCTCCATGAACCCAGCCGACGGCGTCAGACCGCCCAGTTCCAGCGCCGCGCATAACTCGATCCGGTCCGCGCCGCCGGCCAACGCCGCTGCCAGACCCGCCGCATCGTCGACGCAGACCTCCAGAACCCGCTCAGCCAAAGTCAGGCTCCTGGAACCCGAGCACCGAGGCTCCGACCAGCCCTGGTTCCAGCCGGTGCAACGCTGGAACCACCAGCGCGCCCTTGGCCCGCCGCAGCACCCTCGCCTGAACCAGCGTGTCCAGCGCGCCGACCAGCGCCGTCGCCTTGGCCAACCCCCCGCCCGCTGGCACGACCGATGCCCCGGTGACGTTCAGAACCATCGCCAGCGGCCCTGACAGCAGCTCCAGCCAGATCTCTACCGTCCGCCGCGATGCCGCCTCGCCCCTCGCCCATCCCGCCAGAATATCCGGTGCATCGGCCGCGGCGCCGCCCAACTCGCCATGCAGCCGCTCCAGCCCGCGCGCGCCGAGCATATCCAGACAGCCCACCAGCCCGCAGCCGCAGCGGTGTACCGCGATCTCCGCGCCCTGCACCCGCATGCCTTCACGCAGGATCGGGCCGTGCCCCCACTCGCCCGCGTAACCCGCCCGCGCCACGCACGATCTTGCCGTCCAGCACCAGCCCGCCGCCGATCCCGGACCCCAGGATGATCCCAAAGACGTTCTGGTGCCCGCGGCCTGCCCCCATCCGCGCCTCGGCCAGCGCAAAGCAGTCCGCGTCATTGGCCAGCACCGTCCGCAATCCCAGGCGTTCCTCGCTCAGCGCGATCAGGCTGCGCCCATCCAGGCAGGGTATATTCGCGATCCGCAGCCGCCAATCCGCCGGATCGGCGACGCCCGCGATGGCGATGCTGATACCCCGCAGGCCAGACCTGACCGGTGCCAGCAGGTCAGCCATCGCCGCCATGAAGGCATCCACGTCGTCGCGCGGCGTCGGCCGATCGCCCAGCGCGCGCAATTCACCGGGGCCAGAGGCCAGCGCCGCCTTGATCCGCGACGCCCCGATATCGAAACAGATCAGCATTCCGGCGCGCGCCCCGTCCCTTGCCTGGCCCTGCTTCCTATACACGCGCGCAGCCGGTGTGCTGCAAGCCTTTCCGCGCTTGACACCCGTTCGCCCGCGCAGGAATAGGGCAGGACAGCCCGGTCGAAAGGATGCTTCATGCTCACTCGCCCCTCTCGCGCAGACGACCGCCTGATCCTGGCCCTTGACGTGCCCTCGGCCGTCGCCGGGCTCGACCTCGCCCAACGCCTTGGCGACAGCGTCAGCTTCTACAAGATCGGCCTCGGCATGTTGACCGCGGCGGATTGGCCCTCGCCGACGAGCTCAAGCAGGTTCACGGCAAGCGCGTCTTTCTCGACATGAAGCTCTTCGACATCGGTGCCACGGTCGAGGCTGCCGTGCGCGGCATCGCCCGCTATGATCTCGATTTCCTCACCGTCCACGGCGACCCCCATGTCGTTCGCGCCGCCCGTGACGGCGCCGGCGACAGCGGCCTGAAAATCCTCGCTGTCACCATCCTGACTTCGCTCGACCGCGCCGATCTCGACGAAGGTCTGATCCGCCCCGGCACGGTCCGCGAAATCGTCACCGAGCGCGCCACGCCGCGCCTTTGCCGCCGGTGCCGATGGCGTGATCGCCTCGCCGCACGAAGCCGCCGCGATCCGCGCCTTGCCACTCGCTGCGGGCAAGCTGATCGTCACCCCCGGCGTCCGCCCCGCGGGTGCCGACGCGGGCGATCAGAAACGCATCGCCACGCCCGCCGCCGCGCTCCGCGACGGGGCCGACCACATCGTCGTCGGCCGCCCCATCTGGGCCGCCGCCGATCCCGCCGCCGCCGCCGATGCGATCTTGTCGGAAATCTCTGCCGTCTGACCTGCCGTCAGTTCGTCGCCGGTGCCGGCAGTGTCGTCACCACCGGGTCGGAGGCCAGACGCCCCGCCGTCCGGTCCGTCGCGCCTGCCGCGAACCACACGAAGGCCGCCACAAGCCCCCCCACAATCAGCACCAGCGTCAGGAACGACCCGAACCGCCGCGCCTTGGGCCTGCGCCGGAAATCCGGCCGGTCTGTCGAGGAATGCGAGAATTTCAGATCGGTGTCGGTCCATAGCTTGCCATGTATTTTTCCTTCGCGAACAAGTCGTTGCTGTTCGTTACCCTGCTTCGGGGCGGACCATACATAGCGCCTTGACCTCGTGTCACCCCGTCGGAAAAATGACGGCGGCATCCCGCCATCACTGCACTGCGGCATCGGCGGATTTCCCGCAGGCACTTGTTCCGGCGACCTTTCCCCATGATCCAGTTCAACTCTGTGCCCCAAATGCCACGCACCCGCCCGACATGGTGTCAGACGGGTGCGCTCAAGCCTCGTGCATCCGGATGTCGGCCGGAACCGCGGTGCCGACCGACGCGCTGGCGCGCACCGGCGTCACCGGCCGGCCGGCGGCGTCGCCGTTCCGCCGCCCGTCCCGCCAGCCGGCGGCACGGGTTCCGGCGTTTCCGGCATCGCCGGCAGCGTTGTCGTCGCCGGCTCGGTCGTCGTGACCGGTGCATAGGACCCGCGGCTCATTGCCCAGGCCAGCACCGCCAGCAGCACCATGACCGCCGCGATCCCCGCCATCGCCGTTCCGGAAAGACCCGCGCGGGACATCGGGCTCATGCCGATATAGCCCGCCGCCGGATCGTCGGGCCGGTAGGGTTTGCGCGGTGCGTTGGGGTCGGTTCCGTAGTTTGACATCGCGATATCTCCCTTGATCTGATGATGCCGTTCAACGCCCCACGCCTCGCCGCGTTCCGCCCCCCGCAGGACCCGCGGCCAGAATTTGCCGACAGTCCCCGCGCCGCCTCAGTTCTCGTTGATATCCTCGTCCCAGACCTTCACCTGGCCCTTGTGTCGCCCGAAGACCTGCCCGCAGCCCGAACCACGCCGCCAGCGAGGCCACCGCGAACACAAAGCACCAGCGGTGCCGCCGATGCCGCCCATCACCCCGTCGCCACCAACAGCCCCGTCAGCACCGCCCCGCAGGCAAAGCCCAGGAAGACGAAGGCCGGCACCAGCAATTCAAGGATGCCCAGCACACCGCCCGCCACCATCCAGACCCACCAGTGCTGCCACCACATCACCTCCGCCCCTTCAGCATCTTGAACGCATCGCCGAACGCCTCCAGCGCCTGCGCCGGCACGATGATCGTCTGCTTGCCCGCGCCCTGGCCCACCGCCGTCAGCGCCTCCACCTGCTTCAGCGCCACCTGATATTGCGCCGCCTCCAGCCCGTTCTCCTTGATCGCCACCGCAATCACCCCGTCGCATAGGCCTCGGCATCGGCCAGCACCCGCCGCGCCTTCGCCTCCTGCTCGGCCGCATACAGTTCCGCATCCGCGTTCAGCTCCACCGCCCGCTTCTTGCCCTCGGCCTCCGTCACCTTGCGCCCGCCGCGCGCGTTCGGCGTTCAGCTGCTGCAGCATCGCCGCGCGGGTCGCCTCATCCAGATTGACGTCCAGAATCTCGGCCCGCGTCACCTCGATCCCCCAGTCGTCCACCATCGCAGCGCACCTGTTCGCGGATATTCGGCGTCAGCTCGGCCCGGTTCGACTGCACCTGATCCAGCTCCATCTTGCCGATCTCGGACCGCACGATCCCCGCCACGGTCGTCGCGATCGCCGCATCCACATCGCGGATCCGGTAGACCGTCTTTTCCGGTTCGGTGATGCGGTAGAACACGCTGGTTTCCACCTTCACCAGCACGTTGTCCGTGGTGATCGCGTCCTGTTGCGCCGTCGGCAACTGGCGTTCCAGCACGGAAATCTTGTGCGCCACCCGGTCCAGGAACGGCACGATGAAGTTGATCCCCGGCCCCAGCACCGCGCGCAGCCGCCCGAACCGTTCCACCACATGCTTCTCCGACTGCGGCACGATCCTCACGCCGAGGAAGATGCACAGGATGAGGAAGGCGGCAATGACCAGCCAGACGGCATTCCCGCCGATGAAATCTTGAGGCAAGGGGTGGCTCCTTCAGGAGTGAGGTTCGGCGGGGAGTATGGCAGGGGG
>CAVTXE010000019.1:0-71237 GCA_963738635.1 uncultured Alphaproteobacteria bacterium | reverse complement strand
TGCCAGCACGCAGGAAATCGTGAATACGGCCAAGCGCACCGGCGCACAGGTGCGCGGACCGATTCCGCTGCCGAACAAGATCGAGAAGTTCACCGTTCTTCGCGGTCCGCACATCGACAAGAAGTCGCGCGACCAGTGGGAAATCCGCACACACAAGCGGCTTCTCGACATCGTCGATCCGACGCCGCAGACCGTGGACGCGCTGATGAAGCTCGACCTCGCCGCTGGCGTCGACGTCGAGATCAAGGTCTGAGGGGAGGGCACGAGACATGCTTCGCTCAGGCGTTATCGCAAAGAAAATCGGCATGACCCGGCTGTTCCTGGAAGACGGGAAACAGGTCCCCGTGACCGTGCTGCAACTCGACGGCCTGCAGGTCGTGGCACAGCGCACCGCTGAGAAAGACGGCTACACCGCCGTCCAGCTGGGCGCGGGCACGGCCAAGGCCAAGCGCACCACCGCCGCCATGCGCGGCCACTTCGCCAAGGCGTCCGTGGCCCCCAAGCGCAAGATCGCGGAATTCCGGGTCAGCCCGGAAAACCTGATCGGCGTGGGCGAGGAGATCACCGCGAACCACTATGCCGCAGGGCAGTTCGTGGACATCGCGGGCACCTCGAACGGCAAGGGCTTTGCCGGCGCGATGAAGCGGCACAACTTCGGCGGCCTGCGCGCGTCGCACGGCGTGTCCGTGTCGCACCGTTCGCATGGCTCGACGGGCCAGTGCCAGGACCCCGGCAAGGTGTTCAAGGGCAAGAAGATGGCCGGCCATCTGGGTGCCGTGCGTGTCACGACCCAGAACATCCAGGTCGTCCGCACCGATGCCGACCGTGGCCTGATCATGGTCAAGGGTTCGGTTCCCGGCAACAAGGGCGGCTGGGTCACGATCAAGGACGCGGTGAAAAAGCCGCTGCCGAAGGACCTGCCGCTTCCGGCAGCTCTCAAATCCTCGGCGCAGGCCGCTCCGGTTGCAGATGTTGCCGCCGAAGGGGGTGAAGCATGAAACTCGACGTCATCAAGCTGGACGCCAAGAAGGCCGGGTCGGTTGAACTCGACGACGCGATCTTCGGCCTGACCCCGCGCGCCGACATCCTGCACCGCGTCGTGCGCTGGCAGCGCGCGAAGTCGCAGGCCGGAACGCACAAGACCAAGGGCCGGTCGGAAGTTCACTATTCGACCAAGAAGATCTACCGCCAGAAAGGCACCGGCGGCGCACGCCACGGTGACAAAGGCGCGCCGATCTTCCGTCACGGCGGCACCTACAAGGGTCCGACACCGCGCAGCCACGCCCATGACCTGAACAAGAAGTTCCGCGTCCTGGGTCTGAAGCACGCGCTGTCGTCCAAGGCCGTCACCGGCAACCTGGTCGTCATCGACTCGCTCGAGATGAAGGAGGCGAAGACGGCTATCCTGGCGAAAGCCGCCAAGGAGCTCGGCTGGAAGCGCGTCCTGATCATCGACGGCGCCGAGGTGAACGCGAATTTCGCGCGCGCCGCGGCCAACATCGACGGCATCGACGTGCTGCCGACGATGGGAGCGAACGTTTACGACATCCTGAAGCGCGACACGCTGGTCATCACCAAGGCCGGTCTCGACGCGCTGCAGGCCCGTCTCGGGAAAGGGGCCTGATCATGGCGAAGAAAGAAGACAGCAAGGCGACGGCGGCGCAGTACGACCTGATCCGCCGTCCGGTCATCACCGAAAAGGCCACGATGGCGTCCGAGCATGGCGCGGTGGTGTTCCGGGTTGCCCCGGACGCGACCAAGCCCGCGATCAAGGCGGCCATCGAGGCGCTGTTCGGCGTCAAGGTCAAGGCGGTGAACACGACCGTCACCAAGGGCAAGGCGAAGAAGTTCCGCGGCCGTCCCGGCGTGCGCAACGACGTCAAGAAAGCCTATGTGACGCTGGAAGAGGGCAACACCATCGACGTCTCGACGGGCCTCTGATAAGGCGGCGCGACTCTGGCGGCCCCCGATGACGGGGCCGCTGACAGTTTGAAGACCCGGGCGGGCAAGGACCGACCGGACCCACGGAAACGGACCGACAGGTTCAAAGCAACGGAAGACAGAAACCATGGCACTTAAGTCGTACAAGCCGACGACGCCTGGCCAGCGCGGGCTGGTTCTGATCGACCGTTCGGAGCTTTGGAAAGGTCGCCCGGTCAAATCCCTCACAGAGGGTCTGACCAAGACGGGCGGCCGGAACAATACCGGGCGGATTACGATGTGGCACAAGGGCGGCGGGGCCAAGCGGCTCTACCGCGTCGTCGATTTCCGCCGGACCAAATTCGATATGCCGGCCACGGTCGAGCGGATCGAATACGATCCGAACCGCACCGCGTTCATCGCGCTGGTGAAATACAGCGACGGCGAGCAGGCCTATATCCTGGCCCCGCAGCGTCTGGCTGTCGGTGACTAGGTCGTCGCCGGGCCGAAGACCGACGTGAAGCCGGGCAACGCGATGCCGTTCTCGGGCATGCCCATCGGCACCATCGTTCATAACGTCGAGCTGAAGGCCGGCAAGGGCGGGCAACTGGCCCGCGCGGCAGGCACCTACGCCCAGTTCGTCGGCCGTGACGGCGGCTACGCGCAGATCCGCCTGTCGTCGGGCGAACTGCGGATGGTCCGCCAGGAATGCATGGCGACGGTCGGTGCGGTGTCGAACCCGGACAACAGCAACCAGAACTACGGCAAGGCGGGCCGCATGCGTCACAAGGGCGTCCGCCCGACGGTGCGCGGCGTCGCGATGAACCCGATCGACCACCCGCATGGCGGCGGCGAAGGCCGCACGTCCGGTGGCCGTCACCCGGTCACGCCCTGGGGCAAAGGCACCAAGGGCACCAAGACCCGGAAGAACAAGACAACGGACAAATACATCGTCCGGTCGCGCAATGCGAAGAAGGGACGGTAAGTCATGGCTCGTTCAGTCTGGAAAGGCCCCTTCGTTGACGCCTATCTGCTGAAGAAGGCAGAGAAGTCGAAATCGGGCGGCCGCGCCGAAGTGATCAAGATATGGTCGCGCCGGTCCACCATCCTGCCGCAGTTCGTCGGATTGACCTTCGGCGTCTACAACGGCCAGAAGCACATCCCGGTGAACGTCACCGAAGAGATGATCGGCCAGAAATTCGGGGAATATTCCCCGACGCGGACCTATTACGGGCACGCCGCCGACAAGAAAGCGAAGAGGAAGTAAGCCATGGGCAAGGAAAAGAACCCGCGCCGCGTGGCCGAAAACGAAGCGATGGCCAAGGCCAAGATGCTTCGCGTCAGCCCGCAGAAACTCAATCTCGTCGCCGGTCTGATCCGCGGCAAGAAGGTCGAAAAGGCGCTTGCCGATCTGACCTTCTCGAAAAAGCGGATCGCGGGTGACGTGAAGAAATGCCTTCAGTCGGCCATCGCGAATGCCGAGAACAACCATAGCCTTGACGTTGACAGCCTGGTCGTCGCCGAAGCCTATGTCGGCAAGAACCTGACGCTGAAGCGTGGCCGCCCGCGTGCGCGCGGCCGGTTCGGCAAGATCATGAAACCGTTCAGCGAACTGACGATCAAAGTGCGTCAGGTCGAAGCCGCAGCCGGGGAGGCCGCATAATGGGTCAGAAGGTCAACCCCATCGGGATGCGCCTCCAGGTCAACCGCACCTGGGACAGCCGCTGGTTCGCCGAGTCCAAGGATTACGGCAACCTGCTTCTGGAAGACCTGAAGATGCGCGCCTTCATCCATGAAGAGTGCAAGCAGGCCGGCATCAGCAAGGTCATCATCGAACGTCCGCACAAGAAGTGCCGGGTGACGGTGCACACCGCGCGTCCGGGCGTCATCATCGGCAAGAAAGGCGCGGATATCGAGACGCTGCGCAAGAAGCTGACGGCATTCACCAAGTCGGAACTGCACCTGAACATCGTCGAAATCCGCAAGCCGGAGCTTGATGCGATGCTGGTCGCGGAATCCATCGCCCAGCAGCTCGAACGCCGCGTGTCCTTCCGCCGCGCGATGAAGCGCGCGGTGCAGAACGCGATGCGCATGGGCGCCCTCGGCATCCGCGTGAACGTCGCGGGCCGTCTGGGCGGCGCGGAAATCGCGCGGACGGAATGGTACCGCGAAGGCCGCGTGCCGCTGCACACGCTGCGCGCCGACATCGACTACGCGCTGGGCGAAGCGAAAACGCCCTACGGGATCATCGGCTGCAAGGTCTGGATCTTCAAAGGCGAGATCATGGAACACGATCCGCAGGCACGCGACCGCAAGATGGCCGAGGCTCAGGAAGGCCCGGCCCCGCGCGGCCCGCGCCGGGATGACCGCCGCGACGACCGTCGCGACGCGCGGTAAGGGGTAGGGAAAATGCTTCAACCGAAACGGACAAAGTTCCGCAAGCAGTTCAAGGGCCGCATCCATGGCCTGGCCAAGGGCGGGTTCGAGCTGAACTTCGGCTCTTACGCGCTGAAGGCGACCGAACCCGAACGCGTCACCGCGCGCCAGATCGAAGCGGCCCGCCGCGCGATCACGCGCCACATGAAACGCCAGGGCCGTGTCTGGATCCGGATTTTCCCGGATGTCCCGGTCACGGGCAAGCCCACGGAAGTGCGGATGGGCAAAGGCAAGGGCTCGGTCGATTTCTGGGCGGCCAAGGTCAAGCCGGGCCGGATCATGTTCGAGATCGACGGCGTCGATGACACCATCGCGCGCGAGGCCCTGCGTCTCGGTGCGATGAAGCTGCCGGTGCTGACGCGGATCGTGGTGCGGGAAGACTGGTGAACCACCGGCTGGGCACGATGTAGACAAGAAAACAAACCCGCCTGAAAAGGCGGGTTTTTTTGCCCCTTTGGGCCTCGGGGAACGCACCGCCCCGGTCCGCAGCGTAATTCCTACAGACGTGGCGCGGGTTTATTTTTCGGGACAAAGCAGGTATCATCAGCCTGATCGACGACGGGGGGCAAGATGCGTGTTCACCTCTTGGCGACTCTGATCGTGCTGGCTTCCCCGACTGCGGCGAACGCATGCGAAATCAAATGGCCCAACGCCGATATTCCGGTGCCGCCCTTCGTTCACGATTACATCGTCGCGGAATGCCACACCTATAAGGGCTTTTCCGAAGAGAATGAGCAGGACTGCGTCCGCGGAGAGCGCTTCGGATATCAAGCTGTCGTAACGATGCTGACCGATCCTGTTCGGGGCGACCACTTCGCCGAGCAGTATCGAGCTTGCCGGGCAGGCCTCGGCGATCTGGGCGGTCGGTTCCACCGGCGGAGAGCGGAATGCATGGGATCTGTCGCGATGATTGTCTGGCGGTTCGAGTTCACGCAACGCGCCTCGATCACCGGAAGAACTGTGACCGTGGAGCGTCATGAACCTTGTGACGGGTGCGAAGGTCCGTCCGCACGGAACGCGACGTTCGAAAAGGGCTAGGATAGGTCGGTTTCCGGACGGATTTTAAGGGACTTCCGGAAGCAGGCTTTTCTGCCCGAAGTCGTACTGGTCCCTGCTTCAATTGTCGGAAAGAACCTGATGGCCGCGTCAAGGTGCAATCTTCTGCTTGCCCTGACCCCCCGCCTCCCCTATAGGGACGCATCCTGCGATTCCGGGTCTTCCTGAATTGCCGGACCATCATTGATCCACCGGGTTCAGTGTCACCCTGCAAGTTCCGCAGGGGCGCTCTGGTGAGTGTAAGGGAATGACGGCGCATGAAAGCCGACGAACTGAAGACGAAGACGCCCGACCAGCTGCGCGATCAGCTTGTCGCGCTCAAGAAGGAAGCGTTCAACCTGCGCTTCCAGCAGGCCACCGGTCAGCTTGAGAACACCGCCCGCATGCGCGTTGTCCGTCGTGACGCCGCGCGCGTGAAGACGATCCTCAACCAGAAAGCCGCGGAAGCGGCGCTGACGAAGTAAGGACCAGGCCAAATGCCCAAGCGTATCCTGCAAGGCGTCGTGACGTCGGACAAGAACGAGCAGACGATCACCGTCCTGGTCGAGCGTCGCTTCAAGCACCCGGTCCTGCAAAAGACCGTGCGCTCGTCCAAGAAGTACCGCGCGCATGACGCGGCGAACCAGTTCAAGGTCGGCGACACCGTCCGCATCGAGGAATGTGCGCCGATTTCGAAAACCAAACGCTGGACCGTGGTGATCGACGCTAGCGCGTAAGATCCACAGTCCGGTTCAATCGAAACCCCGGGGCCGCAAGGTAGGTCCCCGAAGGTCGGGAGAAACCGAATGATCCAGATGCAGACCAATCTGGATGTTGCTGACAACTCCGGCGCACGCCGGGTGCAGTGCATCAAGGTCCTCGGCGGTTCGCACCGTCGTTATGCAAGTGTCGGCGACATCATCGTGGTGTCGGTGAAGGAAGCGATCCCCCGTGGCCGCGTGAAAAAGGGCGACGTCCGCAAGGCCGTCGTCGTGCGCACCGCCAAGGAAGTCCGCCGCGAAGACGGCACGACGATCCGCTTCGACCGCAACGCCGCCGTCATCCTGAACAACCAGGGCGAACCGGTCGGCACCCGCATCTTCGGGCCGGTCGTGCGCGAACTGCGCGCCAAGAACTTCATGAAAATCATCAGCCTTGCGCCGGAGGTGCTCTGATGGCCGCGAAACTGAAAAAAGGTGACAAGGTCGTCGTGCTTGCGGGCAAGGACAAGGGTCTCAAGGGCGAAATCGCGTCGGTTGATCCCAAGGCCAACAAGGCCGTGGTCGAAGGCGTGAACATGGCCATCCGCCACACCCGCCAGACCCAGACCAGCCAGGGCGGCCGCCAGCCCAAGGCGATGCCCATCGACCTGTCGAACCTGGCGATCATGGACAAGACCGGCAAAGCAACCCGGGTCGGCTTCCGGATGGAAGGCGACAAGAAGGTCCGCTTCGCCAAGACCACCGGCGAGGTGCTGTGATGCTCGATACCGCAACCTACACCCCGCGCCTGAAAGCCGCCTACAAGGCGACGATCCGCCCCGCGATGAAGGAAGAGTTCGGCTACAAGAACGACATGCAGATCCCCCGTCTGGACAAGATCGTCCTGAACATGGGGGTCGGCGAGGCGGTCAAGGACACCAAGAAGGTGAAACAGGCCGCCGAGGAACTGACGGTGATCGCGGGCCAGAAGGCCGTCATCACCAAGGCCCGCAAATCCATCGCCACCTTCCGCGTCCGCGAGGAAATGCCGCTCGGCACGATGGTCACGCTGCGCGGTGACCGGATGTACGAATTCCTCGACCGGCTCATCACAGTGGCCCTGCCGCGCGTCCGCGACTTCCGCGGTGTCAAGGGCACGTCGTTCGACGGCAACGGCAACTTCGCCATGGGCCTGAAGGAACAGATCGTCTTCCCGGAAGTGGACTTCGACAAGGTCGATGAAGTCCTGGGCATGGACATCATCATCTGCACCACGGCGCCGACCGACGCCGAAGCGAAGGCGCTGTTGAAGCATTTCAACATGCCGTTCAACAGCTGATCGCGGAGGGATAGGATATGGCTAAGAAATCCATGGTGAACCGCGAAGTCAAACGCGCCAAGCTCACCAAACAATATGCGGGCAAGCGCGCCGCGCTGAAGGCGATCGTGTCCGATCAGACCAAGCCGGTGGAAGAGCGCTTCAAGGCGACGATGAAGCTGGCGGAACTGCCGCGCAACTCGTCCGCCGTGCGGATGCACAACCGCTGCCAGCTGACGGGCCGCCCGCACGCCTATTACCGCAAGCTCAAGCTCAGCCGCATCATGCTGCGTGATCTCGCCTCGTTCGGCCAGATCCCCGGCATGGTCAAATCGAGCTGGTGAGGAGAACCGGATCATGATGATGAACGATCCCCTCGGCGATATGCTGACCCGCATCCGGAACGCCCAGATGCGCGGCAAATCGACCGTCCGCACGCCCGCCTCCAAGCTGCGCGCCTGGGTGCTGGATGTGCTGAAAGACGAAGGCTACATCCGCGGCTACGAACCTGTGAAGGCCGAAGGCGGCCAGCCGGAAATCGAGATCAGCCTGAAATACTTCGAAGGCGAGCCGGTCATCCGCGACCTCAAGCGCGTCTCCAAGCCGGGCCGTCGCGTCTATGCCGGCGTGCAGGACATCCCGTCCGTGCGCAACGGCCTTGGCGTATCCATTGTCTCGACGTCCAAGGGCGTCATGACGGACGCAGCCGCACGCACCGCCAAAATCGGCGGTGAAGTGCTCTGCACCGTGTTCTGAGGAGGGCGAAATGTCACGTATCGGCAAAAAGCCCGTCGAAATCCCCTCGGGCGTCACGGCATCCATTAGCGGCCAGACCGTCGAAGTGAAGGGGCCGAAAGGCACCCGCAGCTTCACCGCCACCGACGACGTCACCCTGACCGTCGATGACGGCAAGGTCAGCGTCGCCCCGCGCGGCACCTCCAAGCGCGCCCGCGCGCAGTGGGGCCTGTCGCGGTCCATGGTGGCGAACCTTGTGACCGGCGTCACCAAGGGCTTCCGCAAGGACCTGGAAATCAACGGCGTCGGCTACCGCGCCGCGATCCAGGGCAATATCCTGAAGCTGCAGCTCGGCTACAGCCACGAAGTGAACTTCGATGTGCCGAAGGGCGTGACCGTCACGACCCCGAAGCAGACCGAAATCATCATCGAAGGCATCGACCAGCAGCTTGTCGGCCAGGTCGCGGCGAACATCCGCGAATGGCGTGGTCCCGAGCCCTACAAGGGCAAGGGGATCAAGTACAAAGGCGAGTTCATCTTCCGCAAGGAAGGCAAGAAGAAGTAAGGACGCAACATCATGGCAAACAGCAAACGGGATCTGTTCCTCAAGCGCCGCCTGCGCGTCCGGAACAAGCTTCGCAAGATGGCCGACGGGCGCGCGCGCCTCACGGTGCATCGCAGCAACAAGAATATCAGCGTGCAGCTGATCGACGACGTGCGCGGCGTGACGCTTGCGGCGGCCTCCAGTCTTGAAAAGGACCTGGGTGTTGTCGGCAAGAACAACGTCGAGGCATCGGCGAAGGTCGGTGCGGCGATTGCCGCGCGCGCGAAAAAGGCCGGTGTCGATCAGTGCTACTTCGACCGCGGCGGCTTCCTCTTTCACGGCAAGATCAAGGCTTTGGCCGATGCTGCCCGTGAAGGCGGCCTGAAGTTCTAAGGAGACGATAATGGCAGAGAGAGATAATCGCCGGGAAGGCCGCCGCGAAAGCCGCGACGAGAACCCGGAATTCGCCGATCGTCTTGTGGCGATCAACCGCGTGTCGAAGACGGTCAAAGGCGGCAAGCGCTTCGGCTTTGCGGCGCTTGTCGTCGTCGGCGACCAGCGCGGCCGCGTCGGTTTCGGCAAGGGCAAGGCCAAGGAAGTGCCCGAGGCGATCCGCAAGGCCACCGAGCAGGCCAAGCGCAGCCTTGTCCGCGTGCCCCTGAAGGACGCGCGCACGCTGCACCACGACATGGAAGGCCGCCACGGCGCGGGCAAGGTCGTGATGCGGACAGCCGTCGCGGGCACCGGCATCATCGCGGGCGGCCCGATGCGCGCTGTCTTCGAGATGCTGGGTATCCAGGACGTCGTGGCCAAGTCGATGGGGTCGCAGAACCCCTACAATATGATCCGCGCGACGATGGACGGCCTCAAGCATGAATTCGAGCCCCCGGATGGTCGCGCAGCGCCGCGGCAAGAAGGTCTCGGACATCCTGAAACGGCCGGAAGCGGCCGAAGCGGCGGAGGCCTGATCGAAATGGCCACCAAGACCTCGCCCGCGAAGTCGGGCAAGACCATCGTCGTCAAACAGATCGCCTCGGCGGCCCGCCGCCCCGACATCCAGCGCCGGACGCTGATCGGCCTTGGCCTGAACAAGATCAACCGCACGCGAGAGCTTGAGGACACGCCCTCGGTCCGCGGCATGGTCAACAAGCTGCCGCATCTTGTCGTGATCGTCGAAGAGCGCGGGTAGGTCGGGGTTCCCCCCGACTCTCCGGCATGGAACGCCCCTGCGGAAACGCCGGGGCGTTTTTTCTTGCTTGCTCAAATTTTGTGCTAGGTTCGGCCATCGCCCGGAGTTCGCGCCCCAACCGCGACCCCGGCGGGCGACCAAGGGAGGGATCAAATGGCCAATTACGAGGGCGGCTGCGCCCATGTGCATGTGACGGCATCTGCCGAACCGATCGACAACCATGTCTGCCACTGCAACGTCTGCAAGGGCGTGACCGGGCAGCAGACGACGCATGTCGCCTTCTTCAACTACGGCGACGTCAAGGTCGATCACCCCGAAAAGATCAAGAAGGTGCCCTTCAACAAGGACAACCCCGGCGGCCCGCTCGAAATCGCGCTCTGCACCGACTGCGGCGCGGCGCTGATGCTGGACGACAAGCAGAAACGCATCCGCGTGGCCGTGCCGAACGTCATGGGCTACGACGACGCGAAGTTTCCGGCGGCGACGTATCACGCCTTCTATGACACGTCGAAGGGCTACGCGAAGCCGAGCGACGGGCGTCCGGTGTATGAGGGGCTGCGCCCGGAGTTTCATTGGCCGGCGGGGGCGGCGTAACGCGTCGGGGGGGCGACATACTGGGTGCAGATCAGGGGAGAATGACTTTTACTGCGTCAATCCGCTTTGCCGCTTTCACCAGCCCTGCATCAAACGTGGCGAAGCTATTGCCAGGTTCTACCGAGGCAACGTGAAGCGCGTCAGCGAAGTCGAACCCGGATTGGAGCAGGTCCACCGCCATTGAAAGGCGGGCCGCATTCTCTGTGATCACCTGTGGCAATGCACAAAAGGCACGCAGTGCCGCAATGATATCGGCTGGCGGGTATCGGAAGGCCGAGCGCAGAACCCATTCGACCTCCAGAGCGACCGTGTCGATCAGGATCACGGTCTGCGTCGCAAGCAGGTTTCGTGCCCGCGCAGTCTGCTCAATGTCGTCGCCGGTCAGAAGCCGGACGACGACGTTTGTGTCAATAACGACCAAGTCTTGCCCGCCGCAGCACTTCGGCATCAATCGCGGCGTTCATATCCTCGATAGACACCGGCGGCCCCTTGTATTTCAGCATTCCTACTACGTCATCCAGCGCGGTCGCCTTCGCCACCGGCACCGCACGCAGCAGAATGCCCTCCGGCGTCTCTTCAGCGACAAGCCTCGTCCCCGGCCCCCATTTCCGCGCGTCCCGGAGGGGCTTCGGCAAGATAACCTGCCCTTTGGTCGAGATCGTCGTGGTCAGGTCGCCCATGTTGTACCAAAAGTAAGATGCAGGTAAGATAACTTCTGTGGGCGCAAATTTCAACCCGCTTGCGCCACGCGCCCGAAATCCCTATACGCCCCCGGTGGCCATCCCGGCTATCACACCAGAAGAAACGCCGCGTTGGCCGCTCCCGTCGCTGGGGGCCATTCCGGCAAGGAGAAGCGACATGAAACTGAATGAACTCGCCGACAACCCCGGCGCTGCAAAGAAGTCCAAGCGCGTCGCCCGCGGCCCCGGCTCGGGCAAGGGCAAGACCGCCGGACGCGGCATCAAGGGACAGACCAGCCGCTCGGGCGTCGCCATCGGCGGCTATGAAGGCGGCCAGATGCCGCTCTACCGCCGCCTGCCCAAGCGCGGCTTCACCAAGCCGAACAAGCTGCACTATGCCGTCGTGAACCTCGGCCAGATCCAGAAATTCATCGACGAGGGCAAGCTCGACATCAAGGCCGAGATCACCGAAGACGCGCTCGTCGCCTCCGGCATGGTCCGCCGCAAGCTTGACGGCGTCCGCGTCCTTGCCAAGGGAGAGATCGCGGCAAAGGTCAAACTCGCCGTCACGGGTGCTTCGCAGGCCGCCGTCGATGCGGTCGCCAAGGCGGGCGGCTCGCTTTCGGTCAAAGCTGCGGTAGCCGCCGAATAAGGGTGTTGTGAGCGCCCGGCCGGGCGCTTACATAGCTTCCAGTTTTCCAGGCGCCGCCGACCGGGGAACGGTCCGGCGGCGTCACGCATGAAAGAGACGGGACATGGCATCAGCCGCAGAGCAAATGGCCTCGAACCTCAGCTGGGGTGCCTTCGGCAAGGCCTCGGACCTCCGCGCCCGTATCGTTTTCACGGTCGGACTGCTGATCGTCTATCGCCTCGGCACCTACATTCCGGTGCCCGGCATCGATGCGAACGCCCTGAAGGAATTCATGGATGCGGCCAATCAGGGCATCGGCGGCCTTCTGAACATGTTCACCGGCGGCGCGATCAGCCGCATGGGTGTCTTCGCCCTGGGCATCATGCCCTACATCTCGGCCTCGATCATCGTCCAGCTGATGACCTCGATGGTCCCGGCGCTGGAAAGCCTCAAGAAAGAAGGCGAACAGGGCCGGAAGAAGATCAACCAGTACACCCGCTACGGAACCGTCGGACTGGCCACGCTGCAGTCCTACGGACTTGCCGCCAGCCTTGCCGCCGGGAATCTCGTCCATGAACCCGGCCTGTTCTTCACCGTGTCCTGCATGATCACGCTGATCGGCGGAACGATGTTCCTGATGTGGCTCGGCGAACAGATCACCGCGCGCGGCATCGGCAACGGCATCTCGCTCATCATCTTCGTCGGCATCGTCGCCAGCATCCCCGAGGCCATCGCCCAGTTCCTCAGCCAGGGCCGCTCGGGCGCGCTGTCACCTTTCGTGATCATCTCTGTCATCGTGATGGTGGTCGCGGTCATCGCCTTCTGCGTCTTCATGGAACGCGCGCTGCGCAAGATCCACATCCAGTATCCCCGCCGTCAGGTCGGCATGAAAGTCTATGACGGCTCGTCCAGCCACCTGCCGATCAAGGTCAACCCGGCCGGCGTCATCCCCGCCATCTTCGCGTCGTCCCTGCTGCTTCTGCCCGCGACGCTGTCGACCTTTTCGGGCAATTCGACGAACCCTGTCCTCTCGTCGATCCTCGCCTATCTCGGGCCGGGGCAGCCGCTGCATCTGATCCTCTATGCGGCGATGATCATCTTCTTCGCCTATTTCTACACCGCCAACGTCGCCTTCAAATCCGAGGATGTGGCCGAGAACCTGAAGAACCAGGGCGGCTTCATTCCCGGCATCCGTCCCGGTGCCAAGACCGTCGATTACCTCGACTATGTCGTCGCCCGCATCCTGATCCTCGGCTCGGCCTATCTGACACTGGTCTGCCTTCTGCCCGAGGTTCTGCGGTCGCAGTTCGCGATCCCCTTCTACTTCGGCGGCACATCCGTGCTGATCGTCGTCAGCGTGACGATGGACACGATCAACCAGATTCAGTCGCATCTGCTGGCGCACCAGTACGAAGGCCTGATCGAACGCTCGCAGCTGCGTGGCAAGAAGCGCAGCGGCGCGGCCAGCCGGAAGGCCCCGGCGCGGCAATGATCAACCTTATCCTGCTCGGTCCGCCGGGGGCGGGCAAAGGCACCCAGGCGCGCCGTCTTGTCGATGAGCGCGGCATGATCCAGCTGTCCACGGGCGATATGCTGCGCGACGCCCGCACCAGCGGCACTGAGATGGGCCGCAAGGTCGCCGAGGTGATGGACAAGGGCGGTCTTGTCACGGACGAGATCGTCATCGGCCTGATCGAGGAAAAACTTGCGGGCGGAACCGGCGCCGGTTTCATCTTCGACGGCTTTCCCCGGACACTGGCCCAGGCTGATGCGCTGGGTGCGCTCCTGGGTCGCGCAGGCCACCGCATCGACGCGGTGATCGAGATGCGCGTCGATGACGCCGCACTGGTCGCCCGCATTTCGGGCCGCTTCACCTGCGGCAACTGCGGTGAAGTCTATCACGACGCGACCAAACCCACGGCCAGGGCAGGCGTCTGCGATGTCTGCGGTTCGACCGACCTCCGTCGCCGCGCCGACGACAACGCCGAAAGCCTCAAGACGCGGCTGATGGAATACTACAAGAAGACCTCGCCGCTGATCGGCTACTACTATGCGCTCGGCGATCTCTTCACGGTCGATGGCCTGGGCGAAATCGACACCGTTGCCGCATCGATCTCGAATATCCTGTCGCAATCGGAAGGCGTGGCCGCCCGCTCTTGACGCTGCGGGGGAAACCCACTAGGTCGCGGTGTCTCATCAAAGAATCATTGGGTTTTCAACGAAATCTTCCGCTGACTGCCCCTGATCCGAGACACGGCCCGACGGCATCCGCCCTCGGGCTGTCTGTTGTGAAAAAAGGTTCTGGCACTACGGAACCGCAACGAAAGGAACGACCACGTGGCACGTATCGCTGGCGTGAACATCCCGACTGCAAAGCGGGTTCCCATCGCCCTTCAGTATATCCATGGCATCGGCCCGATGTATGCCGAAAAGATCTGCGACAGCGTAGGTATCGACCGCGGTCGCCGTGTCAACGACTTGACCGATGCCGAAGTGCTTGCGATCCGCGAATTCATCGACGCGAACTACACTGTCGAAGGTGATCTGCGCCGCGAAGTCACGATGAACGTCAAGCGCCTGATGGACCTCGGCTGCTACCGCGGCCTGCGTCATCGCCGCAACCTGCCCGTCCGCGGCCAGCGGACCCACACCAATGCCCGCACCCGCAAGGGACCGGCGAAGCCCATCGCCGGCAAGAAGAAATAAGGGGGGGTCTGACCAATGGCACGCGACAAGACGCGCATGAAGAAAAAGGAACGGAAGAACATCGCCGCCGGTGTGGCGCATGTGAATTCCTCCTTCAACAACACCAAGATCCTCATCTCGGATGTGCAGGGCAACGCGATCGCCTGGTCCTCGTCCGGCACGATGGGGTTCAAGGGCAGCCGTAAGTCGACGCCCTACGCCGCCCAGATGGCGGCCGAGGATGCAGGCCGCAAGGCGCAGGAACACGGCGTCAAGACCCTGGATGTCGAGGTTCAGGGCCCCGGCTCGGGCCGCGAATCCGCGCTCCGCGCGCTGGCCGCGGTCGGCTTCGTCATCTCGTCGATCCGTGACGTGACGCCAATCGCCCATAACGGATGCCGCCCGCCCAAGCGCCGCCGCGTCTGATCGCAACTTTCGCGCCCGGGCCGGACCCCGATCCGGCCCGTCGGCGCATTCGTCATTTCCTCGGGCGTTTCCGCGCGTCGGACATGAGCCGGAAACAGGTATGGAGGCAGAACGCATGATCCACAAGAACTGGGCCGAGCTGATCAAACCGGCGCAACTCGACGTCCGTCCGGGCAATGACCCGGCGCGTCAGGCGACCGTTGTCGCCGAACCGCTTGAGCGGGGCTTCGGCCTGACGCTGGGCAACGCGCTGCGCCGCGTGCTGATGTCGTCGCTGCAAGGCGCGGCCATCACATCCGTCCAGATCGACAACGTGCTGCACGAGTTTTCCAGCGTTGCCGGCGTGCGCGAGGATGTGACCGACATCGTGCTGAACCTCAAGGGCGTCAGCCTGAAGATGGACGTCGAAGGGCCGAAGCGCCTGTCGATCTCGGCCAAGGGCCCGGGCGTCGTCACGGCGGGCGCGATTTCGGAATCGAACGGGATCGAGGTTCTGAACAGGGACCATGTCATCTGCCACCTGGATGACGGCGCGGACCTGTTCATGGAACTGACGGTTGCGACCGGAAAGGGCTATGTCGCCGCCGACAAGAACCGCCCCGAAGACGCGCCGATCGGTCTGATCCCGATCGACTCGATCTATTCGCCGGTCAAGAAGGTCAGCTACGAAGTCACGCCGACCCGCGAGGGCCAGGTGCTGGACTATGACAAGCTGACGATGAAGGTCGAAACCGACGGATCGCTGACGCCGGATGACGCCGTGGCCTACGCCGCCCGCATCCTGCAGGATCAGCTGTCGATCTTCGTCAACTTCGACGAACCGGAATCGGCCAAGCTGGGCGATGCCGAGGACGGTCTGGAGTTCAACCCGCTGCTGCTGAAGAAGGTGGACGAACTGGAACTTTCCGTCCGTTCGGCCAATTGCCTGAAGAACGACAACATCGTCTACATCGGCGACCTGATCCAGAAGACCGAAGCCGAGATGCTGCGCACCCCGAACTTCGGCCGCAAGTCCTTGAACGAGATCAAGGAAGTGCTGTCCGGCATGGGCCTGCATCTGGGTATGGACGTCGAAGACTGGCCGCCGGAGAACATCGAAGACCTCGCCAAGCGCTTCGAGGACCAGTTCTGATCGTAGGGTGGGCGATATCGCCCACCTTACAAAAATACCCGGCCATTTCCGGGGAACGACCGGGTGCAAGCCCCAAGGTGAGCGCGGAGACCTGAGCCGCGCCGGACAAAGCAAAACGAACGTAACGGAGAAGACAGATGAACCACGGAGCCGGCTACCGCCGCCTGAACCGCACCCACGAACACCGCAAAGCGCTGTTTGCCAACATGGCCGGGTCGCTGATCGAGCATGAGCAGATCAAGACGACCCTGCCGAAAGCCAAGGAACTGCGCCCGATCATCGAAAAGCTGATCACGCTGGCAAAGCGCGGCGATCTTCATGCCCGCCGCCAGGCCGGGTCCCAGCTGAAGCAGGACATCTATGTCGCCAAGCTGTTCGATGTGCTCGGACCGCGCTACAAGGACCGCCAGGGCGGCTATGCCCGCGTGCTCAAGGCCGGGTTCCGCTATGGCGATATGGCACCGATGGCGATCATCGAACTGGTTGACCGCGATTTGTCGGCCAAGGGCGCAGCCGACAAAGCGCGCGTTGCCGCTGCGGAAGCCTCCGAATCCTGATCCGGCGGTTCTTCGCCTGACGCCACGTCATCGCCTGCCTGCCTATTATAGGCGGGCAGACCGGTGTCGGGTGGGACAGGTCGGGGACGCAAAATGCGCTTTCGTTTCAGACGGATCAGTTCGCTTCCGCAGAGGCTGTCCGACGCTCATTATATGGGCGTTTGCTGTATGAATTGATCACGTCGGAAAGCAGTGTCTCTGTCACAGGGGTCGCGCCCACGAATTCCAGCACATCCGCCCGGGCATGATCGGGCAGAAGCATTAACCTTGCAAAAAGACCCGGATTGATCGTACGCACGTGAAATCGCCCTTGTTACAGACACTTACAGGTGCAATTTACGGTTGACTGCCAGTAACGCAACTAGTCTAAAAAGACATGTCTCTAAGATCAGGTATCGAACTCCAGCTGCATCGCCTCTCGCTCATGGCCCCGAGCGGGTTTTTTTTCGCATTGCACATCCGATTTGCATTGCCGCTTCTGCACCACCAGACCTATCCCGCAGAATGGATCGACCGGTACACTGAAGAAGCCTTCGCGCTGCGCGATCCGATCATCGCCTGGGGATTTTCCACCACCGGCAGCGCCCGCTGGAGCGAGATCGGCATACCGGATCCCTTCGACATCCTGGGCCAGGCCAAGGCATTCGGGATGATCTATGGTTTTGCCGTCTCCTGCGGTCCGATCAAATCCCGCACGATCGCCTCGGCTTCGCGCTCGGACCGTGAGTTCACGGATAACGAAATCGAGTCCTTCGCCTCGATCATCCGCAATCTGCACGATCTGACCGAACCACCCACAAGTTTGTCGAAAGCTCAAATTGAAGCCCTGCGCTGTATAGCCGATGGGGACCGTCACGCAGCTGCCGCCGCGAAACTGAAAATCTCGGAAAGCGCGCTGAAGGCGCGCCTCAACTCTGCTCGTCAGCGACTGCTCTCGCGGACGACGGCCGAGGCCATTCAGCGCGCCCGGGACTATCGGCTGATCTGACGTCTCTCTGACGCCTGCTCGCAGGGGTGTTTACTTCCCGTATCCCCGCAGGAGGCTGCCATGCAGAGTGCTACGCTATCGTTCGAAAACATGCACAACTTTGGCGAGTTGTTCGCCAATATATTACGCGCGCGACGACAGTCATTCATCGTCCAGAACAAATGGAACCTGCCGGAATTGCTGGGTATGGAGTATGACCAGTACGACACGCCCGCCAGCCGATGGCTGGCCGTGCATGAAGGCGGCCAGGTCTATGGCGGCGTCCGCCTGACACCGACGACGGCCCGCTGCGGCGTCTATTCCTACATGATCCGCGACGCGCAGAAGGGTCTGCTCGACACGATCCCCAGCAACTTGCTTGACCACGAGGCGCCGATCGATCCGCAGGTCTGGGAAGTCACGCGCGGCTTCGTGCTGCATTCCGTGCCCGCCGACATCCGTCGCCGCGTGCATATGCGCATGGTGCTGGAAATGAGCCGCGTCGCGCGCGAGATGGGCATAACCACGATGCTGGCCCTTCTGCCGACGAACTGGACGCGCTGGGCGGCGCGCTGCAACCTCGATATGAAGCCCGCAGGCCGCGTGATGAACATGGACGGGATCGACTATCAGGCGGTCAGCCTGAAATTCGCGTCCAACCTGCACTAGATCGATGATGCAGGCCGGCACATCGGACCCGACCCGACCCTTCCGCCCGCAGCCGTGGCGGGGTAGGGTGGTCCATCATGGCCGACCTGTTCGACGCGCTGACGCCCGCGACGCATCATGGGGATGATGCATCGCGGCCGCTTGCCGACCGCCTGAGACCAAAGGACCTGTCCGATGTCATCGGGCAGGAAGCGATCCTCGGGCCGGACGGCCCGCTTGGCGCAATGCTGGCGGGTGGGGCCTTGTCCTCGCTCATTCTCTGGGGGCCGCCGGGCGTCGGCAAGACGACGATCGCCCGTCTGCTTGCCGACCGCACCGACAAGACCTTTGTCCAGATTTCCGCGATTTTCACCGGCGTGCCAGAACTCAGGAAGGTCTTCGACACAGCGCGCCTGACCCGTCGCCAGGGTCGCGGCACGCTGCTGTTCGTCGACGAGATTCACCGCTTCAACAAGGCCCAGCAGGACGGCTTCCTGCCGCATATGGAGGATGGCACCATCCTTCTGGTCGGGGCCACGACCGAAAACCCGTCCTTCGAACTGAACGCGGCGCTGCTGTCCCGCGCGCAGGTCATCACCCTGCGCCGCCTGACGCTGGCCGATCTCGAACGCCTGGCCCAGCGCGCCGAAAAGGAACTGTCACGTGCGCTTCCTCTGACCGCCCCCGCACGCGAGGCGCTGCTGGAAATGGCCGACGGCGACGGCCGCGCGCTGCTGAACCTCATCGAGCAGATCGACGCGTGGAAACTGCCCGCGCCCATCGTGCCCGAAGAACTCGGCACCCGCCTGATGCGCCGTGCCGCCAACTACGACAAGTCCGGCGACGGCCACTACAACCTCATCTCCGCCCTGCATAAATCCGTCCGGGGCAGCGATCCCGACGCCGCCCTCTACTGGCTCGCGCGCATGTTCGAAGGCGGCGAAGATCCCCGTTTCCTCGCCCGCCGCATCACCAGGATGGCCATCGAGGATATCGGGCTTGCCGACCCTGCGGCCCAGCGCCTGTGTCTGGATGCCTGGGCGCTCTACGAACGTCTGGGCAGCCCCGAAGGCGAACTGGCCTTGGCCGAAGCCGTCATCTACCTCGCCCTCGCCCCCAAATCCAACGCCGCCTACATGGCCTATTCCGTCGCGCGAGACCTCGCCCGGCGCAGCGGGTCGGAACCGCCGCCGAAGCACATCCTGAACGCGCCGACCCGGCTGATGAAGGATCAGGGCTACGGCAAGGGCTATGCCTACGACCACGACGCCGAAGACGGCTTTTCGGGCCAGACCTATTTCCCCGACGGCATGAAGCGCCCCGTGCTCTACCAGCCCGTCGAACGGGGCGAGGAACGCGAGATGAAAAAGCGCCTCGACTTCTTTGCGGGCCTCCGCGCGAAACGCGCCCGCTGACCCATCATCGTGACGGAAATACTCGGGCATTGCGGGGGCCGGTTCCCGCCTTTGTTGACAATTGCCCGCGCCGGACCCAAGGAAGCCGCATGTTCGCAACCCTCCTTCAGGTCGCCCTGGGCGGCGCGATCGGGTCAGCCGCCCGCTACCTGACCAATGTCGGGGCCGCCCGCCTGTTCGGTGCAGGCTTCCCCTGGGGCACCATCATCGTGAACGTCGCGGGGTCGTTCCTGATGGGCCTGCTCGTCGCCCTTCTGGCCCAGCGCGACGCAATGCGGCTTGTACCCTTCCTGATGACCGGCATCCTCGGCGGCTTCACCACATTTTCCGCCTTCTCGCTCGATGCCGTGAAGCTCTGGCAGGGCGGCGAACCGACCGTCGCTGCCGCCTATGTCGTCTTCTCGGTCCTGCTGTCGATTGCCGCGCTCATGCTCGGCATGGCCCTCTTCCGCGTGCCGACGTGACGACGGTCCAGACCCTCAAGGTCGCGGATCAGGACGGCGAAAGCCGTCTCGACCGCTGGCTGAAAAAACGTTTTCCCCAGGTGACGCAAGGCCAGGTCGAGAAATTCTGCCGCACCGGCCAGATCAGGGTCGACGGCGGTCGCGTCAAGGCATCCGACCGCGTCGGCCCCGGCATGGAAATCCGCCTTCCGCCCTTGCCAGACACCGATGCCCCTGTCCGCCCCAAGCCCGACAGAATGCCCGCCACCGACGCTGCGATGATCCAGGCCTGCGTGCTGTGGAAGGACGATCACATCATTGCCCTGAACAAGCCCCCCGGCTTGCCGTCACAGGGGGGATCGGGGCAGGGCGAGCGACATGTCGACGGCCTCTCCGCCGCGCTGATGTTCGGCTACAAGGACCGACCCAAGCTGGTCCACCGTCTGGACAAGGACACATCCGGCATCCTGCTGCTCGCCCGCACCGACCGCATCGCGCGCGCCCTGTCCGAAGCCTTCCGCGAACGCACCACCCGCAAGATTTACTGGGCCGTCGTTGCGGGCGTGCCGCATCCGCGCAAGGCGACCGTCCGCTTCGGCCTCGTCAAGGCTGCGGGCAGGGGCTCGGGCGGCGAGGGCGAAAAGATGCGCGCGATCCATCCCCGCGACATCGACGCAACCGAAGGGGCCAAGCGCGCCACGACCGACTATGCCGTCCTCGACGCACTGGGCAGCCGCGCCGCCTGGGTGGCGCTGGTCCCGGTGACGGGCCGCACGCACCAGCTGCGTGCGCATATGGCAGAGCTTGGCCACCCGATCATCGGCGACGGCAAATACGGCGGCTCGGGGCAGGAGAACCTCGGCGAGGGCTGGGGCGCACAGCTGGGCGGAGAAATCAGCCGCAAGCTGCACCTGCACGCGCGCAGCCTGTCCTTCGACCATCCGATCACCGGCAAGCGCATCACCCTGACGGCACCCCTGCCGGAGCATATGGCGCGGACCTGGGCGACGCTGGGCTGGCGCGAGGGCGACGTGCCGGAGGACCCGTTCCGGGACGACGACGCATGACGGCCTGGGCACCCCGCCGCTTCTGGACCGAGGTGTCGGTCATCGGGGAAGCGGACGGATACGCTGTCCGCCTCGACGCCCGCCCCGTCCGCACCCCCGCCAAGGCCCCGCTGCTTCTGCCGACCCGCGCGCTTGCCGAAGCCATCGCCGCCGAATGGCTGGCCCAGACCGCCGCCATCGACACACGCACCATGCCCCTGACCCGCGCCGCCAATTCCGCCATCGACAAGGTCACGCCCCAGTTCGACGAGGTTGTGGGGCTGGTGGCAGCCTATGGAGCAAGCGACCTCATCTGCTACCGCGCCGCCGGTCCTGCCGCCCTGACCGGGCGTCAGGCTGCGGTCTGGGACCCGCTGCTTGGCTGGGCCGCCGACGCCATCGGCGCGCGCCTGACCGTCACAACCGGCGTCGCCCCCGTGCCGCAGCCGCGCTCGGCTACGGACCGCCTGACCGCCCGCGTTGCAGCACAGACGCCCTTCGCCCTTACCGCCTTGTCCGACCTGACGGCCCTCTCCGGTTCGCTGGTCATCGGCCTCGCGGCCCAGGCCGGACGCTGGTCACCCGCTGATCTCTGGTCGGCCTCCCGAATCGACGAGGAATGGCAGGCCGGGCAGTGGGGCCGTGATGACGAGGCCGATGCCGTGGCGGAAGCCAAGCGCCGCGATTTCCTTCAGGCGCACCTTTTCTGGCAGCTTTCGTCGTCGGCGTGACCCTAAAAAGCGCAATTCCGGAACCCCTTCCCGCCATTTGCCATATCTGCCCGCAAAACGGGCAAGCGCAATTTCTTCGCGCGGATGCAGCCTTGACTGCCGCTTTCGAAATGGCCCAAACTGCCTGCCATTGGGGAACAACCTCATGCATATATCCGGCACCCTCGGGACCGGTACAGAACCGCCCCACAAGGGCTGGCAACTCAGGAAGAGGTAAGAATGAAAAAGTCCGTATTCCTCGGCACGGTAGCGGTCGCGGGCCTTCTGGCCGGCTTCGCATCGGCCGGGACGCTCGACGACGTGAAAGCGCGTGGCGAGCTGATCTGCGGTTCGAACACCGGTCTGACCGGCTTCGGCGCACCCGACGCAAGCGGCAACTGGGTCGGCTTTGACGTCGATCTCTGCAGGGCCGTCGGCGCGGCCATCCTCAGCGACGCCACCAAGGTGAAATTCGTCCCCACCACGAGCGAAACCCGCTTCACCGCGCTCGCCTCGGGCGAGGTTGATCTTCTGGTCCGGAACTCGACCTGGACCTTCTCGCGCGACAACGACCTCAAGCTCGATTTCGTCGCCGTCAACTACTACGACGGACAGGGCTTCATGGTGAAGAAAGACCTCGGCGTCTCGTCCGCCAAGGAACTTGACGGCGCCACGGTCTGCATCCAGACCGGCACCACGACGGAACTGAACCTCGCCGACTTCTTCAAGTCGAACAACATCACCTACACGCCTGTGACGGTCGCCGACGACGCCGAAGCCCAGCGCCAGTACTCCGCCGGGGCCTGCGACGCATTCACGACCGATGCTTCGGGCCTCGCCGCCACCCGCGCGACGCTGCCCGACGCCGCCAACCACATCATCCTGCCCGAGATCATCTCGAAGGAGCCGCTCGGCCCGGTCGTTCGCCATGGCGACGACAACTGGGGCGACGTCGTCCGCTGGACCTACTTCGCGCTGCTTATCGCCGAAGAGAAAGGCATCACCAAAGCCAATCTGGAAGAAGTGATCGCCGCCTCCGAGGCTGATCCGGCAGCTGACCCCGAGGTCAAGCGCCTGCTCGGCATCGGCGACAACGACATGGGCAAGATGATGGGCCTGGACAAGGACTGGGCACGCCGCGCCATCGCCACCAACGGCAATTACGGCGAAATCTTCGCCGCAAATATCGGCGAGGCCACCCCGATCGGTCTGGCGCGCGGCCTGAACGCGCTCTGGACCCAGGGCGGGCTGCAATACGCCCCGCCGGTCCGCTGACCTGATACGATAAACGGGCGCGCATCTTGCGCGCCCGTTTCACTTTCTGACCAGACAGACGTGCTGCGGGGGCTTGATCCCGGACACCATGGCGAACGCCAGGTCGCGGCCCGGATAGGGGATATCGAATGGCTCTGGCCGCGGACGCGCCGAAAGACGGCTTTCGGCTCAGCATGCTCATCTACGACACGCGGTTCCGCGCGATCACCATCCAGGTGATCGTCCTGATCCTGTTCCTGCTGTTCGTCGGCTGGCTTGTCGACAACACGATCCAGAACCTCGCCCGCAAGGACAAGGACATCGACTTCGGCTTCCTGTTCAGTCGCGCAGGGTACGATATCGACCAGCAGCTGATCCCCTACACCAACGACAGCACGCATGGCCGCGCGCTGTTCGTCGGGTTGGCGAACACGCTGGCCGTCGCCTTCTTCGGCTGCATCTTCGCCACCATCATCGGTGTCTTCGCGGGCGTCCTGCGCCTGTCCAGGAACTGGCTCGTCGCCCGCATCATGACAGTCTACGTCGAAGTCGTGCGCAACATCCCCCTGCTGCTCTGGATCATCCTCGCCTTTGTCATCTTCTCGGAAACCCAGCCCGGTCCGCGCGACTTCAGGGTGACGGACGAGATGATCGCGGCGGGTGAGGAACCCAAGGCCTCGATGATCTTCTTCGACAGCGTCGCATTCACCAACCGCGGCTCGAATATCCCCGCGCCGCTCCTGTCGCGCCCGCTCGGCGGAACCGAGTTTCTGGGCGTGCCGATCAACTATTCGACCATCGCAGTGATCCTTGTGATCATCGCGTCCGTCTATGCCAACCGGGCGCTCCTCAGGAACGCACGTGCGGTGCAGGAGGCGACGGGTGACCGCCCCGTCACCTGGTGGAAAAGTCTGCTCATCCTGTTCGCCCCCGTGGTCCTTCTTCTGATCGCGCTGGGTTTCCACCTCGAATACCCGGTACTCGCAGGCTTCAACTTCCAGGGCGGCATCAACGTCGCGCATTCCTTTACGGCCCTGCTGTTCGCCCTGTCGATCTACACCGGCAGCTACATCGCCGAAGCCGTCCGCGGCGGCATCCTGGCCATCTCGCGCGGCCAGACTGAAGCCGCCTATGCGCTGGGCATCCGCCCGGGCCGCACGATGAGCCTTGTCGTCCTGCCGCAGGCGCTGCGGGTCATCATCCCGCCGCTCATCAGCCAGTACCTGAACCTGACCAAGAACACGACGCTCGGCATGGCGATAAGCTATCTCGATCTCAAGGGCACGCTCGGCGGCATCACCCTGAACCAGACCGGGCGCGAGCTGGAATGCATGCTTCTGATGATGCTGATCTACCTCATCCTCAGCCTGATCATTTCGTCGCTGATGAACATCTTCAACACTGCCGTGAAACTGAAGGAGCGCTAGGATGTCCGACGCCTCCTATGTCCGCGACGCGATGATCGCCCCTGCCGCGCCCCCCAATTCGCAGCGCGGCGCGGTGCACTGGCTGCGCGAGAACCTGTTCTCCGGGCCGCTGAACACCATTCTGACGCTGCTCGGCCTGCTGGCCGTTTTCTGGATCATCAAGGCCTCTCTGCCCTGGCTGCTGAACGGTGTCTGGAATGCCGGCTCACTTGGCGAATGCCGCCAGATCATCGCCGCCAAGGCGGGCCTGACCTTCAACGAGGTCGGCGAAAGCCTGAACGCCGCGGGCGAGGTCGTCGAACCCGCCCTTGGTGCCTGCTGGGCGCTGATCCGTGAACGCTGGAACCAGTTCATCTTCGGCTTCTACCCCGTCGATCTCTACTGGCGGCCCGTGACCGCTTTCGCCCTGATGTTCGTCGCCCTGGCACCCGTCCTTTACTTCGGCAACCGCCGGATATGCACCATCATGGTCGGAACCGTCGGCGTGCTGCTTTTGCTGTCGCTGCTCCTCCTCGGGACCGACCTCCAGCATGTCGGTCTGTTTGCCGTCATCTTCGCCCTGCTCGCCGCAGTGGCCTGGACGATGCCGAAACGACTGCTCTGGGTCACGCTGCTTTTCCCCGCCATCGGGTTCTTCCTGCTCTGGGGCGGATCCGTCTGGGGGCCGGTCGGAACCCTCGCCGGCTTCGCCATCCTCGCCGGCGTCTGGTTCGCCCTGCAACGCAGGTTCGGCGTCGTCGTGGCCGCCGCCATCGGCGTCCTTGTCGCGGCCCTCTGGTGGCTCGTCGTCCAGTCCCGCGTCACCGGCGCCATCGACGCGGTTCTGTCTTGGGGCCTGACACCCGTTGATTCCGATCAGTTCGGCGGCTTTCTCCTCGCCTTCACCATCGGCGTGACCGCCATCGCCGGGTCGCTGCCCATCGGCATCCTTCTCGCCCTCGGCCGCCGCTCCGACATGTTCCTGATCAAGACCCTCTCGGTCGGCTTCATCGAATTCGTCCGCGGCGTGCCGCTGATCACCATGCTCTTCACGGCGTCGCTGCTGCTGCAGTACTTTCTGCCGCCGCAGACCAACTTCGACCTGATCCTGCGCGTCATCATCCTCGTGACGCTGTTCGCCTCCGCTTATATCGCCGAGGTCATCCGCGGCGGCCTCGCCGCCCTGCCGCGCGGCCAGTACGAGGCCGCCGACGCGCTCGGCCTCGACTACTGGCAGGCGCAGCGGCTGATCGTGATGCCCCAGGCACTCAAGATCGCCATCCCGGGCATCGTGTCGTCGTTCATCGGGCTATTCAAGGACACCACCTTGGTCGCCCTTGTCGGCCTCGCCGACCCGCTCCAGGGGATCACCAAGATCGTCCGCGCCGACATCAACTGGAAAGGCATCTACTGGGAGCCGTTCCTGTTCGTCGGCCTCATCTTCTTTCTCGTCTGCTTCGGCATGTCGCGGTACTCGATGTATCTCGAACGCAAGCTGAAGACCGATCACCGTTAAGGAGCCACCCCATGGCCGAAGCCGCCGCCAAGATGCAGGTGACAGACGAAGTCGCCGTCCAGATCACCCAGATGAACAAGTGGTACGGCACCTTCCACGTGCTGCGTGATATCAACATGACCGTCATGCGCGGCGAACGCATCGTCATCTGCGGCCCGTCAGGCTCCGGCAAGTCCACCCTGATCCGCTGCATCAACAGGCTGGAAGAACATCAGTCCGGCCATATCGTCGTCGACGGCACCGAACTGACCTCTGATCTCAAGAACATCGACAAGGTCCGGTCCGAGGTCGGCATGGTGTTCCAGCACTTCAACCTGTTCCCGCACCTGACCATCCTCGAAAACCTCACCCTCGCCCCGATCTGGGTCCGCAAGACCCCGAAGAAAGAGGCCGAGGAAACCGCGATGCACTACCTGCGCAAGGTCAAAATCCCGGAACAGGCCCATAAATACCCCGGCCAGCTGTCCGGCGGCCAGCAGCAGCGCGTCGCCATCGCGCGCTCGCTCTGCATGAAGCCGCGCATCATGCTGTTCGACGAACCGACCTGCGCGCTTGATCCCGAGATGATCAAGGAGGTGCTCGACACGATGATCGAGCTCGCTCAGGAAGGCATGACGATGCTCTGCGTCACGCACGAAATGGGCTTCGCCCAGGCCGTCGCCAACCGCGTGATCTTCATGGATCAGGGCCAGATCGTCGAACAGAACAGCCCCAAGGAATTCTTCAACAACCCGCAGTCGGACAGGACGAAGCTGTTCCTGTCACAGATTCTGGGGCACTGACGGAAACCGGGTTCCCCCGGCGGGGGCGGCGTCTCCGCCGCGCCCCCGACTGTGTGATACCGTTACCCCGCGACGTAAACGAACGCCCCGTCCTTGGCTTCCGCGCGGCCGAGGCCGGGGAACGGCCAGTGATAGCCGAGCATCTGCTTCTTGCCCGCCGCCGCCATGTCCAGCAGCATCCGGCGGTTCTTGCCCGCAAGATCGCCGTCGGCATCGAAGCCGAACTTCCATTCCGGATGCGCGAAGAACACGGCGGGCACCGTGATCGCATCCCCGGTCAGGATCAGCCCGTCGCCGCCTGCCAGCTCGAACGACACATGCCCCGGCGTATGGCCCGCCGTATCGATGACAGCGATCCCCGGCACCACCTCGCTGCCGGGGGTGAAGGTCGCCATCTTGTCCCGGATCGCGGTCAGCTGCTTCTGCGTGTTGTTGACCATGTCGGTCATGTCGGCGGGCATCTTCGTCGCAAGATCGGACGCCGACCAGAAGTTCACTTCCGCCTCGGCCATGTGATAGCTGGCGTTCGGGAACAGATGCGTGCCGTCCGCCGACACCGTGCCCCACAGATGGTCAGGATGCGCGTGGGTGAAGATCACCTTCGTGATCGCGTCGGGTCCAAGGCCTGCGGCCTTGACGCTTTCGACCAGCTGTCCCCCGGCCCCGGGTCCCATCATGCCACCGGTGCCGGTGTCGAACAGAATCCTGTCTGTGCCCGATGACACCAGAACCGGGCTGATCTCCGCCGGATTTGTCTGCGCATCGGCGGCCAGCCCAAGCAGCGCCGCCAGGTCTTCCGGCTTCGCATCCGGGCTGATGACCGACAGCGGCAGCTCCAGCGCCCCGTCGCTCAGCACAGTGATGTCGAAGGCGCCGTGCGTGAACGTGTGCGGCCCGGCCAGCGCCAGCGCCGATTTCGGCAATACACCTACGGCGATCAGCGCAGATGCGGCGGCGAGGAATTTGCGACGGTCGAGGCGGATGAAGTCATTGCTTTGGGACCTGAACATCGGGGCTCTCCTTGTTGTCGGGTTCGCTTCTGACACACCAGTGCGACGGCCAGACTACACCCCTTGGGCCCAGCGGCACTTCAAAACACCGTGCCGGATCGTTCATGGCGCGCCCGAAGCGTCTGGGGCGTCACGTCACGGCTCCGGGTCGGCCCTACCCGAACCGGAATTCCCGCCCCGGAACCGGGCTGACCCCCTGCGACGAACCGATCTCCGGGTTCGCGTCGCCGCCGGTGCGCACCACCATGTCGCCCATGCCCGGCACCACCAGGTAGATCACCGTATCCGCGCCCAGCCGTTCGACATGGCGCACCGTCCCGGTCCAGCGCGGCGCATCCGCCGTCAGGGTCAGGTGTTCCGGGCGGATGCCATAGGTCCTGCACCCCAGTCCCTCCGCCGCCGCGCCTTCGTACAGGTTCATCTTCGGACTGCCGATGAACCCCGCGACAAAGGCGCTGACCGGCGCATTGTACAATTCCATCGGGCTGCCCACCTGCTCGATCTGCCCGCCGTTCAGCACCACGATCTTGTCCGCCATCGTCATCGCCTCGACCTGATCGTGCGTGACATAGATCATCGTCGCGCCCAGCTTGGCGTGCAGGTCCGACAGTTCGATCCGCATCTGCGCACGCAGCGCCGCATCAAGGTTCGACAGCGGCTCGTCCAGCAGGAACACCTTCGGATCGCGCACCATTGCCCGCCCGATCGCCACGCGCTGGCGCTGACCGCCCGACAGCGCCTTCGGCTTGCGGTCCATCAGATGCGTCAGCTGCAGCGCCTCGGCGGCGGCATCGACCTTCTTCCGGATCTCCTCCTTCGGCAGCTTGGCCAGCGACAGGCCGAAGCCCACGTTTTCCCGCACCGTGAGGTGGGGGTAGAGCGCATAGCTCTGGAACACCATCGCGATGCCGCGCTTGGACGGTTCCTCGCCCGTCACGTCGCGGCCGTCGATCTCGATGGTGCCCGATGTCGCCTCCTCCAGTCCCGATATCATCCGCAGCAGCGTGGACTTGCCGCAGCCCGACGGGCCGACAAAGACGCAGAACTCGCCATCCTCGATGGTCAGGTCGACGCCCTTGATGATGTCGACGGCACCGAAACTTTTCCGGATCGACTTCAGTCTGACCGAGCTCATCGCACTATCCTTTCACCGCGCCGGACGTCATTCCGGCGACGATCTGTCGGTTGAAGAAGACGAACACCAGCAGCGGCGGAATGGTCACCAGCAGGATGTTCATGAACAACAGGTTGAACTGGCTCTGGAACTGGGTCTGAAAGTTGAACAGCGTCAGTTGCACCGTCACGTTTTCCTTGCCCGGCAAGTAATACAACGGGTTGGTGAAGTCGTTGAAGATGGCGATGGACTGCACAACGATCAGCGTCACCGTGACCGGTTTCAGCAGCGGCAAGATGACCTTCCGGAAAATCGCCCAGGGCTTTGCGCCGTCGATGATGGCAGCTTCGTCCAGATCGCGGGGGATGGTCGAGATGAAGCTGCGGTAGAGCAGGACCGAGAAGGCAAGCCCATAGGCAACCTGGATCAGGATCATGCCGTGGATCGTCTTGAACAGCCCCAGCCCCTGCAGCACCCAGATCGTCGGCACCACGGCGGGCGGCACCATCAGACCCAGCAGCACGCAAGCATAGATCAGCTTGTTCCAGCCAGAAGGTCGCCGCTGCAGCACATAGCCGACCATCGCCCCGAAGATCACAAGCAGTGTCACGGCCCCCACGGTGATGACGGTTGAATTGAAATAGGCCAGCAGCAGCATGTAGTTGCGCGCCTGGACGACCTCGACCAGGTTGGCCCAGAAATGCCATTCCGACGGCCAGCTGAACAGTAACAGCGCCGCTTCCTTCTTGGTCTTCACGGCCATGAAGAACGTGAACAGGAACGGCAGGATGAAAAAGACCGTCGCCACGGCCAGCGCGACAAGGCCGGTGTTGCGTTGACGGTTGGTCACAGGTCCACCTCCCTCTTGTTGAACCACCATGTCAGCGGAAGGATGATCAGCGCGATCAGCAGGAACAGGATGACGTTTCCTGCCGTGGCCAGCCCGTAGAACCCGGCCTGGTACTGTTTGTAGATGACCGATGCCAGCACGTCCGACGCAAAGCCCGGGCCGCCCCTGGTCGTCGCCCAGATGATGTCGAAACTGCGCAGCCCACCGATCAGCGACAGCGTGATGACCGTGACCGTGGCGGGCCGCACCAGCGGCACCGTGATGCGCCAGAACTGCTGGATGCGCGTCGCCCCGTCGATCCGCGCCGCCTCGTAATAATCCGGCGATATCGCGGCAAGCCCCGCGATGTAGATCAGCGTGGCAAGCCCCACGCCCTTCCAGATATCGATGAACGCCACCGAATACAGCGCCAGCGTCGGGTCCGAAAGCCAGGACGGCCCGTCGATGCCCACATAGCTCAGGACCAGGTTGATCGCCCCCTTGGTCGGGTGCATCAGCGCGGCAAAGGTGATGCCGACGCCGATCGTCGAGACCAGCACCGGAAAGAACACGACCGAGCGCAGAAAGCCCTGCCAAAGGATGCCGGACGTCAGCAGGACGGCCAGCAGCAACCCCAGCACCGATTTGGCAGCCGATGTCAGGCCTGCATAGATCAGCGTGTTGGTCAGGCCCTGGATCAGGAAAGGCTCCTTGAAGAACTGCCGGTAGTTGTCCCAGCCGATGAACTCGGTCTCGAACAGGTCCCAGCGGGTCAGGCTGAACCAGAAGCTTGCGATGGTCGGCACAAGGAACAGCACAGTGAACACGATCGCAGCCGGAAGCACGAACCAGTAGGGGTAGGGGGATGCGCGCGTTTTCGACATGGGTCCACCTCTCGGGCCGTAAGCCTTGTCCGATCACCGTTTACGGAACTTCGGGTTTCCCCCGCCCGGAGATGCGGGCGGGGGCTGGGCCGGGTGCCAGGTTTACCAGTCCGGCAGGCCCAGCTGCTTGGCCTGCTTTTCGACATCCTGGTCGTACAGCGCCGCAGCCTCGGCTGCCGGACGGATGCCCGACCCAACCTCGACCGTGATCTGCTCCAGCGCCGGGCCCTTGATCGGCGACAGGAATTCCAGCGCCGGTGCGGTCATGCCCTCGGCCTGGAAGTAGGGCAGCATGTCGGCCACCGACGGCGGCACATCGGCGGGCAGGGCGCAGTCCTTGATCAGGTAGGGCCCCGTCGCCCCGTTCGCGCCGATCATCAGGTTGCACCCCTCGACCGAGGCCACGAAGGACAGGAAGTCCTTGGCCGCTTCGGCATTCGGCGACGCTGCCGGGATGTACAGCGCAGCAGGCATCCAGACCGTCAGGCCGTTCTTGGCGGCATCCGGTCCGGGCTGCGCGAAGAATCCGACATCATTCACGTTCTCGGGGAAGTTCTGTTTGATGTTGCCCAGCGCGAAGGTCAGCATCGGATAGTGTGCTGCCTCGCCCGTCGCCACCATGCGGACGCCGTCATCGAACTTGGCGACGCCGAAATCCTCGTTCAGATAGCCCGCCTTGAACGTGTCCTCCAGATACTGGAAGCCTGCCATCGCCGCAGGCGATGTCCCGTACTTCGCCTTGTTCGCGGTATAGTCGGCGGCGAAATTCGGCTCGGCCGCCTGCACGTTGAAGAAATCGGCCAGAACGAACAGCTGGCTGGACCAGGTGTCGCCATAGGTCTGCGCCACGGCAACCTTGCCCGCTGCCTTGATCTTTTCGTTGTTGGCCATGAACTCGGCCCAGGATTTCGGCACGCTCAGGCCAAGCTCTTCATAGATCTTCTTGTTGTAATAGATGCCCCCGCCCATGGCCGGCCCGAACGGAACGCCGCGCACGGTGCCGTCCGACGCGGTCACGACCGACTTGAAGCTGTCGATGACATTGGCCTGCCCCGCGATGTCGGTCAGATCGGCCAGATTCTCGACCGGTTTCAGCGCCTGGAACAGCGAGCCCGAGTTGTATTGCAGGATGTCGCCCGCCTCGCCCGTGGCCAGCCGCGTCTTGACCAGGTTGTCGCCATCCGCGCCGCCGGGGCGGTTCTCGATCTCGAAGGTCACGTCCGGGTTCGCCGCCGTATAGGCCGCCGTCAGCGCCTCCATCGCCGCAACGGTTTCGGCATTGCCGTCGGTGGTGACAGACAGGACGGTTTCGGCCTGGGCGATGCCCGCGACCAGCGAAAAAGCCGCAAGCAGCGCGGCACTCGGGATCAGTTTCATGGTCTCTTGCTCCTCCAATGGACCAGTCTTCATTTTTCCGGGTGCAAGCGGCACCCGGGTCGTGGCGATCCGCGTCAGACGCGGAAGGTGATCTCGTGACTGCCCGCAGGCAGGGTCAGCCCGGCTGCCGGAACCGTGACGGCTTTCCCGTCCAGGGTGACATCGCGGCGGACGGGGTCGGCGGTCAGCCGCCCGGTTGTGCCCGCAGGCAGCGCGACGCGGTAGGTGACGGTGTCGCCCGCCAGGACCCAGCCTGCCTCGATCCGGCCATGGCGGCAGTCATGCCATGCCGCGACCGGCGACAGCGCAGGCAGGATCAGCGGGTCCAGCGTGACCTCGTCGAAGCCGGGGCGTTCAGCCACCGGGGCCACGCCTGCCACGCCCTCGAACAGCCACTGGCACACGGCACCATAGGCATAGTGGTTGTAGCTGTTCATGTCGGGGTCATAGATCGTGCCGTCGGGGGCCAGCGCATCCCAGCGTTCCCAGATGCTCGTCGCGCCCCGATCCACCTGATACAGCCATCCCGGCACCTTGCGGTTCAGGAATATCTTCTCGGCCAGGTCCGCCATGCCGTGCATCGTCAGCGCGGGCAGCAGGGCGGGGGTGCCGATGAACCCGGTGCCGATCAGCCCGTCCGCCTCTTCCACCACACGGCGGAAATAGGCCTTGCCCGCCTCGTAGTGCTCCGGCGGCACAAGGCCGTAGAGGAAAGCCAGCGACCACGAGGTCTGGTCATTATGCGCGATCCGGCCCGACGGCGCGAAGAATTCGTGCGCGAAGGCCGCGCGGATCGCGTCCGCCCGTTTCCGCAGCGCCGCTGCCTGTTCATGCTCACCGATCAGACCGGCGATCTGCGCCGCCAGATCGGTCGAGATGAAATGGTAGATCGTCGCCGCGCAGTCGTCGGCGATCGTCGGGCGCGGCTTGCGGTTGTCGCCCACCGGCTGCAGCCAGTCGCCGAAGGTGAAACCATGCCCGCCCCAGCGCGAGTCCGGGCGGATCACGGGGCCATCCGAAATCGCCCACAGATAGTTCAGCCATTTCAGCATCGCCGGAAAGAATTCGGCCAGCACGCCTTTGTCGCCGTAATGGAGGTACAGCTGCCAGGGGATGATGACGATGGCATCGCCCCAGCCGGTCGATCCCGCCCAGTCGCCCCGGTTGTCGATCGGGTGCAGGCGCGTCGGATCGGGCGAAAAATGCGGCACGGCCCCGGTCGGGCGCTGGTCATGGCGAACGTCGCGCAGGAACTTCGCCAGGAACCGCTCGCAGTCGGCCAGCCAGCAGGCGGTGCCCGCGAAGACCTGCGCATCGCCGGTCCAGCCCAGCCGTTCATCCCGTTGCGGGCAGTCCGTGGGAATCTCGATGAAGTTCGACCGCTGCGACCAGATGGTATTCATGACCAGCCGGTTGACGGCAGGCACGCCGCAGGTGAAGCCGCCGGTCTGGACGGGTACCGAGGTGATGGGAATCTGGTGGATGTCCACCAGTTCCGCGCCGCCCGTCAGCGTGACGCGGGCATAGCGGAAGCCGAAGAAGGTGAACATCGGCGCATAGGTTTCAACCCCGTCGCCCTTCAGCGTGTAGTGCTGTTCAGCCCGCGCCGAGCGGTAGTTGCGGTTGTCGAACGCCCGGTCCGGCCCCAGCACCTCGGAAAACTCCAGCCGCGCATGCGCGCCTGACGGTCCACTGACCGAAATGCGGGCATAGGCACCGCAGTTCTGTCCGAAGTCGTATACCGTCGCGGCCCCCTCCGCCCAATGCTCAATGGCCGCGACCGGCGCCATCTCCACCACCGGCCCGGCCTCATGCGGCACCAGCAACGACAGGTCGAACGGCAGCACCTCGACCCCCGCGCTGTCTTTCACCGTGATCCGCGCGTCATGATCCTCGCCGTGATAGATGCCGTTGCCCGTCACCGGCGTCAGGCCCGATACCCAGCTTGCATCCGTCTTCAGGATCGTCCGTCCGCCTGCCGCAAGTTCCGCGAAAGCCCCGACGCGGTCGCCCCAGGTGTTTGGAATCGGGTTCAGCGCCCACATCAGCCGCGACCGGTACCAGCCGTCGCCCAGCCAGATTTCCAGCCGGTTCCTGCCCGGCTTCAGAAGTGCTGACACGTCATAGGACTGATAGGCAATGCGGTCGTCATAGCACGTCCAGCCGGGGGTCAGCAGGTCGGTTCCGACGCGCACCCCGTTCAGGAACGCCCGGTACAGGCCCTGCGCCGACAGGTGCAGCACCGACCCTGCATCGACCGTCGCCAGGTCAAAGTCGCGCGCCACATAGCTGCCCGCACCACCCGTGCCCGTGTCACATCCCGGCGCGATCATCTGGGCCGATAATGTCTGCTTTGCGGATGCCCTGTCGGTCGCGGACTTCGTCCGCAGCTGCCCCTCAAGACCCATTCAGCCGTCCTCCCCGGGGTGCCGAATCACGTCGCGTCCGGTTTCGTGCACCGTTCTACGTAAATCATTCTACAACTTTGATTGCGTTGCAACAGATTTTTGCTACGGTGTCCCGGACGGAGGATTGCGATGGCCGATGGCACCGTGAAGGAAGGGGCAGGGCGGGTCACGATCCGTACCGTGGCCGCCGATGCGGGCGTCTCCGTCGCCGCCGTCTCCAAGGTCCTGCGCAACGCCTACGGCGTGTCCGATGCCCTGCGCACAAAGGTCGAGGCCAGCATCGAAAAGCTGCGCTACCGCCCCTCGGTCGCAGCCCGCGGGATGCGCGGGCAGACCTTCACCCTCGGCGTCCTTCTTGTCGGCATCGACAACCCCTTCCTGCCCGGCATCTTCCAGGGCATCGAAAGCGTCACCGAAGCCGCAGGCTACAAGATCATGGTCGGCGTCGGTGCCGCCCGCACCCCGACCGAGGTGCGCCTGATCGAACAGATGATCGACAACCGCATGGACGGGCTGATCCTCGTCGCCACCCAGATCGCGGGCGAGACGCTGGAACGCTTCGCGCGCCAGATCCCCATCGTTGTCGTCGGCCACCATGAACCCGCCGCCACCGGCTATGACACCGTCAACAACGACGACCGGCTCGGGGCTATGCTCGCCGTCCGCGCTCTTCTCGGCCAGGGCCACCGCGACATCGCCATGGTCACGCTCGCCGACCCCGGCCATCACCCTGCAGACGTTGCCCCCCGGCGCGAACAGGGCTACCGCGACGCCATGGCCGAAGCCGGTCTGACCGACATGGCCCGCGTCACCCGCCTGCCGCAGTCCGACGCCCCGCGCGATGACATCATCCGGGCGTTCCTGACCGCCCGCGATCGCCCGCGCGCCGTCTTCTGCTGGTCCGACCTCGACGCGATCCCCCTCATCAACGCCGCTTTCACGCTGGGGCTCAGGGTTCCCGCCGACATCGCCATCGTCGGCTACGACAACTCACCCGTCGCCGCCCTGCCGCTGATCGGCCTCGCCTCGGTCGACCAGGACGGCCCCCGCCTCGGCCGCCTCTCGGCCGAGGCGCTCCTGTCCCGCATCGGCGGCCGCCGGACGCCCGAGCATATCCTGATCGACCCGACCCTGATCGTCCGCGGCAGCTTCTGACGCTGACCTCCGGGTCATTCGTAGGGCAGGGTTCACCCCGCCGACTTCACCCTGCCAAATCTTTCCGCTTTCCTAAGACGCGCCCGCAACCCATTGGAATCATTCAATCTGAAAAGTGTCCCTTGCAGGGACGTCGTTCTTCCGACCCCTCTCCCCCTCAGATGTTCTCCGGCGTGAAGATATCGAAGTTCAGCAGCCGCTGCCCTGGCGCGGTCCGGCCCAGCACCGCGTCCTTCATCGCTGCGATGGCCTCGGTGGCCAGCCGCTGGACCGGATGCGCGATGGCCAGCGTCAGCGTCCCGTCGATCAGCGCCGCCCGTGTCGGGGCCATCATTTCATAGCCGACCGACACCAGCCGCTGCCCCCGCCCCGCCGCCGCGACGGCCTCCAGTGCCCCGGTGATCCCGCCGCCCGAAATGAACAGCGCCGCCAGGTCCGGCTCCCGCTTCAGAAGCACCTCCGTCACCTCCCGAGCGATGACCCTGTCCTCGAAGGTCGAGATCGGTTCCAGCAGCGTGAAGCCGGGGGCGCATTCCCGGAAATAACTGCGGAATCCGCTCTCGTTCATCTCCTGGCAGCGGTAGCGCGGGTTGCCGACCAGGATGCCGATCCGCCCCGGCTGCGGGCACAGCCGCGCGATGGCCCAGGCCGCCGTCCGCCCGACCTTCCAGGCGTCCAGTCCGACATAGCCGGTGCCGCAGGCCGCAGTCAGGCCGGAGACCAGGCCGAAGGTCGGAACGCCCCGCGCCGCCAGCGCCTCGATCGCCTCGGTCACGCGCGGGTGCTCGGCCGCGACCACGGCCAGCGCCTCGACCTGCCCGCCAATCTCCAGCATCCGGGCCGCGACCGCCCCGGGCGACAGATCGTCCATGTGTTCGATGAGCGCCTCCACCCCGTCGGCCGTGTCCGCTGCGGACCGCACTGCTGCGGCGATGCTCTGGTACCAGCTTCGGTTCGACTGCTGCAGAAGAAATCCCAGCCGGACGCGGGGTCTGGCAACCTCAAGCCGTTCGCGCAGCACGGGCACGGCATAGAAGTCGATCTGTTCAGCAGCGGCCAGAACCCGTTCGGCGGTCGTCCTGCGCACCGGGTCGCGCCCGTTCAGGATGCGGTCGACGGTCGAAATGCTGACCCCCGCCGTCTCGGCAAGGTCGGCGATGGTGGCACGGCGTGACATGGGGCCTCCTGAAAGAATCTCTCATTCATGTATCCGCGACGATGGCAGAAAATGAGGTAAAACGCATCAGATGATATGAAACGATTATGCCGGGTCGCCTGTCAACGGTATAGAAATTCCATCGTTCGAACTCGGGGATGGCCGGCGGGGCATCCGTTTCTTCAGAGGGGGGGGGATCATGGACGACCTGAAATTCGGAACCCGCAACAAGCGCGGCGATTTCACGCCCGCTGAACCCATCCAGCCGGCCCCGGTCTTTGTCTGGCCGTTCCGTCCGCTCAAATTTCTGGCCTGGCTGCCGCAGTACTTCCTGCCGTGGAACGTCATGTTCATGGCGCTGGCCCTGCTGACCTGGCTGTTCCTGACACCCTCGCGCGAAACCCTCCAGACCCTCGACTGGCGCTGGATCGCCTACCTTCTGGTCCGCAACGCGGCCTTTGTCTTCGTGCTCTACGGGGCATTGGAGCTGCGGCTCTACATCAAGCGCAAGCAGGGCAACCGGTTCAAGTTCAACGGTACCTTCCCCGCCGACAAGCCGTCCGACGTGTTCATGTTCAAAAGCCAGAACATCGACAACATGATCCGCACCTTCGGCACCGGCGTGCCGATCTGGACGGCGTACGAGGTCGGCATGCTCTATGCCTGGGCGCATGGCTGGGGCCCGTGGACGACCTTTGCCGAACATCCTTGGGCGCTGATCGCGCTCGGCCTGCTGATCCCGCTGTTCCACGAGGCGCATTTCTACTGCATCCACCGGCTGATTCACGTGCCGTTCCTGTACAAGTGGGTGCATTCGGTCCACCACAACTCGGTCAACCCCAGCCCGTGGTCATCCCTGTCGATGCACCCGGTCGAGCATCTGCTCTACTGGTCCGACGTGCTGATCCACCTCGTGCTGCCGTCGCATCCGCTCTTGATGCTCTACAGCCTGCAGGTCACCGGAACGGGCGCCGTGGTCGGCCATATCGGCTTTGACCGGATCGAGACGGGTGCCGACACCGCTGTCGGGTCGCATTCCTACGTCCACTACCTGCACCACAAGCATTTCGAGGTGAACTACGCCGACGGGCTGGTCCCGTTCGACCGCCTCTTCGGCACCTGGCACGACGGCAGCAAGGAAGGCGAGGCCCGCATGGATGCCCGCTACCAGCGCAAGAAGGCGCGGCTGAACGCGCGGGCCTGAAGGAATGCCCATCCGCTCCGGAGGAGTGGGCGGACGGGAACGGCCCCGGATCCGGGGAAAGACGACGAGAACATGTCACATCCGTCGGGATCGACGGCTTAGGGGAGGACAAGACCAATGAAGATCGTACGCACACTTGCCAGGGTTCTGGCGACCACCGCGCTGGTGGCGTCAGCCACGTCCGCGATGTCGGCCGATATCGCCGTGATCGGCGGGTCGAACGACGACGCCTTTTGGAACATCATCAAGAAGGGCCTCGACGATGCGACGCCCGCAATCGTCGCGAACGGCGGCAGCGTGAACTATCTGCGCCTGGTCAACTATGACAACTTCGCGCCCGACGTCGTTCAGCTGATCCGCACCGCGATCAGCATGGAAGTTGACGGTCTGGTGATCCCGAACTGGGTGCCCGAGGCGGAAGACCCGGCGATCAAGGACGCTATGGCGGCCGGGATCAAAGTCATCCTGATGAACGCGGGCGGGGCCGAGAAGGCCAGGGAACTCGGCGCGATCAACTATGTCGGGTCGGACGAGTACATCGCAGGCGTCGCAGGCGGCGAATACTTCGGCGGCAAGGGGCAGAAGAACGTCCTCTGCGTCAACACCATCCCGGGTGCCGCGAACCTGGAGGCGCGCTGTCAGGGCGTGATCGACGGCATCACCGGCAAGGGCGGCAAGGCCGCGCAGCTGCCGCTGCCCTCGACGTCCTTCGGAGACGCGACGGCGGTTGCCGAGGCGATCAAGGCGGAACTGCTGAAGGACGAGTCCATCGACGGTATCATCACGATTTCCGCAGGCGATGCGGACGCGGCCGCTGTCGGGATCGATCAGGCAGGCAAGACCGGCACGACCATGCTGGGCACGTTCGATCTGAACGGTGCGGGACTGGACCGGATCAAGGGCGGCACGCAGTTGTTCGCGATTGACCAGCAGCCCTACCTGCAGGGTTTTCTCGCCACCACGTTGCTGGCATCGGCCATCGACTTCGGCACCAGCCTGCCGACCTTTCCGGTCCTGACCGGCCCGGGCATCGTCGATGCGTCCAACATCGACGCGACGCTGACCGGCGTGTCCAAGGGCGCGCGCTGACGCGGGTCTGATCTTTTCCGGTCCGCCTGACCTAGGGCGGGCCGGATCGGCAAAGCGACGGGCGGGCCGCAGTGCCCGCCCGCACCTGAAACGCCACAGGTTGGCAAGCGGGGGCTGTCCAAAATGAACAACACAATGTCTGTCGGCGGTCTTTTGCGTCGCCCCGAGGCCGGGGCGCTTCTAGGCCTTGTCGCGGTCCTGATCTTTTTCGGCATCTTCGGCGGTGTGACGTTTCTCAAGATCGCGGGCATGTCGAGCTGGCTGAACGTCGCAGCCAACCTCGGCATCATCGCCATCCCGGTCGGCCTTCTGATGATCGCGGGCGAGCTGGACATATCCGTGGGTGCCATGGTGCCATTCGGCGGCATGACCGTCGCCATCATTTCGAGCACCCTTGGGATGTCGATCTGGATTGCCATCGCCGTCACCCTTGCCTTCGGCGTGATCGTCGGTCTGATCAACGGCTATCTGGTGAACCACACCGCCGTGCCGTCGCTGATCGTGACGCTTGGCAGTCTTTTCGCCGTGCAGGGCATCGTGCTGGGCCTGACCGTGCTGATCACCAAATCCACCAACGTCGCGCTGAAGACGGAAGGCCCGGCCAAGGCAATCTTCGGCGACTTCATCGGCGGCGGACAGTTGCAGTCGGTCTTTGCGTGGTGGCTGGTGCTGACGGCGATCTACGTCTTCTTCATCCACTATTCGCGCTACGGGAACTGGATCTTCGCCATGGGCGGCGACAAGATATCGGCCCGCAACGCAGGCATCCCGACCGAGCGGATGACAACGCTGCTGTTCGTCCTGTCATCGACCAGCGCCGCCTTTGTCGGCATGTGCCAGGCGATCCAGTTCAACTCGGCGCAGGTCGCGGGCGGGCAGAGCTTCATCTTCAACTCGATCATCTCGGTGGTGGTCGGGGGCGTGCTGCTGACCGGCGGTTTCGGATCGGTCATCGGCATCTTCTTCGGAACGATCACCTTCGCCATCGTGAACCAGGGCATCTACTACACCGATTTCGACCGCAACTGGTCGAGCCTGATCATCGGCGTGCTGCTGCTGGTCGCCGTCCTGATGAACAACACCTTCCGCAAGATGGCGCTGTCCTACACGCCGAAGAAAGGAGCCAAATGATGGCCGTTCCGATCCTCGCGCTGAAGGGTATCAACAAAAGCTTCGGCCCCATCGACGTGCTGCACGACATCAACCTGAACCTGCATGCAGGCGAGGTTCTGTGCCTTCTGGGCGACAACGGCGCGGGCAAATCCACCGTGATCCGGCTGCTGTCGGGGGTGCATGTGCCGACCTCCGGCACGATGGAGATGGATGGCAAGCCGGTGACCTTCGACACTCCGCGCAGCGCCGCGGACCACGGCATCGCCACCGTTCACCAGTTCGGCGGGACCTTTCCGCTGATGTCCATCGGGCGGTCGTTCTTTGTCGGGGTCGAGCCGACCAAGGGCTGGGGACCGTTCAAGGTCTATGACCGGAAGAAGGCGAATGCGATCGCGGTCAAGGCCGTGCGCGACTTCGGCATCACCCGGATCGACGACGGCGACCGTCTGGTCGGCGGGCTGTCGGGCGGCGAGCGGCAGGCGCTGGCAATCGCGCGGGCCGTGCATTTCGGCGCGCGCGTGCTGATCCTTGATGAACCCACTGCCGCGCTTGGCGTCAAGCAGGCGTCCCACGTCCTGCGCATCGTGAACGAGGCGAAGAAGCGCGGGCTGGCGGTGATCTTCATCACCCATCAGGTCATGCACGCGATGGCTGTGGGCGACCACTTCGCGGTGCTGATCCGGGGCGCCATCGCGGCGGACTTCCGCAAGGGCGAGAAGACCCGCGAGGAAATCACCGACCTGATGGCGGGCGGCGAGGCGATGGCCGAGCTCGAGGCCGCAATCGAAGCCACCTGAAGAAAGACGGAACCGCCATGCCCACCTGGACCCGCGCCTGCGCCGCTGGCGACATTGACCCCGAAGACCTGATCCGCTTCGATCATCAGGGGCAGACCTTTGTTGTGATCCGCAGCCCGGATGACAGCTATTTTGCGATGGATGGCGTCTGCAGCCACGAACATGTTCATCTGTGCGATGGACTGGTCATGGATAACATCGTCGAATGCCCCAAGCACAACGCGCAGTTCAACTACCGTACGGGCGAGGCGACACGCGCGCCCGCCTGCATCAACCTGAAGACATTCCCTGTCCGCGTGCAGGACGGCGATGTCTGGATCGAGGTCTGAGATGGCATTCCAGCTGGCCGCCTGCGCCGAGATGCTCTGGCGCGACAAGCCCATCGACTGGCGGGCGTCGCGCCTGAAGGAAATGGGCTTCGGCGTGGGCCTGTGGAACTGGCCTTCATGGGACATGGGCAAGCTGGAAAAGACGGGTGCTGCCTTCACGATCATGAACGGCTACCTGGAGGGGCGGCTGGCCGATAACGAAGGCGCCGACATGCTGCTGGCCTCCGCGCGCGAGACTGCGGCGGTGGGATTGCGCCTTGGCGTCCATCGGCTGAACCTGCACGGCACCGGTCTGGGCGACGGCGGCATTCCGATCTGGAAGCATGACGTCGTTACGGGCGCGATGTGGCTTAAGGCGCGCGACACGCTGCACCGCATCTGCGATCTGGCCGAGGAACTCGGCGTCACCTTCTGCCTTGAAAACCTGAATCTGCTCGACCATCCCGGCTGCCCGTTCGGGTCAACAGCGGACGTGCTGGCGCTGGTCTCCTCGGTCAACCGGCCGCAGCTGCGCATCAACCTCGATCTTTACCACACCCAGATCGGCGAGGGCGACCTGATCCGCTGGTGCGAAAAGTGCCTTCCTTGGATCGGCGAGGTGCAGGTGGCAGACAATCCGGGGCGCTTTGAACCCGGCACCGGCGAGATCAACTATCCCGGCGTCGCCCGGGCCTTGAAGAATATGGGCTATTCAGGGCCGGTCGGCCTTGAAAGTTTTGCCGAGGGCGACGAAGAAGTCGCACTGGAAGCCTTCCGCAACGCGTTCACGGTGTAGTCCCATGGTCCACAAGAACACCCGCCCCTCAGTCGCCGACATCCGCGCCATGAAGGCGCGCGGCGAGATGATCTCGATGCTCTACGTCACCACGCTGCACGAGGCGGCGGCGGCGGACGCGGCGGGCGTGCACATGCTGTCGATCGAGGCGCGGTTCTTCAGCCCGGCGATGCGCGAGGCGGCGGGACGCTGCTTTGTGCAGGTGGGCCTGCCCTTCGGCCAGTACGGGGACAACGTGACGGCAGAAGACTATCTGCGCGCGGCCTTCCACTTCCAGAAGATGGGCGGCGACAGCTTCTACTGCGCGGCCAGCTTCGACATCCAGAAGACGCTCTGTGACAACCATGTCCCCATCGTCGCGCATGTGGGGATGAACCCCAACATCGTCACCTGGACGGGCTGGCGGGCCGTCGGCAAGACCGCGTCCGAGGCGCGCCGCGTCTGGGATCATGTTAAGAAGCTGGAAGCCATCGGCGCATTCGGGGCCGAGCTGGAGGTGGTGCCGGACAAGCTCGGGGCGTTCATATCCAAGAACACCCCCCTCATCATGCTGGGCATGGGCGCTGGCCCGGGCGCGGATGCGCAATACCTGTTCGCCGAGGATGTGCTGGGCTGCACCGACGGCCACAAGCCGCGCCACGCCAAGACCTACCGCAACTTCGCCGCTGAATACGCCCGCCTGCAGACCGAACGCATCGCAGCCTTCGGCGAATTCGTCGCCGATGTGAATTCCGGTGCCTATCCGGCCCCGCAGCACAATGTGCCGATGGATGACGGCGAATTCGCGTCGTTCAAGGCGGGCCTCGGTCTCTGACCCTGTGGCCGTTCCCGGTTGACTGGTCGGGCGCGCCCGACCGGTCAGTCCCGACCGGACGGCACGAAGAAGTCCAGCACCGACCCGCGCCCCGGCCGGACCTCGCCCCACTCGGCCGCGTCGAAATCCACCACCAGCGTCGCCGCCGTCGGATAGCGCGCAAAATCCGGATGCACCGGCCCTCGCACCGGCAGCATCCGCGCGAATTCCGCGATGCCCGGATTGTGCCCCAGCATCATCACGCAATCCCCCGTGGCCTTCTGCAGCGCCTTCAGCATCAGGTCGGGCGAGGCGTGATAAAGCGCGTCGGAATACTCCACCTCGGGTGTCACTTCCAGCGGTGCCGACAGCACCCGCGCCCATGTCTCGCGCGTCCGCGCCGCGGTGGAGCACAGCACCTGATCCGGTTCGTATCCCCGCGAATGCAGCCACTCCCCCAGTTCCAGCGCTGACCGGCGTCCGCGCGCGTTCAGCGGCCGGTCATGGTCGTCCATGCCCGGGTCATCCCACGCCGATTTCGCATGCCGCGTCAGGATCAGGCGGCGGTGTCCGGCAGGTGTCATTTATGGAAAAGCCCCATGTGATAGGCCGACTGCTGCGGCACCCTGCCATAGGCGTGCGACACGGGGCAAGCGCGGCGAACGGCGCAGCCTTGGGTAAGGCAGTCCGAGCCCCGGCGCAGTGTCCAGAAATGCGTGACAGGCCGGCACGTCATAGCCCGCCCCGGACAGGGCACCGACCGGGCAGGCCGTCAGGCAGGGCTTTCCGACACAGCCCTCGCAGGGGCGCGGCCCGGTCGCTGGCAGGTCCAGCCGTTCGCGCAGCCCCAGCGCCCCGCGGTAGCTGACCATCAGCCCCGCCGTGTCGTGGACAAGAATCGTCACCGGCGACGCCCACGCCCGCCCCGTGCGTTTCGCCCAGGCGATGAAGGGCCGCCACGGCGGCCCGCCGAAGGGGAAATAGGCCTTTCCCCCCAGATCGCAGGCCATCCCCCCGATCACCCGCCGCGACCAGCGGTCCACCGGGTCCGGCGCGCCGTCCCATTCCGGCTGCGCGCCCACATGCGCCCAGAAGCCCGGTTCGGCGGGCCCGAGCATGACCAGCGTCCGGATATCCTCGGACAGCCCGTCCTCCGCCCCCGGATGGAACGCTCCCATCACCATCAGCCGGTGCGCCGCCGCCCGCGCCGCAATATCGTCCAGCGTCATTCCCGGACGCGCGTCGCCGAACGCGGCGCGCGCGGTTTGATGCGCGGTTCGGTCGACCGGATCTGCGACCCCGCCCCGTGGTCGGTGAACAGTTCCAGCAGGCAGGCATTCGGGATGCGCCCGTCCATGATCGTCACCGCCCGCACCCCCTGATCCAGCGCCGCCAGCGCCGTCTCGGTCTTGGGGATCATCCCGCCCGAGATCGAGCCGTCCGCGATCATCCGGCGCACCTCTTCCGGCGTGATCTGCGTCATCACCTCGCCCGCCGCGTTCTTGACCCCCGCAACATCCGTCAGCAGCAGCAGCCGGTCCGCCTTCAGCGCCCCGGCGATGGCACCCGCCGCCGTATCGCCGTTCACGTTGAACGTCTCGTTGTCGTTCATCCCCGTCGCCACCGGGGCCACCACCGGGATGATCCCGGCGCGGTAAAGGTCCTCCAGGACCTCGGTATCCACCTCGACCGGACGGCCCACAAAGCCAAGTTCCGGGTCGTCCGCCTCGCAGACCATCAGGTCGTCGTCCTTGCCCGAGATGCCGACTGCCCGCCCGCCCTGATCGTTGATCGCCTGCACGATCCGCTTGTTGACCAGACCCGACAGCACCATCTCGACAACCTCGACTGTCGCCTTGTCCGTCACCCTCTTGCCGCGCACGAATTTCGATGGGATCCCCAGTTTTCCCAGCATCTCGTTGATCATCGGCCCGCCGCCATGCACGATGATCGGGTTCACCCCCACCTGCCGGATCAGCACAACGTCGCGCGCGAATTCCGCCATCGCCACGTCGTCGCCCATCGCGTTGCCGCCGAACTTGATGACGACGACCGCGCCGGAATAGCGCTGAAGATAGGGCAGGGCTTCGGACAGCGTGCGGGCGGTTCCGATCCAGTCTCGGTTCATCTCTTGCTTTCTCATCGGGATTGCCGCTCACGTAAGGTGCGCTTTTGTTAGCGGCACGGGCAAGGGGTGCCAAGCGCGAAGTCCTGTTGCAGTATCCGACTAAAAAAGTCAGAATAAAGCGAGGGGCGTGAAGGGGATGCGATGGCGGACGAGATCAAGACTCTGCTTCTGACCGGTGCAAGCAGGGGCATCGGCCACGCCACCGTCAAGCGCTTCGGGCGCGAAGGCTGGCGTGTGCTGACCTGTTCGCGCCAGCCCTTCGATCCGCGCTGCCCCTGGCCGGGGGGCGAGGACAACCATGTCCAGATCGACCTCGCCGACCCCAAGGCCACCATTGCGGCCATCGAGGTCATCAAGGACAAGATCGGCGGTCGCCTGCACGCGCTGGTCAACAATGCGGGCATTTCGCCGAAGGGGCCAAAGGGCGAACGGCTGAACACTCTGGAGACGGACCTGCGGACCTGGGGCCATGTCTTCCACGTCAACTTCTTTGCCAGCGTGATCCTCGCGCGCGGAATGAGGGACGAACTGGCCGCGACGAAGGGGGCCATCGTGAACGTCACCTCCATCGCCGGGTCGCGCGTCCACCCCTTTGCCGGGGCCGCCTATTCAACGTCGAAGGCCGCGCTGGCCGCCCTGACCCGCGAAATGGCGCATGACTTCGGCCCCCTGGGCGTCCGCGTCAACGCCATCGCACCGGGCGAGGTCGAAACCTCGATCCTGTCGCCGGGCACGGACAAGATCGTCGAAGGGCTGCCCCTGCGACGTCTCGGCCAGCCGTCCGAGGTGGCCGATGTGATCTGGTTCCTGTGTTCGGATGCGTCGAGCTATGTCACCGGCACCGAAATCGCCGTGAACGCGGGCCAGCACGTCTGATTGCCGATTTCCCCGCGGGGAAATCACCCGTCACGCCATCGTGGCAATGATCGCCCGCAGCGTCTCGATCCCGTCGCCCTTTTCCGACGACGTCACCACGATCTCCGGATAGGCCGCCGGATGCTTGCGCAGCGCGCCCGCACCTGCTCCAGCACCGCCGCATGTTCCGATGTCTTGATCTTGTCGGCCTTCGTCAGCACCGCCTGGAACGTCACCGCCGACCGGTCCAGCAGCGTCAGAATCTCTTCATCCACCGCCTTCACCCCATGCCGCATGTCGATCAGCACAAAGGCCCGCCGCAGCGTCTGCCGCCCGGACAGGTAGGCCCGCAGCAGCCGCTGCCACTTTTCCACCGTCGCCACCGGTGCCTCGGCATAGCCATAGCCCGGCAGGTCCACCAGATAGCGGTCGGCGGCGGCGAAATAGTTGATCTCCTGCGTCCGCCCCGGCGTGTTCGACGCCCGCGCAAGGCTGCGCCGCCCGGTCAGCGCGTTGATCAGGCTGGATTTTCCCACGTTCGACCGGCCCGCGAAGCAGACCTCCAGCCGGTCCGCAGGCGGCAGCCCGTCCATCGCCACGACGCCTTTCACGAACACCGTCTCGGCGGCGAACATCATCCGCCCGGCCTCGCGCGCCTCTGCATCCGGCTCCGCCGCCAGCGGAAAGGCGATCTCGCTCACCTGCCCTTCGCCTTGGGCTTGGCCGGAGGCGCTGTGACCGGCTTCGGCGTCCGCTTGAGGCCCGAGCGGATATTGTCGAACAGGTCCGGGCGTTTCCCGTGCATCGACATGATCGTGTACTGCTGCAGGAAGGTGATCGTGTTGTTGGTGATCCAGTACAGCACCAGACCTGATGCGAAGCCGCCCAGCATGAACATGAATATCCAGGGCATCCAGGCGAATATCGCCGCCTGCGTCGCGTCCGTCGGCGCCGGGTTCAGCTTCTGCTGCAGCCACATCGAAATGCCCAGGATGATCGGCATGATCCCGATGAAGATCAGCGCCAGCACAGACCCCTGCACGGGGGCGGCCCAGGGCAGCAGGCCGAACAGGTTGTAGATCGACGATGTGTCGGGCGCTGACAGGTCACGGATCCAGCCGATCCACGGCGCGTGGCGCAGTTCCAGCGTGACGAAGATCACCTTGTAGAGCGAAAAGAAGATCGGAATCTGGATCAGGATCGGAAGGCAGCCCGAAGCCGGGTTCACCTTTTCCTTCTTGTACAGCTCCATCATCCCTTTCTGCATCTTCACGCGGTCGTCGCCTGCGGCTTCCTTCAGCTTCTCCATCTCGGGCTGAAGTTCCTTCATCTTGGCCATCGAGATGTAGGACTTGCGCGCCAGCGGAAACACCAGCGCCTTGATGATGAAGGTCAGCGCGATGATCGCCCAGCCCATGTTGCCGATCAGTCCGTTCAGCCAGTGCAGCAGCTGGAACATCGGTTTGGTCAGAAAGAAGAACCAGCCCCAGTCGATGGAATCGATGAACCCCTTGATCCCGGCCGTCTCATATTGCCGGATCGCCTCCCAGTCCTTCGCCCCCGCGAACAGCTGCGTCGTGACCTCGGTCGCGGCACCGGGTGCGATGGTCTGCACCGGCTGGCGGGCCTCGGTCTGCCAGATGTCGCTGGCTGCGGTGTATTTCATCACGGCGGTGAAGGGCTGGCCGGGCTTCGGCACCACGATGGTCTGCCAGTAATGGTCGGTGAAGCCGATCCAGCCGTCGCCGTTCACAGCCGTTGTCTGGGCCGGAACCCTGCCTTCGGTGTCCACCGGCTCCAGTTCGGTGACGTCGGGATACGTGATTTCCTCCAGCACGCCGTCGGCCATCTGCACGATGCCCTCGTGCAGGATGAAGAAGTTCTTCAGGCCCGCAGGCAGTCCCTGCCGCGCGACCAGGCCATAGGGATACAGGCTCGCCGCTCCGGTGCCGGTGTTTTCCACCCGGTCCGTGACGGTGAACAGGAAATCCTTGTCGACCGCGATGGTCCGGACAAAGCGCAGACCGCTGCCGTTGTCCCATGTCAGCGCCACGGGCGTCTCGACGGTCAGTTCTGCACCAGGCGATGCGGACCAGAGGGTGTTTGCGCCTGGCACCTGGTCAAAGGTAAGGCCCGCTCCGGGCGCCCAGCCGAACAGCGCGTACAGTGATCCGGCCTCGCCCGCGGGTTTCAGCAGCTTCACGGTGGGGGACGCCGGGTCGACCGTCTCGCGATAGCCTTTCAGCGACAGATCGTCGATCCGTCCGCCCAGAAGCGAGATCGAACCGGTGACGCGCGGGGCATCGACGGCGATCCGGGGTGCTGCGGCCAGGTCGGTGGCGCTTGCGGTGTCCGGCACGGCTGCGTCGGCGGTGGCGGCGGGCGCGGCCGCCGTCCCGGTTCCGGTCGCCGTAACGGTGGCCGGATCGGATGGCGGCGCGACCGGCGGGGGTGGCGCAAAGACCGTGTACCAGACCAGGATCACCAGAAACGACAGCACCGTCGCCAGGATAAGGTTCTTGTTCTGATCGTCCATGAATGCCCCGCCGACCCCCCGTCGGGGTCAGCAGGCGTTCAACAGAACAGGGGGCGAAAGGTCAAGCGGTTTTCGGGTCGGACGGGCCGGGCGGAGCGGGGTGGCGGCCCCGTGCCGCTGCCCTTCGACCAGCCTGGCGCGCCCGATCCCGGACCTTGAATGGCCGCTGGGAACGATGCGGAACGGGTGGCTGCCACAGGCGCTGGTCAGACCGCGCGCCGACCCAGCCGCGGCGTCTGGGACAGTTTCGATGCGTGCCGTTCCAGCCAGCCGATCGTCTCGTCGAAAGGCATCGGCCGCGCGATGCCGAAACCCTGCACATGCCCGCATCCCAGCTGCGCCAGCAGCGCGTGTTCTGCGATGCTCTCGACGCCCTCCGCCAGCGTCTGCACATCCAGCCGCTCGGCCATCGACAGGATCGCCTGCAGCATTCGCTGCTGACCTGGGTCGGTATCGATGCTGGTCACGAAGGACCTGTCGATCTTGATCCGGTGCACGCCGAACCGCCGGATATGCGCGATCGAGGCATGTCCCGTGCCGAAATCGTCCAGATCGATGCTGCACCCCAGCCGCGCCAGCGCCGCGATATTGTGCACCACGACATCGCTGTCGCCTTCCGACACGACCGATTCCAGCACTTCCACCGTCAACCGCCCGGCGGGCAGGTCAAACCGGTCCAGCTCCCATTTCAGCTTTTCAGCGAGACGCGGGTTGCGCAGTTCTTCCTTCGAGAAATTCACGCCGACCGTCGGCACCCTGTGTCCCGCGCGGTCCCAGGCCTTCAGCGCGGTCATCGCATGAAACAGCATCACCTCTGACAGCCGCCCCGTCAGGCCCGACGCCTCGATCACCGGCAGGAACTCGGACGGCGGCAGGACGCCCCGCGCCGGATGGTTCCAGCGGGCCAGAACTTCGAACCCCGACACCGCGCCCGTGTCGGTTGACAGCTGAGGCTGGAACCAGCCGACGATCTGCCCGCCTTCCAGCGCCGCCTCGATCGTGTCGTGCATCGCCGCCCGGTCCGACGCGACCTGCGCGATTTCCGGGCTATAGGCCCGGATCGCGCCGGGGCCGTTGAACCCGGCCTCCTCGCAGGCACGCTCTGCCGCTGCGATCATGCTTTTCCCGTTGCCCGCCGGTGCCCGTCCCGCCAGGCAGAACCCGACCGACGCGCTGACATGCACGGTGATCGCGTCCAGACTGACCGGCCGTGTCACCGCCGTCTGAAGCCGCGCCGCAATCTGGATGGCCGCCTCCAGGTCCAGCCGCCGGACCGGCCCAAGTACTGCAGCAAGACGCGCGCCTTCGATCCGCGCGGCGATGTCGGGTTCGCGCAGCGCGTCCGCCAGGTTCCGCGCAACCCGTGACAGCACCTGTTCGAACCCGATCTGTCCGAACCGCGACGTGATGTCCGCCGCATCATCCAGCGCGACCACGAACGCCGCCGTCGTCTTTCCCGTCGCGGGCGCGCCCGCGACGGCTGCCTCGGCAGCGGCTTCCAGCCGGGGGCGCAGGTCCAGCCCCGTCACCGGATCGCGCGCATGGTCCGGCGTGGCTGCGTGTCCGGGTTCGGCTGCAGGCATCCCCTGCCGCCGGGTCAGCACGACGGCGGGTGACGCAAGCGCGGACGCGATCACCGCCCCTTCCGGCCCGAAGACCGCCGCCGCCAGGGCCACCGGCGCGGCCAGAATGACCCAATCCGCAACTGGCAAGCCCCAGAGCCGCCATGCCGCACCGATCGATTGTCGTCTCATCCGATCATCCTGCCTGCCGCCCGGAACCAAGGTTCATCATCGCCCGGACGCTAGTTGTTCAAGCTGACCGCAGCGTTAATCCCGGCCGCCAAAATTCGTAGGATTGTTGCGACCCAGCGGGCCAATACTGTCAGTTCCGATTGCTCCGCGCGGAACAAGTCTGATTGGCGCTTGCACCGGTCAGGGCGCTTTGTCATCGTCTCTGCGGTCGGGGTGACGCAACGGGGCGCGCGGGGCAATGGCAGAGCCAAAAACTCCTGATGCCGGACCCAAAAACGGCCCGCCAGCGCCTGCACTCCTTTTCCCGCTCCTGATCTTCGGCTTCGGCACCGCCGCTGGCGTGCTTCTGGCCTTCGCCGGAGCCGGCTTTGTCGAACAGAGCGGCGGGCTGATCGTCACAGTCTTTCTCTCGGCCCTGCTGGTTGTCGCGGGTCTCGGCGGTCTGGTATTTGCCTTCCGCCGGCCGATCCTGCGCCGCCTGTTCGGCTATGCCGATACGCAGGTCGAACTGTTCGCCGATCCGCTGTCGCGCGTCGCCACCGGCACCCTTGCCCGCGACCCCGAGGCGGCGACCGCAGCCGCGCGCGACCTCGTCGCCCTCGGCCTCGCGCGATATTCCTGGCTGGCCGCGCGGCGCTGGGTCATCGCCTCGCTGACAGCACTGATCGCCGCCATGGCTGCCCTTGCCGGAACCGCGCTTCTGTTCAAGCAGAACGCCCTGCTTCAGGTTCAGACGCAGCTTCTGGCGCAGCAGAACGACAAGATCGAAGCGCAGGGCATTCTTTTGGCGCAGGACGTCCAGCTGGCCGAAGCGCAGCGCAATGCGCAGCTTGCCGTCGAAATCACCGGCATCGCCGCGCTGATCGGTCAGGCGACGGAAGTTGCCGCGACCCGGTTCCGCGCCGAGGCCCCCGACCTTGCCGCCGTGCAGGATCCCTATGACGGCATGGTCAACGTGCTTGATCCCGTCACCGATCTGGACCGCGCTCTGGTCCTGCGCATCGTCTCGGCCAGCCGCGCCGCGCGTCCCTACCGGTTCCTCGACCAGGGTCTGCGCCCCGACGACCCCGACGACAAGCTGCGCGTGGCCTTTGATCGCCGCCGCGATGACCTGCCCGCCGCCTGGTCGCGCCTGTCCGCCGCGCAGGGCTGGGCGGCCGGCGCGACCATCAATCAGCTCACCGACCGTCCCGCCAGCCCCGAACGCGGCCAGCTGCTCGATGTCCTGATGTCGGGCGGTGTCCGCAATCTCGAGGTGCTGAATCACTTCGGCCTCGATCTGTCCTTCGCTTATCTACAGGACGCGACCATCGTCCTGCTCACCGGGCAGGGCGCTCGGCTCAGCTATGCCGATCTGTCGGGCAGCCATCTGCGCAGCGTCGATCTTGGCGGGGCTTCGATGGAAAACGCCCGGCTGAACCGCACGGTCATCCGCGACAGCGACTTTTCCACGGTCGATACCGAACGGCTGCGCCCGCCCTACCGCCCTGACATGGCCCCGCTCCCCAGCGCTCTCGATGGTACGTCCTTCCGCGATGCCGCCGTGTTTGACACGTCCTTTCGCGGCGCGCGGCTGCTGGCCGCGGATTTCGACGGCGCACTTCTGTTCCGTGCCGATTTCACCGACGCCGTCCTGTCCGCCGCGACCCTGCGCGGGACGATGCTGGTCGCGCCGGTGATGACGGGCGCGGACCTGAAATCTGTCGATCTGGACAGGGCCATCGTCTTTGGCGCGGATTTTCTGGACCGCATGACGGCCGAAACCGCGCCCGGATCATTCCGGGCCGACCGCTACCGGATGGACCCCGTCGACATGTCCGAAGATCAGGTCCACCGCGTCGCCTGGGCGCAGTCGTCGCCCGCCGAAATCGCGGCGGCAACCCGGGGCCTTGCCGCCTTTCGGCTGGTGCGGATCAAGCCGCTGGAGGATTAGCGTTCCGCGCGGTTGTCATCCGGACCGTCCCGGTCGGTTCCCGGCACCGGATCGAACCCCGATCCGCCCCAGGGATGGCACCGCGTGATCCGCCGTGCGGCCAGCCAGCCGCCCCGGATCGCCCCATGCCGGTCCAGCGCCTCCAGCGCATAGGCCGAACAGGTCGGCTGATACCGGCAGGAATGCCCGACCCAGGGGCTCAGCAGCAGACGGTAGGCCCGGACCGGCAGGGCGAAGACATGCGCCAGCGGCGTCATGCGGCCGTGCCGTGCACCAGCGCCAGCGCGCGCTCCAGATCCGCCCGCATCCGCGCGAAATCCCGCGTCGCCGTGACTTCCGGGCGCCCCACCAGCACATAGTCCCAGCCCGCCTGCCCGCAGCGCGGCAGCGTCAGCGCCGCCAGCGCCCGCAGCCGCCGCTTGGCCCGGTTCCGTGCCACCGCATTGCCGACCTTCTTCGAACAGGTGAACCCGACCCGGATGCCGTCCCCTTCCGCACCCTCAGAGCGCCGCCGCGCCTGCAACAGGAAACCCGGCATCGCCTGGCGCCGCCCCTGGGCCGCCTTCAGGAAATCCGCGCGCAGCTTCAGCACTGTCGCAGCCGGGCGCAAACGTGACAAGCCACCCGGTCCCTCGGGACCGGATGCCGGATTGGCCAACGATGTCATCTGGTCCCGCCGGACGAGGCGCGCCTTACGCGCTCAGCTTCTTGCGGCCGACAGCGCGGCGGGCGTTCAGCACCCGGCGGCCGCCCTTGGTCGCCATGCGCGCGCGAAAGCCGTGACGCCGGGCGCGAACCAGGTTCGAGGGTTGGTAAGTGCGCTTCATCTCAGTCTCTCCGCTTCGGCGGAACGCCCTTATCCTTCCCGGATTCGACGCCGCCCCTATTCGAAGCCCGGCTATTAGACGGCAGGCAGGGCCAAGTCAACCGAACCCTCCGCGAAATCTTGGCCCCCAGATCGCGTTTTGCATCGCGCCGTCCTTCAGGGTAACACTGCGCCACGCAAGCCGGAAATCCACCCGCCGAAGGTGGTGCCGGGTAACGCGGGGCAAGCGGACCAGATGTTTCTCAACACGCTTTCGGGGCGATTCCTGATTCTCACCACGATCTTTGTCATGCTGGCAGAGATCCTGATCTTCGTGCCCTCGGTCGCGCGGTTCCGCGAGGACTATCTTCTCTCGCGCCTCGAACGCGCCCAGATCGCCGCGCTGTCGCAGCTTGCCGCCGACGACATGATCGACCCGGATCTCGAACGCGAGCTTCTGGCCAACGCCGAGGTGTATAACGTCGTGCTCAGGCGCAACGAGGTGCGCCAGCTTGTCCTGTCCTCGCCGATCCCTTCTCCCGCCGCCGAGACCTACGACACGCGCGACGTGGCGTCCTGGCAACTGATCCGCGACGCGATCGCCACCATCCTCGATCCCGGCGACAGCGTGATCCGCGTCATCGGCGACCCCGTGCTCCAGGCCGGTCTGACGATCGAGGTCACGATGGGCACGGCCGCCCTGCGCGACGCGATGATCGACTATGGGCTGCGCATCCTCGGCCTGTCCGCCGTCATTTCCGTCCTGACGGCGGGTCTGCTGTTCCTGGCCGTGCGCCGCCTGCTCGTCCTGCCGATCCGGCGCGTCGTGCGCCACATGTCCAGCTACGCCGAAGCCCCCGAAGACGCGCGGCGCTTCATCGAACCGCAGGCCAGCGTGCTGGAACTGCGCGAGGCGGAGACCGCCCTGCAGATGATGCAGCGGCAGCTGACCGGCGCGCTCCGCCAGAAGGACCGCCTGGCCCAGCTGGGTATCGCCGTCGCCAAGATCAGCCATGACCTGCGCAACATCCTGACCACGGCCCAGCTTTTCGCCGACCGGATGGGCGAAAGCGCCGACCCCGCCGTCAAGCGCGCCGCACCGAAACTGGTCGCCTCGATCAGCCGGGCGGTGAACCTCTGCGAATCCACGCTCGCCTTCGGCAAGGCTGAAGAACCGCCGCCCTCGCTCAGCCACTTCATGCTTGCCCCGATGGTCGCCGATGTCGTCGAAAGCGAACGCATCGCGGCGACGGCGGGGCTGGTCGATGTCGTGACCGATGTTTCCGGCAACCTGCGCCTGCGCGCGGATGAGGAGCAGTTGCACCGCGTCCTGTCGAACATCGTGCGCAATGCCCGCCAGGCCATCGAGGCGACGGGCCGCCCCGGAACGATCGAGATCGCGGGTGGCGAGGATGACATGGGCTGGTGGCTGCGTGTCGGCGATACCGGCCCCGGCCTGCCAGCCCGCATCCGCGACCACCTGTTCGAGCCGTTCCATGCCGGATCATCCAAAGGCGGCACCGGGCTGGGCCTTGCCATTGCCGCCGATCTGGTCCGCGGTCATGGCGGGCAGCTTGTCCTTGCGCGCAGCGACGGCGAGGGAACCGAATTCCTGATCACGCTGCCCCGCGAACTGGCCCTGACCGATCTGGCCGAGACGGCCTGACATCTGCGGACAGGGCAGGGGCCGGACGGTTGCCCGCGTGTCGTCGGGGCGATTCGACCTTGCAATGCGCGCCCGCCGTCGCTACATCCGCCGCCGACGGACCCGTAGCTCAGCTGGATAGAGCATCAGACTACGAATTTGAGGGTCGGGCGTTCGAATCGCTCCGGGTCCGCCATATAAATCAATTACTTAGACGGCGAACTGGCTGAGTTAGGCCTCTCTAAGTCCAGTATCGATACAGTTTCCGAGCGTACGCGGCACTCGTACCGGGCTAACCCGATCATACTGGCAAGCCATTGAAATACTGCATCACTGCCAGACGGCGCGTGAGTCAAACTGGACTTGCCCGGCTTTTGTGAAGCGCGTTCAGCTCGCGTCGCGGGCCCTTCTGATGAAGGGCGCCAGTTTCGGCATCGGAAACGTGCAGGATACGGTGAACCGCGACCGGGTCTGGGCGGCCCTGCTCCTGTCGTTCCGGCTGTCGCTGTCCGCGGCCCGTTCAATCTTGCCTTCGGCGTCATCCTCGCTTGGGTGCTCGTGCGCTATCGCTTTGCGGGGCGGCGGATCATCGACGCGGCGGTCGATCTGCCCTTCGCGCTGCCCACGGCGGTTGCAGGCATCGCGCTGACCGCGCTTCATGCCCCGAACGGCGCATTCGGTGTGCTGGCAAGCGAGGTCGGTCTGAAGATCGCCTATTCCCAGATCGGCATCCTGATCGCGCTGATCTTTGTCGGACTGCCCTTTGTGGTCCGCACAGTTCAGCCGGTTATCGAGGAAATCGAACGGGAGGTCAGGGAAGCGTCGGCGAGCCCTTCGGCGCACTCGACGCCCGCGTCCGCAAGGAATTGCGACAGGGCCTGCGCGGAATCCACGACACCACCGGCCTGGCGACCGTCTTCGTGACGGATGACCGGGAAGAGGCGATGGAACTGGCCGACCTTGTCGTCGTCATGTCGATGGGCCGCATCAAGCAGACGGGCCGCCTGCAGGACATCCGCGCGCGCCCGAAGACACAGTCCGTAAGGGACTTCATCGCCGCCTGACGGCCGGCCAACGAATGGAGAGTGGCTCATTCACAATCTATGCAATTGCCGGAATATTCGTCATCGAGCGTCGTTGTATGCTGACAGGATCAATGTCGAAGTGCCCATCCGATGACTGAACGTTTCCGATACGACCTTGTGGCGCTGGTGCCGAAGCTGCGGCGCTTCGCGTTCAGCCTTGCGGGCAATCGACAGGACGCCGACGATCTGGTTCAAGCCGCCTGCGAAAAGGCCCTGCGTAACATGGGCCAGTTCCGCGAAGGCACCCGGATGGACAGCTGGATGTACAGGATCGTCCAGACCCTTTGGATCGATGACCGCCGCCGCGCCAAAGTAAGAGGTGCGCAGGTCGATCCTGGTCATGCCCACCTCAGCGACGGCGGCAAGTCCGCAAGTCTGCCGGAAAGCCGGATGATGCTGGCACAGGCACGTGCTGCGATGGCGGACCTGCCCGAGCCACAGCGTGCCGTCCTTTCGCTCGTTGCCATCGAAGGGCTGAGCTACAAAGAAACCGCAGATGTTCTGGAAATCCCGATCGGCACCGTCATGAGCCGCCTGTCCCGGGCGCGCGAAACGCTCATGCCCCGGCTGGGATTCGCCAAAGGGCCACGCCAATGACCGGCAAAACCGCAGTCGGGCGCGCTCTGCTGGATGCGTTCGTAGACGGCGAATTGTCGCCTGAAGACGCGGCGCAGGTTGTGATCCATCTGGCCGATCACCCGGACGACCAGGCCTATGTCGATAATCTGATGTCAGCGAACGAGTACCTCGCCCAAAGCTTCGGGGCACCGCTGCATGAACCCGTGCCCGCCGCACTTCGGGCCAGGATCATGGGGCGGTCGGAACCCGCCACGGTCATTCCGTTCCGCCGCAGGCCGATCGGCTGGGTCGTCGCGCTGGCCGCAGCTGTAACCGGGGTTGCGGTGCTCACGCTGCAACCCGTGCCCGGCGAAAGACTGAGCGTCGGCCCGGTCGCCGACAGCGGGATGATCGAGACCGCGCTCAACACTCTTGCCTCGGGTGTGCCGCAAGAAATCGGTCGGGCGACCGACCTGATGATCCTCGCCACGCTGCCGGTAACCGACGGTTTCTGCCGCGAGATCGAGGTCATCGACAGAACCGCCGAACGGCTCGAACTCGGACTGGCATGCAAGCGTCAGGATGACGGCTGGATCGTCGAAGCGGTGCTGAGCGAACCGCTCAGCGCTTCGGCAAGCGATGGGTTCGCGCCTGCGGGAGGAACCGAGTTGCAGGGGCTGCAGCCGTTTCTGGATCGCGCCGGGGCGGGAGCAGCGCTGCAGCCGGCTGCGGAAGCCATGCTCATGGCAGATGGCTGGAATCCCTGAGAAATCGACGATCAGACGTCCAGTCCAAAGCGGCGCCCGGCGCCGCTTTTTGCATTCGCGCACTCTCACGGGGAATAAGTCCGCCGCGCGTCCGTTGTCCTGATGTCAGCAACTGACGGCTGAACATACCCGATAAAGGAGATTGAAATGCGTATCTCAAAGACTCTTATCTCCGCCGCGCTCGCGGCGCTCCTGCCTTTTGGCGCTCAGGCGGGCAGTGGCAACTTCAAGGCTGCAACCCTGCCCGTCGACATTGTCGGCCAGGGTGACGCATCGCTCGACAAAGTCACCTTCAAGAAGCGCTCGATCACGAAGAGGTGGGGCGCGCCGCGCAACGGCGGGTCGAATTCGAATTCGAACAGCAACTCGAACTCGTCCAGCAACTCGAACAGCAACTCCAACAGCAACTCGTCCTCGAACAGCAGCTCGAATTCGAGCAGCAACTCCAACTCGAACTCGTCCAGCAACTCGTCGTCCAATTCCAACAGCAACTCGTCCTCGAACAGTTCAGACGACGACGATTGATCTGACAGGACGGCTCAATCGCAATGTCCAGCCGGCCCCTGCGAAGGGGCCGGTTTCGCGTTGGCAGTGCTGGACAAAGAACGGCCCCGGATACCGATCTCCGGGGCTGTCGCAGCTTGAGATGCGCTCCCGAAGGCGTGCCACGACTTCGGACATGAAGCGCGCAGGATCAGGAACCGGGCAAACCGCTGTTGCGTGCGCGCAGCCTGTTCAGCGCTGCGCGCGGGAAAACAAGCGATACCAGCCCTGCGACGCAGTCGTGTTGCGCAAGATCTTCGTTCTCGTCCCGGCCTCGGCCGCAGACTCAGCCCGGATCTCGACCGGAAGCTCTGAGTCCTCTCGGCGGAAAGGGATCACCTGCACGATGGGCGAGCCCTTTTCGATGACATGCAGCCCGTCGTCCCCCGTCGAGAAGAAGGGGAAATGGATCTGTGAACGGTAGGTGTCGGTATCGACGACTCCCGACACCACCTCGAAAAGCCCGTTCGGGCGGTTCAGCGGGTTGACGAACAGGCAGCTCCATCCCGGCGGCGTCGTGATTGTCCAGTAGTTATGGAATTTGCAGGGCGGCCGCGGCCCCATCGGGTTGCCCTTCACCTGGTGCATCCCGTGGTTCGAGACCAGCGTCCGGTCGAAATCCCACGCCGCATCCACACGTGTTCCGCCTTCCGAAATCTCAAGCCGAACGGTTGCTGCAAGCGGGATGATCCAGCCCGTCCTCATCGCATCCAGAAACGGCATGCAGCGTTTCACCGTCAGACCGGTATTCGTCCGGCTTTCCACCTCCGGGTCGATCGCTGGCAACTTGCGGAACCAGTCCGGGATGTAGGTCTTGGCCGGAACCGGCGGGGCGATCACGCCCTCGTCCTCGGCGCTGCAGGTGAAGGAAATCGTTGCGGGTCGGGAGTAGCGGATCATCGGGACCCTCCTCTCAGGTGATGCCTCCCCCAAGAACGCGGAGGGTCCGCAGTTTATTCCGTGATGTCTGCAACCGGACCGCACAGACCGGCCAGAGACAGCAGGCCATGCCCGAACACCTCGTCCGGCCCCGTGGCACCCAGGTCGCGGGCCATGCCCCGCATGCGCTCTGCCGTCTGCGCCGCCGAAGCCGCCGGCTGCTGCGAGAGCAGGATCGCCGCAGCTGCCGTCACGAACGGCACCGCGAACGACGTGCCCGACTTGGCCCGCGCGCCCTTGATCGAAGTTGCAGCCATCAGGTTCACGCCGGGCGCCGCAAGATCAATGTGCGCGCCGCGCTGCGCCTGGCGATAGATCCGTGCCCGCACATCGGCCGCCGTCACCGCCAGCACGCCGGGATGCGCCGCGGGCCAGGCCGGATCGGCCGTCGGTCCGCCGTTTCCGACCGCCGCAACTATCACCGTATCCGGCCCGCCAGGGCCGGTCAGCGTGTCGAGCGCCGCATGCAGCACGGTGTTTGGCGGCCCGGCCAGTGAAAGGTTGATGACCCTGACCTGCTCCGTGGCCAGAAGATCAAGCGCGCGCACCAGCGTCGCCGCGTCCGCCCGCTCGTCGCCCGCCACATCCGAGAAGACATCGACCGCGATCACCTCTGCCTCGGGGACCAGACCCGGCACCCGGCTGTCCGGTGCCCCGACCAGAAGCGACGCGATTGCCGTCCCATGCACCGCCTTGGATGCGCCGAGGCTGTCGTCTGCTATCCGAACGACCGACAGCCGCGCGCCAGCCAGAATTTCGTGCCCGGCATTCACCCCGGTATCGATCAGTCCGACTTTTGTCGTGACCCGGCATACGGGATTGGCCATGCGGTTCCGCGGCCATTGCACCAGATCCAGCGCGGTGCAGTTTTCGTGATCGCACTCCTCCTGCCCGGTTTCGCCCTCGTCGGACTGCTCGGTGCGGTAGAAGTGGTTGAAGTCCGCCGTTTCACCGCTCGGAAGCAATCGCACGCGCGCCCGCGCTGCGCCAAGTTCCTGCCCAGCCGGAATTGCAAGCCGCGTCAGTGTTGTGGCAACGGTCGCAAGCGCCCGCCGCTCGTTCATCGCGTAGCCCTCGGCCAGAAGCACCGCGAGATCTCCGTCCGAAAGCCCGGTCACCAAAATCTCGGCGGGCGCGAATGTCGGCAACGGTGTAGGCTGGATCTGCGCGCGCCGAACGGTTGCGCGCTGATTGTTCCGGCTCCCGAGTGGCGCTGCCCCGTCATCGACGTCGTCAGGCCGAGATTGCGCTGGACCCCCATCGTCGTCATCGTCGTCATCGTCGCCGCCGAAATCGTCATCGTCAGCGTAAGCAGCGCCGACGAGTGCCAAATACCCGTCCGGCGGCGCAACCTGGAGTATCAGGCAGGCGACCAGGCCAAAGGCCGCAGCAGCGACCGGCTTAGAGATCAGCTGGGGTCTGGGCATCTTTCCTTCAGCATCCTGTTGTGCGGGCTGGGCGGCTGAGCAAAGAACGCAGCCCGACAAGAATTATTCCGCCCTCGCCACAAGACAACAAGATGGCCGCGTATAGATCTCGTGTTTGCAAGTCGGATCGCAGACCGACATCCACCCGTGCTGCCGACGCCGCTGCAGAAGTCGCGCGTGCGCCGTCGGCTCGAAATTGCCCTGTTACAGCGTGCTGAACTTCACCGCTGCACGCCGCGAGCCCCTGAACGGGCAAGGATACAGGATGCAGATTCAGGGAAATCTGGTGGAGCAGAGATCTACCGAGGCCCTGTCCAACCGGACCATACTGTATCGCAAGGCTTTGAAAATATGAGAAATAGAGCGCTGACGCGTTCCAGGCTCATGCAATGCGGCCCGCTCTTTCCCAACATCGGTGTTGGGAAGAATGTTCGGACGGCGCTGTGGCGAAGCTGACTGCAAAGAAGGTCGAAAACCTCCGCGCGCCCGGATTCCACGGCGATGGCGAGGGGCTCTATCTGAAGGTGGGAACCGGCGGGGCGAAGTCCTGGATTCTTCGGACCGTGGTTCATGGGCGGCGGCGCGACCGGGCCAAGGACATGGCGTCGGACTGTGAACAACGCGATCCCGCGCTGACTATGCCGAACGGCGCGGCAAAACCTTCCGCGAGCGTGTTGCGGAAATCGTGCGGGAGCTCGTCCCGGATAGGCTGCGCGAGGCGGTCGATAGTCCGCTTGAAGGGTTGCGCCCGCCCGGAGACGCTGCGCCTGGCCCCGAGGTCGGGCCGGGGCCGGGAAGGGAAGAAGAACGGCGAGGGTCGGACAGATCCGCGCAGCAGGGAGTCGGGGCCGGGCGCGACACCCCTGCGACGGAACGAGCTGCCGCTGAGGACAAGGAACCAGAGTTTCGCAGGGCCCGCACGAGGGCGCTGATCCGTCTTGCCCGCGCCGTGGATGCCATCTTTGCCGCCGGGGATGCGGACCGCAGGGGAAGCCCGCAACAGATGCGCGAACTGAGCGACGCCCGGAACGCCTTTGAGAAGGTGCGGCCCTACGGCTGGCAAGACGCTGAAGCGGCTTACACCAAGGAGCCAGACCTCGCCCGGGAGGCTGGCACGGGGCGCGTCAACCGTGCCATTCGCGCCCTTCAGCTGGAATCGGAACTGCGCCTTGATCCAGCCAAAAATCCGAACTGGCGCGCGGACCGCTTTGTGGAGCGCTGGCAGAAGCTCGACAAGACCAGCCAGCGCCAGTATCGCGCGGGTGACATGTCCGGCTATCAGTCCACACGGGCGGCGATGGGCGACATGGCCAAGAGCCTCCAGCGCGATCCGCAGCTGGAGTCCATCCTCGTCAACCGCAAGGCCGAACTTGGCATCCGGATAGAGACCGGACGCCGACTCGGCGCGGCACTGGCCCTCAATCACGGCGTCGACCTCGGCAGGGGGCGGGGCCTCGGTCTCTGAGACCCGCCGATCTGCCGCCGCCGCCGCGACGTTCTGCGACGACGCGCCAAGCGCTCTTGCGCGTTCGCAGTGGCACCCGTCTGTCTGGACCGGAGCCATCAGAAACTGTCAACAGGAGCCAGACCAGCCATGCCCGCACCAGAGCGTATTATCCGTCTCAAGACCGTGGTCACCCGAACCGGCCTGTCCCGGTCCACCATCTATCGCAAGATCGCAGAAGGGACCTTTCCTGCTCAGCTCCAAATCAGCGTTCATGGCGCTGGCTGGTGAGAGTCCGACATAGAACGATGGGTCAACGACCCGGAAGATTGGCGGCTGGAGCGTGAGCTTGGCTGACGGTACCGAGGGGATCGCAGCGCCTGGTTTCCCGCATAGGCTCTGGCCATTCGCGCCGCATGCAGCAAGCGGACCGAGCCGCAATCCCCGGTGGCGGACCTTCCAGCCATTAACCGGTATCCTCAGTTGTCGTTCGCAGGCGCGGCGACTCCGTCGCAATGGGCCGCAGTTCATGCGGACATACTGCTTGCCCGCTCGACGCCGCGCCTTCCACGCGGAGCTTCTGGCCTTGCGTCGGCCCGCATCCGGTCATGCGACTTAGCAGTGCGGGCCGGCACCAGCTCTAGTGATGTGATCGCTGCCCGATCCGATGATGACTAACGTTCAGATCGGCACGTTCAGACTGTGCTTGACGCGTTTGAGGGTGACACTGGTGTAGATCGACTGGACGTTTGGCAGCTCGACAAGGGCATTCTTCACGGTTGCCTCATAGTCCCTGACACTCGGCGCGATCACTTGCAGGACATAGTCGAATTCGCCGCTGAGCGAGTAGCATTGCAGGATCTCGGGCACGCCCGTCACGGCATCCTCAAAGGCTCTTAGTCGCTCGCGCTGGTGGTGGGTGATCTTGACGAAGCAGAAGACCAGAATCTCGTATCCGACAGCCTCGGGGTCGATGACGAAGCGGCGGGCGCTGACGGCACCTTCGTCCTGCAACCTCTGCAGCCGCCGCCAGCATGGAGAGTGGCTGAGCCCGGTGGCCTCGCCCAGTTCGCGCATTGTCAAATCCGGCTGGGCCTGGATCACCCGCAGGATGCGCCGATCCGAATCATCAAGTTTCATCCTTGCTCCGATAGGGATACAATGCGTGCAATTGGGCCAGTTCAGGGCAACACCTTAACACATATTGCCAGAATGAAGATACGTTGTATCTAGGCTTTCGTCGACAAGGTCAATAATAGCGACCTTGTTTCTGCGGTTCGGAGTATGATGTGTCCACAAGACACGCGGATCTGGGGAGGAGACGCGGATGGCCATCGCGTTGGACGACAAGTACACGGCCGAGGGCGGCGCGGTCTATCTTACCGGCACCCAGGCCTTGGTCCGGCTGCCCATGACCCAGATGCGGCGGGATCGGGCGGCAGGGCTGAACACAGCCACCTTCATCTCCGGATACCGGGGCTCTCCCCTTGGCAGCTACGACCAGCAGCTCGTCAAGGCGAAGAAGTTTCTTGACCGGCACGATGTGGTCTTCCAGCCCGGGCTGAACGAGGACCTGGCCGCGACTGCCGTCTGGGGCAGCCAGCAGCTGCACCTGTCGCCCGGCGCGCGCAAGGACGGCGTTCTGGGCGTCTGGTATGGCAAGGGACCCGGGGTCGACCGGTCGGGCGATGTCTTCAAGCATGCCAACGCTGCGGGAACCGCGCTTCATGGCGGCGTTCTCGCCATCGCGGGCGACGATCACACCTGCAAGTCATCATCAATCCCGCATCAGTCCGATCATGCCTTCATCTCGGCCATTATGCCGATGCTCTATCCGTCGTCGGTGCATGAATTCCTTGAGATGGGGCCAGATGGCGGCCCTGCTGCGGATCCGCGAGGAGACGGCCGTCGCCCGCGAGCGCGAGGCCCGGACGCTCTTCTCCGTGAGCCGCGAGCTGGCGACGCGGCCGTCCACCCTGGACGTCCTGCCGCGGATCGTGGAGATCCTGCGCGCGAGGCCGCGCCTGGCCCGGGCGTGGATCGCCCTCGACGAGGGCGGTCCGCGCCGGCGGCCCGTCGCCGACACCGACCCCGGCGCCCCCATCGCCGAGCCGCCCGGCCACCGGGTCCTCCGCCGCCGCCCGGGAGACGAGCCCGCCGAGTGGGTCGCCGTCCACACGGGCAGCCGCGTCGAGCCGACCGCCGGCGGGCGCCGACGGAGGCATACCGCGTCGCGATCGAGGCCGGCGGGCGGACGCTCGGCTCGCTCTGGGCCCTGCGCCGACGCGCCGACGGCCCGCCCGGACCCCACCGAGACCCGCCTGCTGGCCGCGGTCGCCGACCAGGTGGGCCAGGCCCTGGAGCAGGACCGCCTGGCCGCCGCCGCCCGCGAGGCCGACATCGCCCGCGAGAGCGACGCCCTCAAGAGCGCGCTCCTCGAGTCCGTCTCCCACGACCTGCGGACGCCGCTGGCGTCGATCCGGGCCGCCGCCGGCAGCCTGCTCGACGACCAGGTGGACCTCGGCGCCGACGATCGCCGGGCGACCGCGGAGATGATCGACCGCGAGGCCGAGCACCTCAACCGGATCGTCACCAACCTCCTCGACCTGAGCCGCGTCGAGGCCGGCGCGCTCCGCGTCGAGCGCGACGTCTACGACCTCGCCGACCTCCTCGAGCCGACGCTGGACCGCGCCCGGCGCCGCCTGGCCGGCCACGTCCTGGAGGTCGACCTCGGCGACGTCCCGCCGGTCGACGTGGACGCCGTGCTCCTCGACCAGGTCGTGGCCAACCTGCTGGAGAACGCCGCGAAGTACACGCCGCCGGGCACGCGGGTCCGCGATCGCGGCGCGGACGCTCCCGGGCGAGGCCGTGCGTCCGGCTCACCGTCGAGGACGCCGGGCCCGGCGCGCCCGACGCGTCGCTCCCCCACCTGTTCGAGAAGTTCTACCGCGTCCCCGGCGGTCGGCCGGCTCCCGGAGCGGCACCGGCGTCGGGCCTGGCGGTCGTGCGCGGCCTGACCGAGGCGCTGGGCGGCCGCGTCGCGGCCCGGCGCTCCGAGCTTGGCGGGCTGGCGATCGACGTCGACCTGCCGGCCGCGCGCGCGCCCGACGCCGGAGCAGGCGCGGGCCCGGCGCCGTGAGCCGCCCGCGTGAGCTCGACGGCGGGCCCGCCGGTCCTGGTCGTCGAGGACGACGACGCGACGCGGACGGCCCTGCGCCGCGACCTGGCGGCCCGCGGGTTCGAGGTGGACGAGGCGGCCGACGGGCGCGACGGCGCTGCAGCGCTGGGAGGCGCGCCGGCCCGACCTCGTGCTCCTGGACCTGGGCCTGCCCGACATCGACGGGGTGCGGCGTCCTGCGCCGGATCCGCCGCGAGGCGACGACGCCGGTCGTGATCCTCTCGGCCCGCGACGCGGAGGCGACGAAGATCGAGGCGCTCGAGTGCGGGCGCCGACGACTACGTGACGAAGCCCTTCTCCACCGGGGAGCTGCAGGCCCGGATCCAGGCCGTGATGCGGCGGGCCGGCGGGCCCGGCGGCCGACGCCGAGGGGCGCGTCGTCGTCGGCCCGCTGGTCCTCGATCCGCTGCGCGCCACGTGGCCGGTGAACGGCGCCCCGGTCTCCCTCACGCCCCGCGAGTTCGAGATCCTGCGCGTCTTCCTGGCCCACCAGGGCCGCCTGGTGACGCGCGGCCGGCTGCTCCGCGCCGTCTGGGGCGAGGCCTACCAGGACGAGAACCACTACGTCCACGTCTACGTGAGCCAGCTCCGGCGCAAGCTCGCGGCGGCCGACCCGCGGCGGCGAGCTGCGCGACCTCTTCGTCGCCGAGCCCGGCGTCGGCTACCGGGTCCGCGGGCCGCCGACGGGCCGGACGGGACCTGAGCCGCCGCTCGCATCCTGAGCGCTCCTTGAGCGCTCGCCGCGCCTGGACCCGCGCCGCCTCTTGGGGGTGCGGCGGACGATGGGGCCATGGAGCACCGGTCGACCCCGATCGCGGCAGCGACCGCGCGACCGCCCTCGAGCGCGAGATGGCGCCTCGTCGACAGCGCCATCGACGATGGTGGCGACCGGCCACGCGCGTCCGCGATGCAGCTCGGCGGCCTCGCCTTCGGCGACGCGCTCCTCGACCACGCCCGGCGCTGGCCGCGCGCGGCGGGGCGTGCGGGTCACGCCGCACTGGGGGTCGGCGAGGAGGGCCTGGCCCTCGTCTTCGAGCCGGCCGGGGCGCCGGACGAGGCACGAGCAGGCCGAGCGGCACGATCCTCCTCGTCGAGGACGACGATCGCTGCGATCGGTCGTGGCCCGCCATCTCCGGGCCCGCGGCTGGGACGTCACCGAGGCCGACCTCCGCCGAGGAGGCCGCCGCGGCCCTCGCGCGCGGGCCCCCGCCCGTCGCTCGTCCTCCTCGACATCAACCTGCCGGGCGAGACCGGCTGGGACCTGCTCCGCGGCGGCGCCCTCGGCGGCCGCCGGTCCCACCGGTCGTCGTCGTCACGGCGACCACCATCGGCCCGCGCCGGCTCCGCGAGTTCGGCGTCGCCGGCTACCTGCCCAAGCCCTTCGCGCTCGAGACGCTGCTCGAGGTGTGCGAGCGATTCGTCGCGAGCCGTCTCGCAGCCGAGGGCCTCGAGCGCGGCCATGAACGAGAGAACACGTGACCGACATCGTCATCCTGCTCATCGGGGCGGGCTGCGCGGCCTTCTTCGCCGGCCTGCTGGTCCTGTGCGACCGGGTGGGCCGGTGATCCTCGAGATCCTGGCCGGCGCTCGCCGCGCTCTTCGTGTTCGTCTACCTCCTGTGGGCCCTGCTGCGGCCCGAGGACTTCTGAGCATGGCCGTCGGCGATCTCTTCACCCTCGTCAGCCTCGGCCTCGCCGTCCTCGTGATCACCCCGATCCTGGGCACGCTACATCGCCAAGGTCATGGAGGGCGAGCGGACCATCCTGAGCCCGGTCCTCCGCCCGGTGGAGCGGGGGATCTACCGCGTCTGCGGCATCGACGAGACGCGCGAGCAGGGCTGGAAGGGCTACAGCGTCTCGATCCTCGTGATGGCCGCCGTCGCGATCGTCGCCCTCTACGTCGATGCTCCGCGCCCAGGCGTCCTGCCCCTCAACCCGGGCGGCGTCGCCGCCATGACGCCGGACCTGGCCTTCAACACGGCCGTCAGCTTCGAGACCAACACGAACTGGCAGAACTACTCGGGCGAGACCGGCGCGAGCTACCTCTCCCAGTCGCTCGGGCTCGCGGTCCGCAACTTCACCTCGGCCGCGACCGGCCTGGCCGTGGCCTTCGCCCTCATCCGCGGCCTCGTCCGGCGCAACGCGTCCACGGTCGGCAACTACTGGGTCGACATGACCCGCGGCACCCTGTACGTCCTGCTGCCCGTCGCCTTCGTCCTGGCCCTCGTCCTCGCCTGGCAGGGCGTCCCCCAGACGCTGGACGGCCCGGCGACCGCGACGACCGTCCAGGGCGCGCCCAGACGATCGCCATCGGACCGATCGCCTCCCAGGAGTCGATCAAGGAGCTCGGCAACAACGGCGGCGGCTTCCTGAACGCGAACTCCGCCCACCCCTTCGAGAACCCCACGCCGCTCACGAACTGGCTGGAGATGCTGGCCATCCTGCCATCCCGTTCGCCCTGACCTGGGCGTTCGGGCGGATGGCCGGCAACCAGCGCCAGGGCTGGACGATCTTCGCCGCGATGGCCGGCGTGCTCATCGTGGGCGCCGTGGTCGCCATGGTCGGCGAGGCCGGCGGCAACCCGCTCTTCCCGGCCGGCGTCGACCAGGCCCTCGGCAACATGGAGGGCAAGGAGACGCGCTTCGGCGCCGCCGTCGGCGGCCTGTTCGCGGCCGTGACGACCGGCACGAGCACGGGCGCCGTCAACGCCATGCACGACAGCTTCCAGCCGATCGCGGGGCTCGTGCCGCTCTTCAACATCGAGCTCGGCGAGATCACCCCGGGCGGCATCGGCGCCGGCCTCTACGGGATGCTGGTGATCGGGGCCGTCCTCTCCGTCTTCATCGCCGGCCTGATGGTGGGCCGGACCCCGGAGTACCTCGGCAAGAAGATCGAGGCCTACGAGATGAAGATGGCGATGCTCGTGGTGCTGGTCCTGGGCTCGAGCATCCTGGGCTTCACGGCGCTGGCGACCGTCACCGAAGCCGGCCAGGCCGGCCCGCTCAACGCCGGCCCGCACGGCTTCAGCGAGATCCTGTACGCCTTCTCCAGCCAGACCGGCAACAACGGCTCGGCGTTCGCCGGGCTCACCGGCAACACGCCCTTCTACAACGTCACCGGCGGCATGGCGATGCTGGTCGGCCGCTACGGGATGATCATCCCGATCCTGGCCCTGGCGGGCTCCATGGCCGCCAAGCGGCGCGTGGCGCCGTCCCTGGGCACGTTCCCCACCACCGGCCCGCTGTTCAGCGTGCTCCTCGTCGGCGTGATCGTGATCGTCGGCGCCCTGACGTTCTTCCCGGCGCTCGCGCTGGGTCCCATCGTGGAGCAGCTGCTCCAGAACGCCGGAAAGGTCTTCTGAGCATGAGCCTGCATCGTTCCCTGATGGCGGTCGACCTCGGCCGCGGCACGCGGCGCTTCCAGCGCTTCGTCACCCTCGGCGGCGCCAAGCCGGACGGCGAGCCGCCCCGGCCGCGCGGCGTGTTCGACCCGGACCTCCTGCGGGCGGCCATCCCGCATGCCTTCCGCAAGCTGGACCCGCGCCGGCTCGATCAGGAACCCGGTGATGTTCGTCGTCGAGATCACCGCGGTCCTCGTCACCCTCATCGCCATCGCCAACGTCGACCGGCCTCCAGCCGGTGAGCGGCCCGGGCGGCCTGGGGTTCCAGGTCCAGATCGGGGCCTGGCTCTGGTTCACCGTCCTCTTCGCGACCTACGCCGAGGCCGTCGCCGAGGCTCGCGGGCGCGCCCAGGCGGCGACGCTGCGCCGGACGCGCTCGGAGACCACGGCCCACCGCCGCCTGGCCGACGGGTCGCTGGAGAGCGTGGGCTCGTCCGAGCTCCGCAAGGGCGACATCGTCGTGGTCGAGGAAGGCGAGACGATCCCCGGCGACGGCGACGTCATCGAGGGCGTCGCCTACGTCAACGAGGCGGCCATCACCGGCGAGTCCGCGCCGGTGCTCAAGGAGCCCGGGACGGACATCCGCGTCGACGTCACCGGCGGGACGACGCTCGACCAGCGACCGGCTGGTCATCCGCGTCACCACCGATCCCGGCGAGACCTTCCTCGACCGGATGATCGCCCTCGTCGAGGGCGCGAAGCGCCAGCGCACGCCCAACGAGATCGCGCTCGCGATCCTGCTGGCCGGCCTGACGATCGTCTTCCTGATGGCGACCGTGACCCTGCGGCCGTTCGGGCTCTTCGCCGGCACGACCGTCGACACGGTGGCCCTCGTCGCCCTCCTGGTCTGCCTCATCCCGACGACGATCGGCGGCCTCCTGTCCGCCATCGGCATCGCCGGCATGGACCGGGTGGCCCGCTTCAACGTGCTGGCCATGAGCGGCCGGGCCGTCGAGGCGTCGGGTGACGTCGACGTCATCCTGCTCGACAAGACCGGCACGATCACCTACGGCAACCGGCTGGCCGCGTCGATCACGGCGGCGCCCGGCGTCTCCGAGGCGGAGGCCGTCACCGCCGCCCTCGTCACCTCGATCCAGGACGAGACGCCCGAGGGCCGCTCGATCGTCGAGCTCGCCCGCAAGCGCCTCGCCGAGCTCGGCGCCGCCGGCCGGCACCGGCGACGAGGCCGGGTTCGCGGAGCCTCGCCGACCATCGTCGAGTACATCCCCTTCCGGGCCGAGACCCGCACGAGCGGCGTCCGGCTCGATCGCCGGCCAGATCGTGCTCAAGGGGGCGGTCGACGCCATCGCGCGCCGGCCTCGACGGCGCCCTGCCGGCCGAGCTCGTCGAGGCCACCGACCGGATCGCCGACGCCGGCGCCACGCCCCTCGCCATCCGCCGGGACGGCCGCCCGATCGGCGTCATCGAGCTCAAGGACACGGTCAAGGAAGGGCCTGCCCGAGCGCTTCGCCGAGTTCCGCAAGATGGGCATCCGCACCGTCATGGTGACCGGCGACAACCCGCGGACCGCGGCCACGATCGCCCGCGAGGCCGGCGTCGACGACTTCATCGCCCAGGCGACGCCCGAGGACAAGATCGGCTTCATCCGCCGCGAGCAGGCCGAGGGCCACCTCGTGGCGATGACCGGCGACGGCACGAACGACGCCCCGGCGCGTCGCCCAGGCGGACGTCGGGCTGGCCATGAACAGCGGGACGTCGGCCTGCAAGGAGGCGGCCAACATGGTCGACCTCGACTCCGACCCGACGAAGCTGCTGGAGGTCATCGCGATCGGCAAGCAGCTGCTGATCACCCGCGGCTCGATCACGACCTTCTCGATCGCCAACGACGTCGCCAAGTACTTCGCGATCGTGCCGGCGATGTTCGTGGCCGTCTACCCGGAGCTCAACGCCCTCAACGTCATGGGCCTGGCCACGCCGCAGAGCGCGATCCTCTCGGCGGTGATCTTCAACGCCCTGATCATCGTCGCCCTCATCCCGCTGGCCCTTCGCGGCGTCGCCTTCCGGCCGGCGCCGGCGAGCGTCCTGCTCCAGCGCAACCTCCTGATCTACGGCCTCGGCGGGATCGTCGCCCCGTTCCTCGGGATCAAGGCGATCGACCTCGTCATCACGGCCCTCCACCTGGCCTAGGGAACCGACCGATGTACTACCTTCCTCCGCCACCAGCTCCTGCCCGGCGTTCGCCCTCCTGGTCGCCCTCAGCGTCGTCACCGGCGTCGCCTACCCGGCCGCGGTCACCGCCATCGCCCAGGTGGCCTTCCCGTACCAGGCCAACGGGTCGATGATCGTCGTCGACGGGAAGACCGTCGGCTCCAGCCTCATCGGCCAGGCGTTCAGCGACCCGAAGTACCTCTGGGGCCGCCCGTCGGCGGCCGGCGACCGACGGAACCCGGGGCTACGATGCCAACGCATCGGCGGGCTCGAACCTCGGGCCCACGAACCAGGACCTCATCGACCGGGTGACCGCCGCCGTGGACCAGCTGCCGCGCCGCGAACGGCGACGCGCCGGTCCCCGTCGACCTCGTGACGACGTCGGGCTCCGGGCTGGACCCGGAGATCAGCCCGGCCGCCGCCGAGTACCAGGTCGCCCGGGTCGCGGCCGCCCGGGGGATCGCCGAGGCCGACGTCCGGGCGGTCGATCGCCCGCCACACCGAGCAGCCGCTGCTCGGCTTCCTGGGCCAGCCGCGGGTCAACGTCCTGCTCGTCAACCTCGACCTGGACGGGCTGCCTGCGATGAGCGAGACCCGCGAGCGCGACGCGCTCGACGTCCGCCCCACGGCGGAGGAGATGCTGGCCCGCGATCGGGCGAATCCGAGCGGGCCGGGCGCGGGCGCCTCCGCGTCTACCTCGGGATGGCGCCCGGCGTCGGCAAGACCTACCGGATGCTCGAGGAGGGCCATCGCCGCAAGGCCCGCGGGACCGACGTGGTGGTCGGCTTCGTCGAGGCCGCACGGCCGGCCGCAACACGGCCGCCCTGCTCGAGGGCCTGGAGGTCGTCCCGCGGCGGCGCATCGAGTACCGGGGCGTCGTCGTCGAGGAGATGGACACCGACGCCGTCATCGCCCGCCACCCGACGGTCGCCCTGATCGACGAGCTGGCCCACACGAACGTGCCCGGCTCGCCGCGCGAGAAGCGCTGGGAGGACGTCGAGCGCATCCGCGACGCCGGGATCCACGTCGTCACCACGCTGCAACGTCCAGCACCTCGAGTCGGTGGCCGACGCGGTCGAGACGATCACCGGCGCGCCGGTCAACGAGCGCCTGCCCGACGAGGTCCTCGACGGCGGCCGACGAGATCGAGCTCGTCGACATGAGCCCGCACGCGCTCCGCCAGCGCATGCGCCACGGCAACGTCTACCCGCCGGAGCGGACGACGGTCGCGCTGGACCGCTTCTTCACCGAGCCGAACCTGACCGGCGC
>CAVTXE010000018.1:0-63522 GCA_963738635.1 uncultured Alphaproteobacteria bacterium | reverse complement strand
CGCCCGCCACATCGACCGCCCGCAGATCCGCCGCCGTCCCCTGCCAGCCGCCACCGCGCAGCCCCGCCACGATCAGCATCAGCACGTCGCGGGTCGAGAACCGCGATGTCTCGAAACGCTCGACCAGCGCCACCAGCGTGTCGGCCCCCATCGCCGCCTCAAGCTCCGCCAGCGCCCCGAGTGTCAGCTTCGCCACATGCGCCTCGCCGTTCAGCGTGATCCCGACCTCGCCCGCCCAGGGGTTCGCCATGCTCAGATCGCCGTGAATGTCAGGGCACCCGCCGACGCCAGCGACAGCTCATAGGTCGCCTCGCCATTGTAGGTGCCCGCATATTCGATGGCCGAAATCTGGAACGGTCCCTCGATGATCCCGAAACTCGGGATGATCACCTGAAACGCCTCGACCGTGCCCGCGAAGAAAATCTGCCGCACCCGGTCATCCGTGTTCGAATCGACAAACACCCCCGACCCCGACACCGCCGCCGACCGCACACCCGCCCCGCCCAGCAGTTCGCGCCAGCCCCCCGCGCTTTCCAGACTGGTCACATCGACCGTCTCCGCGTTGAAGCTGATCCGCGTCGCCCGCAGGCCCGCAATCGTGGTAAATTGCCCGCCACCTGTCAGATCGAGCTTTATCAGCAGGTCCTTGCCGCTCTGCGCCGCCATGATGTTCTCCGATTTGTGCAAAACGGCTGCGCTAGACAGCGCATGGTCCGTCAAGAATATTCGATAAGTGCTAGTCTTCGACCCGCGCCCGGAACGTCAGGTCGATTTGGCGCACGTCCGCCTCCTCCACCCGCCGCGCCCGCGCCTTCACGAACCACAGGCCCACCAGCCGCCCCCGCGCCAGCACCAGCGCCGCCCCGGTCAGCGCGTCCGACACCGCAGACGCGGCTTCCTTCGCCGTCTGGAACCCCGCCTGATCCGTCACCACGCTGACCACGAAGTCATGGCTCGCACCCCTGCCCACCTGGTCCGACGCATCCTTCGCATCCTCCGGCCCCAGCGACACATAGGTCCCCGTCACCGTCCCCGGCGGCACCGCGTCATAGACCGCGTCGCCCACCAGCGCATCCAGCGCCCCGTCCGCCATCAGCCGCTGATAGACCGCCGACTGCAAAGCCGCCGCCACACCGTAACTCATGACGGCACCTCCTCGGTCGCAAAGCAGGTCAGGTAGCGCCCCCGCTCATCCGCCTCCGTCACCGCCTGAATCCGGTAGAACCGCGTGCCATCGCGGAACCGCTGCTCCGGCTTCGGCCGCGACGCCGCCCCCGCCTGCGCCGCCCGCACGGTGATCCGGTAGCCCACCTTCGACACCGTCAGAAACTCGCCCGCCGCCTCGTTGCCGCTGCCCGAACGGACCTCCGCCCAGACCGCGCCCAGCGTCACCCAGGTCAGCCGGAACCGCCGCCGCCATCCGGCACCCGGACCGGTTCCTGCAAGGTCAGCCGCCGGTTCAGCACAGGCCGCCGCATCATGCACCGCCCGTGATGCGCAAGGGCACCCAGCGCGACAGCAGCGCCTCGATCCCGTAGGGCAGTCGCCCCACCGTCTCTCCCGATCCGAAGCGGTTCTCGTGGTAATGCGCCGCCAGCAGCATCGCTGCCTGCCCCAGGTCCGGCGGCACCGCCGCCCACGCCCCGAAACCGCCCGTGAACACCACCTCCGCCGTTCCTTGATCCGGGATCGTCGGCAGCGATGACCCCGCCCCCGCCAGCACAGGCCGCACGCCGTCCGCGATCAGCAGATAGGCCGACGCCGCGATCACGGTTGCCGCCCCCGCGCGGTCCTTCACCGTCAGCGATGCCACCGACGTCACAGGTGCCACCGGCAGCACCGCCTCCGCGCTGTCCCGCCACGCACCCACCGTCCAGCGGAAGTCCCGCGCGATCAGCGCCTTGCCCGTCCGCCCCTCGACCGCCGCCAGCGCCGCCCGAAGATACCCCTCCAGCAGGCTGTCCTGCACCGCGTCGTCCGAAAACCCGGATCCCATCCGCAGATGGTCCTTCAGCTGCGCCAGCGGCAGAGCCGCCTGCGGCACGCCCGTTATCTCCGTCAAGGTCATCTGCGGTCCCCCGGCTTCGTCCACGTCGTCATCTCTCCCGAAAGAAAGGCCGGGGCACCGCCCCGGCCCGTCCGTCAGTCCGTCAGGTGATCGAGAACTTCAGCAGCTTGATCGCCGCGAAGTCGCTCACATCGCCGCCCACGCGCTTGGAGGCGAAGAACAGCACGTGCGGCTTGGCGCTGAACGGGTCGCGCAGGATGCGCAGGTCCGGACGTTCCGCCACCGTATAGCCCGCGCTGGAAGTCCCCGAATGCGATGGCATAGGCGTTGGCCGCGATGTCCGGCATGTCCTCGGCCACCAGCACCGGATAGCCCATCAGCCGCGCCGGCTGCTCCTGGCTCAGGCCATCCGCCCACAGGAACCGCCCGTCCGCGTCCTTCATCTTGCGCACCGCGCCCGCCGTTTTCGAGTTCATCACGAAACTCGCATTGGTGCGGTACGACGCGTCCAGCGCATAGACCAGATCGACGATGCAATCCGACGGGTTCGTCGCGGCAAAGTCCGCCGTCGCCCCGGTCGGCACGTATCCCAGCTGTCCCCAGGCCCAGCTCGCATTGGTGATCTTGTTGTAGAACAGGAACCCCTTCGGCTTGTCGATCCCGTCGCCCGAGACAAAGGCCTGCGCTTCGGCCCGCACGAAGCGGTTCGCGATCCGCTCCGCCAGCCAGCCCTCGACGTCGAACGCCGCGTCATCCAGCAGGCGCTGCGACGCCTTCGGCATCGCCGTAAGCTCGTGCAGCCGGATCGAGATGCGCTCGATCACCGGCGTCGCCGTCTCGACCGCGCTCGCCGTCTCGGTCGCCCAACCGGTGCCCACATCCGTCCGGTCGATGATGACATCAAAGCTGATCGCCTCGACATTCACCACGCTCGCGATCGCCCGGATCGACGCCGTGGACCGCTGCACCGACATGATGCGCTCGGACATTTCCGGTGCCACAAGAAACCCGCCATCGGCGTTGACCGACGTGGACAGCGCCTTGCCCTCCAGCACCAGGCCGCGCAGCCCGTCGTCGTCGCCCGACCGCAGATAGGCCGCGAAGGCCTTCTGGTGCGGCGCGCCGGTGTCGGCATGGGCCGAAAGCGCCGGGCGTCCGGCGGCGTAAGTCTTGCGATCCAGCATGGTCAGTCGCTCTTCCTGTTGTTGCATCCGCGCCTTCAGGTCGCCCTGAAAGCCTTTGAATTCCTCCATGAATCCCGCCACAGCGGTCCTCACGTCCTCTGCCGGACCCGAAGGCGCACCTTCCCCGGCCCGGGCCTTCGCCTCAGGTTGTCTCATGCCCATCACCTCAGTCAGGTTGCCTTGCCGCGCGCGCCGTTAACCCCGGCGCAACCCGGCCATCATCCGGCGGCCCGCCTCCAGGGCCTCCGCCAAATCCCGCATCTCCTCGACGCCATCCCCCTTCGCGCCGACCCGCGCCTCCGGCAGCATCGGGAACGTCACCAGCGACACCTCCCACAGGTCCAGCTCGCGCAGATGCCGCTGCCCCTTGCCGTCCTTCTCCGCCGTCACCGTGCGATAGCCGATCGACAGCCCGTCAATCGCCCCCGCCCCGATCAGCGCCGCCGCCTCGCGCGCCCGCGCCACATCCGGCAGCAGCCGCCCCTTGACGAACAGGCCCTTCGCGTCCTCGCGCACCTCTTCCCAGATGCCGATCGGTTCCGCCGGGTCGTGCTGCCACAGCATCTTCACCCGCCCGCCCGATACCGCCAGCCGTTTCAGCGACCGCGCATAGGCCCCCGCCTCGCACCACATCGCCGCCCTGGTCCGCCACCCCGAACAGCGACGCATAGCCCTCGATCCGCAGGCCCTCCGCCGTCTCGGCCACCCCCGTCAGGCGGCTGAATTTCGTCTCAAGCCCGAATTCTTCCCTCATCCCGCCCCCTCATCCCGGCCCGAAGCTCAGGATCGACTGCACCGCTTCCGTCAGCATCACCGCCACGACCCCGTAGATCGTCGCCCAGAGCCGCTTTTCGACCCCTTCGATCAGCTCCTCGATCCGCTCCAGCCGCCGGTCCATCACGTTGAACTGGATCTCCGTGATCCGCTCGTTCGCCTCGACCCGTGCCTGATGCGCATAGTCGAACGGCTCCTTCAGAAACCGCGACCCCGCCGCATCCCCCGCCAAGTCAGGCATCCTCCGCCCGCGCCGGCAGGCCCAGCAGCATCCGCTTCTCCGCCTCGCTCAGGAAGGTGGCCGCCCCCACCCGCGCCCACTGCTGGTCGCGCTCCGCCGCCAGTGCGGGCACCTGATCGAGGTCCGGCTTCAGCTCGATCTCGGTTCCCGCCCAGGTTGACAGCCAGTAGCCAATCGCCGCCGACACCCGCGTCGCCAGCGGCAGCACCGTCAGACGGTAGAACGCCCGGTTCGCCTCCTGATAATTCGCGTAAGTGGCGTCGCCCGGGATCCCGATCAGCATCGGCGGCACCCCGAAGGCCGTCGCCACCTCCCGCGCCGCCGCCTCCTTGGTCTTCTGGAACTCCATGTCGCTGGGGCTGAACCCCATCGGCTTCCAGTCAAGCCCCCCTTCCAGCAGCATCGGCCGCCCGGCGTTCCGCGCCCCCTGATGGTGCGCCTCCATCTCGCTCACCAGCCGGTCGTACTGCTCGCCCGACATATGCGCCTGGCCTTCCGCGCCCTTGAAGATGATCGCCCCCGACGGCCGCGCCGCGTTGTCCAGCAGCGCCTTCGACCAGGCGCTTGCGCTGTTGTGCACGTCCAGCGCCACCGCCGCCGCCTGCAATGCCGACAGCCCGTAGTGGTCGTCCTGCGGGTGAAAGCTCTTGATATGGCAGACCGGGTCCACCGCGCCCCGCATGTCGAACCGGTGCGACCGCCCGCTGACCGTATAGTCATAGGCCACCGGCCAGCCATCCGCCCCCGGCACCACGTTCATCCGGTCCGACCGCAGCACATGCAGCTCGCGCGGCAGCGCGCCGCCCGTCCCGCATCCCCCACTGCCTCAAGATAGCCGTTCCCGCTCAGCACCAGCTGACCATACAGCGCCTCCAGAAACTCGGCCCGCCCCTGACCCGCATTCGGCCGCGCCATCAGCGCCGCCATCGCATGCGTGTCATAACGCCGCTCGCGGTCCTGCACGACCAGCGGCAGCGCCGCCGCCGCCTCGGCGATCAGCTTCACCGACCGGAACCCCACCGGATTGCCCAGAAACCCCGCCTTCGTCAGGCTCACCACGTCGCGCGGGCTCCACGCCACCCGCCCCGACGATCCCCAGGCCACCACCCGCCCCGTCGCCGACGCCTTGCGCTCCGGCACCGCCGCTTCCGACCGCCGGAAGATGTTCCACGCCATGCGACCAATCCCTCTTCATCCGCCCGGACGCCGCATCCGGCCCCGAACCCCTTGCCGTCATTCGCTTTTTGTCAGACCGCAGCGCCAGCCCGCGCTACATGAACCGCAGCCTCGGGTCGCGCCAGACCCGCTTCGCCGGGTCGATCAGCAGCTCGGTCAGCGCCCAGACCAGCGCATCCACCCGGTCCGGGCTGCCCCGCCCCTGATACCCCGTCACCGCCATCCGCCGCATCTGGTCCTCCAGGTCGCCCAGATGCCGCACGTGCTTCACCCGTCCCTGCTCGTACAATGCCGCCACCGGTTCCGCCCGCGCCACCTTGCCCTCCGACGCTGCACCGACTTGCAGGGCACCAGCGGGTCCTCCAGCCGCAGCATCGTCTCGACCAGAATGCCGCCCTGGTTCACCTCCGCCACGATCCGGTCCGCCTTGTGCCGGTGGAACGCCGCCACCGCCGCCCGCGCCCAGACCGCCGGATGCGCCGCGCTGACCGTCGCGTCCTCCAGCACCCAGGCCTTCCAGTCCTTCGGCGGACCCTCCGTCACCGCGCCCACCACGACGATCCCGCAGTTGTCCGACCCTGCATGGCCCGTCACCGGCGGATCGACCGCCACCACGATCCGGCTGAACGCCTCGGGTGCCGGCTCCTGCGCCGCCGCGATCACCTTGCCGGACCAGAGCGCACCCTCGATGCCCTCGACCAGCAGCCCGTCCAGTTCCTGACGCCCTTTCGGCCTGCCGCCATAGGTCGTCTCGACTTCACGCAGGAAGCTTTTCGCAAGGTTCGCCTTGTTCGCCCGCGTCGGCGCCTGCGTCACCACTGTCGATGGCTTCGCAAGGATATCCTTCAACACCTGCACGTCGCGCGGCGTGGTCGTCACCACCTGCCGCGGGTTCTCGCCCAGCCGCAGGGCGAACTGCAACTGCATCCAGGTCTCCTCGGCCTTCTTCCACTTCGCGAGCTCGTCCACCCAAGCCCCGTCGAACTGCGGCCCCCGCAGGCTTTCCGGGTCATGCGCCGACATCAGATAGGCCACCGCCCCGTTCGGCCAGACCAGCCGCTTGCGCGTCGCCTCCCAGACCGGTTTGCGGTCCTCAGGCGTGCAGGCCATGATCCCGCTCTCGCCGAACACCATCACCTCCCGCGCCTGGTCAATCGTCTCCGCCACCAGCGCGATCCGCGAACAGCGCCCCTTGTCCTGCGGCCTGCGCACCTTCGACCTGGGCACGCACCCATTCCGCCCCGGCCCGTGTCTTGCCCGCGCCGCGCCCGCCCATGATGACCCAGGTCTTCCAGTCGCCCTTCGGCGGCAGCTGATGCGGCAAGGCCCAGAACTCGAACAGATAGGGCAGCGCCAGCAGCGCGTTCGGGCTCAGCGCGTCAATCTCCGCCTTCATCCTCTCCGGCGGCAATGATGCGAGCCATCCTGCCTTCGACTTCGGCGCGGGCATCGTGGATATCGACCTCAGGGCCGCGCCCTTTGTCGCCCGGTTGCTTGCGGAATTGGTCAAGACGCCTCCACTCTTCCAGCGCCAGTCTCCCGGTCGCCTTCAGTTCCTTCACGATCTGGTCCAGCTTCGCGATGTCGTCGAACGCGCCGGATTTCATCTTGCGGACCGCATCGACGGTCTCCACCGCCACGATCCGCCAGAGCGATCCATCGCGCGGATCGTCTCGTCCTCGGTCGGTATCTTCATGTCCGCCGGAATGATCCCGAACGGGTCGTCCCGGCTCCGGTCGCCGGAGGCGTTCGCCGCCTCCACTCCCAGGGGGCAGGCTTCGGAACGGCGTCCTGCCTCCCGTCCTCCGGCTTTCCATCCATAGACACTGCCTCGGGCTCGGGTTTTCCTGTCGCACCGGAAAGGAAAAGCGGCACCGGGGTCTCCCCCGTGCCGCTTGCCCACCTCGTCCAGCTTGCCCTGATGTCTACCTTCGACCGTTCGCAAAGTCAAGCAGAAAACTCAATACGATCAATGGCTTAACAGGACGCCACCTTTACCGCTTGTTAATCGGTCAGTTCCCCTCGTCCTGCGTCCCGCCTTCCTGCGCCTCGATCTCACGCCACTTCGCCACGTTGTCGTTGTGCTCGGCCAGCGTCGTCGCAAAGGCGTGCCCGCCCGTCCCGTCCGCCACGAAGAACAGGAACTCCGTCTGGTCCGGGTTCAGCGCCGCCGCGATGCTCGCCTCGCCCGGATTGGCGATAGGCCCCGGCGGCAGTCCGTCGATGACATAGGTGTTGTAGGGCGTGTCCCGCCGCAGCTCGCTCTGCCGCAGCCCCCGGCCCAGAATGCCCTGCCCCTTCGTCACGCCATAGATCACCGTCGGGTCCGTCTGCAGTTTCATCCCCTCGCCGCAGCCGGTTCACGAACACGCTCGCCACCTGCCCCCGCTCCTCCGGCACACCGGTTTCCTTCTCGATGATCGACGCCATCACCATCGCCTCTTCCGGCGTGTCATAGGGCAACCCTTCGGCCCGGTCCGGCCAAAGCCTCGGCCATCACCGCCGCCTGCCGCGTGCCCATCTCCGCCAGCACATCGGCGCGCGCCGCCCCCTTTGCCACCTCATAGCTGTCCGGCTTCAGCGACCCCTCCGGCGGCACCGCAGCCACCTCGCCGGTCAGGAAATCCGCCAGCTTCAGCCCTCCGGCCACCTGCCAGGCCGTCGTCCCCTCCGCCACTGTCACCCGCCAGCGCACCGCCGGGTCCTCCGTCAGCGCCACATACTCCGCAGGCGGGGCCTTCACCGGGTCAAAATCCGCAATCTCAACGAATTCCTGCGTCGCAGGGTCCAGTTCCCGCACGATCACGTCCGTCGCCGTCACCCCGATCCGGAAATTCACCTCCGTGCCGCAGGTCGACAGCCCGCTCGACGTCACCGACGACACGATGTCGCGCATCGACGCACCCGGCTTGACCAGATACGACCCCGCCTTCAGCGACCCCGAAAGCCCCTCGTAATCCGCCCCGACCTTGAAGATATAGCCGCTCGAAATCGCGCCGCGCGTGTCCAGCTCATCCGCGACCTTGCGGAAACTCGACCCGCTCTCAACCCGCAGGCAGATCGCCGCCGCCAGAGGCCCCGGCGACACATACTGCCGCTGCCCCCAGGCCACCGCGCCCCCGACCGCCACCAGAATCAGAATCGCGACCGTCAGGAAATTCGACGCGATGTGCCGCCACATCAGCCCGTCACCCGCCGCATCACCAGGCTCGCATTCGTGCCCCCGAACCCGAAGGAATTCGACAGCGCGACATCCACCCGCCGCTTCACCGCGGCGTTCGCCGCTAGGTTCAGCTTCGGCACCACCGCCGGGTTGTCCAGGTTGATCGTCGGCGGGCACATCTGGTCGCGGATCGCGAGGATGCAGAATATCGCCTCCACCGCCCCTGCCGCCCCCAGCAGATGCCCGATGCTCGACTTCGTCGAAGACATCACAGCCCCCGCCGCATGATCGCCCATCAGCCGCTCCACCGCACCCAGCTCGATCGTGTCCGCCATGGTCGAGGTGCCATGCGCGTTGATGTAATCCACGTCCGAAGGCTTCAGCCCCGCCCGCTCCAAGGCCGCCGCCATCGAACGGTAGCCGCCATCGCCATCCTCGGCCGGTGCCGTGATGTGATAGGCGTCGCCCGACAGCCCGTATCCCACCACCTCCGCATACATCTTCGCCCCGCGCGCCTTGGCGTGCTCATACTCCTCCAGCACCACCACGCCCGCGCCCTCGCCCATCACGAACCCGTCCCGGTCCGCATCATAGGGCCGCGACGCCTTCGCCGGATCATCCGCGCGCTTGGTGGACAGTGCCTTGCAGGCGTTGAACCCCGCGATCCCGATCTCGGAAATCGGGCTTTCGCAGCCCCCCGCCACCATCACATCCGCGTCGCCCCACAGGATCAGCCGCGCCGCGTCGCCTATCGCATGCGCCCCCGTCGAACAGGCCGTCACCACCGAATGGTTCGGTCCCTTGAAGCCGAAGCGGATGCTGACCTGCCCCGAGGCGAGGTTGATCAGCGCGCCCGGAATGAAGAACGGCGACACCCGCTTCGGCCCGCGTTCCTTGATCAGAACAGCGGTTTCGGCAATCGAGGTCAGCCCCCCGATCCCCGACCCGATCATCACGCCCGTGCGCAGTTTCTCGTCCTCGGACGGGTCTTCCCAGCCCGCATCCCGCACCGCCTGCACCGCCGCCGCCATGCCGTAGAGGATGAAGTCATCGACCTTGCGCTGGTCCTTCGGCTCCATCCAGTCATCCGGGTTGAAGGTCCCGTCCGACCCGTCGCCGCGCGGAATCTCGCAGGCATACTGCGTGATGACATTCACCGGATCGAACCGCGTGATCGGCCCCGCGCCCGACTGCCCCCCGATCAGGCGGCTCCAGGTCTCCTCCACGCCGCATGCAAGGGGCGTGACCATCCCCAGCCCCGTGACCACCACCCGCCGCATGCTGCTCTCCCAACCGCCTGCCTCAGTCCCGGCCCCGAATACACGCGGGCCTTCCACCGCGCAACCGAAGGGCGGTTCTTGGCGGCGAACTTGCGTCTGCAGGCTTGACGGCGATCCTCCCGCCCCTACCCTGATCGCCATGTTTTCCTGAACTTGCATGAAAGGCTTTGCCGATGATCCGTGTTCTTCCTTCCCATCGCTTCACCGGCATCGTCCTTTCCGCCCTGCTCGCTGCCCCGCCGCTTTCCGCCCAGATGGGGCCCGAACCCGACCCCCGCCCCCCGTCGACGCTCAGTCAGAGGCCATCGTCGCAGCAGCCGATGCGTTTCTCGCCACCCTGACCGACGACCAGAAAACCGCCACGCTCTTCGACTTCTCCGACACCGCCCAGCGGACACGCTGGTCGAACTTCCCCGATGGGGCCGCCGACCGTCGCGGTATCCGCATCGACCAGATGGACGACACCCAGCGCGCGGCCCTCTTCGTCCTGCTCGGCGCGATCCTGAGCGAGGCCGGGGTACAGAACGTGCGCGCCCAGCTTGCCGCCGACGACGCTGTCGCCGCGACCGAAACCGAAGCGCCCGAGACAAACGAAGCGACCGACACCTCCGGCCGCCCGCCGGTCAATTTCGGCAGCGCCAACTATTACACCGCGTTCCTCGGCGAACCCTCGACCACGTTCCCCTTCATGGTCCAGTTCGGCGGCCACCACCTGGCGATCAACGCCACCGTCGTCGGCCCCGATGTCACCCTCTCGCCGATGCTGACCGGGGGCGAACCCCTGCGCGTAAACGTCGACGGCGAGGCCACGGTGATCGCCGCCGCCGAGGTCGCCGCCGCCGACGCCTTCATCGCCGCGCTGACCGACGACCAGCGCGCAAAGGCCGTCATCAGCGACACCGCATCAACCTGATCCTCGGTCCGGGTGAAGACGGCCGCACCCTGCCGCCCGTCGGCCTGCCCGGCAGCGCCCTCGACGCCGCGCAGAAGGACCTGCTTCTGGCCCTGATCGAAGCCCGGCTCGGCATGCTGAACGCCGATGACCTGGCAGCCGCGATGGCGCCGGTTGAGCCCTATCTCGACCAGACCTTCTTTGCCTGGTGGGGTCCGACCACACCCGGCGAACCCGCCTTTTTCCGCATCACCGGCCCGACCGTGCTGATCGAGTTCTCGCCCGAAGACAACGACGGCGATGCGTCCAACCACGCCCACAACATCTACCGCGATCCGACCAACGAATACGGCGCGGCCTGGACGGATATTCCCTGAGCCGCGCCTACCGCCCTTCACGCCGCAGCAGCACCACCTCCGGCACCGCCTCGGCTGTGCCCGTCTCAACGTATCCCATCCCAGCGGCCAAGCGCAGCGACGCCGCATTCGCCCGGTCGATCATCGCCACCGTCGGCCCGCCGATCACCCCGTCGAACCAGTCATGCGCCGCCCGCACCGCCTCGGTCCCGATCCCCCGCCCCTGCGCAGCCCGCCCAGCACCCAGCCCGCTTCCGGCCACTCGTCGAAGGCCGCACCGAAGCCGCGATGCGCCCGGAACATGCCCGTCTGGCCCAGATACGCCCCCGTCGCCCGCTCCGTCACCGCCCACTGCCCGTATCCCAGCAGCCGCCAGTGCCCGACATTGGTCAGGAACGCCCCCCAGCTCTGCCCCCTGGGCCGGACCGGCACGCCCACCTGCCGGGCCACGTCCTCATCCGCCCAGATCGCCGCGAAGGCGTCGAAATCCTCCAGCCGCATCGCGCGCAGGATCAGCCGTTCCGTAATGATCTCCGGCGCATCCATACCGCATCCCCTGCCCGAAACGAAAACGGCGCCCGTCAGGGCGCCGCATCCGAACCACTGTCCCGTAAGACCTTACGAGGCTTCGGTGATGAACTTCACCGCGTCGCCGAAGGTCTGGATCGTCTCGGCCGCGTCATCCGGAATCTCGATCCCGAACTCTTCCTCGAACGCCATCACCAGCTCGACCGTGTCGAGGCTGTCCGCGCCGAGATCATCGATGAACGAGGCGTTCTCCGTCACCTTGTCCCCCTCGACGCCCAGATGCTCGACGACGATCTTTTTCACGCGGTCCGCGATGTCGCTCATGGTCTGTCCTCTCCTCGCAGGGGCGTCTCTGCCCCGCTTTCCGGTTCTCGTTTTGGCACAAAGGGGACGGCAGTCCGCAGCCCCCCGCAGTCAGTCAGCGCCGCCTATAGCATAACCCGCTACCGGTGGCAAACGCTTTCAGCGCCCCCCGGCCGCAGCCCTCAGATCATCGCCATCCCGCCGTTCACGTGCAGCGTCTGCCCGGTCACATAGCCCGCCTCGGGCGATCGCCAGATACAGCCAGCCGCCGCCGCGATCTCCGCGGCCTCGCCCATCCGCCCGGCCGGCACCTGCGTCAGAATCCGCGCCTTCTGGTCCTCGGTCAGCTTCTCCGTCATCGCCGTCGCGATGAACCCCGGCGCCACGCAGTTCACCGTGATCCCGCGGCTGCGACCTCTGCCGCCAGCGATCTTCGACATGCCCATCATCCCTGCCTTGGATCGCCGCATAGTTCGCCTGCCCGGGTTGCCCGTCGCCCCCACGACCGAGCGAGATATTCACGATCCGCCCCCAGCGCGCCTTCATCATGCCGCGCAGCACCCCCGGCACAGCCGCATGGTCGCGGTCAGGTTGACCGTCAGATCACCGCCTCCCATTCGTCATCCGACATCCGCATGAACAGCTGGTCGCGCGTGATCCCGGCGTTGTTGACCAGAATATCGACCGCCCCCATCGCCTCCGCCGCCGCCTTCGGCAGCGCCTCGACCGCCGTCCGCGTCGCGACAGATCGCAGGGCAGCACATGCGCCCGCGTCCCCAGCTCCGCCGCCAGCGCCTCCAGCGGCCCGACCCGCGTCCCCGACAGCGCCACCGTCGCCCCCGCCCCATGCAGCGCGCGCGCGATCGCCCCGCCGATCCCGCCCGACGCGCCCGTGACCAGCGCCGATTTTCCTGTCAGATCGAACATGTCGTATTCCTCTGCTCTTCTTTGTCGAAATACTCGCGTGGTCCGGAGGGCAACGGCCCTCCGGTCCTGTCGGGTCAACCCGCCACCGCCGCCGCCACATCCTCCGGCGTCCCCACCGCCCGCTGCACGCTCTCCGGCGCGATCCGCCGGATCATCCCCGACAGCGCCTTGCCCGCGCCGACCTCCCAGAACTCCGCAACACCCTGCGCTGCCATCCACAGCACCGACTCTCGCGCCAGCGCACCGATCCCGTGACCTGCTCCACCAGCAGCCCCCGGATCACCTCCGGGTCGCTCACCGCCTCGGCCCGCACGTTCGCCACCACCGGCACCACCGGCGCCGCGATCGCCACCCCCGCCAGCGCCTCCGCCATCGCCTCCGCCGCAGGCTGCATCAGCGCGCAATGGAAGGGCGCGCTCACCGGCAGCAGGATCGCCCGCTTCGCGCCCTTCGCCTTCGCGATCTCCAGCGCCCGCTCGACCGCCGCCCCGGTGCCCGCGACACCACCACCTGCGCCGGGTCGTTGTCGTTCGCCGCCTGCAGACCTCGCCCTGCGCCGCCTCCGCCGCCACCGCCGCCGCCGCCGCGAAGTCCAGCCCCAGCAGCGCCGCCATCGCCCCCACGCCGACCGGCACCGCCTCCTGCATCGCCTGCCCGCGCAGCCGCAGCAGCCGCGCCGTGTCCGCCAGCGTCAGCGCCCCCGCCGCGCAGAGCGCCGAATACTCCCCCAGCGAATGCCCCGCCACAAAGGCCGCCGATCCGTCACCGCCACCCCCTCCGCCTCCAGCGCCCGCATCGCCGCCATCGACGTCGCCATCAGCGCAGGCTGCGCGTTCTGGGTCAGCGTCAGCACCTCCGCATCCCCCTCCCAGATCAGCGCCGACAGCTTTTCGCCCAAGGCCGCATCCACCTCGTCGAACACCGCCCGCGCCGCCGGATAGGCCCCGGCCAAAGCCCGTCCCATCCCGACCGCCTGCGCGCCCTGCCCCGGAAATACGAATGCCCTGCTCATTCCCGCCCCCCGCTTTTCATTGCCTCCGGGATAGCCCGTCGTCTCCGCCCGCGCAATCGTGACGGCCCGCAGCACTGGCATCGACCACCCGACCCGCTACACTGAAGCCGCACAGTCCAGGACGCCCCATGCCCCGCCCCGCCCTTTCCGCAGACCACGGATACGACGCCACCACCCGTGTCTTTCACTGGCTGACCGCCATCCTGATCCTGTCCGGTGCCGTCCTCGGCTACACCATGACCCGTCGCGTGCCCGCCACCGATGCCGATGTCGCCGCGATCTTCCGCCTCTACTCCATCCACAAGACCATCGGCGTCGCTGTCTTCTTCACCGCCCTCGCCCGCATCGCCTGGGCCCTGACCCACCGCCGCCCCGGCCCCCTGCATCCCGACCGCAGGTTAGAGACCTTCGCCGCCGACCTCACCCACTGGGCGCTCTACGGCGCGATGCTGATGATGCCGATCTCGGGATGGATCTACCACGCTGCCAGCCCCGGCTACGCCCCCATCCTCTGGCCCCTCGGCCAGTCGCTGCCTTTCGTGCCGACCGATGACAAGGGTCTCGCCCTGTTCCTCAGCACGCTCCACCGCTTCTCGTCCTATGTCCTCTACGCTGCCGTCGCCCTCCACATCGCCGGGGCCTTCAAGCATGCCATCGTCGATATGGACGCCACCATCGCCCGCATGACCTCCGGCCTTGGCACGCCCGCAGCGCCCGCCCGCGCGCATCTCCTGGCCGCCCTCGCCGCCCTTGTCCTCTGGGCCGCCGCCGTCGCCACCGCGCTGATCCTCGCTCCCGTGCCCGAGACCGATCCCTTTGCCGAGCTTGAAGGCGAGATTTCAGCCGACACCGGCGCACCCGCCTGGACCGTGACCGAGGGCACAATCATGATGACCGTCACCCAGATGGGCACACCCGTCACGGGCACCTTCACCGGCTGGACCGCCGACATCGTCTATGACGACGACACGCGCGGCGGCAACGTCACGGTCACCATCCCTGTGGCCAACCTGACGCTCGGTATCGTCACAGACCGGGCCCTGGCGCCTGAGTTCTTCGACGCAGCCGCCCACCCGACCGCCACCTTCGCGGCCACCATAGCCGAGATCGACGCCCTGCTGACCGCGACAGGGACGCTTGATCTGCGCGGGGTCAGCGTCCCTGTCAGCATGCCCTTCGATCTGGCCATCGACGGCGACACCGCGGCGATGTCCGCCAGCCTCACCCTCGACCGCCGCGATTTCGGCATGGGCGCCTCCTACACAGACGAAAAGACCGTGGCCTTTCCGGTCACGGTCTCGATCGATCTGACAGCGACGCGCGACTGACCGCGCGCCGCAGGTGTCTGTCGTCCGTCAGTAGATCGACGTCACCGGATCGCCCAGCGCCATCGACCCCGTGTAGAGCAACTGCGCCTCGCGCCGCATCGGATGGTAGCGCGCGCCCTGCACGTCGCGGAACCGCCGCTCCAGACCGGCCTTGCGGTAGAACCCCGGTCCGCCTGCCAGCTCCATCGCCAGCTCGACCGCCCGGATCGCATTCACCTCGACCAGATGGCGCCCGATCATCGCCTCGTTCACGCTGTCCTCTGACGGCGCGTTCGCTTCGGCGACCGCCACCATGTGGCGATGCGCCAGCTGCGCCGCCCGCAGCGCCGTGTCCATCTCGCCCGCCAGACGCGGACTGCGCCCGGCCTTCGACTTCGCCAGCCCGACCGCGATCTCCCGCGCGCTTTCCGCGACGCCCAGATAGGCCGAATAGATGATCGGTATCGCGATGGTCGCGATGACCCGGAACAGCGGGTGCCACTCGCCCGCCTTCCGCTTCAGCGCCACCTTGTCGTCGGCCACGAAATAGCCGTCCACCAGCACGTCGTTCGACCCGGTGCCGCGCATCCCCAGCGTATGCCAGGTGTCCTTCACGCTGACCTCCGGCGCGTTCATGGGCAGCGCGAAGTGGATCACCTCGCCGTCCGCCACCGCCCCCGTCACCAGCAGATCGCCCGCCTCGGCCCCGGACACGAAGACCTTGCGCGCCTTGATGCGGTAGCCGCCCTCGACCCGTTCCGCCCCCGGCGCGCCGCCGACCCAGTCCGATCCGCCGCTCGACAGCAGCACCGCGTTCGCCGATCCCACCTTGCGCAGCACCGGTTCCACCGCCGCCTTCGCCGCAGGCTGATGCCGCCAGCGCCAGGCCGGAATCGCCACCTGATGCGTGTGCATCGACAGCGCCAGCGCCGTCGATCCGCAGCCATGCGCCAGAAGCCGGATCATCTCGCACAGATCGCCGATCCCCGCATCGCCGCCGCCCAGTTCCGCCGGAACACCTGCCGAAACCAGCCCTTCGGCCTTCAGGCGCACATAATTCGCCGCGACGAAGCTGTCGTCCGCGTCATGTCCCCCCGCATCCCTGTCGAATTCGGCCGCCAGACGCCGCGCCTTGTCGGCAAACGTCTCGTCGGCCTTCGGCTCCGCCACAGCTTTCACTTGTTCAATCACAGTCATGTCTATTCCTCCAAGGGTTAATGCCTGCGATCATCCGCCTGCCCGGTCGCGCGGTCCAGTCCAGTATCTGGACTGGACGCAGTGGCGATGCGGGTGTCTTGGTGGTAAACTCGGCGCGACCCCGGATTGCGGTTCACGCGGTGCCTTGAACAATTGATGACGGGAAAGTTCCGATGGAAAAAAACGGCTACGGCCAGTTCTGCCCGGTCTCGATGGCCGCCGAGATCGTCTGCACGCGCTGGACCGCCCTTGTTCTGCGCGAACTGCTCTGCGGCAGCACGCGTTTCAACGATATCCGCCGGGGCGTGCCCAAAATGTCGCCCACGCTGCTGTCCAAACGCCTGAAAGACCTTGAAACCGCCGGCATCGTCACAGCGGTCGCACGCACCGGCGGCGCGATGGATTACCGGCTGACGGACATGGGCGAAGACTTGCGTCCCCTTATCATGAGCCTCGGCAACTGGGGCCAGCGCTGGGTCGAATCACGCCTTTCGCTCAGGAATCTCGACCCTTCGCTGCTGATGTGGGACATGCGCCGCTGGCTGAACCCGCAGCCCCTGCCGCCGCGCCGCTGCACGATCCAGTTTCAGTACCCCGAATTGTCCGAGGCGAACCGCAACTGGTGGCTGGTCGTCGAACAGGCGGGCGACGTCGATCTCTGCGGCTTCGATCCGGGGTTCGAGATCGACCTTCTTGTCACCGGCCCCCTGCGGTCGATCACCGCCGTCTGGATGGGGGTGTCCAGCATCACCGCCGAAACCGCCGCCCGCCGCGTGACGATTGACGGCGATCCGGCCATCGCCAGCGCCATCGACGTCTGGCTCGGCCTCAGCCCCTTCGCCCGCGAACAGCGCCGCGTCGCCTGACGCACCCCTTTCGTCAGGCCGCAGCTTCCGCCCGCGCCCTGTGGCCCAGCGACCCTGCCGTCGCCAGGCTCAGCGCGACCAGCGGCAGCCCCAGGCCGAAGGTCCAGCGGATGCCCCAGTGCTCGGCCACATAGCCCAGCAGAGGCGGCCCGAGCAGGAAGGCCACAAAGGAAATCTGCGCCAGCGCCGCCACATTGACCGCCGCCGCCCGGTCCGTCCGCTGCGCCGCCGCCGACATCGCCAGCGGAAAGATCACGCTTGTCCCGATGGCGATCAGCGCAAAGCCCAGCAGGGCCGCCCCGGGCACCGGCGCGAAGAAGACCATCACCAGCCCCGCCGCCATGGTGCACAGCATCGCCCGCGCCACGCCGCTCGGCGAATGGCGCTCCACGAACCCGTCCGCGAAGAACCGCGCCGCCGCCTGCGAAAACGCGAACGCCGCGACCGCGAACCCCGACAGGAACGGCCCCGCCTCGAACACGCTGCGCATGTAGATCGCCGACCAGTCCAGGCTCGCCCCCTCCATCAGCATCGCCGACAGCGTCACCGCGACCAGCACCATGATCGCCGCCGTCGGCCGCGCGAACCGCGGTGCCGCATCGCCATTTTCAGCGGGCCGCGCGGGCGCGGGCACATAGCCGCCCAGGAACACAGCCACCCCCGCCAGAACCATCGGCACGACCAGCGCCAGATGCCACTGCGGCGACAGGCCCAGTTGCGCCACCGCCGCCCCGAACAGCCCCGCGCCGAAAAACCCGATGCTCCAGAACGAATGCGCCCGGTTCATGATCCGCCGCCCGATCAGCGCCTCGGTCCGGTCCGCCTCCACATTGATGATGATCTCCGCGCAGCCGATCGCCAGTCCGACCGGCACCAGCATCAGGAACAGCGCCAGCGGCCCCTGCGCGTGAACGGCTACCGCGTACAGCAGCGCAATCAGCGGGATCAGCGCCCGCAGCGCGCGCCCGAACCCCACCCGCTCCAGCAGAGGTGCTGCGAAGCTCAGCGAAATCAGGGTCCCCGCAGGCACCCCGATCAGCCCCAGCCCCAGCGCGCCCTCGCCGATTCCCATCGCCTCCTTGATGTCCGGCAGGCGCGGAAAGATGTTCCCCATTGCAAAGGAATAGACCGCAAAGCCCGCATAGACGCGGTGCTGCGGGGAAAGGGACAGGCCGACGGGCATGGGATGACTTTCAATCGGGGGCGGATCGCAGCGCAACGCGGTGCCCTGCCAGGACCTGCTGATACGGCCGTGCCGGGGAAATGTCAGCACCCGTCCCGCAGCATGGCACTGTCATCCTCGCGTGCGCCGGACATGCCCTGTCGCATCCTCCCTGCCCGGGAACCGGCCTTGGTGCTATTCTGCCCCATGCATGACCGATCAGGGGCCGCCATGCCACCCCTCCCGCCCGCCGGAACCCGCATCCGCAACGCCTTCAACGGCGAGACGTTCATCTTCACCCATGTGGATGAGACTGCCGAGACCTGCCGTTTCGATGTGTTCCTTGAACAGGGCGGCATGACCACCGGCACCGGGCGGCAGCACTTCCACCCCAACGCCGACGAGGCGTTCATCGTCCGCGAAGGCGCGCTGAACGTGATGCTCGACGGCACCTGGCACAGACTCGGCCCCGGTGACAGCCTGACCGCCCCGCGCGGCACGCCGCATCTGTTCCGCAACGGCCATGACGGCGAGACGCTTCTTCACCGCCACCTTCACCCCCGCCTGCGATCACCTGCGGTTTTTCCTGAACATGGCGCTCAGCACCGCCATCCACCCCGACTGGTACGACGACCGGGGCGAGCCGCCCCTTCCCCTCCGCGCCCTCGCGCTCCACGCCTGGCGCGGCCATGCCTATGGCGACGGCATTCCCGTCTGGGTCCAGCGCGCCGTCTTCGCCGCCCTCACCCCCGTCGCCCTCCTGCGCGGCTACCGCCTCGCCGTGCCGCCGCGACGTCGCTTGCATCCCCGCCCGCATCCTCTATAAGGCCGCTTCCTTCTGCACTTCATGCAACCGGCGAAGCCTCTCGTGGCGGACCGCAGAAGGGTTGGTCCCGCCTATGAAGCCGCCCGAGACGAAAAGGGAACCGCATGCCGCTTTATGAGCATGTGATGATCGCACGTCAGGACCTGTCGAACACGCAGGCCGAAGCGCTCATCGAACACTTCTCCACGGTGATCGCGGACAACGGCGGCAAGGTCGTTGACCACGAATACTGGGGCGTCAAGACGATGGCCTACAAGATCAACAAGAACCGCAAGGGCCACTACGCCTATATCCGCACCGACGCGCCCTCGGCCGCCGTGCAGGAGATGGAGCGTCTGGCGCGCCTGCATGACGACGTCATGCGCGTGATGTCGATCAAGGTCGACAAGCACGACGAACTGCCCTCGGCCCAGATGCAGAAGCGTGACGAGCGCGAACGCGGCGACCGCGATGACCGTGGCGGCGGCTTCCGCCCCGACCGCGGCCCGCGTGAGGACCGTGGTCCGCGCGAAGGCGGCGAACGCCGCGAACGCACCTTCGACCGGGCATGAGGAAAGGGTTCTAGATCATGGCTACCAAACCGTTTTTCCGCCGCCGCAAGGTCTGCCCGTTCTCGGGCGACAACGCGCCGAAGATCGACTACAAGGACGTCCGCCTGCTGCAGCGCTATATCTCCGAGCGCGGCAAGATCGTCCCCGCCCGCATCACCGCCGTCTCGGCCAAGAAGCAGCGTGAACTCGCCACCGCCATCAAGCGCGCGCGGTTCCTCGCCCTGCTTCCCTATGCCGTGAAATAAGGGGGACCGGACCATGCAAGTGATCCTTCTGGAACGCGTGGCCAAGCTCGGCCAGATGGGCGAGGTCGTCAACGTCAAGGACGGCTACGCCCGCAACTTCCTCCTGCCGCAGGGCAAGGCGCTGCGCGCGAACGAGACGAACGTGAAGGCGTTCGAGGGCAGGAAAGCCCAGCTTGTCGCGCAGAACCTCGACACCAAGAAAGAGGCCGACAAGATCGCGGCCCAGCTTGACGGCCAGTCCTACGTCATCATCCGCTCGGCCTCCGACGCGGGCGCCCTCTACGGCTCTGTCACCACCCGCGACGCCGCCGATGCGGCGACGGCGGGCGGCGTGACGGTGAACCGCGCGCAGGTCGTGCTTGATCGCCCGATCAAGGACCTCGGCATTCACACGGTTTCCGTCGTGCTGCACCCCGAAGTCATTGTGAAGATCACGCTGAACGTCGCGCGTTCCGCCGAAGAGGCCGAACTGCAGGCGGCGGGCAAGTCGATCCAGGAACTGGCGGCGGAAGCCGAAGCGGCGGCGGATTTCGAGATCGCCGAGCTGTTCGACGACATCGGCGCCGCGAACGACTTCGACCCGCGCAACGAACGCTAAGGCCGGGCGTCAGCAAGAAATGAACCGCGTCCGGGCAACCGGGCGCGGTTTTTTATTGACCCGATTGAGCCAGCGCAGCCGTCCCGGCAGCTCTGACCGGGGGTTTCACGCTGCTGGCGGCGCCCCCTCATCGGGTGGCGGTGCCACCGGCCCCGGCGCAGCCCAGAGCCGCAGCCGCGCCGGAAACTCCGTCAGCCGGGGACCTCCGGTCAGCTTTCGCCCCGCCAGGCTCTCGACCTCCCGCAGGAACGGCACCAGCTGGTCCTGCCGCCATTCCCGGTCCGCGCCTTCGATAGAAGACGCCTGTCCGTTCCGGACCAGATCGTAGTATCCGCCGCCCCATCCGTGCGGCAGATGGATCACCGCCCGCTTCGCCTGCGCAGCCATCTCGCCGACCTTCGGCATCGCCAGCACAGCGCGGTCGATCCTGTGCCCGTTGAAGTCGAACTCCGCCAGCGCCTTTCCCGCTGCCGCCCCGTAGGCCGCGATGCGCTTCACGAGATCCGGTGCCATGTTCAGGTTCAGCCCGCCCTCTTCCGGTTTCAGCATGATCGTGACCATCCGCTCCCGGTGCCCCGGCAGACGCGATTGCAGCGTGTCCTGCCAGTCCTTCGCGGTTGCAAGAAGCGCCCAGAGGAACCCGCCGATCTTCGGCGTGAGGTGCAGCGGATAGGGCTGCTCGCCGTCGCCCTTTCTCCACACCCGCACCCGCGCCGCCGGATCATCCGAAACGCTTGCCGCAATGTCGCCGAGCGCGATCCCGAAGGTCGGTCGCCGCGGCAGGATGCTGTCGAAGAAATGCACCGGGAAGTTCGATGTCAGGCCACCGTCCGTGAACAGGCAGCGGACGAAACCCGTCCCCTCCCGCCGGTAAAGCGGCACCGACCGGATCAGACCCGGAAAGCTCAGGCTCATCCGCGCGACCAGGAACACCGGCTGGTCGGCGGCGGCCGGCATCGCCAGCAGCCGCTGCCCGTCGTGCCGCGCCTCCGGTCCTGCCGAGGTCCGCACCAGATGCGCCACAACCGCTTCCGGCATCACCCGGCGGAACTCGTCCGGATCAAAATAGTGCTCCGCGCTCCGCAGAGGCAGCTCATAGGGTCGCCCCGACGTGATATCCGTCGTCATCGCCGAGACCCTGATGTCATGCGGTTCGAGCTCACCCGCCGTCAGCGGCGGATCGCTTTCGCCCCGTCCCGCCACCCGCTGGATCGTCCCGTGGACCCATTCTCCGAAGGCATCTTCCTCGCCCGGCTGCCGGATACCGCTGCAAATGCCATAGTCCGCTTTGGGAAGCTGGAACATGACATCCCACACCAGCATGACCGTCACGCCAATTCCCGCACCCGCCGCCGCCCAGCCTGAAGCCTGCAAGAAGCTCCAGACCGAACTGCCTCCCCTGCCGAGGTCGAGAAGGGCAAAGGCAACGGCGGCGACGAGCGCCCCGATCAGCGCGCTCCAGCCATAGCCCGCGACGACCCCGCGCAGCAGGCGCCCGACCCCGCCTCCGCGCGCTGGGCCGGTCATGCCGTTAAGAAAGCGGTAGAGCCGCCGGAACTGCGGCGACGGCTGAAACAGGTAAGGCATCTGCCCGGCCAGATCTCTCGCGGCCCTGTAGACAGCCTTGAACCCCGAAAAATCCGTCCCGCCCCTCTCTTGCCGGCGGTACTCCGCCGCAGCCGCGATCACCGCAGCGATGGCGCCTGCCGAAGTCCCGCCGATCCCGTGCAGCCTGTGCGCCGCTCCGATCAGGGCGATCGCCTTCGGGAAGACAACGCCCGACGTCACGCCCCCCTTCATGATCAGATCGCAGTCCTTTTCCGGCTTTCCGGCCATAATGCGCCACCTTCAAATCCCGTTTTCAATAAGCCTTTCCTATCACGTTCAACGCCAAAATGCATCATTTCCCGCGCCGCGCCCCCGCCAAACAAAAAGGCCGCGCTCCCTCCCCGAAGCGCGGCCCCCTTCGTGCCTTGCCCCGAAGGGCCGGCCTCACATCTCGTCCAGCGCCTCGACGGCCTTGGTCAGCTTGTCCTTCGTCACCGTCTTCTCGGCCACCTTGGCACCCGCGAAGATGAAGTCGACGACCTTGTCCTCGAAGATCGGCGCGCGCATCTGCTGCTGCACGCCCGGATTCTTCTGCACGTACTCAAAGAACGCCCGTTCCTGACCCGGATACTGCCGCGCCTGGCTCAGCACCGCCTGCGTCATCTCCGCATCCGTCACCTCGACCTTTTCCTTCCGGCCCAGCTCGGCCAGCAGCAGGCCCAGACGCACCCGGCGTTCGGCCAGCATCTTGTGCTCGTCCGTCGTCTCGATATGGTCGTGGTCATGCCCGTGGTGATCGGGGTTTTCCTCGTGCCACAGCTGATGCGCGATCTGGCTGGCCTCCGCCTCCACCAGCGACGGCGGCAGGTCGAACTTCACCATCTCGTCCAGCTGGTCCAGCAACGCCCGCTTCATCACCGCCCGGCTCGCGCCGGTGTACTCCGCCTCCAGCCGCTCGCTCACCTGCGCCTTCAGCGCTGTCAGATCGTCCGACCCGAACTTCTTCGCCAGATCATCGTCGATCTCCGCCGCCACCGGCTCTTTCACCGCCTTGACCGTGCAGTCGAACACCGCCGCCTTGCCCGCCAGATTCTTCGCGCCATAGGCTTCGGGGAACGTCACGTTGACCGAAACCGCATCGCCCGCCTTGGCCCCGACCAGCTGCTCCTCGAACCCCGGGATGAACGACTTCGACCCCAGCACCAGCGGATAATCCGTGCCCGCCCCGCCCTCGAACGCCTCGCCATCGACCCTGCCCAGGAAGTCGATCACCACCTGATCGCCGTCCTTCGCCTTGGCACCCTTCTTGCGGTCGTCAAAGGCCTGCGCCGACTTCGCCAGATTCTCCAGCGCCTCGGTCACCGACTTCTCGTCCGCCTTCACGATCAGCTTTTCCAGCTTCAGCTTGGCCAGATCGACATCCGGGATCGGCGGCAGCGCCTCGTAGGTCATCGCCACGACGACGTCCTGACCTTCTTTCCAGGTCTCGCCGTTCTGCATCTTGACCTTCGGCTGCATCGCCGGGCGGTCGCCGGAAGCATCGAAATGCGACTTCATCGCGCCGTCGATGGCCTCCTGCATCGCGTCGCCCATGACGCGCGTGCCGAACTGCTTCTTGATCAGCGCCATCGGCACCTTGCCCTTGCGGAAGCCCTTCATCTCGACCCCGGGCTGCGCCTCGACCAGCTTTTCCTGAACCTTCGCGTCCAGCTCGGCCCCCGTCAGCGTGATCGTATAGGCCCGCTTCAGGCCGTCGTTCAGGGTTTCCGTGACCTGCATTCGTGTCGTCCTTCCTCATGTCGTCTGGTGCGGGTGGAGGGACTTGAACCCCCACGCCTTGCGGCGCCAGAACCTAAATCTGGTGCGTCTGCCAATTTCGCCACACCCGCGAAAGTCCGGGGGGCGGCACCCGTTGCCGGAACCGCCCCCGAAATCCGCGTCCTTCTAGCAAGGACGCCCCCGCGATGCGAGAGGAAAAACAGACCAACAAAACGCCGCGAAAACTGTCCGGTCCTGTCCTGATCCCGCCGCAATCCTCACCGAACCTTAACCTTGCCTAGGGTCTCATTCGGGACCGATCCCTGGGGAGGGTAAAATGGCCGTCACGACCGCAGTCTCGCCGAAATCCGAAGCCGCTGCCGACATCGAAGTCACGGGCCTGGCGGCCGGGGCCGAGGTTCTGACGATCGAAGGGCTGATGCCCGTCGAATTCCTGGAACCGGGCGACCGGATCGTGACGCGCGGCGGCGTGCGGCGTCTCGCGGAACTCCAGCGCGGCACCTATTCCGGGCGCGCCTGCGTGGTGATGGGCGGCAGCCTGGGCCACATGCTGCCGGGCCGCGACACGCTCTTGACGCCCCGCACGCGGGTTCTGGTGCGCGACTGGCGCGCGCAGGTGATGTTCAACTGCGAAATCGCGCTGGTCGCTGTCGAGGCGCTGGTGGACGAGCTGTTCGTGCAAGAAGTGACGGTGCGCGACGTGCCGCTGTTCACCCTGGTGTTCGAGGCCCCGCAGGTCATCTACGCGGGCGGCATGGAGCTTTCTGCGGGCGACCCCGTCGCGGTCGCGGCCAACGCCTAGAGCCCCAGCTTCCGGAACACCTTCGGCAACTCTTCCGGCAGATCCTCGGCGATCAGCCCCGGCCCGAAACTCAACGCGCATTCCACATGCAGCCAGGCCGCCGTCTCGGCCGCCTGCATCGGCGCGAAGCCACGCGCCAGCAGCCCGGTGATGAACCCCGCCAGCACGTCGCCCGACCCTGCGGTGGCGAGCCAGGGTGCCGCACGGTCGTAATGGGCCGAGTTGATGCGCGCACCGCCCCGACGGGTCGGCGATCACGGTGTCCGGGCCCTTGTAACAGCACCACGCACCCCGCCCGCGCCGCCGCCTCGCGCGTCGCATCGACCTTGGAATAGGCGGGGCCCTTGGTGGCGGGTGCCTCCAGCTTCGCCGCGATGTCGGGGAACAGGCGCGCGAACTCGCCGGCATGGGGGGTCAGGACGCAATCGGCGTGCAGCGGCCGCGAACAGGGCGGGGTCGCGCGACAGGATCGTCAGGGCATCGGCATCCAGCACCGTAGGTCGGGGCTTGCCCACCTCCCCCCCACGCCCCAGCACTCCCGCCACCAAGCCCCGCGCCGCATCCCCCGCCCCAGCCCCGGCCCGACACACACCGCATTGATCCGCGCATCCCCCAGCACCTCCGCCAGCCCCGCCCCGTCCGCCACCGCCCGCAGCATCACCGCATCGACCCGCGCCGCATTCTCGGGGATCGCCTCCGGCGGACAGCCCAACGTCACCAGCCCCGCCCCGATCCGCAAGCTGCCCCGCGCGGCAAGGCGGGCCGCGCCGCCGTGGCCGGGAGGGCCGGAGAGGATGAGGGCGTGGCCGTGGGTGAATTTGTGCCGACCAGCTTCTTTTGACAGCGCGGCTTCGGACGCCATTGCGGCCACGGCTTCCGGCGCGTCGACACACGATCGAGTTTGCAGGACACGTCTCGCACGCTTCCATGGAAGGCCTTCAGACCGATGTCGACGACCCGAAGTCTGCGCCGAACAGCGGGCCCTCCGCAAGCAAATGACCCAGCTTCGGACGCGTGAAATGTCACCGTCAGATGTGCCGGCATAGGTCTCGCCAGCACATTCCCTTCCTCGCTCCGTCAGTTCACGACCGGAGTCTGAGCACATGCCGGATGGCATATCGACCGCCACCGCAACGCGGAGTAGACTTTCGCCATGCCACGACAGCTCATCCTAAAGCACTGTGCAGAATCGTGCAACCCGGTTCCAAGACAAGGCGCGCCGCGCGTCAAACCGGTTCCGAACAGCGCGTCAATCGACGACGTCGGCCTGTCTCGCATTAGGCCTAAAGCTCGCCACCGCATTTCAGTCCTGAGCTGTCGTCCGATGAGCGCAGTCACACCTCCCCCATCCCCACCCACCGCTCATAATTCACCCGCGCATCCGGCGGCATCTCTCCGGGTCGCCGTACAGGAACACCTCCACCGCCCAGCCCCGCTCCTTCAGCAGCCGCGCCACCACGAACCCGTCGCCGCCGTTGTTCCCCGGCCCGCACAGCACCACCGCGCGGCGCGCCGCGCCCTCGCGCTTCATCTTGGCCCAAATACTCCCGGGGGCCCGGGGGCAGCGCCCCGGCCCGCCAGTCCGCCAGCTCCGGCCATTCCTCGAAGATCGCCTCGACCACGCCCCGCCCGGCGCGCTCCATCAGCTCCAGCCCCGTCACCTCGCCGCTGCGCAATCGCCGCCGCCTCGATCGCCCGCATCTGGGCCGCCGTCAGAAGTTCGGTCATCGCATCAGTTCTCCGATTGCATTCCCATCGGGCATTCTGCACAAAAATCAGGCAGCGTGCCGGATTCGGGCCGGCGGCCGGGCCTGCCGCCAGCCTAGTCAATTGTGGGCGGCGGTGAGAAGTGGTCAGACGGCGCGAAGCGGCGCAAACCGGCGGGGGGATCAGGCGCGCATGAAGAAGATCGAGGCGATCATCAAGCCGTTCAAGCTCGATGAGGTCAAGGAGGCCCTGCAGGAAGCGGGCGTCCAGGGCCTGTCGGTGATCGAGGTCAAGGGCTTCGGCCGCCAGAAGGGCCATACGGAACTCTACCGCGGCGCGGAATACGTCGTCGATTTCCTGCCCAAGGTGAAGATCGAGGTCGTGCTGGCCGACGATCAGGTCGATGCCGCCATCGCGGCGATCATCGCCGCGGCACGCACCGACAAGATCGGCGACGGCAAGATTTTCGTCTCGACCGTCGAACAGGCGATCCGCATCCGCACCGGCGAGACCGGCGACGACGCGATCTGACACCCCTTCGAACTCCGGGTCGTCGCAGGCCCGCAACCACACCTTTCTGACAGAAGGAACACGCCATATGGGCAAGAAAGACGTCCTGAAACTGATGAAGGAAGAGGAGGTCGCCTATGTCGACATCCGCTTCACCGACCCGAAGGGCAAGCTGCAGCACGTGACGCTGATCGCCGATCTGGTGGACGAGGACTTCTTCGACGAAGGCTTCATGTTCGACGGCTCGTCGATCGCCGGCTGGAAGTCGATCGACCAGTCCGACATGAAGCTGATGCCGGACACCTCGAGCGTCTATATCGACCCGTTCTATGCCGAAAAGACGCTCTGCATGCATTGCAACGTGGTCGAGCCCGACACCAACGAGGCCTATGCGCGCTGCCCGCGCCAGACCGCGATCAAGGCCGAGGCCTATCTGAAGTCGTCCGGCGTCGGCGACACGGCCTATTTCGGCCCCGAGGCCGAATTCTTCATCTTCGACGACGTCCGCTATTCCGTGACGCCCCGCAAGGTGGCCTACGAGATCGACGCGGAAGCGGCGGCCTGGAACACCGACACCGTATACGAGGGCGGCAACTACGGCCACCGCGCGGGCCACAAGGGCGGCTATTTCCCGGTGAACCCGGTGGACGAGGCGCAGGACATCCGCGGCGAGATGCTGTCGACGATGAAGCGGATGGGCATGAAGGTGGACAAGCACCACCACGAGGTCGCGACCTGCCAGCACGAGCTCGGGCTGATCTTCGGCGGTCTGGTCGAACAGGCCGACAACATCCAGAAGTACAAATACGTGATCCACAACGTGGCCCACGCCTACGGCAAGACCGTGACCTTCATGCCGAAGCCGATGAAGGGCGACAACGGGTCGGGCATGCATGTCAACATGTCGATCTGGAAGGGCGGCAAGCCGCTGTTCGCGGGCGACAAATACGCCGACCTGAGCCAGGAGGCGCTGTATTTCATCGGCGGCATCCTGAAGCACGCCAAGGCGCTGAACGCGCTGACGAACCCCGGCACCAACAGCTACAAGCGGCTGATCCCGGGCTTCGAGGCGCCGGTGCTGCGCGCCTATTCGGCCCGCAACCGGTCCGGCTGCGTCCGGATTCCGTGGACGGAATCGCCGAAGGCCAAGCGCGTCGAGGCCCGCTTCCCCGATCCGTCGGCCAACCCCTATCTGGCCTTCGCGGCGCTGCTGATGGCCGGTCTCGACGGCATCAAGAACAAGATCGACCCCGGCCCGGCCTCGGACAAGGATCTCTACGACCTGCCGCCCGAGGAACTGGCCGAAATCCCGACCGTCTGCGGATCGCTCCGCGAGGCGCTGGAGGAGCTGGAGAAAGACCACGACTTCCTGCTGGCCGGCGACGTCTTCACCCGCGACCAGCTGGAAGGCTACATGGCGCTGAAGTGGGAAGAGGTCTACGCCTACGAACACACGCCGCATCCGATCGAGTATCAGATGTATTACTCCTGCTGAGGGGTTGGTGCGCAATGAATGCGCACCCTACGGGACAACGGAAAGGGCGCGCCGAAAGGGGCGCCCTTTCTGCTTTGTTAACCATCGCCGCGCAAACTTGGGGGAAGCCTTGACATAAACAGATGTGTTTAGTATGCGATGAACGCAAGCGAACTCCGCCGCTGGCTGCGACGGCAGGGCTGCACCTTTGAAACCCACAAGGGCGGCAGCGGGCACCTGACCGTGCGTCTGGGCGATAGGACATCGCAGCTGCCCGATGCACGGCGCGAACAAGGAGCTTGGCACGGGGCTTGTCGCCAAGATCAAGAAAGACCTGGGGTTGAAGGACTGACCAGACATATGCCGATCAGCTTTCCCATCCTCCTGACGCCTGACGACAACGGCACGTTCCTCGCCACCGCGCCCGATCTGCCCGAAGTCACGACCTTCGGCGAAACCGAGGCCGACGCGCTCGCCCATGCCGCCGACGCTCTGGCCGAGGCCGTCGCCGCGCGTCTGAAGTCCTTCGCCGACATCCCGCATCCCGGTCCGGGTGCGCGCCGCGCGGCCATCGACCTCCAGACCGCGATGAAGCTCACGCTGTTCTGGGAAATGCAGGCCGCCCGCGTCACCCGCGCCGAGCTTGCCCGCCGCATGGGACAGCACCGCCCGCAGATCGACCGCCTGTTCGACAGCCGCCATGCGACGCGGCTCGACCAGTACGAGGCTGCGTTCCGCGCGCTCGGGATGACGCTGTCGGTCACGCCGGAACGGCGGGCTGCGTAGGGTGGGCGATTCCGCCCACCATCATACCTCAGCCGACCCGCAGGGTGCGTGCCCGCACGCACCAAATGCCCCGCCCCCCTTTGGCAGGGGCCATCGCCCCTGCCACCGCGCGACACCTCCGCCAGGCACCCCCAAGGCGGGCGCGTTCCGTGCCGCCTCGGTCAGGCGCGTCCCTCCGTGGTTGGGTGGCATCGGCCAAGCTTGGCACCGTATCGCGGTGAGCCGGAAAAACGCAATGCGTTTGCTTGCCCGGCTCAAAGAGGCGATTCCATTCTGCCGAGTGCCGATTGGAAGGGCCAACCAACCAGCGAGGAAACCAGTTCGTAGGGTGCGTGATTTCACGCACCACTCCCCTCCCCCCGCATCGTGCCCCGGATCGCCGAAGGTCACCCCCTAAACCTTACCACCCGGTTAACAGATTTCTTTTCCTCTTTTTTCTTTCAGATACTTACAGAAATGTCCACATGTGGACACGCCCGCCTCACACCCGCATCCGCCCCAGCGGAAACTCCGCCAAGGCCCCCGCCTGCTCCGCCGTCAGGTCCTCCTGCCGCAAGAGATAGGTGTGGATCGAGAACACCACCGCCCCCGAAACCGGCAGCTTCACAAAGCACTGCCGCTCTGACCGGACATACCCCGCCCCGTCCTCGGGCCGCTTCCGCGGGGCCGCCTCTGTCCTTGGGTAGAACAGGTCCGTCTCGGTGTAGATCAGCCCGTTCGCCCGCCACAGCGGCTGCCCGGGCCTTATCGCGTCGAACATCCGCTGCACCCGGCGGGCGATGTCGTCGTCATAGCTTTCGACCGGACCGTGAATGCGGCTGAGGGGACGGCCGATCTTTTCGGCCAGCGTCCAGCCTGCCGGAAAACAGAGGATCGCGCCGACCAGGACATGCTCGTCGCCCTGTTTCAGATGCAGGCAGAAGTCGTTCTGGCAGAGCCGCCCGAGGGTCAGCAGCGGCTCGTCCGGTCAAGTGCACACCGCCACCCCGTCCGGCCGCGTAACCGTCGCCCGCCACCGGAAACCCCAGCCGCGGCAACTCGCCCGCCACCACGCGTTCCAGCAGTTCCCCCGCCGCCGCCCGCCCCTCCGGCAGCAGCGCATGAACGCGCCCCGGCACCTCCGCGATCAGCCTGTCGCGCAGCGCCATCTGCCCGCCATAGGCCTCGTCCACCCGCAGCCAGTCATCCCCCTCGACCGGCAGCACCCCCGGCAGCCGCCGCGTGCGCGGGTCGGCCCAGGGCGCAAACGGCAGGCGGTTGTGCAGGTGATCGGTCATCGGCGGCACGCTAGCCGGGACGCCCGCGATTGGAAACCGCCCGCCGCCGCGCCGCCCGAAAAGACCCTGCGAATGAACCCAATCCGGTCGCAATTCAGCCGGAATAATCGGAGAGCTTGCAGAACGGACGTTCAGGTACGAGTCGAGGTCAGGACATTTCCATGCTGGCACACAATTGGCAGATCGAAGCGGCGATGCTCTACCGCGAGGCCCCCGCCTTCCGCCTCGCCGAACTGCGCGCCGGCGTGAACGCGGCCCTGTCGCGCTACCGCCTGACCTTCCGCACCGCCGCCGTATCGGACGACCGGGTCGTGCTGTCGAATGACGTCGTCGAACTCGTCATCACCCGCATCGCCCATCCCCTTGCACCGCAACGCTTTTCGAACGCGCTGAAGGCCCGCTTCGCGCGGGTGCGTCCGAACGACTACGCTGGCCCCCTTGCCGCGCATGCCCATGCGATCCTGATCGAGGCGCGGGTCGCGCCCGACGTGGCGCAGGACGTGCCCGCGGAAACCCGTATCGTCATCGCCCATGCGGCGGTGACGGCGGTGCAGGCCCTCGCCTGGCCCGACCTGATCCACTGGACACAGTCCGACACATTGTTCCTGCCCGACGAGGTGCCCCCGACCGAAGGCATCGGCTTCCCGGCGATGCTGGTCACGCGGCCCGAAATCACGGCGGCGGGCAGCGATGCGCGGGGGCGCCGCAAATTCGCGGTGACGGCGGGGCTGGCCGAACACTGGTTCGGCAAGCCCGTCACGGTCGCGGCGACGGCGCATCCCCTGCCCGAGGTTCTGGCGGTGATCGACTTCTGCATCCTGAGGCATCTCGGCGGTGACAATCTGCTGGCCGAAAACGGCGTGATCGCCCTGTCGGAGCGGACCGAGGTGGTCATCCGCCATCTGGGTCCGGACGACCGGTTCGCCGATGGCCGGATCGAACTGTCCTTCCGGAACCGCGCACAGGAACGCCCCGCGCCAGGTCCGGTTCCGTTCATGCCGCAGGCGATCCCCCCCGGCGCGCAGCCGGTGCGGCTGGCCGATTTCCGCAAGCCGCGCCAGCGGCTGAACTGACCGACCGGGTCGCGGCGCGCGGCGGTCGTTTTCGGACCTGACGCACCCGCGCCAATTCTGCCATGCTGCCCCTCGTCAAAAGGGTCCGCGTATGAACCAGCATTACTCCGACCGCCGCAAGATCGACCCCACGCGGGGCGCGACGCTTGCCGACGGAAGTCCGAACGACAACGACCGGGTCGAGATCGGCCCGACGCAACTGGCCTTTGCCGAATGGGCGGCGGCGGGGCTGACGGTGCCGAACCTTGCCGCGATGCGCGACTTCCGCTGGCGCAGGCTCACGCAGGCCCTTGTCGCGCGTGACTATGGCGGGCTGCTGATGTTCGATCCGATGAACATCCGCTACGCGACCGACACGACGAACATGCAGCTCTGGAACGCCCACAACCCGTTCCGCGCGGTTCTTCTGTGCGCCGACGGGCATATGTGCATCTGGGAATACAAGAACTCGCCGTTCCTTGTGACCTTCAACCCGCTGATCGCCGAGATGCGGCATGGTGCGTCGTTCTTCTATTCGATCACCGGCGACAGGGGCGTGGCGGCGGCGGAGAGTTTCGCGGGCCAGGTGGACGAGGTGATGCGCGCGCATGCCGGGGCGAACCGGCGGCTGGCGGTGGACAAGATCATGGTCGCGGGCCTGCGCACGCTGGAGGCGGCGGGGTTCGAGGTGATGGAGGGCGAGGAAGTCACCGAACGTGCCCGCGCCGTGAAGGGTCCCGAGGACATTGCGGCGATGCGCTGCGCGCATTTTGCCTGCGAGGCGGCGATTGCCGAGATGGAGGCATTTGCGCGGGCCGAGGTGCCGAAAGGTCATGTCAGCGAGGATGCGATCTGGGCAGAACTGCACCGGGGCAACATCCGCCGTGGCGGTGAATGGATCGAGACGCGGCTGCTGACATCGGGGCCACGGACCAACCCCTGGTTCCAGGAATGCGGGCCGCGCATCGTGCAGAACAACGAAATCGTGGCGTTCGATACCGACCTGATCGGTGCCTACGGCATCTGCATCGACATCAGCCGGACCTGGTGGATCGGCGACCGCCCGCCGCGCCCCGACATGATCGCGGCCTTCGCCCATGCGCGCGAGCATATCGACACCAACATGGCGATGCTGAAACCGGGCGTCACGATCCCGGAACTGGTGCATGGCGGGCATGTGCTGGCCCCGGAATTCCAGCGCCTGAAATACTCCTGCAAGATGCACGGCGTCGGGCTTTGCGACGAATGGCCTTATGTGACCTATCCCGACGGCTATGTGGACGGGTCGTTCGACCATGCGCTGGAGGCGGGGAACGTTCTGTGCGTCGAGGCGCTGGTGACGCCGGACGGCGGGGATTTCAGCATCAAGCTCGAGGAGCAGGTGCTGATAACAGAGACGGGGTATGAGAACCTGACGACCTATCCGTTTGATGCGGGGCTGATGGGCGGCATCTGACTCCTGAACTGATCGGGACGCGTCTTTCGTCATCACCCGATCACAGGAAGCGTTTTCACGAAAACGCTTCAGGGGCGAAGATCGTTCGTGAACGATCTTCTTTTTTTCCGGCATTGCCAGCGTCGGGTGGACAGCGCGCTGCGCCCGCCCCTACCCCGCCCCGAACACCGCCCCGATCACCTCGTCCCGGAACGGCCCGTTGCAGCCCTCGAAGGCCGTATTGGTGCAGACGACGACGCTTGTGCCACTGGCCGGATCGATCACCCAGTTGTGCCCCCAGGCCCCGCCCCAGTCCACCGCGCCGACCGGAAGTGCCGTCTGCGCCGCCGCGGGATCGACCGTCACGGCACCCAGGTATCCGAAGCGTTTGCCTGCGTCCTTGCCCCGCAGCGCGATGGTCCCGATCTGGTTGGCCAAGCGCCGCCGCGCGGGTCTCGGGCCGCAGGAAATCGCCCGTGCGCAGCGCCTCCATCAGGCGCATCACATCGCCCGCCGTTCCGGCCATCCCCGCCCCGCCCGACTGCGGCGCGTCCGGCTGAAAGATGCGCGCGGGGGAAAACACCGTATAGCCTTCGGCCTCGTCCCCGACCTTCTCCGGCTCGCCCATCAGCCGCGGCGGGCGGTCGTCGGCATAGGCGGCGGCGAGGCGGGCCTCGTCCGCCACCCCGAACAGCGTGTCCGTCATCCCCAGCGGCCCGGTCACGTACCGCGCCACCGCACCCGCAAGATCACTGCCGTTGATCGCCGCGATGACACCGCCGAGCACGTCAATGGACCAGCCGTATTCCCAGCCCGTCCCCGGCGCGAACAGCAAAGCGATGTGCGGCAAGGCGGCGCAGGTTCTCTTCGAGCGAAATCAGCGGCCCGCTCAGGCCGTCAGAGATGTCGGGACCCACATCGTAGCTCAGCCCTGATGTATGCGTCAGCAGATGCCGGACCAGGATCGGGCGGACCACGCCGTCCGGTGAGGCAGGCGCGAAATACGGCAGATAATCCGTCACCGGATCGTCGAGGGTGATCAGCCCGAGGTCCGCCATCCGCAGGGTCGCCGCAGCGACGATGGGTTTCGTGACCGAGGCGAGACGGAAGATCGCGTCTTCGCGCATCGCGCGGCCACCCTCGCGGTCCGCAAGCCCCGCCGCGCGGACGTGGACGGGCTTGCCAAGGCGGCTCACCAGCACCACGCAGCCCACGATGCGGCTGCCCAGCGCGGCATCAATCGCCGCGTCGAGGCGACTTTCCAGTGTCATGGCTTTTCCTCTGCGACTTGCCCGTCAGTCCGCCACGAACCCGGCCGCCTTGTGGCTGCTGTCGCAATAGGGCTTGTTCTTCGACTGCCCGCAGCGGCAGAGCCAGACCTGCGTGACCTTGTTCACCGTCCGGCCCGTTCCGCTGACAACCTCCAGGTTGCCCGTCACCTTCAGCGACCCGTTCGGCGTCGGCTCGACATTCAAGGGGCCGTTGCGCATCTCCAGCGCCTGAAACTCCTTCGCCGCCGGTTCCCCCGTCGCCGTGAAGCCCGCCGCGACGTGGCTGCCGTCGCAGAACGGCTTCGTCTTCGACGCCCCGCAGCGGCAGAGCGTTGCGCGCGGGCTGGCCTGCGCAACGCCCCGGATCAGCAGGTCCGCCTCGATCGCCAGCGGGCCGTTTTCGCGCACCCGGACGGTGTTCACGACCGGCAGCCCGTCCGATGTCGCCGCCCCGTCGTTCCGCGCGACACGGATCGCGCCCGAAGGGCAGTTGCGCCCGATGCCCAGCACCTCGTCCGACCGGGGCCGCGTCGGGATAGATCCAGTCGCCCTTGACGTTCGGCACGAACACCTCCGGGTGGCCCAGCACGCAGTTCCGCGAATGCACGCAGCGCGCGCCGTCGAAGGTGATCGTGACATCGCGTCCGCGGACAATTTCGGTCATGCGTTTCTCCTTGGGCGTGCATCGGATCGTGACAGGCTGCGCCCTGCCCTGCCCGCCCGTCAAGCCGCCGCGCGGCGATAGTCGCAGAGCATCCGGTAATCCTTTCGCGGACCGGTCACGGTCCAGCATTGCCGTCCAGTCGGGCCAGCCGGACAAGCCGTAGGCGACCTCGTAGGTGTCGGGGTCGCAGAGATGCAGTGCCACGGGGTCGGCGGCGCGGAAGCGATGGAAGGGGCGGCCATCCGGATAGTCGACGGCAACCCAGTCGCCATCCGACCGCCAGAAATAGCGCCGCTCGGCGCGCAGGGGGGCGGCGGACCCGAGCGTGAACTGCCCGTCCTCATGGTAACTGAGGCCGCCTTCGGCTTCGCGGAATTCCGCGCGGCCGAGGAACGTCCCGGCCTCGCCCGTCAGGATGTCGGCGATGTCCTTCTTGAGCCGCCAGTGCCCGGCAAAATCGGCAAGGCGCAGGGTCATGGCTGCCCGACCGGGAGCACCGTCATGCCAATTGCCACATCGCTTGTCCCGATCCCTCGCGCCATCCCGTCCCCGCTGCCTTGTCACGCCCCCACCCCCAGTCTATGCCACCCGCGTCCCCGCCCGCAAACGAAAGGCGCGCCCATGATCCCCCGCTATTCCCGCCCCGAAATGGTTGCGATCTGGTCGCCCGAGACGCGCTTCCGCATCTGGTTCGAGATCGAGGCGCATGCCTCGGACGCGCAGGCGGCGCTCGGCGTGATACCGGCTGAGAACGCGGCAGCGATATGGGAGGCGAAGGACGCGACATTTGACGTTGCCCGGATCGACGAGATCGAGGCGGTGACGAAGCATGACGTGATCGCCTTCCTGACGCATCTGGGCGAGATCATCGGCCCGGACCGCGCGCGGTTCGTGCATCAGGGGATGACCAGTTCCGATGTCCTCGACACCTGCTTCAACATCCAGCTGGTGCGCGCGACGGACCTGCTGCTGGCGGCGACCGACCGGTTGCTGGCGGCCCTGAAGACGCCGGCGTTCGAGCACAAGGACACCGTCTGCATCGGGCGGAGCCACGGCATCCATGCCGAACCCGTCACCTTCGGCCTGAAGCTGGCGCAGGCCTATGCCGAGATGGAGCGGAACCGCAACCGGCTGGAAAAGGCGCGGTGGGAGGTGGCGACCGGCGCGATTTCGGGCGCGGTCGGGACGTTCGCCAATATCGACCCGGCGGTCGAGGCGCATGTCTGCAAGATGCTCGACCTGCGCCCGGAACCGGTCAGCACGCAGGTGATCCCGCGCGACCGTCACGCGATGTACTTTGCCACGCTCGGCGTCGTGGCCAGCTCCGTCGAACGCATCGCCATCGAAATCCGCCACCTTCAGCGGACGGAGGTGCTGGAGGCAGAGGAGTATTTCAGCCCCGGCCAGAAGGGCAGCAGCGCGATGCCGCACAAGCGCAACCCGGTCCTGTCGGAAAACCTGACGGGTCTTGCCCGCATGGTCCGCTCGATGGCGGTCCCGGCGATGGAGAATGTGGCGCTGTGGCATGAACGCGACATCAGCCATTCAAGCGTCGAGCGCATGATCGGGCCGGACGCGACCGTCACGCTCGACTTCGCGCTGCACCGGCTGGCGGGTGTCATCGAGAAGCTGGTCGTCTACCCGGACACGATGCTGGCCAACCTGAACAAGTTCAAGGGCCTGGTGCATTCGCAGCAGGTCCTGCTTGCCCTGACGCAGAAGGGCCTCAGCCGCGAGGCTTCCTATTCCGCGGTCCAGCGCAATGCGATGAAGGTCTGGGAGCGGGGTGCCGATTTCCGCGACCGAACTGAAAGCCGACCCAGAGGTCGCGGGCGCGCTTGGCGCGGACGGCATCGACGCGCTGTTCGATCTGGGCTATCACACCCGTCACGTGGACACGATTTTCGCGCGGGTCTTCGGGCAGGGCTGACCGGTCAGCACAGGCGATCAGGTGTCCGGCAGGAACCCCCGCGCCCAATAGAAGGGCTGCACCTCGTCCAGCCGCTTCGCCACCCATCGGGTCGCATCCGCCGGGTCGGGGACAGCAACCTCGACCGCCGGGCCCCAGTGAAAGAGCCGCTCCTGACACAGCCCGCAGGGCGTCACGACAACAACCGGCGCATCGCCATCCAGCCGCGAGACGCAGAGGATCGCGGTCAGTCGTGCATCCCGCAGATGCGCATCGAGGATCGCCCCGGTCTCGGCGCAGAGGCCGCCTGCACCCCATTCGGGCTGAAAGTGCACACCGGTCAGGACCGACCCGTCGGCGGTATAGGCTGCGGCAGCCAACCCGCCCGCGCCAGGATACCTTTGGCGGAGCAGACCGACCGCCGTCCGATGAAGCGCCTCGTCGATCCGCATCGCCAACCCCGCGCTCGCTTTCCGAACGATACCCGATTTCCAGCCCGCACCGAACTCAAATCCGATCCTGGTGTCGCCGGTCCGTTCGTCGCGGACGGCATCGATGCGCTGTTCGATCTGGGCCATCACACCAGGCAGGTCGACACGATCTTTGCGCGGGTTTTCGACGGTGCAGCTAAACCCAGCTACAGGTCACGCGCTTGTGATCCGCGCGGCTGCACGAATTCCGCATCGTCGCGCGTAACTTCGGCACAGTCACATCCAGCACGGAGTTCCAGGATGACCTTCCAATTGCGTTCAGCCCTTTCCGCCGCCGCCCTTCTCGCCCTCATGGCCGCTGCCCCGGCCTTCGCTGCCGGATCGGGCAGCGACGAAGCGCCGAAGCCGACCGAGACGACCACGAAATGCGAAAAAGGCTTCGCCTGGGACGAGAAGAAGCAGAAGTGCCTTGAAATCGTCGAAGGCAATCTCGACAACGACACGCTCTTCAAGGCCGCCCGCGAATACGCCTATTTCGGCCGCCCGGAAGAGGCGCTGGTGGCGCTGGCCGCGATGACCGAAGGCGACACCGACCGCGTCCTGACCTACAAAGGCTTCGCCAACCGCAAGGCCGACCGTGTCGAGGAAGGCTTCGCATTCTATCAGGCGGCGCTGGAACAGAACCCCGACAACCTGCTCGTGCGGTCCTACATGGGTCAGGGCTATGTCGACATGGGCGAGATGACGCTGGCGTCCGCTCAGCTTGACGAGATCGTCGCACGCGGCGGTGCGGGCAGCTGGGCCGAACGCTCGCTGCGCAATGCGATCACGACGGGCGTCACCTACAGCTTCTGATCTGTGTCCTGCACAGGCAATCACGGTCCCGGTCACGCACATTTTCGTGACCGGGGCCGCGCGCATTCAAAGATGCTTGGTGGAACCGCGGCTTGATGGCACCATCGCGGCCCAGACTGACACCGACAACCCCTCAGCGACGGAGATGCCGATGAAAGCCGCGACCAAAGCTTTTGCTGCCGCCTTTGCCGTGTCTGCGATCCTCGCCCCCGGCCTGGCCCTTGCGCAAGGCTGCGACAAGGGGCGCGAGACAATCAAGATGTCCTGCGCCGAGGGCACGGGGTGGGACGACAAGACGGCGAAATGCGTGCCGATCGTAGGTTCCTGACCAAGGGTCACGGTCCAGCGTAATCGCACCTTAACGCGTCGCTGCCATTCTGCCCGCTGTCGCCCAACATCGCAGGCAAAATGTCTGAACTATCGCCTCCCGGCCTGTCATTTCCCGATTTGATGCAGGCCTTCCCGGCAGCGCGCGCGCCCCTGAACGGGATCGAAAAGGCTGCCATCGTCGTCCGTCTTCTGCTGGCGCAGGGTCAGGCGATTTCGCTCCATGCCCTGCCGGAAAACCTGCAGGCGGCCCTTGCCGCGCAGTTTTCGCGCATGGCACCGGTCCGGCGGACGACTGTCGCGTCCGTCGCGGACGAATTCGCTGCGGGAACTGGAAAGCATCGGCCTTCTCTTTCCGCCCGATCAGGCGGGTGTCGCCAGACTTCTCGGCAGCCAGATATCCGATACCGTCGCCGACCAGCTGCGCCGCGCCGACCTTCGGGACGACAGCGACCCGTGGCAACGGCTGTCGGCACTCGACCCGGCCGTTCTTCTGCCGCTGATCGAGGCGGAGGCGGTCGAGGTGGCGGCGGTCGCGCTGTCGAAGGTTCCGGTTTCGAAGGCCGCCGAGATTCTGTCGCGGATGCCGGGCGACCGGGCACGGCGCATCGCCTACGCTGTATCGCAGACCAGTTCCGTGCGCCCCGATACCGTTGACCGGATCGGTCGCACCCTGGCTGCGCAGCTTGATACCGTGGTCGAACTGGCGTTCGAGACGGACCCGGTGGAGCGCGTCGGCGCGATCCTGAACTTCTCGCCCGCAGCGACGCGCGACGAAGTGCTTGCGGGACTTGAGCAGGCCGATGCGGGCTTCGCCGATCAGGTTCGCAGGGCGATCTTCACCTTCACGCATATCGCCACGCGCATTGATGCCCGCGACATCCCGAAAATCGTCCGTGCGGTGGATCAGACAGCGATGATCGCGGCGCTGGCCGGGGCCAAGGACGCGGATGCGGTGTCCGCCGAGTACATTCTGGCGAACATGTCCCAGCGCATGTCCGCATCCCTGCGCGAAGAAATGGCGGCGCTGACGAAACTGACGCTGAAACAGGCCGAAGCGGCACAGGGCGCGGTTGTCGCGGCGATCCGCGAACTGGAGGCGGCGGGCGAGCTGTTCCTGATCGCTGCGGAAGAGGAAGACGCCTGAGCGCTTCGGCGGCGCGACGTTCGTCGGGTCGGGTCGGAGACTTTCCACACCTACCGCCTTTTGCGGCAGCCGCACGTGCGCCGGGCAGACCGACAGCGGAATCGCCACAAGAATTCCGACCATGCGCGGTCGCTAGCACGGGCTAAGGTGTTTGTCCCGACCAATCCCCAGGACCGAAGGCTTGCCGCGCCGACGGCGGGTCTCTATCTCTGGCCGCGCGATGCGCTACGATCCCGCCCTTCCGTGACAGACAACGCCCCCCGCAAGGCAAGAACCCTCGGCGGTGCGCGTCGGCGCGTCCGGTCCGACGACGATCTTCGGTCGGACCGCCTGACATCCTTTGCCTTCCGCGCGGTCGTCTGGTGCCTGCTGCGCCTGCCGTACCGCCTGCGCATCCCGCTGGCAGGCGTTCTGGTGGCACGCATCGTCGCCCCGCTGGCGGGTTACACAGGCCGCATCCGCGACAACCTCAGCCTCGTCCTGCCGGACATGCCGCGGGCCGAGGTGCAACGGATGATGCGGGCTGTGCCGGACAATGTGGGGCGCACGATCGCCGAGCTTTGGTCGGGTGCAGAATTCGTCGGTCATGTCCGCGACCTGCCGTTGACAGGCCCCGGCGTCGCTGCGCTGGAGGATGCGCAGCGTGCCGGGCGGCCCGTGATCCTCTCGACCGCGCATTTCGGCAATTACGACGTCGCGCGTGCCGCCCTGATCGCGCGCGGCTACAGGGTCGGCGCGCTCTACCGCCCGATGGACAACGCGAGCTTCAACAAGCGCTATCTGCGCGCGATCTCGGCGCTTGGCACGCCGCTGTTCCCGCGCGGGCGCGACGGCATGGGCCAGATGATCCGTTTCCTGCGCGACGGCGGGATGCTGGGCATCCTGACCGACCAGCACATGCGGACCGCGCAGCAGTTCACGTTCTTCGGCAAGCCCGCACGCACCGCGACATCGGCGGCAGATCTGGCGCTGAAATACGGTGCCGACATCATACCGATCTTCGCCGTGCGTCAGCCTGACGGGCTATCGTTCCGCATCGTGGTCGAGTCGCCCATCGCGCGCGGCACCGCGCAAGCGATGACTCAGGCGATCAATGACAGCATCGAACGGATCGTGCGCCAGCATCCCGAACAATGGTTCTGGATCCATCGCCGCTGGAAGTGACGGCCTATCGCAGGCGGGCTGCGGCGAGTATCGGGCCCGGTCCCGGTTCCTGCAGGATCACGACCACTGCATCGTCACCGGACAGGCTTTCCTGCAGCGCCAGCGGCGCGCTGCCGTCCCATTCGCCAAGCGAGGTGATGGATTCGACGATGTTCGCATAGGCAATCTCGCGCCCTGCATTCTCGCCCCGCTCGATCGCGACTGTGACATTGGGCCGATATCGGACCAGTTGAACGACGGCCCCCGCACGCAGCGGTGCGCTGGCCGTGGCCGCGATGGTCAGGCTGCCAGCCGACCGCGCCGAGATTCAGGTCGATGGTGCTGTCCTTGGCGTTGTGACGTTCGATCAGGTCGGACAGTTCCATCGGCCGGACGCCCACCAGATGATCCATGCCCCCCACAACCATCTGCGGCGTGTAGATGTTGCGCGCGCCCGCGACACGGGCGTAGGCGCGCTGACGCTTGGTGTAGGACGGATCTGCGAAGGTGTCCTTCCAGCCGATGTAGTCCCAGTAATCGACATGGAGGGCCAGAGCGATCACATCGTCGCGCCCGGCCAGATCGCCGAGGATGGCGTCGGCGGGCGGGCAGGACGAACACCCCTGCGAGGTGAAAAGCTCGACCACAACCGGGTTGTCCGTGCCCTGGGCGAAAGCCGCGACCGCGCAGACGGCCCAGAGGCCGGTGGCGGCACCGATGATCCGGCGCATGTTGGTATTCCTTGATCCCCTATTTGACGTTTTGGGTAGCGGTGTGCCCGTTCAATAGCCAATCAAGGTTTAGCGACCGGCTGCAATCTTTGTGTTGTGCACAACGGTATACAACACTATGGACCGACCTTGTTTCCTTCGTTACCTTTCGGAATTAGACGTGAGGACACAGCGGCAAGCGAGGACAAAGACATGACCGTCGTCACCGGACAGGACACCGCAAGAACCCGCCGCAGCCTGACTGCCGGGGGCAGTACCGTCGCCTATTACTCGATCCCTGCGGCACAGGCCGCAGGTCTGGGCGATTTCTCCCGCCTGCCTGCATCGCTGAAGGTCGTGCTCGAGAACATGCTGCGGTTCGAGGATGGCGGCTTCACCGTCAGCGTGGACGACATCAGGGCCTTTGCGGAATGGGGTGCCAAGGGCGGCCAGAACCCGCGCGAGATCGCCTACCGCCCGGCGCGCGTGCTGATGCAGGACTTCACCGGCGTTCCGGCCGTAGTCGACCTTGCCGCGATGCGGGACGGGATCAAGGCGCTGGGCGGCGACGCGAAGAAGATCAACCCGCTGGTGCCGGTCGATCTGGTCATCGACCATTCGGTGATGATCGACGAATTCGGCAACCCGCGCGCGTTCCAGCGCAACGTCGATCTGGAATACGAACGCAACATCGAACGCTATCAGTTCCTGAAATGGGGGCAGAGCGCCTTCGACAACTTCCGCGTCGTGCCGCCGGGCACCGGCATCTGCCATCAGGTGAACCTCGAATATCTGGCGCAGACGGTCTGGACCGACAAGGACCAGAACGGCGACACGGTGGCCTATCCCGACACGCTGGTCGGCACCGACAGCCATACGACGATGGTCAACGGCCTGGCCGTGCTCGGCTGGGGCGTCGGCGGGATCGAGGCAGAGGCCGCGATGCTGGGCCAGCCCGTGTCGATGCTGATCCCCGAGGTTGTGGGCTTCAAGCTGACCGGCCGGATGATGGAGGGGACGACGGCCACCGATCTGGTGCTGAAGGTCGTGCAGATGCTGCGCAAACATGGGGTGGTGAACAAGTTCGTCGAATTCTACGGCGAGGGGCTGGATCACCTGCCGCTGGCCGACCGCGCGACCATCGCCAACATGGCCCCGGAATATGGCGCCACCTGCGGGTTCTTCCCGATCGACGGCGAGACGCTGCGCTATCTGCGCGGCACGGGCCGCGATGAGGCGCGCGTGGCTCTGGTCGAGGCCTATGCACGAGAACAGGGCATGTGGCGCGGGCCGGACTATGACCCGATCTACACCTCGACCCTGCATCTGGACATGGGCGAGATCGTGCCCGCCATTTCCGGCCCCAAGCGCCCGCAGGACTACACGCCGCTGACGCAGGCCGCGACAGGGCTTCTACAAGGTTGTCAGCGATTATCGCGGGGTCGATGCCTCCGCCGCCTCCAAGGACATGGCTGGACGAAGGCGGCGTGGCGGTCATGGTCGATGCCCGCAAGCAGGCGACGGTGACCGGCGAAGACTACAAGCTGCGCGACGGTTCCGTCGTGATCGCTTCGATCACCTCCTGCACCAACACCTCGAACCCCTATGTGATGATCGGCGCAGGTCTGGTGGCGCGGAAAGCGCGCGCCCTCGGCCTGACGCGCAAGCCCTGGGTCAAGACCTCTCTCGCACCCGGGTCTCAGGTCGTCAGTGAATACCTGAACGCCGCAGGATTGCAGGACGACCTCGACGCCATCGGCTTCAACCTCGTCGGCTACGGCTGCACGACCTGCATCGGCAACTCCGGGCCGCTTCAGCCGGAAATCTCTGCGGCCATCGCCGAAGGCGACCTTGTCGCCGCGGCGGTCCTGTCGGGCAACCGCAACTTTGAAGGCCGGATCAGCCCGGACGTGCGCGCGAACTATCTCGCGTCACCGCCGCTGGTCGTGGCCTATGCGCTGGCGGGCGATATGAACATCGATCTGACGACCGAACCGCTGGGTCACGGCACGGACGGGCCGGTTTACCTGAAGGACATCTGGCCCACGACCAAGGAAATCGCCGATCTGGTCGACGCCACCGTGACCCGCGCGGCCTTCCAGACGAAATATGCCGACGTCTTCAAGGGCGACGCGAAATGGCAGGCGGTCAAGGTGACGGATTCCGAGACCTACGACTGGCCCCCGGCATCGACCTATATCCAGAACCCGCCCTATTTCCGGGGAATGCCGAAGTCCAAGGGGAAGATCGCCGATATCAGCGGCGCGCGCATCCTGGCGCTGCTGGGCGACATGATCACCACCGACCACATCAGCCCGGCAGGTTCGTTCAAAGCCTCAACTCCGGCGGGCAAGTACCTGACCGAACGGCAGGTTCCGGTCGCCGACTTCAACTCCTATGGCTGCCGCCGGGGCAACCACGAGGTGATGATGCGCGGCACCTTCGCCAACATCCGCATCAGGAACGAGATGCTGGACGGGGTCGAGGGCGGCTATACGCTGGGCCCGGACGGCGCGCAGACCTCGATCTATGACGCCAGCATGGCCTATCAGGCGGCCGGCGTGCCGCTGGTCATCTTCGGCGGCATCGAATACGGCGCCGGATCAAGCCGCGACTGGGCCGCAAAGGGCACCAACCTGCTGGGCGTCAAGGCGGTGATCGCGGAGAGCTTCGAGCGAATCCACCGGTCGAACCTGATCGGCATGGGGGTCATCCCGTTCGAGTTCACGGGCGGGGCCACGCGGAAATCGCTGGACCTGAAGGGCGACGAGACCGTGGCGATCCAGGGCCTCGACGGCAAGATCGTGCCGCTCAGCGAGATGCCCTGCACGATCACCCGCCCCGACGGCACCAGTCAGACCATCCGGATCAAGTGCCGCATCGATACCGAGATCGAGATCGAATACCTCGAACACGGCGGCGTGCTGCACTACGTGCTCAGGAACCTGGCGAAAGGGTGAGGCAAGGGCCGAGCGTCCGGCAGCCATGACGGAAGGAATCATGCGAATTCAGGGATCAATCCGTGGCCTGGTCCGACAGCCGCGGGGACAGGTTCCCATCGCATCCCGCCCTTCGCGCCAAGGTTGTTTGACGGTTCCAGGCCCGATCCGCCTCCAGAACTAACTTTTAGACAGTATCCCGGACAAAACCGGAAACTGTCCTTTTCGAGTGACACCGGCACAAGATATCGCGCCGGGCTTTCAAACTCGCGCAGGATTTGCTAAAGATGGTCTTAACGCGGTTCGGCGTTGTGGTGTGTCGTGATGAGTGGGTCGGCGTGTATGTGGCAGCGAATTTCACGCTGTCGGTGCCGTGAAAGCAGTTGATACGGTAAGAGTTCGTGGGGGCACGTTTCGGCCGTCGCTGGGTCAGTTACCGGCGACGGCCTTTTGCCATTCCGGCAGGAAGCGCTGTTCATAGTCGCTGCCGACCAGCGGCCCGGCATAGCGGTAGAGAACCTTTCCCTTGCCATCCAGAATGAAGGTCTCGGGCGGCGCGGTGACGCCCCAGTCGATGGCGGTGCGGCCCCTGGGGTCGAACTGGATGCCGAAGAACGGGTTGCCGTCTTCCGCGATATAGGCTGAGGCATTCGCCTGATCGTCGCGGAAATTGACGCCGACGATACGGATACCCCGCCCTGCCAGTTCCATCAGCTTCGGATGCTCGGCGCGGCAGGGCGGGCACCAGCTGGCCCAGAAATTCACCAGCACCGGTTGCCCTGTCCGCAGGTCGGCATCGGTTGCGACGGGCAGGCCTGGCAGACCAGCGACGGGCAGTGCCGGTGCAGACCGACCGATAAGGGCGGATTTGATCTGGCCCGCATCCTCGCGCCCCATCCCCCATAGGAAGGTTAGCGCCAGCGCCGCGAACAGCGCAGGCGGCAGGATCATCAGGGGCAAGAGCCTAGGCATCGCGGCCGCCATTTGCGGCAGCGAGTGCCCGCGCGACCCGGCGGGCGCGGAGCACGGAAAGCGCTACGATACCCATAAGCAGGAACAGGCTGATGCCGTAAGCCGACAGCACGACGGCGGCGTATTTGCCAAGTTCGGGCATCATGCCATGCGGTCCCTAAGGGCGATGGCGCGCAGTTGGCGCGCGCGGATCTCGGTCCGGGTGCGCAGCAGGACAAGGGCGACGAACAAAAGCACAAAGCCGGCGATGCAGGTCAGAAGGGGCAGGTAGAAGACATCGGCGACATTCTCCTGCTTGTCGAGCGACAGGGATGCGCCCTGATGCAGGCCCTGGTTCCAGAAGTTCACGGCATAGCGGCTGAGCAGTGCAAAGACGGACCCGACAAGGCAGAGGATCGAGGTGAGGTCGGCGCCCATGTCAGGCTCCTCGATGGCTTCCCAGAGGGCGATGTAGCCGAGATAGAAGAGAGTGAGGATGAGGAACGAGGTGAGGCGCGGATCCCAGGCCCACCAGGTGCCCCACATCGGCTGGCCCCAGATCGCGCCCGTGACAAGGGCGATCAGCGTCATGGTCAACCCGACAGGGGCCGCAGCGCGGGCGGCAAGGGCGCTGACATGATGCCGCCGGATCAGCCAGATCAGCGAGGCGATCAGCATCATGGCCCAGGCATTGATCGCCATCATGGCTGCAGGGACATGCAGATAGATGATCTTGACGGTCGATCCCTGCCGGAAGTCGTCGGGGGTGAGGAAAAACCCCCAGACCAGTCCGACCGTCAGGAGGACGGCGGCGGCAAGACCGGCCACGGGCAGGATGCGCCCCGACATGTGCATAAAGCGGACCGGATTGGCATATTCCCACAGCGACATGGTTTCCCTGCTACCCATTCCGCCGAGCGGTCTCAACACACAACATCGCCATGTCTCACCGGAGCCCGGCGCGCAGCGCTGCGGCGGCGGCAAAAGGCAGCAGGGCGGCACAGCCTGCGGTAATCCCTGCGAGCAGCAGCAGCGGTGTCTGCAGGGCCCCCCCTTCGGCGGCACGGCGCGCGACCTCGGCCCCGAAGATCAGAGTGGGCATATAGAGCGGCAGGACAAGCAACGACAGAAGCAACCCGCCGCGCCTGACGGCGAGGGTCAGGGCGGCGCCGAAGGTGCCGATCAGGCTGAGGGCGGGGGTGCCGGCAAGAAGCGACAGGAAGAGCCAGATGTAGCCGGGCGCGGGAAGCGACAGCAGGGCCGCGAAGGCGGGTCCGGCAAAGGCGATCGGCAGGCCGGTGGTGATCCAGTGCGCCAGGACCTTGGCGGCGACGACGCCCTCCAGCGGGATCGGCGCAGTAGCAAGCAGGTCAAGCGAGCCATCCTCGGCATCCAGCGCGAAGATGCGGTCGAGCGAGAGAAGGCAGGCGAGGAGCGCGCCGACCCAGACGATGCCGGGGGCGATGCGGGACAGGACTGCTGCGTCAGGACCGACGCCGAAGGGCACAAGCGTCACGACGATCAGGAGGAACACGACGGCAAGGCCGAGGCCGCCGCCCTGCCGGACCGAGAGGCGGAGGTCGCGGATGAGAAGGGCGATCATGCGGCGGCCGGGGCGCGCGGTGCGGCGGCGCGGTGCGCGGTCAGGTCGAGGGTCTGCGCGGCCGGAAGGGCCAGCAGGCCATGGGTGGCGATGATCGCCGCCCCTCCCCCGGCCAGATGCTTGGCAAGGCACGCCTCCAGCAGTCCGACCGATGCGGTGTCGAGCGACACGGTGGGTTCGTCCACCAACCACACACGCCGCCCGGTCAGGACCAGCCGGGCCAGCCCCGCGCGTCGCTTCTGCCCGGCGGAGAGGTTCATCGCGGGGCGGTCGGCGAGGCGGGTCAGATCGAAGGCGGACAGCGCGGCATCGATTCCGGTGCCGCCGAATATCCGCGCCCAGAAGGTCAGGTTTTCAGCCACGGTGAGGGTGGGCTTCAACCCGTCGGCATGGCTGGAATAGGCGATGTCGTCGGGATCGGAATCGATGCGGCCCGCGACAGGCGCTTGCAGGCCCGCCAGCGTGCGCAGGAGCGACGTTTTGCCGACGCCGTTCGGCCCGCGCAGGACCAATGCCCCGCCTGCGCCCAGTGACAGGCAAACACCGGACAGCACCCGAAGGCCCCCGCGCGCGACGTCCAGATCAGTGGCGGTCAGCAGCATGGGGCCAGCGATAGGGCCGTCCCGCGCGCTTCGCAAGCGCGGGGCTGCACCAGAGCTGTCCCGCGCGCCCTGGGGGCGCGCAGGACAGGTCACATCACATGCCCGCAGCCTTCTGCATCGCGCGGCGGTCCAGCAGTTCCTCGGCAACCAGGAACGCCAGTTCCAGCGACTGGCTGGCATTCAGGCGCGGGTCGCAGGCGGTGTGATAGCGGTCCGACAGGTCTTCGTCCGTCACTGCGCGCACGCCGCCCGTGCATTCGGTCACGTCCTGGCCCGTCATCTCGAAATGCACGCCGCCAGGGATCGTGCCCTCGGCTTTGTGGATGCCGAAGAATTCCCGCACCTCGCGCAGCACCGATTCAAAGGGCCGCGTCTTGTAGCCGGACGCCGCCTTGATCGTGTTGCCGTGCATCGGATCGCAGGTCCAGACGACATTCGCGCCTTCCTCGTTCACCGCGCGGATCAGGCGCGGCAGGTTGTCGCCCACTTTCCCTGCGCCGAAACGCGCGATCAGCGTCAGGCGGCCCGCCTCATTCTCGGGGTTCAGCTTGCGCATCAGGACCTTGAGATCGTCTGCGCTCAGCGACGGGCCGCATTTCAGCCCGATCGGGTTCTGCACGCCGCGCGCGAATTCCACATGCGCGCCGTCCGGCTGCCGGGTGCGGTCGCCGATCCAGATCATGTGGCCTGACCCTGCCACTGGCAGGCCGGTCGTGGAATCGATCCGCGCCAGCGCCTCTTCGTATTCCAGAAGCAGCGCCTCGTGGCTGGTGTAGAAATCGACGACGCCCAGCGATACGGCGGTGTCCGAGGTAACGCCGGCCGCCGCCATGAAATCCATAGAATCCTGAATGCGCGTCGCGATGTCGCGGTAACGCTTGGCCTCGTCCTCTTCGGTGAACCCCGCGATCCATGACTGGACGCGGTGGATGTCGGCATAGCCGCCGGTCGAGAAGGCGCGGAGCAGGTTCAGCGCTGCGGCCGCCTGGGTATAGGCCTGCAGCATCCGCGCCGGATCGGGAATGCGCGCCTCGGGCGTGAAGTCGAAGCCGTTGATGATGTCGCCCTTGTAGGACGGCAGCTCGACCCCGCCCAGGGTTTCCATCGCCGCCGAGCGTGGCTTGGCGAACTGGCCCGCCATGCGCCCGACCTTGACCACGGGCACCTTGGCACCCCAGGTCAGGATGATCGCCATCTGCAGCATGACCTTGAACGTGTCGCGGATGTTGTCGGCGCTGAATTCGGCAAAGCTTTCGGCGCAGTCGCCGCCCTGCAGCAGGAAGGCGCGGCCCTGCGACACTTCGCCCAAAGCGCGTTTCAGTTTGCGCGCCTCGCCCGCGAAGACCAGCGGCGGATATTTCGACAATTGCGCCTCGACCGCATGCAAGGCGGACTGGTCAGGATAGTCCGGCATCTGGATCCTGGGCTTCGACCGCCAGTCCGACTTTTTCCAGGTGCTCATGTCCGTCTCCACTGCCGCAGGTCGCCTGCCGGTCCTGTCCGGGGGCGCGGGTCGTATAGCGCCGCATCCGGGCAAGGCCAATGACAAAAGCCGCAGGCGCGAGAAACAGGATGCCCGAAAACGTCATCCGCCGTCGCAAACACCCGTCGGTGCAGCGAATCCCCCTTGAACGCCCCTGCATTCGGTGGTCATCTTCGCAAAACGACATTCCGGGGTCGCATATGCAGGGGCATCTCGCACGGGTCGAGCCGCGCGCACAGTCAGGCGCGCGCCGCGACAAGGGCGGCGACCGGAAAGAGCGGCGCTTCGTCTTCCTGCTGCTTGACCGCTTCACCATGCTGTCCTTCGCCTGCGCCATCGAGCCGCTGCGGCTGGCGAATTACGTCATGGGGCGCGACGCCTATACTTGGGTGCTGAGCGGCGAGGGCGGTGCGCGCGCGACCTGCTCCAACGGCGTGTCCTTCCAGCTGGACATCGGGCTGGAGGAAATCAGCCGCGACGACACGGTCATGGTCTGCGGCGGCATCGACGTGCAGGACGCGACGACGAAGCCGGTCCTGAACTGGCTGCGGCGCGAGGCACGGCGCGGCGTGACCATCGGCGGGCTCTGCACCGGGGCCTACACTGTCGCCAAGGCGGGCCTTCTGGACGGCAAGCGCGCGACGATCCATTGGGAGAACCAGGACAGCTTCCTTGAGGAATTCGAGGATGTGAAGCTGACGAAATCCGTCTTCGTGGCCGACGGCAACCGGCTGTCCACGGCGGGCGGCACGGCGTCGATCGACCTGATGCTGAAGATCATCGCCGACGACCACGGCGAGGAGGTGGCGAACACCACGGCCGACCTGCTGATCTATTCCGCGATCCGCACCGATCAGGACACCCAGCGCCTGTCGATCCCGACCCGGATCGGGGTGCGGCACCCGAAGCTGTCCAAGGTCATCCAGATGATGGAGGCGAATGTCGAGACGCCGATCAGCCCGGCGATCCTGGCCGAGGACGTGGGGATGTCCACACGGCAGCTGGAACGGCTGTTCCGCCGCTATCTGAACCGCAGCCCGAAACGCTATTACATGGAACTGCGCCTGCAGAAGGCGCGCAACCTGCTGATGCAGACCGAGATGAGCGTGATCAACGTCGCTCTCGCCTGCGGCTTCGCATCGCCGTCGCATTTCTCGAAATGCTACCGCGCGCATTACCAGACGACACCCTACCGCGAACGCGGCGCACATGGGTCGCCGACTGCAGGACGCCTGTCGATCTGACTTGCAGGGCGACGCGCATCATCCCAGCGTGGCCAGCCCCGGAAAGGTTTCAAGCAGCCAGAACGACATGGCACTGAAGCCGCCGGTAAGCATCATCAGCCCGATGGTCCAGAGAAACAGGCCCATGACGCGTTCGATGATGTCGGCATGGCGGCGCAGAAAGCCCATGGCACCGCCAAGGCGCGGCAGGAAGGCCGCGACGATCAGAAACGGCAGGCCAAGACCTGCGGCATAGACGCCCAGCAGGGCCGTTCCCCGCGTCATGCTGTCGCCTTGCGCGGCCAGCGACAGGATCAGGCCCAGCTGCGGGCCGATGCAGGGGGTCCAGCCGAAGGCGAAGGCAAGGCCGAGGATGTAGGCCCCGAAAGCGCTGCCGCCCTGATCCCCGGCATCGAGGCGGGCATCGGCGTTCAGGAAGGGCAGCCGCAGAATGCCGAGGAAATGCAGCCCGAAGACCATGACGGTCAGCCCGGCGGCGGTGTTGAACCAGCCCGCATTGCCGAGGATGAAGCGCCCGAAGACCGAGGCGGCGAAGCCCATGAGCAGGAAGACGGTGGAGAGGCCGAGCACGAAGGCGAAGGCAGCGCCCATGACGCGGGGGCGCGAGCCTGCGGCGGCAAGATCGGTGGCACGCATGCCGCTCATGTAGGCGAGATAGGGCGGCACGATGGGCAGGACGCAGGGGCTGAGGAACGACAGCATGCCTGCTGCGAGGGCCACGAAGGCGGCGGGCAGGAAAGCCGCCTGGAAAAGATCGATGCCGAACATGGCGACCGGCATAGAGGATGCGGGGCGATCCGTCACGGGGGCGTTCTGTGACAGGGCGTCACAAGACCGTCACGGGAGAAAGGCGACGCGGTGGACAAACGGCGCGGGCGCCCCTATCGCGGGCCGCATGGAAGCGGACCGGGAAATCGACGCGCGGGACATGCTCTGCCCCCTGCCCGTCCTGAAAGCGCGCAAGGCGCTGGCGGGGATGCGGGCGGGGACCGTGCTGCGCCTGATCGCGACGGATCCGGCATCCTGGGTCGACGTGCCGCATTTCTGCGCCGAGGCGGGGCATGAGCTGATCTCGGCCACAGACGATGAGGGCGGGAAGACTTATCTGATCCGGCGGGCCGCAGAATAGAGAAAGCCGGGCGCAGGGGCCCGGCTTTCCCGACAGTCAGGGCCGGGCACCGTCAGCGGCCGAGCGACCACCAGCCCTTGCGTTTCGACTTCGGCTCCGCCCCGTCCGACGCATCCGCCAACTCAGCTTCCGGGTCGGGACGCAGGCCCTCGGACGCGCTGGCGACCGCCGGCTCGGCGACCGGGACGTGGACGGCGTCCGCCATGACGGGCGATGCGACCTCTGCCTTCGCCGCCTTCGACCGGCTGGACGGCCTGCGCGCCGGTTTTGCGGCCGGCTCCGCTTCGGCGGTCGGTTCAGGTGCCGGTTCCGGCACCGCTTGCGCCACCTCGGCCACCGGTTTCGACGTCCTGCGCGACCTGCTTTTCGGCTTTGCAGACCCTGTGTCCTCAGAACCGGGCGCGGCTTCCGGCGCGGCCCCGTCGGCCATGACAGCGTCCGCAGCCTCCGGCTCGACTGGCGCCCCGGCTTCGGATCGCCCGGGCGTCGTCTCGCGCCGCTTCGACGACCGCGACCTGCTGGACCGCGAGACGCTGCGCTGCGGTGGCTCTGCCCCGGCCTCGGGCACCTCTACGATGCCTGCTTCTTCGTCGCCGTCACCGCCTGCCGTGGCAAGGCCCGCCGCATCGTCGTCCGACCGGCCATCCCCGCTCCGCTCGTCGCCCCGACCCTCGCCATAGGACCCGCCCGACTTGCCGCGACGGCGACGGCGACGGCGCTTCTTCCTTTTGCCCGGCTCGCCGTCGCTGCCGGATGCCGACGTCTCGTCGCCCTCATCCGCTCCAGCCTCGTCCTCGGCATCCTCCTCGACGATCTCTTCGTCCTCCTCGACGAAATCGCCCATCAGCGAGGCATCCGCCGACACCACGGGATGCGCCGTCTCGGCGACCTGCCGCGTGGCCGTCTTGAACTTGTCGATCACGAAATCCGGACTGATCAGCGTCGGGTCGGCCTCGACCCGCACGCTCATCGCCATAGCGCGCCTCGATCTGCGCGATATGCTCGCGCTTCTGGTTCATCAGGAAGTTCACGACCGCGATCGGGGCCTTGAGCAGCACCTCTTTCGACCGCTGCCGCGTGCCCTCTTCCTCAAGCTGGCGCAGGATCGACAGGGCCAGGCTGTCATCCGACCGGATGATGCCCGTGCCGTGGCAATGCGCACAGGGGGCCGTCGTCGCCTCGAGCATGCCCGGACGCAGCCGCTGGCGGCTCATCTCCAGCAGGCCGAAGCCCGAGATGCGGCCGACCTGGATGCGCGCGCGGTCGGTCTTCAGCTTGTCCTTCAGGCGCTTCTCGACCGCGGCGTTGTTCTTGCGTTCCTCCATGTCGATGAAGTCGATCACGATCAGCCCGGCCAGGTCGCGCAGGCGCAGCTGGCGGGCGACCTCCTCCGAGGCCTCGAGGTTGGTCTTCAGCGCGGTTTCCTCGATCGAGCCTTCCTTGGTGGCGCGACCGGAGTTCACGTCGATGGCGACCAGCGCCTCGGTCACGCCGATGACGATGTAGCCGCCGGATTTCAGCTGCACGACCGGGTTGAACATCCCGCCCAGATAGCTCTCGACCTGATAGCGCGCGAACAGCGGCAGGCCTTCGTTGTAGGGCACCACGTTCTTGGCGTGCGACGGCATGATCATCTTCATGAAGTCCTTGGCCGCGCGATAGCCCTTGTCGCCCTCGACCAGAACCTCGTCGATCTCCTTGTTGTACAGGTCGCGGATCGACCGCTTGATCAGGTCGCCCTCCTCGTAGATCGGCGCGGGCGCGATGGATTTCAGCGTCAGGTCGCGGACCTGTTCCCACAGCCGCATCAGGTATTCGTAGTCGCGCTTGATCTCGGTCTTGGTGCGCTGGCTGCCCGCGGTGCGGATGATCAGCCCCGCGCCTTCCGGCACCTCGATCTCGCCCGCGATTTCCTTCAGCTTCTTGCGGTCCACGGCATTGGTGATCTTGCGGGAAATGCCGCCGCCGCGCGCGGTGTTGGGCATCAGGACGCAGTAGCGGCCCGCCAGCGACAGATAGGTCGTCAGCGCCGCGCCCTTGTTGCCGCGTTCCTCCTTGACGACCTGCACCAGCATGATCTGCCGGACCTTGACGACTTCCTGGATCTTGTAGCGGCGCGGGCGCGGCTTGCGCGGCTGGCGGATTTCCTCGGCCACGTCCTCTTCCGCGACCGATTCGATCTCGTCGTCGGTCTCGCTGGCATGATCGGCCGCGACATAGGGCCCGTCGTCGGCGCTGCCCTGGTCACCCTGCGCGGCGTCACGGTCATCGCCGTTCGTGCCCGTACAGGCTCATCCGGTCGGGATCGTCGTTCATGCGCGTGGTATGCGCGGCACGCCTCGGGGGCCGCCGTCGTGCGGCTCCTCGTCGCCCTCGACGACCTCCATGCCGGGGATCGCCTCGCTGGTCAGGCGGTCGTCATGGGACGCCTGCGCGGATTTCGACCGCGCTGCGCGGACCGGTGCGCGCCGGCTGCGCGGTGCGGCCGCCTTCTTCGGCATCCATCGCCTCGGCATAGGCGCGTTCCTCGGCCAGCAGCGCCTGCCGGTCGGCGACCGGGATCTGGTAATAGTCCGGATGGATTTCCGAGAACGCCAGGAACCCGTGGCGGTTGCCGCCGTAATCCACAAAGGCCGCCTGCAGCGACGGTTCGACCCGCGTTACCTTGGCCAGGTAGATGTTGCCGGCAAGCTGGCGCTTGTTGACGGTCTCAAAATCGAATTCCTCGACCTTGTTTCCGTCCACCACGACAACGCGGGTCTCCTCGGCGTGGGTGGCATCGATAAGCATCTTCTTGGCCATGATGTCTTTCCGCATGCCAACGGCGCGCGCAGACCCGGGGGCCTGCGCGTGGATCGGCATGTCTGATTGAGGCGGCGGCGATGCGCTGCGGCCAATGCACGGGACCTGACGGCGTGCCGTCCTGGTTCCCTCCTGTCCCGATGTTCTCAGCGCGTTCCATCGCGGTTCTTGTCCCGGATGCCTTGCGGCACCCAATTCTCTGGCCGCGCTGCCCGGAACGGGACCACGCGGCAATGTCCTTCGGCCCGAGGGCCATTCCTGCCCGCCTGCGCCCGTCAGCGATCTGTCGCAGACACTGGGTTCAGCGGAGAATTTCACAGACCGGGGCGCAAACTGCGCGCCGCGTTCCGGCTGCGACGCGACAGTAACGGGGAAGCGACCGCGCGATCGACAATGCAGTAATTTGTGCAGAACTGCGAAACGATCCGTCGGACCGGGTCCTGCAGACCGCCCCGACAGACTGAGGCCGGCCACCGAACGGCGTCAGAGATAATCCGACCGCTGCAACCCGTATTTCGCCATCTTCTCGTTCAGCGTCCGGCGCGGCAGGCACAATTCGTCCATCACCGACGTGATCGACCCCTTGTGCCGGCGCATCGTGTTGTCGATCAGCATCTTCTCGAAGCTTTCGACATATTCCTTCAGCGGCTTGCCCTCGGTCGTCATCGCCGGGCCGCGTTTCCTCGTTATCCGCCATCAGCAGCGACGCGATCGACCCGGTCCCGCGCCGGTTCTGCAGCACCGCGCGTTCGGCGACGTTGATCAGCTGGCGCACGTTGCCCGGCCAGGGCGCCTGCAACAGTTGCGCCGCCTCCTGCGCCGTGACCTGCGGCGCGTCGCAGCCGTATTCCTCGGCGAACTGCTCGGCCAGGCGCGTGAACAGCGTCAGGATATCCTCGCCGCGCGCCCGCAGCGGCGGCAGCGTGATCTTCAGCGCGGCCAAGCCGGTAGTAAAGGTCGGGGCGCAGCGCATCCTCGACCGTGCGTGCCCTGTTCGTGGTCAGTTGCAGATCGCGATGATGCGGGTTTCGGCCGGCGTGCCCTGATCGTTGATGAAGGTCAGAAGCCGCGCCTGCAGCGGCTGGCTGCAGCGCCTCGATATCCTCCAGCACCAGCGTGCCGCCGCGCGCCTCTTCCAGAAGCGGGATCTGCCCGCCCTCCTCCATCGGCCCGAACAGGCGGCGGGCCGAGCAGGTCGTCGGCAAACGCCGCGCAGGACAGCACGGACGAACTTCTTGCCCGCGCGCGGTCCGACGGCGTGCAGCGCATGGGCGACCAGCGTCTTGCCGGTGCCGGTCTCGCCGTCGATCAGCACGTGGCCGTCGGCCTGCGCCCAGATCGAGGATATCCTCGCGCAGCCGTTCCATCGCGGGCGATCCGCCGATCAGCTTCTTCATCATGCGTCGAGCCGTCCGACAGCTCGCGCCGCAGCGCCCGGTTGTCCAGCGTCAGGCGGCGCGCCTGGCTGGCGCGCTTGGCCAGTTCGGTCATCCGGTCGGGGTTGAACGGCTTTTCCAGAAAGTCGAAGGCGCCGACGCGCATCGCCTCGACCGCCATCGGCACGTCGCCGTGGCCGGTGATCATGATCACCGGCAGGCCGGAGTCGACGCTCATCAGCTTTTTCAGGAACGCCATGCCGTCCATGCCCGGCATCCTGATGTCGCTGACCACGACGCCCGGCCAGTCCGGCCCGATCGCCTTCAGCGCCTCTTCGGCGACTGGATAGGTTTCCGTGTCGAACCCCGACAGCGCCAGCCACTGGCTGATCGACTGCCGCATGTCCTGTTCGTCGTCGACGATCGCCACCTTCATCGCACGGGCCATGTCATCCTACTCCGCTGCTTCGGTTCTTGTCGGCCAGGATCGGCAAGCTGCATCTCGAACACCGCCCCGGGCCGCTCTGCGCGTTGCGCGCGGTCAGCCGCCCCCCAAGGTCGTTCACGATGCCAGACGAAATGGCAAGGCCAAGCCCGACGCCCTCGCCGGGCTCCTTGGTGGTGTAGAAAGGCTCGAACAGGTTTTCCAGATCGGTGATGCCGGGGCCGTTGTCGCGCACCGTCAGCACCGACGGTCTCGCCCGCGGTCACGAGGATGTCGATCTGCGGGTCGGCGCGGTCCTTGGTCGCGTCCAGCGCGTTGCGCAGCAGGTTGATGATGACCTGTTCCAGCCGCATGCGGTCGGCCAGCACCATCACCGGTCCGCGCGGCATGGCGCGGGTGATCTTGACCGACGCGGGCCGCAGCTGCGGCTCCATCATCGACAGGGCCGACGACACGCAAGCCCGTATATCCACCGGCTCAAATGCCTCGCCGCCCTTGCGGGCATAGGACTTCAGCTGCCGGGTGATCGCCCCCATGCGGTCGATCAGGTCGTCGATCCGCTGGAAGCTCGACAGCGCCTCCTCCGGCCGCTTGCGCTGCAGCAGCAGCCGCGCGCCCGCCAGATAGGTCTTCATCGCCGCCAGCGGCTGGTTCAGCTCGTGGCTGACCGCCGCCGACATCTCGCCCAGAGCCGCCAGTTTCGACGACTGCGCCAGGGTCTGTTCGGCCACCTGCCAGGTCCTTCTGCGCCTTTTCGCGTTCGGCGATTTCCCGCTGCAGCCGCAGGTTCAGCTGGCGCAGCTCCGCCGACTCGCGCTGGAACATCGCGGACTGCAGGCCGGCCTTGCGCGACAGCAGGTAGAAGGCCAGCGCCAGCAGGATCGCAAAGCCCATGATCTCAGCGCCAGCACGGCGTTCACCCGTTCGCGGACGAATCGATAGGTGGAAAAACTGATGATCCGCCAGCCGCGGAAGGGAATGCGCGCCTCGCTCCGCATCACCGCCTTGCCGCCCAGATAGGCATCGGGCGGGCGGTTGGCCCAGTCTGCCGTCGCCTGGATCGCCCGCCCGATGGCCGAGGTGTCCTGCTGTGCCGCCAGCGCCTCGCCCAGCGTCTGACCGCGCCAGCGCGGTTCGGACGACAGCAGCACCTGCCCCTCGCTGTCGGTCACCGCAACCGCATCGGAAATCGACGGCCAGGCGCGTTTCCAGTTTTGTCATGTCCGCAGCGACGACCACGACGCCGATCGGCTTGCCTTCGGACCGGACGGCGCGGGAATAGCTGAACGCAAAGCCCCCGATTTCGCGCGGTATGACGGTGAATGCCGTTTCGGATGACCGCTGCGCGTCGACGAAGGCGGGCGATGCGGCGCGGTTCGCGCCGATCTGCTTGCGGTCGGTCGCCGCGACGACGCGGCCCGACGTCGTCCAGAACATCGATCGCCGCGCGCCGATCTCGCCCTGTGTGGAAATCAGCCGCTGCGAGGTCGGCATATAGTCGGCTGAATTCAGCGCAACGATCAGCGTCGGGATCGCGCGCCAGCAGCAGCGGCACGACCGAGGTGCGCTGCAGTTCGCTCATCATGTTGCCGGAATAAAGCGCCAGCCGGATGTCGCCGCGGTTCCGGATGGTTTCTGAAAACCGTCTGCTGAGATAGTCGTTGGTCCACCAGACGACGGTGACGGCCAGCACCAGCAGGACCGCGACGACCAGCGCGCGAACCAGCTGCCGCCGGTCGGGGTGTCGGTCGGCGGTTCAGCCGGCTTCTCTGTCGGACCCGAAGGCTGCATCGCCGCAGTCTAGTCGGTCAGGCACCGCCGCTCAAGCGCCCCCGGGTCGGCCTAGACCCCGGCAGGGGCCAGCGTGTCGGTCAGGCTGCGGAACATGCCCGCGCCATCGGTCAGCCCGAGCGCCGGCATCCGCCGCCCGTTCGGGATGCGGCATCAGGCCCAGCACGCGGCGGTTGGCCGACAGCATGCCGGCGATGTCGTCGCGTCGCAGCCGTTCGGGTTGACCAGCATAGCGGAAGGCGACGCGGTCTTCGCCCCGCAGCCGCGCAAGGCCGTCGGCGTCGACGGTGTAGTTGCCGTCATGATGCGCGACCGGAATGCGCAGGACGGTCGCCCGTGCTCCAGCCGCGCGTGAAGGCGCTGTCGGCGGTTTCGACTGTCAGTTCGACCGGTCTTGCAGACGAACTTCAGCCCGGCATTGCGCATCAGCGCACCGGGCAGCAGCCCGCTTTCGGTCAGCACCTGAAACCCGTTGCAGATGCCGAGCACATAGCCGCCGCGCGTCGGCGATGCGCACGGACCGCCGCGCATGACCGGCGACTGCGCCGCGATGGCGCCGCAGCGCAGGTAGTCGCCGAAGGAGAAGCCGCCGGGAATGCCGACGATGTCGATGCCTTCGGGCAGGGCGGTGTCCTTGTGCCAGACCCTCGCGACCTCGGCCCCGGCGCGTTCGAAGGCCACGGCCAGATCGCGGTCGCAGTTCGAGCCGGGAAACGTGACGACGGCGCCTTCATGCGCAGTCCCCGCATCCGGTCAGGCGATCTCGACCGCGTAGTTCTCGATGACGGTGTTCGCCAGCAGCTTCTCGCACATCGCCTTGACCTCCGCCTCGGCCGCCGCGCGGTCGGTCTGCGGCGAGGTCAAGCTCGATCACCTTGCCCTGGCGCACGCCCTCACACCGTCGAAGCCGAGGGTGCCCAGCGCATGGCGGACCGCCTCGCCCTGCGGGTCGAGTACGCCCGTCTTCAGGGTCACATAAACACGCGCCTTCATGGTTCATCCCCGTTCCTAATGCACCAGCTTCGGTCACGGTCGCGGACTGCGCGTTTGGCAGCACGCCCAGACGCCGCGCGACCTCGGTATAGGCGTCCGTCAGCGACCCGAGATCGCGGCGGAACACGTCCTTGTCGAGCTTCTGGCCGGTCTTGATGTCCCACAGCCGGCAGGAATCCGGGCTGATCTCGTCCGCCACGATCAGGCGCTGGAAATCGCCGTCCTAGATGCGGCCGATCTCGATCTTGAAATCGATCAGCCTGATGCCGACGCCGAGAACACGCCCGACAGGAAGTCGTTCACGCGCAAGGCCAGCGCGACCATGTCGTCGAGGTCCTGCTGCGCCGCCCAGCTGAAGGCGACGATGTATTCCTCGGACACCATCGGGTCGCCGAGCGCGTCGTTCTTGTAGTAGAATTCGATGATCGGGCGCGGCAGTGGCGTGCCCTCGTCGATGCCCAGACGCTTGGAGATCGACCCGGCGGCGAAGTTGCGCACGACGACTTCCAGCGGGATGATCTCGACCTGGCGGATCAGCTGTTCGCGCATGTTCACGCGGCGGATGAAATGCGTCGGCACGCCGATCTGGTTCAGGCCAGTCATGAAATACTCCGACAGGCGGTTGTTCAGCACGCCCTTGCCTTCGATCGTCGCCTTCTTCTGGGCGTTGAAGGCGGTCGCGTCGTCCTTGAAATACTGGATGAAGGTGCCCGGTTCCGGGCCTTCGTACAAAATCTTCGCCTTGCCTTCGTAGACTTTCTTGCGACGTGCCATGATCGCTCCCAAAGGCCTGCGCAACAGCCCGCCACGCATCCTGCCGACCCTCTAGCCGAGACGGACCCCGCCCGCAAGGTAAAGGGCCGTCGCGCGGGACAGGGAGGCGTGGTAGAGTTCGGCCCGCGTGGATCGGATGGGCAGGAGCCGCCATGGGACGCGAGGCAGAGGCGCTGTGTCACTGGGCCGGAACCAGCGGACAGGCGCATATTCTTCTGGAATCCAGCGAGATCATCCTGCGCGGCGAGGTCCGCGCGCGCATCCCGCGCGCGTCGATCCGGTCGTTCAAGGCTGACGGGGGCGATCTGACCGTCGATGCCGCTGCCGGGCGGCTGGTCGCGGAACTGGGCGGGACGCTTGCGGCCAGCTGGGCTGCGGCGCTGGCGAAACCGCCGCCGAGCCTTGCCTCGAAGCTGGGTGTCGGACCCGGGACCCCGGCCTTCGTCACGGGCGATCTGTCGGACGCCGCGCTTGCCGCGGCCCTGACCGGCGCGACCGTTGCCGCAGCCGCCAGCGCGCGGCAGATCGTCGCCGTTCTTCTGTCGCCGCGCAGACCTGACCGCCGCTCTGACGCTGGCGGCCGCCCTTTCCGCCCTGCCCGTCTGGTGCGTCTATGCCAAAGGCGCCGGGGCCGATCCCGGCGACGCCGCCGTCCGCGCCGCATTCCGCGCCGCTGGCTGGATGGACACAAAATCCTGCGCCGTGTCGGACCGGCTGACGGCCACCCGCTACAACCGCCCTGCCGCGCCCGAAGGTCACTGACGGGGCTTGCGGCGCGGGCCGCCTGTGGCCATATGGGCGGCATCCTTTCACCGGCGGGGCCAGACATGACCACCTTCGACGACCGCGAGAACGCCTTCGAGAATAAATTCGCGCATGATGCCGACCTGCAGTTCCGCGCCGAAGCGCGGCGCAACAAGCTGCTGGGCCTCTGGGCGGCGGGGCTGATGGGAAAATCCGGCGACGACGCGGCGGCCTATGCGAAAGAAGTCGTGGCGTCGGACTTCGAAGAGGCGGGCGACGACGACGTGCTTCCGCAAGATTTCCGCCGATCTGGGCGACAAGGCCGATGCAGGGGCGATCCGCACGCAGATGGCGGCGCTGATGGTCGAGGCCAAACGCCAGCTAATGAACGAAATCTGATCGGTTCGGAAAACGCGCCGCGACGGGGCGCGGTTAAGCCCATCTGAACGCTTTGCCTGCTAGGGCTGCCCGAGCTGCGCCCTGCATCGGGGCGGCGGGATGAGGGTATCGTGGTCAGGGAACGACAAGCGCGGGCCCGACTGTCCCTGATCTGCGGGCCCGACAGCATCGGCGGCGCGCCCGCTGCGGCCACCGCGCCGGTGGCGGGCCTGTCTGACCCCGGCCCTGCGCCAGGCCCTGCCGATGACGGCGGGCCTCATCCTGACGTGCTCCTGCTGCGGCATCTGGACGGGATCGACTGGGCGCGCATCCGCGAGGCGATGACGGGCTTCGGCGTCTGGCACTGGTCCGCAGCGCTTGCCGGACAGCAGTCAGCTACTGGGCGATCGGCCAGTACGACCTGGCGATGCACCGGCACCTGCGCACCGGGACGACGGCGGCAACGGCCGTGCGCGCCGGACGGGTGGCCATCGCCCTGGGACAGCTTCTGGGCTTCGGGCCGCTGGTCGGGTCGCTGGCGCGCTGGCGGATGCTGCCGGGCATCGGCCCCGGCGCGGCGATGGGCCTGTCGGCGGCGGTTTCGTTGTCGTTCATCGCCGCGATGGCGGCCGTCGTGGCGGCCACCCTGGTGATATCGGACCTGCCGCTGCCTGCCCCACTGACCTGGGCTGCGCTTGCCATGGTGGCCCTGTGCCCGGCGCTGATCGTCTCTTGCGCCGTTGCGCCCGACAATGCGGCATCCCGGATCCGGCGCATGGTGCCAGGCGTTGCGGTCGTCATACGGATACTGGCCTTCACCTGCATCGATCTGGCGGCGGCGGGGGCTGCGCTGTGGCTGTTCCTGCCCTTCCGGACCGGTATTCCATCTGCGGATTTCCTGGCCGCGTTCCTGATCGCGACGCTGGCGGGCCTGGTCCTGTCGACCCCCGGCGGGATCGGGACGTTCGAGCTGCTGATGATCGCACTGCTGCCTGCGGCCGGAATCGAGGAACTGCTGGCTGCGGTCCTTTGTTACCGCGTTATATATTTCCTGGCGCCGGGGGTCATCGCCGCAGCGATCCTGATCCTTGGCCCGCTCAGCCGATGCGCGGCACGCAGAGGCCGGAGCAGCGGATGCGGTCCTGGTGCCGCCCGGCGATGCCTTGATGTCCGCCGCCCTGCACCGCCTAACGGCAGCGCACCCGCCGAGGCCCTGGTCTGCCGTCAAGGCGCGCATGGCGCACTATCACTGCCGGGCGGCGCGGTCATAGTCACGGCCATGACCCGCAACGCGCTGGTCGGGCTGTTCGATCCTGCGGCGGCCGGGATCGGGCGACATGCGGCCTGTCTTCGACGGGCTCGCACAGGCGGCGAAGTCATCGGGCCGCGCGGCGTGCCTGTACCGGATATCGCCGCGCGCGGCGGCGGTGGCGCGGCAAGCGGGCTGGCTTGTCCTGCCGGTTGCGCGCGAGGCGGTGCTGCGCCCTGCACAGACGGACCTGTCGCAGCCGGCCTGCGCGCAGCTGCGGCGCAAACTGCGCCGGGCAACACAGGCGCGTGTCACCGTTTCGCTGGGTACCGACCTGCCGGTCGCCGAAATGACGGCGGTCGCGGCGGACTGGACGCGTCTGCGCGGGGCCGAACGGGGCTTTTCCATGGGCCGCTACGACCCGGCCTATGTCGCGGGCCAGCACGTTTATCTGGCGCGTGCCGGGGACAGGCTTGCAGGTTTTGCGACCTTTCACGTCGCGCCCGACGAATGGGCGCTGGACCTGATGCGGCACGGGCCGGACATGCCCGAAGGTACGATGCACGCGCTGGTCGCGGCGGCGCTGGCGGATGCGGCACGCCTCGGCGTCGCGCGCCTGTCGCTGGCAGGGCTGCCGCCGCGACCCGACCCGCGTCGCGGGCTGGCGGCGCGCCTTGTGGCGCGGGGGCTGTCGCGGCTGTCGGGACCGGGCCTGCATCAGTTCAAGGCCGCCTTCGCCCCGGCCTTCGTCCCGCAGTACATCGCCGCCCCGCGTCTGTCGGACCTGTTGATCGGGGCGATCACCGTGGCGGCGGGGGTACGCTGGCCCGGCCCCCTGCCCGCAGCGCTGCCGGTCGCGGATGCCGGGGACGCAGTCGGGCAAGGCAGCCGCCGGGCCGCATCACATGCCTGCGGTGATCCGGGCGGCTTGACCCATCGGTCCATCCGTCGCCCGACCAATCGCCCGGCATCCGAGAGGGTTTGAAATCCGGGCGGGACCATGCGAAACCGGGGTGACACGTTTTCGCGGCATCGCCGCGCCGCCAGAAAGGCAGACGATCCATGGCCGACACCCCGCCGAACGCCCTGTCGCGGTTGCTTGCGGCCAATGACTGGATCCTCGCTGACGGCGCGACGGGCACGAACTGTTCAACATGGGCCTGTCCGCAGGCGAAGCGCCTGAACTGTGGAACACCGACGCACCCGACAAAATCACCGACGCTTTACAAGGGTGCGGTCGATGCGGGGTCGGACCTGTTTCTGACCAACACTTTCGGCGGCAACGCAAGCCGCCTGAAACTGCACCAGGCGCAGGGCCGCGTGCGTGAACTGAACCGCGTCGGGGCCGAGCTTGGCCGTGCCGTCGCCGACAAGTCCGGGCGGACGGTCATCGTCGCGGGATCGATGGGTCCGACGGGCGAGATCATGGTGCCGATGGGCACGCTCACGCATTCCGGCGCGGTCGAGATGTTCCACGAACAGGCCGAGGGTCTGAAGGAAGGCGGGGCGGACGTGCTGTGGGTCGAGACGATCAGGCGCCCGAGGAATACGCCGCCGCCGCCGAAGGCATCGCGCTGGCAGGCATGCCCTGGTGCG
>CAVTXE010000017.1:0-13370 GCA_963738635.1 uncultured Alphaproteobacteria bacterium | reverse complement strand
GGAGGCTCCCATGCGCCGCGTCGTGATCACCGGCCTCGGCATCGTCTCCTCGATCGGCAACGACGCCGACGAGGTCACCCCCTCGCTCGAAGCCGGGCCCTCGGGCATCGTCTTCGCGCCGGAATATGCCGAGCACGGCTTTCGCTGCCAGGTGCACGGCGCGCCGCAAATCAACGTTGAGGATCACATCGACAAACGCGACCTGCGCTTCATGGGCGACGGCGCGGCCTATACCTACATCGCCATGCGCGAGGCATTGGCCGACAGCGGCCTGTCCGACAGCGACATCTCGAACGACCGCACCGGCATCATCGTCGGTTCGGGCGGGCCCTCGACCAAGGCTTTCTACCGCGCCCACAATATCGTCCGCGAATTCCGGTGCGCCGAAGCGCATCGGGCCGTTCAGCGTGACCAAGGGCATGTCCTCGACCGTCTCCGCCTGCCTTGCGACGCCGTTCAAGATCAAGGGCGTGAACTATTCCATCACCTCGGCCTGTTCCACCTCGGCGCACTGCATCGGCAACGGGACCGAGCTGATCCAGATGGGCAAGCAGGACATCGTCTTCGCGGGCGGCGGCGAGGAACTGGACTGGACGCTGTCCTGCCTGTTCGACGCGATGGGGGCGATGTCGTCGAAGTACAACGACGCCCCTGCCACCGCGTCCCGCACCTACGACGCGACGCGGGACGGCTTCGTCATCGCAGGCGGCGGCGGTCTTGTGGTTTTGGAGGAGCTGGAACACGCCCTTGCCCGGGCGCGAAGATCTACGCCGAAGTGACTGGCTACGGTGCCACCTCCGACGGCTACGACATGGTCGCGCCGACGGCGAAGGCGGCGAACGGGCGATGCGGCTTGCCCTAGCCACCCTGCCCAAGGGCCGCAAGATCGACTACATCAACAGCCACGGCACCATCGACCCTGGTCGGTGACGTGACCGAGGTCGAGGCAATCCGCCGCGTCTTCGGTCGGGGTTCCACCCCGCCCATCGCATCGACCAAGTCGCTGACCGGCCACTGCCTTGGCGGCGCGGGCGTGTGGGAGGCGATCTATTCCCTATCATGATGAACAGGACTTCATCGCCGCCTCGGCCAATGTCACGACGCTCGACCCGGCGCTCGACCCGTCCGAAATCGTGACGACGCTGCGCGAGGGCGTGAAACTGGATTCCGTCATGTCCAACAGCTTCGGCTTCGGCGGCACCAACGCCACGCTGATGATGAGCAAGTATCTCGACTGATTATAAAAACACGATCGGGGACAGGCACATGACCGGACTGATGCAGGGCAAGCGCGGGCCTGATCATGGGCGTCGCCAACGAACGTTCCATCGCCTGGGGCATTGCGAAGGCGATGGCGGATCAGGGCGCGGAACTGGCCTTCACCTATCAGGGCGAGGCGTTCGGCAGGCGCGTCGAACCGCTTGCCGCCTCGGTCGGATCGACCATCCTGGTCGATGCCGATGTGATGGACCCGGCCTCGCTGGACGCCGCGTTCTCCCGGCTTGCCGCCGAATGGGGCAAGCTCGATTTCCTTGTCCACGCCATCGCCTACACCGACAAGGCCGAACTGGCGGCCGACTTCCGCTTCCGCGACACCAGCCGGGCGAACTTTGCCCAGACGATGGACATCTCCTGTTTCTCCTTCATCGACACGGCCCGCCGCGCGGCCGCGATGATGCCCGACGGCGGCACGATCCTGACGCTGACCTTCGAAGGATCGAACCGCGTCATGCCCTGCTACAACGTCATGGGCGTGGCCAAGGCCGCGCTCGAGGCTTCCGTGCGCTATCTGGCGGCCGATCTCGGTCCGCAGGGCATACGCGTGAACGCCGTCTCGCCCGGCCCGATGAAAACGCTGGCCGGGTCCGCGATCGGATCGGCCCGCGCGACCTACCGCCAGACCGAGGCGGCCGCCCCCCTGCGGTCGAACGCGACGCTGGAAGCGGTGGGCGGCACGGCGGTCTATCTCGCGTCGGATGCCGGGGCCTTCACGACGGGCGAGATCATCCGCGTCGACGGCGGCGTGCATGTGATGGGGATCGCGCAGTCGGAGGGGTGACCCCGGCTGCGAACGCCGGGGCGCTGCCCCGGACCCCCCGGAATATTTGGGTCAAGACGAACCGCAAGGAGAAAAAGCCATGTCCCAGATGATCTTCGTCAACCTGCCCGTCGCCGACCTGCCGAGGTCGATGGCGTTCTACCGGGCGCTGGGCTTTGATTTCAATCCGCAGTTCACCGACGACACGGCGGCCTGCATGGTCATATCCGACACGATCTTCGCCATGCTGCTGACCCGCAAGCGCTTTGCCGATTTCACGGTGCTGCCCGTCGCCGACGAGACGAAAGCAACAGCGCATCTTCTGGCCCTGTCGCGCGATGACCGCGCCGGGGTGGACGCCATCGCCGATGCTGCCCTGAAGGCGGGCGGGACCGAGGCGAGGGCACCGCAGGATCACGGCTTCATGTATTCCCGCGCCTTCGCGGACCCGGACGGGCATATCTGGGAACCGATGTGGATGGATATGGAAGCCGCCATGCAGGCGATGGGCAAGGGCTGATGCCGCAGTTCACCGCACGGGACGGCGCGTCGCTTTACTTCGCTGACGAGGGTGCCGGACTGCCGGTCCTGTGTCTGGCGGGGCTGACGCGGAATTCGGGGGACTTCGACTTCGTCGCCCCGCATCTGCCGGATGTCCGGCTGATCCGCATGGACTATCGCGGGCGCGGACAGTCGGACAGGACCGGGCCCGCCACCTACACCATCGTGCACGAGGCGCAGGACGCGCTGGCATTGCTCGATCATCTGGGTGTTGCCCGCGCCGCGATCCTCGGGACGTCGCGCGGCGGACTGATCGGGATGCTGCTGGCGCTGACCGCGCATGAACGTCTGGCGGGCCTGTGCCTGAACGACATCGGCCCGGTGATGGAAAAGGGCGGGCTGGACGGCATCCTGACCTATGTCGGGCGGAACCCCTCCGCGCCCACGCTCGCGGTGCTTGCGGCGCACCTGCCCGAGACGATGCCCGGTTTCACCGATGTGCCGCCCGACCGCTGGCAGGCCTTCGCGGCACGGCTTTACGAGGAAACGCCGGACGGTCTGCGCATCCGCTACGACCCCGCGCTGCGCGATGCGGTGGCCGCGGCCTTCGCGCTTCCGCCGCTTGACCTCTGGCCGATGTTCGATGCCTGCGCGGGACTGCCCCTTGCGCTGATCCGGGCGGCGAACTCCGACCTTCTGTCACGGGCCACCGCCGATGAGATGGCCCGCCGCCGCCCCGACATGGTGTTTGCCGAGGTGCCGGGGCGGGGGCATGTGCCGTTCCTGGACGAACCAGGCGCGCTGGCCGCGATACGGTCGTGGCTGGGTCAAATGCGATGAACATCGGGATGATCGAGGCAGCGGCCGAGAGGCTGAGGGGACATGCGCGGATCACGCCGATGCTGTCGTCACCCGACATCGACCGCCTTGCCGGCCGGCGCGTCCTGGTCAAGGCCGAATGCCTTCAGCACACCGGATCGTTCAAGTTCCGCGGCGGGTGGTCGGCGGTGTCGGCCCTGCCGCCGGAGGTCCGGGCGCGGGGCGTCATCGCGTTCTCAAGTGGCAACCATGCGCAGGGCGTGGCCCTTGCGGCGCGGAAGCACAGCGCACCCTGCGTGATCATCATGCCTTCCGACGCACCCAGGCTGAAGATCGACAACACCCGTGCCCTTGGGGCCGAGGTCGTTCTCTTCGATCGCACAACAGGCGACCGCGATGCCATCGGGGCACGCCTGTCTTCAGAGCGCGGCCTGACGCTGATCAAACCTTTCGACGACCCGCAGGTCATTGCGGGGCAGGGGACGACGGGGCTGGAGATCGCGGCACAGGCTGCCGAGGCGGGCGTGACCCGCGCCGACGTGCTCGTCTGCTGCGGCGGAGGAGGACTGTCATCCGGGATCGCGCGTTGCGCTGGAGGCGCGCGCGCCGGGTCTCCGCGTCCGCACCTGCGAACCGGAGGGCTTCGATGACATGGCCCGTTCGCTGGCGCTGGGTTCGCCGCAGCGCAACGCGCAGACAACCGGATCGGTCTGCGACGCGATCCTGACGCCGGAGCCGGGCGCGCTGACCTTTCCCATCCTGCGTCGGGCCGCCGGCCCCGGCCTTGCGGTCAGCGACGAGGAAGCGCTGCGCGCAGTGGCCATCGCCGCCGCGCGGCTGAAGATCGTGCTGGAACCCGGCGGGGCGGTGGCGCTGGCCGCCGCGCTTTTCCACGCCCACCGGATCGAGGGTGACGCGGCCGTCTGTGTCGCCTCGGGCGGGAATGCCGATCCGGCGCTGTTTGCCGCAACCATCGCGCGGTTCGGCACAGGCGACTGAGCGTTTGCGACACAATGGTGTCGCGGCTCTGCGCGCCGGGGCAGGGTGCAATCCAGCATCGTGCCCGTCAAGCCAAGGGGGGTACCGATGCCGAAAGTCCGCGCCGCAGTCTGCCACGCGTTCAAAGCGCCGCTGACCATCGAAGAGGTTGACCTGCGCGCACCCCTCGCGGGCGAGGTCGAGGTCACGCTTGACGCCTGCGCCATCTGCTTTTCGGACATCTCGTTCATCGACGGCGGCTGGGGCGGCACCCTGCCTGCCGTCTACGGCCACGAAGCGGCGGGCCGGATCACCGCACTGGGCGCGGGCGTCAGCGGATACCGGATGGGCGACACGGTCATCGTCACGCTCCTGCGGTCCTGCGGCACCTGTCCGTCCTGCGGCACGGGCCATCCGTCGCGCTGCGAAACGCCCTATGACCGCAACCACGGCCCGCTTTCGATGCCCGGAGGCGGTATCCTGCATCACGGCCTTAAGACCGGGGCCTTTGCCGAGCGTGCGGTCGTCCATACCAGCCAGATCGCGCCGATCCCCGCCGACATGCCGATGGAGGCTGCTTCGCTTCTGTCCTGCGGTGTCATCACCGGCGTGGGGGCTGTCGTGAACACCGGCAAGGTGCGCCCCGGAGAGACCGTCGTCGTCATCGGTGCGGGCGGCGTCGGGCTGAATGTCATCCAGGGCGCGCGCATCGCCGGGGCCGCGCGGATCATCGCGGTGGACATGACGGCGGAAAAGCTGGCGTCGGCCCGCGAATTCGGCGCGACGGACGGCGTGCTGGCGACGGCCCCCAACCCTTGGGACGCGGCGCGCGCCGCTGCGGGCGGACGCCAGGCGGATGCCGTCTTTGTCAGCGTCGGAGCGATCCCCGCCTTTGACGCCGCGCTGAACTATCTTGCCCCCGGCGGGCGCATGGTCATGGTCGGGATGCCGCATTCCGGGGCGTTCTCGAAATACGAACCCGTCAACGTCGCGTCGGCGGCCCAGGCAATGGTCGGGTCCGTGATGGGCGACACCGTCCTTGCCCGCGACATCCGGTGGATGGTCGATCTGTGGTCGCAGGGGCGGCTGAAGCTGTCGGAGCTCATCACGGGCCGCTGGCGACTGGACCAGATCAACGAGGCCATCGCCAGCACCCGGTCCGGGTCCGCGCGGCGCAACGTGATTGTGTTCGACCGCTGACGATGCCCCTAAAGCGCGTCATCCCAGCCGAAGCCGACAAACATCACTTCATCGCCGCCCATGCTGCGGTACAGTGCCAGCGCTGGCTCGTTGTCCGGCTCGGTGCCCAGCCAGATCCCCTCGCATCCCCGCGCCCGTGCGGCCTCGATCAACCGCTCCGTCACCGCGCGCCCGATCCCCTGCTTCTGCCACTCCTCGCGCACGCCCACCTCGTTCACGAACATTGCGGGCGGCTTGTCGGGATGCAGAAGCACCGTCCCCGTCGCCATCCCCACCGCCAAATCGCCCGCAAAGGCCAGCACGATTTCGTGCAGCGGATCGGCCAGGAACGCAGCGGCCTGAACGGGATCGACCGGGTTGTCGAACAACCCTTCGCGCACCGCCAGAAGCAGGGCCAGGTCGTCTGGACCCAGATGCCGGAATGTGATGTCGTCGCGCATGACCGTTCCTCCCGCCACCCTAGAAAGGGATCCGGCGCATGAAACTCAAGGATCTCGAAATTTTCGTCGTCGCCCCCCCCGCCCCCGGTTGGGGCGGGCGCTACTGGATCTTCCCGAAGCTCACCACTGACGACGGCATTGTGGGTTACGGCGAATGCTATGCCTCGACCGTCGGTCCCGCAGCGATGCGCGCCGTCATCGAGGATGTGTTCGCGCGCCACATGCAGGGATCGAACCCGGAAGACATCGAACTGATGTTCCGCCGCGCCTATTCGTCCGGTTTCACCCAGCGCCCCGACCCCACGGTCATGGGCGCGTTCTCCGGCCTTGAAATCGCTTGCTGGGACATCATCGGCAAGGCGCGGAACCGACCCGTCCACGCGCTGCTGGGTGGCCGCATCAACGAACGCCTGCGCAGCTACACCTATCTCTACCCCGAACCCGGCAAGGAATCCGCCGCGTTCTGGGTCAGCCCCGACATGGCCGCCGAGGCCGCCGCGCGGTTCGTCGGCATGGGCTTCACCGCCGTCAAATTCGACCCCGCCGGTCCCTACACGATCCGCGGCGGCCATGACCCGAGCTTCTCCGACATCACCCGCTCTGTCGCCTTCTGCAAGGCGATCCGTCAGGCCGTCGGCGACCGCGCCGACCTTCTCTTCGGCACGCATGGCCAGTTCAATGTCGGGGGTGCCATCCGCCTCGGCCAGGCCATCGAACCCTTCGGCCCGCTCTGGTACGAAGAACCGATCCCGCCCGACAACCTTCTGGACTTCGCCGAGGTGCAGCGCGGCGTGCGCATCCCCGTCGCCACCGGCGAGCGGTTCACCACCAAGGCCGAATTCGCCACCGTCCTGCGGACCGGCGGCGCGCGCATCCTGCAACCCGCCCTGGGCCGCGCGGGCGGGATATGGGAGGTCAAGAAGATCGCCGCCATCGCCGAGGTCTTCACGGCACAGCTTGCCCCGCATCTCTACGCCGGACCCGTCGAATGGGCCGCGAACGTCCAGCTCGGCGCATCCATTCCCAACCTTCTGATGGTCGAGACCATCGAAACCGGCGGCGCGTTCCACCAGAAGCTGATCGGCAATTCCATCCAGTGGCAGGACGGCTACGTCATCGTCCCCGACAAACCCGGCCTCGGCATCGACTTCGACGAAGACGTCGCCCGCGCGCATCCCTATACCGGCGACCGCCTGCACCTGGAAATGCAGGAGGCCCCGCCCGACTACGCCCGCCCGAACCTGTTCGAAGGCGGCGCGCCCGCGACCATGCAACCGAAGTAGGCATCAGCTCTCAACCGTGAAATTCATGTGACGCCGCTGAACCCGGATTGACCCGCGCCCGCACCCTGCCCATGTTGATCCCTGGGGTGCTCGGTGAAGGATGGTCATTTCCGCCGGGGCTTCGGTGGCGATGCCGTGGCAGGCCGCCGCCCGTCAGAAGGAAAGACCCGCCGTGAACGTCCATGATCCCCATGGTGCACCCGATCCGGAACCGGATCACGACGACCATGACGACCCGGATCATCCGTCGTTCCAGCATCCTGGCGAAGAACCCCTGTCCGAAATCATGGCCAGGTCCGTCGCGGGCGTCGCCGACAACGTTTCCGTCGGTCAGCTTGTGCGCCGCCTGTCCGCGCGCGGCCTCGCGCCGCTGGTGATGATGGTCGGGCTTCTGAACATCGTCACCATCATTCCCGGATCCTCGACCATCATGGGCCTGCCCCTCGTGTTCCTCGGGGTCAGCCTGATGATCGGCGCGCGCAAGCTGTGGCTGCCGCAGCGCCTGCGAAACCGTGTGCTCGAACGCGCCGCCCTTGAACGCACCGTCGCCCGGGCGCTTCCCTATGTCCGCAAGATCGAGCGGATGGCGCATCCCCGCTACTGGCCCGGCGGCAACATCATTCTGGATCGTGTCTACGGCGCGCTGGTTCTTGCGCTGGCTCTTCTGGTCACGCTGCCAATTCCATTCGGCAACACCATGCCTGCCGTATCCATCGTGCTTCTGTCGCTTGGCTTCACTGCCCGCGACGGCCTCTGGGTCGCGGCGGGCCTGCTCTGCTCCGCGATCGCGGTCGGCGTCATCATCGGGTTCATCAGTGCTGTCGGCATCGCTGGCGTGCATTTTTTCGGCTGACCGGCACCGGGTGCCCGTGGTCAGCTTGTTGCCGCGCCCGGCGGCGCCGCGATTGCCGCACCCGTATCCGCATCTGTGTTCCCCGACCAGCGCGCCACCAGCCCCGATGAACTCGGGTGCCAGTAGTGCCGCGATCCGGCGGGCGTCAACTTGGCCCCGATCCAGTTGCCGATAAACTCCACCGGCCCGTTGAACCCCGTACGCCCGCCGCTTGCGACCTGGATCGGAAACGACTGGGACGGGCCGAAATAACACAGGTTCTCTTCGATCCGCACATGATCCAGCGGCACGGTTGTGCCCGTGTTCCGCACCACCCGGAAGATGTTGTTCAGCCCCGCGGGTCGCCCTTTGTCCGTCCAGTCCACCAGACAATGCCGGATATGGATGCGCCCCAGCGCCGAAACGGTTGTGAAGACATCGGCATGCGTCTTCGACCCGACCGATGCCCATTGCGGCCCGAAATAGCATTCCTCGATAAGGGTGCCGCCGTCGGGCACACCGAGAAGCTTCAGGTGATCGGCCGGAAAGCCCTCGAACCGCGACCGCCGGAGCCGCCGCAACCGCCCAGCGCGGAAGCCCGCGCCCGATCCCGGACTGCCGCGCGTTGATCACCGCGCTCGGCTTTGCCTCCGTCCCGAAGGTGCCGGTGAACTCGATCCCCTCGGCCCATTCCACGTCGCCCGCGACCGTGATCTCGATGGGCCAGGTCCTGCCCGCCGCCGACACGCCCCGCGACAGGATGTTCGACAGGCTGACCGACCCCTTGATGAGCAGCCCCCGCCCGCCGAGGTCCCAGCCGTCCAGCGTGCCGCCGCGTCAGCGTCACCATCGACGGGCCATAGACCGCGCCCTTCGGCAGCGGGTCCTGGCCCACGACGCGCAGCTTCGCCGGATCGCCCGCGCCGTTCGGCGAGGTCCGGTCGCGCAGACCTTCCAGCATTGTCCGCAGATTTGCCATGTCCGTCCCCCGCCTGAATTCGGCGCGCAGGATGGCGCGGGGCGCTTGCCGTTCGGTAACGCGACGGCGCGTTGCGTCAGGTCGATGGATTCTGGCGACCCCGGGAGGACTTGAACCCCCAACCCCAGACTTAGAAGGTCCGTGCTCTATCCAGTTGAGCTACGGGGCCGCTTGCGCCGCTTAATGCGGCAGCGGCGCGTTTCGCGCAAGGATTCAGTCCAGCAGCTTGGTCATGTACAGGCTGTTCGGATCGAGGGAATAGCCCTCGAACGGGCCGCAGACCGCAAAGCCTGCGCGTTCATAGAGCTGCCGCGCCGGCGCGAAACCCGGCTCGACCCCGGTCTCCAGGCTCAGCCTTGCGAACCCAGCCGCGCGCGCCCCTTCCATCAGATGGTCCAGCATCACCCGCGCCAGACCGCGCCCGCGCGCCTCGGTCAGGATATGCATCGACTTGATCTCGGCATGGCCCGCGTCGATCCGCTTGAACGCCCCCATGCCGACCGGCACGCCCGCGTCGCGCATCACGAAGAACGTGACCTCCGGCACCGCCAGTTCGCCCGCGTCCATCATGTGGATGCTCTCCGGCGGCGTTTCCGCATGCATCGCCGCCGTGTGGCGGTCATCAGCAGCCGCAGGTCCGCCCCGGTCGGGCTTTCCCGCGTGATCGTGACGCTCAATGCGTCCAGGCCCCGCGCCGGTCGGTGGCGAAATTCTCGCCGTAGCCCCGCATCCGCACGTTCGCCGCGCGTTTCTGCGGCTCGCTGACCACGACCTCGACGCCCTTTTCCGCCGCATAGGCCAAGGCTGCCTCTTTCGTCGCGAACCGCAGCCGCACCTGGGTCTCCGTGTCGTCCGAAGATGTCCAGCCCATCAGCGGGTCGATTTCCCGCGCGTCCGCCGGTTCGTATTCCAGAACCCAGCCTTGCGTCTTGGCGTTCCCGACTGCATGGCGGTTTTGGCGGGCTGATAGATGCGTGCGCGCATTGAACGGCTCCTCTTTGGTCCTCACTAGCGCGCCGCCTTCGGTGCGGCAAGAACGGCCTTCGTTTCGTGCGGCCCTAACGAAGTCCGAAGCGGCGGGATGCCTCGGACCACTCCACAGGCGGCACTTTTTGTGCTATTGTGAAGGTCCATTTTTTACAAAGGATTTTTGCTGTGGATTACCTTGAACGCCTGCCCGCCCCTTCATCCGCGATGGTCAACCTCGGGCTGACCAGTCCGTCTGAAGGCTTCATGCTCGGCATCCTTCCCGACCCGCGCAGTACTTACACGGGCGATTGCCAGAACCCGAACAACCCGCTGTTCCAGCGCCTCGCCAAACCCGTCGCGTCGGTCCTTTCCGCGCCACCGGCATCAAACCCGCGCTCGATTCCCTCACGGGCGTGATGGCTGCGGTCAAGGCAGAGCTTCCCGATCTGCACGACAAGCTCGGCAGCAACGGAATGCTCTGCTGCCGGTTCCGCCGGGTCAGGGGGCACTATCGTGCGCAAGCGGTCCAACCATTCCTTCGGCACCGCCATCGACCTGAAGATCGACGGAAAGACGGACGAGCAGGGCGACGGCTTCGCCTTCCGCGGTCTTCTCATCCTCGCCAAATACTTCAACGCCGCAGGCTGGTTCTGGGGCGCGACCTTCCCGACCGAGGACGCCATGCATTTCGAATGCTCGAAGGAGCTGCTCAGCCGCTGGAAGTCCGCCGGGCTGATCTGACCGGGCGCTCCCCCGCATGGTCCTGACCGTTCTTGTCAGGGCCATGCCTTGCCTGGGAACAAAAAGCGATCATCTTAGGGGCTGCAAAAGGAATCGCCGCCCCCATGCCCCATAACAACGCCAACGCCCTGACCCCGCGTCCCGAAGTCCTGACCCGTCCCAAGCTCGAAGGCGGCCGCCGCTTCGTGATGAAGACCGACTACACCGCTGCGGGCGACCAGCCCACGGCCATCGCCGAACTGTCCACCGGCGTCCGGAACGGCGAACGCGATCAGGTCCTGCTGGGCGCCACCGGCACAGGCAAGACCTTCACCATGGCGAAGGTGATCGAGGAAACCCAGCGCCCCGCCATCATCCTGGCCCCCAACAAGACCCTCGCCGCCCAACTTTACGGCGAGTTCAAGGGCTTCTTCCCCGATAACTCGGTCGAATACTTCGTCAGCTACTACGATTATTACCAGCCCGAGGCCTATGTCGCCCGGTCCGACACCTACATAGAGAAAGAATCCCAGATCAACGAACAGATCGACCGGATGCGCCACTCGGCCACCCGCGCCCTGATGGAACGCGACGACGTCATCATCGTCGCCTCGGTTTCCTGCATCTACGGCATCGGGTCGGTCGAGACCTACTCGGCGATGACGCAGGACCTGATCACCGGCCAGTCCTACGACCAGCGCAAGGTGATGGGCGAGCTTGTCGCCCAGCAGTACCGCCGCAACGATTCCGCCTTTGCGCGCGGCAGCTTCCGTGTCCGCGGCGACAGTCTGGAGGTCTGGCCCGCGCACCTCGAAGACCGCGCCTGGCGCTTCAGCTTCTTCGGCAACGATCTGGAATCCATCACCGAATTCGACCCCCTGACCGGGCACAAGACCGACGCCTTCGACAAGATACGCATCTATGCGAATTCCCACTACGTGACGCCGCGCCCGACGCTTCAGCAGGCGATCCAGGGCATCCGCAAGGAGCTGATCCTCCGCCTTGCCCAATTGCAGGGCGAGGGCAAACTGCTCGAGGCGCAGCGGCTGGAACAGCGCTGCAACTTCGATCTGGAAATGCTGGAAGCCACCGGGTCCTGCAACGGGATCGAGAACTATTCCCGCTATCTCACCGGCCGCGCCCCCGGCGAACCGCCGCCCACGCTCTTCGAATTCATCCCCGACAACGCCATCGTCTTCGCCGACGAATCCCACGTCTGTGTTCCCCAGATCGGCGGCATGTTCAAAGGCGACTACCGCCGCAAGTTCACCCTTGCCGAACACGGCTTCCGCCTGCCCAGCTGCATGGACAACCGCCCCCTGAAGTTCGAGGAATGGGACGCGATGCGCCCGCAATCCGTCTTCGTCTCCGCCACCCCGGCGGCGTGGGAGCTTGAACAGACCGGCGGCGTCTTCACCGAACAGGTCATCCGCCCGACCGGCCTTGTCGATCCGATGATCGAAATCCGCCCGGTGTCGATGCAGGTCGATGACCTGCTGGACGAGGTGCGGAAAGTCGCCCTCGCCGGCTACCGCACCCTTGTCACCACGCTGACCAAGCGCATGGCCGAGGACCTGACGGAATACCTGCACGAACAGGGCATCCGCGTCCGCTACATGCATTCCGACATCGACACGATCGAGCGCATCGAGATTCTGCGCGACCTCCGCCTGGGTGCCTTCGACGTGCTGGTCGGCATCAACCTGCTGCGCGAAGGCCTCGACATCCCCGAATGCGGGCTGGTGGCGATCCTCGACGCCGACAAGGAAGGCTTCCTGCGGTCGGAAACCTCCCTCATCCAGACCATCGGCCGCGCCGCCCGCAACGTTGATGGCCGCGTCATCATGTATGCCGACCGGATCACCGGCAGCATGGAACGCGCCATGCGCGAAACCGACCGGCGGCGCGAGAAACAGGTCGCCTACAACCTGGAACACGGCATCACGCCCCAGACCATCCGCAAGAACGTCGATGACGTGCTGTCCGGCCTCTACAAGGGCGACACCGACATGGCGCGCGTCACGGCGCGGATCGACAAGCCGCTGGTCGGGGCAAACCTCGCCGCCCATCTCGACGCGATGCGGACCCAGATGCGCAAGGCGGCGGAGAACCTGGAATTCGAGGAAGCCGCGCGCCTGCGGGATGAGGTGCGGCGGCTGGAGGCGGTGGAACTGGCGGTGGCCGACGACCCGCTGGCAAGGCAGTCGGACGTGGAGGAAGCGGTGGAGGCTGCTGGCGCGGCGAGGGGGCGGAGCACGGGGGGCAGGGGCGGGATGCGGGGCGGGAAGAGCAGGAGGGGGCGGTGAGCGTGATCTTTGCCGCCGGCGGGAAATCGGATAGAGTTTGGGTATGAACGCACGTCTCAAGAACCTTCTGAGCGAGGCCGAAGCCAGGCTGGACCCTGTGGCGCAGGATCACCTTGGCGATATGGTCGAAGCGTTTGTCTCGACTTGGAACGGTCCCGCCGATTTCACCGATGAAGAACTGGCGCATCTGGCCAAGGTCGCTGCCGAACCGTTCGACCCCGCGCCGCCCGAAGACGTCGCCGCGTTCTTTGGCCGCGCTTAAGCTGTCATTCTCGCGCCGAGCGCTCGCCAGCCTGCAATCCTAT
>CAVTXE010000016.1:0-20809 GCA_963738635.1 uncultured Alphaproteobacteria bacterium | reverse complement strand
GCGGTCAGGGCCAGCGCCTCGATCTCGACCTTCGGGATCGCCACGTCCTCGACCTGCAGGCGGCGCAGTTGTCCCATGCCGCTCGCAGGTTTCTGCGCCGGTTTCCATCGCTGCCTCCTTCGCCGTTCTCCTGCGTCGATTTGCCAGCAGAAAACGCGCTCAGGATGCGGCCCAGAAGGCCCTTCTGGGCCGCTACTGTCGGATGCGTCCGCAGCGCGTCGAGGTTCGCCATCCGCACCCTCTATGGTGTCGTTCATCTTGTCCTTCCGCAGTCCCGCCCCGGGGACGCCGCTACCGATAAGGATCATTCAGACCCATCGCCGCCAGTATCCGCACCTCGTGCCCCTCCATCAAGGCCGCATCGTTGTCGCGGACGTGATCGAAGCCCAGAAGATGCAATGTGCCATGGACGATCAGATGGGTGACATGCGCCCGCGCGTCCTTGCCCGCCTCGGCCTCTTCGCGCTGACAGGTTTCCCAGGCGATCGCTATGTCGCCCAGTTCCTGCGGCATGTCCGGGCGTCCCGGGTTGGGACGGACCGGCGGCATGCCGTTTAGCGATGCCGCGCGTTCATCCGATGGCCAGGACAGCACATTCGTCGGCTGCGGCTTGCCCCGGAAATCGGCGTTCAGCTCGGCGATCCGCGCGTCCGAACAGCCCAGCAGGCTGATCTCAAAGCCTTCGTGCGGCAGCCGCAGCGCCGCCAGCGTCGCACGCGACGCAGTCTTCCGCCAAGGCGGTCAGCCCGAACGCCTCCCAGCGGGCATCCTCGATCAGCGTGTCAACCAGTGGCTCCATCGTCGCGGTCATAGGCTTCGATGATCTTCGCCACAAGCGGATGCCGCACCACGTCCTTCGACGGTGAAGTAGGTGAAGCTGACCCCCTTCACGTCTGCAAGCACGCGTTCGGCATCGACCAGACCCGACTGCACGCCGCGCGGCAGGTCCACCTGCGTCCGGTCGCCGGTGACGACCATGCGGCTGCCTTCGCCGAGCCGGGTCAGGAACATCTTCATCTGCATCGTCGTCGCGTTCTGCGCCTCGTCCAGCACGACAAAGGCATTGCGCCAGCGTCCGCCCGCGCATGAAGGCCAGCGGCGCGATCTCGATCTGCTTTTCTTCGATCAGCTTCTGCGACCTGCTTGGCGGGAAGGAAGTCGTTCAGCGCGTCGTAGAGCGGCTGCATGTAGGGATCGACCTTTTCCTTCATGTCACCGGGCAGGAACCCCAGCCTCTCGCCCGCCTCGACGGCCGGGCGCGACAGGATGATCTTGTCGACCTGCCCGCCGATGAGCATCGTCACGCCGACCGCGACCGCCAGATAGGTCTTGCCGGTGCCCGCAGGCCCGATGCCGAATGCCAGTTCGTTCAGGAACAGGTTCTTCACGTAGGCCTTCTGCGCCGCGGTGCGCGGTTCGACCAGTTTCTTGCGGGTGCGGATTTCGTACGCGGCCCGACTGGAACATCTCGAGCTGTCCGTCCAGACTGTGCGGCGCATCGAAGGTTCCGCGCTCATCCGGATGGCGGCGTCGATGTCGCCCGCCTCGATCGCGCGCCCGGTTTCCAGCCGCGCATACAGACCTTGCAGCACCGCCGCCGCCTGCGTTTGCGCCGGTCCGTGGCCCACAACCGCGATCTGGTTGCCGCGCCTGAGGATGTCGACGCCGATCTGATGTTCGACCTGCGCCATGTTGCGGTCGAGTTCGCCGCAGAGATCGATCAGGATTCGGTTGTTTGGAAATTCGAGGAGCGTTTCGTGCACATCCTCGGGGTCGGGCGGGGGGTCAGCGCACTGATGCCCAAACGGCGGTCTCCCTTTGATCAAGGCCACGCGTTGATGGTGCCCGCAGCCGGGGCGCAAAGCAAGCCTGTCCCGACAGCCACGCGGCACCTTTGTAGGAAGACTGCCTGACCTTTGTCCTCCGAATGCACGGATCGACGGTCTGTTTCGGTTGAAAAATTCGGACGTTCCGTTTGTGTCCCGACGTGCAATCGCCCTTGGTATCGGCAAACCGGACAAGTATCCGCAGCGCGACGCCCTACGCGCCGTCGTCACGGCGGTCGTGCTTTCCGTAGCTGGAAGGATGCACCAGCTTTAGCTGTCGGTTGATCAGGTGGATGATCTCTGCCGAAGGTAGCGGGGCAGTGGCAGTCTGCAATGGTTCTATTCCAATTTCTATGCACAGTGTTGATAGCAGGCGCCTCAGACTTGCCGCTGTTCTTGGCAAACCTCGCTCTCTTGAATACATGGTCATGTCTTCAACGACTTCCTTCATCCAAAGATGAACGGACGGGTTCAGTTCGTGGCGCTCCGGCATTGAATTACGACTTTTCTCATGCGGGGTTCATTCGTTTGTGCTGCCGTCACGCGACTTTTCGGGATCGCTTCGCCGCCGGAGGGGCGAAGGGGCACCATTTCAAAGAACGGGCTGCGGCATGTTCACGAACGCGTTCAGATTTCCTGCCTCGGTTCGTGATTTTACGGATCGGTATCGTGCAACTTTGCTGAAACGCCCGCACAGTCGGCACGATGATTGCTGATCTGACACTCTCTTCGCAACATCTCAGATACAACTAGTTTGCGTTGATGATGTCGGCAATTCGCTGCGCCAGCGCCGCAGAGCCTTTGACTGACGGATGAACCCGGTCGCCGGCGTGGTAGCTTGAGTTACCCGATCCGACGATTTCGGAAGCCCGAACGTAGAAAACCCCGTCGTCCAGCATTGGGATTTTGGCAATCCGTCCCTGAAGTTCATTATCTTCATTCTTGCAGCTATCAACAAGCGATGGCACGCCGGGGCTGTGGAGGTAGCCGACCAAAATTACGCGTGCATTTGTTGACCTGGCTCTTCGGACAAGTGCCGGTATCTTGCCATAGCGCCCGTCCGCAGAGATGAGTTTTTCGACCGTGTAGTCACATTCCACGCAACCGCAGCCAAATAGCAGATCGTTGCCACCACCATTAATGATGACCCAGTCCCACGATCCCGGAACGAATTGCTTAGAAATGTTAAGACCCATTGCGCCTGTGATCGGCAGTGCATAGTTGAAACGTGCGCCGATAACTGACCGATCTACGACAGGCTCGCTTATCCTGCTCTCCAATGCGCCGCTGACGGACTTTCCAGCGATCCGATGCCAAGCGAGCATCGAGTTGCCGACAGCAAGAATGCGCGAACTGTCATTCCGTGACGCCACTTCGCCGCAAGCCGAAACAAACAGCGTACAAGCTGCCAGTGCAGACGCAAAAATACCAATATGCTTTCCCATGTTCCCCCCAGTTTACGGGCGCGCTAAGTCGGGCCCTTTGGAGAGAAGTCACGCAACTTGGTAAATAAGCCATTAAGCAAAGAAGGAAATTGTAAGGCAATTTTGGCCACTATTCTGCCAAATCCGTTAACGCCCGTATTAAATCCTGGAGAATTTAGACCCGAACCGGTAAGGTCCATAGGCATAGCCGCCCGGTGCCTTGCCGGAGCAGACCGGCTTGCCGTCCGGCGTGAGACGGGCCGAAAGGTATCCCTCCAGCCCGTCATCGACGATCCAGTGATCGCATCCGTTCGGATCGATCCATATCCCGGCCCTGAGTTCGGTCAGCGGTTTCCGGTCTATGCCGTAGTCCGACGTCTTGTCGGTGCCATCGCCTTCGCAGGCGGAAACCAGAGGCAACAGCGTCGCGGCCATGACAAGTTTGCGCAGCATCAGTCTGTCCCCTCAGTTCACACAGGAAATTTCGACGCGCCGGTTCGCGGCCATGCCGTCCGGTGTCTTGTTCGACTTCGCGGGCCGGGTTTCGCCGAAAGACACGACGCTGGCCACCTTCGCCCCGCTGGCGCGCGCGACCGATGCGACCGCGGCGGCCCGGGCCTTGCCCAGCGCCATGTTCGATGCAGCACCGCCACGGCTGTCGGTGTGGCCAGCGATCTGAACCGTCGTCGCGCCCTTTGCGCGGAAGAATTCGGCCAGTCGTGCCCGCTCGGACGGCGGGATCGCGGCACTTGCCGTCGCGAACAGCTGGTCGGTCGCGAAACGGCCGCAGACCGGGGCAGGCCTGCCGCAGATCGGCCTGCCCGCGCGGTCAAGCACCAGGTCCATGAAGCCGCGCCCGCGTTCGTCCATCGCCCAGTGCTGACAGCCGTCCGGGTCGATCCAGATCGCGGGTCTGAAAGCCTCGGCCGTGTCGGGCACCGGAAACACCGGATCGTTCTCTGCGCGCGTCCCCCGCAGGCAGACCGGTTTTCCATCCTTCGTCCGCACCGGGTCCATGAACCCGCGCTGGCCGTCATCCATCACCCAGTGCTGGCAGCCGTCCGGGTCGATCCAGATCGCGGGGCGGTACTGATCTTCGGGCAGGCCGGAGTTTGCGGCGCTCTGCGCCTCTGCCGTCATGGGCAGCGCAAGGCTCAGCACTGCCGCAAGACCCGCAATCATGCCGCGCATTGTCGTCCCCCAACCTTCGGTCTGCGGGCAACTGGCAGTCCCGCAACCGATACCGTCAACATCCCTACCCGATTCCCGCCGGAAAGGAAGGCGGGTCCGGTCATCCTGCACAGGAATGCCGGGTCTGTCGCCGTCACGCCACCAGGATGCGCGCGGCGAGCGAGTTGCGTTCGGAGCGTTCAACGACAGCGCGCACCAGATCACCGGGGGCGCACCCGGCCCCCGTCAGATGCACGGCATGCAGGTATTCCGACTTGCCCGCCATCTGCCCCGGCATCCGTCCCGGCTTTTCCACCAGAACGGTCACCTCGCGCCCGATCATCGACCGCTGCACATCCATCTGCTGCTCCGCGATCAGCGCCTGCAAGGTCTGAAGTCGCGCATCGGCGACCTCGGATGGAACCTCCGCGCGCCCTGCCGCAGGTGTGCCCGGGCGCGCCGAGTATCGGAAGGAATAGGCCGCGCCGAAGCCTACCGCGCGGATCAGGTCCAGCGTCGCCTGAAAGTCCGCATCCGTCTCGCCGGGGAAGCCCGCGATGAAATCGCTGGACAGCAGAATGTCGGGCCGTGCCGCGCGGATTTGCCCGATCAGGCGCAGATAGCCGTCGGCCGTGTGCCTGCGGTTCATCGCCTTCAGGACCGCGTCGGACCCCGACTGCACCGGCAGATGCAGATAGGGCATCAGCTTCGGCTCATCCCCATGCGCCGCGATCAGCGCGTCTGACATGTCGTTCGGGTGGCTGGTCGTATAGCGGATACGCGCCAGCCCATCGATGACCGCCAGCTCGCGGATCAGCCCCGCCAGCCCGCCCTCGTGCCCGTGATAGGCATTGACGTTCTGCCCCAGCAGCGTGACCTCGCGCACGCCCTTGTCCGCAAGTCCCCGCGCTTCGGTGATGATCCGCGCTGCCGGGCGGCTGACCTCTGCCCCCCGCGTGTAGGGCACCACGCAGAACGCGCAGAACTTGTCGCAGCCTTCCTGCACCGTCAGGAACGCCGTCGGCCGCGCCTGCGCCGGGCGCGCGGGAAGATGGTCGAACTTGTCTTCCGCAGGAAACTCCGTGTCGATCACCCGCGCCCCGCCTCTGGCCTTCGCCACCATGTCCGGCAGCCGGTGATAGCTCTGCGGCCCGACGACCAGATCGACCAGCGGCATCCGCGCCATGATCTCGGCCCCTTCGGCCTGCGCCACGCAGCCCGCCACGCCGATCCTCATCGCAGGGTTCGCCGCCTTCAGCTTGCGCAGCCGGCCGAGGTCCGAGAACACCTTTTCCGACGCCTTCTCCCGGATGTGGCAGGTGTTCAGCAGGACCAGATCCGCCCCCTCCGCCACCTCGGTCGAGACATAGCCCTCGGCAGCCATCGCCTCGGCCATGCGCTCGCTGTCATAGACATTCATCTGGCAGCCGTAGGTCTTGATGAACAGCTTCTTCGGCGGGGCCATGCGTCGGGTTCCTGATGCGCGTCTGTCGCGGGGTGGCGCGCAGCCCTTTAGCCCGGATCGCGCCTGCGGGGCAATGCCGCAGCCCCCCGGCCCCCTTGCATTGCGCGCAGGCTTGGCCGAGTCTCACGCCGAGGCGAAACGTCAGGCGGGCAAGTTGGACTATTCCGGGCTGGAGGATTTTCTGGGGCGCGCCGGGCCGGTTCTGGCCAGGGGTCCCGTTGCCGTCCTGCTGGTCGAGGACCCGGTCGAAATCGCCTCGACCCTGATCCATCTGGGCAGATGCGGCTTCCGCGCAACCGTCGTCCTGCTGCCCGCCGCGATCCCCCTGCCGCCCGATCTTCCCGACGGCACCGCCGCGCGGCTTCATGTGATCCGCTGGAACACCACCGCCGACGCGACCCTGACCCGCGCGCTGAACCCGATCCTGCAGATCACGCCGGAAACCACCTGGCTGCATTACTGCTACAACGCCGAATACCTGCTGTATCCCTTCTGCGAGACCCGCAGCATCGGCGAGGTCATCGCCTTCCAGACCGAGGAACGCCGAGACAGCATCCTGACCTATGTCGTCGATCTTTATGCGCCCGACCTTGGCCGGAACCCCAACGCGGTGAACATCGCCGAGGCGATGCTGGACAGGTCCGGCTACTACGCGCTGGCCCGGCCCGATCCGAAGAACCAGGGCCACCCCAAGGAGCGCCAGCTCGACTTCTTCGGCGGCCTGCGCTGGCGGTTCGAGGAGCATATCCCCAAACCCCGCCGCAGGATCGACCGCATCGGCCTGTTCCGCGCGCAGAAGGGCCTGATGCTGCGCGAGGATCACACCTTCAGCATCGAGGAATACAACACCTATGCCTGCCCCTGGCACAACAACCTGACCGCCGCCATCGCGTCGTTCCGGACCGCCAAGGCGCTCAAGACCAACCCCGGCAGCACCTTCGACATCCCGACTTTCCAGTGGCACAACTCGGTGCCGTTCGGCTGGGAAAGCCAGCAGCTGATGGACCTCGGCCTGATGGAGCCGGGGCAGTGGTTTTGAGGGGGCTGGACGAGGCTTCTCTTAGTTGTTTGCCGAGAGCGTGGTTGTCCAGTGCAATCACTCCGCAACACATTGATATCAAGCCTCTTTTCATGTCTTGTTGACTGATCGGTGAGAGTTGAGGGGGGAGCACGGCATTGTGCCTACGGGATGCCTTCACCCCCCCCCCCCCCGGCCGTGCAGTGTCCGTGAAAAATTCGGAATGGCAGGACTGGGGGCTCGATGCCATTTGGCGTTGGTGCGCGCCTACAAATCCTCCGTTGACATGGCGCAGACACATACGTCAATCAACGTTAAAAGAACGGCTAAGACATCAAGAACGATACGCAAGGCATTGTATATATGTAGTTTTTTGTAGTATCATTTAGTCCATCAATCTGTACTTGATGCTCATCAAGATATCGTGTATCCATCTCTTAACGCAAATGCCGTCGTTTGGAGGCCACAATGCAGAACTTCTCTGTGCAAGACCTTTTGGACTTCTTGACTTACGCTGAGGCCAAGGGGTTAGGCAACAAATCAACCTTGTCTTCTCGCCGAACCACCGTGGCGAAAGTCCTAGGAATTCTAGACGATCACGAGAAGTCAGATGTTCGAAGCATCGATCTAGAAAGTGCATTTTCCAGATTTGTCAATCTAGAGGGCACAAACTATAGGCCGGACAGCTTGCAAGTGTACAAATCTAGACTGCAAAGCTCCGTCGAGGACTTTCTTCGATATCGTGCGAATCCCGCAGGTTTTCGAATGGGAAGGAACAGTTCGCCTCGTTCAACCGAACCAAAAAAGGCTAGTTCTACGGCGAAGACGGGGGGAGGCTCACGCCGTGACACCATCCAGGTCGGCACCAAAGATCGCGATCTAACGCGCGGGCCATCAAGCGAGCCTCGCCATCTTCCCCATCTGCCTGCTTTTGATGTGCCCGTTCCCATCCGGCCTGGCGTCGTTGTCACGCTGACGGGCGTCCCGCTGGACTTGACGGAGGGTGAGGCGAGGCGCATAACAAAAATTGTCGAGGCGCTGGCACAGCCAGCGCCCCACGACTAGGGCTCCCCTCTCACAAGGAGTGCCGAAAGAGACGAACGCCGAAGTTGCCATAACCGAGGGGCGTTCGCGGCCTGCATTTCGCCGGTGGGGGTCCAAACCCATCGGCGATTTTGTTATCACTTACCCATCTTGGGATGTCAAAGCGTGATGGAGGCCGCTCACGTTCATCCGAAGGGTTCCCTCTTGGCAGTATTTCTTCGTTTGATCCGAACCGTCTGCGAACATAACCACCCTCCGCTTTCTTAACAGACCCCTAATTCGCCCACGTAACCCCTTGATTTCCATACGCCCCGCAATCGGTCCCAACTCGGGACCGCCCGTTTCCACCCCCCTCCCGCAACTTCCCCCCACCCCCCCCGTAGCTTCCCCCACAAGGACAGGGACCGGCCCTGTTCCCCGACAAAGGAAGCCTGCCATGACCCTTTCCGCCCGTATCCTGACCGCCGCTCTCGCCCTTGCCGCAGCCCCCGCCTTCGCCGCCAACCCGATGGTCGGCGGGGCCGCGATGTTCGAGGAAAAGAACATCGTCGAGAACGCCGTGAACTCGGCTGACCACACGACGCTGGTCGCCGCCGTGACCGCCGCCGGTCTGGTCGATGCCCTGATGGGCCCCGGCCCGTTCACCGTCTTCGCGCCCGTGAACGACGCCTTTGCGGCGCTGCCCGCAGGCACGGTAGACACGCTGCTGAAGCCCGAGAACAAGGACATGCTGACCAAGGTCCTGACCGCGCATGTCGTCGCGGGCGACCTCAAGCTTGCCGATCTGCGCGCGCAGGTCGGCGCGGACGGCTTTGCCAACCTCCAGACCCTGTCGGGTGATGCGCTGTCGGTGAAGTTCAAGGGCGACACCGCGATGGTTTACAGCGAAAGCCGCAACATCGGCACGATCACCATCGGCGATGTCGACCAGTCGAACGGCGTGATCCACGTCGTGAACGCGGTGCTTGTTCCGAAGTGAGATTGAACCGGGCGACGGCACGTCCGTCGCCCCGACCTCCGTCCCTGGCCCGTTCATGCGGCCAGGGGCAATTCCTGTTCGCAGATCACCGTGAACCGCGTCAGCACATGCGGCCCGAAGGAATGGATCAGCGGTACGTCCGCCGCGTCCCGGCCATGCGCCACCTTGATCCGGCCGATCCGCCGCGCGTTGTTGCGCGGATCGAACGTCGCCCAGCGCCCGCCCAGATAGACCTCGACCCAGGCCGCGTAATCCATCGGCCCCGCGACCGGCACGCCGATGTCGCCGAGATAGCCGTTCACGTAGCGGGCCGGGATGTTCAGGCTGCGGCAGAGGGCGATCATCGTGTGCGCAAAATCGCGGCAGACGCCGATGCGTTCCTCCAGCGCCTCGAATGCCGTCCGGGTCGCGCGGGCCTGCATGTAGTCGAACGTGATGTGCCCGTGGACAAAGTCGCTGATCGCCTGCACCCGTCCCCAGCCGGGGGTCAGCGTGCCGAACATGTCCCAGGCGCGCTGGCTGATCCGGTCCGTCTCGCAGTAACGGCTGCCGAGCAGGAACATCAGCGTGTCGTCGGGCAGGTCCTGCACCGCGCATTCCTGCGCGGCGAGGTCGATCCAGTCCTGCTGCCGGTGTCGCGCACGATCCCCTGCGACCACATCCGCAAGGTGCCCTTCGGTGCCACCAGCCTGCGGCAGGCATTGCCGAAGGCATCACGGTAGATCGTCGAGGGTATAGCGGGGTCGGTATGGAACCCGTCGCCCTGCATCACGTCCGCCTGCCGTTCCTGCCGCATGTCCAGCATGCAGATCAGCGGCGTGGGCTTGGGGCATTCGATCAGGAAATCGTAGCCGTAGCGGATCGTGATCATTCTGCCCCCGGATTTCGGCGTCGGTCGCCAGCTTCGCATCACCTCAACACCGGGCAGAACGTCCGGTTCCGTCGGCACGCGACGGACGGTGCCGGACCGTCAGACCCGCCGGAGCCTTATCACCACATCCACCCGCGCGACCTCGGCCCCCGCAGGCGCGTCCGGCAGCCGCGCGATTTCCAGCTGATCGGCGGGCGCGTCGGTCAGCTCCGCCGTCTCTTCCCAGTAAAAATGCGGGTGATCGTCCATCCGCGTGTCGAAATAGGACCGGCTGCCATCGACCGTGATCTCGTGGATCAGACCCGCCCCGCAGAAGGCGCGCAGCGTGTTGTAGACCGTCGCCAGCGACACCGCCTCGCCGGCCGCCTGGGCGGATGCGTGCAGGCCCTCGGCGGTCACATGGCGGTTCTGGCCGTCACCGACCAGCAGTGCCGCCAATGCGACACGCTGCCGGGTCGGGCGCATGCCCGCCCGCGCCAGCCAGCGCGTTCCGCGATCAAGGGCGATGGTCCGCATGGGTCCCCTAACAGAAACTGTCAGGAATATACGCCGGGACCGCCCTTCAAAGCAATCCCGCGCGCCGCGCCCGCGGCCGTTGTCACGGCGGGTCCGGCCTGTCCGCCCCGGGCTTGCCCTGTCGCGGACACGGGTGCTAGACGGGTCGGGATGTGTCCTGCGACATCGGGACACGGGCGAAAGAGGGGACGGGCGGTATGCCGGACTATCCGACGAGTTTCGACAAGGCAGCCCTTCTGAAATGCGCGGCGGGCGACCTGTTCGGCCCCGGCAATGCCCAGTTGCCCGCGCCGCCGATGCTGATGATGGACCGCATCACCGACATATCCGGCGATGGCGGCGCGCATGGTCAGGGCCATGTCGTCGCCGAATTCGACATCACCCCGGACCTCTGGTTCTTCGAGTGTCACTTTCCCGGCAACCCGATCATGCCCGGCTGCCTCGGCCTTGACGGGTTGTGGCAGCTGACCGGCTTCAACCTCGGCTGGCGCGGCTGGCAGGGCAGGGGCTATGCGCTGGGCGTGGGCGAGGTCAAGCTGACCGGCATGGTCCGCCCCGACCGCAAGAAGCTCACCTACTTCGTCGACTTCACCAAGGCGATCCAGACCCGCCGCCTGACGATGGGCGTGGCAGACGGGCGCGTGGAAGCCGACGGCGAGACGATCTACCTCGTCAAGGACATGAAGGTGGCATTGAGCGAGGCGTGACCGGGGCTAGATCCCCTTTTTTCGGCAGGGAAGTCGCATGGCCGACTGGAACTGGGACGCGATCTCGGCAATCTCCTCCGCCCTTGGCGGCCTTGGCGTCATCATCTCGGTGTTCTTTCTGGTCTATGAGGTCCGCCGCAACGCGCAGGCCATCGAAGGTGCAACCGTCCAGGGCTTGATGAGCCTTGAACGCGACGTGTTCACCGTGCTGGCCGACAACGCCGACCTGTTCACGCAAGGGCGGCGTGACCGGCCGGGCCTGTCCGAAACAGACATGTTCCGGTTCGACAAGATCACCGGGTCCTACATGTCGCTGGTCTACAGCGCCTTTGTCCAATTTCAGGAAGACCTGATCGACGACGAGACCTGGGATGCCCATGTCAACGCCGTCCGTGCCCATATGGAGCATCCCGGCTTTGCCGCAAGCTGGGATGTGTCGAAAGCCGGCTATCCGAAAAGCTTTCGCGATCTGGTAGATCGGGATGCGCGGGCAGCCTGACGGCGGGTCAGCTGGCATACCTCGCGACAATAGGGTCTTGCTTCCGCCTGACCGATCTATGCGCCAATCCGAACGGGCGCTTCAAAAACCGTCGGTTCAATCAACGCCCCATCGTTCGTCATCGCGTGTTCGACAAAGGTCGGTACGCCGGCCGGAATGACGGTGTCGTACCGCGCAACACCCAGGAAGATGTGTTTTGATGTCTCGGGGTAAATCTCGAACCAGCACGGATCGTCGAAGGCTCCGGCATAGACACCTATCGAGTCCGGAAACCGTTCGAAACTCAGCCAAAGCTTTGTGCCGCAGTCCCGGCAGAAATGCACATGCACCAGTTTTCCGGACCCTTCCGAAACATGGCTGTAAACCGAAGGTTCGCCCGCCAGCAGAGTGAGGGCGGCGTTCTCGAAGATAGCCTCGACCATATACGCCGATCCCGTCGCCCTTTGACAGAAACGGCAATGGCATATCGTGACGCCGGTTGGCGGTTTCGAGATTTCAAAGCGCACTCGTGCGCACAGGCAGCCTCCTGAAGGGTGGATCATCATATCCTCGGTGCACATTTTCCGAGGTATTTGCTCGCACGGATTGAAGGCGCAGTCGACCGAGGTTTCGTGCCTGTCGGCAAGGCCGGTCCGCGCTTGCCGGGATGCTGGACTGTCGGGTAGGTTTCCCATGGGTTCGGCGCCCGGGGGGGACGCATCATGTCGGATATCTCGGTCATCGGACTTGGCAACATGGGCTCTGCCCTCGCGCTGGCCCTGATCGCAAGCGGGCGCACGGTCACCGTCTGGAACCGCTCCGCCGGACGACTGCAACCGCTGCGGGAAGCCGGAGCAAGAATTGCCCCGTCGGCTGAAGCGGCGATCGCCGCGAGCCCGGCGACGGTGACCTGCCTGAAGAACCACCAGACCACGACCGGGCTGCTGCGGCCGCTGACGGCGTGTCTGGCGGGCAAGGCTATCCTCGATCTTTCGACCGGGGGCGCGCAGGAAGCCGAGGAACTGGTCGATCTGCTGAACGCCTCCGGCGCGGGCTGGCAGATAGGCATGATCAACGCCTATCCATCCGGTATCGGAAAAGCCGAAACATCGATCCTCTGCGCGGGCCCGAAGGAGATATGGGACGCCCACGGCGACGCGATCCGCGCGATGGGCGGTGCCTCGGCGCATGTCGGAACCACTGCCGCCGCTATCCCGGGACTGTTCGCGGCCATGTTCACGGCGCGACAGGGGTTCATGTTCGGGCTGATCTATGGCGGTGCGGTTTGCCGCAAGGCCGGGTTGCCCATGGAAGTGTTCGCGGCCCAGATACCAGTAACACTCGGCATGGCCGGCAAGTATGCCGAGACGTTCATCAGGAGTGTCCCGGCACGGGCCTACGACAATTCAGCAGCGCCCGTATCTGTCTATCTGCTGGCCCTCGACGATGTGATCGCAACCTTCGAGGCAACCGGAACGATCGACGATTTTCCGAGGCTGATGCGCGACCTGACGAAACGCGGTGTCGAACAGGGGCTGGCGGACAAGGAACTGACCGCACTGGTCGAGATGCTCGCGGAGGGATCCGGCGGCCATTGAGGACGTGGACGGCCCGGGACGCCGGATGTACGAGGGTCGCATCGGTCTTCGGGGTCGCCGCCGCCCGTATCCTTCGGGAGGGGCCGTGAAGGGCTCGAAGTTCCCTTGACCCCTCAGCCTCTGCTCTCCCCAACCGCTTGCCCCCCCTTCGTCCCTGCCCTAAACAGTCCGGACCGAGCTTGAGGGAGGCTGCCCATGCGCCGTGTCGTCATCACCGGGATGGGCATCGTCTCGCCCATCGGCAACAACGTGACCGAGGTCGAGGCGTCGCTCCGCGCCGGGAAATCCGGCATCGTCTTCGCCCCCGAATACGCCGAGCGCGGTTTCCGCAGCCAGGTCCACGGCATGCCGCAGATCGTGCTCGAGGATCACATCGACAAGCGCAACATGCGCTTCATGGGGCCGGGCGCTGCCTATAACTTCCTCGCCATGCAGCAGGCCATCGCTGACAGCGGGCTGGAGGAGAGCGACGTCTCGAACGAACGCTCCGGCCTCATCATGGGGTCGGGCGGCCCCTCCACCTCGAACTTTTTCGTCGCCTTCGATGCGGTGATGAACAAGGGCGCGCCCAAGAAGATGGGCCCCTTCATGGTCACGCGCTGCATGTCGTCCACCAACTCCGCCTGCCTCGCCACGCCCTTCAAGATCAAGGGCGTGAACTATTCGATCACCTCCGCCTGCTCGACCTCCGCCCATTGCATCGGCAACGGCGTGCGAACTGATCCAGATGGGCAAGCAGGACATCGTCTTCGCGGGCGGCGGCGAGGAACTGGACTGGACGCTGTCCTGCCTCTTCGACGCGATGGGGGCGATGTCGTCGAAATACAACGACACGCCCGCCACTGCGTCGCGCACCTATGACGCCACGCGCGACGGCTTCGTCATCGCGGGCGGCGGCGGCGTCGTGGTGCTGGAGGAGCTGTCCCACGCCCTCGCACGCGGCGCGAAGATCTACGGCGAGGTCACCGGCTACGGTGCCACCTCCGACGGTTACGACATGGTCGCCCCGTCGGGCGAGGGCGGCGAGCGCTCGATGCGCCTCGCCCTGTCGACGCTGCCGAAGGGCCGCAAGATCGACTACATCAACAGCCACGGCACCTCGACGCCCGTCGGCGACGTGACCGAGATGGAGGCGATCCGCCGCGTCTTCGGGCGCGGCCACACGCCGCCCGTGGCCTCGACCAAGTCGCTGACCGGACACAGCCTTGGGGCCACCGGCGTGCACGAGGCGATCTATTCGCTTCTGATGATGAACGGCGACTTCATTGCTGCGTCGGCCAACGTCACCACGCTCGACCCCGCGCTCGACCCAGCCGAAATCGTCACGACGCTGCGCGAGGGGGTGAAGCTCGACTCGCGTCATGTCCAACAGCTTCGGCTTCGGCGGCACCAATGCCACGCTGATGATGAGCAAGTATCTCGGCTGATTTCATAAGAACACGATCGGGGACAGGCACATGGCCGGACTGATGCAGGGCAAGCGGGGCCTGATCATGGGCGTCGCCAACGAACGCTCCATCGCCTGGGGCATTGCGAAGGCGATGGCCGATCAGGGCGCGGAACTGGCCTTCACCTATCAGGGCGAGGCGTTCGGCAAGCGCGTCGAACCGCTGGCCGCGTCGGTCGGATCGACCATCCTCGTCGATGCCGATGTGATGGACCCGGCCTCGCTGGACGCCGCGTTCTCCCGGCTTGCCGCCGAATGGGGCAAGCTCGATTTCCTCGTCCACGCCATCGCCTACACCGACAAGGCCGAACTGGCAGCCGATTTCCGCTTCCGCGACACGACGCGGGCGAACTTTGCCCAGACGATGGACATTTCCTGTTTCTCCTTCATCGACACGGCCCGCCGCGCGGCCGCGATGATGCCCGACGGCGGCACGATCCTGACGCTGACCTTCGAAGGATCGAACCGCGTCATGCCCTGCTACAACGTCATGGGCGTGGCCAAGGCCGCGCTCGAGGCTTCCGTGCGCTATCTGGCGGCCGATCTCGGTCCGCAGGGCATACGCGTGAACGCCGTCTCGCCCGGCCCGATGAAAACGCTGGCCGGGTCCGCGATCGGATCGGCCCGCGCGACCTACCGCCAGACCGAGGCGGCCGCCCCCCTGCGGTCGAACGCGACGCTGGAAGCCGTGGGCGGCACGGCGGTCTATCTGGCGTCCGGAGCCGGGGCCTTCACGACGGGCGAGATCATCCGAGTCGATGGCGGCGTGCATGTGATGGGGATCGCGCAGTCGGAGGGGTGACCCCGGCTGCGAAAGCCGGGGCGCTGCCCCGGTCCCCCCGGAATATTTGGGTCAAGACGAACCGCAAGGAGAAAAAGCCATGCCCCAGATGATCTTCGTCAACCTGCCCGTCGCCGACCTGCCGAAGTCGATGGCGTTCTACCGGGCGCTGGGCTTTGATTTCAATCCGCAGTTCACCGACGACACGGCGGCCTGCATGGTCATATCCGACGCGATCTTCGCCATGCTGCTGACCCGCAAGCGCTTTGCCGATTTCACGGTGCTGCCCGTCGCCGACGAGACGAAAGCAACAGCGCATCTGCTGGCCCTGTCGCGCGATGACCGCGCCGGGGTGGACGCCATCGCTGAGGCCGCGCTGAAGGCGGGCGGGACCGAGGCGAGGGCACCGCAGGATCACGGCTTCATGTATTCCCGCGCCTTCGCGGACCCGGACGGACATATCTGGGAACCGATGTGGATGGATATGGAAGCCGCCATGCAGGCGATGGGCAAGGGCTGATGCCGCAGTTCACCGCACGGGACGGCGCGTCGCTTTACTTCGCTGACGAGGGTGCCGGACTGCCCGTCCTGTGTCTGGCGGGGCTGACGCGGAATTCGGGGGACTTCGACTTCGTCGCCCCGCATCTGCCGGATGTCCGGCTGATCCGCATGGACTATCGCGGGCGCGGACAGTCGGACAGGACCGGGCCCGCCACCTACACCATCGTGCACGAGGCGCAGGACGCGCTGGCATTGCTCGATCATCTGGGTGTTGCCCGCGCCGCGATCCTCGGGACGTCGCGCGGCGGGCTGATCGGGATGCTGCTGGCGCTGACCGCGCATGAACGTCTGGCGGGGCTGTGCCTGAACGACATCGGCCCGGTGATGGAAAAGGGCGGGCTGGAGGGCATCCTGACCTATGTCGGGCGGAACCCCTCCGCGCCCACGCTCGCGGTGCTTGCGGCGCACCTGCCCGAGACGATGCCCGGTTTCACCGATGTGCCGCCCGACCGCTGGCAGGCCTTCGCGGCGCGGCTTTACGAGGAAACGCCGGACGGTCTGCGCATCCGCTACGACCCCGCGCTGCGCGATGCGGTGGCCGCGGCCTTCGCGCTTCCGCCGCTTGACCTCTGGCCGATGTTCGATGGCTGCGCGGGACTGCCCCTTGCGCTGATCCGGGCGGCGAACTCCGACCTTCTGTCACGGGCCACCGCCGATGAGATGGCCCGCCGCCGCCCCGACATGGTGTTTGCCGAGGTGCCGGGGCGGGGGCATGTGCCGTTCCTGGACGAACCAGGCGCGCTGGTCGCGATACGGTCGTGGCTGGGTCAAATGCGATGAACATCGGGATGATCGAGGCAGCGGCCGAGAGGCTGAGGGGACATGCGCGGATCACGCCGATGCTGTCGTCACCCGACATCGACCGCCTTGCCGGTCGGCGCGTCCTGGTCAAGGCCGAATGCCTTCAGCACACCGGATCGTTCAAGTTCCGCGGCGGGTGGTCGGCGGTGTCGGCCCTGCCGCCGGAGGTCCGGGCGCGGGGCGTCATCGCGTTCTCAAGTGGCAACCATGCGCAGGGCGTGGCCCTTGCTGCGCGGAAGCACAGCGCACCCTGCGTGATCATCATGCCTTCCGACGCACCCAGGCTGAAGATCGACAACACCCGTGCCCTTGGGGCCGAGGTCGTTCTCTTCGATCGCACAACAGGCGACCGCGATGCCATCGGGGCACGCCTGTCTTCAGAGCGCGGCCTGACGCTGATCAAACCTTTCGACGACCCGCAGGTCATTGCGGGGCAGGGGACGACGGGGCTGGAAATCGCGGCACAGGCTGCCGAGGCGGGCGTGACCCGCGCCGACGTGCTCGTCTGCTGCGGCGGAGGAGGACTGTCATCCGGGATCGCGGTTGCGCTGGAGGCGCGCGCGCCGGGTCTCCGCGTCCGCACCTGCGAACCGGAGGGCTTCGATGACATGGCCCGTTCGCTGGCGCTGGGTTCGCCGCAGCGCAACGCGCAGAGAACCGGATCGGTCTGCGACGCGATCCTGACGCCGGAGCCGGGCGCGCTGACCTTTCCCATCCTGCGTCGGGCCGCCGGCCCCGGCCTTGCGGTCAGCGACGAGGAAGCGCTGCGCGCAGTGGCCGTCGCCGCCGCGCGGCTGAAGATCGTGCTGGAACCCGGCGGGGCGGTGGCGCTGGCCGCCGCGCTTTTCCACGCCCACCGGATCGAGGGTGACGCGGCCGTCTGTGTCGCCTCGGGCGGGAATGCCGATCCGGCGCTGTTTGCCGCAACCATCGCGCGGTTCGGCACAGGCGACTGAGCGTTTGCGACACTATGGTGTCGCGGCTCTGCGCGCCGGGGCAGGGTGCAATCCAGCATCGTGCCCGTCAAGCCAAGGGGGGTACCGATGCCGAAAGTCCGCGCCGCAGTCTGCCACGCGTTCAAAGCGCCGCTGACGATCGAAGAGGTCGACCTGCGCGCACCCCTCGCGGGCGAGGTCGAGGTCACGCTTGACGCCTGCGCCATCTGCTTTTCGGACATCTCCTTCATCGACGGCGGCTGGGGCGGCACCCTGCCTGCCGTCTACGGCCACGAAGCGGCGGGCCGGATCACCGCACTGGGCGCGGGCGTCGCGGATACCGGATGGGCGACCCGGTCATCGTCACGCTCCTGCGGTCCTGCGGCACCTGTCCGTCCTGCGGCACCGGCCATCCGTCGCGCTGCGAAACGCCCTATGACCGCAACCACGGCCCGCTTTCGATGCCCGGCGGCGGTATCCTGCATCACGGCCTTAAAACCGGGGCCTTTGCCGAGCGTGTCGTCGTCCATACCAGCCAGATCGCACCGATCCCCGCCGACATGCCGATGGAGGCTGCCTCGCTTCTGTCCTGCGGTGTCATCACCGGCGTCGGGGCTGTCGTGAACACCGGCAAGGTGCGCCCCGGCGAGACCGTCGTCGTCATCGGCGCGGGCGGCGTCGGGCTGAATGTCATCCAGGGCGCGCGCATCGCCGGGGCCGCGCGGATCATCGCGGTGGACATGACGGCGGAAAAGCTGGCGTCGGCGCGCGAATTCGGCGCGACGGACGGCGTGCTGGCGACCGTCCACAAGCCTTGGGACGCGGCGTGCGCCGCTGCGGGCGGACGCCAGGCGGATGCCGTCTTTGTCAGCGTCGGAGCGATCCCCGCCTTTGACGCAGCGCTGAACTATCTTGCCCCCGGCGGGCGCATGGTCATGGTCGGGATGCCGCATTCGGGGGCGTTCTCGAAATACGAGCCCGTCAACGTCGCGTCGGCGGCGCAGGCCATGGTCGGGTCCGTGATGGGCGACACCGTCCTTGCCCGCGACATCCGCTGGATGACCGACCTGTGGTCGCAGGGGCGGCTGAAACTGTAGGAGCTCATCTCGGGCCGCTGGAGGCTGGACCAGATCAACGAGGCTATCGCCAGCACCCGGTCCGGGTCCGCGCGGCGGAACGTGATCGTGTTCGACCGCTGACGATGCCCCTAAAGCGCGTCATCCCAGCCGAAGCCGACAAACATCACTTCATCGCCGCCCATGCTGCGGTACAGTGCCAGCGCTGGCTCATTGTCCGGCTCGGTGCCCAGCCAGATGCCCTGGCATCCACGCGCCCGTGCGACGTCGATCAACCGCTCCATCACCGCGCGCCCGATCCCCTGCTTCTGCCACTCCTCGCGCACGCCGACCTCGTTCACGAACATTGCGGGCGGCTTGTCGGGATGCAGAAGCACGGTCCCCGTCGCCATCCCCACGGCCTAGTCGCCCGCATAGGCCAGCACGATTTCGTGCAGCGGATCGGCCAGGAACGCCGCGGCCTGAACGGCATCGACCGGGTTGTCGAACAACCCTTCCCGGACCGACAGAAGCAGGGCCAGGTCGTCTGGACCCAGATGCCGGAATGTGATGTCGTCGCGCATGGCCGTTCCTCCTGCCGCCTAGAGAAGGGTCCGGCGCGATGAAACTCAAGGACCTCGAAATCTTCGTCGTGGCCCCACCGGCCCCCGGCTGGGGCGGGCGCTACTGGATCTTCCCGAAGCTGACCACTGATGACGGCATCGTGGGTTACGGCGAATGCTATGCCTCGACCGTCGGCCCCGAGGCGATGCGCGCCGTCATCGAGGATGTTTTCGCGCGCCACATGCGGGGCATCGAACCCGGAAGACATCGAACTGATGTTCCGCCGCGCCTATTCGTCCGGTTTCACCCAGCGCCCCGACCCGACGGTGATGGGCGCATTCTCCGGCCTGGAAATCGCCTGCTGGGACATCATCGGCAAGGCGCGGAACCGACCCGTCCACGCGCTGCTGGGCGGCCGCATCAACGAACGCCTGCGCAGCTACACCTATCTCTACCCCGAGCCCGGCAAGGAATCCGCCGCGTTCTGGGTCAGCCCCGACATGGCCGCCGAGGCCGCCGCGCGGTTCGTCGGCATGGGCTTCACCGCCGTCAAATTCGACCCCGCCGGTCCCTACACGATCCGCGGCGGCCATGACCCGAGCTTCTCCGACATCACCCGCTCTGTCGCCTTCTGCAAGGCGATCCGCGAGGCCGTCGGCGACCGCGCCGACCTTCTGTTCGGCACACATGGCCAGTTCAATGTCGGGGGTGCCATCCGCCTCGGCCAGGCCATCGAACCCTTTGGCCCGCTCTGGTACGAAGAGCCGATCCCGCCCGACAACCTGCTGGACTTCGCCGAGGTCCAGCGCGGCGTCCGCATCCCGGTCGCCACCGGCGAGCGGTTCACCACCAAGGCCGAATTCGCCACCGTCCTGCGGACCGGCGGCGCGCGCATCCTGCAACCCGCGCTGGGCCGCGCGGGCGGGATATGGGAGGTCAAGAAGATCGCCGCCATCGCCGAGGTCTTCACCGCACAGCTTGCCCCGCACCTTTACGCCGGACCCGTCGAATGGGCCGCGAACGTCCAGCTTGGCGCGTCCATCCCCAACCTGCTGATGGTCGAGACCATCGAAACCGGCGGCGCGTTCCACCAGAAACTGATCCGCAATTCCATCCGGTGGCAGGACGGCTACGTCATCGTCCCCGACGGCCCCGGTCTCGGCATCGACTTCGACGAAGACGTCGCCCTCGCCCATCCCTATACCGGCGACCGCCTGCACCTGGAGATGCAGGAGGCCCCGCCCGACTACGCCCGCCCGAACACCTTCGAAGGCGGCGCGCCCTCGACCGTCAACGAAATAGGCATCAGCTGCGAACCGTGAAATTCCTGTAACGCCGCTGAACCGGATTGACCTGCGCCCGCCCCCTGCCCATGTTGATCCATGGGGTGGTCGGTGAAGGATGGTCCTTTCCGCCGGGGCTTCGGTGGCGATGCCTGGCAGGCCGCCGCCCGTCAGAAGGAAATACCCGCCGTGAACGTCCATGATCCCTATGGTGCGCCGATCCGGACCCGGACGACGACGACCATGACGACGCGGATCATCCGTCGTTCAAGCATCCCAGCGAAGA
>CAVTXE010000015.1:0-7088 GCA_963738635.1 uncultured Alphaproteobacteria bacterium | reverse complement strand
GGTGTAGGGGTTATGGTGAGACAGGGATGCCGGTAAGCGAGATGACGCGGTCACGGAAATCCTGATACTCGTTGCGGTAGCCGAGACCAAATCGGAAATCCTGTAAAATCGATTTGTGCTCGGGCTTTCCTTTTTCGCCATCAGCATGTCGATCTTGTCCACGTTCACAACGGTCCAGCATTCGGCGTAGCCGTTTGCCTTGGCTTTCTGATGACTTTTCTCGGCCTCACCAATCCTGTTGTGAATGTTCGAGAAATCGGAGCCTGCCTTGACCTCGATAGCAATAAGTTCTCGGTATACGCCCTGTCGCATCTCTTCCCTGATGATGATGTCAGGATCGGGTGCAAACTCAATGAGCACAACTCGTCCGGCTGCGTTTCTCAACTCAATTCGGTTCGCGGACGAAATCCCAACAGAATTTGCAACGATTTCGTGGATGGTGTTAAACACAGTGCGGATACCCGCTTCGCCTTTACGGACGTTCGCGCCGCCGCGAAGCTGAGGGCCAAGCGTAAGCAGTGTAAGGTCGTCGAGTATCCCAAGGCTCAGATTTTTGGTGCCGATTCCGGCAAGAAGCATGGCACCTGCCTCGCACAAGGCGCTGGCCAAGGCCGGTATCTCTTGTGCGATAGAAGCCCGAACTACGCCGCGTTCTTCCATCGCTTTGAAGCGACCCAGTCCGATAGATCCGCCGTAAAACTCCTTCTGGCTGAAACCGTAAAGCAGTCGATAATAGCCAAGCAGCTTAGGGTTTGCGGTCAGGACGACTGGCACTGGGAACAGCATTTCTCCCCGCAGGCCAAGGACGGCGAGAGTGGTCAGGCTATGTGCCGGGACGTGCACCGCAAGTTCGCGGTCGATGTCAGGAATAGACAAGCCTCTGACGGTGGCGGCGAGCGCGTCCTGAAGACACAGACTGCGAATTTCAAACAACGCCGACGCAAAACCGATTTGCGTGTCAGGAAGCGGAACCCTGATTGTCACGCAGCGACCCGGATGACCTGCGGCTCCGAAATACCGATCCTGTCGGCAGCGAGTGCGACATACTCTGGATTGAGTTCGACACCGACATATCGTCTGCGAAGGGACTGCGCGACGATCCCGACTGTTCCGGAGCCGAAGAATGGATCGAGAACGAAGTCCCCGGCTCGACTGGAAGACTTGATGCAGGGTTCGATCAGCTTGGGCGGGAACGTCGCAAAATGCGCCCCACCGAAACCTTGCGTGTGCACGTTCCAGACTGATCGGCAGTTACGCCCATTGATCTCAAGGATCGCAGAGCGGTCATAGAAGTATCGTTCATCCTTGGTGAGCATGAACAGGTACTCATGTGCACGGGTCGGGCGATCCTTCACGCTTTCGGGCATTGCGTTCGGCTTGTTCCAGACGACATCGGCGCGCAGATACCACCCATCGTCCTGCAGCGCGAAGGCGAGCCGCCAAGGGATGCCGAGAAGGTCTTTTGGTTTCAACCCGTCAGGAGTATCGGGACGGACGTCCATCGCCCGCGCCGGGTTCTTCTTGTCCGGCGCACGCCAGCCGCGGTTCCCGCTGGTGTATCCATCGCCAATGTTGAGCCAGAACACACCATCATCGCGCAGCACACGGCGCATTTCCCTGAACACGGTGCGCAAGTTGTTGATGAATTGAGGAAGAGTCTCTTCGAGTCCTATCTGATCGGGGTTGTTGTAGTCCCGGAGACCCCAATAGGGAGGCGATGTCACGGCACATTGGACACTGTCCGAGGGCAGTCTGCGGAGCACGGTTAGCGCATCGCCTTCAAAGAGGATCGAGTTCATCGAGAGAGAGAGCGGCCGGCCTTGAAATCTTCCTTGTCTGCAAGGCAGATGTCTCCTTTGCTGCGGTCCTCAAAGCTTCAGAATGGCTATTTCACAGAAGCGAACTTAGCAAGAACAAACGGACGAGGCGTTAAGGCACACCCCCCCTTCCCCCCGCCCCCTCCCCCCGCCATACTCGCCCCCGACCCATAGCGCCCCACAGGAGCCCCCATGCCCGCTGACCTTCTCAACGGCAATTCCGTCTGGCTTGTCCTTGCCGCCTTCCTCATCCTCTGCATCTTCCTCGGCGTGCGGATCGTGCCGCAGTCGGAGAAGCATGTGGTCGAGCGCTTCGGCCGGCTGCGCGCCGTGCTGGGGCCGGGGATCAACTTCATCGTGCCGTTCCTCGACCGGGTGGCGCACAAGATCAGCATCCTCGAGCGGCAGCTGCCGACGGCGCAGCAGGACGCGATCACGACGGACAACGTGCTGGTGAAGGTGGAGACGAGCGTGTTCTACCGGATCACCGAGCCGGAAAAGACGGTGTACCGCATCCGCGACGTGGATGCGGCGATCGCGACGACGGTGGCGGGGATCGTGCGGAGCGAGATCGGGAAGATGGAGCTGGATCAGGTGCAGTCGAACCGGACGGCGCTGACGGCGAACATCCGCGAGCAGGTGCGCGCGATGGTGGATGACTGGGGCATCGAGGTGACGCGGGCGGAGCTGCTGGACGTGAACCTGGACGAGGCGACACGGGCGGCGATGCTGCAGCAGCTGAACGCAGAGCGGGCGCGGCGGGCGAATGTGACGGAAGCCGAGGGGCGCAAGCGGGCGGTGGAGCTGAACGCGGATGCGGAGCTGTACGCGGCAGAGCAGGGGGCGAAGGCGCGGCGGGTTCTGGCGGATGCGGAGGCGTACGCGACGGGGGTGATTGCGGTGGCGATCAAGGAGAACGGGCTGGAGGCGGCGCAGTATCAGGTGGCGCTGAAGCAGGTCGAGGCGCTGACGGCGGTGGGGCAGGGCGCGGGCAAGCAGACGATCATCGTGCCGGCGCAGGCGCTGGACGCGTTCGGCGATGCGTTCCGGATGCTGAAAGGGCGGTCGTGATGCTGTGGCAGGAATGGTGGGTCTGGATGGTGGCGGCGGGGCTGCTGGCGATCCTGGAGCTGGTGCTGCCGGCGTTCGTGTTCCTGGGCTTCGCGGGGGGCGCGGCGATCACGGGGCTGCTGGTGCTGGTGGGGCTGCTGGGCGGGTCGCTGAGCCTGATGCTGGCGGTGTTCGCGGTGGCGTCGCTGGTGGCATGGCTGGCCTTGAGGGCGGTGTTCGGGCGGCATGAGGGCCAGGTGAAGGTCTGGGACCGGGACGTGAACGACTGAGGGCGGGGCGGACTGCCATGACGGCGCAGGTGCACGAGGTCGTGTCGCGGCGCGACATGGCCGGTTGGGCGAACCTTGACGATTTTGTGCTGGGGCCGGGATCGGCGGCGGATGCGCGGATCGTCATCGAAGGGGCGGACTGGTCGCTGTACGGGCTGGACCGGGGCAGGGATCTGGCGGTGTTCACGGAGCTGCCGCCGGGGACCGATCTGGCGGACAGCCCGTTTTCCTATGCGACGCAGCACCGGCTGGCGCGGCGGGTGGCGACGATGACTCTGGCGGCGTTCGAGGCGGTGGCGCAGGGGTGCCGCTGCCGGGCAGGACGATCCTGATCTTCAGCATCGGGCGCTGCGGATCGACGCTGCTGTCGCATGCGCTGAATGCGGTGCCGGGGGTGTGGTGCCTGTCCGAGCCGGATGCGTTCTCGACGCTGGTCATGCAGCACTACCATTCCCAAGCCCGCGCCAGGTTTCCGCGCGATCAGGCCGTCCGGCTGATCCGCGCCATCACCAGGGTGCAGTTCCGGCCACCCGCAGACAGGTCCGCAGACGTGTTCGCGGTAAAATTCAGAAGTCAGGCGCTGTTTCAGGCGGACCTCTACCACGACGCGCTGCCCGATGCGGTCTGCGTCTTTCTGTACAGGGATGCGCTGGGCTGGGCGAATTCGGTCTATGGGATGATGCGGCAGTACGGGTACCCCGATACCGCGTCGGGAGAGGGCCGGACGGCGACCTGGGGCGTGTTCACGGCGGCGGCAGAGCCGCGCCTGCTTCGCGCGTCCATCGACACCGGCGCGGCGGAGATTCCGATGGAATTGCCGCTGGCCCCGGCCTGGGCCCTGAACATGGCGGAATACACGCGGCATCTGCGGGGCGGGGTGCCGTTCCTGGCGCTGCGCTACAATGAATTCAACCGCGACCGGCTGCCGTCAGTGACGCGCATTCTGCGGCATTGCGGTCTGAAGGAGGGTCACGCGGAGGGCGCGCTGGCGGCCTTCGAGGCGGATTCGCAGGCGGGCACGCATGTGTCGCGCGAAGTGAAGACCGAGAGGCTGAATGCCCACCGGTTGGCGCGGCTTGGTGATATCCTGACGCGGTGCGGGGATTTCAGCGATCCGGACCTGCGGCTGGCGGACATCTATTCCGGCGGACAGCCTTAGCGGAGGACCGCCCGCACGAGCCGGCACCGGGTGGGAGAGAAAGCACCATAGGATGGACTTCGTAGGGGCCAAGCTGGCGCTGATCCTGGCGGACCGGGTGCTGTGCTATCTGCGGGATGATTTCGCGGGGCTGCCGTTTCCGGGGCACTGGGATCTGCCGGGCGGCGGTCGGGAAGGTGCCGAGACGCCGGAGGCCTGCGTGCTGCGCGAGCTGGAGGAGGAATTCGGGCTGTGTCTGGGTCAGGACCGCCTGATCTGGCGGCATGCGTTTCCGTCGTGGCACCGGCGGGGCGGTCAGGCGGTGTTCTTCGGCGGGCGGATCAGGGCGGAAGAGGTGGCGGCGATCCAGTTCGGCAGCGAGGGCCAGCGCTGGGAGATGATGCCCGTGGAGGCGTTCACGGGGCATCCGATGGCGGTGCCCTATCTGCGGGACAGGGTGGGAGAGATGCTGGCGGAGTTGGGGCGTTCGGACGGCTGATGCAGGCGGAGCACAGCAGGTGGAAAATCGTCATTGCGGTAAGTGCTCCGGGGGTTTCCGCCGATGCCGCAGCGGGATCTGGCAGGTGCCCGCCGTGCGCCCGGGGGTGGGGTGCCGTTCGGACACCCCGTCATGCTAAGGTCCGGCCCGGGAAGGTGTAGAGGGCTGCAAGCCCCTGATCCTGAAAGGAAAACACCGTGGCAACATATCAGCAGACGCCGATGCAGTTCACCCAGTCCTCGCAGGAGCGGCTGGATTTCCGGCGGAAACAGAAGAAAAGCGGCCTGGGCGGCTGGGCTGTCTTCGGCGGCCTGCTGGTGCTGTTCGTGGGCGGGTTTCTGTGGCTGGCGGGGTGATCCCGCACCGGTCCCGGCGGTCAGCCGATTGACGCGAGGATCGCCTCTGCCGCCCGTCTCGGATCAGGGGCGGACCAGACGGGGCGGCCGACGACGATGTGGTCGGCCCCGGCGGCGAGGGCCTCTGCAGGCGTGGCGGTGCGCTTCTGATCCCCGGCATCGGAGCCTGATGGACGCACGCCGGGCGTGACGATCAGCTTGCCCGCCGCCTGCGGAAGGGCGCGGATCGCGGCGGCTTCCTGCGGGGAGGCGATGACGCCGTCTGCCCCGGCGTCCAGGGCGGCGGCGGCGCGGGCCAGCACAATCTCCTCCATGGATCCGGGTCTGATCTGCGCGGCATCGAGGTCGGCGCGGTCGAGTGATGTGAGGACGGTGACGGCAAGGATCTTCGGCCCTTTCGACCCGGCCCCGGTCATGGCGGCGCGGACGACATGCGGGTCGCCGTGCACGGTCAGGAAATCGATCTCGTACTGCGCGAGGCCGCGCACGGCGGCCTCGACCGTCGCGCCGATGTCGAAGAGCTTCATGTCGAGAAAGATGCGCTTTCCGAAGTCCTGCTTGAGCTCGTTGGCAAGCGCGAGGCCGCCGCCGGTGAGCATCCCGAGGCCGATCTTGTAGAAATGCACTGTGGGCCCGAGGCGGCGGGCGAGCTCGAGGCCGGCAAGTGCGGTCGGGACGTCGAGGGCGACGATCAGGCGGTCATCAAATCGTGCGGACATCGGAATTCCTCCGCTTGGGCGCGACCGGCTTCATGGGGCCGGGGCGGCCGGGCGTCAAGTCGGCAAAGGGAAGACCGGAGATATTGACGTCGCCCCAGTCGGTCAGAGCGATGCAGGTTCCGGACAGCGCGTCGCGGACAGTCCAGCCATCGGCATCGAACGCAAGTGCCGCCGGACCGATGCGGATCGGTCCGGCGGTTTCTGTCCGCAGGTGGACGGCGAGGCCGTTCTGGACGGCGCGCGCCATGGCGGAGATGCGCGGATCGGTCAGATCGGCGGATGGATCGTAGAGAAAGCGGGCGGCGGTGCCGGTCGCCGCGTCGCGGACGGTGTCGGGCAGGCTTTCAAGCAGCTTGGTACGGGCGCGGGCGGCGGCCGATGTCAGGCCAAGTGCTGCGATGACGGGATTGCCTGTGGCAAGGATCAGGCCGAGGGCGCACGCTTCGTCGCGGTCAAGGCCGGTCAGGCGGGTGCGGTAGTTGAAGCCGAGTTCGATGCCGCCCTGATTGCCCTGATGCACGATGATGGGCAGGCCGGCTTCGGTCATTGCATCGACATCGCGCAGGATGGTGCGGGATGAGACTTCCAACTCGTCGGCAAGGCGCACGGCGGTGAGGCGACCGCGGTTCTGGAGGATCAGAAGGATGCGGAGGAGACGGGAGGCACGCATGGGCAGGCCCGCCAGATATGACATAAGATGTCGTATTAGGGGTTGTAGAGAGATTTTGGTCAAGGGCGGAGGATGGCGATGGGGAAGGTGACATACGGAGCGGGCACGGCGGCGGACCCCTGGGTTCTGAAAACGCCGCCGCTGAGTTCGGAGTTTCAGGCATGGCGGGATGAGGTGAAAAGCGCGCTGGTGGTGCAGGTCGGCACGACGCAGCTGAGCTATCAGCTGCGGGCGATCGAGGACGTGCATGCGATGCTGAAGGCGCGGGGCGACTGGGTGGCGATCGGGAACGCGGACGAGGGCAAGCCGGTTGCAGACGGGTCGCTGGAGGCCTGGGCGCGCGATGCGGGCAACCCGGTCGGGGGGTATTACGGGTTGCGCAAGGGGTACCGCGGGCGGTTCGGGAACTATGTGGCACCGGTGCTGGAGGTGCTGGGGCTGGCGGAAGTGGAGCACAATCCGCGCAACAACCGGATCAGGGCGCTGTAGATCGCGGCGGGCCGGAGCGCTATGCAGGACCTGACGCAGCGCGGGAGGGTTCGGGATGGC
>CAVTXE010000014.1:0-292968 GCA_963738635.1 uncultured Alphaproteobacteria bacterium | reverse complement strand
AAGCCTGTTGAGGTCACGGTTTTGCCCGTGCCTACATTTTTGTTGGCAAAGCTACTTGTCCCTGTAATGTTCAGGCTATCTTTGGCTATGCGGTCATCGCCGAAGCTGACATTTGCTGTTGTCGTACCATCGTAAACTCGGTTTTGTGCATCAGCTGTGACATGTAATGTACGTGCTGTGATATCTGCTTTATCTGCCACACTGGTCGATGCCAATACATAGTTGCCGGCATCCGCACCGCTGAGGCTTAAGCCTGTTGAGGTTACGGTTTTACCCGTGCCTACATTTTTATTGGCAAAGCTACTTGTCCCTGTAATGTTCAGGCTGTCTTTGGCGATGCGGTCATCGCTGAAGCTGACATTTGCTGTTGTCGTACCATCGTAAACTCGGTTTTGTGCATCAGCTGTGACATGTAATGTACGTGCTGTGATATCTGCGGTATCGGTCACCGTCGTGGATGCTAAAACGTAGTTGCCAGCATCCGTACCGCCTAGGCTTAAACCAGTAATGTTTACAGTTTTATGTGTACCTGCATTTTTATCACTGAATTGTCCTGAGGCAGTCCCAACAAGCAATTCGTCTCCCACAACCATGCCTGCAAAGCTAGCATTGCCAATATTCGGCTGGCATTTGTTTGACCGTCATAAATTTTATTGTTTGCCGTAATTCCTGACACTTGGCTGATTTGCGCTTTGCTAATATCAGCTGTCGTGGTAGACGCGGTACTGGTTAACGTATAGTTGCCTGCATCCACACCACTGAGGCTTAAACCAGTAATATTTACAGTTTTATTTGTACCTGCACTTTTATCACTGAATTGTCCTAAACCAGTCGCAACATTCAACTGATCACCTGCCACCATACCTGTAAAGCTAGCATTGCTAATATTCAGGCTGGCATTTGTTTGACCATCGTAAACTTTATTGTTCGCTGTAATTCCTGACACTTGGCTGATTTGCGCTTTGCTAATATCCGCTGTCGTGGTGGACGCGGTACTGGTTAACGTATAGTTGCCAGCATCCGTACCGCCTAGGCTTAAACCAGTAATGTTTACAGTTTTATGTGTACCTGCACTTTTATCACTGAATTGTCCTAAACCAGTCGCAACATTCAACTGATCACCTGCCACCATACCTGCAAAGCTAGCATTGCCAATATTCAGGCTGGCATTTGTTTGACCGTCATAAATTTTATTGTTTGCCGTAATTCCTGACACTTGGCTGATTTGCGCTTTGCTAATATCCGCTGTCGTGGTGGACGCGGCACTGGTTAACGTATAGTTGCCTGCATCCACACCACTGAGGCTTAAGCCAGTGATGTTTACAGTTTTATTTGTGCCGGCATTTTTATCACTGAATTGTCCCGAGGCAGTCCCAACAAGTAATTCGTCTCCCGCAACCATGCCTGCAAAGCTAGCATTGCCAATATTCAGGCTGGCATTTGTTTGACCATCGTAGGTTTTATTATTTGCTGTAATTCCTGCAATTGCATTAATGACAGCTTTATTTATGGTTAAAGTTGCAGTATTACCAATTAAATCATAACCTTGCTGATTCGAATAATAATTCGCCGAGTAATCTCCCGCATTGCGGCCACCAGCATTTCCACTAGAAACTAGTAAGTTATTATTTAATCCATTTACTGTCGCCAAGGTTTGATTTTTTCCATTATATGTCGTTGTTTTATTGATTGTATTTAGATCAAGTGTTGTTAAAAAACTTCTTAACAATGGTGCTGTCTGCCCCTCATAAATACGCCAGACTTTTCCTGTACCACCTACATCATCGATATCCCATCCTGCAAATGTACTCAGATTTTGCATTTGCGCTGTGGTTAAACCTGTGCCACCACCTGCACTTGCCACTTGTCCTGTGGTTTCAGTGTTCCAAAAGCTATTCATAACCGTACCAGAGGTCTCTCCTATAATCCCTCCTTGATAACCATCTCCTACTACTTTTCCTGTTGCATATGCATTTGATATAGTTGAGCCTATAAAACCACCTGATCAGCCCCCCTACCCAAGCACTTCCTGTTACATCACCCGTAGCATATGCATTCGACAATTTAGAACCTGAATACAATCCGCCTATCAATCCTCCTACAGCATGAGATCCGACCACATTTGCTGTAGAAAAAACATTATTAATGGATGAGTTTTCAACCCAACCAACTAGTGAACCCGTAAAATCAAAACCACTTTTACTTGTTACTGATCCTCCAATCAACCCAACATCATTAATACTCGAATTATAAATATAACCAAACAACCCAACATAATTTGTATTTTGTTTATTAATGGTTAAGCCACTAATTGTATGACCCAAACCGTCAAATACACCAGTGAATGCATAATTTGTATTAAAATTTCCAGATCGTTCCAATCGGATTAAACCCAGCCCCGTTATTCCAATTCACTGTAGCAGACCATCAATATTATTTCCAAGCAGATATTTTCCACTTAAGTTTTTATTTATGTCCTGTAATTGGTTTACATTTAAAATAGCCGTATATAAAACAGGTCTATTGGTTGTTGTAATAGCTCCACTTGGTAAATCATTTTTATTAAAAACTTGGTTATTTGCTAAACTCAGCAAATATGGTGTGGTTTGATTATGACCATTTCCCCAAACAGAACTAAAATCAAAACCTGTAAAATTATTTTTATCAAACATTTGAGCAGTGGTTAGACCTGTACCACCAGCACTAGTAGATTGTCCAGTGGTTTCAATATTCCAAAAAGAATTAGTTACAACTCCTAAGTTTTCTCCAATCAATCCACCAACGCTCTATGATGATCTATTTACCAAACCAGTCGCATATGCATTAGTAATAATAGGCAATCCTTGTACGGAACTATTAAATCCAACTAAACCACCTACACTAGATACGCCTGTTACAACACTTGTTGCATACGAATTACTGATTTTTCCACCATTATTTTGTCCTATCAAACCACCTACATACGTATTACCTTTTACACTTCCAGATGCATATACATTATCTATTTCACTATTATTAGCAATAACACCAGCCAAAATACCTGTTTGCCAATAACCTCCTAGAATATTTGCATCAACTAATCCTAGGTTTTTTATTCTTGCTCCAGTTATACGTCCAAATAACGCGACATAATCTTGACTTGGTCTATTAATTCTTAAGCTATTAATCGTATGATCTAAACCATCAAATACCCCTTTGTACTATTTCCTAGCGTCCCAATCGGATTAAACCCATCCCCACTATTCCAATTCACCGTACCACTGGCATCAATATCATTTGCCAAAACAAAGTTATCACTTAACTTTGTTCCCATGCCTTGCACACCATAAATATCAGTCAATTTCCAAGGAGTAGCAGTAGAACCATCTCCACCTATTGCACGAATAAAACTACCGCCATTTAGACGAAAATCTTTAGCGTAAAAACTTGGTAAAGTTGCATTATTTTGCAGCCAGTTACCTTTACTTAAAGTAAATGTTCCCACATTGATTGCATCTGTCGCAGAGATATTATTAGTAGCACTTAAAGTTAAGTTGCCATTTTGAGCCGTAATTTTTTTATTTAGATGAATGTCCTTATCTGCTTGTAAAGTCAGCGTTGAATTACTTGTCCAAGCTAAATCAGCATCAACTGTGATATTGCCCTCTTGAGTACCAACAGCAGTTCCTCCTGTTGAAACTGTTACACCTGTCGTTGCTAAAGCAGTGGTTAATGTGATCGCATTAATGACCGTATCATCTTGGTTTGCTACAAAACCTATACCTGTATCTGTCGCATTGGAAATAACCACATTGTATGGATCAATGAGCCAATTTCCTGTTTTCCCACCTTCTGAAAGAGTAGATATTTTAATGTCTTTATCTATATTTACTTTTGCAGCACTGGTTTCTATAAACCCACCATTCTGACCATTTTTACCTTCAGCTTTCAATGTTCCACTAACATTAGTTTCACCATTTTGCATATCACCCAATAAGATGATTTCGCCTTTGGCATTTTGAGTTGAACGGTTGGCTTCAATGATCCCGCTGTGGTTGATCACAGCTTTGCTCAAACTGTTTTTGGCCTTTGCTGTTAAATAAACTGCGCCATTGTTGGCAATAATTGCACCGCCATTATCTACTAAGCCTTGTAATACCCCTAGATCGACCTGATATTGGGTCAGTGTGCCATCTTGTAACGCTAAAGTGACTTGGCTTGCTGACGTTAAATGTGTTGTTCCATCTGGTGTGGTGATTGTTCCTGTGTTTTTGACATTAGGAGCAATTAAGGCAACGCTTCCTCCCTGCAAAGTGGTGATCGAACCTTGGTTTTCAATCGCTGCTGTGCTGTTCGGGTCACCTTTTAAGGTGTATTTTCCATTTTGTATATCGGCATCGTTTAGGTTAATGTTGAAGCCACTAAACCGCCAACATTCACTTGCGCCGTTTTAGAAAATACTACACCGTTCGGATTCAGTAAAAATACTTGTCCATTGGCATTTAAACGTCCCATGATTTGAGATGCATTGCTGTCTAAAACATGGTTAATCGCCGTTGAAGATTGATTCGGCTGATTAAAATTAACCGTTGCATCTTTGCCAATATTAAAGGTATTCCAGTGGGTACTTAAATTTTGACTGTTTTGGTTGATATTGAGTGTATTGTTATTTTGATTAAAATTTGCTGAGCCTGAATTAATCTGTGCGCCTGTTGGAAGTTCTGTATTGGAAATGGCAGCATGTATTGATAATGGCAACAAAGCCAAGCCAAATAAAATTAAGCCTGAAATTTTTTGAACCATTCCGCTGACACTTTTTGGAGTATCTAACGCGCTTTGAGTTGTACTATGATTTTTGGCGAGTTCTGAAACCGCTTGCCAACACCCAAGTTGCGCATTCCAAATAACCTTATATATTTTATTCATATGATTCCCCAAAAATATTTTTATAAATTTTGCCAATTCCATCAAATTTTGGGCCATAGAGATATACCCAAAATTGGTTATTTTTTGTTCTTTATTTGTATTTTTTGATAAAAGTCCTATTTTTACATACCATTCATCACTTATTAGCTGATCAGTTCAATCTGTTCTGCGAATTTTTTCTATTTTTTCAAATAATGGTGATGTTAAGGATAGCTGTAAGAGCTAGGCAACTTTAGATTGCGTTATGCGTCGATCACAAACTTCTTGCAAGACTGACAATCGTTTTAGTTCTTTATCCAACATAGGCACCAACGTATTAAACAGCCCACTCAGAAAATTTTTAGGTGAGTATTCTACTTTTAACTGTGCTTGTTTTGTGGGGGGATTACCAAACCTAAGATACAATTCGAAAATGAGCGTTGCCTAATTCGATAGATATTAAGTGTACCTATTTGAGAATGAACATTATTGACCAATAATTTTCTTATCCCTGCTTATATTGTTCAATTCAATCCAAAATTTTATGTGGGACAAAATCAAAGCCAAATATCTAAAAATATAGACAAAAAATATTTAAATTTTTACTACTATTTTTACTGCGCAATAATTTCTTATGTTTCTAATTATTTCTTTTCGATAATTATACACTACCCTTTCATTGAGCTATATTCTTCAATTACAGCTTTGATTCCACTTTTATTGATGAGTGAGCCGGTAAAATCGGATTATTCGCCTAAGAGCTGTGAGCATGTACTTGTTCATAGATTCCCTGATCATATTGAGGCTGCATATTTACAGTGTACTTATCTTAAAAAGCATAAAGGCTTGATGACTGATTGGGCTGAGTTTTACAATCAATGATTGCAATATTAAATAGCTAATTAAATAAACATCATAAAGTTCAGACCTCTATCTATTTAATTCGTTGCATGGAATCTTACAAGTGAAAGTCTCCTATAATTTTAGCGCGCATCAACCTAAATAGGTTGTGAAAAATACCTATTTAAAAGTTTACCAAAATTAATTTTATCGTAGATTTTAGCATTGCACTAAAATCTACGAATATCATCATCTCACCGATGCCTAATTATTTTAATAAAATTGCAATATCAATGAGCGGTAAAGTTGCTGCTGTTCCTATAGTAGAAGCTGCAATATTGGGTGTTCCATCCACGTTAATTGCAGGTTTTGCACGGCTATCACTCATTGTTGTATTGAGATCAATACGATATAAAACAGATGGGCCTGAAGCGTTAGCAACTGTCGCTAGAGCATAACCATTGTCTCCACCAGCAATATCAAAACCATTATCTAAACCTAAATTTATACCTAATCCACCAATTCGGTTCAGTGTTCCAGTATTGGGTGGATCTTGTTTGACAACGATTTGATTGGCTTGATCGAGATCAAAAAGTTCTGTTGCTAATCCCACGACACTGGTTTTAAAACTATTGCTATATGCAGCTGCGCTGATTATTGCACCAGCAATACCTTTAATATCACCATCGCGGATCGTATCCCCTGTATCAACATTAACTCTTAGACTTTGTCCCGTATTGCTAATTACGCGTAAACGATCAGCGGCAGGATTAAAATCTACAGCAAATGCAGTCCCATCTAAACTGGTAAAGGTACTGTCTGTTGCCGCTTTAAGCGCATTCACTAAGATTGCTATACCAGTTTCAGGGTTAATCGTATATAAATTGGCTTTATTCGTTAAACCATATAGTTGACCTGATCGCTCTGTGGTATTTCTTAGTCTATAGTCAATTCCAACAAATTTTTCATCCACCAATAGACCTGTAATATTTTTTTCTGTCACACTATTGGGGTTATTTAAAGCAAAGCGAATTAATTTATTATTACTACTTAATCCAATCCCTGCTGCTGTAGCGTCTTTAGCACGTTTTAAGGCAATACCACGTATTCCACCCGTTGTATAATAATTTGCTAAGTCACTGGTGTTAAAAACAGTATTATTTGCTGTACCCACATTTGCCAAATTCAATTGATAAAATTTATAGCTTCCAGAAATTTTTAATGCAGCATAACCTACGTTATTGATTGGATCGATATCAAAGCCCCCACCGCCTTGGGTATCTAGATTCCCTTCTAATGGCAGCTGAATTACCTAAAGTTCCAGCATTTGCATTTTGTAAGTAAATACGATCCGATGTTTGATCAATACTATACAGTTTAGTGGTTGCCGTTCCAGCAAAAGCATTGGTATAAGCAGCTGCGACAATAACAGGATTATTTGCTATAGGATTAATTGCACCATCTGTAATTGTTGCACCTGTATCAACATTAATTCTTAAATTTTGTCCTGTGTTGGTGATAACACGTAATCGATCAGCGGCAGGATTAAAATTTACACTAATTAGATTAGCATCCCCTACAATTTTACTAAAAGGTAGATTCCCATCCGTTGTATCTGTTGGATCAGCAATAAGTTTTCGAAGAAATGTAGCAACTCCCGTGTTGGGATCTAAAGTATATAAATTGCCAAGTAACCCAACAGCATAGAGCTTCTCATCTTTAGGTCTATAATCAATCCCCACCAGCTGATCTTCTTGCTTCTAGCAATCGAATTTTAATTGAAGAAATAACGTTATTTGGATTATCTCGATTAATTGAGCTAATCATACCGTTACTGGTTAAAATAATAGTATCGCCAGAAACAGCAGGAAATAAAATTATTTTTTTGCTCTGAGCTGGTATTACACCCCATTAAAGAAAAACAACTTACCGAGGCAAGTGCGAAATTGATCATACTTTTTTTCATCATTTTAACTCCACTAGTATGTAGATACTTTTTTGGGCAAGAGCATTTTTAGCAGTTTAAATAAATCTATTTACTTCTAGTTTTATCAAGTGCATATATATTTATTTCCCCACAAAACAAATCGATTAAAATTTATTCTAATTTTAAAAATATAGACTATTAATTACCTTGTAAATAAATGATTTATTATTTTTTTTATAAAAATAGTGAGAACTTTGTATTTCTTCACACAAAATTCACAACGCTTATTTTTTATTTAAATCAGATATATAAATTTTTATAAAAAACATCAAATGATTTCTATATATCCTAAAAATAAATATATCTATGATTTTCTTTTTAAAAATAGATACTACACTCAATAATTTAGGCTTAGATAATCCCACAAATGCAATTAAACTTAAATAACATGATCAAATAGGTTTCTGCAAACTCAGTACAATTATTTAAGACTACAAATTATCCACTTGAAGTCAATATGCATAATCTCCATAACTCTATAAATATTAATAACTTTGCCTAACTTATCAGTTAGGACAAGTACTTGAGCATTGGCAAATAGTCCATCTAGATCAGCAATCGCTTTTCATCCATTTGATAGATGTACTTTTACTATTGCATAAGCATGAATAACTACATTAATCACAGTTTGTACTTATTGAAGGTTGTTAGGGTGAGCCATACCAACAACTAGTATCCCTTTTTAATCAAAGTCTTGCTTGTACTTAACTGAATTAGAGATAAGTGAATAGCCCTTATTTATTGTAATCTATTTAGAGCATTGACCTATCAGTACAACAATACTAAAACCATTTAGATGTTTATATCCATGGTAAATCAATAACACATGACAGTGATATAGTTGTATTCAACTTAGGCTACCTAGCCATTTTATTCCACTAAAGAGTGCCTACAAAATCGTTGGTTACTAAGAAAATTTTTTCTGTCCAACTTCACATCTCGTTCACACCTATTTATCTAAAGTATCAATATAAGATTCAAGATGGATAATGATCATGAAATACCGTAAAACAATAGCAAGTTCTTTGCTGGCATTACTGTGTTTATCCGGATGTAAAAGTATCCCCAGTTATTCCGCTGATTATCATACCGCCAAGAATAATATGACTGGCATCATGCTAAATGACGCACAAGCCTTAGCGATTGGTACACGTTTTACCTCGACTTTTAATACCTTGGGCACGCCCGAATTTGTACATCAAGCGAGTGCGCTATATGCAGAGCAACTTTTTATTAATGACACACTGTCTCAGTTTTCATCACGACAAAATTTGGTTGAGCATTTCAAAGGCATGAATGAACGTGTCAGTAATGTCACGGTCAAATTATTAAGCACAAGCCATCATCAAGACTCAGCGTATGTGCATTGGTATATGGCTTACGATTTCAAATTTTTAGGGACGCATAAAAAGATGGCTTCACACGGAATAAGTGAAATTAAAGTGAATGCTGCCCAGCAAATTATTTTCCAGCAAGATTTTTGGGATCCAGCAAATGGTTTATATCGTTCACTACCCTATGTTGGAGGTGTTTACTCATGGTTATTACCATTCAAAAAATCGCCTTAAGCCTTGTTTGCCTAAGCAGTTTATCGGTCAGTGCCTTAACGCTCGACACAGCGCTACAACCATGTGCAACAGCACCGCTTTTAATTGGCAAAAAACAGGTCGGTCAAGCCAGCTATTTTGCCCAGTCTTGTAAAAAGACTTGGGATAGTCAAAGTATTCAGCTGAATTTTGCTTATACTCAAGATATTCCAGAATGGGCATTTAAACGCGCAGCCACGCATTTTTTAAAGAAAAATATTACCAATTTTCAAGAAAACTCTGCCCTGAATCATATTACACAGCTCTATAAACCAGTCAAAAATGGCGATTTATACGCTTTGCTATATACACATCCATCGAAAACATTAACACTGTCACTGAATCAAAAAAAATTAGGTTATATTCAAAATGATCAAGCCAATCAGTATTTTAAAATTTGGCTAGGGCCACAGCCTTTTAATGCTAAATTAAAGCAACAACTCTTAAACTAAACATCAGAATTAATTGTTATGACCAAACATTTTATCCTCATCGTCGAAGACCATTACGAGCTTGCCTCTACCCTGTGTGAGTTTTTAGAAGAGCATGGTTTTGTCATAGATCATGCACGTAATTTAGATGCGGCACGCAATTTATTAAGACAGCATCCGTATCATATTCTGTTATTGGATATTAATTTGCCAGACGGCTCAGGTTATGATCTTTGTGAATGGTTAAGGACAGAACAAAGCTTAGACCTGCCTGTACTGATGCTGACTGCACGCGATACCTTAGACGATAAACTAAAAGGTTTTGCTTCAGGCACCGATGATTACCTAGTCAAACCTTTCGACTTTAATGAGTTGGTGGTACGTGTTCGGGCTTTAATTAAAAGATCACTGGGTGAGGTTTCAAATAGCCAATTGCAAATTCATGACCTCATTTTAGATAGCGCTCGTCAAAGTCTAAGCCGTGCGGGTCAAAGCATCGAACTCCCGCCAATTCAATTTAAACTCTTAAAACTATTAATGCGCAACTCACCCAAAGTGATGAGTAAACAAGAAATTATCATGGCTTTATGGGGTGATGCCGAGCCTGAAAGTGATGCGCTACGTAGTCATATTTATAATCTACGCAAAATGGTCGACAAACCTTTCAATCAGAAACTGATTCATACCGTGTCTGGGGTTGGCTTAAAAATTTCAATTGAAACCGATCCAGCCCTAACTTAAACTAAGCAAGATACACCACCACAATCAATCCCGTTGAAGGCTTTAAATCAATATCGCTCTGGATCGTTAAATAATATTGACGATCAAACAATTCCACACGCCAGCCCAATTGCATACACAGTTTTTGTACCAATTGCAGTCCAATACCATGCCCTTTGGTTTCTAGTTTGAGTTGCCGACTCGACAATTCCTGTACTTTCACATCATTGGGTAAATTGATGCCAATGCCATTATCGGCAATTAACACTTTATTTTTTTGCAAAATAATATCAATTTCTGAACCTTGCGAATAATTTAAGGCATTACGCAAAATATTACCAAAGACCATTTTGGTCATAGAGGGATAAAGTTGACGTGTCTGTTCATCCCCATGCTGTTGAAGATGAATCTGTATGCCTTTGGCCTGCCCCACACTGTCTAAATCGACTTGTAATTCCTGTAAAATATTGAATAGTGATCTATGTTCTGGGGTCAGTGTATTGGTGGTATTACGTGCAATTGCCAACAAGGTATCGACCAATAACTGCATATCTTCAATGGTATTGCCCAAACGCGTAAAAGCTTTGTTATCACCATAACGTGCTTGGCAAAGTTGCACATTGCCTTTTAAAATCGTCAACGGTGTGCGAAGCTCATGACTGACATCACCGCTAAACTCACGTTCACGACGAATAAACTCACTTAACACCTGATGATATTTCTCTAGCGCTTGTTTTAAATATTCCGCTTCCATGTTGGCATCCGTGCTGATGTCCTGAAACGGTGACGCTTCTTTATTCTGATGTTCCCAGTCGATATTTTCTAAAGCATTGGCCAGTCGGGTAATTGGAGAAAAGTATCGGCGCGCACGACGATTCCACCACCACAGCACACTATAAAGGATAAATAGACTAAACATTAACGGTGCCAAACCAAACAACCAAACCAGCTTATTGACGTTACTCTCACCAAAAACTAAAAGTACATGCTGTCCATTGCGTTCTCCATAAACGGTCATGCGCTCTTTGCCATCAATAAAATGACGGTCAATGCCTGATTTTAACTGCATATTTTGAAACTTGCTTGGTCTAACCCCGTTCCATCGGTAGCCATACAAATTTTTCGTATCGGGTAAATCTGCCTTTGGATTACGCTCAACACGCATCCAATAATGCTCCATTTCCTGTTCAAGCGCCGTTTTCAGCAATGTGCCTTTAATCACCCATGCACTGCATGAAATACCAATCACAATCGATAACGCAATCAGTCCAATTTGCAACCAATAGTAACGATTAAAGACTTCACCCAAGGGATGAGCACGGTTGCCCTTAAATAGCTTCAACATAGACTCAATCCCTTACCTGACCAACGACAGGGTCAAATTCAATTTAGATTATAGGACTTTCTTCTTAAACAAAAAGTGACCGATCACCCACTCTTGCCCCTGCTCAAAACCAAATAATTCAGCACAGGCCATAAAGAAAATCCTCCAGCGTTGCCACCACGCTGCGGCAGCCTTGCCATAGGTTTTTTCAAATAAGGGTTTTAAGCGTTGCTCATGCCGATCCATATTTTCCAGCCAAGCATTGGCAGTCCGTTCATACTGTGTCCCTGACCACTGCCAATGCTGCTCTAACTGTAAATGATCTTGAAAATGTAAGAAAGTTGAAGCCGATGGCATGAGTCCACCGCTAAAGAAATATTTTGACATCCAATCATATTCATTCTTAATTTCAAATGGATAATGTAAAAAACGATGGCAAAAAATATGACACCAGAGTAATCCTTCAGGCTTCAGCCAAGTATTTATTTTTTCAAATAGTTTTTGATAATTACGCACATGTTCAAACATTTCCACCGATACGACTCGATCAAATGTAGCCACTTTCAAGTTCCAACACATTCACATCACAAGTGATTACACTCAAATTGTTGAACTGTCGTAATTTGGCTTGTTGTTGAATATATTTACGTTGCGTTGCAGAATTCGATACCACGGTGATGCTTGCCTTCGGATACTGCTCCGCCATCCATAGACTTAAAGATCCCCAACCACAACCGATCTCTAGAATATGTTGACCATCTTGTAATTGCGCACGTTGACAATAGCTCGCTAAAGCCAATTCTTCAGCTTCATCTAACGTGGTTTGAGCATCGGCAAATAAACTTGCACTGTACTTTAAGCGTTTCCCCAGCACAGCCTGAAAAAATTCAGTCGGTAACTCATAATGCTGTTCATTGGCCTTATCGGTTTCGATGGCAATTTCACTGTGTTTGAGCATGTTCAGTACGTCCATATAACGCTGGGCGCCCTGTTCAGGATCATAACGTCCTTCTTGTATTAAGCGTTTTTTACTTAAGCCCCGTATTGCAGCACGAATCGCCTGATCTGGAAGCAATCCACTTTCGACAATTCTTAGCGACTGTTGAATAATAAAATCCATAGGTTGTCCTACTCTTTAGGTTGCCAGGGAATAAACATTGACGTGCGTTGTTGATAATCTCGGTAGTTTTGACCGCGATGACGTAATGCTTGTTGTTCACTAAACGGAATACCGGTGATGTAGTACAAAAACAACCACATCAATACGGGATAAATCCATAACACATACAGCCCAGCCGCAAGACCTAAAATGGGATAGGCAAACCAATGCAGCCATTCAAAGAAATAATTTGGATGCCGTGAATATTTCCATAAACCTTGATCCATAGTTTTACCCTGATGGGCAGGATTTTGTTTAAACCGATACAGTTGATGATCGGCCAGACTTTCCCCCATAAATGCCACCAGCATAATCAGTGCGGCAGCGATCAGTACCCAACTGCTCCAGTCATTCCACTGCATCTGTGTGGTACTCAGTAGCGACAGCATCGGATATGAAAATAGAATCGCAAGACCCGCTTGAAACATGAAAAAAGCTAAAAAACCAAGATGCTGAAATGCCCCCATAGCACGGCGCATATTGGCATAACGACGATCTTCTTCGGTTTCATGCCAATAACGACGCAATAAATGCCATGTCAGACGTAAAAACCAAATACTGCTTGCAAGACCAATAAAGACACGCACGGCCATTGGTGCGGTATTCAGAAAAAGTGCGGCCCATATGACATTGAAGGCAATACTAAAACTCCATGCAACATCGACTAAACCTGCACGATGGTTATAAGTCACAATGACCCAGCAACACAGCATAATGAAGACGTCAAGCAACAATAAATCCAGCAGCATTTAGCGTTCTCCTTGGCAAATTCATATAGAAGATTGAAATTTAATATGCACTGACCTCAAACAACATATGCACATCACTAATCACGCCTTCCTTAAAACCACCTTCGCAATAGCACAAGTAAAAATCCCACATACGGATAAAATTTTCGTCAAAACCCAGTGCAAGGACTTGTTCACGTGCAGCTAAAAAGTTTTTTCGCCAACAATGCAAAGTTTGCGCATAACTTTGCCCAATATCTTCCAGATGTTTTAAACGTAATTTTTGTTCTGATGCCGTTTGAGTTAAGACACTGATACACGGAATGAAACTGCCGGGGAAAATATAACGCTTAATATAATCCACAGTATTTAACGCTTTTTTATAACGCGCATCTTCAATGGTAATCGCCTGAATCAAAGCCAAACCATTCGGTTTTAATAAATTGCGACATTGCTGAAAATAGGTTGATAAGTAGGGTTCACCCACGGCTTCAATCATTTCAATCGAAACCAGTTTGTCGAATTTCCCTTCAAGCAAGCGGTAATCTTTCAACTGTACATCGACACGATGCGCCAAACCAGCAGCGTCTACACGCGCCACGGCTTCATCATATTGCGCTTGTGAAATGGTAATGGTGGTGACTTTACAGCCATAATTTTGTGCTGCATAAATTGCAAACCCGCCCCATCCACTGCCAATTTCCACCAAATGATCCATCGGTTTAAGCTGTAATTTTTGACAAATCAGTTCTTTTTTATATTCAGAAGCTTGTTCCAAAGTCATTTCAGCATCTTTAAACACCGCACTGGAATACATCAGTGATGGATCAAGAAACAACTTAAAGAAATCATTACTCAGGTCATAATGATCGGCAATATTTTTTCGACTCCCATCAATGGAGTTCTTGCGTGTTTTGTACCATGCCTTTAAAAAAATTTGACTTGCCCGAGCAATAATATTTTGATTAAGTTTATCTAGAACATCTCGATTACGCGCCAAAATTTGGATCAATTCGACCAAATGATCCGTGCTCCAATAGCCCCGAATATAGCCTTCGGCTGCACCCAATACACCATTTTTAAAAATCAAGTCCATTAGTTTTTTATCATGAACTTGAACAACAGCGCTTAACTCAATACTGTCGCCGACAAAACCATTCCACGCCCCTTGAAATATAATTTGACCATGACGGAGCTTTAATAAACGATGTAAAACCAAAGGTAGTGAATCTTGTTCACTGGAAATGAGTGCTTTCATGGCATTGTTTTTCCTTTGTCTTTTTTCGGATGTCGATAAAATGGCACTTTTTTCTTCCATAAACGAAAAGCATTCAGATAAATTCCTGCCATCATTTTGAAAGGTTCAAAGACACTGTAAATAGCATATCGATGCTGCTGTGAAGAAACTGTGATGGGTAGCAATGAAAATCGCATAGTCGCGTCAAATTGCAGTACATCCTGTTGAAACAGCTGCATATGAATGACATTTTGCTGGGCAGAAAAATTAAAATTCCACTGGTAATTCATGTCCATCGGCATAAAAGGCGAGACATGAAATGCTTTTTTAAACTCGAACTGATAGCCCTTAAACTGCGAATGCTGTACTGCTTTTTGACGGCAATCATGCACATACACTTTACGTTCATCCCAAGGCGTATTGGTTATTTCACTGAGAATAAACAGTGGCTGTTCATTGGCATCAAAAATAAAATAGAACACCACCGAATTAAAACGAAAACCTAAAGTCCGTGGCAACGCTAAAACTCGAATCTGCGTATCTAAAGCCAGTAAGCTACTGGCTTGTTTTAATATTATTTTTTGAATTTTTTGCCGAATTGAACCGTGTTCCTCGGTTAAAAAATCATTCGGATCAAGTTTGAGCAGATTCCATCGACTAGATGACCATAAGTAGGATTGCTGGGTAATGGATAGCATCTGATCTGGATCGAACCATAAATAATTCAGCTGAGCTTCAAAATTATGTGATTTGGGCAAGTAGCGCCGATGCCGTATCAGGACAGGTGCTACAGCGAGTTTAGTCATCCACATCGCCTACTCCTAGATCACATCAGCCATGTGCTTTTCTAATTGATCCACCACTTTCGCCGCACTGCGCGCACCATCTTCATGGAAACCCCAGCCCCAATAAGCGCCGCAAAATGATGTTCGATTTTGGCCATTAATGTCTGACCAGCGTCTTTGCGCCGCTATGGCTTGTGCATTAAATACAGGATGACGATAATCTCGTTCGACTAAAATCTGCTTCGGATCAATTTTAAAATTAGGGTTCAACGTGGCAAAAATTTGTGTTTGACAGGATAAATTTTGCAGTTTGTTCATCCAGTAGCTAAAAGCATAATGAAGCCTAGGCTTCTGATTTTGCGTATTAAATTTAGATTTATCTGCAGTAACATGCACATGCCAACTCGCCCATTGAGATTTACATTTGGGCATGATACTGAGGTCGCTGATGCACCACCATTCGGTTATCTTGATAAGAAAAATTGGACAATACGGCTTGTTCAAGTGCTGTCGGATCATTTAATAGCTTTAAACTGTCATCAGCATGACTAGCAAAAACCACCCAGTCAAATTGCTGCGTATCGCGTTCTGTTTGCACAATCACTTGATCAGCTAAACGGGACACACTGATTACAGCCAGTTTTTTAAACTCAATATTTGGTGACTGCTGCTGGATGGCTTGAACATAGCGTGCAGAACCACCTTTCACGGTTTGCCATTGTGGACGGTCTTTAAGCTGTAACATGCGATGATGTTGAAAAAAGCTCACCACGAATTTATAAGGAATTTGTCCCACTTGATCAATTGGACATGACCATAATGCCCCGCACATTGGATATAAATGCTCTTGGCGAAAAGCCTCGGAATAACCGTTTTGATTTAAATAGTCTTCAATGCTCAATGTCGTATCGTGATCATCCACAATAACGTCTTTATTTGCGGAATAAAATTTAAAAAGATCAGAGAGCATGGCTCTAAAATTAGATTTTAAAAAATTTTGTGGTCGGCACAGCAATGAAATTTTTTTCGACGGATTATATTGTAGCCCTGTGACCTGATTATTCACAGAAAAGCCCATATCACTGCTTTGAGCTTTGACCCCCAGTTCAGCAAGCATTTGACTAAAAAGTGGATAGTTATAGTCGTTAAATACGATAAAACCGCTATCGATAGCCAGTTTTTGCTCATCAATCATCAAATCATGGCTATCAGTATGCCCGCCAAAATAATTATTTTTTTCAAACACAGTGACTTGATGATGTTTTGAAAGTTTCCATGCGGCATACAATCCAGAAATTCCTGAACCAATAATCGCAATTTTCATGAAGATTCCCCAGTTGAACTGTTCTTGGTCTTTGTTTTAATGAATATGTTTACTTTGCTTGCTGATTGAGCGATTTTACTGACCTCATACACTCGTGCGGGAATGGGTTTCAGTCCCCAAACTAAACCGACCCAAGACATCATTTTTAAAAGATAGTAGGTGATGTCAATTTGCCACCAATAAAAACCTTGCCGTGCGCTTCCCGCATAATAATGATGGTTGTTATGCCATCCTTCACCCAAAGTAATGATGGATAAAAATAAGTTGTTTCGACTTTGATCTTCTGTGTCAAAATCTCGACTTCCATATAGATGCGCCAGTGAGTTAATACATAAAGTGGCGTGAATTAATAAAACGGTTGAAACGACGAATCCCCATACCAACAGCTGTAAACCTGATGTAGCAAGTGATGGGTACACTAACGCAAGCCATTCGCCTAAAGCATAAATTGCCACTGCGGTAAGAAGCACAATGATCAAACTAAAACGATCCAACCAAACCAGTTCAGGATATTTAAGCCAATCTTTAATCACCTCTTTACGCGTGGCAAAATTATAGTCATTTAAAAACCATCCCACATGACTGTACCAAAAACCATGCGTAGACGAATGTGGATCTTGTGCTGTATCGGTAAATCGATGATGATAACGATGGTGCGCTGCCCACCACAAAGGTCCACGCTGGGCACTCATCGTTCCAATCAATACAAAAATAAATTGAACGACTCGAGAAGTTTGAAAAGTCTTATGGGATAAATATCGATGGAAAAATGCAGTAATCGAAAACATCCGAATCAGATAAAACATCAGCATGAAGGCAACTGCAAACCATGACACCCCAACCCAAAAAACCGCCAAGACAAGCAATATGCAGAATGATAAAAGGAATAATACGCACCCATTGAATTTGCTTATTTTCAGGTGAAATGGTCTTTGCCTGAACCGGTCTGGACCAACTGTCTATCCATTGCATAACACGATTCAACATAGACTGATCCTAATTTTCTAATCATCGGATTTTGTATGAAAGAGTTTAATCAATTCGAAATGAAATTTATGTGAAGTAAATAATTTTTTTAATGGCACTGGCAAGTTAATGGAGCTGGCAACGTCAATCAACAGCTCCACTCATTTTCATATTATTGTTGATGTGGTGTCTTGATTAGTTTGGACACATCATAGCCATACTCACGGGCAGTCTGTAGATAGGATTGATACGTCGCTTCATCTAATTTTGAATCACGTGACAGAATCCATAAATATTTATGGCTTGGTCCGCCAACCAATGCCACCTGATAATGAGGATCCACTCTTAATACCCAGTAATCGCCTTTTGTGAAAGGTAACCATCTTAAGCCTGATGGTAAAAAACTCACTTTTAGTTTACTGTTGCCCGCATTCTGTGAATACGCGACACCTTCAGAACTGATCATTTGTTTTTTTTCTGTACGACAGCTGTTCAGCACAGCAATGGTCTGATCTGAATTAATGCTATACTTCGCAGTGGTATCACTCACACATTTGCGCTGAAAATACATTGGCAAATGCGCAATCTCGTACCATTGCCCGACATACTGTTTCACATCAATTTTTTCAACAGCTTGTGGTTCAACTGTTTGAGCATGCATGCCAAAAGATACACTCAATAGACTAAAACCCAATACGCTAGTAAGAGACAAAGATTTAAATAAAGATTTCATTTTTAGACCGTTTACATTCACTTTAATAAGATAACCTATAAGCCTGTGAACAAAATGTGAAGAACAACAACAATAAACTTGATATTATTAAATTGGTTTTATATTCAAAAGAAAACAGATCTTTAGGCTAATGCTGATCATTAAAAAAATAGCTAAAATTATGACACTATGCAATAACTCAAACTCGAACTAATGGCTTGTTTACATTACTCACAACTTCAGAAATGGTCATGCTTGACGACCATTGATAGACTGGATATTGATAAACGAGCACCCAGACTTGGGTATTTAACTGCCATTCACTCTGCCGAGTAACCGTTGTTTTTGCAATTTCAACTATGTCTAAATAGAGTTCAAGCCATTCAAACTGTAACTCAGCTAAGAGCCATTTTTATATATTGAAAATATCTTTTCAAAGCCGTAAATGAGTTTAAAATTTTTTAATGTTTTTGATACTGATTTCCGATCTTGTCCTAAATCATCCTGTTTTTACTTTTTACATCCAAAATCTTATGTGGGCTACTATGTGGGGTAAAACTATAGACAAGAAAAAAGCCCTTGCAATAACAAGGGCTTAATTCAAAATTTGGCGGAAGCGGTGAGATTCGAACTCACGGAGGACTCACACCCTCGTCGGTTTTCAAGACCGGTGCATTAAACCGCTCTGCCACGCTTCCATGTGCGCCATAATACGGATCTTTTTAAAAACTGACAAGTAAAAATTACAAGTAAAGCATTCAAATGAATATTGTTTCACCAAATCAACTTAAAAAATCATAATTTGGCTGCTAATTCAGCACCTTCACGAATTGCACGCTTCGCATCAAGCTCTGCCGCCAGTTTTGCACCACCAATAATATGGTAATTTGCCAAAGTATTTTCACCTTCATTTGGCATAATATCTTTTACTGACTCTTGCCCCGCACAAACCACGACAGTATCGACACGTAAAAGTTGGTCATAGCCATTGGTTTCAATCCATAAACCTTCATCGGTAATGGATTTATATTGCACACCACGCAACATTTTAACCGCATGTTTTTTAAGTTGTGCGCGATGCACCCAACCCGATGTTTTTCCTAAACCAGCACCTAAAGGTGTCGTTTTACGTTGCAATAAATAGATTTCACGCACAGGATGATCGACTTGTGCGGGCTGCAAACCACCTTCGGAAATATAGTTCGGATTTGGATCAATACCCCACTCACGTTGCCAGTCTGCCAACGGTTGTGGCTGAGGCTGATGTTCTGGTTTCAATAAAAACTCGGAAACATCAAATCCAATACCGCCTGCACCAATCACTGCAACACGATTGCCAACGGCAGCACCACGTAATACTTCTGCATACGACAACACTTGTGGCGCATGACTGCCTTCAATTTTTAAACCACGCGGCACAACACCTGTTGCAACAATGACCTCATCAAAACCTTCACGTTCTAATTGCTCACGGTTTACTTTGGTATTTAAACGCAGTTCTACCCCTGTTTTTTCAATTTGGACTTTAAAGTAACGAATGGTTTCATGGAACTCTTCTTTACCCGGAACCACTTTGGCTAAATTAAACTGCCCACCAATCTCTTGTGCAGCTTCAAATAAAGTCACCTGATGACCACGACTCGCAGCCACTGTTGCAGCAGACATACCCGCTACACCACCACCGACAACTGCAATTTTTTTCGGTGCTTTGGTCTTTAAATAAACCAATTCAGTTTCATACGCTGCACGTGGATTGACTAAACAAGCTGGCACGTTGATTTTTAAAAGTATGATCTAAACACGCTTGGTTACAGGCAATACAGGTATTAATTTCATCAACACGATTGGTTGCGGTTTTACTCACCCAGAATGCATCTGCCAACAACGGACGTGCCATCTGAACCATATCTGCTTTTCCAGCAGCTAAAATAGCTTCAGCTGTTTCAGGCATGTTAATACGGTTTGAAGCGATCACTGGAATAGCGACATGCTTTTTCACTTCAGCCGTATAATCAGCAAATGCTGCACGCGGTACAGACGTGACAATGGTAGGAATACGTGCTTCATGCCAGCCAATACCTGTATTTAGCAATGTTACCCCTGCTTTTTCCAAAGCTTGAGCAACGATAATCACTTCCTCCATGGTGTTACCATCATGAACCAAATCAAGCATCGACAAACGGAAACAGATAATAAATTTTTCACCGACTTTTTCACGAATCGCTCTGACAATATCAACTGCAAAACGCATCCGATTCTGAATATCGCCACCCCAACGATCATCACGCTGATTGACATGGCGACTTAGAAACTGGTTCAGTAAATAGCCTTCAGAACCCATGATTTCTACACCATCATAGCCTGCTTTTTTAGCAATACTGGCGGTATGTGCATAATCATCAATGGTATCTAAAATTTGCTTTTCACTCATTTGACGCGGTTTAAAGGGTGAAATGGGCGATTTAATTGGACTCGCAGACATACAAAAGGTTGATAACCATAACGTCCTGCATGCAAAATTTGCATTAAAATTTTTGCGCCATGTTTATGCACAGCATGTGTGACTAAACGATGTGGTGCAACATCGCCCAAGGTATTCATAGTCCCGCCCGCAGGAAGTAACCAACCTGAACGGTTGGGTGAAATTCCCCCAGTAATAATTAAACCCACACCACCTTTTGCACGTTCCCCAAAATATGCAGCCAGTTTAGGGTAGTTGTAAAAACGATCTTCCAAACCGGTGTGCATTGAACCCATCACGACACGGTTTTTAATGGTCGTAAAGCCTAAATGAAGTGGTTTTAATATATTTGCATAGCGAGTTGTCATCATGAATCCTTTAAGGTTGGCTTTGCAACTTGTTGCATAATACTTTACCGACTTTTTATATTTTGTTTATGACATTTTAAATAATTTGTCTGCAACAAACAGTCAATTGACATAAAAAAAGGTGTAACTATTTAGACTACACCTTATATATTCAAACACTTGAAATTATTCAAAAATTTATGAAGACTTCCAATTCTTTAATTTAGATGTATGCCCAATCCCGACATTAAAACGATTGGTTGGATCTAGTTTTTGATAATGTTTTTTCAGTGCAGGCTTCGCCACATATAAATGCCCCACATTATGTTCAGCAGGATATTCCGCACCACGACCATCCAACAAATGCCACATTTGATGTTCTATCGCTAAAGGATCAACGCCTTTTTTGACAATATAATCTTGATGAAAGACATGACACAGAAAATGACCATAATAAAGTTTATGGATAATCAAATCATCGATGTCTTTGGGTAAAGTTTCTAACCATTCACGGTCATTACGGCGTAAAGCAATATCCAATGCCACAATATCTTCCACTTCACTGCGATGCGTATCCCGATAGCGAATGGCAGCACCCGCAACCGCAAAACGATGCAAAAAGGCTTTCCGTCCTTCTTCCTCTGTACACAAAAAATAATGACCTGAAGTATTTGAGGCAAAATATTGTTTTAAAAATTGCTCAACCTGTCTCAACATCCTGATTTTCAATTCGCAATAACTAAATGATGTTCATATAAATCACGAAATTCATTCATGCGCTTCGGTAAATGGTTTGGCATAAACTTGGTGACGAGTTGCAGAACCTTGTCCGAAAGTCCTTTCATACCCATTTTTTCAAGATAACCATCGACCTTATCTTTCATGGCAAAAGCTGCTGGCACTTTGGCTGTACCGAACTTTTCAATAAACATGAAAGTATCTTTACCGTATTCTGCACCAATGTCATAAGCAACACGGTGAATATATTCGCCTGCGATTGGCAAGCGTGCTAAATCTTTGAGTAAAAAACGACGAATTTCGGTTAAATCATCCTGTGAATTTGTACCGACATAGAACACTTGACTTGGAATTTTTTCAAAAGTATCGAGGCGTACTGCAAATACACACACTTTCCCTGCCGAACCCGATGCTTCAAATAAACGCGATGGATCTGCATTAAATCGTGCAGGGGTATTTTCATCCACTTGTGTTACATCATGTGCATAATGCTGATCCGAAGCACAACAATTTGATCATTTTGAATATCATCTATTTGATATTGCTGCTTTTCCAATTTAGATAAAATTTCGTCAGGAGATGAACCTAAGATTCACCCCCAAATGATTGACCAGTTCTAACTGCCCCTGTTCATTAACTCGCGCATAAAGTGCCAGTTCAGTATAAGCAGGTCCACGACGTACCAATGCCCCACCCGAGTTATTACAAACACCGCCTAAAACTGATGCACCAATACAGGATGAACCAATCACTGAATGGGGTTCACGGTTAAATGGTGCCAATTCTTTTTCCAGTCGATCCAGTGTTGCACCCGGTAAACAAATCACTTGCTTACCTTCATTAATTACTTGAATCCCCGCTAAACGGCGGGTACTGATTAAAACGACGGGACGATCATAATCATCACCAAAGGGCGTAGAACCACCAGTCAATCCTGTATTGGCAGCTTGCATAATCACAATACAATCTGCGTCTACTGCGGTTTGTAAAACATGCCATTGCTCAATTAAAGAACCTGGAGTAACGACAGCCAAAACCTGACCTGAACCATAGCGACGACCCTGACGATATAAGCGTGTGGCATGATCATCGGTTAAAACGTGTGCTTTCCCCACGATATTGATGAGTTTATGAATGGTTTGCTGTGAATCTGATTGAGATTGCATATTCCATATCCTGTTTACGAATCCTTATTCAATATCAATCAACAAGGCATTCATTCGACGGAGTCTTTTTAATATTATTTATATTTTTGGATAAACCTTCGGTTCGACCTACTAATTTCTATTTCGGGAAAAGTTGGCAAAACCATTGTATCCGCAAAACTCGGCAAAGACCATCTTTTCAATACATTCTTCGCAGAAACATGTACTTTTTAATAATGTAGTCCTGCCTCAAACAATTGCAGTGACACTCACGTGTATCAAACTTAGCAATTAAGTTTATATTTTGATTGTTCATTGAGAATATAAATCACCTAGCCAACTCTCGATCCAATTTCACCAAACAATCAGAGGTAATATCTGCAATGGTTTTTGCACCTGTTAACGTCATTGCAACACGCATCTCTTTATCAATTAAATCTAATAAATTAGATACACCTGCTCCACCCGCAGCACCCAATGCATAGACAAATGCACGACCAAGCATGCAAGTATCTGCACCCATCGCCAACATACGTACCACATCTAATCCATTACGAATACCTGAATCGGCTAGAATTTTAATCTCACCTTTCACCGCATCTGCAATTGGAGGCAATGCACGCGCACTAGATAAAACACCATCCAACTGACGACCACCATGGTTTGAAACCACGATTCCATCTGCACCAAAACGAACAGCATCTTTAGCATCTTCAGGATCTAAAATACCCTTGATGACCATTGGGCCATCCCAAAATTCACGAATCCACTCCAAGTCTTTCCATGAAATAGACGGGTCAAAGTTATTGCCTAACCAACCAATATAATCTTCAAGCCCTGTAGGTTTACCTAAGATATTTTGAAATATTACCCAAGTCATGTGGACGACCATGCAAACCCACATCCCAAGCCCATTGTGGATGAAGTACCGATTGTAAATAACGACGCATTGCTGCATTTGGACCACTCATGCCCGAATGTGCATCACGATAACGCGCACCAGGTACGGCATATCCACAGTAAAAACCAAGGTTGAACAACCCGCAGCTTTAGCACGCTCTAAGGCATTTTGCATAAAGCCACGGTCACGTAACACATATAACTGAAACCACATTGGACGTTGAATCGCAGGTGCAACTTCTTCAATCGGGCACACTGAAACCGTAGATAAAGTAAAGGGAATGCCTTTTTTATCCGCCGCGACTGCTGCTTGTACTTCTCCACGGCGCGCATACATCCCTGTTAAACCTACAGGTGATAATGCAACAGGCATCGATAAAGTTTCATTAAATAGTTTAGTTTCAAGACTTAACGAGACATATCATTTAAAACACGCTGTCTTAAGGCAATTTTGTGATAAATCTTCTACATTACGCTTTAGTGTATGTTCCGCATATGCACCACCATCAATGTAATGGAATAAAAATGGCGGTAAACGACGTCTCGCAGCTTCACGATAATCATTAGCAGAAGAAATAATCATAGTTATATCCTGTTTAATCGACTTGCACGCTGACGACGGGCATCTTCCTCATCAATCATACGTACTTGTTGAACTACAAACTCAATATGTCCACACACTGCTTTTCGAGCAGCTTCTGGATCTTTACGTTCAATTGCATCCATCACGCGAAAATGTTGGTCATGCAATTGATCAAAACGGTGTGATTCTGAATAGACTTTTCGTCGGCCTAAAACCACGTTAAATTGCAACAAATCAAATAAGCCACGCATCATCTGAATGAACACCAAATTATGTGATGCTTCAGCAATCGCCAAATGAAATTTAGCATCGGCTTTTGCGGCCTGATCATCATCACCAAGCGACTGAAAATAAGTAATTTGATCGTAACATTGACGAATATTTTGCAGGTCTTCTGGCGTGGCACGCTCTGCGGCATACCAAGCCGTCCCCCCTTCTAAAATGGTTCGTGCTTCCTGCACATCAAAACGATAAGCAGGATCTTGATCAATCAAATTAATTAAAGGCTGCACAATTTGATGTTGCGACCAATTGGTCGGCAACTGCTGCAAAAAAGTACCCGCTCCAACTTTACTTAACAACATGCCCATACTGCTCAGTTGCTGAATGGCTTCACGTAAAGAAGAACGGGAAACACCTAACTGCTCACATAATTTTCGTTCAGCAGGCAAACGATCTCCAACTTGCATATTATTTTGTTCAATCAATATACGAAGGCTTTGTACCACTTTGTCGGAGACTTTCATTTGCTGTCCTTGAATTGCGTGTTATGGAATCATCCATGGGAACACATAAGCTTGTAAGGTAATAATAATACCCATCATTACTGGTGAAAACGATACTGTGTTTCACCGTAAAACGGAACAGGTCTGACTCTTTACCTACCAATCCTACCGCAGCACATGCAATGGCAATCGATTGTGGAGAAATCATTTTTCCTGTCACCCCACCACTGGTATTGGCTGCAACCAATAACACTTCAGGCACACCAATTTGACGTGCTGTCGTTGCTTGTAATGCAGCAAACAATGCATTCGCTGACGTATCTGAACCGGTTAAGAATACCCCAACCCAACCCAAGAATGGTGAGAAGAAAGTAAATGCTTTTCCTGTATGCGCCAGTGCCAATGCCAAAGTTGCTGACATACCTGAATAATTGGCAATAAAAGCAAAGGCCAACACCATACCAATCGAATAAATCGGTGTTTTCAATTCATTAAACGTTTCACCAAAAGTCACCACAGCTTCTTTTGGCTTCATTTTCAAGAAAAGAATGGTAATAACCGCAGCAATAAAAATGGCTGTACCTGTTGCAGAGAACCAGTCAAATTTAAAAATAGCATCATAGTTTTTGATTTCAGGTACAACGGGTGGCATTTTTTGCACCAATTGATGCAAATATGGCACTTTGATTGAAATCACTAAATCATGTAATGCACCGTCTTTGGTAAACAAATCTTTAAAAGGTTTGACACTCCAAATCGTCACCATTACGGTTAAAATCATAAATGGAGACCAAGCTTTGGCAATTTGCCCAATGCTGTATTTCTGTTGCTTTTGAGCCTCTAGGTTTTCATCAACATTTGCATCCTGATCAGCAAAGCGGAAAATATGCTTTGGTTTCCAGTATTTAAGTAAAATCGTCAAGGTCACTAAAGATGCAATTGCAGCGGTAATATCGGGTAATTCTGGGCCAACAAAGTTAGAGGTTAAATATTGTGCAATCGCGAATGATCCACCCGCCACAATAACTGCTGGCCATGTTTCTTTAATCCCACGCCAGCCATCCATAATCCCCATGATCCAGAACAGAACAATAGGCACCATAAACGGTAATTGACGACCCACCATCTGGCTGATTTCCATGGTATCAACCCCAGAAACCTGCCCTGCAACAATAATTGGAATACCCATGGCACCAAATGCAACAGGTGCAGTATTCACAATTAAGCAAAGCCCTGCTGCATATAATGGTTTAAAACCTAAACCAACCAATAACGCAGCGGTAATTGCCACTGGTGCACCAAAACCTGCCGCACCTTCAAGGAAAGTACCAAATGCAAATCCCACCAACAGCATTTGTAAACGCTGGTCTTCAGTAATGGATAAAATTGAAGAACGGATAATATTGAATTGACCCGTTTTTACTGAAATTTTATATAAAAAGACTGCGCCAATAATGATCCAAGCAATCGGCCATAAACCGTAGAAAAAGCCATAAATCATTGATGCAAATGCGATTGTTACAGGCACCTGATAAGCAAAAAGTGAAACCAGTAATGCTAAAACAACGGTAATTGTTCCCGCCACACTACCTTTTAAGCGAAAAACAGCCAGTGCGAGGAAGAAAAAAATAATAGGAATAAGTGCAATAAAACTGGAGATCCAAATATTGCCAAGAGGATCATAAATCTGTTGCCAAGATTGAAGCATTGTCATCTCCTTGAAATGCTTACGAGGATATTGAAAGTCATCTGACTATTATTGATCTAAAAACAAAATTGGTATTACCAATTGTAAACTAAAATTAAAGAATAAACCTACAAAATACAGCTTTATATTAGGAATTTGATTTTTTAAAGATCAATATCGGATCTAGTCATTATTTAATATTGGTATGACCAATATTAAGAATAATTAACTCATAATTTCAGCTTAAAATTTAGACAAAATAAAGCTAACAACATGAGATTCATTTTTATTTTTATGATTTATGCCTAAAAAAACAGCTTTAGCAATTTTTTATACAACTTTAGTCGTATGTTTGATTTTCAACAGCCAATAACCGTTCATTCTGCAATTTTAGAATAATAGTTCTTACTTTGATGAATATTTTTATGGATTGTCCTTTTTTACGAAAATCAACTGAATTTCAAAAGTGTTATAATATCGCGTTTATAGAATTCTCCTTGGCGCACCAATAACTATGTGGTGCCTATTTGAAATATGTTAGGACTAACAATGACTGATAATGCAACGATCTTGCAGAATGTACCAGTAGGTAAAAAAGTTGGGATTGCCTTCTCTGGTGGTCTTGATACTTCAGCTGCTCTATTGTGGATGAAACAAAAAGGCGCAGAACCTTATGCGTATACCGCAAATTTAGGTCAGCCAGATGAAGATGACTATGATGCCATTCCAAAGAAAGCTGAAGCTTATGGCGCAGTAAAAGCACGTTTAGTTGACTGCCGTTTACAGCTTGCTCTTGAAGGTATTGCTGCAATTCAGTGTGGCGCATTCCATATCAGTACCGGTGGTGTTCCTTACTTCAATACAACACCTCTTGGTCGTGCAGTGACAGGTACTATGCTTGTTACCGCAATGAAAGAAGATGATGTCAACATTTGGGGTGATGGTTCAACTTATAAAGGAAACGACATTGAACGTTTTTATCGTTATGGTTTATTGACCAACCCAGCACTTAAAATCTATAAACCTTGGTTAGACCAGACCTTTATTGATGAATTAGGCGGCCGTGCCGAAATGTCACAATTCTTAATCGACAATGGTTTTGACTACAAAATGTCGAAAGAGAAAGCCTACTCAACTGATTCAAATATGTTGGGTGCAACTCACGAAGCAAAAGATCTTGAATACCTCAATGCAGGTATCAAAATCGTTGACCCAATTATGGGCGTTGCTTTTTGGAAAGATGACGTAGAGGTTAAAGCTGAAGAAGTCACGATTACTTTCGAAGAAGGTATGCCTGTTGCTTTAAATGGTCAACGTATCGAAGATCCAGTTGAATTGATTCTTGAAGCGAACCGTATCGGTGGTCGTCATGGTCTAGGTATGTCGGATCAAATCGAAAACCGTATCATTGAAGCGAAATCTCGTGGTATTTATGAAGCGCCGGGTATGGCTCTGCTTCATATCGCTTATGAACGTCTGGTAACTGGTATTCATAACGAAGATACCATTGAGCAATACCGCATCAACGGTTTACGTTTAGGTCGTTTATTGTACCAAGGTCGTTGGTTCGATTCTCAAGCGCTTATGCTTCGTGAAACTGCACAGCGTTGGGTTGCTAAAGCCATTACGGGTACTGTGACTTTAGAACTGCGTCGTGGTAATGACTACACCATTATGAACACTGAATCTGAAAACCTCACTTATGAAGCTGAGCGTTTAACCATGGAGAAAGGCGATTCAATGTTCTCTCCGATGGATCGTATTGGTCAACTCACCATGCGTAATTTAGATATCACAGATACACGTGCTAAATTAAGCATTTATACCAACACTGGCTTACTTGCAGTGGGTACGGGTTCAGCTGTTCCACAATTAAAAGACAAAAACAAATAAGTTTGTTTAAAGTCAAAAAAACCGCCTCATTAGGCGGTTTTTTTATATCTCATTCTAGAAGTCTGATTTAAAATTTTAAGCGACTTGTGTTGTACGAATAGATTGATAATAAATTTGATTTCGTCCAGTTCCTTCGCTCGATATAAAGCCTGATCCGCGATGGTGAGTAATTCTTCTTTACCTAACTCTATTTCACCCCGATACACCGTAACCCCTAAACTAATCGTAATATGATTTGAGACTAAAGATTTGATGTGCGGAATTTCTAAACGATCAATGGCTTTATATATATTGGATGCCACGGCATAAGCACCATGCGCGTCGGTTTCAGGTAATAACACCACAAATTCTTCACCACCATATCGCGCAACAAAGTCCATATGTCGTATGGCATTTTTAACTGATTTTGCAATGGAGGAAATGACATCATCCCCTTTTTGATGACCATAAAAATCATTATATTTTTTAAAAAAATCGACATCAATAAACAAAACAGACAAAGGCGTTTGATCACGACGGGATTGTTCGTAAAATACATCCATCATTTCATCAAATGTTCGACGATTTGAAATTTTAGTCAGTTCATCATGCTGACTTAAATGGAGTAATTCTGAATTATAAATACGGTGAATTTTTTCACTTACTTTGGAACGCATTGAATATAAATAAATCATTCGTTCACGGGCAAAAATCATCTGGCTAATCACATAGCCGAGCATACAGCTGCCAAACAAAATACGTGCTAACACCATCGCATCAAAATCAACATTCAGTCCGACAAAAATAAAAACTGTGACTGTTGCTGCGGATAAACCCGTCATCAACATATAAAAGGGTTTCACCCCAGTCAGAATATAAGCCAGTATATAAATAATACAGACGATTGCCATCGCTTGATTTTGTAAGGCAACAGTTTCAACCGTAATGGTCAGCCATGAAATTGAAACAATTGCCCAAAACATGATAACCATGGAAGCATGAGAAAAATATGGACGCGCTTTAGGAGAAGAAGCAAAAAAGAATAACGCCAACAAACATAGAGCACCATTTAGTAACCCAAGCATACATTGCAAAAAATCATGCACAAAATATTGCTTATCGATAATCCAATAATCACTGGGCACCATGACGACAGTAAAAATAAAATAGGCTAAAACACCACCCCAAACATATTTTTCCACATGCTTTCGGGCACGTTCTAAGTTTTTTGACCAAAACTCTTGTTCCATTTTTTTTGGAAAAACTTGACCTACACGACGACTTTGCCGCGTAATCAGTTCTTCTATTTTTTCTTTATCGTACTGTAATTTAGCCAGATTATACTTATATTCCATTGCTAGGCATTATGTAATTCTTTTAGTTACTTAAAATAACATAATTTTATTGTTTATAATTATATATATCTCACCATTTGTCTTTAATTCCCGTTACCATTTTCACACTTTATGGATTATCATTTGTTTTATTTCTTTGATTGAAATGACCTTGAATACGATCACTCTTCTCCAGCCAGATGATTGGCATGCTCACCTTCGCGATGGTCTCTCATTACAACGCACGGTTCCTGATTTAGCTCAGCAGTTTGCTCGCGCAATCTGTATGCCAAATACTGTTCCTCCTGTAAAAACAGTTGAAGAAGCGATTGCGTATCGTGAACGCATTATGGCGCATGTACCAGAAGGCATCGCCTTTGACCCGCGTATGGTGCTTTACTTTACTGACCACACTGCGCCAAGTGAAGTCAAAAAAATTAAAGAATCTGAACATGTAAATGCCATCAAGCTATATCCTGCGGGTGCAACCACAAACTCAGACAACGGTGTCAGCGATATTCGTAAAGTTTATGCGGTGATTGAACAACTTGAAGAACATCAAGTGCCTTTACTGCTACATGGCGAAGTCACTCACAACCATGTCGATATTTTTGATCGTGAAAAACGCTTTGTAGATGAAATTTTAGCGCCATTACTCAAACAATTTCCGAAGCTAAAATTGGTTCTGGAACATATCACCACCAGTGAAGCTGCACATTTTGTACTTGAGCAAGACCGCAATGTAGCTGCTACCATTACGCCACAGCATTTATTGTTTAATCGCAATGATATGTTGGTCGGTGGTATCAAACCGCATTTCTATTGTTTGCCTATTTTAAAACGTCAAACCCATCAGCAAACTTTACTTGAAGTCGCAACCAGCTCGAATCCTAAGTTTTTCTTAGGCACAGACAGTGCGCCTCATTCAAAAAATGCCAAAGAAAATGCATGTGGTTGTGCAGGTTGTTATAGTGCACCGACCGCAATTGAATTATATGCTCAAGCTTTTGACCAAGTGGGTAAAATTGACCGTCTAGAAGGTTTTGCCAGCCATTTTGGTGCTGACTTCTATGGTCTTCCGCGTAATACCAACACCATTACCCTGGTCAAAGAAGATCAAATTATTCCGACAAGTTTAGACTATTTGGATGGTGAACAAATTATCCCTCTGTATGCGGGTAAAACCATTCAATGGAGAAAAGTGTGACAGATGAAACCCAACCAATAATTGGTCAGCGTTTCCGTGGATTTTTACCTGTTGTTGTGGATGTCGAAACAGCAGGTTTTAACTCACAGACCGATGCCTTATTGGAAATTGCAGCAATCCCGATCATTTATAATGAAGCAGGTCAGTTTGTGCCAGGTGAAGCTTACCATGCACATATTAACCCTTTCCAAGGGGCTAACTTAGACCGTCGTTCCTTAGATTTTATTGGTATTGATCCGTCCAATCCAATGCGTATGGCCATGGCTGAAGATGAAAAGTCCGCATTAAAGCGCATTTTTAAAGCCGTGAATGAGGTTCGTCGTCAGCAAAACTGTACCCATGCCGTATTGGTTGGACATAATGCCCATTTTGATTTAGGTTTTGTACAAGCAGCTATTGCGCGTACTGGCACTAAAAATCAAAATCCATTTCACAGTTTTTCTGTATTCGATACAGTGACTTTAAGTGCTGTGATGTTTGGTCAAACGGTACTGGCAAAATCTTGTATTCAAGCTGGAATTGAGTTCGATGGCAAAGAAGCACACTCTGCTTTATACGATACTCAAAAGACTGCGGAACTGTTCTGTTATATTTTGAACAAACTCGCACCTTACCTACTTGACACTTTGGTGGCGGATCAATAAGATACCGCCATCTTCTAAACGTCCCTATCGTCTAGAGGCCTAGGACATCGCCCTTTCACGGCGGTAACCGGGGTTCGAATCCCCGTAGGGACGCCATCTATTATTTCTGCTTTATTCAATTTCTAAAAATTGCTCTATATTTTTAGACATAAGTTTATTTTTAATTCCCTTACTGTTATTTATTAATTTCATTAAAAATAATTCTTATTTCTGTTTTTTAACTACACTACACTTAATAATAATTTTTTGTTTTTATTTGCCCTACCTTTACCCTAAGACTTGCTTACTCCCACTTAGTTTTGTAGCCCCCTGCATTTTAAGTTCAACTGCATATATCACCATAAAAATAAGCCTTTGATTAATCCATGTATAAAGCACTATTTAAAAACTGCGCTTTTTTTATTTTGAATTTGTTATTTTTTATGCAATCAATTCAATATTCTAAAAATAATGCCATTACAGGTTTGACAGCCTGATCAAAAATCCATACTATACCCATCACCTCCTTACGACCCTATCGTCTAGAGGCCTAGGACATCGCCCTTTCACGGCGGTAACCGGGGTTCGAATCCCCGTAGGGTCGCCATATATCGTGCTATACGATCATTCAAGCTCCAACATTCATCATTATTGCATTGCAGATTTGTAGTTTTTCACTACAATAGCTCGCTTCATCTATATCTTTCCTTTTCTCTTATGCAGCCATCTCATACTCCGAATGATGCTTCGCATCAGGGCAATTCTGCGCCATTAAAACGCGCTATGAGTACTCGACACCTAGTCATGATTTCGCTTGGTGGCGCAATCGGGACAGGGTTATTTTTAGGTTCGGGTGAAGTCATTGCACAAACGGGGCCTGTGGGTGCCATTTTTTCTTATCTTTTAGGTGGTTTAATTGCCTACGCTGTAATGCTTTGCTTAGGCGAGCTTGCCGTACATATGCCTGAATCCGGCTCTTTTGGTAGCTATGCACAAAAATTCATTGGTCCAGGTACGGGCTATACGATTACTTGGCTATATTGGCTCACATGGACTGCCACCCTCGGAACTGAATTTACTGCTGCAGCATTGCTGATGCAGGAATGGTTTCCTCAAATTTCAGTCTGGATTTGGACAATTGCTTTTGCCGCAATTGTTTTTGGACTAAATATGACTTCAACCAAACTGTTTGCTGAATCTGAATTTTGGCTGTCTTTAGTCAAAGTTGTGACTGTGATTGTCTTCATTATTTTAGGTCTTTTGGCAGTCTTTGGCATACTTTCTTTCCAAGGCCACTCATCTGCACCTTTATTTAGCAATCTAACGGCTCAAGGTTGGTTCCCTCAAGGTTTATTCCCTATTTTTGCCACCATGCTGATTGTGAATTTTGCCTTTTCAGGTACAGAATTGATTGGTGTTGCAGCAGGTGAAACAGAAGACCCAGCGAAGAATGTACCAAAAGCCATTAATGCCGCTATTTGGCGACTTTTAATCTTCTTTGTCGGGACAATTGTCGTCATTAGCGCACTCTTGCCACATCAAATGGCAGGCTTAAATGCTGAAGGCGTCAGTAGTAGCCCATTCGTGACCGTGTTTACCTATATTGGTATTCCATATTCAGAAGATATTATTCGCTTTGTGATTATCACCGCGCTGTTATCTGCGGCGAATTCAGGCTTATATGCTGCTTCACGCATGATGTGGTCTTTATCTGATAAAAAACAATTACCTGCTGTGTTTTCTAAAGTCAATCATCGTGGCATTCCATTTATTGCCATTATTGTTACCATGTTTGGTGCACTTCCGGGCTTATTATCAGAACAATTTGCACCTGAAACAATCTTCAAAAATTTACTCGGTATAGCTGCATTTACCATGGTGATTGTATGGATGAGCATTTGCTTAAGCCAATTCAATTTCCGTCGTCAGTGGTATAAAGATGGTCATACAGCGAAAGAATTGGGCTTTGCTGCACCACTCTTCCCAATCGTACCCATTCTTGGTTTTGTATTCTGTTTTATTACCGGTATTAGTATGGCGACCGACCCAGAAATGTTGCCGGGCTTTATTGGCTGCCTGATCTTTATTGCAGGCTGTTATCTCAGTTATTATATTTTCTACCGAAAGCAAAACTAACACATAAAAAGAGTGGTCAAGTACCACTCTTTTTTTTAAGCTAAATACAGACAATGTCCTCTATAAAAAATCTGACCCTGTATGAAAATCATTTTTATTCACGGCATGAATCAACAAAATTATGATGAAAACTGCTTTAAAACAACATTGGTTAAATGTATTTAAAACGGGCTTAAATCATGCAGAGCAAAATATTGAGCTCAAATCACTGGATATTAAACTACCCTTTTATGGCGACTTACTGAGCAAACATCAGCTCTATAACATTTTAGATTTAGCCACACTACTCCCTAAATCACTGTTAAATATGCATCTCCCCTTTCACCTAAGACATCACACGTCTATTGTTCAAGAACATCAACCATGTGTCACCCCACTTACCCTGTTTCAATCCAGAGCAATCTGAATCGCTTACCCAGCGTTTATCCGTCATTTCAGCGTTAACCAAAGACCATGCTTTTAGAGAATTAAGCATGTTTCTCAATCACTATCCCAAAACTACATGAAACACTGATTCATAAATTTTTAATCGAAACCTATTTGTACTTGTCCAATCCAGACTTTATGCATGAAGTTCACCAAAGAATTATGTCCCATATCCATCCGACTAAAGATCATATTATTGTGGCTCATTCATTAGGTACAGTCATTGCCTACAACTTACTGCATCAATTTACCCATTTTAGAGTGCATCGTTTTATTACGCTAGGTTCACCACTTGCATTTAAAGTGGTTCAAGAAAAACTTAACTTACCTATTTCTCGCCCACCTCAACTGCATGGTGATTGGTTTAATTTTTATTCGCCCGATGATTTTTTAACAGCTTTCCCTTTATGCGAAGCACCTTTCAATTTCGAACCACCGATTATTAATCAAGCAATCACCACACTTGTGAATAATCCACATCAAATTACCGGTTATTTACAACACCCAGCTGTCATCAAAAGCATTGTGGATGCCTTGAAGCTTAAAAAATAAACCACTTCGAAGTATATTTCACATATTTGTTTTATTTTTATTCACTTGATTCTATTTTTAAAGATTATGCTCGAAAAAGGTTTGACAGCTTTTCATATCCACCCTATTATACGCCCACCTCTGAAACGACCCTATCGTCTAGAGGCCTAGGACATCGCCCTTTCACGGCGGTAACCGGGGTTCGAATCCCCGTAGGGTCGCCATTTAATTTATGGTTTAGTTTTCAGAAGTATGCCTCACCTATTGACCCTATCGTCTAGAGGCCTAGGACATCGCCCTTTCACGGCGGTAACCGGGGTTCGAATCCCCGTAGGGTCGCCACATTCGAGATTGAAAAATCTCATAAAAAAGCCTGATTATTATTAATCAGGCTTTTTTATTTTCAGCAGCAATCATCTTCAAAATCACATTCTGTTTTATACTCAAGTCCAACAAAACAATAAATTATTACTTCATGCAGATTCGTCTATTTCATAAAACCAATTCGCGCTCTCAACGCATCCTATGGTTATTAGAAGAATTAAAACTCGATTATGAATTGGTTTTTTGTGAGAACAATCCATCGGATCAAAACTCAGCGCACATTAAACACCCTCACCGACTGGCCAAATTTCCAACTGTGCAAATTTGTGAAAATGATGGCTCAGATGTGATTACCCTTGCTGAGACAGCCGCAATTGCAGACTATCTTAGCTATTTATGTAATGACTTAGGCATAGCTCAACTTACTCATCAAGAAATACAGCTTTATTATTATTGGAAAAATTTTGCTGAAGCGACGTTGATGCCTGATTTAGCACTCAAACAAATTTTTGCTGCTATTGTGGCAAGAACACCTTGGGCAGTACGTTTTGTCAGTCAATTGCTAAAGTTGGGATTTGATCGAGGCTATTTAAATCATACCTTGCATCAACATCTGCAAATGATTGATGAACATCTAAAAAACCACAGCTATGTTGCAGGTCAGCAGTTCACCATTGCAGATCTTTTATTATGGTTTCCCTTGTTGGCTTGCACGCAATCCAACCCAGCATTTGAATCCTTAGCGCATATCCAGCGTTATTTATTACACATCCAAAGCAGACCCGCCTTTCAACGTGCATTAGAGAAAGGACAATGGTCTGCTGTGGAGATTTCAATCGTATTGGTCTAAAGCATGGTAATCAATCCCTATGCACTACGACGTGAATTGACCCGACCTTTAATCATAGCGGTAATATTGCCTTTGGCATATTTCAAGAACACTTTAAGCGGGTGACAATTTAGGATTTGGACGTTTGCCCTGCGCAATATCTTTAAACTGTGCGGCATACCAAATAATTTCCATAATCGCCATTTTATCGACCATCGGAATACCTGTTTTAATATTATTGACTGCGTAACGCACATCTTGCCCCGCAATCAGACGATCAGTTAAATCGGTTTCGACGGCCAAAGGACGTGCAATACCAATAAATTCACAAGCACCACTGTCTAAGGCTGCATTCATCCCTTCTACGGTACGGAAACCACCCGTCACCATTAAATGGCATTTTACTTCTTTGCGAATGTTCTCTGCAAAATCGAGGAAATATGCTTCGCGGGCAATGGTACTGACTTTACGTTTATCTGCTTTCGCCCCAGCCATTGCCGGTGCTTCATAGGTTCCGCCTGAAATCTCAATTAAATCAATACCCGCCTCATCAATGGCTTTAAAGACCGTAATCACTTCTTCTTCCGTAATACCGCCACGCTGGAAATCTGCTGAATTTAGCTTTACTGAAATAATAAATTGCTCTGAAGTCGCTGCGCGTACAGCTTGATAAATTTCCAATAAGAAGCGCATACGATTTTCAATTGAACCGCCCCATTGGTCTTGACGTTTATTGGTCAATGGCGATAAAAATTGACTGATCAGATAACCATGTGCGCCATGTAACTGTACGCCTTCAAAGCCCGCTTTTTCACAAATTTTTGCCGATGTTGCAAAGCGCTGAATAATGTCCAAAATTTCATCTTCACGTAATTCACGCGGTGTACCAAAAGTTGTCGCCAGCATTGGACTAAACGGCACAGCCGAAGGGGCAACGGTTTCTTTATTGAGTCCTTTTGGGCACTGACGCCCCGGATGCGACAATTGAATCAATTGCACCATGCCATATTGCTTACCAATTGCTGCCCAGCGTTGCAATTGAGCGAGATCACGCTCTGATTCAATCACCACAACACCCGGTTCATTTTTGGCACGAAAGTCCACCATCACATTGCCGGTAATCGCACAACCTAAGCCACCTTTTGCCCATGCTTCATATAAACCCCAATGTAATTGGCTCGGCTGACCTGCATAATTGGCTAAGGCTTCACTCATCGCACCTTTAATAATGCGATTTTTAAAGTTGATATTTCGAATACTGGCTGCTTCAGCAAGATGACTCATATTCATACCCTAATTTATTTGTATTTATGTAGAGCTAAAACTCTAAACTTTTTATATTATTCGTCAATGACTATTCTGACAATATGACTTGTCAGTAAATTTATACATACTGACTTGCGGCAATCAATTGTTGGGTATATTCGGTTTGCGGATTTAAAAATAATTGCTCTGTGGTCTGAAATTCCATCACTTTGGCACGACGTAAGACCAAAACTTTTTGGCACAACGCTTTCACAACCTGTAAATCATGGCTGATAAATAAATAACTAATTTGGTGTTCTTGCTGTAAACGTCTTAACAGCTTCACAATCGCCCGTTGCGTGGTGCGATCCAGTGCCGAAGTCGGTTCATCCAGTACCAGTAATTTAGGGTCAAGCACCAACGCTCGTGCCAAAGCCACACGCTGACGTTGTCCACCCGAAAGCTCATGTGGATAACGCGTTCTAAAGCTGAATGGGTAATTCTACTTTTTCTAAAGCTTCATCAATGCGCTGTGATATTTCAGGATTGGAAAGTTTTTTTAAACCCAAACCTTCACCAATGGTCTGCTCCACATTCAAACGTGGATTTAAACTGCTAAATGGATCTTGAAAAACGATCTGAAATTCAGCACGTAAAGGACGTAATTGTGTTTCATTGCATTGGTTTAAATCTGTACCAAGCAAAACAATTTCACCCTCACTTTTAATAAGTCGGGTAATCGCCAAAGCCAGTGAACTTTTACCTGAACCACTTTCCCCAACAATGCCAATCGACTCACCCTGTGCCAACTGTAAATCTAAAGGTTCAACAGCGACAAAGTAATCTTTGACTCGGTTTAACCAACCCTGCTTAATTGGAAACTTCACCGCAACATTGTGTAAAGTCAATATATGAGGACGATCTGCAATCGCGATGGCTTGACCAAAATCATGATTCAATAAATCTTGGGTATATGCCTGCTTTGGATGTTTAAATATTTCGTCAACACTGCCCTGTTCTGCAACCAGACCTTTATTCATCACAATCACCTGATCGGCATAGCGATGAACCAAATTTAAGTCATGGCTAATCAAGATCATGGCCATATTGCGGCTTTGTTGTAATGATTTAAGCAGCGCTAAAATTTGCGCCTGTAAAGTCACATCCAAAGCCGTCGTTGGCTCATCCGCAATTAAAATATCGGGATCTAAGGCCAAAGCCATGGCAATCATCACACGTTGACGCTGACCACCCGACAGTTCATGTGGATAACGGCGCAATTTATCCTCTGGATCGGTCATACCCACATCGTTGAGTAATTCGATAATGCGCGCTTGGGTCTTTGCTTTTGACCAGCCTTGCAGCAACAATGTTTCACCAATAATCTTTTCCACCCGATGTAATGGGTTTAAGGCCGTCATCGGTTCTTGGAAAATCATCGCCATTTTCTGACCACGAATTTGTCGCAGTTGTTCCGACTTGAGGGTCAACACATCTTGTTGCCCCAACCAGACCTGACCTTTTATGCTTAACGTACTGGGTAAAAGTCCCAGTAAAGCCAAACTACTGATAGACTTACCCGAACCACTTTCACCGACAATGGCAATGGTTTCACCAGCATGCAGCTGAAAATTTAAATCATCCACCAACAGCTGTTGCTCATGCTGAATATTTAAATGTTCTACAGCCAATACCACTTTTGGATTATTGACGTCTTGGATCGAATGCATCACGTGTCGCCTCCCCAATATAAATCAATAAAGATAAAACAATGGCCAAGGTAAAAAAGCCTGACAGTGCCAACCATGGTGCATTTAGGTTCGACTTGCCTTGTAATAACAATTCACCTAAGGATGCCGCATCTGGAGGCAAACCATATCCTAAGAAGTCTAAAGCCGTCAGTGCGGTAATATTGGCCGTCAACATAAATGGCAGTTGTGACAAACTTGAACTCATGGCATTGGGTAAAATATGCCGAAACATAATGGTTCGATCACTGACTCCCAGACCACGTGCTGCACGAACATAGTCCAAATTACGGGCTTTCAAAAATTCTGCGCGTACCAACCCCACCAGTGTCGTCCAACCAAAACAGAGCATAATCAGAAACAGCCAATACACATTTGGGGTAAACATACTGACCAGAATCATCACCATAAATAATGTCGGCAAGCCACCCCAGACTTCAAGGATACGCTGCCCCAGTAAATCGACCCATCCACCATAATAGCCCTGAATTGCGCCCACCATAATTCCCAGAATGGCTGAAGCAAAGGTTAAGGCAAAGCCAAAAAGCAGCGACACGCGCAAACCATAGAGAATACGTGCCAATACATCACGTCCTTGGTCATCGGTTCCTAACCAGTTTTGTGCAGTTGGTGCAGAAGGTACAGGCACCGCCAGTTCTAAATTTGGCGTTTGGTAGGAATATTGAATCAGGGGCCAAAGCGCCCACCCTTGATCATCAATCAGCTGTTGTACTACGGGGTCTTTATAATCGGCTTCTGTTTCAAATACACCGCCAAAGGTGGTTTCGGGATAGGATTTAAAAACAGGCAGATAAAATGAATCATCATATTTCACTAACAGCGGTTTATCGTTGGCAATCAATTCCGAAGCCAGCGACACAATAAAAATCAGCGCAAATAAAATCAAACAAGCAAAACCGAGTTTATTTTCCTTAAAGCGTTTTAAGCGCATATGCATTAAAGGTGACATTACTCGGCACCTCGCGAATCAAAATTAATACGCGGATCAATCACCTGATACAGTACGTCACTGATTAAACGTAACACCAAACCGAGCAAGGTAAATAAAAATAATGTACCAAAAATGACAGGATAATCACGCTGTTGAATCGCTTCAAACCCCAGCAAACCTAAACCATCTAAATTAAAGATGATTTCAATAAACAAGTTACCGACAAAGAAAATACCAATCAATGCTTCGGGTAAACCCGCAATCACAATCAACATCGCATTTCGAAACACATGACCATATAACACGCGTGATTCGCTTAAACCTTTGGAACGCGCAGCCAAGACATATTGTTTGTTTAACTCTTCCATAAAGGAATATTTGGTTAAATAGGTCAGTCCCGCAAAACCACCAATCACCATGGCCAATAAGGGCAAAGTCATATGCCAAAAATAATCTTTAATTTTACCCAGCCAACTTAAGCTGTGAAAATTTTCAGACACCAAGCCCTGCAAGGGAAACCATTGAAAATACGAGCCACCAGCAAAAAAGACAATCAATAACACGGCAAAAACAAAAGATGGGATGGCATAGCCAATCGCCAATAACATGGAGGTCGATTTATCAAACAGCATGCCATGTTGGCGCGCCTTTTTAATCCCCAAAGGAATCGAAATCAGATAAATCAGCAAAGTGCTCCATAAGCCCAAAGACAAGGACACTGGCATTTTTTCCCAGAGTAATTGGGTAACAGGTTTATCTTTAAAAAAACTGGTGCCAAAATCAAAGCTGGCATAACTTTTCAGCATGCTCCAAAAGCGTTCATGTGCAGGTCGATCAAAACCATATTGGGCTTTAATCTTCTCCACCATTTCCTCACTTAAACCTTTTGCACCCTGATAATTACTTTTGCTATGCGCAGTTTCACCACCCGTTGCACCCATGCCTTGAAAAGTTTCCGCTTGTTGAATCGCTTGCTCAACTGGCCCTCCCGGTGCAATTTGAATCACCACAAAGTTAATCAGTAAAATGAAAAACAGGGTCGGAATAATCAGCAGCAGTCTTTTTAATATATATATGCCCATCGAAACAACGTTCCTTGTGCCTTGGTGATTGCTTATTGTTGACGTAAATAATGCGTGACTTTTTTGGCTTGCTCGGCATCACTCCACCAATAGTCAATCCCCGATGATAACTTTGGTTTGACTTTAGGCTGATGATACATATTCCAATAGGCAAACCAGTTTTCACCTTTACCATAAGTCGGAATTTGATAATAACCAGCACGTAATAATCGATCGAGCACCTTGGTTCTCAGCACCAATTGTTCGCGATCTGGTGCCTGAATGACCTGCTGAATGACAGCATCAATCACCGCATTTTTAATGCCTGAATAATTATAATTCCCCGGCTGATCTGCCGATGCACTGCCCCAAAACTGCGCCTGCTCATTGCCCGGATTGAGTGACTGTGGCATCACGCTGGTGGTCATGTCAAAATCTTTACTCCGCATTCGTTCAATGTACTGTGGCACATCGACTTGTCGAATAGCAACATCAATACCCAAACGCTTCATATTGCGGATAAATGGCATCAGCGTACGCTGTAAACCCTCTTGATGAATGAGAAATTCAATCTGAATGGGCTGGGCTTTGCTGTCCAGTAATCGTCCATTTTGGAAGGTATAACCTGCTTTTAATAACTGCTGCCGTGCAATGAGCAAATTATTACGATTAAAACCACTGGCATCAGAAATTGGATATTGCCAAGCTTTAAGCACACCCTGACGTTGAATCGGATTTAATCGTGCCAAATACGGCTTTAAAATGGCCATTTCTGCCTGACTAGGAACACCTTTCGCTTCAAGTTCACTGTTGGAAAAATAGCTCTGCAAGCGTTGATATTGCCCATAAAACAAAGCTTTATTTTGCCATTCAAAATCATAAGCATTGCTGATGGCTTGACGAAATTGAATGTCATTAAAAGGGGCACGGCGCGTATTAAAGACAAAACTTTGTGTCGCAATCGGATTGTGATGCTGAAATTTATATTTCACCACCATCCCCGATTTCACAGCAGGAAAATTGTATTCCGTAACCCATTTACGCGCAGTCATTTCTTCATGCAAGGTATATTGACCCGACTTAAAGCCTTCAAAAGCGATGTCTAAGCTACGGTAATAGACATACTTCAAACGCGCAAAATTATAACGCCCTTTATTCACCGCTAAGTCTTTGCCCCAATAATTGGGATTCAATTTATAGGTAATACTGCGACCCGCATCAATGCGATCAATTAAATAAGGCCCTGAACCTAAAATAGGTTGCAAAGTGACACGGGTAAAATCTTTATGCAGCCAATCCTTTTTTGAATAAATCGGCATTTGCGACAAAATCAGCGGCATTTCCGAATTCTTGTCCGATTTAAAACTCATCTTGACCACATATTTGGACAAGACTTCAGTTTTATCCAAATCGGCCAAATACATTTGCAAACCCGGATTGGATTTGGTCTGATAAGCATCAAAACTAAACTTGACATCTTGTGCTGTCACGGCACTGCCATCGCTAAAACGTGCTTTAGGATTTAAATGAAAAATGACATATTGGGTTTTTTGAGGATCAAAGGTAACTTTTTCTGCCAGCAAAGGATACATCACCCCAGGCTCATCTAGTGAACTTGACATCAACGAGTCAAACAGATGTTCAACCCCATCTGTGGAACTGCCTTTACCATTCATACTATTTAAGTTATCGAACGTGCCATTACTGGCGGTACTTAAATAGCCCCCTTTCGGCGCATGGGCATTGGCATAAGGCATGACAGACAAGCCAGCATATTTCGGCTGACTATGTACGGCAATATACGGTGTAGTCTGCACAGCAGCCCACACCCCTTGAGTCAGAAGACCCAGTCCACAGGCAAAACCAAAGCGTTTTGCGCTAGCCAATAACATGTAAAAGCACTCCCTGTCTTTGCATGTTTTATAAGTTTGGAACTTTAATCACTTCACCAATACGCAATTGAGTATTCGTTTGAATATCATTCATTTCAGCGAGTTTTCCAGTATCCACGCCATAACGGTTTGCCAAACCAATCAAGGTATCACCGCGTTTAATTTTATAGTCAGCCACTGTTTTAGGAACCACAATCTGTTGACCTACCCGTAAACTTGCACGCGCATTTAAATCATTTAGCGCAGCCAATTCAGCCACCGTCACGCCAGACCGATTGGCAATGGCATTTAAAGACTCACCGGGTTTTACCGTATAGGCTTCAGTATTGCGCGATGGTTTCGCGGCTTTAGGGATTGCTGCTTCAACTTTTGTTTCAGGCTTTGGCAGATCACCTTCAATTTTTAAGCGTTGCCCCACCCGTACAGTTGAAGTACGCGACAAGCCATTTAAGCTCGCCAAATAATCTAACTGTAAGTGATATTTCTTGGCAATACTGCTGAGTGTTTCACCCGATTTCACCACATGCGTATCAGCTCTGTTTTTCAGTACTCTGCTTTTCCGCACTGGCTTTTTCAATTTTTGCTTCGACTTTACTTGCGACAGGTTCTTCACCGCTCAGTTTTAAACGCTGCCCCACACGTAATCCCGTATTACGATTAATGCCATTGATATTGGCAATATAATCCATGCCTAAATTATATTTCGCAGAAATGGCAGATAAACTATCACCCGATTGCACCGTGTAACTCTCGGGAACCGTTGAACCAGCAGGAATTTTAATGCTTTGACCGACTTGTAAACCACTGCTATTAGAAAGTTTATTAAGCTGTGCCAATTCAGTTAAAGATATTTTTGATTGTGCTGCAATGCTATACAAAGTATCGCCACGTTGTACCTGATAATTTTCAGTTTTATACGATGGTTCTACAATTGCTGCATCCACTTTAACAGGGGTGGATTTTTCTTCCTGTTTACTGTCTACCTTGGTATCCACTTCCTGTAATGGAACATTAATTTTTTGTCCCACCATTAAATGACTGCCCGAAGTTAAACCGCTAGTTAAATCCGCCAACTCTTGATTAGACAAGGCATAACGGTCTGCAATCAGTTTTAAGTATTCACCGCGTTTAACCACATAGGGCTTGGTCTTTACTTTAGAAACTGGGCTTGCACTGCTTGCCTTATTTTCTGTTTTATTCGAATTTGCCGAAGCGGTTTCTTTTAATGCTAATTTTTGCCCAACACGCACGCCACTATTTACAGCCAAATCATTGTAATCCGCCAGTTGTTTGACCGACAGACCAAATTGGCTCGCAATGCCGGTTAAGCTATCATTGGCTTGCACCACATAGGTTTCAGGTGCTGCTTTGGCTTTAGGGGGTGCAGATGATTCGGTATTTTGCGGCTTAGCATCGTATAAATAAATGCTGGTTCCCACATAAAGCGGTGAACTTGGATCAATCTGATTCCACTTCGCCACATCACGCCAATTCAAACCATTTTTCATGGCAATCACCGCCAGCGTATCCCCCGGAAGCACCGTATAAGTACTGCGCTTGCCTTTAGGCGGCACGACAACAATTTCTGAATCCGTCTTAACGTAATTTTTACCTTGGTTACGTTTGGCTTCGTCAGAATCCGCTTTGGTATTTTCCGCTACGCCTTTTGGATACGAGAATCCTTTGGTTAATTCCTTGCCTTGTTGCTCCGCGACAGACTGACTGGTTTGAATCGCGGTTAATTTAATTTTACCGTCAAAAGGATCTGTAATTTCTGTGCCTTGCGGTGCGATTGCTTTAATTTCTTCGACCACTTTCTCTTGTTCAGCTTTACTGGCTACGGGCTGAAGCACTTGCTCTACGGTTTTATTTTCACCTTCAGCTTTGACTGCCGCCAAAATCTGTTCACGTTCACGCGCAGATAACGGTGGCTCAACGGTCACAGGTTTAACATTGGCAACTTGAGTGACCGCAACAGGAATACGTGGTGCACTTGGAATATCACTATTTGCAGCAAAAGAGGCCAACGCTGCCGAACCTTGAGGGGTCGATATCCGTTTATTTGAGCTTTGTGTTGCCACCACAGGATTGGTAGGTTTAACCGTGGTCGTTGCCACAGGCTGAGAGGCTTTGGTTGTATTGGTGACTAATATCGGTGGTGCTGTTTTTACCGGATTAATCACTTGAGTATTCAGTTCAGGCGGATTGCTTCTTTCTGGGGTAAAAGGTTGTGCTGCACTTGCCCATAAACTGCCCGAACTCGATTGTAATTTTTTGAGTTTCGTATCAATCGATGGACTTAAATCGGCAGGAATAATAATGCGCATTGGGCTTTCACTATCAATACGATCACCACGATGCCCCGGATTTAACTGATAAAGCTCTGCACGGCTTAAACCGGTAATAGCAGCAACATCATTTAAACTGACTGCCCCAATCGCAACCTCTCTAAAATGCGGACGATTGGCAATCGGTGGCAATGACACACCATAAGCATTTGGATTTTTAATAATTTGCGCCACAGCCAAGAAACGCGGTACATAGTTCATGGTTTCTTGCGGCAGTTTAAGTGACCAATAATCGGTTGGTAAACCTGCGGCTTTATTACGGTTAATCGCTTGTTGGATACGACCGGGACCTGCATTGTATGCCGCTAAAGCCAGCTCCCATGAACCAAACTGATTATACAGCCCACCTAAAAACTCATACGCCGCACGGGTTGATTCAACCACATCTCGACGACCATCGTATAAACTGGTTTGTTTCAAACCATAAATACGTCCCGTACTCGGAATAAACTGCCACATCCCTGCGGCGGCTGCACTACTGGTTGCAGCGGGATCATACGAACTTTCAATAATCGGTAATAAAGCCAGTTCTGTTGGCAAACCGCGACGTTCCGCTTCTTTCACCGTGTGATAAAGATAACGCGAAGCACGTGCGCTCAAACGGTCTAAATACGGTTGACGTGAAATAAACCAACCACGTTGCGCTTCAATACGAGAGTCCCAATGGGTTTGATCCATTTTAAAACCGACCGTCATACGCTTCCAAACGTCACCGTGTTTTAAAATTAACAGACGATCACCTTCTACTGCGCGCATATCGGTTGCAGAAAGTAAATCTTCTAAAGAGTCCAAGCTATTGGCATCTAGATATCCAGAACCCACCAATTTCGATTTTGATCCTTGCGTTGCATTTTGGCTTGAGGAACAGCCCGTCAAACCTAAAGCAGCTAAGGCTGAACCCAATACAGTAATTTTTAAAAACTGAGGTAATGAAGGCTGATACAAAATCGCGGTTGGTTTATACATAAAGGAATCCAAACAACTCGTATAAAATTTATTTTTTAGATATGCCATTGTAGTGAAGCATGTCGTAGACACAAGGCCGTAATTTAGCGCTATTTCAGTATAAATGTTACAAGAAATTAAAAATTAACCATGTTATACGGTTCTAAACTGCAATTGCGTTATACAATATACCACTCACTTTGTTTAATTTGACTCTCATTAGTTCGGATTTGGTTATATGACTCAAACAATTACACTCTATGTCGATGGCGCTTGTCGCGGCAATCCTGGTTTAGGCGGTTGGGGTGCATATGTCATTACTGAATCTGAAGAACACAAACTTTATGGCGGCGAACCCCACACCACCAACAATCGTATGGAATTAATGGCGGCAATTGAAGGGATTAAATTTTGCCCTAACGATGCCAAATTGATTATCTGGACCGATTCGAACTACGTCAAACAAGGCATTACCGAGTGGATTCACGGCTGGAAAAAGAAAAACTGGAAAGATGTTAAAAATCCAGATCTTTGGAAATTACTGGATGCAACCTGCCAAGGTCGTGAAATTGAGTGGAACTGGATTAAAGGTCATGCAGGACATGCAGGTAATGAAATGGCAGATCAATTCGCAAATTTAGGTGCAGACCAAACGCTAGAGTCAATGAAAAATCCATCTGCAATGCAGATCAAACCCCACAGCTGCTGTCGATTTTGATAAAAAAAAAGATGAAAAAGATTGGTTGCTAGATGACCCTTTTGGTTTTGATTTAATGGATTCTGATCCACAAGATGACGATGAAATTTTAGAAAATGATGATCAAGCTGCAGAACATTTAAAAGTAGAAATCGCTCAGACTGAAACGATGCAAGAAGACATTATGCCTGCAGCAAGATATTTTATCGAGTACTGCCACGCCTTTAACATCTGAGCATCCACACATTGTCATTACCCCTCGAAGCAAAGAGGTGTTTGGCCCACGCCAACTGATTTTAGATACAGAAACCACAGGTTTTTATTTCCAAGATACGGATCGTATTATTGAGGTCGGCGCCATTGAAATGGTGAACCGTAAACTTACGGGCAGCTCCATTCATATTTATATCAACCCGAAAAAACCTGTGGGCGACTCTGAAAATATTCATGGTATTTCAGATGCCTTCTTACAAGACAAACCTGAGTATGCAGAAATTGCAGAGGTACTTTTTAATTATTTAAAAGGTGCTGAAATTATTGCCCATAACGCCACCTTCGATATGAACTTCCTGAACATGGAGTTTAAACGCGCAGGTTTTGTTGCCCTCTCTGAAGTCTGTTCCGTCACCGACACCTTGGCTATGGCGAAAAATAAGCATCCGGGGCAAAAAAACTCCCTCGATGCTTTAGTGCGCCGTTATGAAGTTCCACAACGAGACCGTACTTTCCATGGTGCGTTACTCGATGCGGAAATTTTATCCGATGTCTATCTTGCCATGACCGGTGGTCAAGTCTCCTTCGATATGGATAGCTTGACTGAAAGTGAACAACAAGAGGCACAGACAGCACGCCAACAAAGTGTACAGGTTGATCTACCCATCATTCATCCTTCAGCACAAGAACTTGACGAACATGAGACATGGATCAAACAATTTGAAGAAAAACATGGAATAGCCTGTCTTTTTGCAAAATAAAATCTACATTTCTAGTGTTTTTTGTATTTAAACGTTTAGCAGTTAAGTTATAGTTAAACGTAAAGAAGTTTCGCCTTAATTGGCTGCTCATAAACAGATAAAACCCTAGGAAAGGTGCAGATACATGTCTTACCAAACCTCTATTCATTTTGACCCAACTGCATTGCTGATAATAAAAAATGAGGTTGATAACTCAATTAAATTAGTTGAATCAGCTTCTTCCAGGATATTTTCGACGTCTCTTTTTTCCTCCTCCATATTCTGTAAGCCTTTATCTGCCAAGAACACGAGCCACAGAAAGTGCCGCTGCGGGTATCCGATGAAGGACAAGAAACCTCTCTTTCGTCAAACGCTATATAATCAGCCATCAAATCATCTGAACCGCCTCGCCACGTTTCTACAATTTCTGTATTCAACTTACATCTATTAATTCTAAGGACGTATCCGCCATAATCTGCACCTCCTGCAAATGTCGTCTTCGCAATTTGGAGTTCCAAGGTCGTGGATATCCAGGTGCTTTCTTCCTTTCTCTCACCAGCGTATGGAGGCTGGTACTAGATCGCCCGACTGTTACCGCCGCTTTAAGTCTACGCACACGCCATAGAACTTCGAAAATCGGTGACAGTGCACTTATTTACCGACCCCCATTCACTCCGGCACAGCGGCGCAAGTCACCGATCCAAAGCCCAAGGCCGAAATCCGGCAACCGTCTCCCTTATCCAGTGAAATCAGCGGCAGTCCGGCACGTCGCCGTGATTTTGCCCACACAATTACCGGCAACACAATGAACGTCTGGCCTTTTCACTGATACCCATTGGCGCTAGACTTGAAGTCAACAGGTGGATCATCAGGCGCTTGTCGGTTGAATGGATTGGGTGATGCATTTACCTTGAGATATTCTGATGGGAAGTCTGTTCATGCCTTACGCGCCTTCAAACATGATTGACTACGAGCGATACCCGATTGACCAGGACGGGACAAAGCGGGATGCCTTGTTGAACAGGGTCCGTGCTGACCTGGAACGTGACGGCTGTGCGGTCATCAAACACTTTCTGACGTCCGAGGGCATTGCGGCGCTCACGGCTGAAGCTGATAGCGTAGCAGACAAAGGCCACCGCAGTTTCAACCGCACCAATGTTTATTTCTCCAAGGACGATCCAAGTCTTGCCGGCTGACGATCCACGTCGGCAATTCTTTGATCGCTCGAATGCATTTGTGCCTGCAGACAATTTTCCCAAGGACGGCCCGCTTCGGACCATTCACGATAGTCAGGGCTTCGACCGCTTCATCCAAGACTGCCTTCAGGAGAATGAATTCTACCGCTACGCCGATCCATTGGCGGATGTCATCGTCAACATGGCCGAAGAAGGCAACGGCTTTCCGTGGCATTTCGACACGAACAACTTTACCGTGACGCTTGCCATACAGAATGCCGAACAAGGCGGCGCATTTGAATACGCACCCCGCATTCGCGAGGGGGACGAGAATTTCGCTGAAGTCTCTCGCGTTCTGAACGGTACGTCAAACAAGGTGAAGGTGCTTAACCTTGAGCCAGGCGACCTTCAGATCTTTCGCGGGCGATACTCGCTGCATAGGGTGGCACCCCTCAGTGGACCGCGCCGGCGCTATGTCGCGATCTTTTCGTATGTTGGAGAACCGAACATGGTCGGTACACCAGAGCGAACGCGGCAACTCTATGGCCGGACGTTGCCAATCCACCATGAACGCGCCGGGCAAAGGGCGGATTTATATCTGGATTGAACGCGTTTCTGTTTGTTCTTTTGTCTGTGGCAATTACCCTGCCTCAAATATCAAATATCAAATATCGGTGACAGTGCACTAATTAACCGACCCCCAGCCCATCTCCCGCCCTACCCTGCCAGTCACCGCACCAAATCCCAAGGCCGAAATCCAGCCAGACGCGGCGGCCTCCCGGTGCTAAACCCGTCCCATGACAAAAGACTACTACGCCATACCGGCGTCGCGCAGAACGCCAGCTATGGCGATATCAAGAGGGCCTGGCGGGCCAAGGCGCGGCAATGGCATCCTGACATTTTTTCAACTGCGGACGAAAAACTTGCCGCCCACAAGCAGTTTGTCGAAATCGTCGAGGCCTATTCGGTGCTCATCGATGCAAAGCAGCGCGCGGCCTATGACAGGCTTGTTGCCGCCGGCGCTTCTGCCGCCTATGCCGGTTATGAAAACGCTGTGCCCGAAGAAGACCGACAAGAAGCAGCCGACTGGTTTCAGAAAATCCTCAACGAAACGCCGTCAGAGTTCTGGCGAACAACAGTTTTCCTGCTCGTCATCAGCCCCGTGAGCCTGATCCTGTGGTTGGGTCTCATGGGCATCATCGTGGCGATCTACCAGGTCTTTACCGGACAATCATCGCTTGGCTGGGGTGGTTCAGCCTTGCTGATCGTGTTGTTCTTCCCACATTTGTTCGTGTCGATCATCGGCTTGCTCATCCTCAAGGACCTGTACTTGCGGCTGAAGCGCATCATGATGTGGATCAAGATCCGCACCCGCATCAAACGCCTGTTCCCCGCTCTGTTCAAAGGCAAACCCGGGCGCGCAATGACGGCGCGCCAATGACGTCCAAGACGATGCCAATGACGCTGACTGAGCACTCAATGCTCCCGCCTTGCCCCGCCCCGCATTTTCCCCCAAACTCCCCTAATGCCCGCCCTGCGCCTCCTCGCCCTTCTCCTCCTGGCGTGTTCGCCCGCGCGCGCCGAGGGCCTTTCCCTTGGCCTGCCCATCGCCTGCTCGCTTGGCGCTGACTGCTGGATTCAGCAATATCCGGCGCATGCGGGCGCGGGTGGGGTGGCGGATTATGCTTGCGGGCATGAGAGCTATGCCGGGCATGACGGCACGGATTTCCGCCTGCGCGACACGTCTGCCCGCGCTGCGGTGCTGGCGAGCGCTGCGGGGCGCGTCAAGGCGGTGCGCGACGGGGTCGCCGATCATCTCATCAGGAGCGAAGCCGACCGTTCAGCGGTGAAGGGGCGCGAATGCGGCAATGGCGTTGTCATCGATCATGGCGATGGCTGGGAGACGCAATATTGCCATCTGCGCCAGGGCTCGGTGCGGGTGAAGCCGGGCGAGGCGCTGGCGGCGGGCGCCGAGCTTGGCGCAGTCGGCTATTCCGGCGATGCGGGATTTGCGCATGTGCACCTCACCGTGCGGCGCGCCGGCAAGGCGCTCGACCCGTTTGACGGCGGCCCCGCCGCCGGCGCGGCCTGCGGCAGCGGCGGCGACCCGCTGTGGAACAAGGCGGCTGCCGCAGCGCTCGCCAAAGACGGCAGCAGCGATCTGATCGAGGCCGGGTTCCATGGCGGACCAGTTGATATGGCCGACCTTGAAACCGGAACCGTCAAAGCGGGCGCGCCCGCGCCGGACTGGCCGGCGCTCACCGCCTTCATCTGGGCGATCAATCTGTCGTCGGGCGACACGGTCACCGTGACGCTGAACGGGCCGGGCGGCGTTGCGGCGGAAAATGCCGTCACGCTCGACCGCAACAAGGCGCAGTTCCTCCTCTTCGCCGGCAAGAAGCGCCCGCCGGGCGGCTGGCCCGCAGGAATCTATCATGGCAGCGTGACGGTGACGAACGGCGGCGAAGCGAAGCTCAAGCGGGAGTGGCAGGCGCAGGTGCGCTGAGGGCGCGGCGGTGACCCGCCCCGGCATAGAGCCGCCCCAAACGCCTACACTGTCCGGCTCACCACCCATTTATGCTTGCCAATCAGCCGCACCCGCTCGAAGCCGAGGCTTTCAAACGTCGACAGCGCCCCGTTGAACAGAAACGCCGGCGAAGCCTTCCGGCCTTCGGCGTCTTCCGGATATCCCTCTATGCGCCCGCCGCCGAGATTCCTGATCTGATCCACCGCGCCTGCAAGCGCGGCAGCCGCCACACCCTTGCCGCGATAGCCCTTGCCGGAAAAGAAGCAGGTGATCCGCCAGTCGGGGCGCGCGGATTGGTGGCGAGATATGCGCGCTCATTGTGGATGCGCGGCAGCTCTTGCGGCGGACCGAACTGGCACCAGCCGACGCAATCGGCGCCATCGAATACAAGCGCGGCATGCGCCCGGCCTTCCATGACACGGCGTCCTTCGCCTGACGTTTCGTCGCCGGGTGTCGTCCGCGCCGTCCTTGCGCGTGATACCACATGCACCAGCACCCGCCCCACACGCCATTATTCGCCTCGACGAGACGCGCGAATTCCGGCCAGGTTTTGGCATCAAGCGGTCTGGTTTCGTAGTGTGTCATGACAGGTCTCAAGCGCTATTGCTTCTCAGCAAAGGTAACCGGTAACAGTCCAGCCCTATCAACGATTTCCGATTTCCCCAACGCATGTCTCGCTTGTTTAAACTACCGCAATAGCCTCGATCTCCAGCTTGAACTCTGGAGACGCCAGGGCACTGATTTCGATGCCGGTCAGCGCGGGCGCTTGCCCCTCGAACATCGACGCGATCGGTGCCATGAAAGCCGGAATCAATTTTGGGTCAAGATCGACGATGTAAATGCGAAGGGATACGACGTCGCTGATCGTTGCCCCGGCTGCCGCAAGCGCGCTGGCGAGATTATGCAGCACAATCGTCAGCTGGTCTGCCAGTTCCGGCGGACGGGCGTGCCGTCAGTCGAATTCGCCACTTGGCCGGAGATGAAAACCATTTTGCCCGGCGTTGCGATCGCAACTTGGGAATAGCCAGCGAGCCGGCGTCGGGCAATGTTGCGGGGTTCAACTTCTCGATTTTCATGGCCTTGACATCACCTGTTGCTCCTTAGCGAAGCGCCCTGCTGGCCGCGCGCGGCACCCGCAATCATCAGCATCGCGGTCACGACCGCCAGAAGCCTTGGACTCGGCATCACACACCTCCCTGCGACCGGTTTGTCCCGAACCGTCGCGGCACATTTCTTTCGCTTTCCTGCCCCGAAGTCACAGATGATCCCCGTTGCGCAGCTGCGCGGCGATCCGGTCGCGCAGCGCCTGAACCGGGTCCTGTTTTGGTGCGCCGGGGCGAAGCCTTGCGCGTCGTGGATTTCTTTGTCTTCGTCGCGGGTTTCGCCGACGCCTCGGTCACGGCCGGTTTGCCCGAAATCCAGACTTCGACGGTGCCGGGCGGCGGTGGAGACGCCATCGAGGTGAAGTCGCGCGCCTGACCACCGACAGATGCAGCGGCCGCGGCGGCGGCCCCGGCGTCGGCGGAATGATAGAACCGCACATGGGTCTTCTTGACGCTGATCGTCAGCGGCCTGCCCGCAACCGGTGCGAATCCCGCGCCCCTGACCTTTCCGTAAGGTCGCTGACAAGCGCCGGGTCGGCAAAGTCAACCGACAGCACTTTCAGTGTGACGGTCGATATCTGGCCGTCACCGGCGCGTCGGCCGGCGTGAAACTGACCACGAGCGGAAGCGTGTCAGGCCCATCCGAGCGGTCGGCAGGGCGGCGGGCCGTTCCAGCCGCAAGCCCGGTCCATTGTCGCCCGGGCGCAGTATCGCGGCATCGGCGGCGCCGCTGGCACCCGGCCCGGCAGTAAGCCGGGGAACGAATGCAAGCGGCCGAAGAACGGAGGCACGCACGATGCCGGGCGCGGCGTCGGGTCCGCCGGACACCTGTCCCGGGAACCGGAGTGCCGCCGCACGCACCGGCAGGACATCGCCCGCAGGGAACCCGGCAGGCTCTGCCGGTGCATTCGGGGCGACGGGCGTGGCACCGAAACGGCAAGGGCCACGGGCGCTGCCCCGGGTGCGGGCACGACCGCTGCCGGAACTCCGGCCGCAACAACGGGCTCCGCTGGCGGCGGGATGGCCGGGGCCGACAGATCGGTGATCTGCGTCGCAAACGGGGGACTGACGGTCACGGCCGCCTGCGGCACGGCATCGGCCATATCCTGACTGGCTGAGGAAAGAAGCCGCGGCAACAGCACGCCGCCAAGCCCCAGTCCCAATCCCATGGCGAAAGCCATGCCGACCCACATCAAGCGCGAGCCGCTGCGCTTTTCGTCGCGCCGAGGTTCCGCCGACGCCTGGACCGCAAGGTCGAGCGACCGCTCCTTCGCAACAAGGGCGACGGCGGTGCCTGCTACGGTCCGCTCCTCAGCTGCCTGACCGCCGACCGCAGCCGGCACGCCCCGATTCGGTGCCACCATGGCTGGTTTCAGCGACGAAGCATCGGCCGCAGCCTGCGCACGGATGCGCCTGCGTTCGGCAAGATCGGTGGTGGTCGCCATTTCCCACGGTCGCGGGCCGCGCATTGCATCGACCGCGACGCCGCCCTTCGCACGCTCTGCCAGAACCTTGTTCCGCGCCATGCGGGCCTGCTCCAGCCGGGCTTCCCAGTCCGCCGATTTCAGCAAAGCCTCAACATGCGCCGGAGACACGTCCGTGCCCGGTTCCAGGTCCACATCGTTCTGCACAGTGCCCATCTACCCACCCCGGCAGCGGGCCGACCACACGCGATCAGCCGCGGGCTTCACCCAAGATCACTGACTTCAATCCGTTCGGAGGCTTAAACGTCAGCAGCCCCACTAGGTTCCGATGGTATGGTGGACAAGTCGTTAACACAAACCCGAATCACCCTGCCGCAGATCACGTCGCGGCTAGTGTTGCGCTTCGATCTCCAGCGCGACCTCAGGCCAGCCGTCGATGCGGCCCAGAATCCGGTTGCCCGGCAGCACCGGTCCGACCCCGGCCGGCGTTCCCGTGAAGATCAGATCGCCCGGACCCAGGTGATACAGCCCGGACAGATGCGCAATGATATCCGCGACCTGCCAGACCATGTCCGACAGGCGACCGGTCTGCCGTTCCTGCCCGTCCACCCATAGGCGCAGGGACTTCGCCGTGACCTCGCCCGCACCGGCCCGCCGTGTGATCGCCCCGACGACCACCGATCCTTCGAAATCCTTGCCCGTGTCCCATGGCTGGCGTTTTTCCTTCGACGCCGCCTGCAGATCGCGCCGGGTCATGTCGAGGCCTACCGCATAGCCGAGGATCGCCGCGCCGGTCGCCCCTGCTTCGGCGCGGAACAGCGGCGCGCCCAGCGCCACGACCAGTTCAACCTCGTGCTGATAATCCGCAGTGCCGGGCGGATAGGGCAGACGCGCGCCGGACGGGGCAAGGGCGGTCAGGGATTTGGTGAAATAGAACGGGGCCGACCGGTCGACCGTGTTGCCCATTTCCCTGGCATGATCCGCATAGTTGCGCCCGACGCAGAAGATGCGGTGGACCGGGTATTCAGCCGTCTCTCCGACAACCGGGATCGAGCGGACAGTAGGCGGCGGGAACAGATACTCCGTCATTCTCCGTACGGCACCCAGATGTTCTTGACCTGCGTCGCGCGCCGCAGGAACTCGCGGCCCTGTCCTTCGGCGCCCAGCCAGTCGCGGTTGGGCGGGCACCACGTCACCTTCAGGTTGCCCGCGCTCATGCCCTCGGCCGCCTTGGCGCCCTCCGCCGACCCGCAGTACCACATCGCCGCCACGTCATCATGCTCGGCCAGCGTCTTGACCAGTTCCTCGCGCGCGCCGGTCACGATGTTCACCACGCCCCCCGGCACGTCGCTGGTTTCCAGCACCTGATACAGGTCCGTCGCCGCCAGCGGCATGTTCTGCGACGGGACGGCCACGACCGTGTTGCCCATCGCGATGGCCGGCAGCACAAGGCGACAGGAAACCCAGCAAGCGGCGCATCGGTCGGGCAGGCCACGCCCATCACGCCATAGGGTTCCGGCATCGCCAGCGTCACATGGGCCGATTTCGTGGAATGCACCGCGCCGTCGTATTTGTCGGCCTGCGCGGCGTACCAGAACGCCCGCCGGATGCTGACCGCGACTTCCTCGGCGGCCCTCGCCACGCCCGCTTCCTTCAGCCGCGCGGCGAACTCCGCCTCCCTCTGGCTCAGGTTTTCCGCGATGTAATACAGCACCTGCGCCCGGTTGTGCCCGGTCGCCTTGCCCCAGCCCTTGGCACCATGCGCCGCCTCGACCGCGTTGCGGATGTCCTTGCGGTTGCCAAGGCCCGCCAGACCCACGACCCGGCCCTTATGCACCACCGCATAGGAATAGCCGCTGTCGGGCCGCTTCTGCGCGCCGCCGACATACATCTTCGCCGTGCGGTCGATGGCCGCGACATTGCCCGCGGTCCGGGAACCGGCGCGGCATCCGGCGCAACCGGCGCGGCCTCCGCCACCGCCTTCACCCCCGGCAGCGTCAGGTATTCATACATCCCCTCACGCCCGCCTTCGCGGCCATAGCCGCTTTCACGGTAGCCGCCGAAACCCGCACCCGCATCCATCATGTTGGTGCAGTTGATCCACAGGATCCCGGCCTTGATCTTCGATGCCACATCCAGCGCCAGATTGATGTTTTCCGACCAGACCGTCGCCGCCAGCCCATAGCGCGTGTTGTTCGCCAGTTCGACCGCCTCATCCGGCGTGCGGAAGGTCGTCAGCGTCGCCACGGGACCGAAGATTTCCACTTCCGCAACCGGATTGGCCGGATGCACATCTGTGAAGAACCCCGGCGCAAAGAAGCTGCCCGCCTTGGGAATCGGGCAATCCGCCTGATGCAGAACCGCCCCCGCCTTTTGCCCTTCCGCAACCAGCCCTGAATCCGCGTCCAGTTGCACAGGATCGACAATCGCCCCCACATCGGTGGACTTGTCCAACGGGTCGCCGAGCCGCAGCTTCGCCCATCCGCGCTTTCAGTTTCGCGACAAACGCGGCTTCCGCGCTTTCCTGCACCAGAATGCGCGACCCGGCACAGCAGACCTGCCCCTGATTGAACCAGATCGCATCCACCACGCCCTCGACCGCCGCATCGAGATCGGCATCCGCAAAGACGACGAAGGGCGACTTGCCGCCCAGTTCCAGCGTCAGCTTCTTGCCCGTCCCCGCGGTTGCGCTGCCGGATCGCGCGGCCCACCTCGGTCGAACCCGTGAACGCCACCTTGTCCACATCCGCCGCCACCAGCGCCGCCCCGGTCTCGCCGTCGCCCGTGACGATGTTCACCACGCCCTTCGGCAGCCCGACCTCGGCGCAGATTTCGGCAAAGGCCAGCGCCGTCAGCGGCGTGTATTCGGCGGGTTTCAGCACCACCGTATTGCCCGCCGCCAGCGCCGGCGCGATCTTCCAGGCCAGCATCAGCAGCGGGAAGTTCCACGGGATGATCTGGCCGCAGACGCCGACCGGCCTTCGCCCCGGGAAACTCGTCCGCCAGCATCTCGGCCCAGCCCGCGTGATGATAGAAATGCCGCGCGACCAAGGGCACGTCGATGTCGCGCGTCTCGCGGATCGGCTTGCCGTTGTCCATCGTCTCCAGCACCGCCAGGAACCGTTCGCGCTTCTGGATCGTCCGCGCGATGGCGTATAGCCACTTCGCGCGCTCATGCCCCGGCAGTTTCGACCAGCCCGGCAGCGCCGCCCGCGCCGCCTTCACCGCCGCGGCCACGTCCGCCCCAGTCCCTTGGCCACATCCGCGATCTTCAGGCCCGTCGCCGGGTTCTTGACGGCAAACGTCTTGCCCGCCTTCGTGAACGCACCGCCGATGTAATGCCCGAACGGCCCCTTGGCTTTCAGCCATTTCGTCACGATGTCGCTCGCCTCGGGCGCGGGACCGTAGTCCATCGTCGCCAGTATCTCGGTCACAGTCGGCATCGCTGCCCCCTTATGCCAGCGCGTGGCGGGACGAGGCCGCATAGCGCCCGGTCAGGTGATGTTCCAGCTGCCGCTCGATGTCGGCCAGCATCGACGAGGCACCCAGCCGGAACAGATGCGGTCTGCAGCCAGTCGTTGCCCAGTTCCTCCTTCATCAGGATCTGCCAGGCAATCGCATCCTTGGCCGCCTTCATCCCGCCCGCAGGCTTGAAGCCGATCCGATATCCGGTCCGCTCGCCGTAATCCCGCAGCGCCCGCACCATGACCAAGCGACACCGGCAGAGTCGCGTTCACGCCCTCTTTGCCCGTGGAGGTCTTGATGAAATCCGCCCCCGCCTGCATCGCGACCATGCTGGCCTTGTAGACATTGCGCAGCGTCTTCAGGTCGCCCGTCGCCAGGATCGCCTTCAGATGCGCCGCCCCGCACGCCTCGCGCATCGCCGCCACTTCGTCGTAAAGCGCCTGCCAGTTGCCATCCAGCACATGCGCGCGGGTGATGACGATGTCGATCTCGTCCGCGCCCTCATCCACCGCATAGCGGATTTCCTCCAGCCGCAGGCGCAGGGGCATCAGCCCCGCCGGAAACCCCGTCGCCACTGACGCCACCGGAATACCCGACCCGCGCAGCGCTTTCACCGCCGCAGAAACCATTGTCGGATAGACGCAGATCGCCCCGGTCGTCAGGCGGTCGATCCCCAGCCCGGCCATGATGTGATCCGCCAGCGGACGGCGCGCCTTGGCGCAGAGCCGCTCCACCCGGTGCGCGGTGTCGTCGCCCGACAAGGTCGTCAGATCGATGCAACGCACCGCGTTAACCAGCCACGCCGCCTGCCACGCCTTCTTCACCGTCCGCCGGGTCGTCAGCGTCGCCGCCCGCCGTTCCGCGGCCTGCGTGTTCACCGCGACATGGTCAAACCAGTCCGCCTGAAGCGGCACGCCGGGGTTCCGGTCAGTGTTCTGAAGAAGCATGGGCGGGCGTCCGGGCAGGGATACGCCGTCACGCTAGCGGAAGTCCCCCTGCCCCGCAACGCACGGGTTTGACCGGAAGGTCAAAAATCACCGCCCGCCGTCGATGTAGCGCTGCATCACCGGGCGGCACCCCTCGGCCCAGACCGCCCCCAGCATCGCCGCGAACCGGTCCGCCACCGCGCGGTCCAGCCGCAGGTCGCCGTAAACCTCTGTCATCGCCAGCCATTCCGCCGGATCGGCCTTCGCCGCCTTGGCCCGCTCCGTCAGCCGGTCCCAGTTCGGATCGTTCGGCGCGATGACCGCCCCGCTTTCGCTGGTGCCATAGCAGTACCGGCACCAGAGCGCCGACAGCAGGATCAGCCCGTCGGGCACAACACCCTTTGCCCGGTTGTCACGGATCGACGGCACGATGAACTTCGGCTGCCGGTTCGACCCGTCGAGGCACAGCCGCCGCACCGTGTCGGCCACATCGGGGTTGGAAAACCGCTCGATGATCAGGGACTTGTATTCCCCAAGGCTCACGCCCGGCACCGCTGGCACGATGGGCAGCACCTCGCGCGATTCGACGGCATCGAGGAAGGACCGGATCAGCGGGTTCTGCATCGCCTCATGCACGAATTCCACGTCCATCAGCCCACCCGGATAGGCGATGATCGCGTGCCCGCCGTTCAGGATGCGGATCTTCATCGTCTCGAACCGGTCGACCTGATCGGTGAAGGTCACGCCGACCTTTTCCAGCGGCGGGCGGCCCGCCGGGAAATTGTCCTCCATCACCCATTGCCGGAACGGCTCGCAGGTCACCGGCCAGGCGTCATCCACGCCCATCCCCGCCGCCATCGCCCGTTCGCGGTCGCCCGTCGCGGGGGTGATCCGGTCCACCATGCTGTTGGGAAACGCCACATTCGCCGCGATCCAGTCGGCGAAGTCCGGATCGGACAGCCGCGCCAATCCCACCACCGCGTCCTTCGTCACATGCCCGTTATGCGGAACGTTGTCGCAGCACATCACGGTGAAGGCCGGCACCCCCGCCGCACGCCGCGCCTTCAGCGCCGCGATGATCGCACCGAACGCCGTATCCGGCGCGCCCGGATTCGCCGCATCCTTCACGATGTCCGGATGATCCGGGCTGAACGTCCCCGTCTTCGGGTCGATGTAATAGCCGCCTTCCGTCACCGTCAGCGACACGATCCGGATCGCCGGATCGCTCATCGCCGCGATCAGCGACGGATTGCCCGCCTCGACCGGCACGAACCCCGTCATCGCCCCCGTCACCCGCGCGGAATGCCCCGCCGGTGCCAGTTCGATCACCGTCGTCAGCCAGTCCTGCCCCTCCAGCGCCGCGCGCATCTTGGCGTCGCCCGCGCGCACCCCCGCCCCGATCAGCGCCCAGTCATGGCCCAGCCCCGCATTGAACAGGTCGTCCAGATAGACCGCCTGATGCGCCCGGTGAAAGTTGCCGCAGCCGATATGGACGATCCCGGGCGTCAGCTTCGCCCGGTCATAGGCCGGTCGCGCGACGGATGCGGGCAGTGACGCAAGCGGTGGCGTTCGACAGTTGCATCAGCTCATCCAGTTCCCGCCGTCCACATTGTAGGTCTGGGCGACGATGTAATCGGCCTCGGGCGAGGCCAGGAAAATTGCCATGCCGGTCAGGTCGGCAGCGGTGCCCATCCGGCCGAACGGCACCGCCGCGCCGACCGTCCGCTTCTTCTCGCCCGGCTGCAGGTTCTCGTGTTTCGCAAACATCGCATCGACATGGTCCCAGTGCTCGCCGTCCACGACACCCGGTGCGATGGCATTCACGTTGATCCCATGCTTTATCAGGTCCAGCCCCGCCGACTGCGTCAGGCTGATGACCGCCGCCTTGGTCGCGCAATAGACGCCGACCAGCGCCTCGCCCCGCCGCCCCGCCTGCGACGCCATGTTGATGATCTTGCCGCCCTTGCCCCGCGCGATCATCGACCGCGCCGCCGCCTGCATCATGAACAATGTGCCTGCCACGTTGATCCTGAAGAGCCGGTCATAGCTATCGCGCGTGATCTCGACGATGGGTGCCAGATCGAACAGCGCCGCGTTGTTGATCAGGATGTCGAGACCGCCCTGCCGGTCCTCGACCGCCTTGACGGCAGCGTCGATGCTCGCCTGATCCGTCACGTCCAGATGCACGGCGTAAGCCGATGGTCCGATGGACGTCGCCGCCGCCTCGGCCGCGACCATGTTGATGTCCGCGATGGCCACGACAGCGCCCTCGGCCACATACGCTTCCGCAAAGGACTTTCCGATGCCGCGCGCGGCACCCGTGATCAGCGCCGACTTGCCTTGCAGCCTGTTCATGCCAGCCGCATCCCGTCCTTGTCGAACCGGTGCAGGTTATGCGCCTCGGGCGTCAGCCAGATGTCGTCGCCGTGATTGACATCCAGATGCCCGACCGACCGGACTGTCATGTTGCCGTGCTCCGTGTGCACATGCAGGAACGTGTCGCTGCCCAGATGCTCGCTGACGCCCACCGTGGCTTTCCACGTTCCGCTGTCGCGGCTCAGCGCCACATGTTCGGGCCGGATGCCGATGGTCGCGGCACCGTGCTTGGCCGCTTCCGCCCCGGACACCAGGTTCATCTTCGGGCTGCCGATGAAGCCGGCGACGAACGCGTTGCGCGGGGTCCTGTACAGCTCCAGCGGGCTGCCCACCTGCTCGATCCGGCCGGCGTTCAGCACCACGATCTTGTCGGCCATCGTCATCGCCTCGACCTGGTCGTGGGTCACGTAGATCATCGTCGTCTTCAGCTGCTGGTGCAGTTCCGTGATCTCCAGCCGCATCCCCACCCGCAGCGCCGCGTCGAGGTTCGACAGCGGCTCGTCGAACAGGAACGCCGCCGGTTCCCGCACGATGGCCCGCCCGATCGCGACGCGCTGGCGCTGGCCGCCCGACAGCTGGCCCGGCCTGCGGTCCAGATAGTTGGACAGGTTCAGAACCTTGGCCGCCGCCTGCGATTTTCTTCTCCTGCTCGGCCTCGGACATCCCCGCCATTTTCAGCGGAAACGCGATGTTCTTCTCGACCGTCATGTGCGGGTAGAGCGCATAGGACTGGAACACCATCGCCAGCCCCCGCTTGGCCGGCGGCAGCGCCGTCGCGTCCTTGCCGTCGATGCTGATCGTGCCGCTGGTCGTATCCTCCAGCCCCGCGATCAGGCGCAGCAGCGTGGACTTCCCGCAGCCCGACGGGCCGACGAAGACGACGAACTCGCCGTCCTTGATGTCCAGGTCCACGCCCGGAATGACGTGCACGTCGCCGAACGACTTGCGGACCTGCTTCAGCGTGATCTGTCCCATGTCGCCCTCCCTATTTCACCGCGCCGAACGTCAGGCCGCGGACGAGTTGTTTCTGGCTGAACCAGCCGACGATCAGGATCGGCGCGATCGCCATCGTGCTCGCCGCCGAAAGTTTTGCGTAGAACAGCCCCTGCGGCGCCGAGAAGCTGGCGATGAAGGCGGTCAGCGGCGCGGCGTTGACGGTCGTCAGCGTGATCGTCCAGAACGCCTCGTTCCACGCCAGGATGATGTTCAGAAGCATCGTCGAGGCGATCCCCGGCACCGCCATCGGCGTCAGGACATAGATGATCTCGTTCTTCAGGGACGCCCCGTCCATCCGTGCCGCCTCGAGGATTTCGCCGGGGATTTCCTTGAAGTAGGTGTAGAGCATCCAGATGATGATCGGCAGGTTCATCAGCATCAGCGCCAGGATCAGCCCCGTGCGCGTGTCGAACAGCCCGATCTTCTGGAACAGCAGATACATCGGGATCAGCACGCCGACCGCAGGCATCATCTTGGTCGACAGCATCCACATCAGCAGATCCTTGGTCCGCTTGCCCGGCACGAAGGCCATCGACCAGGCCGCCGGGATCGCGATCAGCAGCCCGAGCAGCGTCGAGCCGACCGAGATCACCACCGAATTCCAGAAGAACCGCGGATAGTCCGACCGCGCCCAGACTTCGGCATAGTTTTCCAGCGTCCAGTCCGCCCCCAGGAACTCCGGCGGCGACGCCACGGCGCTGGCCTCGGTCTTGAAGCTGGTCAGGATCGTCCAGAGGACGGGGAAGAAGATCGGCAGCCCCACCGCCCATGCGGCGATGGTGAAGGCGATCTTGCGTTGCGGTGGTGACGGCGCGGGCCATGATCCGTTCCTCCCTCATGCGTCCAGATGCTTGCCGATGGCACGCATCAGGAAGACGGCGACGATATTGGCCAGGATGACCGCGATGATCCCCCCGGCGGCCGCGCGGCCGATGTCCTTGGCGATCAGCGCCTGCTTGTAGATCATGTAGGGCAGCGTGGTGGAGGCATTGCCCGGCCCGCCCTGGGTGGTCGTGAAGATCTCGCCGAAGATGCCAAGCAGAAAGATCGTCTGGATCAGGATCACCACCGTGATCGCGCGGCTCAGATGCGGCAGCACCATGTAGCGGAACCGCGAAAACGCCGACGCCCCGTCCATCTCGGCCGCCTCCAGCTGCTCGGACGACATGCGATTGCAGCGCCGTCAGCAGGATCAGCGTGGCGAAGGGCAGCCATTCCCAGGATGTGATGAAGATCACCGACGCCATCGGATAACTCTCCAGGTACAGGATGGGTTCCGCCCCCAACCCCCGCGACACTGCGGCCAGAAGTCCGTTCTGCGGGTGCATGAACAGGTTCTCCCAGATCGACGCGGCCACCGGCGGCATGACGAAGAACGGCGAGATCACCAGAATGCGCAGCGGCCCCTGGCCCCAGATCGGCTGGTCGATCAGCAGCGCGATCAGCGACGCCCAGCACCACGGTGATGATCAGGACCCCGCCGACCAGCAGCAGCGTGTTGATGATGGCGGTCCAGAAGTCCGGCGAATTCAGGAACCAGGCATAGTTGTTGAACCCGACCCATCCGGTCCGGTCCGGCGACAAGAGCCGGTACAGCCGGAACGAGAAGTAGATCGTCATCGCCAGCGGCACGATCATCCAGATGAACAGAAGGATGACCGAAGGCGCGACCATCAGGCGCGCGGCGGCACGGGTGCTTTGCGTGGACATGGGGGCGCTCTCCCGGAAACGGCGTGAAAGGGCAGGCCAGCTGACGGCGGACGGAAAGACTGTGCGGCGCGCAGGTCACTCGCGCCGAAGGGTGGGACCGGCCCGGCAGGGGCCGGTCCCGAACTGTCGCGTCGACCTGCTGGTTACTTGATGTAGCCAGCCGCGGTCATTTCGTCCACAGCCAGAGCCTGAGCTTCAGCAAGCGCGTCATCGACCGTCTTCTGACCGGCCAAGGCCGCCGAGAAGATTTCGCCGACCGATGTCGCAAGACCCGCAAACTCCGGGATCGCCACGAACTGGACGCCGACATAAGGCACGGGCTGAGACGACGGATTGGTCGGGTCAGCCGCGTTGATGCTGTCGATCGTCAGCTTGGCAAAGGGCAGTGCCGCATATTCCGGATTCGCATAAAGCGAGGTGCGCGTTCCGGGAGGCACGTTTGCCCAGCCTTCCTTGCTGGCAACAAGGGCCAGATAGTCCTTGTTGGTCGCCCAGTTGATGAACGCCTTGGCTGCGTCCGGGCTGTCCGACGACGACGGGATTGCCAGCGACCACGCCCAGAGCCAGTTGGCGCGTTTGCCTTTGCCTGCATCCGGGGCAAGAGCAAAGCCTACTTTGTCTGCAAACTCCGACTGCTTGGGATCGGTCAGCCCCCCGGCGGAAACCGTGGCGTCCATCCGCATGGCGCACTGGCCCTGAAGCGACATCGTCAGGTTTTCGTTGTAGCCGTTGCCGCTGGCACCGGGTGGGCCGTAGTTCGTCAGCAGGTCCACATAGTCGGTCATCACAGCCTTCCATTCCGGGCTGTCGAACTGCGGTTTCCAGTTCTCGTCGAACCAGCGTCCGCCGTACGAATTGGCCATCGTGGTCAGGAAGGCCATGTTCTCGCCCCAGCCGGCCTTGCCGCGCAGGCAGATGCCGAACACGCCGTTGGCCGGATCATGCATAGCTTTGGCAGCCGCCTTGATGTCGTCCCAGGTCGGTGCGTCCGGAATGGTGATGCCGGCCTTTTCGGCAAGGTCCTTGCGGTAGTTGACGAACGAGGATTCGCCGTAGAACGGCGAGGCCAGAAGATTGCCGTCGACCGTGAGACCCGCGCGGATCGGCGGAAGAAGATCGTCCACGTCATAGTCGGCGGGCAGGTCGTTGAGGCTGACGAGCCAGCCCTGCTTGCCCCAGATCGGAACCTCGTAGGTGCCGATCGTCATCACGTCGTACTGGCCGCCGCCGGTGGCGATGTCGTTCGTGATGTTCTGGCGCAGGACGTTTTCTTCCAGCGTCACCCATTCGACCTTGATGTCGGGGTGCTTGGCATAGAAGTCGTCCATCAGACCCTGCATGCGGATCATGTCGCTGTTGTTCACGGTGGCGACGGTGATGGTGGTTTGGGCCGAAGCGGCAAAGGCAAGCGCGCTCACGGCACACGCGCCTAGCAGCGCGCGGACAGTCAGTGTCATAGGTTTCCTCCCTGGCAATTTGAGCAGATGCCCATTGCGTGAACAATTAATCACCATTCAAAGCAGAGTTGTCAACGGAAAAGTTGACGCCTCGGCAGGTTCCAGGTCAAGAGACCAGAAGAACTGCGGTCCGCTCGTCCGTCACCAGACCGTTGATGATCCTGCCCGCCATCGCGCCCCGGATCGCCGCGACCTTGCTGTCCCCCGCCGCGACGGCGATCACCGGGCTTTCGCGCCCCTGCTCGATCCGGATGCCGCCGACCAGCGCGTTGCGGTCCGATTCGATGTAATTCCCGTTCGCGTCATAGACCCAGCTGACGATTTCGCCCACCGCGCCCTGCGCCTGCAGTTCGGCCAGCACCTCGCGGCTGACGAAACCGTCCAGATACAGCGGCGCGTCGTCACCCATCTGACCAACGCCCACAAAGGTGATGTCCGGCTTCGCCGCCAGTGCCACGACATTCTGCACCGGGCGCAGATGCATGAAGAACGCGCGTTCCTCGGCCGTGTCCGACACCACCGGAACCGGCATCGGGTAATGCGGCGCAGAGAGTTTTTCCGCGATTTTCATGATCACGTCGAACAAGGTGGCCGAGCCATCCGGCGCGATGTTCCCGATCAGCGACACGATCCTGTGCCTGCCGCCGCCCTCGATCGGCGTGAACTGATCCGCCATCGACCGCAGCGCCCGCCCCGTCCCCAGCGCCACGATCAGCGGATCGGGGTTGCGCAGATACCGCTCCAGCAGCCGCGCCGCCGGGGCAGCGATCGCCCGGTTCGCATCCGCACCGGGCCCGAGGTCCGGGGCCACCACAGCCGTCTTCAGCCCGAAGCGGCGGATCAGCGCCGCCTCCAGCTCCAGACAGGCCCCGATCTTGTGATCCAGCCGCACATGGATCAGACCCTCGGCCATCGCCCGGCTGACCAGCCGCTGCGCCCGCTGGCGCGACACGCCCAGCTCGGCCGCGATCTGGTCCTGCGTCATCCCGCCCACGTAATAAAGCCAACCCGCGCGCGCGGCCGCATCCAGGATCGTCGGTTCCGGCTCGGGTCGGTTCATGTCCGTCACTCAGCCTTTCTCGGCAAATGCGGATCAATCTGAAAGAATTCGTCGAACGATGCAAATGTCCCGTCAGGACGGTCCGCCTCGCCCACCAGATCCGAGATGCCCGCCAGGTGGCTGCCCCCCGCAAAGTGCCACACCTCCATGCCGGCCGCCTTGGCCGCGCGGATGCCGTTCAGGCTGTCCTCGATCACAAGGCAGCGCGATGCCGCCACACCCATCTTGCGCGCGGCCAGAAGGAACAGGTCCGGCGCGGGCTTGCCGTGTGCGACCTCGGCCGCAGTTGTCAGCCGTTCACCCACCAGATCGGCCAGTCCCACGATGTCGAGCGATGTACGCGCCCGGCCCGCACTCGACGACGTCGCCACACACCAGGGCAGCGCCAGACCCTCCAGCACCGTCCGCACCCCCGGCATGATCCTCAGCTCGCGCCGGAACGCCGCCAGCAGCCGCGCCCGGTACTGCTCCTCGAACCCGGACGGCAGATCGACGCCGAACTCTGTCCGGATCACCTGCATCACCGTCGGATAGCTGCGCCCCAGAAAATGCCGCGCGACGTAGGGCAGGTCGATATCCACGCCCAGCGCCCCGAGTTCCCTCACCAGCATCCGCGCCGAAATGATCTCGCTGTCGATCAGGACGCCGTCGCAGTCGAAGATCACCAGATCGGCCCGGCGCCCCCCACACCCGGTCAGGGTTTCTTGCGCCAGCTTGACAGCCAGCCCTTCGCCCGCTTGCCCGCCATCTCGGCCTGGCCGCCCACCTGATCGAAGGTCTCGCTCACCTCCGCCATCGCCGGATCGATGCTGCGCTCGCGGAACTGCAGCCACATCCGCCGCAGCATGAAGACGATCAGCGCCAGCACCGTCAGAATGACGATGTTGACCCACGGGATGATCCGCTCGTCCGGGCCCGTCGCCGGGCGGATGTTCACCGCGTTCGAATAGGTTGACAGCCACGGGAACCGCCATCCGTATTTCGTCACGATCGCCCAGCGCTTCGTCGTCTCCGACGTCTTCATCGCCGTCGCTTCAGCCTGCAGGTTCGAACTGTCGTACTTGAAATACGGCGGCCAGACCCAGCCGGTATCCTCGTTCCGGTAGACCACCACATCGCCGTCCGCATCCACCGCCTCGATGAAGCGGATGTCCCGCTGCGTCGCGCTTTCGCCCGTGCCCACATCAGGCGAGGCATAGAAGATCCAGTTCGCCCCGACCGTTGTCAGCCGGTTGTAGGTGTTCGTGATCTGCACGATGTCGTGGCGCGGCAGCACGTAGTAGAAGAACAGAAACAGGATCAGCAGCAATGCGATCCGAAATCCCCATTTGATCCGTGTCCACATGGCCCTGCCCCTTACTGAAAGTTCACGAAATAGATGATCACCGCCATGATGATCGCCGGGATGACATAGACCAGCGCGATCAGCTTGCGGCGCAGGCTCGACCGGTAGTGCGCCATCCCCGCCTCGATGAAGGCCTCCCGTTCGGATGCGGGCACGCCCTCGCGCGCCGGGTCCGTATCCCATTCCTTCTCGAGCTTCTCGCGCCGCACCGACCGCGAATAGATCGACACCAGCACATAGACCACCGACACCGCGATGAACCAGAAGAACGCGATCCGGACAATGCCCATCACCGCCGCACCCGCCCCACTGCGCCCCAGGGTCCGACCTTGTCCACCATGCTCTTCCCCCCGCCCGGCTTGCGCGCCGCCTTGCCCCAGGGCGACGGTTCCTCCATCGCCGGTTCCGGCCCGAACAGCGCGTCGCGCGCGCCCTGCCGGTCCACCTGATACTCCCGCGACAGGAACTCCGCCACATAGGTCTGCTTGGCCTCGCTCCAGTCCGCATACATCCGGTAGAACAGCTCCTTGTGGCAGATGAACAGCTGCCGCACGTCCAGGGGCGACAGTTCCGACAGAAGCTGGTTCACCAGATCGCGGTCCGGATGCGCCGTTGCCCGCAGCGAATAGAAATAGGACGGATGGTCCGAGGTGATGCGCGGCCACGCCCCGCCGCCCTCGACCCAGCGCAGCAGCGCCGCCAGCCCCTGAAACTCCGGGGGCAGGCGCGGCCCCAGCGCATTCGCCACCGTCCGCAGGTCGCGCCGCGTCGCCGCACTTGTGTCGATGCCCAGCGCACTCGCCGCATCGACCAGGATGAAGTCCATCTTCTGCCGGATGATCGATGCCGGGTCCGCCCCCCGCGCCATCACGATGGGTTCCACCAGCCCGTTGATCTCCAGAAACTTCGCGATCTGGTTCCGGTCGCCCAGATCAAACACATATTCGATGGGCATCGGCCCCAGCGTCTCCTTCGGCTCCACCGTGATCGCCGCCGGGTTGTCCACCCCCCGGAAGATGTAGATGCCCCCGAAATGCGCGGTCCAGAAATTCACCTGATCGTATTCCGACGCCTTCAGGTGCACAGGGTTCGTCGTCACATCCCCCGTCTTCGCCGCCAGCGCGATCATCTCCGCGATCAGCGCGTCATCGTACCAGGCATCCTCTTCCGCTCTTGAACCGGTCGATCATCGCCGTCAGCTTGCCCGCCTCGGCGATCTGGTTGCCCGTCGTGTCCGCCGACCACCGTCACCTTGCGGATGTCGAACAGCTTCGCGGGCGTCTCGATGGCGAACACCGTGTTCTCCAGCTCCCCCGCCACCGCATCCCGCGCCGTCAGCGTGAACAGCTGCGCCTCGTTCTCCTCGATGAACCGCCGCAGAATGCCGCGCGAGGTCGAGAATTTCGCATTCAGCAGCGGCGCTTCCTTCTGGTCGGTGGACAGCAGTATGAACTGCCGGTTCGCCCCGTCGGCGTTCAGGTAGTTCATGTCGTCCAGTTCATCGCCGATCTCGGGGGAAAAGCCGGATATGTCGATGTGGAAGTCCTTCAGCTTCGTTTGCTTCTTGGTGAGGGATTTCAGCGCGCGGTTGTATCGTTCGATCAGGGCGGGGGAATCGACGGCGATCAGGTTGCCGAACATCAGGCCTTTGGAGATGAGGAGATTCATGATCTATCCTTTCTGGCCTTGATATCTACCTGCTGCACCTCACCCGAACCCCGTTTCAGTCTTCAATGTCAAACTCTTGCGAATAAATCGCGTGAAGCAACCAACTGATACAGAAGAACCAGGCATAAGCAGGCGCCCACCCAGCGGCGGTGACGGCCCAGAACCCAAAACTCCACTCTGTGAAACCTCCGCCCAGCGTCAGTATGACGACGCCCAGAGCACAAACCGCCTGAGCAAAGAAACCGACCAGAAACATCACAATTGAAGGGCGGCCCATGCCGGATAGAAGTCCCGACCAAATCCCGGTCGTAGCGCTCAGCGCGAGGAGGGAGTAGCCAGCAGTTCGCCATTCAGATGAAGCGCCGGACCGCAACCCATTGAGCGCCCAAAATCCGCACAGCCCGACGATGATAAGGAAGGTCAGGGCAGACAGCTTGTAGGCGGTGAAATCATCTGACTTCATCACCCCTTCCCCCCCAGATACCGCTTCTTCGCCTCTTCCTGCCGTCCGAAGTCCCGGACCATCCCCTCGATCGCCACCTCGTCCGACTTGTCCGCATAGCGGAACTCGCTGTCGGCATAGCGGTTGATCTCCTGCACCACCATCTCGACCGTGATCGGCTTGCGCAGGTCCTTTATCATCGCCGCCTTCTCGTCATACGCCTTGAACAGGAACAGGTCCGGCTTCTCCATCCACTCGTCCGGCAGCTCGAAATCCATCGCCCGCACCTTCACCGCGTCGGTGATGTTCTTGACCGCCCGCCCCGTGAACCGCGTCATCCGCCATCTGGATCGCCTTCAGATACGCCCCCATCTTCGCCAGCGTATCCAGCGCCCCGATCTTCCCCTCCACATCCTTCCAGACCCGCAGCAGCCCCTCTTCCTTCGGCTGCGCGTGGCTCGCGAAGCTCTCCGCCACCGCCTTCTGGATCGCCTGCGCCGCGTACAGGTCGTGGTCGCCCAGCGGGATCGCATGGTTCTTGCCCAGCAGCATCGCCAGAATGTCGATGTAGTCGTCCTCTGACTGCGGCCCGTCCACGAGAAACCGCGCGCCCGCCCGCTGCCGCAGGGCATCGTCCACATTTTCCGGATAATTCGAAAACATCCCGAACGTGCAGTTCCCCCGCACCACCGTATTCGCCCCCGCGAAGGCCTCCATCAGCACCGCCGTGATCTCCTGCTGGCCCGCGCTCGACCCCCGCTCGCCGCGCTTGCCCGCCACCTGGTCGATGTCATCCACCGTCCCGAAGCCGATCACCGAGGGGTCCATCACGCTGGTGATGAACGCCTTCGCGTTCTGCCCCGACTTGCCCTGATAGATGTCAACATTGTCGATCGACAGGTTCTGGTACCGGAACGGATAGCCCGCGACCTTGCAGTAGCCGTCGATCAGCCCCGCCATCATCTGGATCAGCGTCGTCTTGCCCGTCCCCGGCTTGCCGTCGCCCATGAAGGTGAAGATGAACCCGCCCAGTTCCGCGAAGGGGTTGAGTTTGCGGTCAAAATCATAGGCCATCAGCATCTTCGACAGCCGCATCGCCTGATACTTGGCGATGTGGTTGCCCACCACTTCCTCGGGCTTCTTGAACGCCATCGTCAGCGTCGTGCCGCGCGCCTTGCGCGCCGGCTCAAACCCCGAAATCGGGAAATCATCCGCCTCGACGCGGTAGTTGGCCCCGGTGAACGCCTGCACCCGCGCCGCCGTCGCGCCCCGCGCCTTGACCCGTGCCATCAGCTGTTCGGCATAGGCCAGCACCGTCGCGACCAGCTTCGGGTCGTCCGTCCGCAAAGGCCGCGATCTTCTGGTCCAGTTCCCACAGCGCGCCATGCAGGGCCAGCGGCGCGTTGTCCGTCAGCACCTCGTCGACGGCGCCCACCTCGACCGTTTCCGCCCCCGCCTGCGGCGCCAGCAGGAACGCCGCCGCATTGCCGAAGACCGACAGAACCGCCAATGCCTCGGCAGTCAGAAGCTCCGAGAACTCCGCCTTCCGGTCCGGCGGCAGCCGCCCCTCAAGATTCGCTTTCTTCAACTTCGGTCAGTCCCGTCACTCCCGAAATCTGCTCGCCCAGCGCCAGCGCGATCGCCAGCGCCCGCCGCAAGCGCCTGCAGCACTGACGCCTCCACGGGCGCCACGATGGGGTCGTCCTCGCCCACCGCCATCACCCGGTCGACAAGCCTCACGCCCTCGGCCTTCGCCGAAGGCTGCGTCACCAGCCCCGGCGTCGTCGATCGGAACCGCGGCCGCGCGCCCACGCCCGGCGACCTGTCCGCCTCGGCCGCCGACCGGTCGCCACCGCCTTCGCCAGCCGCGGCGCATGGTCGAACCCCGCCAGCATCGCCGCCGCCGCCGCATACTGCTCTGCGGATCGCCTCTTCGGTCAGCTCCATCTCGTCGCGCGGCGCACTCATTCCGGTCCTCACGCATAGCCCACCACCCGCCCGTCCTTGCCCACCACGAATTTCCGCACCGACCGGAACCCTGCCGGATCCTTCTCCGCCAGCACCTGGAACGGCAGCTGCGGCAGGATCAGGTTGCGCGCCACCCGCGTCGCCCCCGAATCCGCGCCCGGTCAGAGGGTCCAGCCTGAACACCTCGCGCTCGACGTCGCTGAACCAGCCCTTCTCCACCTCGACCCGCTCGCTTTCCAGCTCCTCGACCGTCCAGACCAAAGCCCAGTCATCCTCCGACCCCGCCTTCGCGCCCTCCAGCACCTGCCGGATCGGCCCGGTCTGCATCGTGTAGCTGCGCCGAATACATCGGCCCGAGCATAGATCCGCCGCAGCCGCTTCGGGTGCAGGTCATTGAAATCCGTGTCGAATCCCCTGGCGATGGTCAGCAGCTTCAGCCCCCCCGACGACTGCGCCATCAGATGCGCCTGCACCTGCGGCCAGCGCCCCGCATCCTTGGGCAGCGCGCGGCTGCCCGAATCCTCGACCTCCATCAGATAGATCACCGGCAGGTTCTGCTGGCTGTCATAGACCGCCCAGTGGATCATGAACCGCCGCCGCTCCGGCCCGCACATCCGCGATCCAATCGCCTGCGGGTGCATCTGCGCGAAGAACATCCCGCCCTCGCGCCAGCGCCTCGATAGTACAGCCGCTGCGACATCGCGTATTGCAGCTGCACCGGCACCGTCCGCTCCGCCACGATCTGCCGGATCATCTCGTCTTTCAGATGCGCCGCGTCCGGCATCCCTTCCAGATGCGTCTCCGCCTGCGCAGCATCATTGGCCAATGTCACGATTTCCTGAAATACCGGAAACCCGCTCTCGTGCACATCCATCGTCAGATGCCGCTGCGCGATGCCCGGTCCAGCCGGCCCGGCGATCAGATACTTCATCCCCAGCGCCCGGAACGACGCCGCCATCGCTGTCAGATAGCCCGCCAGGATCGCCGCTTCCGCCTCGGTCAGTGTCCGTTCGCCCTGCATCACTTCGCCACGTGCGCCAGATGCGCGGTGATCCGGTCGAACTTGGCGAAATAGCGCCCGCGCGACGGATCGTCGGTCAGCGGCTTGTGGTCGGCGGTCAGGGTCTCTTGACATCCTTGCCGGCACGGCACGCCTTACCCGCCATACAGATTCTTGTCGTGCTTCTCGACAATCGCCGCAAACCGCCGCGCAAAGCGCTCGTCCGCCTTCGCCTTCTCCTCCAGCACCTTGCGGGCAAAGACCATGTTCCCTCATGGCCCTCCATCATCTCGGCCATCCGGTCGTTCGTGGCCGTGCCGATGGCCGCCATCGCCGCCTGCGCCTCCTTGTCCGTCTCCACGCCGATCTCGTTGATCCGGTGCGCCACATCCTGCTGCTGCGCCGTCTTCAGCGATTTGGTCAGCGCATCGTACAGAACCACCCGCTGCTTCGTGTCCGTCTGCAGTTTGTTGATCAGCACCATCTGCGTCGCCGCCTGGTTCTGAAGGCAGTCCATCCAGGTCTTGCCGGTCTCGATATAGCGCTCCAGCGTCTGCGACTTTCGCCAGCTTCACCTGTTCGTCCTGCACCAGCGCATTGTGCTGCCGGTTCAGGTCCGCCAGTTCCGTCTCCAGCCGCGTCCGCGCCGCCGCGTCCTGTTCGACGCTGATCTTGTTCTCCAGCTCGATGATCTTCGGGTCCATCGCCGTGACCTGCGGCCCGCACCGCCTCCAGTTCGCCCACCGTCGTCTCGCGGTCGGCCAGCGTTTCGGTCAGGTTCGTCTCGACCTGCGCCTTCTGCGTGTTCAGCATGTCCAGCTGCCCCTGCAGCAGCTTCACGATGGTGTCCGACTTGGCGATCAGGTCCTGCAGCTTGTCGTCGACCGACGCCTCGCGCAGACGTTCCGCCCGCATCGAATCCGATTTCGCATCGCTGAACATGCCGACGAAGCTCTCCCACCCGGTCTTCGACCGCATCTCGTCGAAGTCCTTGCGAAAACCCCGACGTCACATCGTCCAGCCCCATGATCAGTTCCGCGATATTCGCGTTCATCAGGTCGGCGTGGCTCTGCACATCGGCCAGCGTCGCATTGGCCACGTCGATGGACAGGCCGCTCCCGGTCTTCAGGCCCGCCTGCGCCGTCTCGATCTTCGCCGTCAGCTCGCTGATCTTCGACTGCGCCTCCGCCACCTGCTTCTGGCTTTCGATGATCTGGGCGTCGAAATCGGCCATCTGGTGCTCTCCGATGTTAATCACGTTTACACTATCTGGGGAACGGCGCGCGGTTTGCACCCCCCGACCGCGAAAAAACCTAGCGCGTTCCCCGCCCGCGCGTCACCCCGATTCGGGCGCGCCTTGCCCCACCCCGGCCCCGCGACTAGCCTCCGCCTATGCCCGGCACGCTCACCGACCGTCTGTTCGCAGAAGTCGACGCCCGCCGCGACGATCTTGTCGCGCTGACGCAAGCCCTGATCCGCATCCCCACGCTGAACCCGCCGGGGCAGAACTACCTCGAAATCTGCGAATTCCTCGGCGAACGCCTCGCCCGCAGCGGCTTCTCCACCGACCTGGTCCGCGCCTGCGGCACCCCCGGCGACACCGACGCGCATCCGCGCTGGAACCTCGTTGCCCGCCGCGAAGGGACAGCGCCCGGCGACTGCGTCCATTTCAACAGCCACCACGATGTCGTCACCGTGGGCCAGGGCTGGACCCGCGACCCTTTCGGCGGCAGCGTCGAAGGCGACCGCATCTACGGACGCGGGGCCTGCGATATGAAGGGCGGCCTCGCCGCATCGGTCATCGCGGCCGAGGCCTTCCTCGCCGCCAGCCCCGCCTTCAAGGGCGCCATCGAAATCTCCGCCACGGCGGATGAGGAGACGGGCGGCTATGGCGGCGTCGCCTATCTGGCGGAGCAGGGCCGCTTCGCCCATGTCACCCATGCCCTGATCCCCGAGCCCCTGAACAAGAACCGCATCTGCCTCGGCCATCGCGGCGTCTGGTGGGCCGAGATCGAGGCCAAGGGCCGCATCGCCCACGGATCGATGCCCTTCCTCGGCGACTCTGCCATCCGCCACATGGGCGCGGTCCTGCATGAGATCGAGACGGTCCTCCTCCCCCTCCTCGCCACGCGCCATACCGCCATGCCCGTGGTGCCCGAGGGTGCGCGCCTGCCGACGCTGAACATCAACTCCATCCATGGCGGCGAGTCTGACCAGACCGGCACCGACGCCCTGCCCGCCCCGCTCGTCGCCGACCGCTGCCGGATCGTCATCGACCGCCGCTTCCTGATCGAGGAAGACATCAACGAAGTGAAGCGCGAAGTCATCCTGCTGCTCGAACGCATCACCGAGGCCCGCCCCGGCTTTCAGTATGACGTCCGCAGCCTGTTCGAGGTCCAGCCCGTCATGGCACCCCGCGACGCGCCCATCGTCGCCGCCACCGCCCGCGCCGTCACGCGCGTGCTTGGCCTGCCGCCGGATTACGTCGTCTCGCCCGGCACCTATGACCAGAAGCACATCGACCGCATCGGCAAGCTGAAAAACTGCATCGCCTACGGCCCCGGCATCCTCGATCTCGCGCACCAGCCCGACGAATGGGTCGGGATCACCGACATGATGGACAGCGCGAAGGTGATGGCGCTGGTGCTGGCGGATTTGCTCTTCCCCTGAGCCATTTTCTGCTCGCAAATATCCCGGGGTCCGGGGCAGAGCCCCGACGCCCTCACACCGCGATATTGTCGATCAGCCGCACCCCGCCGACCCATGCCGCGCAGAGAAGCCGCGACGCGCGGGTGTACTTGTCCACCCAGACCAAAGTTTCCGCATCGCACAGGTCCAGGTATTCCACCTTTTCGAACCCTGCACCCATCAGGTCATCCCGCCCGACCCGCAACGCATCCGCCACCGGGAACTTCGCCCGTATCGCCGCCGCCACCGCCGACATCACGCGCGGCAGCGCCCCCGCCACCTCGCGCGCCTCTGCCGACAGCCGGACGTTCCGCGACGACCGCGCCAGCCCGTCACCCTCGCGGATCGTCGGACAGCCCACCACCGTCACCCCCAGATTCAGGTCCGCCGCCAGCCGCCGCACGACCTGCAGCTGCTGCCAGTCCTTCTCGCCGAAATAGGCCCTGTCCGCGCCCGTCATCCCGAACAGCTTCGTCACCACCGTCGCCACGCCGTCGAAATGCCCGGGCCGGTGCAGCCCCTCCAGCCGCTCGGCCAGCCCCGTCACCCGCACGTTCGTGACGAAGCCCTCCGGATAGACCTCCTCCGGCGAAGGCGCATAGATCGCGTCCACGCCCAAAGGGGCCAGAAACGCCGCATCCGCCGCTTCGTTCCTCGGGTATTTCTTCAGATCATCCGGGTTGTTGAACTGCTTCGGGTTCACGAAGATCGTCACCACCACCCGCCCGCAGTCGCGCTTCGCCGCCCGCACCAGGCTCAGATGCCCCTCATGCAGCGCGCCCATCGTCGGCACGACGCCCACGACTGCGCCCGCCTTGCGCCAGCCAGCGCTCAGCGCCTGCATCCCGGCCACATCCCGGACGATCACCCCTTGGCCTCGTCGCCGAACACATGCTCCGCCGCCGGGAACGTCCGCCCCCGCACCTCCGCCGCATAGGCCGCAATCGCCCGGTCCGCATCCGCCGCCAGATCGCCGAAGCGCTTGACGAATTTCGGCTTGAACGCCGTGAACAGCCCCAGCATGTCGTCGATCACCAGGATCTGCCCGTCGCAGCCCGCCGACGCGCCTATCCCGATTGTCGGTATCCGCAATTCCCGCGTGATCTCATCCGCCAGCCGCTGCGGCACCTTCTCCAGCACCACGCTGAAAGCCCCCGCCGCCTCCACCGCCTTCGCATCCGCCATGATGCGCCCGCTGTCGTTCCCCCGCCCCTGCACCCGGTAGCCGCCCAGCGTGTTCACCGACTGCGGCGTCAGGCCCGACATGCGCCATCACCGGTATCCCCCGCGCCGTCAGATGCGCGATGGTCGGCGCCATATGCACCCCGCCTTCCAGCTTGACCGCATGACACTCCGTCTCGCGCATGATCCGCGCCGCCGACCGGAACGCCTGATCCGGCCCCTCCTCATACGACCCGAACGGCATGTCCACGACGAACAGCGCCTCGGCCAGCCCCCGCCCCACCGCCTGCCCGTGCAGGATCATCATGTCGAGCGTCGCCTGAAGCGTGCTCGGATGCCCGTGCAGCACCATCGCCACGGAATCCCCGACCAGAACCACAGTCGCAATGCTTGTCCGCCAGTCGCGCGATGGGGGTGGTGTAGGCCGTCAGGCAGACCAGCGGATCGCCGCCCTTCCGGGCACGGATGTCCAGCGGCGTCACCCGGCGGGATGGTCCTGTCGCACTCATGGTCAAGTCCTCCGCTGGCGCGCTCGGGACAGTTGTAGCTGCGATGCAGCGAGGGGGCCAGTGCGTCCGCACTCCCTTCAGACACGCCCCTTCACCGCGCCTCCCCTCCCCCTCGTGGCAAGGGGAAGGGGGGCTGCGGGACTGAAAGCGTCTTGGATCCAGTTGGGGAGGAAGCGTTTTCCCGAAAACGCTTCCGTCAGAAGATCGTTCGTGAACGATCTTCCTGCGGCGGCACCCGCCAGCGAAGGCGACGAAGCGCTCCGCGCCTCAGTTGATCACGCTGAACACGTCATCCGGGTCCTTTTCCAGACCCGCCGCATTCGCGTTCAGGTCCGGTGCAGGCCCCAGATTGCCGTAGATCGCCTCCGGCGGCACGATCACCGGCGGCAGTTCAACGCCCCTGCCAGAATATTCCGGCTCCAGCAGCAGCGATTCCTCAAGGCTCCGCACCGACACGCGCGTGCCGTTCGACACCCGGTTGAACAGGTCGATCACATCATGGTTGAACAGCCGGATGCAGCCCGCCGATCCCGCATTGCCGATGGATGCCACATCGTTCGTGCCGTGGATGCGGTACCGCGTGTCGCGCCCGCCCCGGTGAAGATACAGCGCCCGTGCCCCCAGCGGGCTGGCGAGCCCGCCCGGAATCCCACCCGCGAAGGGCCCGTAAACCTCGGGCTCGCGCCGCACCATGTTCGCCGTCGGCGTCCAGCCCGGCCAGAACCGCATGTCGCCGACCACCGCCGACCCGCTGAACCCCTTGCCCTCGCGTCCGACCGCGATGGGGTAGCGGATCGCGCTGCCGCCTTCCCCGACCAGATAGAGGAACTTGGCGAAGGGATCGATCACGATCGTCCCGGGCGCCTCGCCGCCCGCATAGGTCACTTCCGCCCGACGGTTCGGCACTTCCAGGAATTCCGGCGAGATCGGCGGCAACTCATAGCCTGCGTCCAGGATCGTCCCGTATCCCTCGACCTCGGGTGCCGCCCGCGACACGTCTCCGCCCCTGCCACCGCCACAGGCGGACAAGGCCGCAGTCAGGATCAGCGGCAGCACAAACCGCAACGGCTTCAGGACACGGTCGGTCGGTAAACGCATGGCAGCATCCACAGTATGATTTGCAGCGCCGACCGGGCAGCACGCGCAACGCGCGACATCGGCACATCCCCGCCCCGACACAAACGCATTGCGTCGGGGCGTCAAGGCCAAAGCGCCGTCACCGCTGAAAAACTCACCGACCCCGGCAGCGCGGGCACAGCCCATGCCGCCCGTCGGCGTCCCTCCGCCGACTGTCAGCCCACCACGTTGAACCCCGGTCCGTAGGGGTATTTCGTGATGTCCTCGTTCCCGTCTTCCGTGATGAACAGGATGTCATGCTCGCGGTAGCCCCCCGCCCCCGGCTGCCCCTCCGGGATCGTCAGCATCGGCTCCATGCTGATCACCATCCCCGGCTCCAGCACCGTGTCGATATCCTCGCGCAGCTCCAGCCCCGCCTCGCGCCCGTAGTAATGCGACAGGATGCCGAAGGAATGCCCGTAGCCGAACGTCCGGTATTGCAGCATCTGGCGTTCCTCGAAGAACGTGTTGATCGCTTGCGTCACCTCCGCGCAGGTCGCCCCCGGCTTCAGCAGGCTCATGCCGTATTCATGTGCCGCCACGTTGACCTCCCAGACGTGACGCGACGCCGCATCGACCTCGCCCACGAACAGCGTCCGCTCCAGCGCCGTGTAGTAGCCGCTGATCATCGGGAACGTGTTCAGGCTAAGGATGTCCCCGCGCCGCAGCACCCGGCGACGTCACCGGGTTATGCGCCCCGTCCGTGTTGATCCCCGACTGGAACCAGACCCAGGTGTCGCGGTATTCCGCGTCCGGGAAACGCTTGGCGATCTCCAGCTCCATCGCATCCCGCCCCGCCATCGCCACGTCGATCTCGCGGATGCCCTCGCGCACCGTCTCGCGGATCGCGTAACCGCCGACATCGGCAACCGCCGCACCGTGCCGGATCAGGTCGCGCTCCGCAGGGGACTTCACCATCCGCTGCCGCATCGTCGCGGGCGCGATGTCCACGCCCCTGGACGGTTTCAGGAAGGCGTTCAGCTTTTCCGACCGTTCCAGCGTCAGGTGATCCGCCTCGCAGCCGATCACGCGCCCCGTACCCGTCACCGACGCGACCGCCCGCCAGAAATTGTCGCGGGTCCAGTCGGTGTAGGTGATGTTGTCGCCATGACAGCGCCGCCACGGCTGGCCTGCGTCGATCCCTGCCGAGATCGTCACTGACTCCGTCGGCGTCACGACCAGCCCGTAGGGCCGCCCGAAACTGCAATAGAGGAACCCCGAATAGTAGGCGACGTTGTGCATCGACGTGAAAACCGCCGCATCCGCCCCCGCATCCGCCATGATCCCGCGCAGGCCGTTCAGCCGCGCGTCGTATTCCGATGCCGCAAACGGCAGCACCCTGTCGCCCTGATGAAACCGGTAGCGTTCCGGACGTTCCGTCATGTTCAGACCCTCATGCGCTGGGGTCCTGACCTGACGCGGACCCCCGAAAGGTCCCGGCGTACAGGACGTGGCGGACTATGCCCGCGAGCGTCGGAGAGAAGCCCCCGGTGACGACGCCATCGCCACGGCTCGGCACGCAAAATGACCGATCCCGCAGCACCCGGCAAGCCCCTTCATCTTCGCCAAAATACTCCGGAGGGGCGCGGGGAGGCTGGCCTCCCCGCCGCGTCGGGTCCCGCGCCGTCCGCCCGGGGGGCGACAGACCCGGCACCGCGCTGCCCGGCGTCAGGTGACAGTGACCAGCGTCCACATCCCCATCATGTAATGCCCGGCGATGTTGCAATAGATCATGTAGGTGCCTTTCTTCAGGGTAAGCGTCAAAGCCCCCGCCTGCCCCGGACCAAGCTCCGAGACCTTGCCGCGCAGCCCGGCCCCGTCTTCCTCGACCTCCATGTCGTCCTTCGAATAGGGCAACGGCTCGGCCGGATTCCTGATCCGCGCGATGACCATCTCGTGCACGAATTCCGATGCATCGTTCACTGCCTGAAACGTGACCTCGCCTGCCGGGACGGTCGCCGGTTCGGCCGTGATCGTCATGGTGGCCTTGGTCATGTCGGCCCCTTTCATCGCCATGCCCATCGGTTCGGCGGTGTCCATCATGTCCATCGCGGTCGGGCCGATATCCCGCAACGAGACCTGCACGATCGTTCCCGCGACCGCCGCGCGACCGACTGAGAGAATCGGAATTGCGCAGACAGCCGACGTCAGCATCTGTCGTCTGGAAATAAGCATCCTTGTGCCCCCACCCCTCGGCCGCGCATGCCGGACTGCATGTCCGCGCGCCGCCTGCCGGACCATCGCCCGGAAACACGGATTCTCCAAAGATTTCGTGTCGGCCCGGCCCGGTCACACCGACCGCGTGATCCCGCCGTCCACCCGCAGGTTCTGCCCCGTGATGTATCCCGCCGCATCGGATGCCAGAAAGCTCACCACCCCTGCGATCTCCTCCACCGTGCCGTAGCGCCCCATCGGCACCCGCGCCCGCCAGGCATCCTTCTCCGGCAGGCTGTCGATGAACCCCGGCAGCACGTTGTTCATCCGCACATTGTCGCCCGCGAATTCATCCGCGAACAGCTTGGTGAACGCCGCCAGCCCCGCCCGGAACACGCCCGATGTCGGAAATGCCGGGTCCGGCTCGAACGCCGCGAAGGTCGAGATGTTGATGATCGACCCGCCCTCCTGCGCCTTCATCACCGGCGCCACCAGCCGCGCAGGCCGCACGGCGGACAGGAAATAGACCTCCATCCCCTTCGATCCAGTCCGCATCGGTCAGGTCGAGCACCGGCGCGCGCGGCCCGTGCCCGGCGGAATTCACCAGCACATCGACCCGCCCCCATCGGTCCATCACCGCATCGAAAAGCCGCCGCACATCATCGTCCGACTGGTTCGACCCCGTCACGCCGATTCCGCCAAGCTCCGCCGCCAGCGCCTCGCCCTTGCCCGATGACGACAGGATCCCCACCGCGAACCCGTCCGCCGCCAGCCGCCGCGCCGCCCCCGCGCCCATCCCGCTGCCGCCCGCCGTGATGATCGCCACCTTCTGCATCGCGCCCTCGCTCGTTTATCGCCTCTGCCTGCCAGCCTTCCGTCCTGCCCGCAACCCGGGGGCTTCACGCCCCCGGACCCCCGTGGGATACTTGCGAGCAGAAAATGCAGCGAGAGCGTCATGCGCCCCGGCCCCCGCAACCTCATCACCGACATCGCGGGCCTGCGCGTCGGCAACGCCTCCGATGCCCGCCTCCGCACCGGCGTCACCGCGCTGACCGCCGACACCCCGTTCACCGCCGCGGTCCACATCATGGGCGGCGCGCCTGGGACGCGGGAAACCGACCTCCTCGCCCCCGACCGGCTGGTTCAGCAGGTAGATGCGCTGGTCCTGTCCGGCGGGTCCGCCTTCGGCCTCGACGCCTGCGGCGGCGTCATCGACGGGCTACGCGCCGCCGGGCGCGGCTTCGCCGTCGGCGACATCCGCGTGCCGATTGTCCCCGGCGCGATCCTGTTCGACCTCCTGAACGGCGGCGACAAGGACTGGGGCGAGGTGAACCCCTACCGCCGCCTCGGCCGCGCCGCCCTCGATGCCGCCGCCGCCGACTTCACCCTCGGCACAGCAGGCGCTGGCTTCGGTGCCCTGACCCACGGACTGAAAGGCGGCCTCGGTTCGGCCTCGGCCATCCTGTCGAACGGCATGACCGTCGGTGCCCTCGTCGCCGTCAACGCGCTCGGCTCGGCAACCGTCGGCACCGACCCGCATTTCTGGGCCGCGCCCTGGGAACTCGACGCCGAATTCGGCGGCCTCGGCCCCGCCCCGTCCCACTATCCCGACCACGAACCCCTGCCACGCAAGCGCCCCGGCGAGGCCACCACCATCGCCATCGTCGCCACCGACGCCGCCCTGACCCAGGCTCAGGCGCAGCGCATGGCCACCGCCGCCCATGACGGCATCGCCCGCGCCCTTGTCCCCGTCCCACACCCTGCTCGACGGCGATCTCGTCTTCGCCGCCGCCACCGGCACACGCCCCCTGACCGACCCCATCCCCGACCAGTTCGCCCTCGGCCATGCCGCCGCCTGCGTCCTCGCCCGCGCCATCGCCCGCGCCGTCTTACCTCGCGCGCCCCGACCCCGGCGACACGCTCCCCGCCTGGTCCGCCCGGTTCGGTCAGCCGGGGGCCTGACCCATCAGCGCCCGCATCAGCGGGCTGTCCGCCCGCTCCAGCCCCTCGATCACGTCGAAATGGTGCCGCCCGGCTTCCACCGTCACCGGCACCCCCCAGGCTTCGCCCAGCCACCGCGCCTGATCCAGAAACGCCGGGCGCTCATCGCCCCCCACCCAGACATGCACCGGCATCCCCTCGTCGTTCAGCAGGAACGCCGGGCTTTCCTCCATCGCCTCCATCGCGTCGATCCGCAGGTCCGCATTCATCGACGTCTCGCGCAGCGGCCCGAGGTCCGACAGGGGCGAGATCGGCATCACCACCGCCACCCGCTCCGCCACATCGCTCATGCAGCACCCCTTCGCAGGCCATCCGCGCCGCCAGATGCCCGCCCGCCGAATGCCCGCAGATCAGGATCGGCCCGCCGACCGCCTTCGCCGCCGTCCCCACCGCCACCGCGATCTCGCGCACCATCGCGCCGATCCGCGCGTCCGGCGCCAGCGTGTATCCCGGCATCGCCACCGCGATCCCCTCCGCCAGCGCCCCCGCCGCCAGATGCGAGAAATCGCGCGGGCCGAAGCGCAGCCAGTAGCCGCCGTGGATGAACACCATCAGCCCCTGCGCCTCGCCCTCCGGCAGGAACAGATCGAACCAGTGCCGCTCGCCCTTGCCATAGGTCAGCCCCAGCCGCGCCCGCGCGCCCAGCCCCTCGCGGAATGCCGCCGCCTCTGCCGCCCAGCGCGCCGGATACTCCGCCCCGCCCGGAATGATAATCCGCGTTCCTGTAGGCCTCGTCGTTCCGCATCCCGCCCCCTTCGCTGGACTCTCACCCCGCCCGCATGGCATTCCCTTACCCGAATTCCAAGGGAGGGTCCCATGCTCAATTCCGTCACCCATCTGGCCACGCTTCTGAAAGACCCGACGCTGCTTGTGACCAAGGCCTATGTCGCGGGCGAATGGATCGACGCCGACGACGGCACCACTTTCCCCGTCACCAACCCCGCCCGCGGCGACGTCATCTGCACCCTTCCCGAATCTCGGCCGGGCCGAGACCGCCCGCGCCATCGCCGCCGCCGACAAGGCCCGCCACGAATGGGCCGCCCGCACCGGCAAGGAACGCGCCGCGATCCTGCGCAAATGGGCCGACCTGATGGTCGCCAATGCCGATGACCTCGGCGCGATCCTGACCGCCGAAATGGGCAAGCCCCTGCCCGAGGCGAAGGGCGAGGTGATCTACGGCGCGTCCTTCATCGAATGGTTCGGCGAAGAGGCCAAGCGCGTCTACGGCGAAACCATCCCCGGCCACCAGCGCAACCTGCGCCTGATGGTCATCAAGCAGCCGATCGGCGTCGCCGCCTCGATCACGCCCTGGAACTTCCCCAACGCCATGATCGCCCGCAAGGTCGCCCCCGCGCTTGCCGTCGGCTGCGGCTTCGTCGCCCGCCCCGCCGCCGAAACGCCGCTGTCCGCGCTCGCGATGGCCGTCCTCGCCGAACGCGCAGGCATCCCCGCAGGGCCTCTTCAGCGTCATCACCTCGAAACGCTCCTCCGACATCGGCCGCGAGTTCTGCGAAAACCCCGCCGTCCGCAAGCTGACCTTCACCGGCTCGACCGAGGTCGGCCGCATCCTGCTCCGCCAGGCCGCCGATCAGGTGATGAAGTGCTCGATGGAACTGGGCGGCAACGCGCCCTTCATCGTCTTCGACGACGCCGACCTCGACAAGGCCGTCGAAGGCGCGATGATCTCGAAGTTCCGCAACAACGGCCAGACCTGCGTCTGCGCCAACCGCATCTACGTCCAGTCCGCCGTCTATGACGCCTTCGCCGAAAAGCTGGCCGTCGCGGTCGCCAAGCTGACCATCGGCGACGGGCTCGAACCCGGCATCTCGACCGGCCCGCTGATCAACATGGCGGCCGTCGAAAAGGTCGAGGAACACATCGCCGACGCGCTGGCGGGCGGCGGCCATATCGTCACCGGCGGCAAGCGCCATGCCCTCGGCGGCAGCTTCTTCGAACCGACCGTCGTCACCGGCGTCACCCCCGACATGAAGGTCTCGACCGAGGAAACCTTCGGCCCCCTCGCCCCCCTCTACCGCTTCGAGACCGAGGAAGAGGTCGTCGGCGCTTGCCAACGACACCATCTTCGGCCTCGCCAGCTATTTCTACGCCCGCGACATCGGCCGCATCACCCGGGTGCAGGAGGCGCTGGAATACGGCATGGTCGGCGTCAACTCCGGCCTCATCTCCACCGAGGTCGCCCCTTCGGCGGGATCAAGCAGTCGGGCCTGGGCCGCGAAGGCTCGCATCACGGGATCGAGGATTATCTGGAGATCGAAGTATATCTGCCATGCGATCTAAACCATCCGGCCAAGACGCGGCGCGCTTCCGGGTTCGGCCGCGCGTTTCGCTTTGCGCCGCTCGGTGCGCCAGGCCGCCAGATCGATGAAAAGATCACCGATCCAGACCTGAATCCGGGACAGCCCACTCTGGGCGCCGATCATCCGGTCGTCGTGGCGACGTGCCGGGCCACCGGCGATTACACACCAGGGCAGGAGATGGAAAATATCGCCTGCCGGGTCATTCAGACGTCGATCATCATTCTCGCTGAGCATCTTCGGAACTCCTGCTACTATGGCGAAAACCGCCTGACTGAGACCTTGCCACTCCGCGCGGGACGGTTTCGAGAATGGGCGGGGAAGCGTTTGGGAATTCGCGGTGAAGGTCGGGAAAGATGCGGGAAATGCTCCACAAGGGTCGGCTGACGCTTCTGGGCACCTTCCGCCTGCAGACCCCCGACGGCGCCGACTGCACCATTCCCGCCTCCAAGCAGTGCGGGCTCATCGCGGCGCTGGCGCTTTCCCCCGGCGGTCAACTCACGCACGAACGGGCGATGGCGCTGCTCTGGAGCGACCGGGGCGAAACCCAGGCGCGCGACAGCCTCAAACATGCGCTCGCCGAACTGCGTGCTCCGGCTCGCGCCGCTTCGGCACAGACCTTCTGAGCGTGACGCGCGGCGGCATCAGCGCTGAACCTGTCCGAGCTCGAAATGGACGTGGCGAAACTCGAAACCCTCTGCGCGTCGGGCACTGCTGAGACAATCAGTACGGCGCTCGACCTTCTTGCCGGCGACCTTCTCGACGGTCTGGCCGGTGCGCGATCCCGCTTTGACGACTGGCTGCGGCTCGAACGCCAGCGTCTCCGGGGGCTCGGCGAAACGGCGGCCGGCAAGCTCTTGCGGGCAGCTGAGCAAATCGGCGAAAGCGCTGCGGTAGCGCAGGTCGCGCACAAGCTTCTGAAACTTGACCCTTTGCGCGAAGACGCAGTTCGCTGCCTGATGCGCCACCATTTGGATCATAGCGAACGCTCGCTCGCGTTGCGTCTGTTCGAAGAGTTGCGGACGAAGCTACAGACCGAACTCCGGGCAACACCCGAAAAGGCGACCGAAGAGCTTGCTCTTTCAATCCGCATCCATCGCTCAGCTCCCACCGATCCCTCTGCCAGTCTGACGCAGGTAACAGCGCCTTTTCAGCCGCCTGTCAGGCCATCCGTCGCCGTGCTTCCCTTCCGCAACGAAAGCGGCGATCCCGAACAGGATTATTTCGCTGACGGCGTCGCCGAGGACATCATCACCGCCCTATCCCGCTACCGTTGGTTCCCGGTCATCGCCCGCAACCCAAGTTTCGACTTATCGGGACCGCAAGCCCGGCCTCAAGGCCATCGCCCGCGACCTCGGCGTGCGCTACATCCTCGACGGCAGCGTCCGCAAGGCCGGCGGCCGCGTGCGCCTCAGCGCCGAACTGATCGAGCCGGAAACCGGCGTCCAGGTCTGGGGCGACCGCTACGACCGCGACCTCGCCGACATCTTCGCCATCCAGGACGACCTGACCCGCCAGGTCGCCGGTGCCATCGAACCCGAAATCCTGCGCGGCGAAAGCCACCGGGCGCTGTCCAAGACCCCAGCGAACCTCGATGCCTACGACTGCCACATGCGCGGTGTCTGGCATCACAACCTGCAGGGCGACGCCGCCGATTTCGACGAGGCGATCCGTTGGCAGCGCCGCGCCATCGAACTCGACCCCGGCCTCGCGCGCGCCTACATGATTCTCTCGCGCTCGCTCTATGCGCGCTGCCTCTACGGCTACAGCGACGACATCGACCGGGACCGCCGCGACCTGACGGTAGCGGCGCGTCCCGCGCCGTCGCGCTCGACGACCGCGACGCGTACGCGCATTACGCCATGTGCCTCGCCCACCTTCTGGACCTTCAGCCGACGGCGGCGGTCATCGACGCCGAACGCGCCGCCGAACTCGCGCCCAATCTCGCGCTGGCCCAGACCGCGCTCGGATGGGCGCGAATCTTTGCCGGCCGTTTCACCGAGGCGATCGAGCCGATCGAGACCGCGATGCGGCTCAGCCCGCGCGATCCGATCATCTATTTCTTCAACAACCGGCTCGGGCTCGCCCATTACCATCTCGGCAATTACGACGATGCGGTGCGGTTCACCCAGACGGGCAATGTCGGTCAAACCACGCTACTTCGGCATGCTGGTCCTGCTCGCCAGCCTTGCACAACTTCGTCGCCTGGACGAGGCCAGTGCCTTCTTGCCGAAGGTTCAGGCCATGCGACCGCTGCAGCCGGAACTGTTCTGGCGGCATATCTTTCCCCTATGCTGACCCCGCCCACCGCGCCCAGATGGAAGAAGGTTTGAGCATGGCGGAGCTTTGATCGGCATACGGCCGATACCAACGACACCATCTTCGGCCTCGCCAGCTATTTCTACGCCCGCGACATCGGCCGCATCACCCGGGTGCAGGAGGCGCTGGAATACGGCATGGTCGGCGTCAACTCCGGCCTCATCTCCACCGAGGTCGCCCCCTTCGGCGGGATCAAGCAGTCGGGGCTGGGCCGTGAGGGCTCACATCACGGGATCGAGGACTATCTGGAGATCAAGTATATCTGCCATGCAATCTGACGCTGACTGAGAGGTTCGCCATGCCCATCACCGTCGAAACCCGCATCGCCGCCCCCGTCGCCCGCGTCTGGGACGCCTACGTCACCCCCGCCGACATCGTGCAGTGGAACGCCGCCTCGGATGACTGGCACACGACGAAAGCCGAGGTCGATCTCCGCCCCGGCGGCGCGTTCTCGTCGCGGATGGAGGCCAGGGACGGCAGCTTCGGCTTCGACTTCGCGGGAACCTACACGGCGATCGACCCGCAGCGGCGCATCGCCTATGACTTCGGCGACCGCACGGCCATGGTCGATTTCCTGCCCGATGCCACCGGCACCACCGTCCGCGTCACCTTCGACCCCGAGACCGAGAACCCCGTCGAAATGCAGCGCGGCGGCTGGCAGGCGATCCTCGACAATTTTGCCCGCCATGTTCAGGCCCACCCCTGATCACACCGTACGCGGGCACTCGCTTTCAGAACAGCTTGGCCCGCACCAGAAATCCCTCGACCGTCACCTCGCCCAGCGATTTCAAAGCCGCAAGCCGGTGCATCCCTTCGACCAGCACATATCTGTCACCATCCGCCCGGACGCTGATCGGCGACTTCTGACCTGACTCGAGGATGCTTTCCGCTATCTGGGCCACTTTCGCCGCATCCAGAGTCTTGGCCCGTTTCACCGGCACATGGATCGAAGCAATCGGAAAAACTTCCTTCTTCAGCATTCGTATCGCCCCCCTGGACGGCATGTGCAGCCAACCCGCTCGCCAGGAACCTAGCACAGAGCGTTCGCATCGCGATCATCCATCGCCCTGAAATCTCGCTTCCGACGTCAGGTTGTTATCCTCTAACGCCCCGCCGTTTTTGCCTATCCGGCCCCCTGTCCCCAACTCTCAGGACACCGGCGCAATCGTCGCCAACCGAAACCTTGAAAGGACAAGACATGCTGCCCAATGTCACCCGCAGCCTGATCGCCGCCACCGCAGCCCTGTCGCTGACTGCGGCCTCCGTCGCCCCCGCCCATGCCTGGGGCAAGAACGAACAGAACTTCCTCAAGGGCGTGCTCGCCACCGTCGCCGTCGGCACGATCATCAACCAGGTCCAGCAGCGCCCCCGCGTCGTGACCCGCGCGCCAGCCTACCAGCAGCCGGTCTATTCCCCCACCGTGCGCCAGCCGACCTACACCCCCGTCTACCGCGCGCCCGCCACCCCCGCCGCGCAGGCCTTCGCCGACTATTCGCCCGCCATGCGCCGCGCGATCCAGGCGAACCTCAGGGCCTACGGCTATTACACCGGTGCCATCGACGGCGTCTGGGGCCCGCGCACCTACAATGCCGTGCGGCTCTATGCTGGTGACGCAGGCCTTTCGAACCGCCTCGGCACCTATGGCGGCGCGGTCGCCGTGCTTGACGGCCTCGCCGTCTGATCCCTGCCAACGCGTTCGTAACCAGTGACCGGCGGGGCCCTTCGACGGCCCCGCCCTTGTCTTTGCCCGCCGACCCGTCGCGGACCGCCCGCATCGATGTCGGGAACCGGCACGGCCCGCCGCCCGCCCCCTAGTCTCGCCCCGTCCCCGAACCGGAGCGTCCCCATGCAGACCATCGTCAAGCTTCCCCCCACCACCGGCCACGCCCCCTCCACCGACGACCTCGACGGCTGGGTCGTCACCGAAGGCACCCCCTCGATGAAGACCTGGGTGCTCCACACCTCCGCCGCGGGCGACATGATCTCCGGCATCTGGGAATGCACCGTCGGCAGCTACCACGCCACCTACACCGCCTATGAATACGTCGTCCTGATCGAAGGCCGCATCACCATCACCCCCGACGGCGGCACCCCCGTCACCGTCCGCGCGGGCGACGCCTTTGTCGTCGAGCCGACCTTCAAGGGCACCTGGAAGATCGAGGAGAACGTGCGCAAGCACTTCGATTTCCGGGTCGGGTGACCGCGGTGCCTGGCCTTCGCCCGGAACAAGGGCGAAGCCCGCCGGGCGGTGCCCGTCCGCCCCCTTCGGGCGGGCACCTTGCAACGTCGCAATGCAGGCACTGCCTCTGCTGCTGTGAGACCACCCGAGGGTGCGCATTCATTGCGCACCGCCACCCCCCCTACACCCCCCTTGCCACACCCCCCCGCACCCGGCACTCTCCTGAGCCATTGCAACAACCGATTGCCCATGGCCCTGTTCCCCAACCTCAACCGCGCCGACACCGCCGCCTCCGCCCTCCGCATCTTCGTCGCGGGGGCGAAACTGGCGCCGTCAACGGCTGGATCGACATCGCATCGACCGCTGCCGACCTGATCGGCGGAGCCAAGGACATCGACAAGGCCATCGGAGAGATGGGCCTCCACCCCCTCGCCAAAGCCCTCGACCAAATCCGCGCCGACGCCGCCCGCGCGATGCTCTCCGGCCACGGCAACAGCCCGCAGAAGATCGCCGACGCCGAAGCCCTCTTCGACCAGACCGCCCTCGCCGCCTTCCCCTCCTCCGCCCGCCTGATGGAGCTCGGCCTCGACCCCGCCCTTGTGCTCGCCGACATGCTCGCCAAGGCCCGCCAGAGTTCCGCGACTTCCGCGACACGGCGATGGCCGAGGCGTTCTTCACGATGGTCCTCGACCCGGCGCTGGAGCGGCTGCTGAACGACAAGGACTACCTCGCGAAACTCGGCAGGCCCGACTTCCAGCGCCAGACCCTCGCCAACATGCGACGACCCATGCCGACCTCGCCGAACTCAAGGCGATGGTCGCCGCCCTCCGCCCCGCCGCGCAGGCGGGCGGCCTGTCCGAGGAAACCCTCCTCACCCTCGCCCGCCGCATCAACGCGGATGTCGCCGACCCCGACACCGCCCGCCGCGAACTTGAACGCGCGGTCGAGATCGCCGCCAACGTCATCGCCGAGGGCCTGCGCGGATCGAACATCGACGCGCTCCTGGACGAAGTCCTGAAACGCCTCGCCACCCTCACCGCCGAAGGCAACCTCACCGACGCCCGCGCCGAGGCGAGGAAAGCCCTCGACGACGCCCGCGACGGTGCCGAGACCGCCCGCGCCCGCCACCTCCGCCTGCTCGACGCGATGATCGAACAGGACACGCTGGCACGGGATGTGCAGGCGGTCTGCGACCGGATGGTGGAGAAGGTGGGGGTGGAGCATCCGGACACGGAGAGCGGTTTGAGCGCTGCGGTTGCCATTCAGGCGAATGGTACAAACGCGGCCGCGACAAGGGCCTGGCCTTTGATTTGGAAGTGTCAGCATCCTGCTGGCGCAGCACAATCTCCGACTGCTCGAGATGCTCACGAGCGGGGAAACGCACTTAACGACCTTGGCATTGCGCTTCAGACCCTCGGGGAACGCGAGACCGGCACGACCGACTGGAAAGCAGTCGGCTGCCTATCAAGCACTCCGCGCAATCGCATAGAATTCTTGGACCCGCGAAGGGATGCCGCTGGATGGGCTGAGGGCACGCAAGATGAATCTCGGCAATGCGCTTGCAGTCACTCGGGGAACGCAGAGACCGGCACCACCTGACCTGGAAGAGGCCGTAGCTGCCTACCGCGCTGGCGCTCTCACGAGTGGACTCGCGACCGGAGTGCCACGCGATGGGCCTTAGTGCAAATGAACCTCGGGACTGCGCTTCAGCGTCATGGGTGATCGCGACAAGCAGCCACGCCCAATTGGAGGAGGCCGTCTCTTCCTATCGCGCTGCACTTGGAATACTGCCGAAGCGATGACGCTCAGATGTTGGGCAAGGGCGCAGATGAACCTTGGCAATACGCCTTGCTAGCACTCGGGGAGCGCGAGACCGGACCGCAGTCTTGGAACAGAGGCCGTTCCGCTGCATTACAATGTCGGCGCTGGAGGACATACACGCGCACCGCGGCTCCGCTTGACTGGGCGCAAGCTACAGGGTAATCAAGCTGCACGCGAACTTCTATACTTTAACCGACTGCACCAGTGACCCAGCCACCTCGAGCTTTCCGACGCATGCGCCTCGCCGACACGTAGGTCTTCGACAGCCGAACATGCTCCTCCGCGACGGCGGCTTCATGCACACTCGACCGCGCACCATCGCGCCGCGCTCGATCCCCAAAGTCGCGCGCGCTGGTCTGAAGGCTCGCGCCCGCGGGCGGGGTTCACCCCGCGCATCCGCCGCCCTACCGCAATTCCTCCGCCCCTTCTCCGCGCCTCCCCTCCCCCTCGTGGGGAGGGCCGGGGGAGGGGGACCCGCAACCCCGCCTCCTACCCCCAAACCAACGTATGCACGTCATATGCACGCCATATGCACGCGAAGCACCTGCCCCGGAACCGCCCTTCCGGCCCCCCTAAACCCGCACCCCGAACCGCAGCGCATCATAAATCCCCGCATGGATGTTCCGCGCCGCCACCGCATCCCCGATCCGGTACAGCGTAAACCGCCCCCCCGGATTCCGCCCCGGAAACACCTCGCCGACCCCCGAGGTCAAAGCGGAATAATCCACTTCCCCCAGATTGCAACTCTCTGGTTTCAAAGCGAAATACACCTCCGCATTCGCCGCCGTCCCGTGCTCCGCCACCACCCGGTCCACAAGCCGCTCCTCGCTCCAGCCCTCCGCGAAATCCGACCCCAGCGTCGCAACCAGCTGATTTCCCTCGCGTTTTATGCCCACGACCCGCGTGTTGATCGTGATCCTGGTCCCCGTCTCATGGAACGCCCGCATGTACGGCACATGGTTCATCCCCCCCATGTCCGGCGCAAAAAACCGTTCAGGACTGATGACTTCCACCTCCGCCCCGCCCCGCGCCAGGATCTCCGCCGCCGTCATCCCCGCATGCGCGCCGCCGTCGTCATAGACCAGCACGCGCCCCGCTGGCTTCACCTCGCCCGAAATGACCTCCCACGAAGACGTCGCCAGCTCCGCCCCCGCCATCTCCGGCATCTGCGGCAGCCCCCCCGTCGCCACCACCACCACATCTGGTGTCAGGCCCCGCACATCCGCCGCTTCCGCATACACATTATAGCGGACCTCGACCCCCAGCCGCTCCAGCTCCGCCAGCCGCCAGTCCACGATCCCCACCATCTCGCGCCGCCGCGGATTCGCCACCAGCAGGTTCATCTGCCCCCCCGCCCGGTCGCTCGCCTCCAGCACCGTCACGGAATGCCCCCGCTCCCCCGCCACCCGCGCCGCCTCCAGCCCCGCCGGTCCCGCGCCCACGATCACCACCCGCTTCGAGACCTCGGCCCGTGGAATCTCATGCGGCATCGCCCCCTCGCGCCCGGTCGCCGCGTTGTGGATGCAGAGCGCCTCGCCACCCTCGTAAATCCTGTCCAGACAATAGGTTGCACCCACGCAAGGGCGGATGCGGCCCTCCGTCCCCGCCCGCACCTTCGCCACGATATGCGGGTCCGCCAGATGCGCCCGCGTCATCCCCACCATGTCCAGCTTGCCGGTCGCAATCGCGTGCCGCGCCGTCGCCACGTCGGAAATCTTCGCCGCATGGAACACCGGGAACTGCGTCGCCGCCCGCACCTCGCCCGCAAAATCCAGATGCGGTGCCGACGCCATTCCCGTCATCGGGATCACCTTTGTCAGGGCGGCATCGGTGTCGATATGCCCCCGGATCAGGTTGATGAAGTCGAACTTGCCCGATGCCGCCACACGACGCGCGATCTCCACCCCTTCGGCCTTCGACAGTCCCTTGTCCCAGTCCTCGTCCGCCACCATGCGGATGCCGACGATGAACTCCGGCCCCGTCGCGCGCCGCACCGCGTCGATCACCGCAAAGGTGAAGCGCAGGCGGTTGTCCAGCGACCCGCCCCATTCATCCGTCCGCCGGTTCGTCGCGGGCGACCAGAATCCGTCCATGAAATGCCCGTAGGATTCGAACTCGATCCCGTCCAGACCCGCCGCCTGCATCCGCGCAGCCGCGTCCGCATAGTCGCGGATGATCCGCGCGATGTCCCAGTCCTCTGCCTCTTTCGGAAACGCCCGATGCGCCGGTTCGCGCACCGGCGACGGTGCCAGAACCGGCAGCCAGTCCGCCGTGTTCCATCCCGTCCGCCGCCCCAGATGCGTGATCTGGATCATCACGGCGCAACCCAGCTCGTGGCAGTCATCGGCCAGCGCCTTCAGATGCGGCACGATCTCGTCCCGGTAGGCGTGCAGGTTCCCGAAGGTCGGCGGGCTGTCCGCCGACACCACGGCCGACCCCGCCGTCATCGTCAGCGCCATCCCGCCCTTCGCCTTTTCCCGGTGGTAGAGCCGGTAGCGGTCCTTCGGCATCCCGTCCTCGGAATAGGCCGGCTCATGCGCCGTCGACATCACCCGGTTCTTCAGCGTCAGGTGCTTCAGCGTGTAGGGTTGAAGAAGCGGGTCGTTCTGCATTCGGCATTCCTCCGGGACGCGGACATCCTCTGCCGGGCATTACCCGACCTCTTATCCCGCAGCGTCACCGGATTGCCAGTTTCAGACATCGCCCGCCGTCGCAGCCGACAAGGGGGGGGCGCCGCCTGCCGTCATTCGTCTTGAGATAAATACGCTCGCCGGGAGGCTCCGGCGGTTCCGGCAGGCGCAACCGCTCTTGCAAAGCCCCTGCCCATGTCCGATCCCTGTCCCATCATGTCCGACGCACTTCTTCCCCGCCTCGCGGCCCTGATCGGCCCGTCGCACGTCCTGACCGGCGCGGACGCGGCACCCTACGGTACCGAATGGACAGGCAAATACCGCTGGACGCCGCGTGCCGTGCTGCGGCCTGCCGATACCGCGCAGGTCGCGGCGGTCATGGCGCTCGCGTCAGAGACTAGGACACCGGTCGTCCCAGTCGCGGGACGCACTGGCATCACAGGGGCCACCTTCGCCGAAGGCCAGCTGATGCTGTCTCTCGAACGCCTGAACCGCATCCGCGCGCTGAACCCCGATGCGCGGACGATCACCGTCGGAGCCGGTGTGATCCTGTCCAGCATCCACGATGCCGCGCTTGCGCAGGACCTTGTCTTCCCGCTCACCTTCGGCGCGCGCGGATCGGCGATGATCGGCGGCGCGCTCTCGACCAATGCTGGCGGGTCGAACGTCGTGCGCTACGGCTCCACGCGCGGTCTATGCCTGGGGTTGGAGGCGGTTCTGGCCGACGGGCGCATGCTGAACCTGATGTCATCCACGCGCAAGGACAACACGGGCTATGACCTGCGTGACCTCTTCATCGGTTCCGAGGGCACGCTCGGCATCATCACCGCTGCGACCTTACGCCTCTTCCCGCGTCCCCGCGCCTACGCGACCGCGCTGATCGGCCTGCCCGCGCTGGCTCCCGCACTTGATCTGCTGAACCGCCTCCAGGCGGCCAGCGGCCAGGCCGTCGAAGCCTTCGAATTCATGCCCGCCACCTATATCGCCCGCCTGCGCCGCTTCCGCCCCGACCTGGCCCTGCCGCTGGCGGGGGATCACCCCGTGACGATCCTCGCCGAAATCGCCGCCATCGCGGACGGTGACGCGGAGCCCGGCGCAGACGGGCAGACGGCTGTCGCAGCAGCGCTGGAGGCCGTGCTAGCCGGGATCCTGGAAGAGGGCAGCGCGACCGTCGCCGTATCCGAAGCTCAGCGCCGCGCGATGTGGGCGGTCCGCGAGGCGGCGGGCGAGGTCACGCTTAACACCCATCCGCTGGTCGATACCGACATCGCCGTCCCGCTGGACCGCGTTCAGGATTTCCTTGACCGCATCGCCGTGGCGCTCAAGGCCCTCGACCCTGCCGCTACCGACGTCACAGTCGCCCACCTCGGCGACGGCAACATCCACTACACCGCCTATCCTTCGCGCGACGACGCGGCCCTTCTCGACGCCATCCGCGCCGCCGTCGACGACACCGCCGTTGACCTTGGCGGCTCGTTCAGCGCCGAACACGGCATCGGCCTGTCAAAACGCGGATCCATGCGCCGCCTGAAGGACCCCGTGGCGCTTGACGTCATGCGCGCGGTCAAGGCCGCGCTCGACCCCCTGGGCATCCTCAATCCCGGCAAGACGCTGCCGTGACCGGCCCCGTCCGCACTATCCTGACCGAGCCCGCATTGCGGCTTGTCACCCTGCTGATCGTGCTGTTCGGCTGCTTCGCCTGCATCGGCGCGCCCTATCTGTCGCTGCTCGCCGTCAAAGTCTTCCGTCTCGGCGATGCTGGCTATGCCGCCATCCTGATCGCTGCCTCACTGATATCGGTCATCGCAGCCGTGGGCTTCGGCATCCTGGCCGATCAGCGCGCCAACCGTCGCGGCATCGCGATCCTCTGCTGTGTCCTGAACATCGCCGGTGTCACCGCGATGGTCGCTTTCCCTTCCGGAATCACCCTCGCTCTTGCCCATGCCCTGATCCTGCCTGCGGGCGGCGCGATGTTCGGGCAGCTGTTCGCACTGGCCCGGCTGGCCGCCTCCGACCGACCAGTCCCGGAACGCGACGGCATCATGGCCGCCGTCCGCGCCGCTTTCGCGCTGCCCTTCATCATCATGCTGCCCGCCCTGGCCGCCGCGATCCGCGCAGGCATGCCCGTGACCGCGCTCTACGCGATCATGCTGGCACTCGGCCTTCTGATCCTCGGCCTCGTCCTCTGGCGCTGGCCCCGCGACGGCGCGACCCGCTGGTCCGACCGCCCCTCGGGGCTGCCCTTCCTCGCCTCGCTGCGCGAAATCGCCCATGCGCCCGTTGCCCTGCGTGTCGCCCTTCTGGGCATCCTCTCCTGCGGGTCGACGCTGAACCTCGCCCTCGTCGGACTCGTCTTCACCACCACCGGCGGCCGCCCCGAAGCTGACGTAGCCCTGTTCATCGGCCTGTTCGCCGGGCTCGAGGTGCCCTTCATGCTGGCCACGCCCCTGATGCTGCGCCATCTGACCCGCAGCCAGCTGATCGCCACCGGGGCCGCGATCTTTGCTCTGCACCTGCTGCTGCTGACACCGCTTGCCCCCACGACTTACGTCTGGCTGCTGGTCCTGCCCGCTGCGTGCGGCGGCGCGATCTATCTCTCGGTCATGGTCGCCTACGTGCAGGACCTGCTGACCCACCGTCCAGGTGCCGGGTCGTCCCTTATGGCTGTGCAGCGCATTTCCGGCGATGCGGCTGCAGCCACCGCTTTCCTGATCGGAACCGCAATCTCGGGCTACGGCCTTGCCGCCATGCTTGCCGCAGGCGCGGCCCTAGCCGCCGCTGCGGCGCTTCTGGTCATCGACGCGCGCTAGCGCCAGTCAAAGAAGCCCTTCGGCGCCTGACCGAGCAGGTCACGCGCCAGGTCCTCGCCCGCTTCACCTGCGTCCGACGCCGCCGCCCGCCGCCCGCCCGAGATCGCCTCCGACCCGTCCGGGCGCAGTATCTCGCCCCTGAGCCAGATGTCCGTTCCCTCCAGCACCGCCAGCCCCGCGATCGGCGTCTCGCAGGACCCGTCGAGCACCCGCAAGTAAGCCCGCTCCGCCGCCAGCCTGATCCCCGACGGCCCGTCATGGATCGCCGCCAGCAGCGCCCCGGCCCGCCCATCGCTGACCCGCCGTTCGATCCCGATGCAGCCCTGCGCCACTGCAGGCAGCATTTCCTCGACCTCAATCGCACTCCGCGCGGCATGGGCCATGTTCAGCCGGTTGAGCCCTGCCATCGCGAGGAACGTCGCCGCCGCGACGCCCGTCCTCCAGCTTGCGCAGCCGCGTCTGCACATTGCCGCGGAATTCCACCAGCGTCAGGTCCGGCCGCCGGTGCGCCAGCTGCGCGCGCCTGCGCAACGACGACGTGCCGACCACCGCACCCTGCGGCAGGTCAGCCAGCCCCGCCACGCCCGGCGACACAAACGCGTCCCGCACATCCTCGCGCGGCAGATAGCAGTCCAGCGCCAGCCCGTCGGGCTGCAAGGTCGGCATGTCCTTCATCGAATGCACGGCGATATCGATGCTGCCATCCAGCAGCGCATCCTCGATCTCGCGCGTGAACAGGCCCTTGCCGCCGATCTCTTTCAGCGGGCGGTCCAGAATGCGGTCGCCCGTCGTCTTGATCGTGACGATCTCCAGCGCGTCCTCGGTCAGGCCATGCGCCGCCATCAGGCGGGCGCGTGTCTCGAAGGCCTGCGCAAGCGCCAGAGGGCGACCCGCGCGTGCCGATCTTCAGCGGGTGTGTCGCGTCGGGCATCTGCATGGGCGTGGGATAACCGCCCGGCCATGGGCTTGCAAGCGATGCCGTCGGGCAGGGTTGACAACGCGGGCGGGGACGCCATCAAGGGCGGGCACAGACTGGGGGGGCCCATGACCAAGACGATCCTGCGCGCGCTGGCGGGCGAAAAACTTCCCGTGCCCCCCGTCTGGCTGATGCGGCAGGCCGGGCGTTATCTGCCCGAATACCGCGCCACCCGCGCGCAGGCAGGCGACTTCCTCAAGCTCTGCTACAACCCCGAACTGGCTGCCGAAGTCACTTTGCAGCCGATCCGCCGCTACGGCTTCGACGCCGCGATCCTGTTCGCCGACATCCTGCTGATCTGTCAGGCGCTGGGGGCTGACCTTTGGTTCGAAACCGGCGAGGGTCCGCGCCTGTCCACGATCACCGGGCCGGAGGGGCTGGCGCGGCTGAAGACCAGGGACGACATTCACACGACGCTGGCCCCGGTTTATGAAACCGTCCGCATCCTGTCGGAGGCCCTGCCGAAGGAGACGACGCTGATCGGCTTCGCGGGCGGCCCCTGGACCGTCGCCAGCTACATGATCGCCGGTCGCGGCACGCCCGATCAGGGCCCCGCCCACGCGCTGAAGGCCGCCGACCGCGCGACCTTCACCGCGCTGATCGACCTTCTGACCGAGGCCACCATCGAATACCTCTCGATGCAGGTGCAGGCCGGAGCAGAGGTGGTGAAGCTGTTCGACTCCTGGGCCGGAACGCTGAAGGGTCGGGACTTCGACGACTTCGCCCTCGCGCCCGCCAAGCGGATCATATCGTCCCTGAAATCCCGCCACCCCGGCCTGCCCGTCATCGCTTTCCCGCGCGAGGCGGGCGAGCGCTATGTCGGCTTCGCCAAGGCCGTCGGTGCCGATTGCGTCGCCCTCGACAATTCCGTCAGCGCCGACTGGGCGGCGGCCAACGTCCAGAAAGACGGCTGCGTGCAGGGCAACCTCGCGCCCGGCCACATGGTGACCGGGCGGCAGGCGCTGGCGGACGAGGCGCAGCGCATCGTGCGGGCATTCTCCGGCGGCCCGCACATCTTCAACCTCGGCCACGGCATCACGCCCGAGGCGGACCCGGCGAATGTGGACGTGCTGCTCAGGGCGTTGCGGGGGTGATGATGCTGCGCGGCGCGGCACTTGTCGTTGCTGCAACCTTGGTGGCTGGCGGGGTCTGCGCCGCGACGGCTGACTGCCGGACCTCGATCAATGGCCAGAGCCTGACACTCAGCTATGAGCCGGAGGATGCGGTTCTGTCCGAAAACCGCACCTACCGCGAGCGCCTCTTCGGCAGGGCCGGTCGCATCACCTGTCCCGGCTACGTGACTCTCCGTGTGCTTACGCCTGACCTGACCGACGCCGAGCGGGCGCTGTTCTGCATCGAATATGATCGGGAACGGAAGACATATACCGGGCTCGCGGTCGGACCCCGGGACGCCTATGTCGGATGCAAGGCACCATCGAAGACGTTCTGCGAGCGGGTCAATGCGACGCGGGACCAGGCTGCTGCGCTGGCTGGGGTCGGGGCACCGCTGGTTGGCCGTGCAGCGGCCGCACCGGTGGTCAACGGTGTGTCAGCTGTCAGGGATATGTCTGGCGCACTGATCCTGACCGGCCCGCGACGCGCCATCTCCGGGACGCTTGGGTCCCTCGCCGGTGAGGCGCTGGCGACGATTTCCGCACCTGCAACGGCAACCGCAACGCTTGTGACCGTCGTCGCAGTCGGGGGGACTGTCTATTATTGCAGCGAATAGGCTGCGCATCCATTGCGCACCCTTCACCCCTCAATCCTTTCCACTTCCCTAAAATGCCGCCGTAACCCGTTGATAAATAACGATCCGATTCCGGTCCCGACTCTGGGACCTCAGATCCGCCACCCACTCCCCGAACCGCAGCTTCGCCTCCCACGCCCCCTCCCGGCCGACCCGTGCCAGCGCCGCCCGGATCACGCCCATATGCGTCACGATCAGCGTGCCCTCCGGCACCGCGTCCAGCGCCTCCGCCACCCGCGCCGCCATCTCAGCGACTGTCTCCCCCCCATGCGGACGCGCCCCCGTCAGGTCCGCCGCCCATTGGTCCAGCTGATCCCGCGGCACCTGGTCCCAGCGCAGCCCCTCCCACGCCCCGAAATCCAGCTCCCGCAGCCGCGCATCGACCGTAAGGTCCAGCCGCAGCGCCGCCGCCAGCCCTTCGGCCAGACGCAGGCAGCGGAGCAGCGGACTGCTGACGATCCGCGCGACCACAGGCAGTTGCGCTGCAAGACGCCTGACCTCATTCGGCAGGTCCGGTCCCGGCCGCAGGTCCGTCACGCCATAGCAGACGCCGTCCGACCCCACCGGCCGCGTGTGCCGCAGAAGAACCGTAGGGTGGCGTGCCCGCACGCACCGTCACACCCAAGCCAGCACACCCAGCAGAAACCCGATCTCGGAACACTGCTGCACCGCCCCCAGACAGTCGCCGGTATACCCGCCGAGCCGCCTCTCGAACCGCGACCGGATCAGCCAGTGCCCCGCCACCAGTCCCGCAGCCCCAGCCAGAACCGCCGTGATCCCGACCGCCATCATCAGCGGAACACAGGCCAGCGCCGCCGTCAGCAAGGCGAACCGCAGGTCCGCGCCACCGATCCCTTCCGACACCGGCTTGCCCGTCCCGTGGTCGCGCACGTAGTCACTGGTCGCCAGCACCTGCACCGACGATGCCCGGCTGACGGCATGGCCCGCCACCAGCGCGAAGGGCACCGCCCAGACCGGCAACGCCGCCAGCACGGCGACCTTGCCCGCCAGCATCATCGTCAGACCCGCCACGCCGTAGGTGCCCAGACGGCTGTCGCGCATGATTTCCAGCACCCGCTCGCGCGTCGCGCCACCGCCCAGTCCGTCGCAGGCATCCGCGAATCCGTCCTCGTGGAAACATCCCGGTCAGCAGCAGCCCCGCCGCGACCGACACCAGCACGGCAACCAGCGGTGGCCAGACCTGCGCGCCCGCCAGATAAACCACCCCGGTGATCGCCCCGATCAGCGCCCCCACCGCCGGATGCCATTTCGGCGTCCGCGCCATGCGTTCCGGCGTATAGCCCAGGTCCCGCACCGGCAGCCGTGTCAGGAACTGCACCGCCAGGCGGAACTCCTCGAAGGCCTCACTCATTCCGGCTGACGCCCGCGCTCTCGAAACTCGCCATCTCGCGCAGCATCGCCGCCGCCGCCCGGACCAGCGGCCAGGCCAGCAAAGCCCCCGTCCCCTCGCCCAGCCGCATCCCCAGCGACAAAAGCGGCTCCGCCCCCAAGGCCGAAAGCAACCGCCCGTGCCCCGCCTCCTCCGACAGATGCGCGAAGACCATCGCCCCCGCACCCCGGGTTCCATGTCCAAGGCCGCCGCCGCCGCCGCCGTCGCGATGAAGCCGTCCACGATCACCATGCGGCCCGCCTCCGCCGCGCCCAGCATAGCGCCCGCCATCATCGCGATCTCGAACCCGCCGTATTCCTGCAGCGCCGTCACCCCGTCCAACCGCGCCCCGGTCCGCGCCGCCGCCCGCAGCAGAACAGCCCGCTTCCGCGCCAGCCCCGCGTCATCGACGCCCGTCCCGCGCCCGACCAGATCGCCGACCGCGATCCCGGTCAGCTTCACTGCGATCAGCGCCGCCGCCGACGTATTTCCGATCCCCATCTCGCCGAAGGCCACCGCCTGACAGTCGCCCGCCGCACCCAGCCTGCGCCCTTCTGCCAGCGCCCGGTCAACCCGCGCCGCCGTCATCGCCGGACCAATGGCGGAGTTCGCCGTCCCCGCCCCGATGCGCAAGCGAAATCAGGTCCGGATGCGCCAGCGCCTCGCCCGCTACGCCCGCATCGACAACTGCCACCTCGACCCCGTTCGCCCGCGCGAAGACATTCGCCGCCGCCCCGCCCCCGAGAAAGTTCAACACCATCTGCCGCGTCACCTCGGTCGGAAAGGCCGACACGCCCTCGGCCGCGATTCCATGATCGCCCGCGAAGATCGTCAGGCGGCAGCGATCCATCGCCGGGGCCAGTGACCGCTGAACGCGCGCGATCTGCGCCGCGAGGCCCTCGATCCGGCCGAGCGCGCCAAGTGGTTTCGTCTTGGAGTCGATCGCAGCCTGCAACGCGGTCTCGAAACTCGGGTCGGATGGGCGCATCTCGCTAGTCCTTCTGGCAATCCGCCGTGACCCTGCCTGCGCAGGCTCAGGCAGGCAAGTCCGCCTGCGAGGCAATCGCGAACCAGACCGCCACCAGCGCCAGCGCGACCGCCAGAACGCGCCGCACGACAAGCTCCCGCGCGGGGTCGTCCAGCAGCCCCCGCGCCGCGCCCGCCAGCGTCACGATCCCGGCATGGATCAGCGTTGCGACCATCACGTAGATCACCGTCAGCGTGACCGTCGCCGACAGTGCGTCCGCCCCGGGCGTCACGAAGCCCGGCAGCACCGCCAGATAGAACAGCGCCGCCTTAGGGTTCAGCAGGTTCGTCGTCAGACCGCGTCCGAAGAACCGCGTCGCCTGCTCCGGCTCAGATACATCCGGCGCACCTGCGTCGCGCCAGGCGTCCCAAGCCAGCCAAAACAGGTAAAACACCCCCGCCCAGCGCAGTGCCTGATAGACCGCCGGCTTGTCCGCGATGATCGTCGCCATCCCGAAGGCCGCTGCAAGGCCGATCACGGACAGCCCCATGCAAACCCCGGCCACTGCCGCATAGCCAGCCCGCCGTCCATCGGAAACGGCGACGACAGCCAGCCAGGTCATGTTCGGCCCCGGCGTCAGCTCGATGATCGCGGATGTCAGTGCGAACGCCGCCACCGTATCGGGTGACAGCCCCATCACTTCACGCCCACTTCGCCAGGGGCGGCAGGCTCATGAGCACTGCGTTCGCGTCGTGCCCGGTTTCCAGTCCGAACTTCGTTCCCCGGTCGTAGACAAGGTTGTATTCGGCATACAGGCCCCGGTGCACCAGCTGCGCGTCCTTGTCCGCAGAACCCCAGTCCATGTTGCGCCGCCTTTCCACCAGCGGCACGTAGGCGGGCAGGAACGCCTTCCCGACCGATTGCGTGAACGCAAAATCCGCCTCCCAGTCGCCGGTGTTCAGGTCGTCATAGAATATCCCGCCGACGCCCCGCGCCCGGCCCCGGTGCGGCACAAAGAAGTATTCGTCCGCCCAGACCTTGAAACGGTCATAGCGGTCGGTTCCCCACGGATCGCAGTGCACCTTCAGAACGCCATGGAAGGCTGCCGTATCCTCGGCATATTCGATGCAGGGGTTCAGGTCGGATCCGCCGCCGAACCACCAGGCGTGCGGCGTCCAGAACATGCGGGTGTTCATGTGCACCGACGGCACATGCGGGTTCTGCACATGCGCCACAAGGCTGATCCCCGCCGCCCAGAACCGCGGATCGTCCGCCATCCCCGGCACGCCCCTTGCCGCCATCGCCGTCTGTGCACGCGGCGCGAGGCTGCCGTAGACGGTCGAGATGTTTACCCCGACCTTCTCGAATACCCTTCCGCCGCGCATGACGCTCATCTCGCCGCCGCCCGCGTCGGCGCCGTCGTCGCCTGCGCGTTTCGTTACTGTCACCGCGAACTGCCCGGCGGGCAGATCGGCAAAGGGACCGGTCGCCTGCGTTGCTTCAAGCTGCAGGAACCCTGCCACGATGTCGTCGCGCAGGCCCATGAACCATGCGGATGCACGCGCCTTTTCCGCGTCGAATCCCGTTGCCATCTGCACATCCTCCACCGCGGGCCCTCGCCTCCGGACCGGTTATCAGGTCCGCGCCGCTCTCGCCAGATTGACCGGCGGGATGCCTGACAGCGCTTGGCGGAACCGCAGGCAAAGGGATAGAGTTGCGCCGGTGTCCCGGAAAGGGTGATCCGATGCGTATCCAGTTTGCGGTTCTCTGCCTGCTGCCCCTGGCTGCCTGCATACAGGGTCAACCGACCTGCACCTCGCCCGCCGCGCGGGAACTCAGGACCATCGACCGCTTGATCGCGGACACCGAGACGACCATCGACCGGGGGTTTGTCACGGCGGCGTCCGAGGGCGCGCGCGTGAACTTCTGCCTGGGCGGCGGCGGCAACAACGTGGGTGTCAGTTTCTGCGCCGACCCGACGCGGCGGAATGTGCCCATCGACCGTGCGTCCGAGCAGCGCAAACTGGATGGTCTGCTGGAACGCCGGGCAGCGCTGGCGCGGCAGGCGGCCATCGACAGCAGGGCCTGCGCCGAAGCGACGGGGGTGATCTGATGCGGCCGGCGGGACAAGGCGTCTGGGTTCTGGTCGCGGTTCTGGCAGCCTGCGGCACGCCGCAGGAACAGTGCATCGGCACGGCCACGCGCGAACTGCGCACCGTGGACCGGCTGATCACCGAGACGATGGGCAACCTGACGCGCGGATACAGCTATGAGACGGAAGAGATCACTCGGACGGAATGGGTGATCTGCGACTATGTGCAGGACCCGGCCCCGGTGCCCGGAGGCCCGCTGCCGAAACCCCGTCCGCGCTACTGCTTCGACGATGTGACCGACACCGTTCGCCGTGAAGTGCCGATCGATCCGGCGCTCGAACGGCGCAAGCTGGCCGGTCTGGAAGACAAGCGCCGCGAGCTGAACTCGCGGGCGGCAGCGGCCATAGCCCAATGTCAGGCGAAGTATCCGGAGTAGGTCGCCGCAACGCGCCTATGGCCGCCTGACAAGGGGCCGCGCGGCGCGCAGCACCTTGAAGCGGCCGTCACCGGCAATGGCCGATACCTCGCGGAACACCTGCGCCAGCACCGGCTCGTAGGGCAGATGCCGGTTTGCGACCATGTAAAGGGTGCCCGACAGGGTCAGCATCTGCGCCGCCGACCGGATGAACGCCGCGCCCAGCGCCGGGTCGGCGTCGCGCCCGACATGGAAAGGCGGGTTCATCACGACCGCGTCGACCCTCTGGTCAGGCCTGAACGCGGTCGCATCCGCCCAGTGAAACCGCGCCCGTTCATCCGCTACGTTGGCCCGCGCCGCCTGCAGAGAGGCATGATCCGCTTCGACCAGATGCAGCTCCGTCACACCCGTGCAGCCCAGAACCTGCGCCGAGAGCCATCCCCAGCCGGCCCCGAGATCAGCTACCCGTCCCGGCAGTTTCGCCGGAAGGGCTGCCGAAAGCATCGCGGAAGCCGGGTCGATGCCATCCGCCGAGAACGCGCCCGGCGGCGCGGTGAAGCCCGGCGCAGGGTGGGTCGGCTTCCCCGTCCAGTCGTCGAAGACACCGGGACCGGGTGAGGCGAAGCAGGCGATCTTGCCATGCGCCTTCGACTTCACCTCGCCCAGAGCCACTTTCGCCCGCAGATCCTTCAGCATCGTGTCGATGCCGTCGGTCTTCTGCCCGTCCACCCAGACCGGGGCGCCCGGCGGCAGATGCGCCACGGCGTCGGCGACCGCCGCGCGGGCGGCAGCCTTGGCCCTGTTCAGGCAGACCAGGCCCGCCGCAGCCTGACCTTCCAGCAGAGGAGCCACCACAAGACCTGCCGCCGCCCATGCATCATGATCAGGCCGGAAACCCTGCACAACCACGACACGGTCCTTCGGAAGCTCGGACAGGTCTGTCGCCGCCGAGGGTCCGAAAACGGCGATGCGTCCCTCGGGCCAGTCGAAGCCCGCCAGTGCGTGGGAGAGACGGGATGTCATCGGGTGAAAGGCCGGACGCGCCCGCGCCCTATTCCTTTTCCATCGTGCATTGGAGCGGATGCTGGTGGCGGCGCGCGAAATCCATCACCTGCGCCACTTTCGTCTCGGCCACCTCGTGCGAGAAGACACCCACAACGGCCAGACCCTTCTTGTGCACGGTCAGCATGATCTCGAACGCCTGCGCGTGGGTCAGGCCGAAGAAGCGTTCCAGCACGTGGACCACGAATTCCATCGGCGTGTAGTCGTCGTTCAGCAGCAGAACCTTGTAGAGCGGCGGGCGCTGGGTCTTCGGCTTGACCTTGGTTACGACACCCGCGTCGCCCTCGGGGTCGTCCTTGCGGTCGGCCATCATCAGGGGGTTGAGGGTCAAGAACAAACGCTCCCGTTACGGATTCGCGCCGAGCTGGCGCGATGCACAGTATAATCTCATTGCGCGGTGAGAAAAGGGTTGCGATAGCGAAGACTGCGCCCACCCCCGCCAGTGCCTGATTGACCATGCCTGACCTGACGACAATCGCCTTTGATGCAGACGATACGCTCTGGCACAACGAACGGCATTTCCGCCTGACGATGGCGCGGTTTGCCGGTCTGCTGGCGGACTTCGCGCCCGCCGATCATCTGCGGGACCGGCTGCTTGCAGCCGAACGGCGCAACCTGGCGCGCTACGGCTACGGTGTTAAGGGATTTGTCCTGTCGATGATCGAAACCGCCATCGATGTGACCGAAGACCGCGTTCCGGCATCGGTCATCCGCAACCTGATCGATGCAGGGCACGACATGCTTGCCCACCCGACCGAACTTCTGCCGGGCGTCGAGGAAACGATCCTTGGGCTGAAAGGGCGCTACCGGCTGATGATCGTGACCAAGGGCGATCTGCTGGACCAGCAGCGCAAGGTCGCAGAATCCGGCCTCGGCGATCACTTCGACGCAGTCGAGGTTGTCCCGGACAAGACCGTACCCGTCTATGACGCGCTTTTCCGAAGACATGGCGTGACGCCGGATCGTGCCGCCATGGTCGGCAACTCACTGAAATCCGATGTGATTCCCGTGCTGGCCATCGGCGGCTGGGGCATACATGTGCCCCATGACCTGACATGGGAGCTTGAACGGGACATCGCGCCGACCGGCCACGCACGCTTTGCGGAACTCCGCCATGTCGGCGAACTTCCGCAGTGGCTGGTCGTCTAGGTCCAGTTAACACGGATCATATTGCGGTTGGTCTGCAGCAAACACCCCATATCTGGTGCTGTTGCATCAATATCGCGATGAAACACCTTGAAACTAAGGTGTTTTCCGGCCTTTGGCCCTGTGCTATCGTCCATCAACGAACAAGTTCCGTCGCAAAGAACGGGACACCGAGGCAGTGTAAGGGCAGATCACGTGACCACTCGTCAGTCGAGTTGCGTCCGCAACGCAATCGCATATCTGCGCGTTCCTTGTCGCGCTGGTCTTCGCGCCCGTTCTGGCCTGGGCCGCGCCATTCGCCGCCTACGTGATCGACGCCCGGACGGGCGAGGTTCTGTACGAGACGAACTCGGACACCCGCCTGCACCCGGCATCACTGACCAAGATGATGACGCTCTACATCGCGTTCCAGGCCATCGAACGCGGTGAGATCAGCCTTGATACCAAGGTCACGGTCTCCAAGCACGCGGCGTCGCAGGCACCGTCAAAACTCGGCCTGAAGCCGGGTCAGAAGATCGCGCTGCGCTATCTGATCCGCGCCGCCGCGATCAAATCCGCCAACGACGCCGCGACCGCCATCGGCGAGGCCATAGAAGGATCGGAAAGCGCGTTCGCCAAACGCATGACGCGCACGGCGAAATCCATCGGCATGTCACGCACGACGTTCCGCAACGCGAACGGTCTGACCGCCGAAGGCCATCTGTCGACAGCGCGTGACATGACACTGCTGGGGCGGCATCTGTTCTATGACTTTCCCCAGTACTACAACATCTTTTCACGCCGGACCGCCGATGCAGGCATGGCGCAAGTCGCGTCCACAAACCGCCGGTTCCTGGACAGCTACGAGGGCGCGGACGGGATCAAGACGGGCTATACGGGGCCTGCCGGGTTCAACCTGACCGCCAGTGCGCAGCGCGGCAACAAGCGGATCATCGCGACGGTGTTCGGGGCCAAATCGACGGCGTCGCGCAATGCCAAGGTGGCCGAGCTGCTGGATGTCGGCTTTGGCAAGGCCCCGAACAAGGCAACCGTGCAGAAGCCCGAAGCCCCGATGTATCTGGCCGATGCGGCTGATGATGGCGGTGACGACGTCATTGCCGCCGCCGTCGCCAAGGATGTCGAGATCATCGAAGGCGGGACCGATGCCAACCGGGCAGCAGGCAAGACGATCCGTCTTCTGCTGGCTGTCACCAAGAGCCGCCGTCCCCTTGCGCGTCCGGCATCAAAACCTGCTGAGGAGCCTGCCATCGCGGTTGCGGCGGCAGATGCCCCGTCCGCCGCGCCGGACGCATCCGCCACGGATGAAAGCATGGCAGCCGTGCCGGACGAGACGACGCTTGCAGCCCTGTCCGAAGGCATCGATGCGGCGCTGGCCGAAGTGCAGAAGGACAGCGGGCCAGTCTTTGAACAATCGACGGAACCGCAGCCGGAAACGCTGGCGTTGGCCGAATTCGCCGAAGTGACGCCGCCCGTCGAGTCCGGCCAGGCCGAGTCCATAGCAGCCGCTGTTGTTGCGGAAGCGCAGGAGGCGTCAGCCGATATCACTCTGGCCGATGACGACATCGCCGAAGCGCCGCTTCAGGTCGCCCTAGCCGAGCCTGCGCAGCAGACGACATCGCTTGAACCCGAACAGACCGACACGGTCGCTGTATCAGAAGCGTCATCCCCGGGTCTGCTGACCGCTCCGCTGCCCCGACCTGCGGCGATCGCCGCCGGGGCGGAAGATGAACCGGCCGATGACGATGCGATCCTGGTCGCGGCACCTGTCGCCCCCCCCGGCCCGCAATCCGACCAGATCGTGCTGGCCGACATGTCCGGCAGCGATGTCGTGACCGAAGACCTCGTCGTCGTCACCCGCGCCTCGACCTCGGGCGGGCGGCAATGGGCGATCAATGTGGGCAAGTTCAACTCGCGCTACGACGCCGAACGCGAGCTTCTGCAGACTGCGCTGACCGAGATCAACGTGCTGGGCGAATCGCTGCGGAAGGTCGTGAACCGCAAGGGCGGTTTCGACGCGAACTTTGTCGGCATGACGCAGGAAACCGCCGAACTCGCCTGCCGACGCCTTGCCGCGCGCAACGGCGAGTGCACGGTGATCGGCCCGCAGGGTTAGAGCCTAACGGATGACCCAAACGCCGAAACCGGGGAGGGGTTCGGACGTGACCAGCAAGCGACAGGCAGCACACGAGGCCGAATTCTCGGGCGCAGAAATAACGGCCCTGGCGCATCTGTACCGGGGCGAGGTCTACCGTTCCACAGTCTGGCGCACCCGGCTCGACACCACGACGAACTGGGCGGTGGTGACGCTGGGCGTGGCCTTGTCCATCACCTTCTCCTCGCCCGGCGCATCGCCCTTGCCGCTGCTTCTGGTCGGCGTCCTAATCATGCTGTTCCTGGCGCTCGAGGCGCGGCGCTACCGCTATTTCAACGTCTGGCGCGCACGGACGCGCTGGATCGAAAAGCACTTCTACGTGCCGATGCTGAACGACGGTGACCTGCACACCGAAGAGGACTGGCAGAGGGTTCTTGCCAGCGATTATCTGAACCCGCGCTATCATATCAGCTATATCGTTTCGCTGGCGCGCCGGGTCCGGTCGAACTATCTGTGGATTCTGCTGATCCAGACCATCGCGTATATCGGCAAGCTGATCGTGCATCCGATCCCGGTCCAAAGCTTCCAGGGCTTCGTCAACCGCGCCGACATCGGACCGGTGCCGGGCGAAGTGGTTCTGGGACTCGGCGTCTGCTATATCGCAACGGGGGTTGGCCTTGTCGTCTGGGTCACGCGCCATGATTCCGCAAGACGCAGGCGGCTCGGGAACACCGAGCAGTCGATGAGCTGAGACTTACGCCCCTTCGACGAACGCGATCAGTTTCGGCAGGCAGATCGTCTTCAGATCGTAGCCGTTAACGATGGTCTCGCGCGCCGCCAAGCGCAGCGCATCATCCGCGCCCGGATCGGCCAGCGCCGCGATCAGAGCCGCCGACCAGCCCGCCACGTCGAAGAAATCCACCAGCCGCCCGTTCACTCCGTCGCGGATCACTTCTTCGACCGGCGGCGTGCGCGATCCCACCACCAATGCGCCTGCGGCCATCGCCTCCAGCATCGACCAGGACAGCACGAAGGGATAGGTCAGATAGGCATGGACCCGCGTCAGCTGCATCAGCGACACAAAGCCGTCGTAGGCCACGCGCCCCAGAAAATGCACCCGCGCCGGGTCGATCCGGTCCTGAACCTCGTCGAGGAAACGCTGCTTCCATGACCGCGCGTCCGGCGGCCTGGTGCCGTAGCTCTGCCCTTCATCGCCGACGATCACAACCTGCGCATCGGGCCGCGCCTTCAGGATGTCGGGCAGCGCGCGCATGAAGATGTGATAGCCGCGGTACGGTTCCAGACGGCGACTGACAAAGCTCAGCACCTCGTCCCCCGCACGCAAAACCTGCCCGCCCGGCAGGGTCAGGCTGGCCTCGGGGTCGGGGCGCACGCGGACTGTGTCAATCCCGTCATGGATCACCGTGATCCGCTGGCGCAGACCCTCCGGGAACGTCGATGCCTGCCATTCCGTCGGCGACAGGCAGGCATCGGACAGATGCGCCGCCTGCACCAGATGTGCCGCACGCGCCGTCACCGCTATCGCCACGCCCGGCCCGCTTGTCTGGAACTCCGGATCGAAGCCGGTATCGGCCCCGGTCGCCCGGTACATGAATTCCGCATAGGTCAGGTGCCTGGCCTTCGGGAAGATCTCGCGCAGGAACAGCGTCTCGCCCCAGCCCGCATGGCCGAACACCACGTCCGGCCGGAACCCCTTGTCGCGCTGCAGCTGCGCCGCCGCACGGGCTGCCACCGCCCCGCGCTCCGCCGCTGCAGCGTAGGTGGCACCCAGCCCCTTGATGTCGGACAGGGGCGGCGTGCGGTAGCGGTAGACGGGCACCGGCGAAGGCCGCTTGTTCTCTTCCGTCGTCAGCGCCACGACCTCGTGCCCGCGCGCGGCAAGGGCCGGCGCCAGATGCAGGAACTGGCCCGGAAAATTCTGGTGCAGGAGCAGGATTTTCATGAGGCGGCGCCCAGACCGTCCCCGAATTTGCCGAAGGCCGCAGCCATCAGCTCGCGCGTGTAGTCCGACTGCGGATTGGCGAAAATGGAGTCGCAGGAGCCTTCCTCGATCACATCGCCCCGCTTCATCACCATGACGCGGTGCGCCAGTGCCCTGACGACCCGCAGATCGTGGCTGATGAACAGATAGGTCAGCCCGTGCTTCTGCTGAAGGCTGCGAAGCAATTCGACGATCTGCACCTGCACCGTCATGTCCAGCGCCGAAGTCGGCTCATCCAGCACGACGATCTTGGGCCGCAGGATCATTGCCCGCGCGATGGCGATGCGCTGGCGCTGACCCCCCGAGAATTCGTGCGGATAGCGGCCCATCGTTCCGGGATCGAGACCCACCTCGACCATGACCTCCGACACCATCTCGCGCCGGTCGCGGCCGGGTTCGACCCCGTGCACGGTCAGCCCCTCGGCGATGATCTGTTCAGCGGTCATCCGGGGCGACAGGCTGCCATAGGGGTCCTGGAAGACGATCTGCATGTCGCGCCGGAGCCGGCGGAGCTGCGCCCTGCCCCACTGGGTGATGTCGGGGCTGTCGCCGCTGGCCGACGTTTCGGCGTCGTACACCCATTTGTCCAGCTGACTGTCGCGCTCATGCCTGGGACCGAAGTAGAGGATCGGCCCTTCGGCCTCGATCAGACGCAGGATCGCGAGTGCCAGCGTCGTCTTCCCCGACCCGCTCTCGCCGACGATGCCCAGCGTTTCGCCCACCCGCACCGACAGGCTGGCAGCGTTCACCGCCTTCACATGCCCGACCGTCTTGCGCAGCAATCCGCGCCGGATCGGGAACCAGATGCGCAAGGCATCCGTCCGCACCAGTTCCGCTGCATCCGCCGCAATCGGCGCGGGCCGCCCGGTGGGTTCGGCGGCCAGCAGCTTTTTCGTGTACGGATGCCGCGGGTCCGCAAATATTTCGGCCGTCGGCCCCTGCTCCACGATCTCGCCGCCCTGCATCACGCAGACCCGGTCCGCGATCCGCCTCACGATGCCCAGATCATGGCTGATGAACAGAAGGCTGAGGCCCTCAGTCTGTTTCAGCCCCGCCAGAAGGTCGAGGATCTGGGCCTGAATCGTCACATCCAGAGCCGTCGTGGGCTCGTCCGCGATCAGCAGTTCCGGCCCGTTCGCCAGCGCCATCGCGATCATCACACGCTGCCGCTGGCCGCCCGACAGCTGGTGCGGGTAATCTGCCAGACGGCGTTCGGGATTGTCGATGCCGACCTTGTCGAGCAGTTCGACCATCCGCGCCCGCGCCGGGCCTCCGGTCAGGTTCTGGTGCAGCGCAAGGCTTTCACCGATCTGCTTTTCCAGCGTGTGCAGCGGGTTCAGCGAGGTCATCGGCTCCTGGAAGATGAAGCTGATGTCGTCGCCCCTTATATCGCGCAAAACGGGTTCGGGCGCGCCGATCATTTCGCGACCCTGATACCGCACCGACCCCGACACCTCTGCGTTCCGCCCCAGCAGCGCAACCGTGGACAAGGCCGTCACCGATTTGCCCGACCCGCTTTCGCCCACCAGCGCGACCGTTTCGCCCTTGCCCACGCTGAACGACACGTCGCGCACCGCATGGATGCTGCGCCCTTCCTGTCGGAAGGACACGTTCAGGCCTGTCACCTCCAGGATCGGCGTCACCGGAAGGTCTTTCGCGGGTCGAAGGCATCGCGCACGCCCTCGAAGATGAAGACGAGGAGCGACAGCATGATCGCAAAGGTGAAAAACGCGGTGATCCCGAGCCAGGGCGCCTGCAAGTTCGACTTGGCCTGACTGGTCAGCTCGCCCAGCGACGGCAGGTTCGACGGCAGGCCGTAGCCGAGATAGTCCAACGCGGCGAGGCCCCCGATGGTGCCCGTCACGATGAAGGGCAGCATCGTCAGCGTGGCGACCATGGCGTTCGGCAGGATGTGGCGGAACATGATGACGCGGTCGCGCACCCCCAGCGCACGGGCCGCCCGCACATATTCGAAGTTCCGCGCCCGCAGGAATTCGGCCCTGACCAGACCGGTCAGGGCAGGCCAGCCGAAGACGACGGTGATCGCCACCAGCAGCCAGAAACTGCGCCCGAGGATCGCGAACAGGATGATGATGACATAGAGCCCCGGCGTCGCGCCCCAGATTTCCAGGAACCGCTGGAACGCCAGATCGACCCAGCCGCCGAAATAGCCCTGCACTGCACCCGCCGCGATGCCGACGACGCTTGACGCGGTCGTCACGATGATCGTGAACAGGATCGACAGGCGGAACCCGTAGATGATCCGCGCCGCCACGTCCCGCGCGGTGTCGTCTGTGCCGAGGATATGATCGCGATCCGGCGGCGAGGGCGCGGTGCCGACATTGTTGATCGTGTTGTAGCTGTAAGGGATCGGCGGCCAGACCATCCAGCCCGCCTCCACCGCCTGCCCCGCAACCTCGCCGTCGGCCGCATCCAGTTCCGTCGCCGCCGGATCATCCCAGCATTCGGGCAGCCCGCCGGTGCGGATCAGGCACTGCACCGACGGATCGCGGTAGATCGCCTCGGTCCGGAAGTCGCCTCCGAAGGCGGTTTCCGGGTAGAAGCGGTAGATCGGAAAGTGCAGCGCGCCCTTGTAGCTGACGACGATCGGCTTTTCGTTGGCGATCACTTCCGCGAACAGCGACAGGATGAACAGCGCGCCGAAGATCACAAGCGACCAGAAAGCCCGTCCGTTCGCGCGGAAGTTCCGCCAGCGGCGCTGGTTCAGCGGCGACAGGGTCATCACCCGGCCCGCTTTTCAAAATCGATGCGCGGATCGACGAGGGTGTAGGTGATGTCGCTGATGATTCCGACGACCAGTCCCACCAGCGCGAAGACGTACAAAGTGCCGAAGACGATGGGATAGTCCCGCTGCACCGCCGCCTCGAACCCCAGTCGCCCGAGGCCGTCGAGCGAAAAGATCGTCTCGATCAGCAGGGCCGACCCGAACAGGACACCGATAAAGAGGCCGGGAAACCCGGCGATCACGATCAGCATCGCATTGCGGAAGATGTGGCCATAGAGGACCCGCCCCTCTGTCAGACCCTTTGCGCGCGCGGTCATCACGTACTGCTTGTTGATTTCGTCCAGAAAGCTGTTCTTCGTCAGCAGCGTCAGCGTGGCGAAGCTTGATATCGCCATCGCCGTGATCGGCAGGACGATGTGCCAGAGGTAATCCAGCGCCTTGCCCGCCATCGACAGGTTTTCCCATCCGTCACTTGTCAGTCCGCGCAGAGGGAAGATGCGCCAATAGCTGCCGCCGGCGAACAGCACAATCAGCAGCACCGCGAACAGGAACCCCGGTATCGCATAGCCGACGATAATCGCGCCGCTGGTCCAGGTGTCGAACGGCGTGCCGTCCCGCACCGCCTTGCGGATGCCGAGCGGGATCGAGATGAGGTAGGCGATCAGCGTGGACCACAGGCCCAGCGTGATCGACACCGGCAGCTTTTCGATCACCAAGTCGACGACACCGATGGACCGGAAATGGCTTTCGCCGAAGTCGAAGCGCAGATAGCGCCCCATCATCGTCAGGAAGCGTTCCCAGGCCGGGATCATTTCCTTGGTGCATTCGGGTGCCGTGACCGACGGCTCGCCCGTGAACCCATCCGCGCAGACGATCCGCGCAAAGCCGAATTCCAGCTCCAGTTCCGCAATGAATTCCGGCGGCAGCCCCCGCGCACCCAGATACTGACTTCCCGGATCGTCGGCCGCGCCCCCGCCGCCGCCCGCGTCGCCCTCGGCTCCGGTCAGCTTGCCCAGCACATCGCCTTCGCCCTCGATATTCGCCAGAACCTGCTCGATCGGGCCGCCCGGCACGAACTGCGTCAGCCCGAAATTGATCAGCATGATCCCGATCAGCGTCGGAATCACCAGCAGAAGGCGGCGCAGGATATAGGCACCCATGACGGCGGTTCAGCCCGTTCTTGTTATTTCAGCGCGCCGGAAGCCCGCAAGGCGTCGCCCTTTTGCGCGTTGTACCACCAGAAGTCCAATTCGCCCAGCGCATAGGGCGGCAGCACCTCGGGATGTTCGTACATGTCGAAATAGGCCACTGTATGGGTGTCTTTGTACCACTGCGGCACCCAGAACCGCAGTGCGCGCATCACGCGGTCCAGCGCCTTCGCCCCGGTGATCATGTCGGCCTTGGTGTTCGCCTGCATGATCTTCAGGATCAGCGCATCGACCGCCGGGTCGCTTAGGCCCTGTTGGTTGAAGACGTCCTTCACCCCGTCCGTCCCGAAATACTGCCGCAGGTTTGCACCCGGCTCATACCCCGTCGGAAACTGCTTGGTGATGATGTCGAAATCATAGGTCTTTTCCGGGTCCGGCCCATCCTGAAAGCGCGTCCGCGCTTCCATCTGCGCGGGGTCCACGCGGCTGAGCGAGGCATCGACGCCCAGCGCCCGCAGGTTTTCCACGAACGGATTTACGATCCGGTCAAAGGCCGGGTCGTCCTCAAGGAACTCCACCTTCAGCGTCTCGCCCTTGGCGTTCCGGCGCATCCCGTCATCGCCCGTGGCCCAGCCCGCCTCGTCCAGCAGGGCCGACGCGCGGCGCAGGTTCTTGCGGTCCAGTTGCGTCTCGCCCGAAACCGGGGCCATCGCCGGTTCGCTGTCCAGCACGCCCGGCGGCAGCATGTCCTTCAAAGGCTCCAGCAGCGCCAGCTCCTCGGGCGAAGGCAGGCCCGTGGCCGCCAGTTCGCTGTTCTCGAAAAACCCGTTGATCCGCGCGTAAAGCCCGTAGAACAGCGTCGTGTTCGACCATTCATAGTTGAACATCAGCCCGATCGCCTCGCGCACACGGGGATCCTGAAATTTCGCGCGGCGCAGGTTGAAGGCAAATGACTGACCGTTCGCGATGGTCCCGTTGGCCAGTTCGCGCTTGACCACCGCCCCGCTGGACAGGGCCGGAAAGTCGTATCCCGTCGCCCAGATTTTCGACGAATTCTCGTTGCGGAATGTGTAGGCCCCGGATTTGAACCCTTCGAACGCCGCCGTCGAATCCCCGAAATACTCGACCCGGATCGTGTCGAAATTCGACCGGCCCTTGTTGATCGGCAGGTCGCGCCCCCAGTAGTCCGGATTGCGCTTATAGACGATCCGCTGGTTGATGTCGTAGCGGTCGAGCACATAGGGCCCTGACCCGATCCCCGGATCAAGTCGGCTTTCGTCCAGCTTCGCGCCGGTCTTCTCGAACCAGGCCTTGGACATCACCGGCAGACCGCCTGCCATTTGGACACGCTCGCGCGGGGTCGAGGTCGGCTTGAAGGTGTACTTGATCTTGTCGGGTGCCAGCACCTCGACACCTTCGACAAATTCCGCCAGCACCGTGCGGAAGGAAATCAGCCCTTCGGCCAGAAAGATGTCGTAGGTAAACTTGACGTCGTCTGCCGTCATCGGCGTGCCGTCCGAGAACCGGACCTCGGGCCGCAGCGTGAAGATCACCCAGTCCTTGGTCGCCGGATACTCCAGCGATGAACACAGCAGGCAGTACATCGCTCCGATCTCGTCCGCCGTGCCCACCATCATTTCTTCATAGCCAGCGGACGACAGCGCCCCCGCGCGGCCCTTCTGGCTGTAGGGATTCATCGTGTCGAACGTCCCGAAGGTCGAAACCGCGATCTCGCCGCCCTTCGGCGCATCCGGGTTCACGTAGTCCAGATGCGTGAAATCCGCCGGATACTTCGACGGCTCGCCGAAGGTCGTGATCGAATGCGCGACGATGGTGTCCTGTGACCGCGCAGCAAACGGCAGAAGTGCCAGCACCAGCGCGACCAGACCGCCCGCAACCATCCCCGATGCGCCGGATCGGTGCGCGGCCACCCCCGCAAGAACGGCCCCGCCGCGATGGTCCTGCCCGCATTCGCGCATCGATCTCTCTCCTTCGTGCAATCGCCTTGCGGCGATGCGGCTGTCTGACCGCAAACCTTAGCTACGCGTGGCCGCGTCATCAAGTTGCGAATGCGTGAAAGCGCCCGTGAGGACAGCAAAAAGGCCGGCCGAAAGCCCTGGCGGCCCGAATGTCCGTCAAAGCGGGATGGGTCAGCCGCCCAGCGACTGAAGATAGGCGATGATGTTCGCGCGGTCTTCGGGCTTCGGCAGACCCGCGAAGGCCATCTTGGTGCCCGGAACATAGGCCTTGGGGTTCTGCAGGAAGGCATACAGCGTATCCGGATCCCAGTTCCCGCCATGCCCCTTCATCGCGTCAGAGTACGCGAACTCGCCCACCGAACCGACCGCACGGTTCATCACACCGTCCAGATGCGGACCGGTGCCGTTGTTGCCATCGATCTTGTGGCAGGCCTTGCATTTGCCAAAGACCTTCTCGCCCGCCACGGCGTCTGCCGAAGCCATCAGGTCTGCCAGCGGCACTGCCTCGGCACCCTCTTCGGCGGGCTCTTCCGACGCCCCGGTATCGATCGAGTAAGCCTGCGCGACCTCTTCCCCGTCATGCGCCTCGGGGGCACCAACGTGATAGACCGTCTCGGCCGCCCACTTGCCCAGCAGGAAGATCAGGAAGGCCCCGCACAGCGCGCCACCAGCCTTTGTCACCGTCATTGTGTCGAGCATGTCGCGCCTCTGCATCGGTCACCGATCTGCGGGGTATCTACCCGCTTCCCCCGACGGGTTTCAAGGTATACTTACCGCGACCAATCGCCCCTGTTTCAGGGGCTTTGGGGGGATGAACCGGATGTCCGGCCGGATCGCGTTTCAGGGGGAACCCGGGGCCTACGGCCATCAGGCCTGCGCCGAGGCGCGGCCCGACATGGAGCCCCTTCCCTGCGCGACCTTCGAGGATGCGATCGAGGCGGTCCGCAAGGGGGCAGCCGACCTGGGCATGATCGCCGTCGAGAACTCGACCTATGGGCGTGTCGCCGATGTGCACCACCTGCTGCCCGAAAGCGGCCTGCACATCGTCGGGGAAGCCTTCGTGCGCGTGCACATCAATCTGCTTGCCCCGCGCGGGACCCGCCTCGCGGATGTCCGGCGCGTGCGCAGCATGTCGATCCTGCTCGGACAGGCGCGCGGATTTCTGCGCGAACACGACCTGCCACAATGAACTGGGCCGACAATGCCGGTGCCGCACGCGAGGTCGCCGCGGCTGAACGACCCCGCCGAGGCAGCACTTGCGTCCGAGATAGCGGCCGACATCCACGGGTTGGACATCCTTGCCCGTCATATCGAGGACCGCGACAACAACACCACGCGGTTCCTCATCATGGCGCGCGACCCCGACCTGAAGCGGCGGGGCGACGGACGGATGATGACCACCTTCGTCTTCCGCGTCCGCAACATCCCCGCCGCGCTCTACAAGGCGATGGGCGGCTTCGCCACGAACGGCGTGAACATGACCAAGCTGGAAAGCTACATGGTGGACGGCACGTTTTCGGCGACCCAGTTCTACGCCGATATCGAAGGGCACCCCGACGATGCGAGCGTCCGCCGGGCGCTGGAGGAACTCGATTACTTCACGTCATCCATGACGCTGCTTGGCGTCTATCCGGCCGACCCGCGCCGTCACTGACGCGCAACCGGGCCCGCCTCAGACCGCCGCCTGCGCATGGCGGTCGGCAATCGACGCGGCGAACGCGCTGACACGCTTGGCGAACTTCCGGTCCAGTCCCGCTTTGCCAAGCTTTGCTGACTGGATCAGAAGCCGGGCGGTCAGCGTCTTTGGCCGGACCTCCAGACCCGCGTTCAGGCGGCTCTGGCTGCGGGCCAGCGCGATCACCTCGAAGGTCAGAAGCAGATCGAGGTTCGGCGTGAAGCCTGTCACATGCAGCCCGTTGGGCGGGGCGAAGGACGCGATGCGCAATGTTACGGCCCTTGGTTTGCTGCGGAACGGGAACTTGCCGGACCAGCCCATCCCGACACCGGGCGTAGTCAGCGTGTCATTCCGTGCCAACGTCGCCCCGCGCCGCAGCGCGGCTTGTTCGAAGGCTGGAAAGTCGGTCAAGGCGCGAAAGACCGCCTCGGCGGGTGCAGAAATGTCCGCCTTGGTCGAAAACTTCATCGCCCCCTCCCGCAAGACTGATCAGACCCGAACCGAACGTCCTCTTAATCCAGCCTGTCCGCAAGCCAGTTTCGCAGCAGAAACCCGGCAATCGCGCCCGACCTCGGCGACCGTATCTCGGGATGCGCACCCGCGAAAATCGCCGCCATGTCTTCCCGGCTGACCCAGCGCGCCGCCTCGATTTCCTGCGGGTCGGGCGTGATCGTCTCGCTTTCGGCGATGCCTGCGCAGCCGATCATCAGGGAAGACGGATAGGGCCAGGGCTGGCTGGCCAGATAGCGCACCGCCCCGACCCTGACCCCCACTTCCTCGGCCACCTCGCGGCGCACAGCCGCCTCGACGGTCTCGCCCGGCTCCATGAACCCTGCCAGCAGCGAATACATGCCCTCGGGCCACCCCGCCGACCGGCCCAGAAGCACCCTGTCGCCGGATGTTATCAGCATGATGACTACCGGGTCCGTACGCGGGAAATGCGACGTGTTGCAGGACGGGCAGGTCCGCTGCCATCCGCCCTGCGCCATACGCGACGGCGTGCCGCAGGCGGAACAGAAGCCGTGGCTGACATGCCAGCCGAACAGTGCCTTGGCCGTCGCGACCAGTTCCGCATCCAGCGGCGGCAGATTTGCCATCACGCCGCGCAGTTCGCGGAACTGAAACTCCTCCGGAAGGTCCGGATGCCCCTGCTCGGTCGGGTCCAGAAACGCCACACCCGGCATGTCGGTGCCGGGACCAGGTTCCCAAGCCGACATATCCTGCGCAAAGTACGCACCCTGCGGGCCGATGCCAAGAAACACCTCTGCGCCGCCCGGTTCCAGAACCCGATGTCCCGCCGCCAGCCAGCCTGCCCCCGCCGCCCCGGTCAGCGGCTTGCCCCGCCAGACCGGCAGGACCTGCGTGCCGGGTTCGCCCAGCAGGCGCGCGAGGGTTGCGGCGTCACCCCGCAGATGTGCGGCCCGGTCCAGTCCCGCCCCGCCGAATGTCACCGTTTCCGCTATGCGCATCGCGTTCCCCCCGTCAGCCCCCCTGACTGGCACGCCGGACCGGAGGGCGCAATTGCCCGGTGCCGGAAACAACAAAGGGCCCCGCCTGACAACCCGAGGATGAATGGTCAGTGAAATTACGTGCCTAGGTGGCAATCTATCCGCCCTTGCACTAGGATTAAGAATTGGTGGATGGGCGCATTGCATTTCGGCACAGGCGCTTTGGACAGATGAGCAGATCGGATGGTTGCCGGTACGGGCGGAAAAGGCATTTATGCAGGGCGCAAGGCTAGGCAGTCTCAAGCGGGGACTGGCGCCGGAACCCTACTTCATGTGCGCATTCTTGCGACGACCGACCTTCATGCCCATCTCATGCCCTATGACTATTTCAAGGATGCCCCTTCGGATGCCGTGGGTCTGCTGCGCACGGCCAGCCTGATCCGCACCGCAAGAGCCGAAGTGCCGGGCGCGCTTCTGTTCGACAACGGCGATCTGCTTCAGGGCAGCCCCAAGGCCGACTCGCTGGCCGAAACGGGCAAGATCGGCGCAGGCCGCCTCCATCCCATGATCGCCGCGATGAACGCGCTTGGCTACGATGCGGCCACGCCGGGCAACCACGACTTCAACTTTGGCCTGCCCTTTCTGGAGCAGGCCATCGGCGGTGCGGCCTTCCCCTTCGTCCTGGCCAATGTCCGGCGCGTCGCCGATCGGTCCGGGCGCGACCGCGCGTTCCTGCCCCCGCATGTCCTGCTCGACCGCAGCTTTCCTGACCGCTCCGGCCAGCCCCGGGCGCTGCGCATCGGCGTCATTGGCTTTGTGCCGCCGCAGATCATGCGCTGGGACCGCGATTTCCTCGACGGCCGTCTTGTCGCCGAGGACATCGTCACCTCGGCACGCCGCCTGGTGCCTGCACTGCGCAAGGCCGGTGCCGACCTAGTCCTTGCCCTCTGCCATACCGGCATCGGCGGTACCGAGGCGCAGGATGGTATGGAAGATGCCGCCATCCCGGCAGCGCGCGTCGCCGGAATCGACGTCGTGATCCTCGGTCACAGCCACCTTGTCTTCCCCTCTGCTGCATTCACGGACTGGCCGGAAACCGACTGGCGCGGCGGGACGGTCGCCGGAACACCCGCCGTCATGGCCGGTGCCATGGGATCGCATCTGGGTGTCGTCGACCTGGAGTTGGCGAAGACCGCTGATGGCTGGGCCGTCCGGTCTTCGACCGTCGCAGCCCGCCCGATCGCGCGGCGGATGCCTGACGGCAGGGTTCTGCCCCTCGTGGCTGACGATCCGGCTCTGCAGGGGATAGCGACCGGGGCGCATCTGTCAGCCCTGACCTATGTCCGTCGCCCAGTCGGGCGGAGCGAGGTCGGACTGCACAGCTACTTCTCTCTGCTCCACCAGGACAGGGCGCTGTCGCTGATTGCCGACGCCCAGCGGGCCGCCGTTGCAGCGGCATCAATCACGCGCGGCCAGTCCGGCACCGCGCCCGTCCTTTCAGCCGTCGCACCGCTGAAATCCGGCGGGCGATCCGGACCGTCGCATTACGTCGACATTCCGGCTGGCCCTCTCGCCGTCCGGAACTGCGCCGATCTCTATCCGTTCCCGAACAGCATACGCGCCGTCGCTGCGACAGGGGCGCAACTGGCCGAATGGCTCGAACGCTCCGCCGCGATCTACCGGCGCATCCTTCCCCAGACGCCGGATCAGCCGCTGATCGATCCCGATCATCCTTCCTACAATTTCGATGTCCTCGACGGCCTGACCTATGTCATCGACCTGACCGTCCCGGCCCGCTACAGTCCGCGCGGGCGGGTCATAGACCCCGGCGCAAGGCGCATCGCCGATCTGCGCCACAACGGTAGCCCGGTCACGCCTGACCAGCGCTTCATCGTCGCCACCAACAGCTACCGCGTTCAGGGCGGCGGCGACTTTCCGGTCCTGGCCGAGACCGAGGTGGTCTATGAGGCGCCCATCGCCAACCGCGAGGTGATTGTCCGCCACATCTCGGGACAGATCGGGCTGCGTCCCGAACCACGCGCCACCTGGCGCTTCGCACCGATGGACGGTGCCACCGTGCTGTTCCGGACCGCGCCGACTGCGGAACGGCACCTTGCCGAGATCGCCGGTTTCGCGCCCACGGCCGCAGGGACGGATGCCGACGGATACCTCGTGTTGCGCCTGACGATCTGAGGTCGTCTCAGGCCAGCGCCAGCATCTGGCGCGGGTCCAGCAGCCAGGGCGCGATGATGCCGCAGGTATCGGCCAGCGGCAGCAGGTCTTCGGGAACATCCAGACCGATCCGGTCGCGCATGAACCCGCGCCGCTGCGCCGCCCGCGCCATCAAGGCGGGCTGCATCCTGTTCAGTTCGGCCCGCAGCGACCCATCGGCAATGACATAGCCGTCCTCCATCCGGGTTGACCCGTAGACCGGATGCGCCGGGATCACGTCGCATTGCATCGCCATGCCCGACCGCAGAGGCAGATCCGACCCCCGATAGATCGGCGAGGATATCCATTCGTCACTGCCGATCAGATGTCCGGGATTGAGCGTGACGCCGAACCGGGCGCGCGGCAGCAGCGCCATCATCCGGTCCCAGATCATGCCTCCTGCCACCTCCGGCCGCATCAGGCTGAACCAGACCGAGAGCGCCTCCAGATACGGCCCCGCGAAAGCCGCGACATAGTCCCCCGCCGGAGACGGCAGATCGTCCGGACCTCGCGCGAGCCAGCCCGCCCTGCAGACGTTCGCCCCCCAGTGGCAGATGTTGAAGGAAACAGCACTGCCCACGCGCAGCGCCTGTCCCGTCGGTCCGCTCATGCCCTGATCGGCCCGGTCGCCCGTCGCAAAGGTGACGTGGCAGCCCAGCGGCAGACCCCCGATCCCGGCCGCCGCGACAGCGTCGAAGTCGCTCATCCCCTCGCGGAGGGCAAAGACCATCCGCCGCAGCGCCGCCGCCGCCATGTGGTTCGCAAACTCCAGACGCGCGATCTCGCCCGCCGTCACCGTGCAGCGCAGACCGTGCCCCGGATGCATGAACAGATCGGTCGCGTTGGCCACGCGGCCCGCGTGCGACCTCAGCAGGTCGGCGATCAGCGACGGAATTTCCAGAGCGGTGTCCGGGTCGTCGACATCTTCGGCGGTGAAGTACTTCCACCCCGCCGACCCGACCGTGCTGCCCGCAGGGACCTCGCGCGCGATCACCCGGTCCAGCCGTTCGCCTTCTTCCCGCGGCTGCGAGATCAGCGACAGGCCGGGGCAGTGCACGACCGCGATGTCGCCTGCCGTGACCAGCGGAGAAATCTGCGCATAGGGCAGGCATTCATTGCCTGCCGCCAGCACTGCGCGATCCTGCGACACGATCAGCAGCGCCTCTTCAAATCGCGGGTCAAAACCTGTGGCCCAGAGCATGTTGCCCGAATGCTCCCGGTCGCCGTAGATCACCAGCCGGTCCAATCCGCGCGCGGCCATCGCAGCTCGGATCGCAGCCAGACGGGCGCGCATCTCGGGCAGGCTGGAGTGTGCCGGTAACGCGACGGGCCCGAAATCCGGCCAGTCGCAGTCGATCAGTCGCGCCGCCATTGGCTTTCCCCTGCCACCTGCAGGACCAAGGCTAGGCGATGATGTCGGGCCAGACCACGGAATTCTGCCGGGCGAAGGCCCCGATATGTCCGATGCCCGTCAGCCCGAGGTCGCCGGGGCGCAGCACCTTCTGCGTCTTGATCGCCTCGGGCACCAGCGCCATCTGCCGCCAGACCGCGCGCGGCGGGACCATCACGTCATCCTCCACCGCGACGATCCGCATCGGTGCCGTCACAGACCCCGGCTGCGGCAGGGGTAAGCCGCGGCCAACGTCGCTCAGCGCAAAGCCCCGTGTCGTCGCCCAGCGCCGCCATTGCCAGTAGATCCCGGCGGGCAGGTCGGACCCGAGACCTGCAAGCCGCCCCGGAAGATAGCCGGCCAGCGTGGTCAGGATCGGCCCGTGCCCGTACCAGAAGGCCGTCGCTGCCAGCCTGTATGGCCAGGGATGATCCGTCAGATGCACCAGCCCGCTGCCAAGCGTGATGACCCGTGCCGCTCCCGCCGCCTGGCCGTTGAAGGCCAGCATGACCCCGCCAAAGGAATGCCCGATCACCCAGACCGGCAGGTCCGGCATCAGAGCGCGCGCCGTGCGCATCGCTGCGGGCTGGTCGCGCAGACCCCAGAGGGCGAGATTGGCGTCCGAACGGCGCGCGTGACCGGTCGCCGAAGCCCCGAAGCCGGTGTAGTCATAGGTCAGGCAGCCGATGCCTTGCGTGCCTGCCAGCCATTCGGCAAAGGCGCGGTAGAACCGCTGCGGCACACCGACAGCACCGTTCAGCACGGCAACCGCTCGGGTTTCACCCTTTGGCCCGTAGAAAAGCCCCGCCAGCGTCGCACCGCCCGCATCAATCGACACGGGCTCGACTGCAAAATCCATGCTTGCGCCCGCGACCGGGCCTACCGGGACAAAGGTCTTTGAATGCCTGGTCATAAGATAAGTCTCCTGAAATCGCGATTCACCCTATCTCGACTAGACCGATTGGTCTAGACTATTCGGTCTAACCAAAGACTTTGCTTTCCCGGTCGGCGGAACCATGCCAAACCAACCTGAAATGACGGACCCCGATCCCTCCACCCGCGACCGGCTGGTCGCCGCCGCCGCCGGCCTGTTCCGCCAGCGCGGGTACAATGGCGTTGGCATCGCAGACATCCTTGCGGATGCCCGTGCTCCGAAGGGGTCGCTTTACCACCACTTCCCGGCAGGCAAGTCCGACCTCGCCCTTGCCGCTGCCGACGCGATCTCGGACGGCATGATCGAGATCATCGACGCTGCCTTCCTGTCTGCGCCCGATTATCGCAACGGTGCCACGACGCTCTGCTACAAGCTTGCCAAGCTGTTCGACATCACCGCGGGAACGAACACATGCCCGATCTCGGCCATGCTGTTCGACGGTCTCGAAAACGATGCTTTCCGCGCCCGCGCCGACCGGATCTTCACGGACTGGATCGCCTGCATCGCCGCCCATGCCCGCACGCTCGGCCATGACCCCGGGGCCGCGACGGCCGATGCCGAACTGCTTCTGACCGGCATCAGCGGCAGCTGGACGCTTGCCCGCGCCCGCCGGAACGCCGACGTGCTGCGCGCGCTGCCGGGGCGCGTGTTCCGGTGAACTTGCGAATCCGCGCCCGCCAGCCTATATCGGCCCCTGAGAGGTTGGCGCGGGTGAGCGCCCCGCCAACCCGGTCAGGTCCGGAAGGAAGCAGCCGCAACGGGACCCGCTTGGGTCGCTGTCCAGCCTCTCACCCGCAGGTCCGCAAGCATGCGGCCGTTCAGGCAAGGGAGGGTTTCGTGTCGGCCATTGCAACCCTCCGGGGCCGCGCCTGAAACAGGCGCGACGGCCCGCCGAACCCGCGCCGGGCACCCTTGCATCAAGGCTGCCGCTGGCGCTGTTCACCTGAACGGGATGAAACCAGTGACGGATACCTTCACGCTTGCCGACCTCGGATGGTCGGCTCTTCAGCTTTCGCAGCTTACCCCTGTCGATGTCGAAACCCTGACCCCCGCGCGGGTCAGCGCCGTGCACCGCGACCGGATCGAGGCCTTGTCCGGCAACGGCGCGCTGTCGCTGCGCAGCCCATCCGATGCACCGACCGGCAGCTTCGCCGTGGGCGACTGGGTGCTTGCCGATGATGCTGCGACGGTCATCCGGCGGCTGGATCGCTCCAGCCTTCTGAAACGCCGCGCAGCGGGTGAGACGGGGGCCGACCAGCTGATCGCCGCCAATGTGGATACGCTGTTCATCGTCACCTCCTGCAACGCCGATTTCAACCCGGCCCGGCTGGAACGGTATCTGTCGCTGGCGGCAGAAGGCGGGGCCGAGGCCGTGATCCTGCTGACCAAGGCCGATACCGTGGACGACCCGCAGGATTACGCCGCCCGGGCCTCGGCACTCAAGCGCAACCTGATCGCCCTGCCCATCAATGCCCGCAGCCCTGACCTCGCCGGGACCCTCGCCGACTGGTGCCGAAAGGGGCGTACCGTTGCCCTCGTCGGGTCGTCAGGAACGGGCAAATCCACGATCACGTCAGCCCTGACCGGCCTCGACCTCGCCCGCCAGGACATCCGCGATGACGATGCCAAGGGCCGCCACACCACGACTTTCCGCGCGCTCTATCCGATGACCCTCGGCGGCTGGATCATCGACACGCCGGGCATGCGCGAACTGCGCCTGTCCGACGCCGCCGATGGCATCGCCGAAACCTTTGCCGATATTTCCGACCTGATCCCCCTCTGCCGGTTCCGCGACTGTGCGCACGAAGCTGAACCCGGCTGCGCCGTCCGCGCCGCCGTCGAAGACGGCACCCTCGACCCCGCCCGTCTGACCCGCTGGCGCAAGCTGATGCGCGAAGATGCCCACGCAGCGGCAAGCATCGCCGAGACCCGCGCGCGGGACAAGAAATGGGGCCGGTTCCACAAGGCGCTGACCGCCGAACGCAAACGTGAGAAGGGGAGCTGACGCCGCAGACCTGCCTTTCCTTGCCGCAGGACCGGGAAGGGCCTATCTGATACGCGTCCGCTTGCGACGGAAACCGCTGTCCGCCGCGTTTGACGGATGTGGCGGACAGGACGGATAGTAGCATGCGCAAATGGCTGATGGCGATTGCGGTCATCGCCCTCGCTGCGGCGGGGGCCTGGCGCTGGCAGGCGACCGCCGCCACCGACACCGCCGATACCCCCGCAACCGTTGCTGCGACGCGCGGCACAGTCGAACGTGCTGTGCTTGCCTCAGGGGTGATCGAGGCGTCGTCGCTGGTCGCGGTCGGTGCGCGGCTGTCCGGGCAGGTCGAGACCCTTGCGGTGAAACTTGGCGACCGTGTGAAGCCCGGCGACCTGATCGCCGAACTGGAATCGCTCGATCAGGAAAACGCGCTCTTGCAGGCCAAGGCCGATTTCGCCCAGATCGAGGCGCAGATCGCGTCGAATGCCGCGACCCTGCGCTCTGCGCGCCAGACGCTTGACCGCACCCGGGCGCTGAACACCCAGGCACTTGCCTCGGACGGCGGGCTTGAGACGGCGGAATCCGCCGTTGCCGTGGCCGAAGCCCAGACGAGGGCGCTGGAGGCGCAGCGCGACCGCGCGCGCGTCGCGGTGTCATCGGCGGAACTGGACCTGACCCGCACCCGGATCACCGCCCCGATCGGCGGCACCATCGTCGCCGTCGTCACCGAACAGGGCCAGACGGTCAATTCCGCTTCGGCCACGCCCACCATCGTCAAGATCGCCGATCTGGACCGCATGGTCATCAAGGCCGAGATATCCGAGGCTGACGTGGTCCGCGTCGCGCCCGGCCAGAAGGCCATCCTGACCCTGCTCGGCGCACCCGAGACACCCATCGACGCGACCCTTAGGTCGGTCGAACCCGCACCCGCGTCAATCGAGGACAGCGACGTGGTCGATACGTCCAAGGCGATCTACTACAACGGCCTGCTCGACGTGGCGAACGCGGACGGCCGCCTGCGCATCGGCATGACGGCCGAGGTCAGGATCATCCTGGACCGCGCTGAAGACGTGCTGACTGTTCCCTCCGTCGTCATCAGCGAAACCGAAGACGGTCAGACCCAGGTCGAAATCTGGGATGCCGCAACCAATACGCGCGCGACGCGCGATGTAACGGTCGGTCTCGACAATTCCGTCACGGCCGTCATCACAGCCGGGCTGGACGAAGGCGACCGCGTCGTGTCCGACCGCGCATCCGGCGCATCGGCGGCCGTCAGTTTCAACCGGCGTCCGGTGATGGGCTTCTGAGATGGCGGCGACCGGCCCCGCACCGCTGATCCGCCTGATGCGCGTCAGCCGCAGCTTCGCGGCGGGCGACCAGACGGCGACAGTGCTTGACGGAGTGACCCTAGACATCCAGCCCGGCGAATTCATCGCCATCATGGGTGCCTCCGGTTCCGGCAAATCGACGCTGATGAACATCCTCGGCCTGCCTCGACCGTCCCTCGGCCGGCACCTATCTCTTTGCAGGCAGGGATGTCGGCGAGCATAGGCGAAAATGACCGCGCCCGCCTGCGGCGTGAACACTTCGGCTTCATCTTCCAGCGCTATCAGCTTCTGCCCGACCTTGATGCACTGGCGAATGTCGAGGTGCCCGCCGTCTATCGCGGCACCGCCCGCCGCAGACGCCGCGATTCCGCCGCCGCGATCCTGACACAGCTCGGACTGTCCGACCGCCTGTCACACCGGCCATCGCAGCTTTCGGGCGGTCAGCAGCAGCGTGTATCCGTCGCGCGCGCGCTGATGAACGGGGGCGAGGTGATCCTGGCGGATGAACCGACCGGCGCGCTCGATTCAAAATCCGGCGCGGACCTCATCGCGCTGCTGACCGCCCTGAACCGCAAGGGTCATACGGTCATCATCGTGACGCATGACCCGAAGATCGCCGAGCAGACCGACCGCATCGTCGAAATCCGCGATGGGCGCATCCTGTCGGATACCCGCAAGGTCGCAGCCGCAGCGTCGAACCGGATGTCAGCCGCCGAAACCGGCCGGGACGGCCCCCTCGCCGGCCTCGACCGCGCACGCGAGGCGACGGGCATGGCGATCAAAGCCATGGCCGCGCACCGGCTGCGCAGTTTCCTGACCATGCTCGGCATCATCATCGGCATCGCTGCAGTCGTATCTGTCGTGGCGCTGGGGACCGGCAGCAAGGAACAGGTCCTGCGCGACATCGCCCGGATCGGGTCCAACACCATCGACATCCGCCCCGGGTCCGGCTTCGGCGACCGCCGTGCCGGGGCGATCAAGACGCTTGGCCCCGACGATGCCGAGGCCATCGCGCAACAGCCCTATGCCGTGTCGGTCTCGCCCGAGGTCACGACCAGCGCGACCGTCAAGCGCGGCTCCGCATCTTCCTCGGCTCGGGTCAGGGGCGTCGGCGTAGGGTATTTCAACTTCGGTGCGTTCTCAACGGAAGCGGGCAAGGTTTTTGACCCCGACGACATAACGCGGCGTGAACAGGTCGCCGTCATCGACACAGAGGCGCAGAAGGTGCTGTTCCCGGATGGTTCGGACCCGCTGGGCCAGACCATCCTGGTCGGGCGTGTGCCCGCGCGCGTCATCGGATTGGTGTCGGAATCCGGCATCGGATTCGGCCCGCAAAGCATCGGTGTGTATCTGCCCTACACCACCGTCGCCACGCGCATCACCGGCCAGACCGACATCGACGCCATTTCCGTCCGCATCGCCGACGACTACGATATGGCCGTCGCCGAAAGCCTGATCACCGATCTGATGCTGGGCCGGAACGGCAAGCAGGATTTCTTCCTGACCAACTCGGACACTCTCCGCGACACCATCACCACAACGACGCGCACCTTGACGGTTCTTGTCACTTCGATCGCCGTGATTTCCCTGATCGTCGGCGGCGTCGGCGTGATGAACATCATGCTCGTCTCCGTCACCGAACGCACGCGCGAGATCGGCGTGCGTATGTCCGTCGGCGCGCGTCGGTCCGACATCGTGACCCAGTTCCTGATCGAGGCGGTTCTGGTCAGCCTGGCTGGCGGGGTGATCGGGGTGATCCTTGCGGTGGCGGGGGGCGAGGTGGCGAAATCCTTCTTCCCCGCCTTCCCGCTGGTCTATTCGCCGATGGTCGCCGTCACCGCCTTTATCGCGTGCTGCGGCATCGGCATCATCTTCGGCTATCTGCCTGCGCGCACCGCCTCGCGGCTCGACCCGGTGGCGGCGCTGGCGCGGGAATGACGGTGCGGGTCTTGCGCGCCCGTCTGCCGGGGCGCATCCTTTTGACGCATCCTCTTCCACAGGTAGCGCGCCATGCACAGTCGGACCCTCGGACGCGGGCTGGAGGTTTCAGCCATCGGCCTCGGCTGCATGGGGATGAGCCAGTCCTACGGCGTGATTCCGGACCCCGCCGCGATGGTCCCCGTCCTGCGCGGCGCGGTCGAGCGTGGCGTGACCTTCTTCGACACGGCCGAGGTCTACGGACCTTACACAAATGAACATCTGCTGGGCGATGCGCTTGCGCCCTTCAGGGGCAAGGTAGCAATCGCAACCAAGTTCGGCTTCCGCCTGCCGCCAGAGCGGCAGGTCAGCCAGACCGGCACCGCCACGACCTCCGGCCTCGACAGCCGCCCCGACACCATCCGCAGCGCCGTCGAAGGCTCGCTGCGCCGTCTGCGCATAGAAAAAATCGACCTGCTCTATCAGCACCGCGTCGATCCGGCCGTGCCCATCGAAGATGTCGCGGGCACCGTGGGTGAGCTGATCCGCGCGGGCAAGGTCGCGTTCTGGGGCCTTTCCGAAGCGGGGGCGGGCACCATCGCGCGCGCCCATGCCGTGACGCCGCTGACGGCGCTGCAAAGCGAGTACTCGCTCTGGACGCGGACAGTCGAGGCCGAAATCCTGCCGCTGCTGCAACAGCTCGGCATCGGCTTTGTGCCCTTCAGCCCCCTGGGCAAGGGTTTCCTGACCGGCGCGATGGGCGCGGGGACAAAGCTGGAGCCGACCGATTTCCGCAACGTGATCCCCCGTTTCACCGCAGATGCGATGGCGGCCAATCAGGGCCTGATAGACATGATCCGCACCTTCGGGGAGGAGCATGGCGCAACCTCGGCGCAGGTCGCGCTGGCTTGGGTTCTGGCGCAGAAACCCTGGATCGTCCCCATCCCCGGCTCGACGAAGCTGGCCCGCATCGAAGAGAATATCGGGGCCGCAGCGATCACGTTCAGCACGGAGGACCTAGCCCGCCTGACCGCCGCGGCCGACGCGATCCCGGTCGAAGGCGCGCGGTATCCTGAGCATATCGAGAAAACCACCGGCCTGTGACCCGCAGCCGCCCGAAAGGGCCTGTTGTCCCCGCCGTGCCCCTCCCCTAGATTGCCCCGGATCAGCCGAGGCCGTCATGTCCGAACCCGCCCCCTACCGCGTCCTGGCCCGGAAATACCGGCCGCAGACCTTTGCCGACCTGATCGGCCAGGACGTCATGGTCCGCACCCTGCGCAATGCCTTTGCCGCCGACCGAATCGCGCATGCCTTCATGCTGACCGGCGTGCGCGGCACCGGCAAGACGACCACTGCGCGGATCATCGCCAAGGGCCTGAACTGTATCGGCCCCGAAGGCACGGGCGGGCCGACCATAGATCCCTGCGGGTCAGTGCGAGCCCTGCCGGGCAATCATGGACGGGCGCTTCATCGACGTGCTCGAAATCGATGCCGCGTCGTCCACCGGCGTCGATTCGATCCGCGAACTGAACCGCATCGCCGACGGCAAGCCGAGCTTCGGGCGCTTCAAGGTCTTCATCATCGACGAAGTCCATATGCTGTCCACCGCCGCCTTCAACGCCATGCTGAAGACGCTGGAAGAGCCGCGCGCGCACATGAAGTTCATCATGGCGACCACGGAAATCCGCAAGGTGCCCGTCACCATCCTGTCGCGCTGCCAGCGCTTCGACCTTCGCCGGATCGAGCCCGAAACGATGATGGCGCAATCTGCGCGGCATCCTTGCACAGGAAGGCGCATCTGTTGCCGACGATGCGCTTGCGACTCATCATCCGCGCTGCCGAAGGCTCCGTGCGAGACGCCCAGTCCCTTCTGGATCAGGCAATCGCCCACGGCGCCGGTGAAACCTCGCTCGCCGATGTCCGCTCGATGCTGGGCCTCGCCGACCGGGGCCGTGTCCTCGACCTCTTCGACATGATCCTGCGCGGACAGGCCGCCGATGCGCTCTCTGAGCTTTCGGCCCAGTATGCCGACGGGGCCGACCCGATGGCCGTCCTGCGCGATCTGGCCGAGGTCACGCACTGGGTGAGCGTCATCAAGATCACGCCCGACGCGGCGGAGGACCCGACCGTGCCGCCCGACGAACGTGACCGGGGCCGCGCGATGGCGGCCGGTCTGTCGATGCGCGTGCTGTCGCGCATGTGGCAGATGCTTCTCAAAGCGCTGGAAGAGGTGGCGCAGGCCCCGAACGCGATGATGGCTGCCGAAATGGCGGTGATCCGGATGACCCATGTCGCCGACCTGCCCGACCCCGAGGCGCTGCTGCGCCGCCTGTCAGAGCAATCGAACGCCGATGCCCCCAGCCGCGCCGCGCGGCACCGTCGCCCGCGCCCGCGCCGGTCCATGCTCCGCCGCGCGCGATGGCGCGCCCGGCGGCATCAGGTGCTGCACCGGCGTTTGCCGACGCGCCGGAAACGTCGCTCGCACGTTTCGGCAGCTTTCCGGATGTCGTGGCGCTGATCCGCGACCAGCGTGACATGAAGCTGCTGGTCGAGGTTGAAACCAATCTCCGCCTGGTCCGCTATGCCCCCGGCCGGATCGAGTTCCAGCCGACCGAAAGCGCGCCGGCCAGCCTTGCCGCGACCCTGTCACAGCGGCTGCAAGCGTGGACCGGTGCGCGGTGGGGCGTATCGGTCGTGTCCGAAGGCGGTGGTGCGACCGTCGCGGAGGAACGGGACGCCACCGAGACTGCCGCACGCGCCGATGTGATGGACGACCCGCTTGTGCAGGCCGTGCTCGCGTCCTTCCCGAAGGCGAAGATCACGAAGATCACGCCCTATTCTGCCGACGCCCCGGTTGCGGACGACGCAGCGGGCGACGATATGACGGATGGCGACTGGGACCCGTTCGAGGACGACTGAGGAGATTTGCGATGCTGAAGGGTTTGGGCGGCCTTGCGGGCCTTGGCGACATCGGCAAGATGATGAAGGCCGCGCAGGACATGCAGGGCAAGATGGCCGCGCTGACCGACGAGCTGCACGCCATCATCGTGACCGGCGACAGCGGCGCGGGACTGGTGAAAGTGACCTGCACCGCCAAGGGCGAGATGAAATCCCTGTCCATCGACCCCGCGATCCTGGTCCCCTCCGAAAAGGAGGTCGTCGAAGACCTGATCCTCGCCGCCATCAAGGACGCGCAGAAAAAGGCCGCCGACCGCACGCAAGAGGAAATGGGCAAACTGACGGCTTCGATGGGCCTGCCCGCCGACATGAAGCTGCCGTTTTGACCGACACCCCCCGCGAGATCGAAGGCCTGATCGACCTGATGGCCCGCCTGCCCGGCCTCGGCCCGCGGTCCGCACGCCGCGCCGTTCTGCACATGATAAAAAAACGCGGCGCGCTGATGGCACCCCTGGCCCAGTCGCTCGCCCATGTCGCCGCCACCGCCCGCGAATGCGTCACCTGCGGCAATATCGGCACTGCCGACCAATGCGGCATCTGCACCGATCCGCGCCGGTCCCCGTCCGAGCTTTGCGTGGTCGAGGATGTGGCCGACCTCTGGGCAATGGAACGCGGCCAGTCCTTCAAGGGCCGCTACCACGTCCTCGGTGGCACCCTGTCCGCGCTGGACGACATCGGCCCCGAAGACCTGCGCATCCCCCGGCTGGTCGACCGCGTCAGCGACGGCCAGATCACCGAAGTCATCCTGGCCCTCAACGCCACCGTCGATGGCCAGACCACCGCCCACTATATCGCCGACGCGCTCGAGGGCACCGGCGTTGCCGTCACATCGCTGGCCAAGGGCGTGCCCATCGGGGGCGAGCTCGATTATCTCGACGACGGCACGATCGAAGCGGCCCTCAGGGCCCGCAAGCGCGTCTGACGTGCAAGGGCCTTAGCGCTTGCGCTCAGTGTCATCCGGTTCCTCGTCCTCATCCTCGTCATCCGCCTCGGGCAGGTTGAAGAAGCTGTCCGCGTCCGAGAAATCCTTCGCCGTCTTCTCGCGTTCCTCCGGCTGCGACAGGGCGAATCCCTCCAGCGCGCCGACGCCTGCTGGCACCCGTGCATCAGGTGCCATGCCCAGGGAAGTCTGCGTCGAGACCAGCTTGCGGCGTTCGTCATCCGACATCACGACGCCGTCACCCGCCTTCTTGCGCGCCGCCTTCTGCACGGCCGCGTCCAGTTCCGTCTGGCGACACAGCCCTAGCGCCACCGGATCGATCGGCGTGATCTGGCTGATGTTCCAGTGCGTCCGCTCGCGGATCGCCTGGATCGTCGGCTTGGTCGTGCCGACCAGCTTTCCGATGGCCGCATCCGCCAGTTCCGGGTGGAACTTCACCAGCCACAGGATCGCTGCCGGCCGGTCCTGCCGCTTGGACAGGGGCGTATAGCGCGGCCCACGCCGCTTTTCCTCGCCAACGGCGCTGGCGTTGAACTTCAGCTTCATGCGGTAGGACGGGTCGCCCTCGGCCCGCGTGATCTCGATCTGCTCCAGCTGGTTGTTCGCGATCGGATCGAAGCCCTTCACACCCGCTGCCACGTCGCCGTCGGCAATGCCCTGCACCTCAAGCTCGTGCATGCCGCAGAAATCCGCGATCTGCTGAAAGCTCAGCGTCGTGTTATCGACAAGCCATACAGCCGTCGCCTTGGCCATCAGCGGTTTCGTCATCGGAACGCTCCTTCACGCGTGGGGTCCGTCCGGGGGACCTCTGGCAAATCTTTCCCGTGCCGGGAAAACGGCTGCGGGCTTATTCAGACCGCCTTTCCTCGTTTTCGGGGAAGTAAGCCCGGTATATACTGTGCCTGCCGGAACGAGGAAAGAGAAAATGCGACTGCTTGCGGCCCTTCTTCTGCTCTTGGCCACCGCGTTGCGCGCGGCGAACGCGCAGACCGGCGATTTCGGCTATTACGTCATGGCGCTGTCCTGGTCGCCGACCTTCTGTGCCCTGACCGGCGTGCGCGAAGGCAGCAAGCAATGCGAAGATGGATCGCTGCGCGGGTTCGTGCTGCATGGTCTGTGGCCGCAGAACGAGGATGGCTGGCCCGAATTCTGCCGCACGTCCCAGACCGACCCGTCGCGCAGCGCCACGGCGACGATGGCCGACATCATGGGCTCGTCAGGACTCGCCTGGCATCAGTGGAAGAAGCACGGGCGCTGTACCGGCCTGTCGTCGGACGAATATTTCAACGCCTCGCGCAACGCGTTCCAGTCGGTCCGCATTCCGGACGTGTTTCGCGACCTGACAACGGACGTCGAACTTCCCGCCAGCGTCGTCGAGGAAGCGTTCATCGAGGCCAATCCCGGGATGATCGCCGACGGCATCACCATAACCTGCGACGAGGAACGCATCGACGAGGTGCGCATCTGCCTGACCAAGGACCTGCAGCCACGCGAATGCGGCAGCGACGTCCGGCGCGACTGCCGGATGCTGGACGCGCTGATGGAGGCGCCTTGACGTCAGCGGCGGGGCCGGGCCGCGCACGTCCGGATGATCGGCCAAATTCCGCGCGCCATGGCCCGCTTTTTCAGGCGAGTTAACGCAACGGCGCTTTCGTGTTAAAGTTGTCGAATTGAAGTCCACTTTAGACAGGAGCGTATTATGGCTGCCAACCCAACGGGCCCTGCGCCCGCGTCCAAAGACTTTGACGAGTACCTCAAGTCCTGCCCGGCATCCGACGAGGATGCCCCCCCAAATCAACTGTCAGTGGTCGGGACGGTCATGCGGTCAAAAGCCGCTGACGCCTTCACGCTTCAGGCTATGGACGGGTCGCGCCACGACCTGCCCCGCGCCGCCGTCGCTGCCTTCGCACCCGTCGCCAGCAGTGCGGGCGGCAGGATCGTTGAACTGACGTTGAACAGGGGCCAGCTCAGCGAAGAGCTTCTGACCCGGCTTGGCGGCATCAAGTCGCCGATAGAGAAGATCCCGTCGTTCGACACCGCCAAGGAAATCGGCGGGTTCGACACGCTCAAGGAAACCGGCGGCGGCGATACGATCAAAGAGGCCGCCGGTGAGGACACCCTGAAAGAGCAGCCCTTCGACACGCTGAAAGAGCTGGGCGGTGACACGCTCAAAGAGCTTGGCGGCGGCGATACGCTCAAGGAACTCGGCGGCGGCGACACGCTCAAGGAACAGCCCCTCGACACGCTCAAGGAATTGGGCGGCGGCGACACGTTCAAGGAAACCGGCGGCGGGGACACCCTCAAAGAAACCGGTGGCGGCGACACGTTCAAAGAAACCGGCGGCGGTGATACGATCAAGGAGATCGGCGGCGGCGACACCTTCAAGGAAGGTCCCTCGGACACGCTTAAGGAACTTACCGCCGAGACAGCCAAAGAGGGCACCTTCGATACCCTGAAAGAGTTCGGCGAAGGCACTGGCATCGCTGATACGCTTGTCGAAGGCATCGGCCAGCCTGGCGGCGAAGTCGTCAACCCTGCCGTTCAGGCCCGTATGGCCGCTGCGGGTCAGGTCCCGGGCGCTGCCGCCTTCGGAGCAAATCTCAAAGCGACAGGGGCCGACACACTCAAGGAAATGTCCTTCGACCACACCCTGAAAGAGCTGATCGGCGACCACAAGTTCATCAAGGAAATCGTCAAGGAAGTCGTGAAGGAAGTCGCATTCGAAGGCACCGGCGCCGCCGATACCCTTGTCGAAGGCAGACCTGACTTCGGCGGTTTCACCACCGTCGAAGGCCGACCGGATTTCGGGGCGCAGGGCAACCCCTTCGGTGGCGGCTTCGGCGTACCCTTCGTGCTCGCTACCCCGCATCAGGCGTCACAGGGGGCCGTCGCCCAGCAGATGCTGGCCGCCCAGGCGCTGGCCGGACGCATCGGCTTCTGACCGTGCGGGCAAGCATCCAGCGGTGCCGGGACAGGGTTCCGGCACCTCCCCATCATTTGAAAGATTTTTGCCATGATCCTGATTATGTCCTCGCCGGACGACATCCACGCGACCGCCGTCCAATCCGCCCTGAACGCGCGCGGGGCCGAAAACCACATCCTCAACCTCTCGGAATTCCCGATGTCGATGGATATCGGGCTGTCCTTCGCCACAGGCGCGCCGGGCAATCTTGCCCTGCGGCTCAAATCCGGCAAACGCATCGATTTCGCCGCCGTGACCTCGGTCTGGTGGCGCAGGCCGCAGGGCTTCGGATTTCCGCCCAGCCTGACCGACCCCGTCAACCGCGCCTTCGCCCAGCAGGAAAGCGACTTCGCCTTCAAGGGGATGTACCCTCTCGGCCGATGCCTGCTGGGTCAACGACATGACCCGCGACGCGCTGGCCAGTCACAAGGTCTGGCAATTGCAGACCGCAACGCGGATCGGCTTTGACATTCCGCGCACCCTGATCACCAACAATCCCGACGACGCCCGCCGCTTCCGCGGCGAAACCGGTGCCAAGGTCATCTACAAGGCCTTCCTCGCCAGCCCGATGGCCTGGCGCGAGACCCGGATCCTGTCGGATGCCGACATGGCCCAGATCGAACTCGGTACGTCTCGCTCCGGTGATCTTCCAGTCCTATGTGCCTGCCGTCCGCGATCTTCGCGTCACCGTCGTCGGCCGCAGGATTTTCGCTGCCGGGGCAGACACCAGCAAGGCAGACTATGCCACCGATGTCCGCATGAACCCCGGCATCGGCTGGACACCCTATGACCTGCCCAAGGCGACCGCCGACAGGGTGCTTGCCATGATGGACGCCTTCGGCCTGGAATACGGCGCCTTCGACTTCCGCGTGACCCCCGAAGGCAAGCACGTCTTCCTCGAGATCAACCCGGCGGGCCAGTTCCTGTTCATCCAGAATGCAACCGGCATGAAAATCGCCGATGCGATGGCGGACCGCCTGATCGACGGCAAGGGCACGGCTGCGATCGCCGCCTGACACCCGTCCTGCGGGTGGGTCAAGCCACCCGCAGGACGATTTTTCCGATATGGGCCGAGGTCTCCATCAGCCGGTGCGCGCCTGCCGCATCCTCCAACGGAAACTCGCTGTCGATCACCGGGGCAATGCGCCCCGCCGCGAGCAGCGGCCAGACCTGCGCGCGCAGCCCTTCGGCGATCCGCGCCTTGGCCAGGTCCGACTGCGGGCGCAGCGTCGATCCCGTGATCGTCAGGCGGCGCATCATCACCTCGGCAAAATTCAGCGTCGCCTGCGGGCCTTGCAGGAAGGCGATCTGCACCAGCCGCCCCTCATCCGCCAGCGCCTTGATATTGCGCGGGATATAGTCCCCACCGACCATGTCAAGGATCAGGTTCGCGCCGCCTTCCGCCTTCATCTCCTTGACGAAGTCCGTCTCGCGGTAGTTGAAGGCACGTTCGCGCCCGAGCTCGAGGCAGGCTGCGCATTTCTCTTCCGACCCCGCCGTCGCAAAGACCCGCGCGCCCAGAACACGTGCCAGTTGGATCGCCGTCGTCCCGATGCCGGATGATCCGCCATGCACCAGAAACCGCTCGCCCGCCCTCAGGCCCCCGCGCATGAACACGTTCGACCAGACCGTGAAGAACGTCTCCGGCAGACAGGCCGCCGCGCGCAGGTCCATCCCCTGCGGCACCGGCAGCGCATGGGACGCCGCCGTCACCGCGTATTCCGCATAGCCGCCCCCCGGCAGCAGCGCGCAGACCGCGTCACCGACCGCCCAGTCCGTCACCCCCGGCCCCACAGCCGCCACATGCCCCGCGCCTTCCAGCCCCGCCAGGGGCGAGGCCCCCGGCGGCGGCGCATAGGCGCCCGCACGTTGCAGCGCATCGGGTCGGTTCACGCCCGGCATAGGCCACGCGGATCAGAATCTTCCCGACCCCCGGTTCAGGCACCGGACGCCGCGCAGCCAGCAATACCTCTGGCCCCCCAGGCCTTGCGATCTCGACGACGCGCATCTCGGACGGCAGGCTCACCCCCGGCCCCATATTTTCCCCCGGCAGATCGCGCGGCAGCCCGCCCGGCGCACGGATGCGCCCGATCAGCTCCAGCGGCCCCTTCAGCGGCCCTTCGGACAGCCGCGTGATCGTCGGATTGTCCCGCACCTGCGCCTTCAGCTTCTCGAACCGCATCACATCCTCGATCCTGCGGTCCAGAAACGCCCATGTCGCCTCATGTCCCGGCGTCTCATCCCCAGCCAGTAGAGCACGGTGGCCGAATAGACCGCCGACAGCGTCGCCCGTTTGCTGTACCAGTTCAGGTCGTCCGATTTGTCGCCCAAGCGCCGTCCAGATCGCATCCGCCGTGTCCCAGATCAGCCGCGCACCCGTGACGGCGTTCTGCGGCAGCGCAAAGAACGCGGCCCCCCGCCGCACCGCCTCGCGGTCCGCCCCCTCGATCCGCAGCCGCACGGCCAGCGTCACCCGCTCGCGGAACCGCAGCGCCGCCAGGTCGCGCGCGGCCAGCGCCGCCCGCATCGCCGCGTCGCCCCTGCGGTGATAGGCCACAGCCAGATCGGTGATCCCGCGCGGCAAATCGCCCGCAGATCAGGTCCGGCGCGACCCCGGCATCGGTCGCCGCAGCGCTCAGAGTCGCGGCACTCCACCCGTCGAAGGGCACATGCGACAGCGCCGCGTCGAGCAGCCTTCCGCGCAGCGCTTCCAGGCCCATCGTGTTGTTTTCCATTGCCAAACGCACCCGATCAAACCGCCCCAAACTCGCGTGGACAAAGCATTGGCGCTTTGCTATAGGGCCGCTTCCTGCAGATTACTGCAACTCTAACCTAGGAAGGTGGTGACAACCACATGCAGGTCAGCGTTCGCGACAACAATGTCGAACAGGCGCTTCGTGCGCTGAAGAAGAAACTTCAGCGCGAAGGGGTCTTCCGCGAAATGAAGCTCAAGCAGCATTTCGAAAAGCCCTCGGTCAAGAAAGCCCGCGAGAAAGCCGAAGCCGTCCGGCGTGCCCGTAAACTGGCGCGCAAGAAGGCCCAGCGCGAGGGCGCTCTCTGAGCGAGCACTTGTGAACCGCTGGCGGGGAAACCCGCGTCACGATCAACCCCCGTTGCGCAAGCTCGGGGGTTTTTCATTTGACGACCCCGCGCGGACCCGGACTATGACCGCGACCTTTGGTGAAGTGAGCCGCCCGATGCCTGATCCGTCCCGCCGCGCCGTCCTGGCCCTGATGGCCACCGCCCTCGCCGCCTGCGGCACCCGCGACCGCAGCGACCGCGCGACCGCCGATGGCCCCGCCGAAATCAACCGCCTGATCACGTCCTACGCCCGGCTCTATGACCTGCCCGAAGACCTGATCCACCGCGTCGTGCAGCGCGAGTCGGGCTATAACCCGGCGGCCCGCAACGGCCCCTATTATGGCCTGATGCAGATTCTGCCGCAGACCGCGCAGACGATGGGCTTCCGGGGCACCCCCACCGACCTACTCGATGCCGATACAAACCTGCGCTATGGCGCGAAATACCTGCGTGGTGCGTGGATGGTGTCCGGCGGCAACCGCGACGAGGCGGTCATGTGGTACGCGCGCGGCTATTACTACGAGGCAAAGCGGATGGGTCTGCTGGCGGAAACAGGGCTGCGCACCTAGTCCCCCTCCGCAAACAGCCACCCGGCCAAACCAGCCGCCATCAGCGCCCCGACCACCTGCGCCACCACAAACCCCGGCACGTCCCCCGGCCTGATCCCCGCGAACGTCTCGGTCAGCCCCCGCGCCAGCGTCACCGCCGGGTTGGCGAAGGACGTTGACGCCGTGAACCAGTAGGCCGCCACGATGTATAGTCCTACGACCGTCGCCACCGACCCCTTTGCCCGGATCGTCCCCAGGATCGCCAGCACCAGCCCGAAGGCCGCCACGCTTTCCGCCAGCCACTGCCCGCCACCCGTCCGCGCCGCCTGCGACAGCTGCATCACCGGCAGCCCGAACATCAGATGCGCGACCCATGTCCCCGCGACCCCGCCCGCGACCTGCGCCGCCGCATAACCCGTCGCCAGTCCCCGCCCCGATCTCGCGCCGCAGCGCGAAGACCAGCGTCACCACCGGATTGAACTGCGCGCCCGAGACCGGCGCGAAAATCGTGATCAGCACCACCAGCGCCGCCCCCGTCGCCACCGCGTTGCACAGCAGCGCCAGCGCCGTGTCCTCCGTCAGACGGTCCGCCATGATCCCCGACCCGACCACCGCCGCGACCAGCAGCCCCGTCCCCAGCGCCTCGGCCGCCAGCCGCCGCGCGAGGGTCATGCGCCGGTCGTCCCGATCTCGTCCATCCGCGATTTCAGCGTCATCCTGTCGATCGTCGCCATCGGCAGGTTCACGAACACCATGATCCGGTTCCGCAGCATCCGGTAGGCCTCGGCGAAGGCCAGCGCCACCTCGGCCTCGGTCCCGGTCGCCGCCGCCGGGTCCGGCACACCCCAATGCGCCGTCATCGGCTGGCCAGGCCAGAACGGGCAGACCTCGTTCGCCGCGTTGTCGCAGACCGTCACCACGAAATTCAGCTCCGGCGCGCCCGGTGCCGCGAATTCGTCCCAGCTTTTCGACCGGGCGAAGTCCGTGTCGAACCCTTCGCGCTGCAGCAGTTGCAGCGCCATCGGATGCGGCTCGCCCTTGGGCTGCGATCCGGCCGAGAACGCCCGGAAGCGCCCCTTGCCTTCGCGGTTCAGGATCGCCTCGGCCAGGATCGACCTGGCCGAATTTCCGGTGCAGAGGAACAGCATGTTGTAAGGTGTCTCGGGCATCATTTCATCCATCTCAGCGGGTGCAGGTCAATTCGCGGATCAGCGGCTGGCACAGTTCGGGCCGTCCGCCGCAGCAGTCTTCCATCAGAAATCCGATCAGGTCGCCCAGCGCGTCCATGTCGGCCGAATAGCGGATGCTTCGCCCCTCGCGGACATTCCGCACCAGACCGGATGCCAGCAGTACCGACAGATGCGACGACATCGTGTTCTGGACCGTCCCCGTCGCCACTGCGACCTCGCCTGCGCTCAGACCCGCCGCACCTGCGCGGACCATCGCGCGCAAGGCGGCCAGCCGGGTAGGCTGGCTCAGGGCATCAAAGGCAGACAGGGCGCGGGTTTCATCCATATATCCGGATGTATCGATCCGATGTAACGGGCCGGTGACACCTAAACCGGGATCGCCGTCGTCTGCACCACCTTGCGCAAGGCAAATGACGACTGCATCTGCGCCACCCCCGGCAGCCGCGCCAGATGCTGGCGGTGGATGCGGGCGAAATCCTCGGTGTCTTCGGCCACCACCTTCAGCAGGTAGTCCGCCGTCCCCGCCATCAGATGGCACTCCAGAATGTCCGGCACCCGCCTGACCGCCTTCTCGAACGCATCGAGCAGCTCGTCCGCCTGCCCCGACAGCGTGATCTCCACGAACACCGTCGTCGGCCGCCCCAGCTTGCGCGCGTTCAGCAGCGCCACATAGGCGTCGATATAGCCTGCCTGTTCCAGCCGCTGCACCCGCCGGTGGCAGGCCGAGGGCGACAGGTTCACCTGATCCGCCAGTTCGGCATTCGTCAGCCGCCCCTGCTTCTGCAACAGCACCAGCAGCCGCTTATCCGTCGCGTCGATTTCCATCCTGACGCACAATCCTTCGACAAAATGATCGAATCTTCGCAGATCATACGAAGACTGACCCGAAACACCACCGATCTTTCAACCCGATTTCATGGCATCCGGCGCATACTGGCGTCAGGCGACAGGAGAACCCCCATGAAAATCGGCTGCCCCAAGGAAATCAAACCCCAGGAATTCCGCGTCGGCATGACGCCGAACGCCGCGCGTGAGGCCATCGCGCATGGCCACGACCGTCCTGATCGAAACCAACGCGGGCACCGGGGCGGGCTTTTCCGACACCGATTACCTCGCCGCCGGTGCGGCGATCATCCCCACAGCGGCAGAGGTCTTCGCCACCGCCGACATGATCGTCAAGGTCAAGGAACCCCAGGCCGTCGAGCGCAAGCGCCTGCGGGAAGGGCAGATCCTCTTCACCTATCTCCACCTCGCCCCCGATCCTGACCAGACGCATGACCTGCTGAGATCCGGCGCCACCTGCATCGCCTATGAAACCGTCACCGACCGCGCGGGCGGCCTGCCGCTGCTCGCCCCCATGTCCGAAGTCGCGGGCCGTCTGGCCCCGCAGGTCGGGGCCTGGACCCTGCAGAAGGCCAACGGCGGCCGCGGCGTCCTGCTCGGCGGCGTGCCCGGTGTCGCCCCCGGCAAGGTCGTCGTCATCGGCGGCGGCGTTGTCGGCACCCATGCCGCCAAGGTCGCCGCAGGCATGGGCGCGGATGTCACTGTGCTTGACCGCTCGCTGCCGCGCCTGCGCTATCTCGACGATGTCTTCGGACGCGACTTCAAGGCGATCTATTCGACCGCAGGCAACACCGCCGACCTGATCACCGACGCCGACATGGTGATCGGCGCGGTCCTGATCCCCGGTGCCGCCGCCCCGAAACTGATCTCGCGCGCCCAACTGGCCACGATGAAACCCGGCGCGGTGCTGGTCGATGTCGCCATCGATCAGGGCGGCTGCTTCGAGACCTCGAAGGCCACGACCCATCAGGACCCGGTCTATGATGTCGATGGCATCATGCACTACTGCGTTGCCAATATGCCCGGTGCCGTCGCCCGCACCTCGACCCTGGCCCTCGGCAATGCCACGCTGCCCTTCCTGCTGGCCCTTGCCGACAAGGGCTGGAAACAGGCCTGCAAGGATGACGTGCACCTGATGAACGGGCTGAATGTCCATGCGGGCAAGCTGACCTACGCAGCTGTCGGCACCGCGCTGGACCTGCCCACGGTCGATCCGCAAACCCTTCTGAACTGACCGTCAGCCGCCCTGAAACGCGAAAGGCCCGCCAACCGGCGGGCCTTTCCCTGTCCTGCGTCCGCCCGCTTACTTGCGCAGCGCGTCGCGGATCTGCGTCAGCAGTTCTTCCTGCGTCGGACCCTTCGGGGCTTCGGCCGCCGGTGCCGGCTTCGGCATGATCTTGTTCATCATCTTGACCAGCATGAACACCACGAAGGCGATGATCAGAAAGTTGATGACCGCCGTGATGAACGCGCCATAGGCGAACACCGCCGCGCCGGATTCCTTGGCAGCGGCCAGGCTGGCCGGGGTTGTCCCGGACAGATCGACGAACATGTCCGAAAAATTGACGCCGCCGAGGATCAGCCCGATGATCGGGTTGATCAGGTCGCTGACGAGCGATCCCACGATGGCCGTGAAGGCCGCACCGATGATGATACCGACGGCAAGGTCCATGACGTTGCCTTTGGATATGAAATCCTTGAACTCTTTGATCATTTTCGTCCCCACGTTTCTGTTCGTTTGTGTCAGGCGGCATTTGCCGCAGTTTTGAGCGGGTGCTCACTATCACGATTTGTCATAACGCATGCACTTATTTTCACGCCCGCAGCGGGCTACCTAAAGCCAGCTTCTCACGCCGGACTTAAGGGGAAAAAATGTCCTTCGCTTCCATGTTTCCGATCGCAGAACGCTGGCCGCCAGTGAACCCGGATGCGATCCAGCTCTATTCCCTGCCGACGCCGAACGGCGTCAAGGTGTCGATCATGCTGGAAGAAACCGGCCTGCCCTATGACGCGCATCTGGTGAACTTCGCGACCAACGACCAGCTCAGCTCCGAATTCATCTCGCTGAACCCGAATAACAAGATCCCCGCCATCATCGACCCCCACGGCCCGGGCGGCGCGCCTTTGCCGCTGTTTGAAAGCGGTGCGATCCTCCTCTATCTCGCCGAAAAGACGGGGAAATTCCTTCCGAAAGACGCCACAGGCCGCTGGTCGGCCATCCAGTGGCTGATGTTCCAGATGGGCGGCGTCGGGCCGATGTTCGGTCAGGTCGGCTTCTTTCACGCCTTCGCGGGCAAGGACATCGAAGACCCCCGCCCGCGAGAGCGCTACTACGCCGAGGCGAAGCGCCTTCTTCAGGTCATCGACCGGCAGCTGACCGGTCAGGACTGGATCGCGGGCGCCTATTCCATCGCCGACATCGCGATCTGCCCCTGGCTCCGCACGCTGCGCGATTTCTACAAGGCGGGCGATCAGGCCGGCTGGAACGACCTGAAGAACGTGCCGGCCTATCTCGACCGCTTCCTCGCCCGCCCCGCGGTGCAGAGGGGGCTGGTCATTCCTGCCAGACCTGCGGTCTGAAAATCGACGGCTCAGTTCCCTAACCGCTCCCCCAGTTCCGCGAAATCCGCGACGGTCACATCGAATTCCTCCGCGAGGCCCGGGTCCGCATAGTCCTCGCCAGGATCCTCGATATGCGGTCGAACGAAGACCGTTTTCCATCCGGCGGAACGCGCGGCGCGCAGGTCGCTCGGATGGGACGCGACCATCGCAATCCGCGCGGGCCCGACCCGCATGATCTCTGCGGCGCGGGCGTAGCTTCGCGGATCGGGCTTGTAGACGCCGATCACATCGCAACACAGAAGTCCGTCCCAGACGATCCCGTTCCTGCGCGACGATCCGGCCGCCATCGGCCAGCTCAGGATTGTCAGCGGCGCGACCTGCGCTCTCCTGCGCAGCGCAGCGATTGCCTCTCGGGCACCGTGCCACGCGGGCATGTCGCGCCATGCAAGCGCCACACGCTCGATCTTCCCGGCGTCCAGGATCAGCCCGGTCTCGGCAGATGCCTGCCTTACCGCAGCGCGTAAAACCTCGTCCGATGTGGCCCAGGGTTCGTCGCCCTTCACGACACGACCGATCCGGTCAAGGAACGCCGCCCGGCAGCACAGGGCAAACGCTGCGCCGTTCCGGTTGATGACGCGCCGCATCGGTCAAGCGCTTCGGCAAGCGCTGTGCTCCAGTCGAATACGGTTCCACCGATATCGAACACGAATGCATCGACGTCCATCACAGCCTCCGGTCAGCAGTTTCGCAGAAGTGTGCGCTCAGACGATCATTGAGGCAACGCCTCACCCCCGCAGCACCCCGCCTGTCGCCTTGCCGACCTTCTCGACGATCCTGCGCCGCCACGGCCTCGATGTCCGCCTCCGTCAGCGTCCGCTCCACCGGCTGCAACCGCACCGTGATCGCCAGCGATTTCTTGCCCGGCCCCATCTGCGCCTCGGCCTTGGGCCCCGCGAATTCGTCGAACACCGACACCCGCGCGATCAGCGCCTTGTCCGCGCCCTGCGCCGCATTGACCAACGCCAGCGCCTCGACCCCGTGGTCCACGACAAAGGCGAAATCCCGTTCCACCGCCTGAAGGTCCGGCAGCGCCAGCGCCGGGCGCGCGATGCTGCGCGTCTTCGGCAACGGCACATCCTCGACAAAGATCGTGAAGCCGACCGCCGGCCCCTTCACATCCATCGCCGCCAGCACCTTCGGATGCACCTCGCCGAAGACGGCCAGCGTCACCGGACCCAGCTTCATCGCCCCCGACCGGCCGGGATGCCACCAGTCCTGCACCCCGCGCCCGATCTGAACGCGCGCGGGCGCGCCCAGCGCCGCCAGCACCGCTTCGGCATCCGCCTTGGCGTCGAACACATCCGCGTTCCGCCGCGACCCGTGCGGGTCGCGCGCGGCCACCGCCCCCACCAGAAGCCCCGTCGCCAGCAGATGCTGCTCGCCCGGCTCGCCGCCGTGGAACGCCGGCCCCACCTCGAACAGCGCCATGTCGCCAAAGCCCCGCGCCTGATTGCGCGCCGCCGCCTGCAGCAGTCCCGGCAGCAGCGCCGGGCGCAGATGTGTCATCTCCGACGAAATCGGGTTGTCCACCACGGTCCCGGCACCCGCACTGCCGAACAGCGCCGCGCTCGCCGCATCGATGAAGCTGTAGGTCACGCATTCGTTGTAGCCGAGCGCCGCCAGCGTCCGCCGCGCTGTCCGTTCGCGGACCTGCACGGGCGTCAGGATCGGCTTCGGCACCCCCGCGCGCGCGCGGGGCAGGGGACGCCCCTCCAGCCTGGACAGCGACGCGATCCGCGCGACCTCTTCCACCAGGTCGGCCTCGCCCAGCACATCAGGCCGCCAGCTTGGCGGGCTCGCCATATCGCCCGCCAGCGTGAAGCCCAGCGCCTCCAGCGTCGCGCGCTGCGTCGCCTCGGGAATGTCCATGCCGACCAGGCTCACGACCCGCTTGGCATCCAGCCGATAGGCCCGCGCCGTGTCCGGCACCGCCCCGTCCATAACCACCTCAGACGCCTCGCCGCCGCACAAGTCGAGGATCATCCGCGTCGCCGCCTCCAGCCCCGGCAGCGTGTAGGCCGGATCGACCCCTCGCTCGAAACGGTACCGCGCATCCGAATTGATCTTCAGCGCGCGCCCGGCAGCGGCAATCGTGATCGGGTCCCAGTAGGCGCTCTCCAGAAACACATTCACCGTCGCCTCGGTGCAGCCCGAAGGCTCGCCCCCCATGATCCCCGCGATGCTCTCCGGTCCCCGGTCGTCGGAAATCAGCATCTGCCCGGCAGCCAGCGCATAGGTCTTGCCGTCCAGCGCCAGAAGCGTCTCGCCGCCCGTCGCCGGGTGAATGCGCAGATCGCCCTTCACCTTGTCCGCATCGAACACATGCAGGGGCCGGTTCCGGTCGATGGTGAAGAAATTCGTGATGTCCACCAGCGCCGAGATCGGCCGCAGCCCGATCGCCCTCAGTCGCGCCTGCAGCCAGTCGGGGCTCGACCCGTTCCTCACGCCCCGGATCACACGTCCCGCGAACAGCGGACAGCCCTTCGCTTTCAGCGCATCGTCGATCCTCACACCGATGGACGAAGTGAAGCTGCCCGTCACGCCAACATCAGGCATCGGCCTCAGCACCCCCAGCCCCCGCGCCGCCAGATCGCGCGCGATCCCCCTGACGCCCAGCGCATCTGGCCGGTTCGGCGTGACCTTGACCTCGATCACCGGGTCGGCCAGCCCCTTCCAGTCCACGAACCGCGCGCCCAGCGGCGCGTCATCGGGCAGCTCGATGATCCCGTCATGGCTGTCCGACAGTTCCAGCTCGCGCTCGGAACAGAGCATCCCGTTCGATTCCACGCCCCGGATCACGCCGGGCTTCAGGTCCACGCCCGTCCCCGGCACATGCGTGCCCACCGGCGCGAACACGCCCACCAGCCCGGTCCGCGCATTCGGCGCGCCGCAGACCACCTGCACCTCGACCATCGCCGTTCCCGGCCCGCCCGGATACGTCGCCACCCGGCACAGCCGCAGCTTGTCGGCATTCGGGTGCTGCACCGCCTCGATCACCTTGCAGATGCGGAACGCGCCCAGCTTCTCCGCCCGCATCCTCGACGCCTTCGACCTCCAGCCCAAGGTCAGTCAGCGCGTAGAGGATGTCCTCCAAAGCTGCTTCCGTCTCCAGATGATCGTGAAGCCAGGACAGTGTGAATTTCATCGGTCAGATCGCCTTCTTGGTGCCGCGCGGCCAGCATCTACCGCAGCGGCACGCACAGGGAAAGCCGGGTTTTCGGGCAACAGAACCGCGCTGGCCCCGATCATCGTTGACCAAATCTTACCTTGGCAGGGCCGGATTGCCGTCGCGGATTCAGCGCAATCCGCTGCGATATGAAACATCGGCGCACGGTGTACGCCGGTTGATCAGTGAGGCGCATCATGGCGCACAGCTATCGCAGTGACGGACCGGGCGGCCTGCCCCATGTGGTTCTGGGCGTCGGCATCATCATGGCCATCGGCCTGTTCACGACCTTCCCGAACAGTTTCGAGCTTGTGACCGGCAAGGACACACGGCCGCGCATGATCACGACCGAGGGCAGCAAGTCGAACGACTGCGCGGCCAACACGGTCGAGACGATCATCGGCACCATCGGCTGCGGCGGGTCCAAACGCGCGGCGCATCTGTCGCGGACAACGCTGGTCAGCGCGTCGGGGGACTAAGAGGGATTGGCGTCTGCTGATCCTACCCGCTCAGCCCCCCCGCCAGTCCCGGCACGTCCAGCGCCCGGAACCCGTAGTGCCGCAGCCACCGCAGGTCGCGACTCAAAGAACGCCCGCAGGTCCGGGATCCCGTATTTCAGCATCGCCAGCCGGTCGATCCCCATCCCGAACGCAAACCCCTGCCACACCGCCGGGTCCACCCCTGCCGCCGCCAGCACCTTGGGATGCACCATCCCCGACCCCAGGATTTCCAGCCAGTCGTCGCCCTCGCCGATCTTCAGCTGCCCACCGGCCCAGCTACAGCGGATATCCACCTCCGCCGACGGTTCCGTGAACGGGAAATGCGACGCGCGGAACCGCAGTTCCACCGCGTCCACCTCAAAGAACGCCCGGCAGAACTCCTCCAGCACCCATTTCAGGTTCGCCATCGAAATGTCCCGGTCGATCGCCAGCCCCTCGCACTGGTGGAACATCGGCGTATGCGTCTGGTCCATGTCCATCCGGTACACCCGCCCCGGGGCGATCACCCGGATCGGCGCGCCCTGCGCCTGCAGCGCGCGTGATCTGCACCGGCGAGGTATGCGTGCGCAGCACATGCGGCGGGCGGGTGTCGCCCGTCGGCCCGCGCCATGAAGAACGTGTCGTGCTCCTGCCGCGCCGGATGTTCCGGCGCCATGTTCAGCGCGTCGAAATTGTACCAGTCGCTTTCGATCTGCGGCCCTTCGGCCACGCGCGAAGCCCATATCCGCAAAGATCGTCACGATCTCTTCCGTGACCTGGCTCACCGGATGCACCGTCCCCGCCCGCCGCGGCCTGCCCGGCAGCGTCACGTCCAGCCATTCGCCGCTTCAGCCGCGCGTCCAGCGCCGCATCGCCCAGCGCCGCCTTCCGCGCCCGCAACGCCGCGTCGATCTCGTCCTTGAGCACATTCAGCGCAGCACCCGCCGCCTGCCGCTGACCGCGGCTCCATCTGGCCCAGCTCGCGCATCTTCAGGCTGATTTCGCCCTTCTTCCCCAACGCCGCCAGACGGACATCTTCCAGCGCCGCCTCATCCGCAGCCCCCGCGACGGCCCCGATGTATTTCTCCCGCAGTCCGCCCAGGTCCATATCCGCCTCCGCCGCACCAGCCGCGCCGGGGTTAGCGGGAAGGGGGAAGGGATGCAAGAAGCGCGGAGCCGGGCGCTGCTTGAACCGGGGCGGAGGATGCGCGACGCTTGCACCTCAACCGCTATCCGCCCCGAACCCAAGGTTTGCCCCGATGAGCCAGGAACGACGCGCGCAGCTTGCCGACATCGACCGTCTGGTCGAAATCCGCGGCGCGGTCCGGGAAAACCGCCTCTCCGACTCCACCTCCGTCACCCACGCCGACTATGAGGACTTTGTGCGCCGGGGTCGTGTCTGGGTCCGTGAAGTCGGCCAGACGATCATCGGCTTCTCGGCCAGCGACGACAAAGACGGCTCGATCTGGGCGCTGTTCGTCGATGAGGCGTTTTGCCGGCAGGGGATCGGCACCGCACTTCTGTCCCGCGCCTGCGATGACCTCCGACGCGACAGCCACCCGACCGCCATGTTGTCCACCACCCCCGGCACGGCTGCGGAGCGGCTCTATCGCAATCTTGGATGGGCCGAGGCTGGCATCGAAGTGAACGGCGAGGTGCGGTTCCGGCTGGCACTCTGAAACGGGAAGCTTGCTCTCTCGTCCCGCCGCCTCTCGCTGCACCAGTTGCCCAGAACAAAGCGCGAGAGTCACGCCGCCGCGCAGTGCCCGTCCGCCGAATGGCGTTCGCTGCCCTCTTTGGCTCAAACTCACACACCAAGAACTGAAGAAGCCCCGCCTTCCGGCAGGGCCATTCCTTATCTCAGCCGATCCGCCCTCTCAGGCCGCGACCGCCGCCTTCGCCTTTTCCACGATGGCCCCGAACGCTTCGGGCTCGTGCACCGCCAGATCGGCCAGAACCTTGCGGTCCACCTCGATCCCCGCGACGCTCAGCGCATTCACGAAGCGCGAATAGCTCATCGTCTCGTCGATGGCCCGCACCGCCGCGTTGATCCGCTGGATCCACAGCGCGCGGAAATTCCGCTTGCGCGTCTTGCGGTCGCGCGTCGCGTACTGGTTGGCCTTGTCCACGGCCTGGGTGGCCGTGCGGAAGTTCTTGGAACGGAAGCCATAATAGCCGCTCGCGGCTTTGATGACCTTCTTGTGGCGGGCATGGGTGACCTTGCCGGATTTGACGCGGGACATGGTTCTGGCTCCTCAGCGGTCGTAGGGCATGTATTTCTTGACGATCTTCGCATCCGCATCGGACAGGAGCATCGTCCCCGTCGCATCGCGGATGAATTTCGTCGAGCGTTTGATCATGCCGTGGCGCTTGCCGGCCACACCGGCCTTGACGCGTCCCGAGGCAGTCATCCGGAACCGCTTCTTCGCGGCGGACTTCGTCTTCATCTTGGGCATTTCGATCTCCGTCGTTTCAGGCGCGACTCGGCATGCCACTTCGGCCGGCCGCGCAGGTATTGAAGCGCGCCGTATAGGCGGGTGTTCCATGGCTGGCAAGGGGCGTCAGAACGGGGGCGTCAGTTCACGTACCGATCGATCACGCGTGCCACGATCTCGGGCAGATCCTGCGCCCGGAACCCGCCCGGATGCAGGCTGATCGCGATCACGATGAAGGCCCCGCCCACCGCCGCTGCGATCGCCGCCGCCCTTGGCGGGCGGCTGGACCCGAAAGCAGAGATCAGCGCGGGGATCGCCATCACCGCCACCACCACGCCAATCACCAGCAGAAGTTCACTGTCCACGCATCCACCCGGTTCCCGCCTGCCCAGGCGGCGATTATTCCGGATCGGTCGCGAAAATCAATCGTTCGTCGCAGGGCGCAACCCTGAGGATATTCGTCGTGCCCTGCACCTTGAACGGCACACCCGCCGTCAGCACGATGTGGTCCGACGCCTTCGCAAAACCCTGGTCCCGCGCCGCGCGCACCGCCGCGACCACTGCCGCCTTGAATCGGTCCACCACCCCGGTCAGCGCGCCATGCACACCCCAGGTCAGGCACATCCGCCGCAACGTCCGCACTTCCGGCGACAGGCCGATGATCGGCACGCCCGGCCGTTCCCGTGCCACCAGGCTGATCGTCGTGCCGGACTGGCTGAAACAGCAGATCGCCCTGATGTCCGTCGCCTCGGCGATCTCGCGCGCCGCCGATACGATCGCATCCGCAATTGTCGTACGCTCCACGCTGCGGCTCGATTCGATTATCAGGCGGTAAGTCGGATCGCTTTCGACCGACTTCGCCACGTTGTCCATCGTCGTCACCGCCTCGACCGGATACGCCCCCGCCGCCGATTCCGCAGACAGCATCACCGCATCCGCACCCTCGTAGATCGCCGTCGCCACGTCACTGACCTCGGCCCGCGTCGGCATCGGGCTTTCGATCATCGATTCCAGCATCTGCGTCGCCACGATCACCGGCTTCGCCGCCGCCCGGCACATCCGCACAAGCTGCTTCTGGATCGGCGGCACCGAATAGACCGGCAGTTCCACCCCCAGATCGCCCCGCGCCACCATGATGCCGTCGCTGACGTCCAGAATCTCGGCAAAGGCCTTCACCGCCGCCGGCTTCTCGATCTTCGACAGGATCGCCGCCCGCCCGTTCGCCAGATCGCGCGCCTCGCGCACATCGGCCGGGCGCTGCACAAACGACAGCGCCAGCCAGTCCACGCCCAGCTGGCAGGCGAACTCCAGGTCCTTGCGGTCCTTGTCCGACAGCGCCGCCAGCGGCAGCACCACGTCGGGCACGTTCACGCCCTTGCGGTTCGAGATCACGCCCCCCGCCATCACCGTGCAATCGGCAAAATCCGGCCCGCAGGCATCCACGCGCAGCCGGATCTTCCCGTCATTGACCAGGAGCGAGGCTCCCGGCTCCAGCGCCGCGAAAATCTCCTTGTGCGGCAGGCAGACGCGCGTCGCATCGCCCGGCGTCTTATCCAGGTCCATCCGGAACTTGGCACCTTCTTTCAGGTCCTCGCCCGCATCGTTCGCAAACACACCGACCCGCAGCTTAGGCCCCTGCAGGTCCGCCAGCACCGCGATCGGCCGCCCGGTATCCGCCTCGACCTGCCGGATGATGTCATAGCGGGCCTTCTGGTCGGCATGGTCGCCGTGGCTCATGTTCAGCCGGAACACGTCCGCACCTGCCTCGAACAGCGCCCGGATCGTCTTGTAGTCGCTCGACGCCGGTCCCAGCGTCGCCACGATCTTCACATTGCGATTGCGTTTCATGGCGCGTTGGTCCCCGCTTCTGGTGGCCTGATTGCGATAACATCTGGCCGCGCCGCCGCATATGGCCGAATTCGTCCGGTCAGGCAACTGGCGGTTCGCGCGCGGCTCGCCTAAAGCTTGGACGAAATGACCTGCGACCCGCAAGACGTCGAACCTGCCGAAATTCTGGGCAGCGCCCGGACCGGGCGCTGGCTTGTCACCTGCGACCATGCCAGCAACGCCGTGCCCGGCTGGATCGGTGGCAGCCTCGGAATCGACGCCGCCGACATGACCCGCCATATTGCGTTTGATGTCGGTGCCGCAGGGCTCTCGCGCGCCCTCGCCGAACGGCTGGACTCCCCTTCGATTCTGTCGACCTTCTCGCGCCTCGTGATCGACGCCAATCGCGGCGAGGATGATCCGACCCTCATCATGCGGCTCTATGACGGCACCGTCGTCCCCGCCAACCGAACCCTGACCGCCGATGACCGCGCCCGCCGCCTGTCCCTCTACCACGGCTATCACACCGCCTATGCCCGGCTTGCCGCCCGCCGCCCAGATACCGTCATCTGCGCCATCCACTCCTTCACCCCTGCCTTGCGTGGCCGCAGCCCGCGCCCCTGGCACGTCGGCATCCTGCATTCCCACCGCGACAGTCGCCTCGCCGTCCCGCTGATCGCCCGCCTGCGTGCCGAGCCCGACCTGACCGTCGGCGACAACGAACCCTATTCCGGGCATCTCGACGGCGACGCCATCGACCGCCACGCCCTCGGCCCCGGTCGCCCCAACGTCCTGATCGAACTGCGCCACGATCTCATCGCCACCCCGCCGGACCGGGAACGCTGGGCCGCCCGCCTCGCCCCGATCCTTGCCGAAACCCTCGCCGCCAGCGGCCTCTGACCCCGGACGGACATTCCATGCCCCCCTACGCCGCCGCCATCTTCGACCTTGACGGCACCCTGATCGATACCGAACGCCTGTTCATCGACGCCGCCGTAGCCGCAGCCCTTCGCCTGTCCCTGCCCTTCGACCGCGCCTTCATGGCCGGCCTGGCCGGGCAGAGCGACGCCGAGGGGTTCCGCCTCATGCAGACCCGCGTCGGCGCCGCGACCGACCTTGCAGCGTTCCAGACCGAATGGTCCGCCCTTGTCCGCACCTCCTATGCGCAGGGCATTCCCTTGATGCGCGGGGTCGCCGACCTTCTGTCCGATCTCTCCGCCCGCCGCTTCCCCCGCGCCGTCGCCACCAACAGCTATACTGAGGGGGCTCACCGCAAGCTCGCCCATGCCGGGATCGCCCACCATTTTGACCCCGCCCACATCGTCGGCGTCGACCTTGTCGCCCGTGCCAAACCCGCGCCCGACCTGTTCCTCGCTGCCGCCGACCGCCTCCGCGTCGCGCCCGGGCACTGCATCGCCTTCGAGGATTCCGACGCGGGCACCGCCGCCGCCCTTGCCGCGGGCATGACCGTCGTGCAGATTCCCGACAGCCACCCTGCCGGAACGCGCGACGCCCATCATCTCGCCGACACCATCCTCGACGGTGCGCGCGCCGCGGGGCTTATCTGAAAGGGTCCGCCATGGACGATGCCACCCGCACCGAACTCGAAGCCGCCGCCTTCCGTGCGCTCCGCGACCATCTGATGACCGCCCGCCCCGACGTCCAGAACATCGACCTGATGAATCTCGCAGGTTTCTGCCGAAACTGCCTGTCCCGCTGGTACATGGAGGCCGCCAGCGCACGGGGGCTGCCCATGACCAAGGACGAGGCGCGCGAGATTTACTACGGCATGCCCTACGCCGACTGGGTCGCGCAGAACCAGACCGAGGCCGACTCCGGCAAGAAAGCCGCCTTCGACAAGGCCTTCCGGGAGAACGTCGGCGATCCGGCCCCAAAGGGCTGAGATGCCAGCGTCCGACCGCATCCGCGCTTTTGTGGACGCATTGCCGCTCCGCCCCGGTCTCGCGGGTTCTCGAAATCGGCTGCGGTCCGGGCGCCGCGACCCGTCTGGTGACTGGACGCATCGCGCCCGGCTTCATTCTGGCCATCGACCGGTCCGCGCGTGCGACCGATCAGGCGCGGCAGGGACCGGCCGATCCGATTGCGGCGGGGCTGATGGATGTCCGCACCATCCCGGCCGAGGACCTCGTGCTCGCCAAAGGCGAAGCTCCCTTCGACCTGCCTTCGCGATGCGCGTCGGCGCCCTGGACGGCCGCCACCCGACGGCGGGCGAACTGGTGCTGAAACGGATCGCTGCGGCACTGACACCCAAGGGTCAGCTCTTCATCGACGGCGGCAATCCGCTGCGCGATATCGGACTGCCGCGCTGACATGACAGGCATAGGCTGACCGACCATTGTCAGGACAGCGCCCGGCATTTTCGCGATGCCTTCACTCGTTTTTGACGCCCGGCCACTCCGCGCCGTCCGGGAAATCGGCTATGTTCGTATGATGATGCTCCTCAACCAGCGCCTCGGCTACTCCCGCGCAGAACGGCTCAGCGATGCCGTCGTGCATGTCTCCGGCGTGGCCGCCGCGCTGGTCGCCGTGCCAGTGCTCGTCACGCTCGCCATCGTGCTGCACGGCGAGGCATCCGCCATCGCGGGAACCGGTCTTTACGGCGCGGCGCTGATCGCGATGCTCTTCTGCTCCGCACTCTACAACATGACGCGGGAGGTGCGCCGCAAGGCCTTCTTCCGACATCTCGACCAGACTGCGATCTTCATCAAGATCGCGTCCACCTACACACCCTTCGTGCTCCTGTCCGGTGTCGGCGGCGGCTGGCTTCTGCCCGGGCTCTGGGGGGCCGCCATCGCGGGGTCGGTCATGCGGCTTCTGGCCCCCGACCGGCTGCGCCTCGTCGCGGTCGGCCTTGCGCTTGCGATGGGCTGGGCCGGGCTGTTCGCGGGCAGCGAGTTCTTCGGCGGGCTGTCGACCGCAGTGATCGTCCTGATCGTGACAGGCGGCCTCCTCTACACCATCGGCGTCGCGTTCTTCCTGTTCGAGAGGCTGCCCTTCCACTACACCATCTGGCACGCCTTCGTCCTGGCCGCCAGCATGGTCTTCTACGCCGCAGTCATGGTGCAGATGGTCCAGACCTCGGGGTGAGAGTGGCCAGCTACCGCGGGTCGCGCCCCTCTGCCCGCCGCCCCGAAACGCGGCCGCGGGGTCCGTCGGACGACCCCCTGGATGCCCCCGCCAACTGACAGCTCCCGTCAAGACGTGTGGCGCTTTGCCATACGCTTGCCATACGCGTGCTGGCAGCCTACACGGCCTTTTTCCGCATCTCGTCGAGATAGATCTCCCGCAGCCGGACAGCCACCGGCCCCGGTGTTCCGGACCCGATTTTCACCCCGTCGATCTCCACCACCGGCATCACGAAAATGCTCGCAGCCGTCGAAAACGCCTCATCAGCCCCCTGCGCTTCCTCGACGCTGAATGCGCGTTCCTCGACCGTCATCTGCGCCTCCCGCGCGAAGCGCAGGACCGACGCGCGGGTGATCCCGTGCAGGATATCCTCGGACAAGTGCCTGGTAACAATACGGTTTCCCTTGACGATATAGGCGTTGTTCGAGGTGCCTTCGGTCACCACACCGTCCTGCACGAACCAGCTGTCGTCGCAGCCCGCCTTCTTCGCCATCATCTTGCCCATCGAGGGGTAGAGCAGCTGCGTCGTCTTGATGTCCCGCCGCCCCCAGCGGATGTCGGGGACCGTGATGACCTTGAAGCCGGTCTTCGCAGCGGGCGCGTCGGCCAGGTTCGGGATATCCTGCGTGAAGGCCACGATGGTGGACGGGGTGACGGCCGGGTCGGGAAACACGAAACTCCGGTCGCCGGGATCACCGCGCGTGACCTGAAGATAGATCATCCCCTGATCGATCCCGTTCAGCCGCACCAGTTCGCGGAACATGTCGGCCAGATCACCGTCGCTGATCGGGCTGGTCATCTCCAGTTCAGACAGGCTGCGCGCCAGGCGGATGACATGGCCTTCGAAGTCGATCAGCTTGCCATCCAGAACGCTGGTCACTTCATAGACCCCGTCCGCCATCAGGAAGCCGCGGTCAAAGATGCTGACCTTCGCCTGATCCTCGGGCAGGTAGGTGCCGTTCACATAGACTGTCCGCATCGCGCTGCCTCCATGACTGCCGCCCGAAGGAACCGTTCCGGCCGCAGGGCACCGGGTCGCGGTCTTGGGCCAGAAGCCTCGCCGCGTCAAGATCAGGCGGGACGGAAGAAACTGGTCCGGTTGCAAACCGGGGTGCGCGGCGGCATATACAGCGGGTCCGCAGCGGAGGCGCAGCATGATCTATCTCGAGTTCGAGAAGCCCCTGGCCGAGATCGAGGGCAAGGCCGAGGAACTGCGCGCGCTGGCCCGCAAGAACGAGACGATGGACGTCGAGAAAGAGGCGGCGGCGCTGGACCGCAAAGCCGCCGACATGCTGCGCGACCTCTACCGCAACCTCGACCCGTGGCGGAAATGCCAGGTCGCACGTCATCCCGACCGGCCGCACTGCCAGGATTACATCCGAGCGCTGTTCACAGAGTACACGCCGCTCGCGGGCGACCGGAACTTTGCCGACGACCATGCGGTCATGGGCGGTCTTGCGCGCCTGAACGACAATGCGGTCGTCGTGATCGGCCATGAAAAGGGCAACGACACGAAATCGCGGATCGAGCGGAACTTCGGGATGGCGCGCCCCGAGGGATACCGCAAAGCGATCCGGCTGATGGAGATGGCGCACCGCTTCAACCTGCCGGTCGTTACCCTGGTCGATACCCCCGGTGCCTATCCCGGAAAGGGCGCCGAAGAGCGCGGGCAGTCGGAAGCCATCGCGGGGTCGACGGCGAAGTCGCTGGAAATCGGGGTTCCGCTGGTATCGGTGATCATCGGCGAAGGTGGATCGGGCGGTGCTGTGGCCTTTGCGACGGCGAACCGGGTAGCGATGCTGGAACATTCGATCTATTCGGTCATATCGCCCGAAGGCTGCGCCTCGATCCTGTGGAAAGACGCGGAAAAAATGCGTGAGGCGGCCGAGGCTTTGCGGCTGACGGCGCAGGACCTGAAGAAGCTGGGCGTGATCGACGAGATCATCAAGGAACCCCTTGGCGGCGCGCAGCGGGCCTCGGGCGAGGCGATAGCGGCGGTTGGCAAGGCTGTCGAAGGAATGCTGAGAGACCTGTCGGGGAAAAAGCCCGCTGACCTGATCCGCGAGCGGCGGGAGAAGTTTCTGGGGATGGGGTCGAAGGGTCTGGCGGCCTGACCGGATCGATGGCCCACGGTGGGACGATCGTCTTACCGCAATGAAAGCAGAGGGTTACGAACCGAATTCATGAACTGGAAAACTTCTCCGGTTCGCCGACCCTACCACATCGTCGCCTTCGCCCGCTCTGGCCAGGCACGGTCATATTCCTCCCCGCCCACCTCACCGTCCGTCAGAGACGCCAGTATCTTGCCCGCTGTCGGCAGCCCAGCGGACTGATCGCCCGAGGTCCAGAGCGCCGACCGGATGAGGGCGCGGGCGCATTGGCTGTAGACCTCGACCACCTTGATCACGATGACCGTGCGCGGCTGCTTGCCCAGATGGGTGAACGAGGCGCGCAATGCGTCATCCGCTGTCAGACGGGCGGTTCCGTTGATGCGGATCACGTTGTTCAGGCCGGGAATCAGCAGCATCAGGCTGACCCGGCCGTCGGCGACGATGTTGCGTAAACTGTCGATGCGGTTGTTGCCGTGCCAGTCGGGCAATGCCAGGGTGGCAGGGTCAAGGATGCGCAGCACCGGGCCTTCGTCGCCGCGCGGCGAGGCGTCGGTGCCGCCGGGACCGACGGTGGAGAGGATACAGAAGCGCGCGCGTTCGACAAAAGGGCGGTAGGCGGGCGCGATGTGATCAGCGACCTTGCGCGTCGCGGCGGCGACGGGCGTTCCATACAGCGCCTCCAGCCCCGCAAGGTCAGCGATCCAGTCCATCCCGCTATCCTTTCCCCGTGAAGCCCGCCTCGGCCATCAGGCGATCCGATGCGCCCTCGATCACTGCCTCGATCTGCGCCATGAAGTCCGCCTGCGGCAGGCCCGCCGGGATAGGCGGCAGGAACTCCACCACCGCCAATCCCGGCTTGCGCAGGATGCCGTGGCGCGGCCAGAACACGCCGACATTGGTCGCGGCGGGAACGCAGGTATGCCCGGTTTCGACATAGAGTATGCCGGTGCCGACCTTGTAGGCCTTTGTTGCACCCGCAGCCACACGCGTGCCCTGTGGATAGATGATCAGCTGCCCCGGCTCGGCCCGCCCCGCCTTCACGTCCTCGACCATCTTTGCAATGGCCTGGCCGCGCTTGCCGCGATCCACGGCTACGCAGCCGATGCGCTTGGCGTACCAGCCCACGATCGGGGCCCAGAGCAGTTCCTTTTTCATGATGAACTTCGGGCGCGGCACGGCAGAAACGATCATGATGATGTCGAAGAAGCTCTGATGCTTGGCCGCGACCAGAACCTCGCCCTGCGGCACGGCCCCGCGGATTTCGGACCGGAGGCCGATGAGGATGGCAGCGCTGCGCCGGACCCAGCCGCAGTAGGCCTTGATCGCATCATGCGCAGCGTCGCGGCGGACCATCGCAATCGGTGTCCACCAGATCGCCATGACGACCATCGCGGCATACATCTGCACGATGAAGACAAAGGACACCACGTATTGAAGGGCGGTCCTCATGTGACCGACCGGAGCGTGCGGAAGGCTGCCAGACGGGTCGCGGCGAAAGCGGTCAAAGCTGCGAAAACGGGAACAGCCAGCACCCAGACCCAGTCGCCCGCGCCGGGTGACAGGCCCGCCAGAAAACTGTCGCTGCGCAGCGTCGCAAAGAAGGCGGAAAGGACAAGAACGCCGACGACACTTCCGCCAACTGCGCCGATGAGCGCGCGGATGGTGAACCGGCGGACGAAGGCACGGGCGATGTAGGTGTCGCGCGCGCCGACCAGACGCAGAACGCGGATCACCTGGCCGTTTGCCGCGAGGGCTGCATGGGCAGCCAATGTGACCATGCCGGCCATGGCACCCGCAATAAGTACGGCAGCAGCGACGCTGAGCAGCCGCAGGCGCGAGGCCGCAGCGATCAGCGGCGCGCGCCAGCGCGTGTGGTCATCGAGCACTGCGCCGGGCGCTTCGGCGGCAAGCCGCAAACCCAGCCCTTCGGCGTCAAAGCCTTGGGGTGCGGCGGCGATCTCGATCAGCTGCGGCATCGGCAGGTCGGCGACGGGCAGGTCGGGGCCGACCCAGGGGGCCAACAGCGCGGCGGTTTCGTCGGGTGTGATGGCACGCGCGGCGGTCACGCCCGGTGTCGTGGACAAGACCGACAGGACGCGTTCGGTCTGCCGCGCCATCTGGTCGGCGGGGGCCGATATGCGGACGGTCGCGGTATCGGACAGGGCAGCGGACCACCGATCGGCAAGACGCGAGGACGCGACCGACAGCGCAAGCACGAAGACCGCCAGAAACGCCATGGCAGCGCCAGCGAAAACGGTCAGGTTGGCGGTGAAGCCGGTGGGCGGGACGATCCGGTCGGCGCGGGGATCGCCGGTGAGAAAGGAAATCATGCCGGTCCGTCCGCTCACAGATCCGCCCCCGCCAATGTCAGCTTTCGCCCGGCAATGCGCAGAACACGGGCCGATACCTGCTGTTTCGCGGCACGGATCAGGTTCATGTCATGCGTGGCGATCAGGATGGATTTCCCCATGCGGTTGAGTTCGACCAGCAGGGTAAGCAGGCGCACGGACATGTCCCAGTCAAGGTTCCCCGTCGGCTCGTCGGCAAGAATCATATCCGGCGCCATCATCACCGCGCGAGCCAACGCGGCACGCTGACGCTCGCCCCCCGACAGCGACGGCGGAAAGGCCGTCGCCTGCGCGGAGAGCCCAACCCAAGCCAGAAGTTCGGACAACTCGCCCGCATCCGCCTCGCGCCCGGCGGCGGCCAGCGGCAGCGTCACGTTGCTGGCAACGTCCAGGTGGTCGAGAAACTGGCAATCCTGATGCACGACGCCCACCCTGCGCCGGACGGCGGCGATTCCGTCGCGGTCAAGGCTGCGCGCATCCTGCCCCATCAGGCTGACACGACCCGAGGTCGCCTTCAGTTCGCCATAGCACAGCTTCAGGAACGTGGTCTTGCCCGACCCGGAGGGGCCGGTGAGGAAATGAAACGATCCGGGCAACAGTGACAGCGTCATGCCGGACAGAAGGTCACCGCCCCCATAGCTGTATCCGACATCCTGAAGTTCGATCACCGGCGTCTGGTCCCCGGAACCGGGCGTGGCTTTCGCGCCCGTCCGTTCGATGAAGTTTTTAGCCTTGCGGCACAAATGCTTGGATAGTGCCAAAGCGCTTGCTACAACAGGTTCGGAACAAAGGCCAGAATGGCCATAAGGTTGCTGGCCGGGGCATTGGTGACGACACGATGCGACTGATCTGTCCGAATTGCGCTGCCCAGTACGAGGTGGACGAGGGTGTCATTCCGACCGACGGGCGCGATGTCCAATGTTCCAATTGCGGACATGCGTGGTTTCAGCCGGGGACCTATGGGGGTGCCGCCGAGTCGCCGGACTTGACAGATGCGCCGATAGCGGACGAGCCCGGAGAGGTGCCTGAGGAAGAAACGGCGGATATTCTTGAATCGGAAGGACTTTCGCCGACCCCGGTCAGCCACGACGAACCCGCGTCACCGGCGGACAGCGACGATACCGCCGCCCAGGCGTACGAGGTTTCGGAGCGGGACGATGACGACGGCGCCCAAGAGGCGGACGGCGGAACCGACACGGACGATCCGGAGATCAACCCGTCCGAGGAAACGCTGCCGGAACCTTTGGCCGCATCGCTGCCCGCGCGTCAGGAACTGGATGACTCGGTCCTGAGCATCCTCAAGGAAGAAGCCGAGCGCGAAACCGAAGCGCGCCGCGCCGAGGGGACATCGCTGGAAATGCAGCCCGACCTGGGGCTTGCCGCGGCGATCGGCGCAATGGTGAAAGACGACGCCGCTGCCGTCGACGACACCGCAAGCGACCGTGCCGCAAGCCAGCGCGACGGTCCGGCCGAGGAAGGCGACGATGCGACGCTGAACCGGGGTCCGCGGCGCGGGCTTTTGCCGGATATCGAGGAAATCAATTCAACGCTCAGCGCCAAGCGCGGGCGGACGGCAACCGAGGACGTGTCCGGCAGCAGCGAGGCGCTGGTGCTGGAACGCCGACGCAGCGGATTCCGGCGCGGGTTTTCGCTGGCGCTTCTGCTGACGGTTCTGCTGCTGGCGCTCTACGCGCTTGCCCCCGCGATTTCGACCCGGGTTCCGGCGCTTGCAAGTGTTCTGGACCGCTATGTCGCGGCAGTGAACGACGGTCGGCTGTGGCTCGACGAGATGATGAAATCATCAACCGAGGCGTTGCGGCAGGATGACGCCCAAGGCGGATAGGCCACGTCTGCTCTGACGGTCTCAGAACTGGTCCAGCAGCCGTCTAAGGTAGTCCAGCTCGACCTTCGGGCGGCCCTGATCGGATGACCTGCGGCGGATTTCATCCAGCAGGTCGCGCGCGCGGCGATAGACATCGTCACCCTGCAGCAGGTTCTCGTCGGTGCCGATCCGACCGTTGGTTCCGGTGCTGCGGCCCAGGGGATCGCGCGGCATTTCGCGGCTGGCCTGCCCGAACGCCTCGCCCTGCTGTCCGGGCTGATTCTGCTGGTTCTGCTGCGCAAGCGCCTCGCCCATGCTGCGAAGGCCCTCACGCAGGTTCTCGATCGCGCTGGCCTGGTCGTCCAGGGCGCCGGACAGATCGCCTTCGCGGAGCGCACGCTCGGCTTCGTCCATCGCGCGGCCAGCCTCGTCCAGCGCCCGCCGCGCGGCGTCGCCCTGTTCGGTGCCCTGTCCGGGCAGCTGGCCCTGCTGCTGCCGACGCAATTCTTCGCGCAATGCTTGCTGACGCTCGGCGAGGCTGCCCTGGGTCTGGCCCTGACCGTCGCCCTGCTGACCGGGGCGGTTCTGACCCTGCTGCCCCTGCCCGTCCTGACCGCCGTTGCCCTGACCCTGGCCGTTTTCGCCGACGCCCGGCATCTGCCCGCTCTGGCCGTCCTGCTGACCTTCGGACCCTTGCCCGAACTGTTCCTGCAGATCGCGGAAACTGTCATCCGACAGCCCCTGCTGACCGCGCAGCGTGTCCTGAAGATTGCGCATTGCCTGGCCGCCGGGGCCTTGCTGGCCTTCGCCCTGCCCCTGGCCCTGCGTCACCTGCAGATTCTCCATCATCCGGCTCAACTGGTCCAGCAACTCCTGCGCTTCGGCCATGCGGCCTTCTTCCATTAGGCGCTGGATTTCATCCATCATCTGCTGAATCTGGTCGCCGGTGATTTCCTGCCCCTGATTCTGCGCCTGCTGGTCGCGTTCGTCGGTGCCGTCGCCCTGGTTCTCCATGTTCTGGGCGAGCTGCCGGATATAGTCGTCCGTCGCCTCGCGGAGTTCATCCATCAGCTTCTGAATTTCGCTCTGCGACGCGCCGTTGCGGATCGCTTCGGACAGGCGCTCCTGCGCCTGCTGCATCCGAGCAAGCGCGTCGGCCAGACCGCCGTCCTCGATCAGAACAGCAATTTCCCATAGCGCCTCGGCCATTTCGTCGCGGATCGAGGGGCTGAGCATGCCCTGCGACAGTCCGGCATCGAGGCGGCGCATGGCCACACGCAGCATCAGGAAGGCGCGCTCATTCTTGATGAAGCCTTCGGGTTCAAAGGTGAGCGCGCGGAGTATCTGCGCCACGCGCCCGCCGTTCGAGCGGTTCCACAGCAGGTCGCGGCGCATCTCGATAACAGCGGAGGCCAGCGGGTCGAAGAACCGCCGCCCGGGCAATGTCAGCAGCTTCGTCTCGGAAGTCCCAGTCTGTCCGCGCGCGTCGGTGACATCCAGCGTCATCCCGACGGGCAGATTGGCGAATGGGTGCTTCGAGGCATCCTCCGCCAGCGTTTCGGTGAATGTGGCGCGGCTGCCGGTGATGGGCATGGGCAGATCGAGGATCAGGTCGTCCTGCGCTTCGGGGTCGGCGGTCAGGCCATAGCGCCGATCGATCGCTGCCAGATCGAGCGCAACGACGGCGCGTCCGGTCGTGACAGCGTAGTCGTCGGTTGCCGAGAAGGGCTGGCGCATCGATCCGTCCGCCTCGCGCGAGATGTCGCCCGAAAAGACAACTGTCGGCGCTGCATCCGGCAGAACCGTCAGATCGAAGCTGCGTCCGCCCGGTCCGGAGATCTCGATCCGACCGGATTTCAGGACCTCGAATTCGAGGGCGCGGGTCCGGGTCTGCATTGAAGCAGCATCGTCACGCGCGGCAACCGCAGGGTCCGCGTCCGGCGCGGGCGGCACGACGCCCGACACGGTTTCGGTCAGCGATATCTCATCGGCGGTGCCGTAAAGCCGCGCGGTGACGCGGCTGCCCTCGGGCACGTCGACCACGGCGGTTTCGATGGAATTCAGATAGAGGCTCGGCTTGCCGGTATAGTCGGGCGGCTCCACCCATGCTTCCCAGGACGGACCAGCCGTCCCGTCGACCGGCACGCCGCCTGCGGCGATGGCAGGCACTTCGGTCAGCCGCCAGACCGACCCGAAGACGGCCGCGAGCAGCACCGCCGTCAGACCCGCATAGCGCAGCGCATAGGGGTCGCGGCGGGCAATGCGCAGGTCCGGCGCCTCGGCCCGCGCCGACGCGGCGCGCGCGGCCATCCGTTCGACGTGCGCGGTCCAGACAGATTTGGTTCCGGCGTCCGCCTGACCCAGCGCCTGCGCATCGGTCAGTGCAGCAATCGGGCGGCCCTTGAGGCGGGCATCGAGGCGCTCAAGCGCGTCGGAGCGGGTCGGCCAGCGGAACTGCACGACACCCCGGAACAAAGCCCAGAGCAGCCCCGCAATCGCCAGCAGTCCCCCGCCCCAGACGATCTCGAGCGGCAGCACGTCCTGTGCGCCGAAGCCGAGTGCGGCCATAACCAGAAACAGGATCGTCCAGACCGGCCAGAAGCCGCGCGTCACACGCTCGGCGGCCATTCCGGCCAGCGTCAGCCGCAGCGGCCATTTCAGGCGCTGAAGGGTGGCGTCGCGGATTCGTTCCGTACTGTCAGCCATAGGTCCTTCCGCCGGGCGCGCGGTCACCTGAGGATATAGCGCGTCAGAGCCATTCCGGAAGGGTATCGCGGCCAAGCATTTCGTCAAAGCTCGGTCGTCGGCGGATGACGGCGAAGTGATCCGCCTTCACCAATACTTCGGGGATCAGCGGACGGGCGTTGTATTCCGAAGCCATGACGGCACCGTAGGCCCCCGCCGAACGGAACGCGACAAGTTCGCCCGCCGCCACCGACGGCATTGCGCGAGCCCTGGCGAAGGTGTCGCCGGTTTCGCAGACGGGGCCGACGACGTCGTAGAGATGCGGTTCGGTTCCGGGAGCGGGTTCGCGGACCGGCACGATGTCGTGATGCGCGCCATACATCGCCGGGCGGATCAGGTCGTTCATGGCGGCGTCCAGGATCAGGAAGTCCCGCTCCTCGCCCTGTTTCACGTAGATGACCGACGCGACCAGCAACCCCGGCATTGCCGGAGATCAGACGCCCCGGTTCGATCTGCACCTCGCAGCCCAGATCACCGACGGTCCGCTTGATCAGCGCGCCGTAATCAGCAGGCAAAGGCGGGGGCAGGTTGGAGCGTTCATAGGGAATGCCGAGGCCTCCGCCGAGATCGAGCCGACGGATGTCATGGCCGTCCGCACGCAGTAAGCGGGTCAGCTCCGCGACCTTGGCATAGGCCTGTTCGAACGGGTCGAGGTCGGTCAGCTGCGATCCGATATGGACGTCGATGCCGACGACCTCGATCCCCTGCATGCCCGCTGCTTCAGCATAGACCTCCCGTGCGCGGGTGATCGGGATGCCGAACTTGTTTTCCTTCTTCCCCGTCGCGATCTTTTCGTGGGTCTTCGCGTCCACGTCCGGGTTCACCCGGATCGTGATCGGCGCGCGCAGGCCCATTGACGCGGCCACTTCGGACAGGGCGCGCAGTTCCGGTTCGCTTTCGACATTGAACTGGCGGATGCCGCCCTCGAGCGTCAGGCGCATCTCGCCCTTCGTCTTGCCGACGCCGGAAAACACGATGCGTTCGCCCGGCACGCCTGCAGCGCGGGCGCGCAGGTACTCGCCCTGGCTGACCACATCCATCCCCGCGCCCTCGGCGGCGAGGGTTTTCAGGACGGCGATGTTGCCGTTCGATTTGACCGAGAAGCAGACCATGTGCGGCAGGGGCGACAGGGCCTCGGTGAAGAGGCGATAGTGCCGGGTCAGCGTTGCGGCGGAATAGACGTATACGGGCGTGCCGACGGCGGCGGCAATATCGGTCAGGGGCACGTCCTCCGCATGCAGCTGGCCGTCACGGTAGAGGAAGTGATCCATGCGTCGCGGTCCCGTTCGGCGGCTTTCGCCCTGATACCAGATGATCGGGCGACGGCAACAGGCGGCTAAGATCAGGCCACGGGCCGCGTGCGCAGGAACAGGTATAGCGGCAGCCCGCAGCTGACCCCGATGCAGAAGGTCGCGGGAATCGCGATCAGCGCGGTCCAGTTCCGCCGGACGCGGGTTTCGGCGATGATCCAGACGGTCAAGGCGGTGGCGGCGATGGTCAGATCCCAGGTCAGACCCGTGGTCGAGGCGTTGAGATACCAGTCGTCGATCAGGCCGCCGAGGCCGGTGCCGGTCTCTCGCATGTGCCTGAGGAACCAGTACATCGGGTGGATCGCTCCCCAGACAGCAAGGGCGAGGTAGATCGTGCGGAGGGGGGACAATGCCCCCATGTCAAAGCTGACCCGAAACGCCGACCGCCACCTCGCCTGATACGCTGACGCCGGTGTCGGGCACCGGCGCTTTGGGCGCACCATCGACGCCGCAGGCGGCGAGCGTCAGCAGGACGGCCAGAAGGACAGCGGTCCTCACGGCGTCACCGACAGGCCGACACCGCCGACCGATGTAGAGAGCGTTGGCGTGACCTTGCCGGTGGACAGGCTGATCCCGGCACCGACACGTGGCTGGGTGCAGGCCGCTAGCGACAGGGCGGCGACAACACAAAGAACCCTCATCCCAGCACTTCCTTCCACCGCGCGACCTGTGCCCGCACCTGCGCCGGCGCGGTTCCACCATAGCTTACGCGGCTCGCGACAGAGTTGTGAACACCCAGCACCGAGTAGACCTCCTGCGTGATCGCGGGATGCGCGGACTGAAGCTCAGTCAGTGACAATTCGTGAAGATCGCAGCCCTTGCGTTCCGCCAGCGCCACCAGCGACCCGGTGGCGTGGTGCGCCTCGCGGAAGGGCAGGCCGGCCGCACGGACCAGCCAATCAGCGAGGTCCGTCGCGGTGGAGAAGCCCGCACCTGCCGCCTTTTCCAGCGCGGCGCGGTTTGCGGTCATGTCGCGCACCATCCCCTCCATCGCGGCCAGGCACAGCATCAGGGTGTCGGCGGCGTCGAAGACCTGTTCCTTGTCTTCCTGCATGTCCTTGGAATAGGCCAGCGGCAGGCCCTTCATCACGGTGAACAGCGCAACGGTCGCGCCCAGTATCCGCCCGATCTTGGCGCGCAGAAGCTCAGCCGCGTCGGGGTTCTTCTTCTGCGGCATGATGCTGGACCCGGTGGTGAACCGGTCCGACAGCGTCACAAACCGGAACTGCGCCGATGACCAGATCACCAGTTCCTCGGCAAAGCGCGACAGGTGCATCGCGCAGATTGACGCCGCCGACAGGAACTCCAGCGCGAAATCCCGGTCGCTGACGGCGTCGAGGCTGTTGGCGATGGGCCGGTCGAAGTCCAGCGCCTTCGCGGTCATGTCCCGGTCGATCGGAAAGGACGTGCCCGCCAGCGCGGCGGCCCCCAGCGGGCTTTCGTTCATCCGGGCCCGCGCATCGGTGAACCGCCCGACATCGCGGGCCAGCATTTCGACATAGGCCATCATGTGATGGCCCCAGGTCACCGGCTGCGCCGTCTGAAGATGCGTGAAGCCCGGCATCACCCAGTCCGCCCCCGCCTCTGCCTGCGCCAGGAATGCGCGCTGCAGGGACTGCAGGGCCAAGGCCGCATCATCGCACTGGTCGCGCACCCAGAGCCGGAAATCCGTGACCGCCTGATCGTTGCGGCTGCGGCCTGTATGCAGGCGGCCCGCCGGTTCGCCGATCAGCTCCTTCAGCCGCGCCTCCACATTCATGTGGATGTCCTCAAGCGCCTCCGAAAACACGAAGGTTCCGCCTTCAATCTCTGACAAGACCGTGAGCAGGCCTTCCCGGATCGCCTTCGCGTCGCTATCCGTCAGGATGCCTGTCGCCGCCAGCATCGCGGCATGGGCCTGACTGCCCCGGATATCCTGGGCGTAGAGCCGCTTGTCGAACGAGATCGAGGCATTGATCGCCGTCATGATCGCGTCCGGACCCGCGGCGAAACGCCCGCCCCACATGGCGTTGGCGGCTGGGGGGGATTTGGGCTGGTCGGTCATCGTCGGTCCGGGGATTTGTGAATGCGCGCCTTGATGTCTGCCGTGCTCTACACGGCCCTTGCCTTCGCTGCAAATATGCTGGCCGCGCAGACGCCCGATCTGGCATTGCTGCGGACCGGAGAGATGCAGAAACTGGCGGTGTCGGAACCGGTGGCGGTGCCCGACGCCGTTCTGCTGGACGAGGCGGAGGGCGCGCATTCGCTGGCCGAACATCGCGGAAAATACGTCCTCTTGAACTTCTGGGCGACCTGGTGCGCGCCCTGCCGCGAAGAGATGCCGGCGCTTGACCGGTTGCAGGCCGAGTTTGGCGGCGACCGGTTTGCCGTCGTGACGGTCGCGACCGGGCGCAACGCGGTGCCGGCGATCCAGCGGTTCTTCGCGGAACAGGGGGTCACGAACCTGCCGATCTGGCGCGACCCGAAGCAGGAGTTCGCGCGCGCGATGGGTGTGCTGGGCCTGCCCGTCAGCGTCCTGATCGACCCCGAGGGCCGCGAGATCGCGCGTCTGACGGGCCCTGCGATCTGGGATGGGCCGGATGCAAAAGCTCTGATGACAGCAGTGATCGCCGCGCCCTAAGCCAGCTTGGCCACCCGCTCGTGGCATTGGCAGGTCACCACGTGGTCGTTCACCATGCCCACTGCCTGCATGAAAGCATAGACGATGGTCGGCCCTACGAACCGGAAGCCCGCCTTGGACAGGTCCTTCGACATCCTGGCCGAGAGGTCGGTGCTCGCTGGTACCTCTGCCATCGACGCGAAGCGGTTCTGCAAGGCGTGTCCATCGACATAGCGCCACAGGAACGCATCGAACCCTCCCGCCTCCTGCATCGCAAGGAACGCCCGCGCGTTGCCGATGGTCGCCTCGATCTTGCCCCGGTGCCGGACGATGCCCGCATTGCCGAGACAGCGCGTGACCTCCGCCTCGCCCCAATGCGCCACACGCACCGGATCGAACCCGTCGAACGCTGCGCGGAAGGCATCGCGCTTGCGCAGGATGGTGATCCAGCTGAAGTCCCGCCTGAAAACCGTCCAGCGCAAGCTTTTCCCAAAGTGCGCGCGCATCGCGTTCCGGCACGCCCCATTCGGTATCGTGATAGCCCACATAGACAGGATCGGTTCCGCACCAAGTGCAGCGTTCAGTCATCCGACCCCCGATCCGGTCCACGCGACCGCACAGTCTGGCTGTCCAAACTTGATTCCGATTCACCGACCGTTAGCGGGATAGCGGCATCCTGCCTGCCAAGCGAGGGAGAATCACCTTGAAATACAGGCGCGGCAACACCCGTGACCCGTCGGCGCTAGCAGATCGCGACCCGATCTCGGTTGCGGTCGCCCGGCGCGACCGCGACACGATGGGCATGGTGCGCCGGGCCGTCGAGCGGCGCGAGGTTATGCTGGCCTTCCAGCCTGTCATGGGAAAAGCACGCCCTGACCGGCCGACATTCTACGAAGGCCTGATCCGCGTGCTGGACGAAACCGGTCGCGTCATTCCCGCAAGGGAGTTTATCGAGGTCGTGGAAACCTCCGAGCTGGGGCGCAAGATCGACTGTCTTTCACTGGAGATGGGCCTCGACGCGCTTATGGAATGTGCGTCGCTCCGCCTGTCGATCAACATGTCCGCACGCAGCATCGGCTATCCGAAATGGCTTGCGACGCTGCGCAAGGGTCTGTTGGCCGACAAAACCATCGCGGAACGCCTGATCCTGGAAATCACCGAAGGCTCTGCCATGGTGATGCCGGATATCGTCACTGCCTTCATGCGCGGGCGTCAGCGCGAGGGAATTTCCTTTGCGCTGGACGACTTTGGCGCGGGCCAGACGTCATTCCGCTATCTCCGCGATTTCTATTTCGACTTCCTTAAGATTGACGGGCAGTTCGTCCGCGGTGTTCACGGCAATGCCGACAACCAATGCCTGGTCGGGGCGCTGACCTCGATCGGCAAGCATTTCGACATGGTCACCGTTGCGGAAAGCGTCGAGACAGCGCAGGACGCGGCGTTCCTGACGGAATTGGGCGTCGATTGCATGCAGGGCTACTATTTCGGCGCACCGACCGTCGTTCCGCCCTGGCGCCAACCGGTCGAAACCGTGCGGCGAAGGGCCTGACCGGGGCTTTCCAGGCGGGCCCACCACCGGTGCACGCAGCCATCCGCACGCATTGATCCGTATGCACTGCGCGCTTTGCATTGAAATCGAAGGCAAGGAACCTTAGGGAAAGGGAACACGCCGGGGCGTCCGCTGACGGACAGCAGACCAAGCACCCGTCGACCCTGTCGGAGAGGTTCCAATGACCAACGTCGTTATCGTATCGGCCGCACGCACCGCAGTCGGAAGTTTCAACGGGTCTTTTGCCGCAACGCCCGCGCATGACCTTGGTGCCGCCGTTCTGGAAGCGGTCGTCGCCCGGGCAGGCATCGACAAGGCCGATGTCAGCGAGACGATCCTCGGTCAGGTGCTGACGGCCGGTCAGGGCCAGAATCCCGCGCGTCAGGCGCATATCAACGCGGGCCTGCCTAAGGAAAGCGCGGCCTGGTCGATCAATCAGGTCTGCGGGTCGGGCCTGCGCGCCGTGGCGCTTGCCGCCCAGCACGTCCAGCTGGGCGATGCCACCATCGTCGCGGCGGGCGGTCAGGAAAGCATGTCGCTGTCGCCCCATGTCGCCCACCTGCGGGCCGGGCAGAAGATGGGCGACCTGAGCTTCATCGACTCGATGATCAAGGACGGCCTCTGGGATGCCTTCCATGGCTATCACATGGGGCAGACCGCCGAAAACGTCGCCAACCAGTGGCAGATTTCCCGCGACATGCAGGACACATTCGCCGTCGCCAGCCAGAACAAGGCCGAAGCCGCGCAGAAGGCCGGCAAGTTCGCCGACGAGATCGTCGCCTTCACCGTCAAGACGCGCAAAGGCGATGTCATCGTCGATCAGGATGAATACATCCGCCACGGTGCCACGCTGGACGCGATGGCCAAGCTGCGCCCGGCGTTCACCAAGGAAGGCTCGGTCACGGCGGCAAACGCGTCAGGGCTGAACGACGGTGCCGCCGCCGTCATCGTGATGACGGAGGAAGAGGCGGCAAAGCGCGGGCTGAAGCCGCTGGCGCGGATCGCGTCTTATGCGACGGCCGGGCTGGACCCGTCGATCATGGGCGTCGGCCCCATCCATGCATCACGCAAGGCGCTGGAGAAGGCAGGATGGAAAGCCTCGGACCTTGACCTGATCGAAGCGAACGAGGCGTTCGCGGCGCAGGCCTGCGCGGTGAACAAGGACATGGGCTGGGACCCGGCCCGGGTGAACGTCAACGGCGGGGCCATCGCCATCGGCCACCCCATCGGGGCGTCGGGCGCGCGCATCCTGAACACGCTGATCTTTCAGATGCAGCGTCAGGGCGCGAACAAGGGCCTTGCTACACTGTGCATCGGCGGCGGCATGGGCGTGGCCATGTGCCTCGAGCGCGCCTGACCGATTGATGCGGCACATCGGTGCGGTCACGGCACTGATCGTGGCCGGTCTGTCAGGACCGGCCACCGGACAGGACGCTGCGCAGCCCCCCGAATGGGCGCTACTCGCCGAATGCAGCGCGGTCTTTGCGGCGGCAGCCAACGCGGATCAGGGCTATGCGGGCGCAGATGCGGCGACACTGGAGCGGGCGGATCTCGTATCGGCCCGGTTTCGGGCGGAAGCGGTGCGCGCTGCAGGCTCCGCCGGTCAGGCCGACCCGCAGGCAGATGTGGCCTCGATCATGGACTATCTGACGCCGCGCTGGTCCAGCCGCGCCGAAAACCTGTTCGCCGTCCCCTCCAACCTGCGCTGGTTTTCCTATTGCGGGCGGTTGGGGCGCGACATGGGCGTCCTGCCGCTGCCAGATTGATGCGTGACTGGACGCAACATAATTGCGGATATGCGATCCGTCCGATACCAATCTTTCAAGAACGCCATAAACGGGAGGAATCATGGGACGCGTCGCATTGGTCACGGGGGGCTCGCGCGGAATCGGCGCGGCGATTTCAATGGGTCTCAAGGCTGCGGGTTACACCGTCGCCGCGAACTATGCCGGCAATGACGAGGCGGCCGCCGCCTTCACCAAGGAAACCGGGATTCCCTGCTACAAGTGGTCGGTCGCCGATTATGACGCCTGCGCCGCGGGTGTAGCACAGGTCGAGGCGGCGCATGGCCCGGTCGAAATTCTGGTGAACAACGCGGGCATTACGCGCGACGCGATGTTCCATAAGATGACGCCGCAGCAGTGGAAAGAGGTCATCGACACCAACCTGTCGGGTCTGTTCAATATGACCCATCCGGTCTGGTCCGGCATGCGCGACCGCAAATTCGGGCGCGTCATCAGCATCAGCTCGATTAACGGACAGAAGGGACAGGCGGGGCAGGCCAACTATTCTGCATCCAAGGCTGGCGATCTGGGCTTCACCAAGGCGCTTGCGCAGGAGGGCGCGCGGGCGGGCATCACGGTGAACGCGGTCTGCCCGGGCTATATCGGGACCGAAATGGTGCGCGCCATCGACGAAAAAGTGCTGGCTGAACGCATCATTCCGCAGATACCCGTGGGCCGCCTCGGCGAACCGGATGAGATCGCGCGGATCGTGACGTTCCTTGCGTCGGACGATGCGGGGTTCATCACAGGATCAACAATTTCCGCGAACGGCGGCCAGTTCGTCGTCTGAGACTTGCGGGGCGCGCGATTTCACGGTTGAAGTCGCGCGTATGACCCGCGCCCGCGCCACCATCATCGGCTTCACCGCCGTCCTGCAATGGGCGTTGCTCGCGTTGTTCACCATCGGCTCGGCCCCCGTGCCGCCGCTGATGCTGAACGCGATGTGCTTTGCCATCGGCGGCGCGATCGGCATGATCTGGACGCTTGCGAACGGGCGCGCGCATGTGCTGCGTGACGTGCCGTGGAAGGTCTATGCCTTTGGCACGCTGGGCCTTTTCGGTGCGCATTTCCTCTATTTCACGGCCTTCCGCATGGCACCTTTGGCCGAAACCGGGCTGATAGCCTATCTCTGGCCGCTCCTGATCGTGCTGATGTCGGGGCTTTTGCCCGGCGAGCGCCTGGGGTCTCTGCATGTCGTCGGCGCAGTCACTGCATTCGCTGGGGCGGGCCTGATCGTCCTGCGGGGCGGCACGGCTATGGACGCCGCAGCGCTGCCCGGTTTCGGCGTCGCCTTCATCTTTGCTTTGACCTGGGCAAGCTACTCCGTGTTGTCGCGCCGACTTGGCACCACCCCGACGGAGGCCGTTACTGTCTTCTGCCTCGCGGCTGCGGTCCTTTCAGCACTGGCGCATCTGGCGATCGAACAGACGATCTGGCCACAGAACGCACTCGGCTGGGCTTCGGTCGCTGCCCTTGGCCTCGGCCCTGTCGGTCTGGCCTTCTATGTCTGGGATGTCGGCATGAAGCGCGGAGACATTCAATTGCTCGGCGTAATGTCCTACGCCGCCCCGTTGCTGTCGACGCTGGCCCTGGTCGCCGCAGGCAAAACACAGCCAACCGCCGCGCTTGCTCTTGCGGCTGTCCTGATCACGCTGGGTGCGGTGCTGGCGTCCCGGTCAGGCCGCCCTGCGGGCAACCCGCGTCAGGCGTGACTGAGCCTGTTGATTTCTTCCTTGATTCGCAGCTTCTGCTTTTTCAGATCGGCGATCGTCAGCTGGTCGGTGCTGGGCGCGCGCTGCGCCTCTTCCACCGCTTCGGACAGATTCTGGTGCTTCTTGCGGAGTTCCTGCAGGTGCGAGTTCAGGGACATGCGGTCGTCTCCTTTGCTGTGAACCATGGAACGAGTTCATCACAGTTCCCGAGTCGTGTCACGCCAAACCCAAGCCACGGCGACACTCCGGCACTCTGATGCTGCAATCCTTGCCGATCAGTTAAACCTCGCGCGGTCCGGCACCAAAAATCGGCGCGCCGTCGCGCAGGATGGCGCGTGCCGTCGGGGAATAGTCGTCGCCGTCCGCCAGATGCGCCGCTCCCTCATGCAGGATCAGCGGCGCATCCAGTGCAAAGCCCGCCCGTCCACCCTTGCGCGCGCGCAGGACGACGCGCGTCGCGTCCCGCCCCATGCGCGGCTGGACCGGCATCACCCGGACGCTTCCCATGCTGCCGGGCATCGCGCCCAGCATATCGGGCAGGCGCTCGGCGAGCTGGATCGCGGTCAACCATCCGCCGGGCACCAGCCGCCGCGCTGCAAAGGCCAGCCAGGCAGCCAGTGGCGTCGCCTCGCGCAGAGCACGCTCCCGGCCCGCGTCGCGTGCAGGCGTGCCGCCACCGGCCGGGAAATAGGGCGGGTTCATCAGCACGTGGTCGAAGCCCTGCCCAGACAGCATCCCGCGCGCCGCCAGATCGCCCGTGACCACCGTCGCCGCTATGCCGTTCACTTCCCCGTTCCGGCGCGCAAGCGCGGCGTAGTCCGCCTGCACCTCCAGCCCCGTCAGCACGATACCCGGAACGCGGGCCGCGAGGCACAGCCCCGCAACCCCCGCGCCGCATCCGAGGTCGAGCACCCGGTTCCCGGCCTGCGCAGGGACGGCCGCCGCCAGCAGGACGGGATCCGTTGCCGCGCGGTATCCAGTGCGTGGCTGCATCACGGATAGGCGACCGCCCAGAAATGCGTCCCTGGTCAGGTCGCCATCGGCGAACAAGCCTTAAAGCCCCGTCTCGATGCCGTTGTCGCGCAGGATCGACACCGCGAGAAAATGATCGCGGTCCGCCACCATCACGCGGCGCGGCAATATGCCCAGCGAACCCTCAAGCACGCTCATGTGGACGTCCATATGAAACAAAGCTATACCCTCTCCCTCAAGCAGGGCGGTTGCGAAGGCTAGGACCGTGGGGTCCGTCGTTCGGAGAAGCTCTTTCATATTCACAGACTTAAGGGCGGACCCGAGGGTTTGTCGAGGCGGAATGACCCGGCGATGAGTTTGGACGAGACATCCGAGAAACCGCTGGACAGGCTGGCCGCATATCTGGCCACGGACATGGCAGCTGTGCAGGCGGTGATCCGCGCGCGCATGGCATCCGAGAATGCGCCGCGCATACCCGAGGTGACAGCCCATCTGATCGAGGCAGGCGGCAAGCGGGTCCGCCCGCTTCTGACTTTGGCGGCAGCGCGGATGTTCGGCTATGACGGGCCGCATCACGTCAGTCTGGCGGCGACGGTCGAGTTCATCCACACGGCGACGCTGCTGCATGACGACGTGGTCGATGAAAGCGCCCAGCGGCGCGGGCGGCCGACGGCGAACCTGCTCTGGGACAACAAGTCGAGCGTTCTGGTCGGCGATTACCTGTTCGCGCGGTCGTTCCAGTTGATGACATCGACGGGGTCGCTTCGGGTTCTGGACATTCTGTCGAATGCCTCGGCAACCATTGCCGAAGGCGAGGTGCTGCAACTGACGGCGGCGCAGAATCTGGCGACGACCGAAGACGTCTATCTGCAAGTCATCCGGGGCAAGACAGCGGCATTGTTTGCGGCGGCGACCGAGGTCGGCGGGGTGATCGCGGGGGGAACCGAGGCGGAGGTGGACGCGCTGCGGACCTTTGGCGATGCGCTGGGGATCGCATTTCAGATTGTCGATGATCTGCTGGACTACGGCGGGTCGACCACAACGATCGGCAAGAATACGGGCGATGACTTCCGCGAACGCAAGCTGACCCTGCCGGTGATAAGGGCGGTGGCGATGGCGGATCCGGACGAACGGGCCTTCTGGGTGCGGGTCATCGAAAAGGGCGATCAGCGAGCGGGCGATCTGGACCGGGCGATGACGATCATGGCCCGACACGGCACGCTGGCCTCGACCCGGGACGAGGCGATCCGCTGGGCGGATACGGCGCGCCAGGCGCTGACCGCGCTGCCGGACGATCCCCTGCGGGACCTGTTGGGCGATTTCGCAGGCTATATCGTGGAACGTGTGCGCTAGGGCGGAGTATCACAAGGGATCCGTCCAGATACCAGGTCACAGAATCCCTGCGGCCGAAACCCACCAGCCCGGTTCCGCTGCCCCGATCCGCGCGGCGGCATCGTCTGCTGCGGCCCGGTCGCCGTAGATGCCGAAGCAGGTCGCGCCCGACCCCGACATCCGCGCGATCATGCAGCCCTCTGTCGCGCGCAACGCCGCGAGCACATCGCCGATTTCTGACCGCAACCGCATCGCAGGGGCCTCCAGATCATTCCGCATGGGCCCGAGAAAGTTGACCAGGGCCGCAAGATCGGTCCAGCGCGGCAGCGTGTCCGGCATCGGCGGGTGGTCATGGCGGGAAAGCGCGTGAAATACGTCGGCAGTGGCAACCGGCACGCCCGGATTCGCCAGCACCAGCCAGAACGGCGGCAACAACGGCACATCCGCCAGTGTTTCGCCGACACCCGACATGCGTCTCGTGCGCGGGTCAAGGCAGACGGGCACATCCGCACCAAGCCGTGCCGCTTCTGCCTTCCCCGGCGGCGGCGAACCCCAAAGTCGCGCAAGAACCCGTAACGCCGCCGCCGCGTCAGATGATCCGCCGCCGATGCCGGACGCAACCGGCAGTGTCTTTGTCAGCGTGATCGCAGCCCCCTGCCCGTCGCGCGCGACCAGTCGGGCCGCGCGGACCACAAGATTGGTGTCATCTGCCGGAACACCTGCCGCCATCGGGCCGTCGATTGCCAGACTGATGTCGTGTCCGGCGACCGCCGCGACGCTGTCGCCGATGTCGGAGAATACAACCAGGCTGTCCAGAAGGTGGTAGCCGTCCGCCCTTCGGCCCGTCACATGCAGCGTGAGGTTGATCTTGGCCGGGGCGAAGCCTTCAGTTCTTGTTCTCGGTGACGGCAAGGGGCGCTGCACCTTCCTCTTTCAGTACGACGTCCAGCCCGACCTCCAGCTTGCGCCGGATGCGCGCCGCTTCGCCCTCGGTATCGGGTTCGAAGGACAAGGCGCGTTTCCATTGGAATTCCGCCTCGAGCTTGCGGCCCACGGCCCAGTAGACATCACCGAGATGGTCGTTCACGACGGGATCGATCGGCATCAGTTCGATGGCACGTTCCATCTGCACGACGGCGTCGGCATAGCGCCCGAGAAGGTAGAACCCCCATCCCAGACTGTCGACGATGTAGCCGCTGTCCGGCTGGGCCTTGACCGCGCGCTCGATCATCCCCAGCGCCTCATCCAGTTTTTCGCGGCGTTCGAGCAACCCGTATCCGAGGTAATTCAGCACCTGCGGCTGGTCGGTCTTCAGGGCCAGCGCCTTGCGGAAATACGCCTCGGCTTCGGGCCAGAGCTTCTGGCGTTCGCTTGCGATGCCGAGTGCGTAGTGGATCGTCCACTGGCCCGGCTGTTCGCTGGCAAAGGTTCCCAGTGCCTTTTCATAGGCTGTGACAGCTTCGGCGTACCGATCCTGACGGCGCAGCGTGTCGCCTAGGCTGGTCCAGACGATGGCCAGTTCGGGCCGCGCCTTGGACAGCTGCGTCAGCACCTCGATAGCAGCATCTGTGCGGTCGGCCTGGATCAGCGCATTCGCGCGGCCAAGCTCGGCAACATGCCAGGCCGCGTCGTCCGCCGGAATCAGGTTATAGGCTTCGGTTGCCAGGTCGAACTGGTTGTCACGCTCCAGCAGCTGGGCTGCGAGCAGGATCGAATTGATGTGATCGGGCGCGATATATTGCGCAAGGCGCGCGTACGCGAGCGTATAGACATCGGCATTTTCACCGCCCATCGCGCCTGCCACCGTGAAGAAGACCTCGGCAATTCCGGCCTTCGCGTCCGGTGCGACCGTGAAAGGCAGGGGCCTGCCTGCCGTCAGATCGACACGGACTTTCGCCAGTCCGGGATCAAGCGAATCGCCGAAAGCTGCGGACACCAGTTCAATGGCATCAGGCGCGCGTTCCAGCTGGCTCAGCACTTCGGCATGGGCGATGACACCGCGCCGCGTCACCCGCAAAGGGCCGTCGGCCTCGCCGGAGAGGATCTTGTCGGCCCCTTCGAAATCGCCGACCGAGGCCAGGGCAAGGGCCTTGTGATACAGCCCGAACGCCTGCAGCCCTTCGATCTCGGCGACGTCGTCAAATGCGGCGATCGCGTCGGTCATGCGGCCCTCGCCGACCATCGCCCACGCCTTCAGCAGCCCGTCAACCAAGGTTCCGGCAGACCGCCCAGCCTCTAGCGCCGCCAGCATGCCCGCAAAGTCTGCGTCCCGTGCGAGGGTCGCAAAGGCCAGCATGTTCGCGCCCTGGCTTTCCGCCTTCAGACGGTCCATCTGCGCGGCCATCGGCAGTGCGCGCGCACTCTCGCCTGCGGCGATCTGCGACAGGATGGCGTTTTCCAGGAATTGCGGGTTGGCGGGATCAGCGATCAGAGCGCGGGAAAAATAGCCCGCAGCCTGGCGATAGTCCTTCGCAACCGATGCCAGCCGTCCGGCGAGATAGGGGCCAGCGATCCCGTCTGCCGCAGAGATCGGCAATCCGAACGAAATGGCCGCGATCAGCGCGAAGACGGCGGGGTGCGTCAGTCGAAATGTCACGGGCGGGCCATCCTGTCACTAGGGTCAGTCAACGGTAGAGGGGCGATAGCATCCTTGCAATGCGGTCGGCGGGCGCAGGCGGGGGAAAGACGCGCATTCTGCCGCGATTGTTACATATTCGGATAGTTCGGCCCGTCGCCGCCCTGCGGGACTTTCCAGACGATGTTCTGGCTGGGGTCCTTGATATCGCAGGTTTTGCAGTGGACGCAGTTCTGGAAGTTGATCTGAAACCGCGGGCCGCCCTCGCCCTGCAGCACCTCGTAGACCCCGGCAGGGCAATAGCGCTGGGCGGGTTCGTCGTAGAGAGGCAGGTTCACCGAAATCGGAACGGATGCATCGCGCAGCGTCAGATGCGCGGGCTGGCCTTCAGCATGGTTAGTCGCCGAAAAACTGACGTTGGTCAGCCGGTCGAAGGACAGCTTTCCGTCCGGCTTGGGGTAGTCGATCCTGGGGAAATCCTTCGCTTTGCCGGTCGCCTCGGCATCCGACTTGCCGTGCTTCAGCGTCCCGAAGACCGAAAGCCCGAACAGGCTGTTGGTCCACATGTCGAACCCGCCGCCGACCAGCGACGCCCAGAGGCCGAAGCGCGACCACAGCGGCTTGACGTTGCGCACCTTTTTCAGGTCGTGCCCGATCACACCGCCACGCACTTCGGTTTCGTAGTCAGAGAGCTCGTCCCCCGACCGCCCCGCCCGGATCGCCGCGACCGCCGCCTCCGCCGCCGCCTTGCCCGACAGCATCGCGTTGTGATTGCCCTTGATCCGCGGGACGTTCACGAGGCCCGCGCTGCACCCCAGCAAAGCCACGCCAGGCGCGACCATCTTCGGGATCGACTGCCAGCCGCCCTCGCTGATCGCCCGCGCACCGTAGGCCACGCGCTTGCCGCCCTTCAGCAGATCCGCGACCATGGGGTGATGTTTGAATCGCTGAAACTCCATGTAGGGATATAGATGCGGGTTGGGGTAGTTCAGGTGGACGACAAAGCCGACATAAACCTGATTATTTTCAATATGATAGATGAAAGACCCGCCGCCAGCGTTCCGGCCAAGCGGCCAGCCCATTGTATGCGTGACCGTGCCCTCGCGGTGCTTTGCCGGGTCGATCTCCCAGATTTCCTTCATGCCCAGGCCGAATTTCTGCGGATCATGGCCCTTCGACAAGTCGAACCGCGCTATCACCTCTTTCGCCAGCGATCCGCGCACGCCTTCCGACAGGAAGACGTACTTGCCGAGCAGCTCCATGCCCGGCTCATAGCTCGGCCCCGGCGTGCCGTCCGGGTTGCGCCCGAACTCGCCCGCGACCACCCCCTTCACCCCGCCTTCGTCACCGTAGACGACGGCCGAGCATGACATGCCCGGGAAAATCTCGACCCCCAGCCCCTCGGCCACCCCCGCCATCCAGCGGCAGACATTGCCCATGCTGACGACGTAATTGCCGTGGTTCGACATCAGCTTCGGCATCGGCCAGGCGGGGATGCGCACCTTGCCCGCCTGACCAAGCAGGAAGAAGTTATCCGCCTTCACCGGCACCGTGATCGGTGCGCCCATGTCCCGCCACCCCGGCAGCAGCGCATCGAGCCCCGACGGGTCCAGCACCGCCCCCGACAGGATATGTGCCCCGACCTCCGACCCCTTCTCCAGCACCACGACCGACAGATCCGGGTCCAGTTGCTTCAGCCGGATCGCCGCCGACAGTCCGGCAGGCCCCGCACCCACGATCACCACGTCGTACTGCATCGATTCACGGGTGATTTCGGACATGCCTGACTTCTCCGGACAACGGTCGGGACGACGCGCCCTTGGTTACCGGTCCGGGCGGACAGGGTCAATTGTGACGGGGTGTCACGCGGTTGTCGTAAGCGTACCTTGCGGCCCCAGAACGAAGTTGCGCCGCCGCAGCCAGCGATGCATCGCCAGCACCGCCAGGATAGAGGCATAGCCATCGATCGCGTAGTGCCAGCCAAGATAGACGGACAGAAACTGATAGATGGCGACAAACAGGGCGGCGGGAACCAGCAGCAGCCGAATGCGCTCGGCCACGTAGACGGCTATCACCGTGACCATCGCCACATGAACGCTGGGGAACGCAGAAATGCCCGACCCGGCCGACAGTCCCGATCCTGCATGCATGTCCCAGAGAAACTGCTGCGTGTTACCTGCGGCTGACGATGCAACGCCCGACTTTTCCAGCGACTGAAGAAGGGCCGCGAACTGGTCGCCGCCATTGACGCGATCAAAATAGACAGGGCCTTCGGACATGAAGATCATGGCGGCGACGTTGCCAAGGACGATCCAGGCAAAGGCGAAAAGCAGGTCATAGCGCTGGATGCGGACCTCATCGTTGTCAAAGAGCCGCAGCACGACCGGAAAATACATCGCTGGCGCGAACCAGAGGGCCGCGTAGACCATGACCGCCCAATCGGCATTGATCCACTGACTGGCGAGATGCGCGATCCGCCATGGATCGGTCCCGAAATGCAGCATCCGGTCGATGTCGGCCAACAAGGGGCCGGCATAGAAGGGAACGCCGAATGTGAGGGATGACTTGACGATGGTGAAGGTGAGAAAGAATACGCCGCATACGAAGGCGACGACGATCGCGCCGGGCAACCGGTGGAGCACCGCCTCACGCGGGGTGGCGGCGAAGATCACGAGGAAGGGGACAAGAACCCACCAGCCGTATTCGAGGAAGAGCGCGACGGACTGCGGCATCAAGGTCGCGATTTCAACGATCATCGGCAGTGGATTGTCACGGAAAATCGTGACGAACAGCATCCCGAACACAAGGTACACAGCCGTGATCCGCAGAAAAAGACGCATCCGTACTCCCGGCCTTGCATCCGCCGCCTTGCGGCAGAATAGCTGAGTCTTGGCACATCGGCATTGACTTTCAGCACCCCAACCGCCTTATCGCTGCGGTGAAGCGTCAACAAGGGCTCGGGGCGGCAACGATTTTCCATGGAGAAAGTACCGATGACGCGTGCGGGCCATGCCGCGCTGGATTCCGAATTGAAGGCGTTGAAGTCGGTCGAGCGACCGGCGGTGATAAAGGCAATCGCCGAGGCCCGCGAACACGGCGACCTGTCCGAGAACGCCGAATACCATGCGGCGCGCGAGAAGCAGAGCTTTGTCGAAGGGCGCATCAAAGAGCTTGAAGCGATGCTGTCACGCGCCGATGTGATCGACACATCGCGCCTGGCCGGCGCGATCAAGTTCGGTGCGACAGTGACGCTGGTCGATGACGATACGGACGAAGAGAGGACCTATCAGATCGTCGGCGAGGCCGAAGCGAACATCGAACGCGGACTGCTGAACATCAAATCGCCGCTTGCACGGGCACTGATCGGCAAGAATCAGGGCGACGGTGTCGAAGTGCGCACGCCGGGCGGTGACAAATCCTACGAAGTGCGGTCCATTCGGTATTCCTGAGACCGGACGCAAGACGACCAGAGCAGAGCGACGCAATGTCTGATGAGACGCCGGAACCGAAAGCGGGCCCAGCGGGCGAAACGCATATGAACCTGCGCGGCGAAGACCCTGACGGTCTTGCCCCGGCCGACATCATTGCGATTGCCCTGACTCTTGTCTGGCTCGGCGCTGCGGGCGTCTTCTTCCTGGTGACCGACGGGGCCGCGATGCCCGGCGGAACCTTGGGGATCGTGATGACTCTCGTTTCGGTCTTCGTGCCTGTCGCGCTGATCTGGGTGGCAGCTGTCACGGCGCGCACCGCGCGCGGGATGCGTATCGAGGCGCGCCGCCTGCAGAACACGGTCGATGCGATGCGGGCGGCCTTTGTCAGCCAAGCCCAGTCGGGCACGGCGCGACCATCGGTTGAACGCAAGCTTGATGAAATCGCTGCCGCCCAGCGCCAGACCGAGACGGTCATCGCCACCTTCACATCGCGCCGCGATCCGTCGGCTGCAGTGGCTCAGCAGCGCCGACCGGTGGTTCCGGCGGCCATCGATGGCGACCAGGATACCCAAGCCATGCTTGCGCTTGGCACGGCGAACGACGCCGCCGATACGCCGGTATCCGTCGAGGATTTTGTGCGCGCGCTGAACTTTCCGGACGGACCGGACGACAAGGACGGGTTTCACGCGATGCGCCGTGCGCTGGGGGACCGGTCGCTGGCCAAACTGATCCGTGCCGCCCAGGATGTTCTGACGCTGCTCAGCCAGGATGGCATCTATATGGACGATCTGCGCCCCGAACGTGCGCGGGCCGACCTTTGGCGGCGCTTTGCACAGGGCGAACGCGGGCGCGCGATTGCCGGACTGGGCGGCGTGCGTGACCGGTCCAGTCTGGCGCTCTCATCGGGCCGGATGCGCGAGGACACGATTTTCCGCGATGCTGCGCATCATTTCCTGCGCACGTTCGACAGGACATTCTCTGACTTCGAAAAGACGGCCTCGGATAAAGATATCTCGGACCTGGCGGAAACCAGAACGGCGCGGGCATTCATGCTGCTGGGCCGCGTGACCGGGATTTTCAGCTGACGATCGCCCGGGATCGGCTTGTCAGCATCCGCCAGCCCTGATGTGCGCATCGGCCAGGTCGGCGGGCGAATTGATGTTGAAAAACGCACCCGGCTCATCGTCAAACCCGGCGCGCCCAAGCCCGATCAGGCCAGCGACCTGCTGCAGGGACCGCGTGCCACCGGCGTAGGCCGCCAGGACCTGCGGCCAGGCGGACCTGCGCCACAAGGCACAGGTCGGATGCAGCCGCCCGTCGCTTTCGGCCATGACAACCCCGGCCGTTCCACCTGCACCGGCAAGACGCTGCACCATATCCATCGGGAAAAATGGCGTATCGACCGCCACAGTGGCTAGTGCGGTTGCGCCGGTGCGTTCGGCCCAGGCGAGGCCCGCGACGACCCCGGCCATCGGTCCCTGATCGTGCGCGTCATCCCGCAAGACCTGCAGGTCAAACGGCAGGAAACGACCGGGATCGCCATTGGCGGAAACCGCCAGCGCGGATACCTGCGGCGCAAGTCTGTCACGGCATTGTTCAACCAGCGCGTACCCGCCAGACCAGCAGCAGCGCCTTATCGGTGCCGCCCATCCTGCGCCCTGCCCCACCAGCAAGGATCAGTCCCTGCAATTTCCGTCATCCCGCGTTCCTCCGCAGGGCCGACAGTTCAGCCGGTTTTCTTCTGCACCAGAAGAACGCCCGAGTTGTTGTCGGGGTCGCCGTCAAGGTGGCGCTTCTTCACGACGCCCGGAATCCTGTCGAACGCGCGCATTGTTGAACCAGGAAACATCGACTGCGGGATCCGCTCGAACCCCGGCAGGTCGCGCAGCACGGCCGTCGTCGCAGTGCTGCAGAATGCCTTCGGCGTGGACCCCTGCGCAAGGGCGCGCCGGATCGCCAGTTCGGCCACTTCGGACGAAACCGGAACACGCTGCTCGACGACATCGTAGGTCTCGCGCGCGTGGTAATCGATATAGAAGGCTCTCATGCGCGGCGTGATGCCGAAGAACACGTCATGGCGTTCGGGCACCAGCGGATGATTCCAGCTTCCTGCGGGATCGAGCATGATCCGCTGACTTCCGTTGATCATCACACCTGAATGGGCACCCTCGCCGGTCGATTTCCGGATCACCGTGAACAGCGTGACCGACGGCGGTTCATCCGAGACGTAGACCGCCCGCTGCACATCTTCATCGGGGGCATAAACATCATCCGCGCCGCAGCCGACAAGCGCCAGCAAGGCAGTCGCAATCAAGGGAAAGCGCATACCGGTCAAGCTGTTCAGGCGTTCACAAGGGCCATGAAGATGACAAGCACGATGATCACGATCACCGCGCGCGTCACGAAGGTGATGAAGCCTTCGAAGGTCCTTTCCTGAACGCGGATATCCATGTTGCCATGCTCGTGGTCGGCCATGCCGGTCGTCTCCCGTATCGTCTGACACAGATCGCATAGCCTATTCGCCCAGCCCTGTCACGATGCGCGCCGCCCGATTCAGCGCCGCACGTCATCGCGGCCCAGGTCTGCCGCAAGACGAAAGCCGATCCGCCGCGCCTCGGCTGCCTCCGGGGGTTTTGGCATGGCGCGCAGCAGCACGTTCATCTGGCCGACATGCTGGATCAGCTGGGTGCGCAGGCCGTCCTCGTCGCGCCCGTAGAATGTGACGATATCAGGCGCGAAATAGCCGATCCCCTCGATGCGTAGAATTCCGGCGTCCCCGCCGGTGAACCCCATCGCGACTTCCTCGGTCGGATTTAGCTGGGCCTCAAAGTTCTGGACATAGAGGATCAGCCGCTCATACGCCCATTGCGCGGGGCTTTTTTCATCGACGGGCTGACACGCGACGGCATCGGGAAGCGGCTGGGTCTCGACCGTCCGGGGCGCATCAGACGCTGTATGCGAGACACCGGCATTCGGCAGGACGGAGGCTTCCATCACCTCGACCGAGGTCCGGATTTCGTCGGTCACGCCAGCTTTTGCCATTGCCAAGCCCCGTCTTCCCGCAGCCTGCGCGTGATGCGCCCTGCCTTGTGCAGATGATTGAGGTGCCCGACGGTCTCGGCAAGGGCCAATCCGAATTCAGCGTCGGCAAGCGGTCGGCCAAAAAGCGCATTGAAACAGGCGACGGCCGTTGCAGGCTCGATCAAATGGCCGCTTAGGCGCACAAGCGCGCGATGGTGGTTTTCGATCATCTGCGCGAGACGAAAGGTCAGGCCACGATAGGGCAGCTTGTGACCGGGCAGGATCAACTGTTCCGGCGTTGCAAAACGCGACAGACGCCGACAGCTGTCCAGCCATTCGCCCACCGGGTCCGCCTCGGGCTCGTTCGCATAGACGCCGAGATTCGGCGAAATTCCCGGCAGAAGCTGGTCACCGCCCAGCACGACCGCCCCATCGGCCGACCATAGCGTTGCGTGTTCCGGTGCGTGCCCGTCGCCGCAACGCACGATCCAGTCGCGCCCGCCGGCATGGACGGCATCGCCGTCCGCTATCCGCGTATAGCCCGGCGGAAGCGGGTGAACGCAATCGGCAAAATTGAACGGTCGCTCACCGCGCCGCCGGTCGATCATCTCGGCAGGCATCCCGGCACGACGATAGAACGTCAGCGCCTGCTCTGTCGGACGATCCTGCACATCCAGGACAAGCATCCGCGCTGTGAGCCATGCAATGCGGGTCGTCATGAGCGCGGCACCCTGTCCGACGAACCAGCCCGCAAGGCCGATGTGATCGGGATGATGATGGGTGACGATCACCCGCCGGACCGGTTTCCCCTGCAACGGTCCCGCCCGCAGGACAGCCCAGGCGGCGCGGATGTTCCTGGTGTCGAGACCGGTATCGACGAGGGTCCAGCCATCGCCGTCATCAAGCGCGTAGACGTTGACATGGTCGGGCAGCATCGGCAGCGGAAGACGCATCCAGAGAATACCATCCGCGACTTCGGTGGCCTGACCCTGACCGGGCGGCGTGGACCACGGGTACCTGATCCCGCTGTCCAAAAAACGGTCCGTCACGCGGCCAGATCGTCGGGCGTCAGGCCGAACAGCGCCCCCGACCCCGCCTTTGCCTCGGCGATTGCCGCCGCATATTGTGGAAGCAGCCTGCGGACATAGACCTCGGCAAGGGCCTTGCGCGGCCCGATGCCGCCTGTCGCCCGTGCGGCACGAAGATGGAACTGCGCGCCTACTACACGCGCAAAGGCCCGAAGATAGGCAACTCCGCCCGCCGCCCGGTCGGTCATGTCCTGCGTCAGCATCCACTCGGTCGCCTCACGCAAGGTCTCCGCAGCCGCCCAGACATCGCCCGCCAGCGCCGCGTCGGACGCGCGCGCCGCCTCGGCTTCGGACTGCACCTCATCCAGAAGGCGGAATGCCGCATCGCCGCCATCGCCGAGCTTTCGCCCGATCAGATCCATCGCCTGGATGCCGTTGGTTCCTTCGTAGATCGGCGTGATGCGCACGTCGCGGTAGTACTGCGCCACGCCCGTCTCTTCGATATAGCCCATCCCGCCATGGACCTGCATCGCCGTTTCGGTGACGCTGCAGCCCACGTCCGTGCAGAACGCCTTGGCAATCGGCGTCAGAAACGCCGCGCGCGCCACCCAGACGTCGCCCTTCCCCGCATGGCCCATATCCATTGCCATCGCGCAACTGACCGCAATCGCCCGCGCGGCAAAGACATCGGCCTTCATCACGGCAAGCATGCGACGCACATCGGGATGGTCCTGGATCAGTCCAGACTGCCGCCGTTCGGCCGCGAATCCGACCGCCGACTGCAGTGCGGCCTCGGCCAGACCCACACCCTGAATCCCCACGGCCAGCCGCGCAGCATTCATCATCGTGAACATGGCGGCCATGCCGCCGTTCACGTCCCCGACCAGCCAGCCCGTCGCCCCCGCATAGGCCATGACGCAGGTCGGCGACCCGTGCACGCCCATCTTGTGTTCCACAGAGACCACCTTCAGATCGTTTGCCCGCCCCGGCTTCCCATCCGAATCCGGAATGAACTTCGGCACCAGAAACAGGCTGATCCCCTTCGTCCCGGCCGGTGCCCCCGGCAACCTTGCCAGCACCAGATGGCAGACATTCGACGTCACGTCGCTGTCGCCCCAGGTGATGAAGATCTTCTGCCCTGTGATCCGGTATGTGCCGTCGCCCGCATCCTCAGCCCGCGTCGACAATGCGCCCACATCCGATCCGGCCTGCGGTTCCGTGAGGTTCATCGTGCCGGACCATTCGCCAGAAATCAGCTTGGGAAGGTAGAGCGCCTTGATCCCGTCGGATGCATGCTGCGCCAGTGCGGCAATCTGACCCTGTGTCAGCAGCGGGTTCAGCTGCAAGGCCATGCAGGCACCGGACATCATCTCGTTCACCGCTGTCCCGAGCGATTCAGGCAGATCGAGGCCGCCGTATTCCGACGGGGCAGACATCGAGACCAGCCCCGCATCGGCAATCGCCCGGAAACCCTCGGCAAATCCCGGCGCGGTCCGGACGACCCCGTTTTCAAGCCGGGCCGGATGCCGGTCGCCCGCACGGTTGAGCGGGGCCAGAACCTCGTCGCAGACCCGCGCCGCTGCCGTCAGCACGGCGTCCGCCAGGTCGCCGGTCACATGACCGAAGCGATCCGACTGCAAAAGCGGCCCAAGGGGCACGACGTGATCCAGAAGGAACCGATATTCGGAAACGGGGGAACGGTAGGGCATACGTTCTCTCCTTCGGGCGCAGTCTTGGCAAGGCGGACGACTCCGCGTAGTCCATCGCCACAGCAAGGGTGAACCGACGCCGCGCGCCCCGGCAACCCGAACGCTGCGTCACCGGAGGCCGCGATCCGCCAATTGACCGAAACGCTCGCGCCCGACCAGACCGGCATTGCCCGCGCCGCAAGCCTGCTGAAGCGGGGCGAACTGGTCGCGTTTCCGACGGAAACGGTCTATGGCCTCGGGGCCGATGCCCGGTCCGACAGGGCCGTCGCGGGCGTGTTCGAGGCGAAGGGCCGCCCAAGCTTCAATCCCTTGATCGTTCATGTGCACGACCTTGCATCCGCCGAAAGGGTCGCCGTCTTCGACCAGCAAGCCCGTCGGCTTGCAGCTGCCCTCTGGCCAGGCCCCCTGACAATCGTGCTGCCTTTGCGCGCGGATGCCGGGATTTCGGCGCTCGTCACGGTCGGGCAGCCCAGCGTCGCCGTCCGCGTCCCCGCGCATCCGGTGGCCCAGGCGCTGCTGCGTGCCTTCGGCGGACCGGTGGCCGCACCATCCGCGAATCCGTCGGGCCGGATCAGTCCGACATCCGCCGATCACGTCCTCGACGGCCTGGCCGGCCGCATTGCCGGCATCGTCGATGGCGGGTCCTGCGCGGTCGGCGTCGAATCCACGATCCTGTCCCTGACCGGCACTCCGACGCTCCTGCGCCCCGGCGGGGTCACGACCGAAGCAATTGAAGCAATCCTCGGGTCGACCCTGATTGCCGCCCAGGACGTCGCATCCAGGCCGCTTTCTGCGCCCGGCATGATGGCCTCGCATTACGCGCCGGATGCGCCGGTACGGCTTCAGGCGCTGTCCGCGCAGGATCAGGAAGTGCTGATCGGGTTCGGCAGTATCGGCGAAGACCCGGCATTGAACCTGTCGCCCGGCGGCGATCTGGTCGAAGCGGCGGCGCGCCTGTTTCACGTTCTCCGCATGGCAGATGCGAAACTGCGCGATAAGCCTTTGGCCCTTCGGCGGATTGCCGTCGCTCCGATCCCCGAGACAGGACTGGGGCAGGCAATCAACGACCGGCTGCGTCGGGCTGCGGCACCGCGCGGCGGGTAGGATCAGGCATGGCCGGATGCTGGCGACAGGGCAAGCGGATCGATCCCCATCGCCTTCAGCGCGCCGCGCCATTTACCGGGGTTGTCGTCCGAAAATACGAGGTCGGGCGACGCATCCGCCACCAGCCATCCGTTCCGGCGGATTTCGCTTTCCAGCTGCCCCGCCCCCCAGCCCGCATACCCCAGCGCAAACAGCGACGATTCCGGCCCTGCGCCCGATGCCATCGCCTCAAGGATGTCGGATGTCGCCGTCAGTTTGAACCGGCCGTCCACGCGCAGCGTTGTCTCGCTGCCCTCATAGTCCGGCGAATGCAGGACAAAGCCCCGCCCGTGTTCGACCGGCCCGCCGAAATGCACCCGGATATCCCGCGACCGGTCGGATGCCTCGATCGACATCTGCTTCAACAGGGCGCGGAAGGACAGTTCCGGGGCAGGCTTGTTGACGATCAGCCCCATCGCTCCGTCGCCGGAATGCGCGCAGACGAAGATCACGCTGCGGTCAAAGCGCATGTCGCCCATGCCGGGCATCGCGATCAGAAGCTTGCCGCTCAGGTCCAAGTCGGTCCTCCGGTGGTGCAACAATCGCGCCGGATTGCGGGGGTTTCAAGCGACCTTTGCCGATCTCCGACATGCGGCTGGCGCAAACGTGACTTTCAATTGCAGAACTGCTGCGGGAATGTCGCGGCATGATCAGACACGCCGCCCTGACACTATTGATCGCCGTCGTGCCCTGTTCCGGGTCCGTTCGGGCTCAGGACGTGCCCGACGACGTCATCCGCGCGGACCTTCTGCCGGGCTGGCGGAATCCCGACGGCACCCGAACCGCCGCGCTGCACCTGTCGCTCGCCCCCGGTTGGCATACATACTGGCGCAGCCCCGGCGAGGCCGGGATTCCACCCCGCTTCGACTGGACAGGGTCGCGCAACCTCGCCTCGGTAGCGTTCCGCTGGCCCCAGCCGCAGGTCTTCGACCAGAACGGCCTTCGCACGCTTGGCTATACCGGCGAGGTCATCCTGCCCTTCGATGTCACCGCTGCGGCAGACGGCCCCATAACCCTGAATGCCACCATCGATCTGGGCGTCTGCGATACCATCTGCGTTCCCGTCACCGTCAGCGTCACCGGCGATCTGTCGCAGGGGTCCGGCCGCGACCCCGCGATCCTCGCCGCCATCGATACCGTCCCCGCCCGCCGTGACGACCTGGCCGGGTGCAGCATCGAACCCATCCGCGACGGCCTGCGCCTGACCATGCGGGTCGATACCGCATCGCTCGGGCCCGACGAATTCACTGTCATCGAAATGCCTGGCACCGAGATCTGGGCCTCGACGTCCACTGACACCCGATCCGGCGCCACGCTGTCGGCCGTAGCCGACCTTGTGCCCCCCGACGCCCAGCCCTTTGCGCTTGACCGCAGCCGCGTGCGCATGACGCTGTTCGGCGGCGGCAAAGCAGTCGAAATCAACGGCTGCAAAGGGTAGGACCGGCTATTTCCGCCGCCTGTGCTCGTCCAGCCGCGGCATGATCTCGACGAAGTTGCAGGGCTTGTGGCGGTAGTCCAGCTGCTTCACCAGAATCTCGTCCCAGGCGTCCCGGCAGGCCCCCGGACTGCCCGGCAGCGCGAACAGATACTTGCCACCCGCCACGCCGCCGCAGGCCCGTGACTGAACCGCCGATGTCCCGATCTTGGCCATCGAGACCATCGTGAACACCGTCCCGAAGGCCTCGATCTCCTTCTCATAGACATCCCGGTGCGCCTCGACCGTCACGTCGCGGCCGGTCAGACCCGTCCCCCCCGTCGTCAGAATCACGTCGATCCCCGCATCCCCCACCCAGCGCCGCAGCTGGTCCGCGATGCTGTGCCGGTCGTCCGGCAGGATCGTCCGCGCCGCCAGCGTGTGCCCCGCCCCCGTCAACCGTTCGACCAGCGTGTCGCCCGACCGGTCATCGGCGGCGGTCCGCGTGTCGCTGACCGTCATCACCGCGATCCTGACCGGCACGAAGTCCCGTTCAGCCATCCCGCAACCTCGCCTTCAGCGACAGCAGGTCCGCCCATGCCTCGCGCTTCGCCGCGGGCTGGCGCAGCAGATAGGCCGGATGCGTCATCGGCAAGGCGGGCAGGCCGAAACCCGCCGTCCAGTTCCCGCGCAGCCGCAATATCCCCCGCGTCCCCAGCACCGCCGCGCAGGGCGTGTTGCCCATCAGGACCAGCAGATCCGGGGCCGCCAGTTCCACATGCCGCCGCAGGAACGGCAGCATCATCGCGATTTCGCCCGGCTCCGGGTCGCGGTTCGCCGGCGGCCGCCAGGGCAGCACGTTGGTGATATAGACCGCCTCTTCCCGGTGATGCGCCGTGCGCGCCAGTCCGATGGCTGACAGCATCCGGTCCAGCAACTGCCCCGCCCGGCCGACGAAGGGTTTCCCCTCCAGGTCCTCGTCCCGCCCCGGCGCCTCGCCGATCACCATCACCCGCGCCTGCGGATTGCCGTCCGCAAAGACGAAGTTCCGCGCGCCCTTCTTCAGGTCGCAGAGGTCATAGGCCGCCTGAGCCTCCGCCAATTCCTCCAGCGTGACCGCCGCGCCTGCCATTCCTTCGGCCACCGCCACCGGGTCCGCCGCCGTCACGGCAGGGGCCGCAGGCGCGGCCATTGCCCTGACCGGCGCGGCTTCGGCCAGCGCATAGCGGTCCACGGGTGCGTCCCCCACCGCCTCGGTCACGCCAAGCTCCACCTGCCAGTCCAGCAGGGCGCGCGCCGTCTCTTGGTCCAGGGTCCGGGCATCAATCATCCGGACAGGCTAGGTCGGGCGGCACGCCAGGTAAAGCGCCGCCATGATTGGCGGTGGACGCCTGTGCGGGCTTTTGCCATAAGGCCCGAAACGGACGAGGGGCCCATGACCTTCCGCGCGCGCCATCTTCTCGGGATCGAACATCTCTCCCCCGAAGACATCCGCACCGTTCTGGACCTGTCCGAGACATACGTCGACCTGAACCGCCGCACCGAGAAGCAGGGCAACGCGCTGCGCGGCATGACCCAGATCAACATGTTCTTCGAGGCCTCGACCCGCACCCAGGCGACCTTCGAGCTTGCGGGCAAGCGGCTCGGCGCGGACGTGATGAACATGTCGGTCGGGCATTCGAGCGTGAAGAAGGGCGAGACGCTGATCGACACCGCGCTGACGCTGAACGCCATGCACCCCGACCTGCTGGTCGTCCGGCATCCGTCCTCGGGCGCGGTCAACCTGCTGGCGCAGAAGGTCGATTGCGCCGTCCTGAACGCGGGCGACGGGCGGCATGAACACCCGACGCAGGCGCTGCTCGACGCCCTGACCATCCGCCGCGCCAAGGGCCGCATCCAGCGCCTGACCGTCGCGATCTGCGGCGACATCGCGCATTCCCGCGTCGCGCGCGTCGAACCTGATCCTGCTCGGCAAGATGGAGAACCGCGTCCGCCTGATCGGCCCGCCGACCCTGATGCCTGCGGGCGTGGCCGAGTTCGGGTGCGAGGTCTTCGACGACATGGCGGCGGGGCTGGAGGGCGCCGACGTGGTGATGATGCTGCGGCTTGCAGCGCGAACGGATGGACGGCGGCTTCATCCCGTCGAACGCGAATACTTCCACCGCTACGGTCTGGACGCCGAAAAGCTGGCCCACGCCAAGCCCGACGCCATCGTGATGCATCCCGGCCCGATGAACCGGGGGGTGGAGATCGACGGGACGCTGGCCGACGACATCAACCGGTCGGTCATCCAGGAACAGGTCGAGATGGGCGTCGCGGTGCGCATGGCCTGCATGGACCTTCTGGCGCGGAACCTGCGGGCCGAGCGCGGGGCGAAGGCGGTGGGGGTGATGGTGTGAGTGGGGACGATAGCCGCATGGCTAGGTGCCTCATTGAAGCTGGCAGCGCGCACCCCGGAGACAGTCTGCTTGGATCTGCACGACGGCAAATCGACTTGTGGTAAGTCACATCGCTTACATGGCCGAGTCGGAGTCTGTCTGATGGAGCTTGGAGCGTCGGTTGGCATCTGGATTTGGACCGACAGTCATGACTGCTTTCGCGACGCGATTGCGACGATATCCTTACGAGCGTCTCGGGCACGACGGCGCATTGTTTGCGACGTAGGAGTTTTATGCGCCTGGCTGTTGTCGTGCTTCTGAACGAGCCTTCGGTCCCTTGCGCGCATACAATCCGTCGTGATCACAGCGTCGTGCGATAACCGGAAGACTGCTCGTCCATGGCGGAGAGCGACTTGACTGACCCGGTTCGTGATTCGGGACGCGCTCTCACGATGGTCGACACAAGGCAATATCGTTGCAGTGCTCGAATACCGTTGCGTCGGATGCCGAGCGACAGCTTTAGGCACTTTCGATAGCTCTCGGGACAGCCGATGAACGGGCGCTTCGCTCGTCGGATCAGCAGAATGGTTGACGGCGCTAGTATGACCCTCCTCCTCACCAACGCCCGCCTGATCGACCCCGAACCGGCACCGACGCCCCCGGCAGCCTCCTCATCCGCGACGGCCTCATCGCCGCCCTCAACGCCCCCGCCCCCAAGGGCGCCACCGTCATCGACTGCACGGGCAATGCCTCGCCCCCGGCATCGTCGACCTCGGCGTCAAGGTCGGCGAGCCGGGCGAGCGGCACAAGGAATCGTTCCGCTCCGCCGGCCTCGCCGCCGCCGCCGGGGGCGTCACCACGATCATCGCGCGCCCCGACACCGACCCCGCCATCGACACGCCCGAAATGCTGGAATTCGTCACCCGCCGCGCCGCCGACGTCCCCGTCCGCATCCGCCACATGGCCGCCCTGACCAAGGGCCGCGCGGGGCGCGAGATGACCGAGATCGGCTTCCTGCTCGACGCCGGGGCCATCGCGTTCTCCGACGGCGACCATGTGACGACCGACACCAGGGTCCTGACCCGCGCCCTGACCTATGCGCGCGGCCTGGGCGCGCTGGTCATCGGCCACCCGCAGGACCCCGGCCTGTCCGCAGGGGCCGCCGTCACCTCCGGCAAGTTCGCCTCCCTGCGCGGCCTGCCCGGCGTGTCGCCGATGGCCGAGCGCATCGGGTTCGACCGCGACATGGCCCTGATCGAGATGACCGGCGCGCGCTACCACGCCGACCAGATCACCGCCGCCCGCACCCTGCCCGCGCTGGAGCGCGCCAAGAAGAACGGCCTCGACGTGACGGCGGGCGTCTCGATCCACCACCTGACGCTGAACGAATTCGACGTCGGCGACTACCGCACCTTCTTCAAGGTCAAGCCGCCGCTGCGGTCCGAGGATGACCGGCTGGCGGTGGTCGAGGCGGTGGCCAGCGGGCCTGATCGACATCATCTGTTCGATGCACACCCCGCAGGACGAGGAATGCAAGCGCCTGCCCTTCGAGGAGGCCGCCTCCGGCGCCGTCGCGCTTGAAACCCTGCTGCCCGCCGCCATGCGCCTCTATCACGCGGGCCAGCTGACCCTGCCGCAGCTGTTCCGCGCGCTGTCGCTGAACCCCGCGAAGCGCCTCGGCCTGCCGCAGGGCCGCCTCGCCGTCGGCGCGCCCGCCGACCTCGTCCTCTTCGACCCCGACGCGCCCTTCGTGCTCGACCGCTTCACGCTGCGGTCGAAGTCCAAGAACACCCCCTTCGACGGCGCGCGGATGCAGGGGCGGGTGCTCCGCACCTGGGTCGGCGGCGCGCAGGTCTTCGCGGCGGAAGGCTGCCGATGCCTGACTTCGTCACATCGCCCGGACTGCTGGCCCTGATCGCGGCTCTCGGCTTACCTGCTCGGCTCCATCCCCTTCGGCGTCCTCATCACCCGCGCGCATGGGCCTCGGCGACCTGCGCGCAGCATCGGCTCGGGCAATATCGGCGCCACCAACGTGCTGCGCACCGGCAACAAGGGCGCCGCCGCCGCGACGCTGATCCTCGACGCGGCCAAGGGGGCCGTCGCCGTCCTGATCGCCCGCGCTGTCGCCGCCGAGGACGCGGCACAGGTCGCGGGCCTCGCCGCGTTCCTCGGCCATCTCTTCCCGGTCTGGCTGGGGTTCCGGGGCGGCAAGGGCGTCGCCACCTTCCTCGGCACGCTCCTGGCGCTCGCCTGGCCGGTCGGCCTCGCCGCCTGCCTGACCTGGTTCGTCACTGCGCTGGTCAGCCGCTATTCATCGCTGTCCGCGATTGTCGCCGCATCGGTGAGCGTCGTCTGGGCGGTTGTGCTCGGCTATCCGCAGATGGCGCTGCTTACGGCATTCCTGGGCACACTGGTCATCCAGCGCCACGCCGCGAACATCGCCCGCCTGCGCGCCGGGACCGAACCGAAGATCGGGAAGAAGGGCTGAACCCGGCCGTCAGTCCTTGGCGCGCCCGACATAGGAATTGTCTTCCGTGTTGATGACGATCCGCGTGCCCAGCCCCGATATGCGGCGGCACCATCACCCGCAGACCGTTCGAACAGATCGCGGGCTTGTAGGACGACGACGCCGTCTGCCCCTTGACCACCGGTTCCGTCTCGGTGATCTCGACCGTCACGCGTCTGCGGCAGCTCGATCGCGATCGGCACGCCCTCGAAGGTCTGCAGATAGACCTTGATGCCTTCGGTCAGAAACACCTTGTCTTCGCCCACCACGTCGGCCGAAGCGGTCAGCTGCTCATAGGTGCTGGGCTCCATGAAGTGAAAGCCCTCGCCGTCCTCATAAAGGAAATCATATTCGCGTTCGTCCACCGTGGCCTTTTCGACCATCTCGGTCGTGCGCCAGCGCTCGGCCACCTTCACCCCGTCCGAAATCCGGCGCATGTCGACCGATGGTGGTCGAGCGTGCCCTTGCCGGGGTGGAAGTTCTCGGCTTTGAGAATGGCATAAAGCTTGCCGTCCATTTCGACGACATTGCCCTTGCGGAGGGACGAGGCGATGACTTTCACGAGGCGTTCCTTGCGACGGTGGGGCGCGCGGCCTATGCAGCGCGTGAATTGCCGGGGCTGGTAGCGCATGTTGCGCGGTTTCGCCAGCCGAAAGCCGAAATCTCGGGGGATGCGATTGGATCAGGGCTGGTGGGCACCCGGGCGACACGCGGACCGCCGCCCGCTGCTTCTGACGCGCAACCGCATCCAGCAGGCGATCCGGGTCTGGCTGGCAGACGAAGGCTTCACCGAGGTTGACACGGCCGCCCTTCAGGTCAGCCCGGGAAACGAGGCGCATCTGCATGCCTTTGCAGACAACGCGCATCGGCACCGATCTGGCGCGGACACCGATGTACCTGCACACCTCGCCCGAATTCGCGATGAAGAAGCTGCTGGCGGCCGGCGAGACACGGATCGCGGCCTTCGCGCATGTCTGGCGCAACCGCGAACGGGGCGCGCTGCACAGCCCGGAATTCACCATGCTGGAATGGTACCGGGCGGGCGACAGCTATGAGGCGCTGATGGAGGATTGCGTCGCCCTCGCACGGCTTGCCGCAGCAGCTGCCGGAACGGACATACTGCAGTTCCGGGACCGGGTCTGCGCTGTCGCATCCCCGCCCGAAAGGGTCTCGGTGGCGGAAGCCTTCGCGCGTCATGCGGGCATCGATCTTCTGGCGACGATGGACGGAACCGGCGCAACCGACGCGACGGCTCTTGGGGAACAGCTGACGGCCAGGGAAATCCGCACCGCGCCCGATGACACCTGGTCGGACATGTTCTCGCGCGTCCTGTCGGATCGGGTCGAGCCCAATCTGGGCATCGGCCGCCTGACCATCCTTGACTGTTACCCGGCTTGCGAGGCCGCGCTTGCCCGCCGCGTCCCCGGCGACCCGCGCGTTTCGGAACGCTACGAGCTTTATGCCTGCGGGGTCGAACTGGCGAACGGCTTCGGCGAATTGACCGACGCGGACGAACAGCGCCTCCGCTTCACGCAAGAGATGGACGAAAAGCAGCGTGTCTACGGTGAACGCTATCCGCTCGACGATGACTTTCTGGCCGCACTCGCCATCATGCCGCAGGCATCCGGAATCGCACTTGGTTTTGACAGGCTGGTCATGCTGGCCACTGGCGCACCCCGCATCGATGAGGTGATCTGGACGCCGGTCGCTTGACCCGCCGGTTCATCCCGCCAGAGGCGCGGCAATATGGACTTCGGTTTCCCATTCGATGCACTTGCGGGCCAGGGCTTCCGGAAGCGGCAGGTCCGTGTAGATCGCCGACACATCCGCCAGCGACACGATCCGCACCGGCGCACTGCGCCCCAACTTAGAAGCATCTGCCACCAGAAAAGCCCTGCGCGACTGGCGCAGGATGGCGCGGCTGACGCGCACCTCCTGCACATCATAGTCCAGAAGATCGCCATCCGCGTCCAGCGCCGACGTTCCGATGATCGCGCAATCGACCTTGAAGTTCTCGATGGCCTGCGCGGTGATGTCACCCACCAGGCCGCCATCCGTCCGCCGCACCATGCCGCCCGCGACGATCACGTCGCAGCTGTCGTTCGCCATCAGGATGTTGGCCACGTTCATGTTGTTCGTGACGACCGTCAGATTGCGGTGCAGCAGCAGCTCGCGCGCCACCGCCTCGGTCGTCGTGCCGATGTTCAGGAACAGCGATGAATTATCCGGGATCGCCTGCGCGCAGGCCCGCCCGATTGCCGCCTTGGCTTCGGCGTTCAGGTTGCGCCTTTCATCATAGCGGATGTTCGACACGCCCGACGGCATGACCGCCCCGCCGTGCACGCGCGCCAGCTTGCCTGCATCGGCCAGTTCGCTCAGATCCCGGCGGATCGTCTGCAACGTCACGCCAAAGCGTTCAGCCAGCGATTCAACGACGACTCTGCCCTCGGCACGGGCGATTTCAAGGATTTCCGTCTGGCGAAAGCTGAAGGCCATCGTGACTTTTCACTGTTGCAAGGTCATTAGACCATGCACTGAGCGAAAGTCAAAAGAAACAAAAGCGAACGAAAACGCACATAGACTTTGACTTTCCGCGCCCGCGTTCTTCATAATGGAACGTGAGTGAGAGGAGGATTCAGGTGGCGGTCTCGGACGGCGCTGCGCAGGAGGTCGACGTCTTCGTCATCGGCGGCGGCGTCAACGGCTGCGGCATTGCGCGCGATGCTGCGGGCAGGGGACTATCCGTCGCATTGGCGGAAATGAACGACCTTGCCTCGGCCACATCATCCGCATCGACCAAGCTGTTCCACGGCGGATTGCGCTATCTGGAATACTTCGAGATCAGGCTGGTCCAGAAGGCGCTGGCTGAACGGGAAACCCTGCTCCGCGCGATGCCGCATATCAGCTGGCCCATGCGCTTTGTGCTGCCCTATCACAAGGACATGCGGTTCGAGGGCACCACGCCGACATCGAAGCTGCTGACATTCGCCATGCCCTGGATGAGGGGCCGGCGGCCCGCATGGCTGATCCGCTTCGGTCTTTATCTCTACGATACGCTCGGCGGGCGGTCGATCCTGCCCGGCACGGCAACGCTTGATCTGACACGCGATCCCGCAGGCGTCGCGCTGAACAGGCGCTTTACGCGTGCCTACGAATATTCGGACTGCTGGGTCGAGGACGCACGGCTTGTCGTGCTGAACGCCCGCGATGCGGAAGCCCACGGCGCTCGCATCATGACGCGGACGAAAGTCACATCCGCCGTGCGCGACGGCGATCGCTGGACCGTTTCTGTCGAGGGTCCCGCCGGAACCGGGCAGTTTCGCGCCCGTGTCCTCGTCAATGCAGGTGGGCCCTGGGTCGAGGAAGTCGTCCGCAACACGGTCCGGCTGAACACCTCGGAAAGCATCCGGCTGGTCCGCGGCAGCCATATCGTGACGAGAAAACTCTACGACCACGACAAGGCGTATTTCTTTCAGGGCGAGGATGGCCGGATCATCTTTGCCATTCCCTACGAGACGGATTTCACCCTGATCGGGACCACCGACAAGGACCATCAGGGCGACCCGAAGGACGCCCGCTGCACCGAGGAAGAGGCGGATTACCTGCGTGCCTTCGCATCGAAATACTTCGCGAATCCGGTTGAACGCGACGACATCGTCTGGACCTATTCCGGCGTACGGCCGCTGTACAACGATGGCGCAAAGTCGGCGACGGCGGCGACGCGGGACTATGTCCTGTCACTCGATACCAACGGACCTGCCCTGCTGAATGTGTTTGGCGGCAAGATCACGACCTATCGCAAACTGGCCGAGGCCGCCGTCGAAAAGATCGCGCCATATCTCGGCCTGACCAAGGGCAACTGGACCGCAGGCGTCCCCCTTCCTGGCGGCGATTTCCCGGTTGACGGCGTGGCACGTCTGAACGCGGACCTGCGGACGGAGCATCCGTTCCTGACCGAGTTCTGGGCAAAACGCCTGATCCGCGCCTATGGCACCGAAGCCAGGCAGGTGCTGGGCGGCGCGGCCGCGCCCGAGGATCTGGGGCGCGCCTTCGGCGGAACCCTGACCGAACGCGAGGTGATCTGGCTGATGACCCGCGAATATGCGCGGCGGGCTGACGATATCGTCTGGCGGCGATCGAAGCTGGGCCTGAGAATGACCACCGACGAAATCGCGGCGCTGGACACCTGGATGACCGACCGGCCCGAGGCGCAGGCGGCCTGACGGAACCGGGAGAGAGAGACGACATGCCCTATATCCTTGCAATCGATCAGGGCACGACATCGACGCGGGCGATCCTGTTCGACAAGGCCATGCGCGTGCATGCGGTGGCGCAGGAGGAGTTCGCGCAGCATTTCCCGGCCTCGGGCTGGGTCGAGCATGACCCGATGGACCTGTGGGCGACGACGGCGGGGACCTGCCGCGCGGTGATCGAGAAGGCTGGGATCAAGGCCGCCGAGATCGCCGCGATCGGCATCACGAACCAGCGCGAGACGACGCTGGTCTGGGACCGCGCGACGGGCCAGCCGGTGCACAACGCGATTGTCTGGCAGGACCGGCGCACGTCGGACAGCTGCGCGCGGCTGAAGGCCGAAGGGCACGAGCCGATGGTGACGCGGGCGACGGGGCTGCTGCTCGACCCTTATTTCAGCGGGACCAAGCTGGCCTGGATTCTGGACCACGTGGACGGGGCGCGGGCGCGGGCCGAACGTGGCGAGCTGCTGTTCGGGACGGTGGACAGCTTCCTGATCTGGAAGCTGACGGGCGGGAAGGCGCATGCGACCGACGCGACGAACGCGGCGCGGACGCTGATCTACAACATCCGGGACGGGCGCTGGGACGCGGATATCTGCAAGCTGCTGAATATCCCGATGGCGGATGCTGCCCGAGGTGCGGGATTGCGCTGCGGATTTCGGCGTGACGCGGGGCGACCTGTTTGGGCGCGAGATTCCGATCCTCGGCGTCGCGGGCGACCAGCAGGCGGCGACCATCGGGCAGGCCTGCTTCAGCCCGGGCATGATGAAATCGACCTACGGGACGGGGTGTTTTGCCCTGCTGAACACGGGCGACAGGCTGGTCGAAAGCCGGTCGCGGCTGCTGGCGACCATTGCCTATCAGTTCGACGGCAAGCCGACCTATGCGCTGGAAGGGTCGATCTTTATCGCGGGCGCGGTCGTGCAGTGGCTGCGTGACGGGCTGAAGATCATCCGCGAGGCGAAGGAGACGCAGCCGTTGGCGGACAAGGCGGATGCGGCGCAGAACGTCATCCTTGTGCCGGCCTTCGTCGGGCCTGGGCGCGCCCTACTGGAACGCCGATTGCCGGGGCGCGATCTATGGGCTGACGCGCAACTCCGGGCCCGGCAGAGTTGGCGAGGGCGGCGCTGGAAAGTGTGGGGTTCCAGACGCGGGACCTGCTGGAGGCGATGCGGGCCGACTGGCCCGGGGCGTCGGACGGCGTGCTGCGGGTGGACGGCGGGATGACGGCAGTCGACTGGGCGATGCAGTTCCTGTCCGACATCATCGGCGCGCCGGTGGACCGGCCGCAGGTGCGCGAGACGACGGCGATGGGGGCGGCGTGGCTGGCGGGGATGCGGGCCGGGGTCTATCCGGATCAGGCGGGTTTCGCCAAGGAATGGGCGCTCGAACGGCGGTTCGAGCCTGGGATGGAAACGGGCCTGACCGCGACCGGAAATATGCAGGGCTGGAAGCGGGCGGTGGCGGCGACCTTGTCGGTCTGAACTGGACCCAGCTGGGGCGTGTCCACACGTGGACAAGTCTGTAACATATTGATTTATAGTCTATAATATTGCTTTTGTTAACTCATTTTTTACGTGTGTGCGGGTATCTGGTCACGGCCAGTTGCGGGCTGCCCCCCGCCCCCCGGTTCGGGTTGGGGTCGGCACCTGCCCCGGGCTATGCCGGGGCCGGAGACCGATCAAGGTCAGGCGGCGCTGGGCTGACGGATCAGGGTGGCTGCCTCGACCGCGAGGGGTTTCAGCCCGGCCCCTCCGGCGGCGAGGTGGTCGAGCAATTGCCGCCGCATCCGGGGTTCCCAGAACTTGTTGATATGGTCGGCGTAACCGGCCAGCCCTTCGTCGTGGGGCTTCGTCTCGAAGAAGGTGACGATCTGGTTGGCCATGCGGATCATTTTCTCAGGCGACATCGGCGGCGTTTCCTGCGGCAAAGCGTTCGGGATGGGTGAAGACCTCGAAATCCGCGCCGCGCGCGACGGCGACGAGGGTCAGGCCGACGGCATCGGCCTCCCGGATCGCCAGTGCGGTCGGAGCCGACGCGGCGATGAGGACGGGCGCGCCGATGATGGCCGCCTTCTGGATCATATCGACCGAAACGCGCGAGGTGAGGACGATGGCACCCGTTGCGGCTTCCGTGCCGGAGCGGGCGAGCGCGCCCGCAAGCTTGTCGAGGGCGTTGTGGCGGCCGACATCTTCCCGCGCCAGCGTGACGCCCTCGCCCGGGACGTAGAACCCGGCGGCATGAACGGCGCGCGTGGCATCGTTCAGCGCCTGATGGCGGACAAGCCCCTGCATGGCGTCGGACATATTGCTGGCGGACAGGGGCGCTCCCGCCGGGACGGAGGGAAGCGCGCGCATCGCCTCGGTCAGGCTGTCGATGCCGCAGAGGCCGCAGCCGACCGGGCCGACCTGTGCGCGACGGCGGGCAGAGAAGCGCTCCTCGGCGGTATCGGTCAGCCAGATGCGCAGTTCGATGCCATTGGGCTGCGGAACCGTTTCTGTTTCCTGTATTTCAGAAATATCAGCAATGATCTGTTCCGTCAGTGAAAAACCTGTGGCGAAATCCTCGAGATCGGCCGGCGTCGCCATCATCACCGCCTGCGTCGTGCCGTTGTAGACCATCGCGACGGCAACTTCCTCGGGCACGGCGCGGGTGCCGCTGTTCCCACCGCCCCGCCCGAAAGGCGAGGCGTCTGGTGCTGGCCGTTCGTCTTCATCACTCGGCCGCCGGCAGGATCCGGCGCGACAGCGTCGGCCAGAGCGTCATAGTCCTCCTGCCATTCCGTCGGGCCGTTCGACGGCGAGACCTGCACCGCCGTCACCTTGTATTCCGGGCAGTTCGTCGCCCAGTCGGAATAGTCGGTGGTGATCACGTTGGCCTGCGTGTCGGGATGGTGGAAGGTGGTGTAGACCACGCCGGGCGACACGCGGTCGGTGATCGTCGGCGCGCAGCGCTGGTCTCGCCCGCGCGGCTGGCCAGCTGGACCCAGTCGCCATCCTTGACGCCGCGGATTTCGGCGTCGTGCGGATGGATTTCCAGCACGTCCTCGTCGTGCCAGACCACGTTCGCCGTGCGCCGGGTCTGCGCGCCGACGTTGTACTGCGACAGGATGCGCCCGGTGGTCAGCAGCAGCGGGAAGCGCGGGCCGGTCTTTTCGTCGGTCGCCACATATTCGGTGACGATGAACTTGCCCTTGCCGCGCACGAAGCCGTCGACATGCATCATCGGCGTGCCTTCGGGGGCGCTTGTCGTTGCAGGGCCACTGGACCGAGCCCATCGTCTTCCAGCATCTCGTAGCTGACGCCGGCGAAGCTGGGCGTCGTCGCCGCGATTTCGTCCATGATCTGCGACGGGATGGGTATAGGTCCAGCTGCGCGCCCATCGCATTGGCGAGCATCTGGGTGATTTCCCAGTCGGCATAGCCGTTGCTTCGGGGCCATCACCTTGCGCACGCGGTTGATGCGGCGTTCGGCGTTGGTGAAGGTGCCGTCCTTTTCCAGGAAGGTCGAGCCCGGCAGGAACACATGGGCGTAATTCGCCGTCTCGTTCAGGAACAGGTCATGGACGATGACGCATTCCATCGCCGCCAGGCCCGCCGCGACGTGATGGGTGTCGGGGTCGGATTGCAGGATGTCCTCGCCCTGGCAGTAGAGGCCCTTGAACGTGCCCTCGACCGCCGCATCCAGCATGTTGGGGATGCGCAGGCCCGGTTCGTCGGTGATCGCTGACGCCCCAGAGGTCTTCGAAGATCGCGCGCACGTCGGCGTCTCTTCGACATGGCGGTAGCCGGGCAGTTCGTGCGGGAACGACCCCATGTCGCAGGAGCCCTGCACGTTGTTCTGGCCGCGCAGCGGGTTCACGCCCACGCCGGGGCGCCCGATGTTGCCGGTCAGCATGGCGAGGTTGGCGATCGCCATCACCGTGGTCGAGCCCTGGCGAATGCTCGGTCACGCCCAGCCCGTAGTAGATCGCGCCATTGCCGCCCGTGGCGAACAGCCGCGCGGCGGCGCGCAGTTCGCGCGGCGGGAACGCCGGTCAGCAGTCTCGGTCGCCTCGGGCGAGTGGCGCGGGTCGGCTGACGAATTCGGCATAGTCCTGGAACTCGTCCCAGTCGCAGCGGTCGCGGATGAAGTCCTCGTCCATCAGCCCTTCGGTGACGATCACATGCGCCATCGCGGTGACCACCGCGACGTTGGTGCCGGGGCGCAGCGGCAGATGATGCGCCGCCTTGATATGCGGCGATTTCACCAGGTCGATCCGGCGCGGATCGATGACGATCAGCTTGGCGCCCTGCGCGCAGGCGCTTTTTCAGGCGGCTGGCGAAGACCGGGTGCCCGTCGGTCGGGTTGGCGCCGATGACGATGACGACGTCGGTCTGCTCGACGCGAATCGAAGTCCTGCGTGCCGGCCGAGGTGCCGAAGGTCTTGCCCAGGCCGTAGCCGGTCGGCGAATGGCAGACGCGGGCGCAGGTGTCGGTGTTGTTGTTGCCGAACACCGCGCGGGTCAGCTTCTGCACCAGATAGGTTTCTTCGTTGGTGCAGCGGCTGGAGGTGATGACGCCGATCGACTTCTCGCCCGTACTTGCGCCTGGATGCCCTGCATGCGCGGCTGGCGGCGAAGCCCATCGCCTCGTCCCAGCGACACTTCGCGCCAGGGCTCGTCGATCGTGTCGCGGATCATCGGGTTCAGGATGCGGTCCTTGTGGCTGGCATAGCCATAGGCGAACCGGCCCTTGACGCAGGAATGGCCCCGGTTGGCCTTGCCGTGCTTGTAGGGCGTCATGCGGACCAGCTCGTCGCCGCTCATCTCGGCCTTGAACGAACAGCCGACCCCGCAATAGGCGCAGGTGGTGATGACCGAGCGGTCGGGCGTGCCGATCTCGATGATCGACTTTTCCTGCAGCGTCGCGGTCGGGCAGGCCTGCACGCAGGCGCCGCAGGACACGCAGTCGGAGTCAGGAATTCGTCGTGCATGCCGGGCGACACGCGGCTGTCAAAGCCGCGGCCCTCGATGGTCAGCGCGAAGGTGCCCTGCACCTCCTCGCAGGCGCGCACGCAGCGCGAGCAGACGATGCATTTCGCCGGGTCATAGGTGAAATAGGGGTTGCTGTCGTCCTTGGGCATCCACTGCGGGTTGGCCTGCGCCCGAGGTGTCCTGCGCGGCTGGAAATGGGTGTCGCCTCGCCTCGTAGCGCACATCGCGCAGGCCGACGGCGCCGGCCATGTCCTGCAATTCGCAGTCGCCGTTGGCCGAGCAGGTCAGGCAGTCCAGCGGGTGGTCCGAGATGTACAGCTCCATCACGCCCCGGCGCAGCTGCTTGCACCTTCGGCGGTCTGGGTGTGGACGACCATGCCCGCCGCGACGGGCGTGGTGCAGGACGACGGGCGTGCCGGCGCGGCCCTCGATCTCGACCAGGCACAGGCGGCACGAGCCGAAGGCCTCGACGCATGTCGGTGGCGCAGAGTTTGGGCACCTGGATGCCGGCCTCGGCCGCCGCGCGCATGATGCTGGTGCCCTCGGGCACGGTGACGGCGAAGCCGTCGATGGTCAGGGTGACGGTTTCCTTCGCGCTGCGAGGCGGGGGTGCCGAAGTCGCGTCGTCGGGGATGATGAAGTCCTTCATTCGGCGGCCTCCTTGCTGGCGCAGCGAAATCCTCGGGGAAATGGGTCAGCGCCGACATCACCGGGATAGGGCGTGAAGCCGCCCAGCGCGCAGAGCGAGCCGACCTTCATCGTCTCGCAGAGGTCGGTCAGGATCGCGGACGGCGGCGGCGTCGCCTGCGGCGATCCGGTCGATGGTCTCGACGCCGCGCACCGCGCCGATGCGGCAGGGCGTGCATTTGCCGCAGACTCTCGATGGCGCAGAACTCCATGGCGAAGCGCGCCTGTTTCAGCATGTCGGCGCTGTCGTCAAAGACCACGATCCCGGCATGGCCGATCAGCCCGCCCTTGGCCGTCGAATTCCTCATAGCCGAAGGGCGTGTCGAACATCTCGCGCGGGAAATAGGCGCCCAGCGGCCCGCCGACCTGCACCGCCTTGACCGGGCGGCCCGAGGCGGTGCCGCCGCGCGATCTCGTCGACGATCTCGCCCAGCGTCAGGCCGAAGGCGGTCTCGAACAGCCCGCCGTGCTTCACGTTGCCGGCGATCTGCAACGGGATCGTGCCGCGCGACCGGCCGAGGCCGAAGTCCTTGTAGATGCGCCGCGCCCTTTTCGAGGATCACCGGACCGTGGCGAGCGAGATGACGTTGTTGACGACCGTGGGCCGCCCAAAGCCCTGCAGCGCGGGCAGCGGCGGCTTGGCCCGCACCACGCCGCGCTTGCCCTCCAGCGAGTTCAGCAGCGAGGTTTCCTCGCCGCAGACATAGGCCCCGGCGCCGACGCGGATCTCGATGTCGAAGGCGCGGCCCGAGCCCAGCACCGACGGGCCCGAGCAGCCCTGCTGCCGCGCGCGATGTCTGACAGCGCGCTTGCCATCACCCGGATCGCGTCGGGATATTCCGAGCGGATGTAGACGTAGCCCTTTGTCGCCCCGACGGCGAGCCCGGCGATCGACCATGCCCTCGATCAGGGTGAAGGGGTCGCCCTCCATCAGCATCCGGTCGGCGAAGGTGCCGCTGTCGCCCTCGTCGGCGTTGCAGACGATGTATTTCTGGTCGCGCCTGCGCCTCGGCGACGGTCTTCCACTTGATGCCGGTCGGAAACCCCGCGCCGCCGCGCCCGCGCAGGCCGCTCTCGGTGACTTCGGCCACGATCTCGGCGCCCGTCATCGCCAGCGCCCGGCGCAGCCCGGTCAAGCCGCCATGCGCCTCGTAATCGGCCAGCGACAGCGGGTCGATCACGCCGCAGCGCGGCGAAGGTCAGGCGGGTCTGGCGCGCGCATCCACGGCAGGTCCTGCCGGTCAGGCCCAGCGGATTGCGCGCGTAGCCGTTCAGAACAGCCGCGGCACATCGGCCGGCGCCACCGGGCCAAGGCGACGCGGCCCTGCGGCGGTCTCGACCTCGACCAGCGGCTCCAGCCAGACCATGCCGCGTGATCCGTTGCGCACCAGCTCGACGTCAGCCCGCGCCGCGCCGCCTCGGCGCGATCGCCGCCGCCACCGCATCGGCGCCGAGCGCCTTGGCGGCAGCATCCCGCGAAAGCAAGATCTTCATGCCCCGCACTCCGTCAGCGATCGCGGCAAGCGCTTGCAGCATCCACCCGGCCGACCACCTCGCCGTCCACCAGTGCCGCAGGCCCGCAGGCGCAGAGGCCGAGGCAGAAGACCGGCTCCAGCGTCACCGCGCCGTTGGCGTCGTCCCGTGCCAGTCCACGCCCAGCCGCGCCTTGGCCGCCTCGGCCAGCGCATCGCCGCCCACCGCCTGACAGGCCTCGGCCCGGCAGAGCTTCACCACATGCCGCCCGGCCGGCGTCCGTCGCGGAAGTCGTGGTAGAACGACATCACGCCATGCACTTCGGCGCGGGACAGGTTCAGCGCCTTCGGCGATCACCGGCAACGCTCGCGGCGGGACATAGCCATACGCGGCCTGCACGGCATGAAGGATCGGCAGCAGCGGCCCTTCCAGATGCTGATGGTCGGCGACGATGCCCGCCACGCGATCCGCAGATTGTCCGAGGCCATTGACAGACTCCACCCGTTCACATGCGCGCATACGCCGGTTTGATCGGCGGATCAATGTCGATATTCCGTTGATTGATAGGAATTTCCTATCAAACTTCGGCGATCGCGCACGGCCTCGTCCAGCAGGGCCGCCAGCACCGGCGTATGCGGTTCGCGGTGCGCGGCGATCAGGCCGACAAGATGGTGCGCATTGGGTTCCACCAGCGGAATCGCGGCGATGCCAGGCACGCTCAGCTGCGTCGCCAGCACGTCCGGGACGATGGAGGCCCATTGCCCCGTGGAGACGTGGGCGACAAGCGCTACAGAAGAGTTCAATTCGACGCGGGGGTTCGCACTGACACGGGCTTCGGCCAGATGCTGGTTGATGATCCTGCGGTTCTGCATGTCGACGGTCAGAAGACACAGCGGTTCACCTGCCGCCTCGGCCCAGGTTACGGTCTTGCGACGGGCCAGCGGCGAGGTGGCCGCGACCATCAGGCGGTAGCCCTCGCGGTACAGCGGGACCTGCGCAACGCGGCCGAGGGGTTCGTTGTCGAGATAGGTGATGCCTGCATCCAGCGTCAGGCTTTCGATGCCTTGCAGGATCTCGGCAGAGGTGTGGGACAGGATCGTCAGCCGCGTGTTCGGGTTGCGGGCAAGGAAGGGCACAGTCAGGCGCGCGACCATCGGCAGCGCGGTGGGGATCACGCCGAGGCGCAGGTTGCCTGAGACGCCCGAGCGCAGGGTCCGCATCTCCTCCCGCATCGTTCTTGCGTCGCCGACGATGCGCCGCGCCCAGTCGAGGACGCGCTGACCTTCGGGCGTCAGGCCCTGGAACCGCGAACCGCGGAAGACAAGCTGGACGCCGAGATGATCCTCCAGCTGCTTGATGGCACCCGACAGCGACGGCTGGGTGATGCCCAGACTTTCGGCGGCGCGTCCGAAATGGCGTTCGCGGGCAAGGGCGATGAACATTTCCAGCTTGTCGATCATGGCGGAACCGTAGCGACCGCATCGCGCTTACGAAAGGCCGGGTTGCCGGGCGGCGGGGGGACGACTAGATGAAGGCGCATGAACTTCCGCATCCCCTTCGTCAAATCCCCGCCGCGCGTCGCGGTCATCCGCCTGCAGGGCATGATCGCCAGCGGTCGCGGCGGCGGACTGAACGATGCGGGGATCGGCCCCGTGATTGAACGGGCCTTTGCCAAGGGCAAGCCGGTCGCGGTGGCTTTGGTGGTGAACAGTCCGGGCGGATCGCCGGTGCAATCGTCCCTGATCGGGGCGCGGATCCGGCGGCTGGCGGAGGAGAAGAAAGTCCCGGTGCACGCCTTCTGCGAGGATGTCGCGGCATCGGGCGGCTACTGGCTGGCGACGGCCGCCGACGACATCTGGGTCGATGCGAATTCGGTCGTCGGGTCGATCGGCGTGATTTCGGCAGGCTTCGGGTTTCAGGACCTGATCGCACGCTATGGCGTGGAGCGGCGGGTGCATACGGCGGGCACGTCGAAAAGCTTCCTCGACCCGTTCAAGGCCGAGAAGCCCGAGGATGTGGAGCGGCTGCATGCGCTGCTGGGGCCGATCCATGACAGCTTCAAGGCGCATGTCCGGGCGCGCCGGGGCGCACGGCTGGCCGACCGCGACCTGTTCACGGGCGATGTCTGGGTCGGGCAGAGTGCTGTGGATGCAGGACTTGCAGATGGCGTGGCGCATTGCGTGCCGAAGCTGAAGGCGCTCTATGGCGACAAGGTGAAACTGGTCCCCTACGGAATGCGGCGCTCTCTGTTCCGGCGGCTGGGCGCGCAGGTGCTGGAGGACGCGGCCGCGGGAATCGAGGAACGCGCGCTCTGGGCGCGGTACGGGCTGTGACATGCTGATCAAGGTTGCGGTCTTGTTTCTGGTGGTGATGGCCGGGCTCGCTCTGGCCAGCCGGTTCCGGAGCGGCCCGCGCAAGCTCGGCACGGCGAGGCGCAAGGCCGTCGGGACGGTCTGCACCGGCTGCGGACGCCCGCGCGTCGGGCCGGGGTCCTGCCCCTGCGGCAAGCCATGACGGCAGGCGCGCGGAAGGCTGCGCTGGTCACGGGTGCGGGGCGCAGGCTGGGAGCCGCGATGGCGCTGTATCTGGCGGAGCGCGGCTATGACGTCGCTGTGCATTATGCGACGTCAGGGGACGATGCCGAGGCGGTCTGCGCGCAGGCGCGGAGTCACGGCGTCCGGGCGGAGGCGCTTGGGGCGGACCTGCTGGATGAAGGGGATATGGCCGCGCTTGTTCCGCGTGCGGCTGCTGCGCTGGGCGGGCCTTTGACGGTTCTGGTGAATAACGCCTCGATCTTCGAGCGTGACACACTTGCGTCGGCAACGCGGGAAAGCTGGGACCGGCATATCGGGTCGAACCTGAGGGCACCCTTCGTGCTGACGCAGCAGTTTGCGGCGCAGGTGCCCGCGATGAGCACGGGAGGCGAGCCCGTGGCAACCGGGCTTGTCGTCAACATGGTGGATCAGCGGGTACTGAAACTGACGCCGGACTTCATGACGTACACGATCGCCAAGATGGGCCTGTGGGCGCTGACCCAGACTTCGGCGCAGGCGCTTGCCCCGAACATCCGGGTCAACGCAATCGGGCCGGGGCCGACGGTGCAGGGTATCCGGCAATCCGCCGAACACTTTGCCCGGCAACGCCGTTCGACGGTCCTGCGGCGCGGCGCGGACCCGTCGGACATAACGGCCGCGCTGGGATATCTGATCGACGCGCGGGCCGTGACGGGGCAGCTGATCTGCGTCGACGGGGGTCAGCATCTTGCGTGGCGGACCGCAGACATTCTGGGCGTGGAATAGCCGAAAAAGCGCCTGTTCGCGGGGCAGCCCTCTTGACTTGTGCACTTTCCGCATCGCCGTCACGGATGTGTTACGATTCTGTCAATATTTTCAGGGATTTGCCGGATGCCAGAAAAATATCTTTCTTAATCAAAGACTTATGATTTCGCCTAAAAATTAGGCAACCGTGAGAAGCCTGCCAAATGAAACGAAAATTCCGCCGCGCCGAATTCTTCTCACCAGACTTATCCACAGAAAGCGTGGACAGGTTTTCTCTTGCGTGAAGGGCGCTAAGGTTGCAGCCAAGGCACAGAATCACAAAGGCCATCAATGCCCGAAGACAGCCCGGTTGAGACAGGAAATGACCTGACGCAGGGGCAGCTGACCGGCCACGCACTGATCCAGTCGTATCTGAAAACCATCGACGGGTCGCCGGGCGTCTACCGCATGCTGAACGCTGAAATCGCAGGTGCTGTATGTCGGCAAGGCACGCAACCTGAAGGCGCGGGTGACGAACTATGCGCGTCCTGCGGGGCATTCGGGGCGGATCGCGCGCATGATCCATGAAACCGCGTCGATGATGTTCCTGACAACGCGCACGGAGACCGAAGCGCTGCTGCTGGAGCAGAACCTGATCAAGCAGCTGAAACCGCGCTACAACGTGCTCCTGCGCGATGACAAGTCGTTTCCGAACATCCTGGTCAGCCACGAGACGGCGTTTCCGCAGATCAAGAAGCATCGGGGTGCCAAGAAGGAGAAGGGCCAGTACTACGGTCCCTTTGCCAGCGCGGGGGCGGTGAACAGGACGCTGAACCAGCTGCAGAAGGTCTTTCTGCTGCGCAACTGTTCGGACGCGATGTTCGCCAGCCGGACGCGGCCCTGCCTGCTGTATCAGATCAAGCGCTGTTCCGCGCCCTGCGTGGGGTACGTCAGCGAGGCGGATTACGGCGGCCTTGTCGATGATGCCGAGGCGTTCCTGCAGGGCAAGACGACCAAGGTGCAGTCCGACCTTGCGGCGCAGATGGCGGATGCCAGTGCCGCGATGGAGTTCGAGCGGGCAGCGGCGCTGCGCGACCGGATACGGGCGCTGACGCAGGTGCAGGCGGGGCAGGGGATCAACCCGCAGGGCGTGACCGAGGCGGACGTGGTGGCGCTGCACATGGAGGGCGGGCAGGCCTGCGTGCAGGTGTTCTTCATCCGGGCGAACCAGAGCTGGGGCAACCGCGATTTCTATCCGCGCACCGGATCGGGCGCGGAGGAGGCCGAGGTGATGCAGGCCTTCCTTGCGCAGTTCTACGACGACAAGGACCCGCCGCGCCTGATCCTGCTGTCGCACGGGGTCGAGGACCCGGATCTGCTGGCGCGAGTTGCTGTCCGACCGGGCGGGGCGGCGCGTGGAGATCGCGGTGCCGCAGCGGGGCGAGAAGGCGGAGCTGGTCGGGAACGCGGCCCGGAATGCGCGCGAAAGCCTGGCGCGCAAGCAGAGCGAAAACGCGACCCAGGCGCGGCTTCTGGAGGGGCTGGCGGAGGCGTTCGATCTGGACGGGCCGCCCGCGCGGATCGAAGTCTATGACAACAGCCACATCCAGGGGTCGGACGCCGTGGGCGGCATGGTGGTGGCGGGACCGGACGGGTTCATCAAGGGGCAGTACCGGAAGTTCAACATCAAGTCGGATGCGGGGGCGAACAGCGACGACTTCGGCATGATGAAAGAGGTCCTGCTGCGGCGGTTCGAGCGGCTGCTGAAGGAGGATCCCGACCGGCAGACGGACGTCTGGCCCGACCTTCTGCTGATCGATGGCGGGGCCGGGCAGGTGTCGGCGGTCGCCGAGATACTTGAGGGTCTGGGGATCGAGGATGTGCCGTTCGTCGGTGTCGCTAAGGGGATCGACCGCGACCAGGGCAAGGAGGAGTTCTATCGCGTCGGCAAGCCGGTGATGGCGCTGCAACGGAACGACCCGGTTCTGTATTTCGTCCAGCGCCTGCGGGACGAGGCGCACCGCTGGGCCATCGGGGCGCACCGGGCGAAGCGGGCGAAGGCGGTGGGCGCGACGCCGCTGGACGAGGTGCCGGGCGTGGGGGCGGCGCGGAAACGCGCGCTGCTGGCGCATTTCGGGTCGGCGAAGGCGGTGGCGCGGGCGGGGATCGAGGACCTGAAGGCGGTCGAAGGAATCAGCGAAGGGACGGCCCAGGCGGTGTATGACTTCTTCCATGCGGGGGGTAGGGAGCTTTCACAGTGATAAGGGTAGGTAAGCGATTGATACACATACATTTATTGGCTCTCGTTAAGGGCTTAGAAAGGCAAACTGATGGAAAAGCAAGTGGACGAGGAGGTCGGGCAGGGCTGAGGAATGGCAATCACGAACAGGACTCTTTCTGGCCGCATCGCATTTCTGCCTTGGGTAAAGTTGCCCTATTCGGTCACGATTGAAGCGTTTCGCTTCGTGCCAGTCGAGACGCAGCGGCTGGACGACATCTTCGGCAGCGCACTGTCTGATGTGGCCTCGAAAGCTATTCGGACTCATGTCGGTCAAGACGGGAGAGCAGTCAAAGGTTGTACGGTTATTCTTCGACCACGCGCCGCTACTCCTTGGGAGATACCAGAAAATTCGTGGCGAAACGCCGCACGCGCCACCGACCTACTGACATTATCGTGCTTGTCCGATCAGCAGTTCTTCAAGGGCCATTTCACCGCCCATCTGAACGCAGCAATGTTTCGGCCGGTCAGCATGCACATTGATATGAACTCTGACCGGGCAAGCCTTTTCTATCGCCGTCGTGGCGGTGGGTTGCTGGCCGGTGGCAGGTCGATCTCGGAGACCGTGTTTCAGCAGCCGCCGCAGGTTGAAGGGACGGGCTGCGATGTTGCCTCCGATCTCCTTGCTAGGGCCATCTCAAAAGCACGGCGCGCGGGGCACGAAATTTGGGATCGTGTCTCGGCATCAATGGATTTCTTTCTATTGGCAAATGCCGAGACGCCTGATCTGACCGACGAAGACTGCTTGGTGCTCTCGGCGATCGCCTTTGAACGACTTCTCCGGCCAAGCAAACCGTCGGCGCTGGAAATGGCGAAAGCCTTCTTCACATGCTGGCAGAGTTTTAAGAGCATTCCGTTGAACGCCGCAAAGCGGGTGAAGGCAGATCACAAACCTGATTGGCATGCCGAACAAGCGACTTGGCCCGTGCGGCGAAAGTGGATGAAGGAGCTCTACGTGGCGCGCAGCGCGCGCGTCCACGAGGGGCCGAAAAGCGACTTCAGCGTGAATTGGAAACCTTGGCAGCACATGGTCGTGGCGGCTTTCGCCTACCCATTGACCGTGAAAATCCTGCTGCGGGATGCAGGATTCTATTCGTTCACTCCGCGGGACGAAGCATCTTGTGACGTCTTCGACAAACTTCTGGATAGCAGTTGGGGACGCGGTGATCTGAAAGCACCCGAGTGGCCCAGAATTCTGGACGAGGCGGTCGCGCTGAAGGAGTGGGACGACGGCAAGCCCAAGCTGATTGCGGCAGTTCAGCGATCACTTTCGGGCAGACGTCGACGGCACCAAGCGCCTTAACATGCGCGGCGGCCCGTACCGGGTACGGGGACGACAGGCTCAATAGACTTCGCTGCGGGCACCTTTCCCCGGCTCATGCAAGGCGGTAAGCATTTCCCATGGCTTGGAACATACCCAACATCCTGACCCTGCTCCGCCTGCTGGCGGCACCCGGCGTGGCGTTGATGTTCCTGTATTTCACGCGTCCCTGGGCGGACTGGTTCGCGCTGGCGCTGTTTGTCGGCGCGGCTGCCACGGATTACTTCGACGGCTACCTCGCGCGGCTGTGGAAGCAGGAGAGTAAGTTCGGGGCGATGATGGACCCGATCGCGGACAAGGCGATGGTGCTGATCGCGATCATGGTGCTGACCGGGTATTCGGGGATGAACCCCTGGCTGATCCTGCCTGCGACAGTGATCATCTTCCGCGAGGTGTTCGTGTCGGGACTGCGGGAATTCCTTGGGACGAAGGCCGGGACGCTGAAGGTCACGAAGCTGGCGAAGTGGAAAACAACGGCGCAGATGGTGGCGATCGCGGTGCTGTTCCTGGGGACGGGCCTTGAATACCTGAACGGCGTCGCGATGCGGGGTATGACAACGGAGCAGTACGCGGACGCGGTATCGAAGGGGCTGGCCGACCCGGTCCGGGCCTGCGGCAAGCGCGACTGCGCATCGGTTGCCAAGGATATCGGCCTGGTGCTGATCTGGATCGCAGCCCTGCTGACGGCGATCACCGGCTGGGACTACTTCGCCAAGTCGCTGCCGTTCCTGCGGGACAAGCCGGAATGATCGAGGTCCTCTATTTCGCCTGGGTGCGCGAACGGATCGGGCAGCCGCGCGAGCGGGTCGAGACGCAGGCGGCGACGGTGGGCGACCTTGTCGCGGAACTGCGCGTGCGGGAAGACCGCTATGCGGCGGCGTTCGCGGACGTCTCGGCGCTGCGGGTGGCGGTCGACCAGAGGCTGGCGGATTTTTCGGCGCCGCTGAAGGGTGCGCGGGAGGTTGCATTCTTTCCGCCGATGACGGGGGGCTGAGGGCCATGACCGTCAGGATCACAGGCGAGGGGTTCGACCTCGGGGCCGAGACGGCGGGCTTTGCGGCAAAGGTTCCTGATGCGGGCGCGGTCGTGACCTTCACGGGGCTCGTGCGGGGCGACGGCGGGCTGACGGCGCTGGAAATCGAGCACTATCCGGGGATGACGGAAAAGGCGGTCACGGCGATGGCGGAGGAAGCCGCGGCGCGCTGGTCGCTGACGGATGTGTTGGTGATCCACAGGCACGGGCGGCTGGTCCGCGGTGAGGCTATCATGATGGTCGCCACGGCCGCGCGGCACCGGGCGGAGGCCTTTGCGGCGGCGGAGTTCCTGATGGACTACCTGAAGTCGCGGGCACCGTTCTGGAAGAAGGAAATCGGGCCGGACGGGGCGGAGTGGGTCGCTTCGAAAGTGGCTGACGAGGCGGCCTTGGGGCGGTGGTAGGGGCGGTCCCGAGTTCGGGACCGGATTTCGGGTGAGTAATTTCAATGGGTTAGGCGGTCGAATTAACGGTCTGGTCATAAAGTGCGGCGCATAGCGCCGCCGTGCGGATCGGAGCTGCGCCCGCCACTGCGCCGGACTTTCCTGCGCGCGGGTGCCCGCATGCAGTGATGGCGGAGAGCGCAGATGGCGGCACCCGGGGTCGAAACGAGGCGGCACCACGAGATTCAGGCACATGCATCTTTCATGCATATGGCGTGCATATCATGTGCATACGTTGTCCGTCGGCGAGGCAGGCACGGCTTCTCGATGCGGTAGCGGGGTGTGGGCGAGTTTGAATGACTGCTTTGCGGACCCTTTCTGGAGTTCGCCGGGGTTGCTCTATGCTCACACGCAGACGCGGCATGACCGACCTTGTGGGCGGAGATCTGCCGTTCGTTGGCTGAAAACTTACAGCCGCATTCCGAGCCTCTTCCCGGACGCGACCTTCTGCATCTGCTGGAGTTAAGTCCAACAATTGCTTGTCACGCTGTTAGTCTTTGGCAAACCCCCGTAGGCGTAGCGCACGGTCTTTGTGGCGCACGACGAAGCCCGCCTGACGCGGCCACTCAGCATAGGGGTCCTCAGTGCCGCCCAATGTCAGACGAGCATGGAGCGGCCAATTCGGGTCGTCGAGCGCCTCGCGCCCAAGCGCCACAAGGTCAGCCGCCCCGTCCCGCACGACAGCCTCAGCTTCGGCGGGCGTGGTGATCAGTCCAACAGCCATGGTCGGCAGGCCCGCCCCTTCTCGCACGGCGCGCGCCAGAGGGACCTGATAACCTGGCCCGACCGAGAACGCTCCGCCCTCAAAACCCCCGGACGAGCAGTCGATGAGGTCTGCGCCAATATCCTTCAACGCGCGGGCGTAAATGATGCTGTCCGCAACGGTCCAGCCGCCCTCAATTCCATCCTGGGCCGAAATGCGGACAAACATCGGCTTTTCGGCGGGCCAAGCCTCCCGGACGGCCTTGGCCACCGAAAGGGGGAAGCGCATCCGGTTCTCGAGGCTGCCGCCGAACTCGTCCTCGCGCTGATTGGCAATGGGCGAGAGGAACTGGTGAAGCAGGTAGCCATGGGCCGAGTGGACCTCCACGAGATCAAAGCCAGCTCGCTCCGCCCGCTGTGTGGCCGCGACAAAAGCTGCCCGGATATCGTCCATCTCAGACAGTGTCAGAGCATGCGGCACCTTGTATTCGGCTGAGTTTGGAGCGTGCGGAATAGCGCTGGGTCCGACCGTTGGCCAATCCTCAAACCCGATCAGCGGCTTTTCATCCTCGGTCTCGTCGAAGCGCCCACGCCACCAAACCGCAGAGGACGCCTTGCGACCCGCGTGGCCGATCTGGATGCCTGAAGCTGCCCCTTGGCTCCGCAGAAAGCTGCACAATGCGGGCGAGGGGCGGGATATGGTCGTCAGACCACAGGCCCAGGTCCGCATAGGATATGCGCCCCTCGGGTGTCACGGCCGTAGCCTCGACGATGACCGCGCCGAAACCACCGAGGCCGAAGCGCGCAAGGTGTGCGAAGTGATAGTCGTTCGCCATGCCGCCCTTGGCCGAATATTGGCACATGGGTGACAGAACGATGCGGTTCTTGAGGGTGAGACCGCGAAACGTGGCAGGCGATAAGAATAAGGCTCAATGAGGCGGTCTCCTTGCTGGTCCCAAACGAGGCCAAGACAATGAGCAATTGAAGGGGCCATATGGGCTGGAAGGTCAAGCCCTTTTGTCTGTCTTGTCCAACGCATTTTTAGCTCCTTCCGGCCCGCCACATTATCACAATAGGATGTCTTGGGCAGCCTTGTAACCGGGCGAGCGAAGTGAAGGTGCGCTCGGCGGAGGCGGCCGAGGCGGGCTGAAAGTCCACCCAGCGGGGCTGACTGAACTCAACATGCCTGAAAGCTCAGAATTTCGATTGTCCCTTGTGGGTGAGAGCGGCTCGCGCCCGGTCACAGCTGAAGGTCCGGTATGGGCCTTTCTTGATGGGCAATGTCACTTCGTCGGGCAATCTGTCGCTGCACCTGCAAAGGTCCGCTTCGTCCCCTTCGCAACTTTTGTCGGCCAGAATCGCTGCGCAAAGTATGAGCGGCCGCTTTGAAGTAGCCGCACCGCAGCGTGCAGGAGAAACCGACCGACCGCTTTGGGCCGGGCACGTCGCTGCTCCAGCACGGTGATGGGAGCGGGACGCGCGGGGCGAGTGTCTGCTCCGGCCTCAAAGCAGCAATTCGACCTGACCCACGACCGGCAGGTGCAACCACCCAACCCCCTACCCCTCCGGCACCTCGATCATCTCCACCCGCGTCGCGTGGCGGCCGCCCTCGAAACTGGCAGTCAGGAAGGCATCGACGATGTCGAGCGCCAGCCCCTCGCCCACGACCCGCGCGCCGAGCGAGAGCATGTTCGCATCGTTGTGCTGGCGGATCATCCGGGCTGAGAATGTGTCGGCGCAGACGCCGCAGCGGATGCCCCTGACCTTGTTCGCCGCCATCATGATGCCCTGACCGGTGCCGCAGAGGATGATGCCGAACCGGCAGTCGCCGGACGCGACGCGCCTTGCCGCCGCCTGGCCATGTTCGGGGTAATGCGTGCTTTCCGGCGTCGTTGGTCCGATGTCCACCGCTTCCCAGCCCTGCGCCGCAATATGGACGGCGATCGCCTGCCGCAATGGAATGGCGGCGTGGTCGCTGGAGAGGACGATGCGCTTGCTGGCTGTCATCGGGATGTCGCCTCAGATTGGTTTTGTCTGGTCGTCTTGATCGGAGGGAAAGCGACCGGAGCACGCCCCCTACCCCGCGTTCATCCGTTCGATATAGGCGCGCAGTTCCCCTGCCTCGGCCCGCGCGTCGCGGAGGCCCTCCATCGCCGCGCGCAGTTCGGCCTCGGTCTGGCTGACGCGGTTCACCAGTTCGGCTTCGCGCTGCTCCATATAGGTGATCGCCTGGTCGCGCATGTCCTCGGCCTCGTGCAGGGCCTGCGCCATCTGGTCGAGTTCGCCGATATCAGCCTGGGTGACGCGGGTCATGCGCACCAGAAGCCAGTTGGCGAACCAGCCGATCAGGAAGGCCACGAAGAGGATGATCGCGGTGGCGATGATGAACTCGGTTCTGTTCATAAGGGGTCCGGATCGGCCTTCTGGTTTCAGGTCAGGGCGGGGTCAGGTCTTCGCCGACACCAGGCATTCTTCGCATGGCAACCGGCAGCGCGCCAGTGCCGGGCATCGTCCGCCGTCCGTTTGCCGGGCATCATGGAGCGGCCGGACGCGCCTTCGGACGCAGCGTGGAATCGTCGGGCGTCGAGACGGTGACCGGCGTGCCGTCCGCCCCTTCCCCGCCGGGCTGCATCGCAGCCGCCACGTCAGAGCCGGTGACAGGGGCCAGCAGCCGGAACTCGATCCGGCGGTTCGATTCACGCCCGGCCTCGGTATCATTGTCCGCGATGGGAACGCTTTCGCCGTATCCTTTCGCGGTCAGGCTGCCGGTCAGCACACGGCGCTCCATCAGCGCGGCGACGATGGCCTGCGCGCGGTCCTGGCTGAGTTGCTGGTTCATTTCCTCACGCCCCTGCGCATCGGTATGGCCGCCGATTTCCATCGGCACATCGGCGCAGTCCTTCATCCGCGCGGCAATCGCGTCGATGATCTCCCTGGCGTCCGCGGCAAGGGTCGCCGAGCCGGGTTCGAAGTTGATCTTGCTGGCCGTCAGGATGGTGTTGAGGTCGGCCAGGCATTCCTCGGGCGTCGGAAGCCCGGCCAGCGGGTCGAGTTTTTCGTCATAGCTGACCGAGATCTGGAACTCCTCGCCGCCACCCACGGCCGCCGACAGGCCGCGCGCGATCTTGTCCGACGCGGTCTGCGACCCGCTGACGCCTTCGACGCGGATCAGGTCGGCGCGCACAAGAACCGAGCCGCTGTTCAGCTGGCCCAGCGCCTCGACGGCGGCCAGCACGCGCAGCGGCCAGCCTTCGGGCAGCGCGCCGTCAAGCCGCATCGCGCCATAGACGGCATCGATCCCGAAGCGCGCCCGCGCGAAGCTTTCGACCGCGCTGCGCATGCGTTCGTCGGGAATGCGGCCGCGCAGCTGCACGTTGCCGTCCGGACCAAGCACTGCGGTGAAGTCGGGTGCTGCCTGCGCTTCGGCGTCCGTGGCAGCCTCGGCGCGCCGGGCGGTCAGGGAAAAGACCTCCGGCAGGTTCGAATCCAGCTCGCCCACGACACGGTCGAATGTGGCCTGATCGGCGGATGCGGCGGCGATCAGCGAGACATCGGCATCGGTGAAGGTGACGGCCCCCTGCCCCAGATCGGCGACCGCTTTGATGCCCTGGGTGACCGCCTCGGTCCATTCGGGGCTGGGCACACCAAGCCCGATGGTGCAGGACAGATTGCCGCTGCCCCCGGCGGCTGTCGCTGCGGCGATGATCGAGGTGCGGGCCTGTTCGGTATCGGCGGAGCACGCATCGAACCGCGCGCCGTCGCTGTCGATCAGGAAGCGGACGGTGAAGGGCGTGATGACCGGGCGCGGGGCCGAGATGTCGAGGTTCAGCGCAAGTCCGTCAGGGGCTTTGCGGCGCAGTTCGAATTCGATCCTGGCCTTTTCCTGCGGGCTGTCGCTGATCGCGGTGATGGCGATGCGGTCGGCCGCGACGGAGATTTTCGCACGCGGAAGAATTTTCAGCGCGGACAGGCTGAACGCCAGCGCCTTCTGCCAGCCCTGCGGTTCGGCATGATCGGCGCTGTCGAGCATATCGGTGACGACGCCGCCCCCGGCGAGGGTGGTCAGGGTATCGAGCACGGCGGCGCGGTCAGTCGAGGCGGGCACGAGCCCGATCAGCGAGATGCCGTCGGCATTGCGCAGGATCTCGATCTTGAAGTCGGGCGCGGTCAGGTCGCCCGACGCCTCGACCTGCATATCGTCGATGACCCGCGCGGCATCGACGACCGTTCCGGCGACGGACAAGGCGCGGAAGCGGATCGCTTCGGTCGGGGCCTTGCCGGTGACATGGACCTGCAGCCCGTCGGTCTGCACATCGGCCCAGGCGTGGCCGGCATCGACCAGGGCACCCCGGACAGCGGAGGCAGAGCGTGTTTCGATGACGCTGGCGGCCCAGGTGGCGGCAAGGAAGAACAGCATGGCGGCAAGCGCGCAGACGGCCAGGACGGTGATGTTGGGGGAAAGGCGCGGCACGGTGGGCAGCTTTCGGCGGGGTCACGGACGCGCCTGACTAGGCCACGCATCGGGCGTGTTCAATCAGAGGAACGCGGCGATGGCAAGAAACAGCGCAGCGATCAGGCCTGCGTCGCGGTTCGACCGGAAGATGCGCATGCAGGAAGCGGGGTCGGCGATGTCGAGCCTGCTGACCTGAAGCCAGAGATGCCAGCCGAGCGCCCATGGGGCGGCGATTGCAAGCGCAAGCTTGGCGGGGCTGGCCGTGGGCAGAAGAGCGGCGAGGACGGCGGCGGTCATCAGCAGGACGGTGGCGACCAGGAAAGCGACAAGCCACTTGCGCGTGGACTGGCCGAACAGGCGGGCGGTGGAGCGCACGCCGATCAGGGCGTCATCCTCGGTGTCCTGATGGGCATAGATGGTATCGTAGAACAGCGTCCAGGCGATGCCGGAGAGGTAGAGCAGAAACGCTGGCAGCCCGGGCGTTCCGGCATGGGCGGCGAACGCGAGCAGCGCACCCCAGTTGAAGGCGAGGCCGAGAAAGACCTGCGGCCACCAGGTGAAGCGTTTGGCGAAGGGATAGATCGCGACAAGGGCAAGCGAGGCGATGCCGAGGATGATGGTGGCCTGGTTGTAGGTGAAGAGGATGATTGCGGCGAGAAGGGCCTGAACGGCCATCCAGACGGCGGCCTGACGCGGCGTGACCTGGCCGGAGGGGATCGGGCGCGACCGGGTGCGGGCGACGGCGGCGTCGAAGTCGCGGTCGGTGATGTCGTTCCAGGTGCAGCCTGCCCCGCGCATGAGGAAGGCCCCGACAGCGCAGCCGCCGATGATCCAGAGGTCGTAGGTCCACCAGGAATTCATCGCGGCGGCCAGCGAAAGGCCCCAGAGGCAGGGGATCAGCAGCAGCCAGGTGCCGATCGGCCGGTCGGCACGGGACAGGCGCAGGTAGGGGCGCGTGGCGCGCGGTGCGAAACGGTCGACCCAGTTGCCCGGCGCGGCATCGGCGACGGGTGCGGAGTCCGGCGGGGCGGCCTCTGGCGTTTCGATGGGGACGCTCATACGTTCGGGACCATGCAGGCGGCGAAGATACGGCTTTGTGTAGACCACCCGCTTGGGCCGGGGCAATCGGTTCCGCTGACCGAGGCGCAGGCGCATTACCTGTTCGGGGTGATGCGGCTTGGGGTGGGCGGGCCGGTTCTGCTGTTCAACGGACGCGATGGCGAGTGGCTGGGGCGCGTGGCGGAGGCGGGCAAGCGGCGCGGCGCGCTGGTCTGCGAGGGGCAGGCGCGGGCGCAGGATATGCCGCCGGACCTGTGGCTGCTGTTCGCGCCGCTGAAGAAGGCGCGGACGGATTTCGTTGTCGAAAAGGCTGTGGAGCTGGGCGTGCGGCGGATTGTGCCGGTGCAGACGGATTTCACCAATGCCGACCGGGTGCGGCGCGACAAGATGATCGCGCATGCGGTCGAGGCGGCGGAGCAGTGCGGCGCGATGACGGTGCCCGAGGTGGCGGAGGTGCAGCCCCTGGCGAAGGTGCTGGCGGGCTGGAGCAAGGAGCGCGCGCTGATTTTCGCGGATGAGGGGATGGACAGTGCAACGGCAACAATGCCGCCCGCGCCTGCGGCGATCCTGATCGGACCCGAGGGCGGGTTTTCTGACGCCGAGCGGATGCGGCTGAGGGCTCTGCCGTTCGTCACGCCGGTGCCGCTCGGCCCGCGCATCCTGAGGGCCGAGACGGCGGCGGTGGCGGCGGTCACGTTGTGGCAGGCGGCGCAGGGGGACTGGCGGTGATGCAGGTGCGGCCGGTGACAGAGGCGGATGTCGCGGCATTCGGGGCGTTCGTGACCCGGCACGCCGACCGGGCGATGTTCATGGGCCACGCGCTGTCCCGTTTCGGTCTGGTCGCGTCAGAGCACCCGAATGCGGCGCGGTTCTGGACGCTGACCGGGGATGGCGACATCCGCGGGGCGTTGTCGCTGAGCAATGCGGGCTATGTTACGGTTGTCGCGGGTGGTCCGGACGAGATGCCGGACCGGGGCTGGCAGGCGCTTGCGGCTGCGGTCGCGGGGGCGCGCATCCGGGGGCTGAACGGCAGCGATGACGCGGTGCAGGCGTTCCGCAAGGCGGCGGCCCTGCCGTCCGGCACGGCCCGGCTGGACCGGGCGGACCCGCATTTCGCGCTGGACCTGTCGGACCTGATCGTTCCCGGCGGGCCGGGGCAGGCGCGGATCGCAGCGGCCGACGACCTGCCGGTGCTGGCGGACTGGCGCTGGCGCTACGAGGTGGAGGTGCTGGGGGCTGCGGATACCGCCGGCACGCGCGCGGGCGCGCGGGAGCGGGCAGTGCGGATGGTCGAGGAGCGGGCGGCGGCGGTGCTGGAGGAGCACGGCGCGCTGCTGTCGATGACGGTCTTCAACGCGCGGATGCCGGGGGCGGTGCAGGTGGGCGGTGTGTATACGCCGCCTGCACGGCGGGGCCGTGGACATGCGCGGCGCGTGGTGGCGCAGCACCTTGCGATGGCGCGGGACGAGGGCACCGGGCGGGCCATTCTGTTCGCGGCGTCGGATGCTGCAGCCAGCGCCTATCGCGCAATAGGCTTCGTGCGGATCGGCGACTACCGTCTGATCGACTTTGCGGAGCCTGCCGCAATCGGAGCAGGCCTATGAGTCTCGTCCGCCCCGACCTGCTGGCAGCGATCACCCGCCAGCGCGAGGTGATCGCGGCGGGCGTGGCGGGCGCGTTGGGCCTGTGGCTGATCTGGCTCGGCGGTTACGTCCTGATCCCGCTCGGGGGCATTGTGGCTGTCGCGGCGGCGGGCTGGGCCACGATCGCGCTGGGACGGTTGCGGTTCCGGCGGCCCGTCGCGGCCCCCGGCATCGTCGAGGTGGACGAGGGCCAGGTGGGCTATCTGGGCCCGGCCTTCGGCGGATACATGGCGCTGGCCGATCTGGAGGAACTGCGCATCGGCACCTTCGGCGGACAGCGGCAGTGGCGGCTGCGCACGTCCGACGGTCAGGTCCTGCTGATTCCGGTGGCAGCGGAGGGCGCCGAGCGGCTGGCCGATGCCTTCGCCGTGCTGCCGGGCATCGACATGGCGGCTCTGGGACGCGCGATCGATGACGCCACTGCCAGCGGGCCGCTCTGGTCCCGGCGCTGACCGTGCTTCAGGAAGGCCAGCGCCGGGGCGGCACCATCACGAGATTTCATCAGCGCCCGCCCCCGCCGCCCCTGCGGCGGCCTTGACTTCATACCGGCGGCGATCCACGTCTCACCTTCCATCGCGTCACAGGGTCAGGCACGTCCGAATGTCAATTCCACAATCCGGCGGCGGCCTGATCGAAGACTTTGACGAGCTGGCGGCCTACATGGCGTCGGGCTGCAAACCGAAGGCGGACTGGCGCATCGGGACCGAGCACGAGAAGTTCGGATTTCTGACCGGCAGCCATCTGCCGCTGCCCTATGACGGACCGGCATCGGTGCGCGCGGTTCTGGAAGGCATCCGCGACCGCTTCGGCTGGACGCCGGTGATGGAGCAGGACCACATCATCGGCCTGACGAAGGGCGGCGCGAACGTCAGCCTGGAACCAGGGGGGCAGCTGGAATTGTCGGGGGCGCCCCTGACCGACATCCATCAGACCAGGGCCGAGCTGCTGTCCCATCTGGCCGAGGTTTCGGCGGTCGCCGGGCCGATGGGCGTCGGGTTCATGGGGATCGGGGCGGCCCCGGACTGGACCCATGACCAGATGCCGCTGATGCCGAAGGGGCGCTACAAGCTGATGGATTCATACATGAAATCCGTCGGCACACATGGCACGCAGATGATGCGGCGGACCTGCACGGTGCAGGTGAACCTCGACTATGCCTCCGAGGCCGACATGGTGCAGAAGCTGCGCGTGTCGCTGGCTCTGCAGCCGGTGGCGACGGCCTTGTTCGCGTCATCGCCGTTCTTCGAGGGGCGGCTGAACGGGCACAGGTCGTGGCGGAGCCGCATCTGGCGCGGGCTGGACAACGCGCGGACGGGGACCCTGCCCTTCGTCTTTCAGGACGGGATGGGGTTCCAGGCCTACGTCGACTGGGTGCTGGATGTGCCGATGTATTTCGTCTACCGCGACGGGCATTACATCAACGCCCTGGGCCAGTCGTTCCGGGATTTCCTGAAAGGTCAGCTGCCCGCCTTGCCGGGCGAAAAGCCGACCTTAAGCGACTGGGCGGACCATATGACGACGGTGTTTCCGGAAGCGCGGGTGAAGAAATACATCGAGATGCGGGGGGCGGATGCGGGGAACCTGCCGCATCTGGTGGCGCTGCCCGCCTTCTGGGTCGGGCTGCTTTACGATCAGAACGCGCTGGATGCGGCCTGGGATCTGGTGAAGGGGTTCGATACGGAGACACGCGAGGGCTTGAGGGTCGCGGCGTCGGTGTCGGCGCTGCAGGGCGAGGCGGGCGGGGTCCGGCTGGCCGATCTGGCGCGCGAGGCGGTGGCCATCGCGTCGGCGGGGCTTAAGGGGCGCGGGATGCTGGACGACGCGGGGCGGGATGAGACGGTGCATCTGGAGGTGCTGGAGAACAGCCTGCGGACAGGGCGTGTTCCGGCGGACGACCTGATCGCGGAGTACGGAAACGGGTGGAAGGGGTCGCTGGAGCCGGTCTATGCGGCGACCGATCTTGTATCGGCGTAACCCCTTGCGGACGCTGGATTAATATCCCGGATTGCAGCGTCCGGCGGGTGCCGGAAAGTGTATGGCAACCTGCCATACGCTTGGCTGGCGGGTGGGGCGTCAACCACGATCGCCGAATCGGGTTGGTGAGGGAGGCACCTGTGCACACGCACCCTACGGCTCACCGCGCGGCACTCGGGGTATGGCCGAGTGGCGGAACTCGGGCGCATCCCCATCGAGGGGATTGTCGCCGAAGCGGTTCGGCCCGGCCGTTCCTTTCTCGGTCAGAAAGATCAGCAGAACGATCGCGCCGATGACGGGGACGGCCCAGATCAGCTGCCACCAGCCTGAGCGGTCAGTGTCATGCAGCCGGCGGCAGCCGACCGCGAGCGACGGGATCGCCACGGCGAGCGAATAGAGGCCGCCGAGGACGGAAGGCCCTTCGGTCATTCCGAAGGCACCACGCCCGCTCATGCCATAGATGGAATTGCCGAACAGCCCCCGGTCGGCGATGCCGAGGCCGATCTGCATCAGTATGTTGAACAGCACGAACCACCAGAATTCCGACCGCCGCGCGCGGCCGTCGAAGGTCGCGTATTTTGAGAAAACCGACGAGATGGCTTCGGAGAATGACATGGGATGCCTCCGTTTGGTGCGGCCGGAGCAGGGCCCGGGGTCCGCAGGGTGCGGCCACGGTGCAGCAGAACGACGGGGGCTGCGATGATCGAGATCAAACCGGCGACGGGAGCCCCGCCGGGCGGAAGGGCGGCGGACAGAGGCCGGACGTCATGCCCGCCCCTGCGACAGGACGCTTCTGAGCGCAGCGCGGGCGGCGAGGGTCAGGGGGGCCTCGGTGGCCGACAGGATGGCGATCCGGTCGAAGAGGTCGGGGTCGGCGGCGAGGATGCGGCGCAGCGCCGTCCCGAAGGTCTGGCGCAGTTCGGTGCCGATGTTGAATTTGCAGACGGAGCTGCGGGAGGCGAGCGCGCGGCGCTGATCCATCGGCACGCCCGATCCGCCGTGGATGACGAGGGGCACCTCGGTGACGGCCCCGATTGCGCGGAGGCGGGCGATGTCGAGACCCGCGCCGGGGGTCCGCTGCAGGTGCAGGTTGCCGACCGAGACGGCCATCGCGTCGACACCCGTGTCGCGTGCGAAACGCGCGGCGTCGTCCGGGTCGGTGCCGGTCGAGGCCGCGCCGCCCGCATAGCCGACAACACCGATCTCGCCTTCGCAGGACACGCCCGCTGAATGGGCCATCGCCGCGACGGCAGCGGTTTCATCGATATTCTGCTGCAGCGGCAGGCGCGAGCCGTCGAACATCACCGAGGTGAAGCCTTCGGCGACGGCGGCCCAGCATTCGTCCGGCGACGCGCCATGGTCCAGATGCGTCACCACCGGAACGCCCGCGCGTTCGGCCAGATGCCTCAGCATCGCGGCCAGCACGGGCAGCGGCGTATGCGCGCGCGCGCCAGGCCCGACCTGAAGGATCACCGGGGCGCGTTCGGCCTCGGCGGCGGCGACATAGGCGCGCATGTCCTCCCACCCCTGGCAGACGAACCCGGCGACGGCATAGCCACCGTGCAGGGCCGGTTGCAGAACCTCGGCCAGGGCCGCGCGGGTCATTTGAACTTGGCCACCATGTCGAGGATACCCGGAATCGTTTGCAGCTGGTCGGCATGGGCGGGCTGGAAATACTGCTTCAGGCTGCGCTGCGACTGGCCGCCGAGGATGGTGAAGTAGTACATCTGATAACCCGGCAGGACGCAGCACGGGTGATAGCCCCTGTCGATCAGGACGGTCGAGCTGTTCATCACGTGATACGCCTCGCCCGGCTGATCCTCGGTCCGTTGCAGCATCTGGAGGCCCGAGCCGTGGGCGGGGCGGAAGCGGAAATTGTAGGTCTCGTCATGGCGGGTCTCGATCCGGCTAGTCGATCGGTGTCGTGCTTGTGGCTGGGAAAGCCCGACCAGCCGCCGGTGCCGACGGTGTAAAGCTCGGACACCAGCAGGCGGCCGACGCGGTCGCCGTATTTCATGCCGAGGATATGCTTGATCTTGCGGTGCGTCTTGGTGTCATCGGACCCGTACTGGATGACGTCGAGATCGGCGGCGCGGACCGCGAAGGGTTCGAGCACAGTATCGAACTTTGCCCCGGCGATGAACACTTCGGCCGCGTCCGACAGGCAGGTCAGGCGGGCCTCCATGCCGGTCGGCACGTAGACGCCTTCGGGCTCGCCGTCCCAGACATCCGCGCCGCGCCCGCCCAGATCGTCATGGGTCTGGCCGCCGACCGTGACGCGGACCGTGCCGGTGGCGGGGACAATGCAGGTTTCGTAGCCGGGGATTTGGTAGGAGAAGTCCTCGCCGCGTTTCAGGCGGACGATGTTGAAATAGTTCAGCGGCACCAGCGGGTGGCCGACATCCACGATGGGCTGGTTGCGGTTGTCGTGGGGCGCAATGTGCATGGCGGGGCTTTCAGTGCCGGGCGAGGAAGGCGTCAAGGGTTGCGGTATCGGGCGAGGCGGGCGCGCAGCCGACGCCCGCGACGATCAGGGCGGCGGTGGCAGCGCCGCGCCGGACAGATGTTTGAAGCGTATGGCCCTGCGCCAGACCGGCGAGCAGGCCGCCCATGAAGCCGTCGCCCGCGCCCATGGGTTTAAGGGCGGTGACGGGGAAGATCGGGGTGACAAAGCTGTAGTCGGGCGTGAAGGTGCGCGACCCGGCGGCACCGAGCTTGAGGATGCTGAACAGCGCGCCCTGCGCCAGATCACGGGCCAGCGCAGGGCCATGGTCATGGCCACCTGCCAGAAGGCCGAATTCATCATCATTGCCGATGATGATATCGGCGGCGCGGGCGGCGTCGAGGCAGATGCGGGCGGCCTCCCCGGCATCGGACCAGGTGTAGGCGCGGTAGTCGATGTCGAGAACGGTCAGCGCGCCCGCGGCGCGGGCAAGGGTCATGGCGGAGAGCGCGGCGGTCCGCGACGGGTCGGCGGCGAGGGCGGTGCCGGTGACGACAAGGGCGGAGAGCGACGCATAGTCGACGTCCGCAACATCCGCCTCGGTCAGAGCGAAATCGGCGGCACCGTTGCGGTAGATGACAACCTGGCAGTCATCGGCGCGCGTCTCGGCCACGGCGAGCGATGTGCGGGTGCCGTCCGATGACGTGCCGGTATGTGCGGTGACCACACCGTAGCGGGACAGTTCCGCGAGGCAGTAGTGTCCGACGGCATCGTCCGAGACCCGCGTCATCAGCATTGCCTGCGCGCCCTGACGGGCGAGGGCGACGGCGATGTTGCCGGCCGAGCCCCCGATGGCTGGCGTGAAGCCCCGCGCGTCCTCGATCCGCGTCCCGGGCGGGTCGGCGTAAAGGTCCATGCCGACGCGGCCCAGCACGGCAAAGCGGTTCCGACGCATTCTGTCCCAGAGCCGCTGCATGTGACCTGCCACCCCTCTCCGCGATCAGAATCCGGATTGACCCTGCGCCGGGATTGACGATACTCGTTTTGCAACCGGTTGCAAACAGTTTCGGGACGGGCAGGCCATGCGCGATATCGGCATCGGGATCATCGGCGGCGGCTATATGGGCAAGGCGCATTCGGTGGCGATGTCGGCCGTGGGCGCGGTGTTCCAGACAACGCTGCGGCCCCGGCTGGAGATGATCTGCGCGACGACGGCGGAGAGTGCCGAACGTTACCGGGCGGCATATGGATTCGCGCGGGCGACGGCGGACTGGCGGGCGCTGGTGGCAGATCCGAACGTGGAGGCGGTGGTGATCGCCAGCCCGCAGACGACACACCGCGCGGTTGCCGAGGCGGCCCTGGCGCGGGGCAAGCCGGTGTTCTGCGAGAAGCCGCTGGGGGCATCGCTGGCGGACGCGCAGGCGATGGTCGCGGCTGCGGAGGCCTCGGGTGTTCCGAACATGGTCGGCTTCAACTATGTCCGCACGCCCGCGACCCAGTTCGCGCGGAAGCTGCTGGCCGAGGGGGCGATCGGGCGCGTGACGTGGTTCCGGGGCGAGCATACCGAAGACTTCCTCGCAGACCCCGCCCTGCCCGCGACCTGGCGGACGCGCGGCGTGGCGAACGGGGTGATGGGGGACCTGTCGCCGCACATGATCAACTGCGCGCTGGCGCTGATGGGCCCGGTGGAGCGGCTGTCGGCGATGGTCGAGACGGTCCATATGACAAGGGCGGGACCGGACGGGCCGGAGGCGGTGACAAATGACGACCACGCCCAGATCATGTGCCGGTTCGCGGGCGGCGCGATGGGGCACCTGTATTTCAGCCGCGCGGCGACGGGGCGGAAGATGGGCTATGCCTATGAAATCCATGGAACAAAGGGCGCGATAAGGTTCGATCAGGAGGACCAGAACGCGCTGTGGCTGTACCGGGCCGAAGGGCCGGAGGCGGAGCGGGGGTTCCGGAAGATCCTGACCGGACCGGACCATCCGGACTATCTGCCGTTCTGTCAGGGGCCGGGGCACGGAACGGGATATCAGGACCAGATCATCATCGAGGCGAAGGATTTCCTGACGGCGATCGAGAGCGGGCAGCCGGTCTGGCCGACCTTCCGCGACGGGCTGGCAGTGTGGGAAGTGGTGGATGCCGCACTGCGGTCGGCACCCCACGGGCGCTGGGTCACGGTTGCGGGGGGGTGACGGGAATGACGATAAGGATCGGCAATGCGCCCTGTTCCTGGGGTGTGGAATTCGCGGGCGATCCGCGCAATCCGTCCTGGGAGACGGTTCTGTCGGACTGTGCGCAGGCGGGATACCGGGGGATCGAACTGGGGCCTGTCGGCTTCATGCCCGAGGACCCGGGCCAGCTGGGCGAGGCGCTGGCGCGGCATGGGCTGACGCTGACCGGCGGCGTGGTGTTCCGGCCGTTCCACGATCCGGCGGCGTGGGAGGACGTATTGGATGCGGCGGTGCGGACCTGCCGCGCGCTGGTCGCGCATGGGGCGGAGCATCTGGTGCTGATTGACAGCATCTCGCCCCGGCGCGCGCCGACGGCGGGACGTGCGGCGGAAGCGGAACAGATGGACCGCGCGGAATGGGCCGCCTTCCGCGACCGGATCGCCGCAGTGGCGCGGATAGGGGCCGAGGAATACGGGCTGACGGTTGGCATCCATGCCCATGCGGCGGGCTTCATCGACTTCGAGCCGGAACTGGAGCGGCTGCTGGACGAGGTGGACGAGCGTCACCTGAAGATATGCTTCGACACCGGGCACCATTCCTATGCGGGGTTTGACCCGGTCGCCTTCATGCGCCGCCACATCGGGCGCATCAGCTACATGCATTTCAAGGACATCGACCCGGTGGTGAAAGCCCGTGTGATCACGGCACGGACGGGGTTCTATGACGCCTGCGGGGAGGGGATTTTCTGCAACCTCGGGCGGGGCGATGTGGATTTTCCGGCGGTGCGTCAGGTTCTGCTGGACGCAGGGTTCCAAGGCTGGTGCACGGTCGAGCAGGACTGCGACCCGACGCTGGACGTGCGCCCGAAGGACGACGCGCGGGCAAACCGCGAATATCTCGAATCCATCGGTTTCAACTGAGGAGCGCCTGACGTGGCAAAACTGAAATGGGGCATGATCGGGGGCGGGGAAGGCAGCCAGATCGGCCCGGCGCACCGTCTCGGCGCGCTGGCCGACGGTCATTTCGACCTGGTCGCGGGTGCTCTCGACCACCGGCCCGAGGCGGGTCGCGCCTATGCCCGGCGCCTTGGCGTGGCGGCGGAGCGTGCCTACGGCGACTGGAGAGAGATGCTGGCGGGCGAACGGGACCGCGCCGACCGGGTCGATCTGGTGACGGTCGCCACGCCCAACGCGACGCATTACGAAATCTCGAAGGCGTTCCTTGAGGCGGGGATCAACGTGCTGTGCGAAAAGCCGATGACCGTGACGGTCGAGGAAGGCGAGGAGCTGGTGCGCATCGCCGCGAAGGCGGGAAAGATATGCGCGGTGAACTACTGCTATTCAGCCTATCCGATGGTCCGTCAGGCCCGTGCGATGGTGCGGGCGGGCGATGTCGGCAAGGTCCGGCTGGTGGTCACGAACTTCAGTCACGGCCATCACGGCGACGCGGCCGACGCCGACAACCCGCGTGTCCGCTGGCGCTATGATCCGGCGATGGCGGGCGTGTCGGGCCAGTTCGCCGACTGCGGCATCCACGCGCTGCACATGGCGAGCTTCATCTGCGATGACGAGGTGGAAACGCTGTCGGCTGACTTTGCCTCGGCCATTTCCAGCCGGGTGCTGGAGGATGATGCCATGGTGAACTTCCGCATGGCACGTGGAACGGTCGGGCGGCTCTGGACGTCGTCCGTCGCCATCGGGCGGCAGCATGGCTTTGACATTCAGGTGTTCGGCGAAACCGGAGGTTTCCGCTGGGCGTCGGAACAGCCGAACCAGCTGATCCATACGCCGGTCGGCGGGCGGACGCAGATCATGGAAAAGGGCGAAAGCGGTCTTTACGACGATGCCAGGCGGCTGAGCCGCGTCGCGATTGCGCATCCCGAGGGCTTCCCGATGGCCGTCGCGAACGTCTACTGCGACCTTGCCGACACGATCCGCGGCACGGCGCGCGATGGGCTTCCACTGGCGGCCGCGGGCGTCCGGTCGATCGCGGCGGTCCATGCCGCCGTTGCCTCGGCAAGGTCGGGCAGCGCGTGGGTGGATGCGCGGCCGCCGATGTTCAGGTAGAGCGGCGGACCGGGTCACTCGCCCGTCCGGCCCTAGCGGGCTTACCCGCTGGCGCGCGAAGAGGGGGCTGCGCGGCCCCGATGCGCGGTCAGGGCAGCGGGCGCAGTGTGCGGCGTTCGACGATCTGGCAGTCGAACAGCCGGGCGACCGGGGCAGCGCCCGGATCGTCGAGGCAGGCGGCGATGCGGTCGATGCTGGCGTCGATGATGTCGGCGATGGGCTGGCGGATCGTGGTGAGGTCGATGCCGGGCCAGCGCGCCATGTCCATGTCGTTCATGCCGATGACGCCGACATCGCCGGGCACCGACAGTCCCGCTTCCTTCAGCGCGCTGATCGCACCGATGGACAGGATGTCATCGCCGCAGAACCAGGCCCCGGCCGGACGCCCACCGGCCAGAACGCGGATCATCTCGGCGCGCCCGGCATCGAAGGAATAGGCTGCGGCGAACCGGGTATCGAGCGTGACGCCCGGCTGTCCGCCCAGCGCGTCACGGAACCCGGCGAGGCGATCCTCGGTCGACGTCGCGTCCCTCGGGCCGCCGAGAAACCCGATCCGCCGGTAGCCGCGCGCCAGCAGCGTTTCGGCGGCCATCATCCCGCAGCGGCGGTTGTCGATGCCGACCAGATGCACCTGCGGCGCGGGCGACCAGCGCCCGAAGGAATGCACGACCGGCAGCCCCGCATCGCGGAAGGCTTTCGGAAACTCCGGCGGCAGGGTCGAACTGGCCAGGATCACGCCATCGACGGAATACTGCCGCAGCATCTGCACGGCGGCATCGAGTGTCATGTCGCCGGACAGGTTGACCAGCAGCGGCCTGAGCGCGCGGTCCTGCAGTCCGCGCGTGAAGCGGTCGAACACCTCCAGAAACACCGGGTTGTGGAAGTTGGTCGAGACAAGGCCGATCAGCTTGGTGCGCCCGGTCGTCAGCGCCTGCGCCAGAACGCTGGGGCGGTAGCCAAGGGCGGCGGCGGCCAGTTCGACCTTGGCGCGGGTCTTGGACGACACGGATGCGCCGGGCGTGAAGGCGCGCGACACGGCGGAGCGTGACACGCCCGCGCGCAAGGCGACTTCCCGCAGGGTGATGGTCATGCGGCCTCCGGCCCGACAGTCCGGGCACAACCTTGGCCTGCGCGCCGCCAGACCGCAAACGCGAAATCGGTCCGGCGCAGCGGGCCCGTCAGAACTTGCCGACGACGTTCAGGAACAACCCGCGGTCATCCAGCGTCGTGTCGGTCAGATCGTCCGAGAACTGTCCGAAATTGAAGCCGACGCCGACCTTCACGTTGTTGCCGACATGCTTGTAGGCCGAGGCGACGACGCCCCATTCCTGCTGGTCGGCCGAGGGCAGGACCAGCGTGCGGACTTCGCCCGAAACGTCCCATTCGTGAACAAGATGCCAGGTCGCGCGCAGGGCAGCGAAAGCGGCGTCATTGTCGGTGAAGGCCCCGCCCGTGCGCGGCGCGGTTTCGCTGCTGCGGTACGCGAGCTTGCCGCCGATTTCCCATGTCGGACCGAGTTCGTAGATCGCGTCGAGCGACAGGATATGGCTGCGCTGCTTGTCGCCCGAGGCCGAGCCGCCGGCATTGACCTGATCGTTGCCGGGCAGATCGTAGAGATACGTGTATTTCGCCAGTGCGTTCAGCCGGTCGTTGGCGACGGGGCGGTAGGCGAAGCCGAGGCTGGTTTCGACATAGCGGCCGTCGAGGAAGGCCGACTGGTCGCTGTCCGAGATGAGCGCATCGAGCGTGGCTATGGCGCGCCAGTCGGGGCTGACCTGATAGCCGTACGACCCGGCCAGAAGATATGTCCGGCGGTCCTGCGCGGGATTGGCGGCGTCTTCGACCCGCGCCTCGGCCCGCAGTTTGCCGGTGACGCCGTCACCGTCGTCATAGGTGAAGCCGAAGGAGGCCGCGGTACGGTCAAAATCGCCCGAGAAGGCATCGCGGACCGTCCCGGCCTCGATCCCGGCCGAGAATTTCCAGACACTGTCAGGTGTGTAGGTGACGCCGTAGGCCGAGGTCAGCGAGCGGCGCTGGCCGAACATGTCGTAGTTGTTTTCGGCGAAGATGGACGGTGGCGGCCCCGAGCTGACGCTCCGCGCCAAGGATCAGCGTGCCGCCGTCCCTGCCGTTCAGCGTCTGGCCCGCGACTTCGCGGTCGGGGTCAAGTTCGTAGCCGAGATAGTAGCGGGCATCGTCGGAGGGCTTGTAGCCGAGGATGGCGCGGGCACCGAGGCCGGAGGTGCCGTCGGAAATCTCGCCTTCCGCTGTGACGGTTTCGGACAGGCGGAATTTCCCGCCGATCCCGGCCCGGTCGTTGCGGGCAAGCCCGCCGGTGCGGTCGAGGGTGGCCTGCGCGAAGCCGTAGAGCGCAGTCTCGTCGTCGAAGGTGCGGGTCAGGCGGAAGCCGAGATCGCTGCGGGTGCCGGTGTCGGCGGCGCTGGCGGGGTCGGTCGCATCCAGATAGCGGATGCCGACCTCGGCCTTCAGGCCATCGGACAGCAGGTAGCCGATATCGGCTGTGCCTTCGAGGCGGCTTTCGCCGCCGGTTTCGTCGAAATCCTTGAAGGCGAGGCGCAGGTCGGTGCGGGGTGACAGGCGGATCGCGGCATCGACGCCCCAGAGACGGGTGTCGGCGGCGATGTCTTCGCTGAGGGTCTTGAAACCCGCCTCCTTGCGTTCGGCATAAGCGGTGATCGTGCCTTCGCCGCCCGCGATGACGTCGCCGAGATCGAGCACGCCTTCGATGCGATAGGCAGATGCTGCACCGATCGAGGCGACGGAGGGGAGATCGACGAAGGACAGTCCGCCATCGGTGGAAATCGACCTGCCGAAGCCGATGCCTTCGCTCTGCGCGACTTCAGCCTCCAGATAGGACGCCTTGCCGAAGGTGACACGGGCATCCGCGCCCAGCACCTGAAGATCGGCGGTGTCGGTTGTCTCGTCCATGCCCGTCAGGCCCACGCGGACGCGGTCGCCCGGCAGCCACGTTTCGACGCGCCCGCCGAAGGACGCGCCGTCGAGCGGTGCGCCGGTGGTCTCGTACTGGTACTGGGCGACAAGATTGACGTCATAGGACCCGCCCGCGCCGCCTGACACGACACTGCCGGAGCCGGTGGAGGAGGAGAGCGGGTTGGTCAGGATGACCGTGCCCTGAATATAGTCGATGCGGTAATCCTGACCGGCGACAAGCTGCTTCGTCGCGATCACGCGCCCGCTGACCGGATCCACGGTATCGACGCGGATCGTCTCGGTCCCCGGCACGATGTCCTGCCGTTTCAGGAAATAGGCGGACCCGCCGGTGCCGCGCAGTTCGTCGCGCTGCGGCAGGCTGTCGGGGCTGGCAGCGTAAAACGAGAGTTCGGCCCGGCGCTCGCCGCCATCAGTCGAACCGGGCGAGCGGTAGACGGCCTGCGCGCCGTAGAGGTTGCGCGCGGTGTTGACGAAGCGGGTGCCGTCGATTTCGTTGCGGAAATCGCCCCACATGACGTGGCTGTCGCCGCGTTCGACCCTGAGGTAGATGCGCCCCGAGGTCGGTGCATCGTCCACGATACGGCTGTCGTCACCGTAGGTCGGATAGAGATCATCGGGGTCGATGCGGTCCAGCAGCGACCGGGGCGATTTGTCGAAGAAGTCGTCGAACAGCCGGTCGATGTCGCCCTCGCCGGTATCGGCAGAGGCCGTGATGCGGGTCTGGCCGTCGATTGTGCCCTTGGCGTAGAAGGCGAGCCGCCCTTCCTTGCGCACAACGCCGTTGCCGACGGTGGTGCCGCGCTTGGACAGGGTGAAATCGGCGATGCCGGCATAGAACCAGTCGCTGCGCGGGATCACGACCTCGCGTTCGATGACCACGCCCCGCGCGCCGGGGGCGGACAGGTCAACGGATACGTCATGTGTGCCGAAGGGCATCAGGCGCTGGGTCACGAAGCGTCCGTCGGCATCGACGGGAACGTCCTGACCCATGACCGTCACGGTGGCGTTCGCGGGCAGTCCGGCGCCGGACACCGTGACGACGCCGCCGCCCGCAGGAATGTTGCGCCGCGCGGTGCGGTCCTCGCCTTCGCCCGCCGCGATGACGGGATCGTTCAGGACCGGCATCGCGGGGTTTGTCCGGCGGTCGAGCGGCAGGGGCACCGTCTCGTCAAAGCGGTCGTCGGCGTCATAGACGCGCAGGACATAGGTGTAGCTGTCCGTATCGCCTGCAGGCATTGCCCAGCCTGCGGTGCCGTTTGCCGGAATGGGAACCACGGTCGTCTGCGGCAGACCGAAGCCTTCGGACTGCGCGGTGATGCGGACTTCGGCGCGCGCGATCTGGCCGGGATAGTTCGACGAGGCGCGGAAGCTGACGGTTTCGCCGGGGCGGAAGGCCGAGCGGAGGTCTTCCGTGGCGACGTTCAGGCGGCGTTCGGCGTAGAGGCCGTCATACCTGACCTGGATGTCCGCATCTTCCAGCGCCTGATCGGCGTTGCGGTCGGGCTGTGCGGCGGCGCGGGTCCCCTGCCCCTGACCGCCGATGGTGATCGCAAAACCGTCGCCCGAAAGGCTGGGCGCGCGGCCGTCCTGTTCGGCGTTGGGCGCATAGGGCATTGCGACCGTGCGGCCCGCGTTGCCGATATCGCAGGCGGAGGGAAGCCTGCCCTGCACAAGCGCGCAGTCCTCCGGCGCGGCGGCCTGCGCCCAGACCCCTGTCGGCAGGATGACAAGGGCGCTGCCAGCCAGAAGCCTGGCGAAGCGGGACTGCAGGGGGCGCTTGCGGGGGGTGGGGCGTGTAACCAGCATGAACTTGTTCCTCACTTCGGCCGCACGATCGTCTGTTCGACAACCAGCTTGTAGCGTCCCCTGCCCTGCCAGTGTTCGCGCAGCGCGTCTTCAACGGCGTCGAGCCGGGCCCTTGCCACCTGCCGGGCTTCACCCTTCAGATGGTAGTTCAGACGCACGACCGATGGCGTGTCGGCGATCCGGTCAGCGAGCATGTCCAGCGCATCGTCAAGCGCGGCGCTGACGCCGCCCGACCCGGTCCCGAAGGCCGCCGCCGACAGGTCGACCTCGACCAGTTCCGACAGCGCGACGCCGAAGTTCATCCGCGACATCATGCCCTGCGACAGCCGCACGACGCGCGGGTTTTCGGTGGTGAAGCGGAAGCCCGAGGGCAGGCTGCGCGGATCGACCTTGAGCAGGAAGTTCGACCCGGTGTCCTTCGGCAGCATCGCGCAGGGCACATGATAGCGCCCGTGTTCGTCGGTGGTGATGATCCTGCCGTTGACGGTGGCAAGTCGGACGCCGGGCATGCCGTCCTCGCCCGCGTCCTGACGCCCGTTGAAGTTCGGATCCTCGAACACCTTGCCGATGACTTCCGAGCAGACGAAGACCGGGGCGGATTCGTAGAGCACGATCACCAGCGCGGGCGCGATCAGGCTCCCGGCAAGGTCCCGTATCTGGTAGGGGACCGGCGTCGGGTTGCCGGTGAAGCCAGGTGCGGGCGTGAAGGTGATCGTGCCGTTGGCCAGATTGACCGACCATGTCCCCTGACCCGCCACGACAAGCGGCAGGCCGGGTCCGGCGGTGCCGACGATCTGCAGCGTGGCCGGGTTGAAGACACCCAGAGGATCGCTGTCATTGGTGATCACGCTGACCGTCACGGCGGTGCCCGGCGCATTGCCGCGCGAGATGTCGGTGACAAGTGCCGCGCCGGATGCCGCGCCGACAGTGACGGTGGCGATGGCGGTCGCGCAGTTGGCGGGCACGGCAACCTCGCAGATCGTGTAGGGATAGCTGTAGGTGCCGGGTGTGGTGCCGGGTGCGATGGTGATCGTGCCATCGGGGTTCATGGTGATCGACCCGGCGGCGGGGGTCGGGGCAGGGCCCGGCGCAAGCGTGATGTTGGCGGGCACCACAGCGACACCGTTGATCGTGTCGTTGACCAGAACCGACGGCGTGGTCCCGCCGGTCGGGGTGATCGGGCCGAAGCTGTCGTTGACCGCAGCGATGACATTGGCGGCGACGACAACCGTGGCGGTCGCGGTGCTGCAGATCGCCGGATCGGCGATGCTGCAGATCGTGTAGGGATAGAGGTAGGTGCCGGGCGTGGTGCCTGCGGCGACGGTGATGATGCCGGTCGCCGGGTTCATCGTGATCGACCCGGCGGCGGGCGCGGGTGCAACGCCGGGGGTGATGGTGACGGTGGCGGGCGTGGCGGGTGCGCCGTTCAGCGTGTCGTTGCCGAGCACGGTCGGGGTCGCCCCGCCTGCGCCTCCGGGGATGGCGACGGGCGCGTCGTCGACGGCGAGGATGCCGCTGACCGTGACCGTCTCGGTCACCGTGTCGCAGAAGGTCGGGTTGGCGACTTCGCAGATCTGATAGGTCAGCGTGTAGGGACCGGCGGCGAGACCGGCGGGAACGACGATCTGGTTTGCTCCGTTCAGCGTCAGGCCGCCCGTGGCACCCGTCACGGTCACGGTGACAAGCGCGGGGTTCGCGATGGGCGCGCCGTTCAGCGTGTCAGAGGCGAGGATCGAGGTGGTCGTGCCGCCGGTCGCGGAATTGACCGCCGGGAACGTCTCTGCCACCGCATCGATGGTGCCCACGGTGACGGTTTCGGTGACGGTGTCGCAGTTGGTCGGGTTGGCGACCTCGCAGATCTGATAGGTCAGAGTGTAGGGACCGGCGGCGAGGCCCGCAGGCACGACGATCTGGTTCGAGGCATTCAGCGCCAGCCCGCCCGTCGATCCGGTGACGGACAGCGTGATGAGCGCAGGATTGGCGATCGGCGCACCGTTCAGCGTGTCCGAGGCGAGGATCGACGTGGTGGTGCCGCCCGTTGCGGCATTGATGTTCGGGAAGGTCTCGGCGACCGCGTCGATGGCACCGACCGTGACCGTCTCGGTCACCGTGTCGCAGTTCGTCGGATTGGCGACCTCGCAGACCTGATAGGTCAGCGTGTAGGGTCCAGCCGCAAGGCCTGCGGGCACGACGATCTGGTTCGAGCCGTTCAGCGTCAGCCCGCCGGTCGCTCCGGTGACCGTCACCGCGACCTGCGCCGGGTTGGCGATCGGCGCGCCGTTCAGCGTGTCGGATGCCAGGATCGACGTCGTCGTGCCGCCGGTGGCGCTGCTCACCTGGGAAAACGTCTCGGCCACCGCGTCGATGGCCACGACGGTCACCGTTTCGGTCACCGTGTCGCAGTTCGTCGGATTGGCGACTTCGCAGATCTGGTAGGTCAGCGTGTAGGGGCCTGCTGCAAGGCCCGCAGGCACGACGATCTGGTTCGAGCCGTTCAGCGTCAGCCCGCCGGTGGCACCCGTCACCGTGACGGCGACAAGCGCGGGGTTGGCGATCGGCGCGCCGTTCAGCGTATCGGAGGCCAGCACGGTGGTGGTTGTGCCGCCGGTGCCGCTGGGGACGGCCGGGAAGGTTTCGGCAACCGCGTCGATGCCGAGCACAGTGACGGTTTCCGTCTGGGTGTCGCAGTTGCCGGGGCTGGCGATTTCGCAGACCTGATAGGTCAGCGTATAGGGGCCGGGCGCAAGACCTGCGGGCACGACGATCTGGTTCGAGCCGTTCAGCGTCAGCCCGCCGGTGGCACCCGTCACTGTGACGGCGACAAGCGCGGGGTTGGCGATCGGCGCGCCGTTCAGCGTGTCCGAGCCGAGGACCGTCGTGGTGGTGCCGCCGGTCGTGCCGAGGACGGGCGCAAAGGTCTCGGGCAGAGCATTGATCGTGACCGGATTGTCGTTGTTGACAATCGTGCAGGTATAATCGGTGCCGATGGCCGCCAGCGTATGCACCAGCGACGTGCAGGAATTCGACGCCAGGGTGTAGCCCGCGAAGGCGTCCTCGCTGGCCGAATAGGTGTTCGAGGTCAGGTTCGACGTGATGTTGACGACGTTGCCGTTCGCGTAGGCCGTGGCACCCGTCTGATCGCCGAAGGTCGAGCTGACGCGGAGCGTGAAGGCCGCCGGAAGAGCGGTGCCGCCATCGTCGTTCGTGACCTGCTTGACCAGCGTCAGCGTCGACCATTCGATGGTGACCGATCCGTTGCCGTTGTTGGTGCTTATCGGACCGGCAGTCAGGGTCGCTGCGGCGGTGCCGGGCCGCACAAAGGAACCGCCGCCGCCGGGACGACCGCCGCTGTTGGCACCTCCGCCACCGGAATAGCCGCCGCCGGCGCCCGCTTCGCGGGGCTCCGATGCTCCGCCGCCGGAGAAGCCCGCGCCCCCGTTTGCGCCGGTGCCGACGCTGTCGGTGATCGTCACACCGCCTGCGGCAACCGTGGGCGTGGCGGCATTGCCCTGCCCGCCGCCGCCTGCGCCGCCCGCCGCATTCTGTCCGGCCGAAGCGAAACCGCCACCGCCCGCGCCGCCATCCTTGTCGGGAACGACCGTGCCGCAGGGATCATTCAGCTGATTGCCGCCGCCGCCGCCGTTGCCGGCGGTTCCGCCGGGCGCTGCAAGACAGCCGCTGGCCGCGACGCCGTTCTGACCGTTATTGGTGTTGCGCCCGCCCTGCGCGCCCGCAGCGCCTTGCGTGTTGTCGTAACCCGCGCCGCCCCCTGCGACGATCATCAGCGTTCCGTTCACGAACACGCCGGTCGAACCGCCGCCGCCGCCGTCGTTGGCGGTGCCTGTGCCGCCCTGCGCGCCGATGATGTAGGTCACGACCTGGCCCGGCACCACGGTGAAGACACCGCTGGCGGTCGCGCCGGAGCCGCCCGCCAGTCCCGTGCTGCTGAGGCCGCCCGATCCGCCTTCGGCGGTGACGCGGATTTCAGTGACGCCTGCAGGGACGGTCCAGCTGATGACCGAAGCGGGGGTGGCATCCGTGAAGCTGTTCGCGGCGGCGGTGCCCGACGCGGCGAGCGTGCCCAATGCGACCACGGCAGCGCGCCGCGCGGTCCGGATGGCCGCAGCTTTCACGTTCACAGCGCAGTTCCGAACGACGGCAGACATGCGGCAGCGCATGGCGTACCTCCCATAAATCGTTACGTACCGGAAATCCCCGTGGTCACGATTGCGGCAATTCCGCAGGATTGGAAGTGCGGCAGTCGCCGACCCGCAGCAGGAACCGGCAAGTCGGGAGGCGCGTGTTGCAATTATGAAACAAATCGTGGCCACAATGGATTGTGGCCGGACACGTCCCGGACAACCCCCTGTTGAGTGAGTTTGTCAATGCCCGGAGTTTGCTTGATTCCCGCGCGCCAAGGTCGCCCGGTGCCGGCGCCCGGTCGTAGCCCTGCCGGGTCTCGGCCCGACCACTGCGGACACGTCCGCAAGACGCAGCGCGCCGTCCGGTGCGGACTCGGGCTTGCCTGATGCTAAACCCACCCCTGCGTAACCTCTTCCTTCTTCTTTTTTTCCTGTCCCAAGAGACAGACCACAGAGGAAGACTCCCCGGTGCTACGGTCCCCTTCCTTCACTACTTATACCCATTCGGACGCCTCTCACCGGGACGAGGAGCGGCCAACCGATGGGGCACCCTTTGGGGGGGTTGACCCGTTCCCCGATAGGCGTCAGCCTTGCCGTCCTTGCTCTCTGGGATAGCTGGCTGGGGCGCTAGGATTCGAACCTAGGTATGTCGGTACCAAAAACCGATGCCTTACCACTTGGCGACGCCCCAACTCGCGGCGGTTCTTAGCTTCTGGTCCCTGTTGCCGCAAGCCTGAAAATCCGGAGGGAGCGTTGTGCGCCCGGTGCGGGGCGGCTATCCCGCAGGCATGGCACAGCTGCGGCAAACCACCGATGTCCTGATCCTCGGCGCGGGGGCGGCGGGGATGTTCTGCGCCATCGAGGCGGCGCGGCGGGGGCGGCGCGTGGTGCTGGCCGATCACGCCGCCGCACCGGGCGAGAAAATCCGCATCTCGGGTGGCGGGCGGTGCAATTTCACCAACCGTTCGGCTGACCCGGAGCGGTTCCTGTCGCGGAACCCGCGCTTTGCCCGGTCGGCGCTGAGCCGCTGCACACCTGCGGATTTCATCGCGCGGGTCGATGCGGCGGGGATCGCGTGGCATGAGAAGACGCTGGGGCAGCTGTTCTGCGACGGGCGGGCGACGCAGATCACGGCGATGCTGGTCCGGGACATGGCGGATGCCGGGGTGGACCTGCGGCTCGGCCAGACCGTCGGCGAGATCGCACATGACGGGCGGTTCCGGGTCGGCATCGGCCAGACCATGATCGAAGCGGAAAGCCTGGTCGTGGCCACGGGGGGCAAGTCGATCCCGAAGATGGGGGCGACGGGGCTGGGGTACCGGATTGCCGCGCAGTTCGGGCTGGCGGTGACCGAAACCCGCCCTGCGCTGGTGCCGCTGACCTTCGCCGAACAGGAACTGGACGGGATGCGGGCGCTGGCGGGCGTGTCAGTCCATGCCCGTGTGACCAGGGACCGGGCGGCCTTCGAGGAAGGGCTGCTGTTCACCCATCGCGGCCTGTCGGGGCCGTCGATCCTGCAGATCAGTTCCTATTGGCGCGAGGGCGAAGCGGTGACGGTTGATCTGTGTCCGCGTGCGGATGTCGGCGCGGCGCTGCGGGAGGCGCGGGCGACCAATGGCCGGGCCGAGGCCGCGACGGTGCTGGCCCGGCATATTCCGGCGCGTCTGGCGGGCTGGACGGCGGCGCGCGCGGGTGCCACGGGGCGCGTGGCCGACCTGACGCGGGAGGCGGTGGATCGGCTTTCGGATGCGGTGCATCGCTGGGAGGTCCGGCCGGTCGGGTCGGAGGGCTACCGGACCGCCGAGGTCACGCTGGGGGGCGTCGATACCGACGGGCTGGAGGCGCGGACGATGCAGGCACGGGCGGTGCCGGGGCTGTATTTCGTGGGCGAGGTGGTGGATGTGACGGGCTGGCTGGGCGGCTACAACTTCCAGTGGGCCTGGTCGTCGGGATGGGCGGCGGGGCAGTCGGTCTGAGATTCTCGGGAACGGCCGACCCGAAACCCGTCAGCGTCCTAGATGCGGACCGGGTCCGACTTGGCAATGCGGTCGATCTGCATCAGCACGTCCAGCAGGCCCGGCATATCATCGAGACGCACCATGTTCGGGCCGTCGCTGGGTGCGTTGTCGGGGTCCTGATGCGTTTCGATGAAGACGCCCGCGATACCCAGTGACACTGCCGCGCGTGCCATGACGGGCGCGAATTCACGCTGACCGCCGGTCGAGCCGCCCTGCCCGCCCGGCTGCTGCACCGAATGCGTCGCGTCCATGATGACCGGCCACCCCGTCTGCGCCATCCGGGGCAGGCCGCGCATGTCGGCGACAAGGGTGTTGTAACCGAACGACGTGCCGCGTTCGGTCAGGAGGATGCGGTCGTTGCCCGTGCTGGCGACCTTGGCTGCGACATTGTCCATGTCCCAGGGAGCGAGGAACTGGCCCTTCTTGATGTTCACGGCGGCACCGGTTTCACCCGCCGCGATCAGCAGGTCCGTCTGGCGGCACAGGAACGCGGGGATCTGGATCACGTCCGCCACCGCACCTGCCCGCCGGGCCTGCGCAATGTCATGAATGTCGGTCAGCACGGGGCAGCCGAACTCGCTCCGGATATCGGACAGGATCGTCAGACCAGCCTCGATCCCGATGCCGCGCCTGGCTTTCAGCGAGGTCCGGTTCGCCTTGTCATAGCTGGCCTTGAAGATGAACTGCGCGCCAGCCTTTGCGCAGATGCGGGCCATTTCGCCCGCGATCATGCGCGCGTGGTCGCGGCTTTCGATCTGGCAGGGCCCGGCGATCACCGTCAGCGGGCGGTCGTTGCCGACCGTCACGGCCCCGATCTTCACGTCTTTCATCACGGTCATGGCGGCCCCTGGGTGGAAAGGATCAGGCCGTCACCTGTTCCCGCAGGATCGACGCGGTCAGCGACAGCATAAGGTAGATGCCACTGAAGATCAGGAAGGCCAAGACCGTGTTTTCCACCCGGCGGGGATATGTCGCCTCGTCCGGGGCGATGGGCGGCACGCCGATCGACAGATAACGCACCTGCCGGTTCGCTTCGACGCGCGATGTCTCGAGCGACTGCAGCGCGGTGCTGAGCATCAGCTGGCGGGTTTCGAGATCGGCCTCGGCGATCCGCAGCTGGCCGGTGATTTCGGCCAGGGATCCGCCGTTCTGCCGGCCTTCGGTCAGTTGCCGCCGCAGCGTGGCGATCGCATCCTCCAACCGGGCGATGTCGCCTGTCAATCCGTCGACGCGCGCCTGGTTCGGCGCGGCATTGTCCAGAAGCTGCTGCAGGGCCAGGCGCTTCTGCTGCATCTCGGTCTCCAGCGTGGCGACCTGCGCCATCACCGCGCTCGATTCCGAAACCGGGTCCAGCACGCCCAGCCGGACCTGAAGGTCAAGCACGGTGTTCTGCGCCTCGGCCACCTTCGCCTCGGCATCGGCGAAGCTTTCCGTCGCACCCTGCATCTGGTCGCTGCGCATGCGGGCGGTCAGATGATCGACCTGCTCCTCGGCATAGCCGATCAGCGCGGCGGCGAACTTCTGGCTGGTGTCGGCATCGGCGGCGATCACCTCGAGCTTCACGATGCCTTCGGTCGGATCGTAGGAAATCTTGACGTTGCGCGAATAGACCCTGAACGCATCCTCGTTCGACGCATCCGGATCGAGCCGTTGCAGCGGATCGATGGCCGGTTGGCTGAAATGTGCCTTGAAGCCCAGATCACGGTCCAGCCGCAGCATCGCATCGCGCGATTGCAGATAGCTCTGCACGGTGATCGCGTCCTGGGTCGTCGCAAACTGGGTGCCGCGAAAGATCGACCCCATGCCGCTGGCGGCTGCCGGTTCGGCCTGCTGGATGACAAATTCCGTTCTTGTGGCGAACAGCGGGGTCGCCACGGCGTAGTAATAGTAACCGGCGACGAATGTCGGGATCAGGACGAACGCCGCGAGGCGCGCGAACAGCATCAGCGTCTTGCGGCGGCGGCGGCGGACGATGTCGGACTGAATGCGCTGGATTTCCGCGAGGCGCTGGACGTCGTCCATCGGCAGCGGGGCCGCAGGCAGGTTCGGGGCCTGCCGGACGGTCTGGGGCAGCTGGACCGGTTCGCTCCGCGCAGCCGAAGCGCCCGCCTCGCCCACGACCAGTTCCAGGATGCTGGAGTTCTGGAACGGATCGATGCCGCGCTTGCGCAGACGGCGGACGGCGTCGGCATCGGACTGAACCGCGATGCCGTGCTTTTCGGCGATCCTGCGCGCCATCCGCAGCTGGCGGCCCGTCAGGCCTTCGGCCCGGATCGCGGCCAGTTCCTTTTCGGCGGACGGCATCGGCGGTTCGGTCAGCATGTCCTGTTCGGCCGTCGGGAAGGGTGCCGTGCCGAAGCCATCATCGACCGGCCCGGCAAGGCCCTGCATGTCCGGGCGGACGGGGTCGGCGGCCGCCGTCGGGGCGGCGGGCGGCCGGGACGGCGGCGCGGCCTTGCGGATGCGGAACTTCTTAACCTTGGGATTCGTAGTCATAGAGCCGTTTCGCCTCTTCCAAGGTTTCAAACACATGCAGCTGGCCGTTGCGCAGGACTGCGGCCTGGCGGCAGAATTTCTCCAGCGTCGCGGGCTGGTGCGAGACCACGACGACGGTCGATTTCTTCAGCCGGTCACGCAGGATCGACCCGGCGCGGCGGTTGAATTCGACATCCGTGGTCGACGGCATGCCTTCGTCTATCAGGTAGATGTCGAAGTCGAGCGACAGCAGCAGCGAGAATGTGTACCGCGCGCGCATGCCAGCGCTGTAGGTGCCGATGGGCTGGTCGTAATATTCCTCGATCCCGCAGAGCCAGCGGCTGAACGCCTCGACATAATCCGGGTCGAGACCGTAGAGCCGCGCGATGAACCGCGCGTTCTCGGTCCCGGTGTGCTTGCTGACGACGCCGCCCATGAAGCCCAGCGGGAACGAGATGCGGCATTTGCGGTGAATCTCGCCCTCGTCCGGCTTTTCCAGTCCCGCCATCATGTTGATGATCGTGGTCTTGCCGGTGCCGTTCGCGGCGAGGATGCCGAGCGAACGGCCCAGCTCGATCCGGAACGACGCCCGGTCGAGGATGACCTTGCGCCGTGTGCCGGTCCAGAAGGACTTGCTGACATTCACGAATTCCAACATCGGTCGTCCCGGCGCTGCTCCGCCCTCTGCTTTGCCGCCTAGCATATTATCGTTAATTCGGGCGTTACGCAGATTTCATGGCGAATTTATGCCGGAACGGGCATTTCGGCCAGCCGCAATTGCACAATCGCGCGCAAGGCGGGTTTCCCCGGCGTCAGGCCCTTATCCCGGAACCTTGGTCACGCGCAGGACCCGCCCCGCGATGATCGCAAGGAACGCCGCCGCAAAGCTGAACAGCGCGCCCATCTTGGCCGCGTCCTGGACGGGGCCCGACGGGAAGGCGACCGAAGCCACGAACAGCGAGACGGTGAACCCGATGGCCGCGACAAAGCCGACGACAAGGAGGTCGCGCAAAGCCATGCCCTTCGGCAGCCCCAGCCCCAGCGCGACGGCGGCGATCCAGCCGAACAGGAAGATGCCGACGGGCTTGCCGACGATCAGACCGGCAAGGACCAGCCATGTCGGTTCCGAGATCGCCGAGAATTCGACCCCGGCATTCGCCAGCCCGAAGAAGAACAGGATGATCTGGACCGGAATCTTCAGCGCATGCTCGATCTGGTTCAGAAGGTCCGTCAGATAGCGCTCCGCCTCGGCGAAGATGCCGAAGCCGCGGTCGGCATGGGGGATCGTCGGCACGATGGGCAGCAGGCCCAGCGCGGGGTGGATGCCCGCCTGCTGAAACCCGTACCAGCTGAGCGCGCCCGCGATCAGATAGGGCCAGAACGACAGACGCTTGCGCACCCGCGTCGAGACCGGGCGCAGCTGGTTGCCCCGGTCAAGGCGGCGCGGCAGCCAGTTGAACAGGATGAACACCCCGACTGCGGCGGCCAGCGACAGCAAGAGCCAGGCCGGAGCCAGATCGCCCGTCGGGTAGAAGACGGCCAGAATGATCAGGCCCGCCGCATCATCGGCAATCGCCAGCAGCAGCAGAAAGCGGATCGCCGGGTGCCCGGCCCCGAAGATGATGCGGCCGATCAGATAGGAAAACGCGATGTCCGTCGCGGTCGGAATGGCCCAGCCGCGTGACGTTGTCTCGAACACGCCCAGCATGGCCGCCAGACCCAGATAGACCGCGACCGGCCCCAGCATCCCGCCTGCCGTCGCGATCAGCGGTGTCAGCGCACGCCGCCCGCGCAGCGACCCGCTTTCAAGCGCTACGGCTTCCCACACCTCTTTTCCGGCGATGGCGAAGAAAAAGGCCATCAGGACATCGTTGATCAGATAATGCAGGGTCAGCGTGCGCACGGTATCGCCGCCTTCGCCATGCGGATGGCCGATGACGAAGTTGTCGATCAGCACCATGTCGATGATGCTGTGATAGGATGCGGAATCGATGTTTGCCCAGACAAGGGCGATCACCGCACCTGCGATCAGCAGCAGCGAGTATGTCGAAACATAGTTCCAGACGCGATACATGACGACACTCCGCTGGGGTCGCGGTGAGATAGGCGAAACAGCCATGGGTGGCAACGGGACAGGCGAAGTGATGGTTCTGGGATCGCGCATCGCAGACTGCCGTCTCTGCGCCGCGCAATTCGCCGCAACCATCACTGCGCATACGCCGCGACCGGTGGTCTGGTTCCGCCCCGGCGCCCGCATCCTGATCGCGGGGCAGGCCCCCGGCGCGCGCGTCCATGCCTCGGGGCGGCCCTTCAGCGACCCGTCAGGCGACCGGCTGCGCGACTGGATGGGGATCGGCAGGGATGAATTCTACGACCAGGACCGCATCGCCATCGTGCCGATGGCCTTCTGTTTTCCGGGTTATGACGCGAAGGGGTCTGACCTGCCGCCGCCCGCGATCTGCGCGCGGACCTGGCGGGAGGCGGTCATGGACAGTCTTCGCCCGTCGGTGCGGCTGACGCTGCTTGTCGGCGGGCATGCGCAGAGCTGGCATCTGGACGGCCGGACGGATGTGACGGCGACGGTCGCGCGCTGGCGCGACCACACGCCGGGCGTTTTCGCATTGCCGCATCCGTCGTGGCGCAATACGGGATGGCTGAAACGCAACCCGTGGTTCGCGGACGACCTGCTGCCTGCCTTGCGGGCAGAGGTTCGCAAGGTGCTGGATGATGGATGACCTGACACCACTGGACGTGGCGCATATGGCGGCGGATGCCGAGCCGGAGGACGAAGCGGCGCGGCTGCGCTTTTACGGCAGCCTCGCGGAGAGCGAGCTGTTCATTCTGCTGCGCGCAGACGCGCCGGAAGGCCCGGTCGAGGCGATCGCCCCGGCCATCTTCGCGCTGGAGGAGGGCCGCTTTGCCATGGCCTTCGACCGCGAGGACCGGCTGGCGGCTTTTGCCGGGGGTCCGGCCCCCTATGCGGCAGTTCCGGGCAGGGTTCTGGTGCGGGAACTGTCGGGCGGGGATACCGGCCTCGGGGTCAATCTGGGCGTTGCACCGTCCGCTGCCCTGCTTCCGCCCGAAGTTCTGGGCTGGCTGGCCGCGATGCTGGCACAGGAACCCGATGCACCGCCGGACCGGCCGCTGGGGCTGGAGCCCCCCGACCCTGCCGCAATGGCGATGATCGGGGCCTTGACCGGGGCGGCGGCGACCGTTGCGCGGCACGCCGAGGCTGCGGTCTTTGTCACGGCGGTCTATCTGGCCGGACGGCGGCCCGCGCTTGCGATTATCGGGGCAGCGGAGCGGGCAGAGGCCGCCATGGCACAGGCTGTGAATGACGCTCTGGCGTTTTCGGGGCTGCCAGCGGCGGCGCTGGACGTGATGTTCCTTTCACCCGGCGATCTGATGGCCGGGACTGCCCTGTCGGTCGGATTGCCTGTTTCGGCCGGCGAACCGGAGACCGTGGCTGCGGCCCAGGCAGTCGGGCCGGGGATGGACCCGTCACGGCCGCCGAGACTGCGGTGACAAGGCTCAGTAGCCTGCAGACCGGTCCACAAGATGCAGGAACGGCAGGCCCGCCTCGCCGCGCCGGATGTTTTCGGCGATCACCGGCGACGAGGTGTCGGGCCGCGTGCCCGCCGCGATATGCGGCGTCACCGTCACACGCGGATGCGCCCAGTAGGGATGGTCCGGCGGCAGCGGCTCGACCCGGAACACGTCCAGCGTCGCGTGCCCGACCTGCCCCGCATCCAGCGCCGCCAGCAGCGCCGCATCGTCGATCAGTTGCCCGCGCCCCGGATTGATGATCACCGTGCCGCGCGGCAGAAGGGCCAGCGTGCGGGCGTTCAGGATGTTCTCGGTCGCCGCCGTGTTGGGCAGAAGCGTCACGACGATCCGCGCCCGCGCCAGCGCCTCTGTCAGTCCCGCCTCTCCCGACAGGCAGCGGATGCCCGGAATGTCCTTCGGCGACCGGCTCCAGCCCGTCACCGGAAAGTTCAGCCCCGTCAGCGCCCGCGCCGAAGCAGCGCCAAGCTCGCCCAGCCCGAGGATCGTCACCGGGCGTTCGCGTGCCAGATTGGCGCTTTCGGTGTGCCGCCAGACACCATCCTGCCCGAGGATGTGCGCATCCATCCCCAGATGGTGCCGCAGCACATGCCCGACGACCCATTCCGCCATGTCTCGGTCATCGCAGGATCGACCATGCGGCAGAGCGGCTGGGTCAGTGTCACGTTGGGCGCGATCTTTTCGACCCCGGCCCAGAGGTTCAGCACGGCCTTGCAGCGGGTGTACGGGGTGAAATCCGCGATGATCCCGCCGGGCGCGAAGACGATGTAGTCGACGGCGGCGGGATCGGGCGCGGTGTCGGACAGCGCGGCGTCAAGACCTGCGTCGCGGAGCGCCTGCGTCAGGGGCGCGCGGTAGGCGGGCCAGAGATCGGCACCTGCGGCGAAGAAAACGCGCACTCTCATCGCGGGCGGTGGACATGGGCCGACTGCACCAGCCCGAAGGCCATCAGCAGGATCATCAGGGCGGTTCCGCCGTAGGACACCAGCGGCAGGGGCACGCCGACGACCGGGATCAGGCCCATCACCATCGACATGTTGACCGCGAAGAACAGGAAGAACGCCGTGGCGATGCCATAGGTCAGCAAGTGCTGCGTAGCGGTCGCGGTTCTGCATGGCCGACAGGATGCAGAACCCGATGATCAGCGCGTAGAGCGCCAGCAGCGAAATGGCTCCGACAAAGCCGAATTCCTCGGCCAGCGTGGTGAAGATGAAGTCGGTGTGCTTTTCCGGCAGGAAGTTCAGCTGCGACTGCGAGCCTTGCATGAACCCCTTGCCCGCCCAGCCGCCCGAGCCCAGCGCGATCTGCGCCTGGATGATGTTGTAGCCCGCGCCAAGCGGATCGCTGGTCGGGTCGAGGAAGGTGTCGATGCGGCGGAACTGATAGTCCTTGATCATCTGCCAGGGCGTGCCCCGGCTGGCGAAGACCGCATAGATCAGCCCGGCGACCGACCCGATGACGGTGCCGAAGTACCACCAGCTGACCCCCGCCGCGAACATCACCGCGCCGCCGCCCATGACAAGCATCAGCGCGGTGCCGAGGTTCGGCTGCGCCAGGACCAGCGCCGTCGGGCACCAGGATCATGGCGACCGGGACCAGCACCCAGAACGGCCGCGAGACCTTTGCGGGGTCAAGCCAGTCGTAGTAGGCGGCGAGCACCATCACCAGCGCGACCTTCATCAGTTCCGAAGGCTGCAGCTGGATGAAGCCGAGGTCGAGCCAGCGCTGCGCGCCCATGCCGAACTCGCCGAACAGTTCGACCAGCACCAGCAGCACGATGGTGCCGAGATAGGCCAGCAGCGACATGTTGCGCCAGAACCAGATCGGCACGAAGGCGATGACGAACATCCCCACCATCCCCACGGCGAAGCGTTTCATCTGCGGTTCGGCCCAGGTCTCGATGTTCCCGCCCGCGACGGAATACAGCATCAGGAACCCGACCGAGGCCGTGGCCGTCAGCAGCAGCACCAGCGGCCAGTTCAGATACAGCACCTTGCGCAGGCCCGTCGGCACCGTTTTGACGTTGTATTCGAGATAGCTCATGCCCGCGACTTGCCCCCGCCCGAAACCGTCGCCGGATCGATCAGCTTGATCTCGCCGCGCAGCGCCTCGACCTTGCCGCGCTGGCTTTCGGGATAGGCCTCGAGCGGCGGAAAACCTTCGAACAGCGCCTGCATCAGGATGTCGCGCGCGATCGGGGCCGCCACCGCCGACCCGCCGCCGCCATGCTCGACAACGACCGCCACCGCCACGCGCGGCGCATCGAACGGGGCGTAGCAGACGAACAGCGCGTGGTCGCGGCGCTCCCATGGCAGCTGGTCGTTCGAGATGACGCCGGCCGCGCGTTCCGCGGCCGTGATATTGCGCACCTGGCTGGTGCCGGTCTTGCCTGCCATCAGCACCGACTTGTCCAGCACCCGCGACGCCTGTGCCGTCCCCTTCTTGCTGTTCACCACGTCGAACATGCCTTGCCGGACAAAGCGCAGGCTGGCATCGCCGAGACCCAGCGACGGGGCCTCGGGCACCGGGAACGGGTCCTGCCCGTCCACCGCACGGACCAGGCGCGGCATGACTTCGCGCCCGGTCGCCACACGCGCCGTCAGCACCGCCAGTTGCAGGGGCGAGGCCAGGACATAGCCCTGGCCGATCCCGGCATTCAGCGTGTCGCCGATCAACCAGTCCTTGTCGTACTTCTTTTTCTTCCAGTCCTTGTCGGGGGCGAGACCCTCGCTGACCGCAGACATCGGCAGGTCGAATTTGACGCCAAGCCCATGCGTCTGCGCCATTTCGGAAATCCGGTCGATGCCGACACGCTGCGCAATTTCGTAGTAGTAGACGTCGCATGACTGCTCGAGGCTCTGGGTCATGTGCATGTGCCCGTGGCCCCCTCGCTTCCAGCAGTGGAATTTCCGGTTGCCCAGTTGCATGAAACCCGGGCAGTACACGGTCTCGTCCGGGCGAAATGACACCCGCCTCCAGTGCCGCCAGCGATGTCACCATCTTGAAGGTCGATCCCGGCGGATAGGCCCCCTGCACCGTCTTGTCCGCCAGCGGGCGGTGGTCGTTTTCCGTCAGCATCCGGTAATCCGACGCCGAAATGCCGCGCACGAACATGTTCGGATCGAAACTCGGGGCCGAGGATATGGCCAGGATGTCGCCGCTGTTCACGTCGATGGCAACCGCCGCCGCACTCTCTGCGCCCAGCCGCTGCATCGCATAGTTCTGCAGCCGGTAGTCCAGCGTCATCCGCAGGTTCGCACCCGGAATGCCTTCATCGCGGTCCAGTTCGCGCATCACGCGGCCGGTCGAATTGACCTCGATCCGCTTGGTGCCCGCCGATCCGCGCAGCTGATCTTCGAGCTTGGCCTCGGCACCCAGCTTGCCGATCTGGAACCGCGGTATCTGAAGCAGCGGGTCGGGGTCAGTCAGCTTGGACAGGTCATAGTCGCTGACCGGGCCGACATAGCCCAGAACATGCGCGAAATCGCCCGTCATCGGATAGACGCGGCTGAGGCCCACCTCGGTCGTCACGCCGGGCAGCGCGGGCGCGTTGACCGCGACACGGCTGAAATCCTCCCAGCTCAGCCGGTCGGCCACGGTGATGGGCAAGGTCGGGCTGCGGCGTTCCAGTTCCTTCAGCGCATCGTCAATCTGTTCGGGGGTCAGGGGGATCAGGCGCGCGAGCCGCGCCAGAATCGCCTTCGGGTCGCCCGCATCCTCGCGCGTCATGGTGATGCGGTAATTCTGCTCGTTGCCCGCGATCAGCTTGCCGTTGCGGTCGAGGATCATCCCGCGCGCGGGCGGCAGCAGGCGGATCTTGATGCTGTTCTCTTCGGCGAGCAGCTGGAACCGGTCGGATTCCTCGATCTGCATGTGCCGCATGCGCAGCGCCAGCACGCCCACCATCGCCGCCTGCGCGCAGCCCAAGAGCAGGCCCCTGCGGCTGACCAGCCGCGCGCTTTCGCCGTTGTCGCGCTGCACGCGCCTCACAGCCGGTGCCCCAAGGCATCGACCTCGCCCGGCGCCACCTTCCGCAACCCGAAGAAGACATGCGACAGGGCGACCACGACGGGATAGGCGACAAGGGTCGAAAGAAACTGCATCAGGACAGGTCCCAGTGCGATCTGCGGCACCATGAAAAGCGCAAGAACCAGCCAGTTGGCAAGAGCCATGGCCGCGATCACCGCGCCGACCATCGCCCATTCCAGCCCAAAGGGCAGATCGCGCGTCAGCGCTTCGCGCGAGCGCAGGAATTCGGTGCCGATCAGGACGATCAGCGCCCAGAGACCCGGCGGGCGCATGGCGAACAGGTCGGAGATCAGGAACACGGCCACCAGCGACAAGGCGGGGGCGTAGTCGGGCCTGCGCAGGACCCATGCGATGGCGAGGCACAGCACCAGGTCGGGACCGGGCCAGTCAGGCGGCAGGGCACTGAGCGGCAGGAGACCCAGAAAGATCAGGAGCGCCGAGAGCCCCAGATACAGCGAGCGGTAGCCGATGCGTGCGGAGGCGACAGGGTCAGCCATCGCCGTCGCCTTCGACCGGGGCCGCCGCTTCGGGCGGCAGGATCGGCGAGGTGGCGGCATCGGGCGTCAGATTCGGGACCGGCGGCACGACCGGCGCGATCAGGCCCCCCGCATCCGTGATCACTTCGGCCGGACGCGACCTGAGGACGCGCAGAAAGTCGAGCCGCCCGTAATCGGCGGACAGCAGCACGCGCTTGCGCCCGTCGGGCCCTTCGCCGACCTCGCCCACCAGCAGACCCGCCGGGAAGATGCCGCCATCGCCGGAGGACACCACCCGGTCGCCGGGGCGGACAGCCTCGGGCGTCTCAAGGAATTCGACGGGCGGTCTTGCGGTGTTGTCGCCCGCCAGAATCGCGCGCTGGCCCGACGGCAGGATGGTCACCGGAATGCGGCTGGTCGCGTCGGTCAAGAGGATGACGCGCGACGTGTTCTTGCCCACGCCAGCGATCCGACCGACCAGCCCGAGGCCATCCATCGTCGCCCAGCCGTCGATGATGCCGTCGCGGCTGCCGACATTCAGCAGGACCGACTGGCGGAACGGCGACCCGCTGTCGGCCAGAACCACGCCGGACACAGAGGTCAGCTGCGGGTCGAGCCGCACCTCGTTCTGCGCGCGCAGCTTGGCGTTCTGCTGTTCCAGCTGCACCGCCGCCTCTTTCCAGGCCTTCATCTTCTGCAGCTCGCGCCGCAGTTCCTGGTTCTGGTCGTAGAGCTTGGCATAGGACTGGAAGGCGTCGACCATGTCGCCGAACTTCGTCACCGGAACCAGCGCCCATTCGAAGCTTGGCACCACCCGGTCGATCAGCGCCGCGCGGAAGCGTTCGACGCGCGGGCTGTCGATGCGCCAGATCAGGAACATCAGCCCAAGCGCCACCGCCAGCACAAAGATCAGGATACGGCGGACCGGCCCCCTGTAATCCTGATCTGCGCTGCGGTCCCTTGCCACGCGAAGCCTCGCCCAGTGACTGACGGTTGATCGGCCCGGCCCAAGCCTCAGCTGTCGTAGTCGATCACATGCCGGAGTTGCTTTTCATATTCCAGCGCCTTGCCGGTGCCCAAAGCCACACAATTCAGTGACTCGTTGGCAATCGAAATCGACAACCCGGTCTGTTCGCGCAGCGCGAGGTCCAGATCACCCAGCAGCGCCCCGCCCCCGGTCAGCATCACGCCCCGGTCCACGATGTCGGCGGCGAGGTCGGGCGGCGTCGCCTCGAGTGCGGTCATCACCGCCTCGCAGATCGCCTGCACGGGTTCGGCCAGCGCCTCGGCCACCTGCGCCTGGTTGATCTCGATTTCCTTCGGCACGCCGTTCAGAAGGTCGCGGCCCCTGATCTGCATCGACGCGCCGCGCCCGTCGTCCGGCATCCGGGCGGTGCCGATGCTGGTCTTGATGCGTTCAGCAGTGCTTTCGCCGACAAGGATGTTCTGCTGGCGGCGCAGATAGGAAATGATCGCTTCGTCCATGCGGTCGCCGCCGACGCGCACCGAACGCGCATAGACAATGTCGCCCAGGGACAAGACCGCGACCTCGGTCGTGCCGCCGCCGATGTCCACGACCATGTTGCCGGTAGGATCGGTTATGGGCATCCCGGCCCCGATGGCCGCCGCGATGGGTTCGGCGATCAGCCCGGCGCGCCGCGCGCCTGCCGACAGCACCGACTGCCGGATCGCGCGCTTTTCGACAGGCGTCGCGCCATGCGGCACGCAGACGATGATCTTGGGTTTGCTGAATGTCGTGCGCTTGTGCACCTTGCGGATGAAGTGCTTGATCATCTCTTCGGCCACGTCGAAATCCGCGATCACGCCTTCGCGCATCGGCCGGATCGCCTCGATGCTGCCGGGCGTGCGGCCCAGCATAAGCTTGGCATCCTCGCCCACGGCCAGAACCTGCTTCTTGCCGTCCTTGACGTGATAGGCCACCACCGAGGGTTCGTTCAGGACGATGCCCTTGCCGCGCACATAGACGAGCGTGTTCGCCGTCCCGAGGTCGATCGCCATATCGGACGAAAACAGCCCGCCCCAACCCGCCATGATATTTGTCCCGTTCCCCAGAATCCACTGACCCGCGACTCAGGCGAGCGCAGGCAGAGGCGGCTTATAGGCGCAGGGCTGCGAGAGGGAAAGGGCGGGTCAGGGCGGACCCGGCCCGGACTGCGAGCAGGGGCATGCAAAGACGGCCGAATGCATTGCGCGAATGTCCGAATATTGATTTTTCGGGGCTGGGACAGCGAAAAAGCTCCGCCGAAATGCAGGTATTTCGAAACTCGGCACAACATCGCCGTCATCTCCGGATTATAGGACAGAGCGAACATTCCGGGCCGGACAATGGCCACGTTGCACCTGACGAGCGATCCGAGGCAACGTCCCCGCGCCGGTCTGACCGGTTGTCCGGATATTGACAGCACGTCGAGTCGCACGTCTTGTGACGCCGCGTGACGGCCCGCCTGACGACCGCCCTCATATGTCTGCGGGTGGTTGCTGATCCATGTTCACACCGAAGATTCTGACGACCATCCGGAACTATTCGCGGGCTGCGGCGCTTTCCGACTTTCTGGCGGGCCTGACGGTGGCGCTGGTCGCCATCCCGCTTTGCATCGGCATCGCCATCGCGTCGGGTGCGGCACCTGCACAGGGCCTTGTCACCGCCGTGGTTGCCGGTTTCCTGATTTCGGCCCTCGGGGGAAGCCGCGTTCAGATCGGCGGACCGACAGGGGCGTTCATCGTCGTCGTGGCAGGCATCATCGGCGCGCACGGATATTCAGGCCTGGTCGCTGCGACCTTCATGGCTGGTATCATTCTGGTCGCGGCGGCTCTTCTCCGCGCGGGGCGTCTGGCGAAGTATGTGCCCGAAGCGGTCGTCAACGGCTTCACCATCGGGATCGCCATCATCATCGCAGTCAGCCAGATCAAGGACCTGGCCGGGCTGAAGATGGATGATCCGCCCTCGGACGTCGCGGGCCAGATTGCGTCGGACTGGGCATCGCGGAGCACCCTGTCCGGGTCTTCGCTGGCGGTCGGGCTGGTGACAATGGCCCTGATCGTCCTGCTGCGCCGTACCGCCCCCCGCTGGCCCGGGCTGATCATTGCAGTCGGCATCGGATCGGTGCTGACCCTTTGGCTTCCCGGGGTTGACACTGTCGGGTCCCGATATGGCGCGCTGCCCTCGTCGCTTCCCGCGCCGTCGGTTCCCGGCCTGACCCCCGAAACCGTGCTGCGTCTGATTCCAGCGGCGTTCACCATAGCCTTTCTGGCAGGAATCGAATCGCTGCTCTCGGCGATGGTTGCGGACCGGATGATGGGCGGCAGCCACCGCCCGCACGCAGAGCTTCTGGCGCAGGGCGCTGCCAACATCGGATCGGCCCTGTTCGGCGGCCTTCCGGCGACCGGCGCGATCGCCAGGACCGCCACCAATGTCCGGGCCGGAGGGAAAACCCCGGTCGCCGGAATCGTCCATGCAGTGACGATCCTGATCGTGATGATGATCGCGGCACCGCTGGCAGGGAAGATGGCGATGCCCTGCGTTGCAGGACTGCTGATCCTGACCGCCTGGAACATGAGCGAGCCCGACAAATGGGCAGGTTATTTCAAAGCGCAGAACGCCGACCGCCTGCTTCTCGTGGCGACGCTGGTCCTGACGGTGCTGGTCGATCTGACAACTGCGATTGGCGTCGGCGTGGCACTCGGACTGTTCTTCCGCTGGCGCAATGGCCGCACCGGACCGGAAACATTTCCGGAAGCCGAAAGCTGACGATCCGTTGTCTCGGTCCCGCGGCGCGTTCGGCCCGACGTCGCCAGCGGCGGCAGCGCTACGGGACGCTATGCAAGCGACTGCAGGTCTGCTGCGATGGCGACCAGCTGGTCCAGTCCGGATGCAATCCCATCGATCATCCCGACGCCCAGATATTCGTCCTTCATGGCGACGGTCGCGAAGAGGGTCGATACCGTGACGGCGGTCTGTCCCCGCTGTTCGTCAAATGTGACTGTCGTCACCATTCGTCCCGCATGCTTCAGGTTCATTTCTCCGCCGACGCCATCCTCGAAGCTGTTGTCATAGACGATCCGGCTGTGCGGCACGATTTCCAGATAGGTGCCGCCGAAGGGCGGGCCCTGCACGCCGTCCGGGCCGGTCATGGCCATGCGCCACTTGCCGCCGACGCGGAAATCAACCTCGCACATCGTTACAGGGTAGCCGACCGGGCCGAACCAGCGCATCAGGTGTTCGGGGGCGGAGTGGGCCTGAAAGATGTAGCGGGCGGGAACGTTCATCACGCGGGTGATCGAGGCTTCGCGCAGCGCAGCGGGTTCAGCGTTTATCACTGTCATCTCGGGCGTCCCTTTTCTTCGAGTTCACGGGCATAGGTTTCAAGCTGATCGAGCCGCTTTTCCCAGAGGGCACGGTACTGGCCGACCCAGGCGTCAACCGCCGCGACCGCTTCCGGTGCAAGCCTGACCGGCCGGACATTCGCCTGCCGTCCGCGCGTGACGAGGCCCGCAGCCTCCAGCACCTTCAGATGGGACGAGATCGTCGGCTGGCTCAGCGCGAAAGGCGCGGCCAGATCGCCCGCCGAAGCCTCGCCCGCGATCAGCCGGTCGAGGATCGCCCGGCGGGTCGGGTTGGCGAGGGCGGCGAAGACCTGATCCAGTGCACTCGACATTTGCGACTCTCTATATTGATAGATATCAATATAGAGAGTCGCCGATATGAAGGCAAGCGGAACCTCTTAACCCGCATCCTTGTAGGTCACGACCTTGCGGTCGCTGTCGGGTGCCGTCTTCTGCCGCCGCACGATCAGCCGGTTCAGCGCGTTCACATAGGCCTTGGCCGAGGCCACGACCGTGTCGGTGTCCGCCGCCTGACCCGTCGCGATCTTGCCGTCCTCCTCGATCCGCACCGACACCGTCGCCTGCGCGTCGGTGCCCTCGGTCACGGCGTGGATCTGGTAGAGCTGCAGCACCACGTCGTGCGGATAGATCGCCCTCACCGCCTTGAACGTCGCATCGACCGGCCCGTCGCCTTCGGCCGTCATCCGGTGGTCCACTCCGTCGACGGTCAGGACCAGGTCCGCCGTCTGCGGTGCTTCGGTCCCGCAGACCACGCGCAGGAACTTGACCTGCAGGTGGTCATGCAGCGCATCGGACGCGCTTTCGCGCATCAGCGCGATCAGGTCATCCTCGTAGACCTCCTTCTTGCGGTCGGCCAGTGCCTTGAACCGCACGAACAGGTCGTTCAGCTGGTTGTCCGCCAGATCATATCCGAGGTCCGCCATCTTGGCCCGCAAAGCTGCGCGGCCCGAATGCTTGCCCAGAACCAGATTGGTTTCCTTCAGGCCGACATCCGAGGGGCGCATGATCTCGAACGTCTCGGCGTTCTTCAGCATCCCGTCCTGATGGATTCCCGATTCATGCGCGAACGCGTTCTTGCCGACGATGGCCTTGTTGAACTGCACCGGAAAGCCGCTGACCGTCGCCACGCGGCGCGAGATGCCTATGATCTTCGTCGTGTCGATGCCGGTGCGATAGGGCATGATGTCATTGCGCACCTTCAGGGCCATCACGACCTCTTCCAGCGCCGTATTGCCCGCGCGTTCGCCCAGACCGTTGATCGTGCATTCGATCTGGCGCGCGCCCGCCTCGACCGCCGCCAGCGCGTTCGCTGTCGCCATGCCGAGGTCGTTGTGGCAGTGCGTCGCAAAGATCACCGCATCCGCGCCCGGAACCTGCTCGATCAGCATCCGGATCAGCGCCGCACTTTCGCGGGGGGCGGTGTAGCCGACCGTGTCAGGAATGTTGATCGTGGTGGCTCCGGCCTTGATGGCGACCTCGACAGTCTGGCACAGATAGTCGTGTTCGGTCCGCGTCGCGTCCATCGGCGACCACTGCACATTGTCGCACAGGTTGCGCGCATGCGTCACGGTGTCGTGGATCCGCTCGATCATCTGTTCCTTGGTCAGGTTCGGAATGGCGCGGTGCAGCGGAGAGGTGCCGATGAAGGTGTGGATGCGCGGGCGGCGGGCGTGTTTCACGGCCTCCCAGCAGCGGTCGATGTCCTTGTAGCTGGCGCGGGCAAGACCGCAGATGACCGAGTTCTTCGCGCGCTTCGCGATTTCGGACACGGCGGCGAAGTCGCCTTCGGACGCGATGGGGAAACCGGCCTCGATGATGTCGACGCCCATCTCGTCCAGCATCCCGGCGATTTCGACCTTTTCATCGTGGGTCATCGTGGCACCCGGCGACTGTTCGCCGTCGCGCAGGGTGGTGTCGAAGATCAGGACATGGTCCTGCTTGGCTTTGTCGGTCATGGCTTTGTCTTTCCGTTGAACTCTGGCTCTGCTTCGGCGCTTGTCACCTCTGAGCGGTCGCGCCCGGGGGCACGCTCAGAGGCGGATAAGAAGCAGAAGGCCGGAAAGCGGCAGCACACCGGTTGCAGCCCGGACGGGTGCCTGCAGGGTCGTGGAAAGGCTGATGCTGCGGATCATGGGGCATGACTATAGGGGAATGACCGCAAAGGGAAAGACGAAAAATCACTGCGCGCCCGCTGCGGCAGAACCGCCATAGTCGGGTGAATTCGCATGTGGGGGGCGACGGGATATGGCGCTCCGGCACCGTCACTTCTATTCTGCGGGCGAGGCATGGCCCGGTTTCGCGACGGGCGACAGAACACGGGGACCACCCGGTTGAGCAAGGCGCAGAACCCCTATTCCGACCTGCCCCCGCGCGCCTTCTGGCGCAGCGGCGTGGCCGAGGCCGGGCTGTTCGGGCTGACCGGCCTCTGGAAATCGAAGTGGAAACTGCCTGCGGATGCGCGGTTTGCGACCTATGGGTCCTGCTTCGCCCAGCACATCAGCCGCGCGCTGATCGCGCGCCAGTTGCCCTGGGTCGATGCAGAACCGGCACCGGGGCGCACGCCTGCGGACCTGGCGAAGTCCCATAACTACGGCGTCTTCTCGTCCCGCACCGCCAACATCTACACGGCGGCGCAGCTGCTTCTGCTGGCGCGGCTGGCGACCGGCGAGACCGCCGTCGAGGAGCCCGAACTGTGGGACGGCGGCGGGCGCGTCTTCGACAGCCTGCGCCCCGCCATCGAACCCGCAGGCTTTGCCAGCCGGGACGAGGCGCTGCTGAGCCGGGCCACGATGGCGGGCGCGTTCCTGCGGTCCATCGCCGATGCCGATGCGTTTGTCTTCACGCTTGGCCTGACCGAAGGCTGGGAGAATGCGGCCACCGGCCAGCCCTATCCGATGTGCCCCGGCACCACGGCGGGCGTGTTCGATGCGGGCAGCCATGTCTTCCGCAACTACACCTACCCCCAGATCATGGCCGACCTGATCGCAGCCCGTGCCATCATGCGGCGCGTCAATCCAGACATCCGGCTGCTGCTGACCGTGTCGCCCGTGCCGCTGACGGCGACAGCATCGGGCAACCATGTTCTGGTCGCGACCACCTATTCCAAATCGGTATTGCGCGCGGTTGCCGGGGACGCAGCGGCCGGTGACGATGCCACCGACTATTTCCCGTCCTACGAGATCATCACCGGCGCGCCCACCCGATCGGCATTCTTCGAGCCGAACATGCGCTCGGTCGCGCAGGCAGGCGTCGATCTGGTGATGTCGCACTTCTTCCGGGGGCTGGACCTGTCGGCCCCGGCCCGGGCCAAGGGGCAATCGAAGCGTGCCCTTGATGAGGCAGAAGCGCAGGCGGCGATGCGGGCCGAGGAACTGGCCTGCGAAGAGGCGATCCTGGAGCGCTTCAATGACGCCTGAGGTCCCATTGAACGACGACGACGCGTCAGCCGAAGACGACGCGCCCGGCGCAGGCTTTGCCCCGGTGCCGGACCCGGAACTGATGGTCCTCGGCGACAGCCATGCGATGGCGCTGAAGGCGGGCTGCGAAGAACAAGGGCTGGCAGCCGACCTTCTGTCCCTGTCGGGGAACATCTGGCATTCCGGGCAGATATCCTTCCATCCGACCTTCGGACTGAGCATGAAGGGCCGCGTGCAGAAGGACCGGCTGGACGCCGCCAAGGCGCGCCACGCGCCGCGCGGCCTGATCCGGCCTGATCTGCCGCTGATCGTGTCCGCCGGGTTTCATGTCGGTCGCCTGGTGCCGCCCTTCGGCACACGCGGACATGTCACCGATGCCGACGGCTTTGCCGCGGACGAGGACGGCCTGTTCGTGTCGTCCGGGTTCCTGCGGGCCTATGTCCAGCATCACCGCGGCCACCACATCTACACTCTGAAGCGCATCGCGCGGCGGGCACCATCGGTCATCGTGGCCCCGCCGCCTGTCTACGCCGGGATCAATCATCGCGCCTTCATCGACACCATACTCGGCCTGCTTCGCACCAACGGTCTGACGGTCTATGACCCCCGCGACGATTTCGCGCATCTTGGACAGACGCTGCCTGCGGACTATCTGGCGCCGGACGGGGTTCACGGCAACGCGCGCTATGGGTCGGAGGTGATCGGCGCGCTGATGTCGCGGGGCCTGATCCGGCGCAGGGCAGGCTGAGCGCGCCCCGCCGAAAGGGGGGCGAGGATGCGGTCACTGGTGATAGGGGCGACGGGCGGGATCGGCGGCGCGGCCGCGGCGGCGCTGGCGTCGCGGGGCGAGGTCGTGACGCTGTCGCGGCGCAACGGGCTGGACGTGACGGACGAGGCGTCGGTCGGTGCAGCGCTTGGCGGCCTGGACGGGACGTTCGATCTGATCTTCGTGGCCACAGGTGCGCTCGGCACACCCGAAAAGGCGCTGCGTGCCGTGACGGCGGAAGAGATGACGCGGCAGTTCGCGGTCAACGCGATAGGCCCGGCGCTGATCCTGAAGCACGCGCTTGCGCCTGTTGCCGCGCGACCGGCGGGCGGTGTTCGCAGCACTCTCGGCGCGGGTCGGCTCCATCGGGGACAACGGTCTGGGCGGATGGTATTCCTATCGTGCGTCCAAAGCGGCGCTGAACCAGCTGCTGAAGACCGCGAGCGTCGAGGTCGCGCGGTCGCACCGGCAGGCGATCATCGCTGGCCTGCATCCGGGCACCGTCGATACGGCGTTCACCACGGGCTACGGGCACGACAAGGTTTCGCCGGACCAGGCAGCCGCCAACCTGCTGTCGGTGATCGACGCGCTTACGCCCGCGCAGACGGGCGGGTTCTTCGACTATGCAGGCAAGGTCATCCCCTGGTGAGGCTGATCCTTGTCCTCGGCGACCAGCTGACCCCCGGCATCGCGGCGCTGCGGGCGGGGGACCGCGCGACGGATGTGGTGGTGATGGCCGAGGTTCTGGGCGAGGCGACCTATGTGCCGCATCACCCGCAGAAGATCGCACTGATCTTCGCGGCGATGCGCAAGCATGCCGAGGTGCTGCGCGCCGATGGATGGACGGTGGCCTATGCGCGTCTGGACAATCCGGACAACACGCAGACCATCGCGGGTGAGCTGATCCGGCGGGCTGCGGAAACCGGTGCGACCGGGGTTATCGCGACCGAACCCGGCGAATGGCGGGTGATCCATGATCTGGCGGCGCTGCCCCTGCGGGTGACGACACTGCCGGACGACAGGTTCCTGTGCTCGACGGCGGAGTTCGCGGCATGGGCCGGGGGGCGAAAGCAGTTCCGGATGGAGTGGTTCTACCGCGACATGCGGCGGAAGACCGGATTGCTGATGGAGGGCGACCAGCCTGCAGGCGGGCAGTGGAACTATGACCACGATAACCGGAAACCTGCGAAGGCGGACCTGTTCCGCGCGACCCCGCCGGAGGCCGCGCCGGATACGGTGACGGAGGAGGTTCTGGCACTGGTCGGGGCGCGGTTCGGGGGCAACTTCGGCCGCCTGCGCCCGTTCCGCTGGGCGACGGACCGGGCGGGTGCGCTGGCGGCGCTGGACCATTTCATCGCGCATAACCTTGCGGATTTCGGCACCTATCAGGACGCGATGCTGGCGGGCGACCCGTTCCTGCATCACGCGGTCATCTCGCCCTATCTGAACATCGGGCTGCTGACCCCGCTGGAGGTCTGCGCAGGCGGCGGAGGCCGCATGGAAAGCGGGCCAGCGTGCCGATCAATTCGGCAGAGGGGTTCATCCGCCAGATCCTCGGCTGGCGGGAATTCGTGCGGGGCATCTATTTCCATCAGGGGCCGGACTATGCGTCGCGCAACGTGCTTGGGTCACACCCGCGATCTGCCGCCGGTCTACTGGGGCGCGCCGACGAAGATGGCCTGCATGGCGGCGGCGGTCGGCCAGACCCGCGACCTCGCCTATGCGCATCACATCCAGCGGCTGATGGTCACGGGCAACTTCGCCCTGCTGGCGGGCGTGGACCCGGGACAGGTGCATGACTGGTATCTGGCGGTCTATGCCGACGCCTTCGAATGGGTCGAGGCACCGAACACGGTGGGGATGAGCCAGTTCGCCGATGGCGGGGTGGTCGGGTCGAAGCCCTATGTGTCGTCGGGGGCCTATATCGACAGGATGAGCGACTACTGCGGGGGCTGCGCCTATTCGGTGAAGGACAAGGCGGGGGAGAACGCCTGCCCGTTCAACCTGCTCTACTGGCACTTCCTGATGCGGCACCGGGAGAGGTTTCAGGGCAACCCGAGGATGGCGCAGATGTACCGGACCTGGGACCGGATGGAGGAGGGGCACCGGGAGAGGGTTCTGGCGGGGGCGGAGGGGTTTCTGGGGAGGCTGGAAAAGGGGGAGGGGGTGTAGGGCGGGGTTCACCCCGCCATCATCCGTCAACTCTGGCGCAACCAGATGAAGATCGTTCACGAACGATCTTCAGGCGCTGAAGGGTCTTCGTGAAGACCCTTCTTCTCGCGCGATGCGGCGGTCTCCCGAACTTCCAAATATTCCGCCGAATCTTAACGCGGGTTAAAATACCTCATCAACCCATTGATTTCATTCAATCTGAAAACGGTCCCGACTCGGGACCGCCGCGGCTGGCGGGGTGAAACCCCGCCCTACGGGTTCGCCGCCGGGGCCTCCGCCCCCTCTGCCGGGCCCGCCCCCTCCGCCGGAACCGGCTCCGGGGCCGCCTTGGTCAGCGTCCCGTCGGTCCATTCCCCGGCGGTCGTCTCGCCCGTCGCATAGCGCATCGTGCCCTGCCCTGCCGCTTGCCCGCCGCGAACATCCCCTCGTAGACGTCCCCGTTGGCATAGGTCGCGACACCCTTGCCGTCGATCTCGCCCGCCTTCCAGCCGCCGGTATAGCGGAAGCCGTCCTTCATCACGATCTCGCCCTGACCCTCGCGCTGGCCGGCCACGAAGCCGCCCTTATAGACGGTGCCGTCCGCATAGGTCGCCACGCCCTGCCCTTCGCGGTTGCCGTCCTTCCAGTCGCCGACATAGGAGTAGCCGTCGGGATAGGTCATCTTGCCCTTGCCGTCGTTCCTGCCCGCCTTGAAGTCGCCTTCATAGACGAGGCCGTTGGCATAGCGCGCGATGCCCTGGCCCTCGATCACGCCTGCGACCCAGGTCCCCTCATAGATCGAGCCGTCCTTGTAGGTGATCTTGCCGCGCCCGTCGGCCACGTCGTCCTTGAAGCTGCCCTCATAGACCGACTGGTCGGGGTAGGTGACCTTGCCCGCGCCCTCGATCCGCCCCTCGACCCAGTCGCCGTCATAGACATAGCCGTCGGTGCCCCGGAACACGCCCTTGCCCTGCCGCTTGTCCTCGACGAAGCCGCCCTCATAGGTGTCGCCGTTGGCATAGGTCACCTTGCCCGTGCCGTGCCGCTTGCCGTTGACCAGCAGCCCCTCGTAGATGTCGCCGTTGGCCTGCGTCAGCTTGCCGAGACCGTTGATCTGGCCTTCCTTCCAGGCGCCCACATAGGTCAGCCCGTCCTTGGTCGTCAGCGTCCCCTGCCCCGCGCGCTGGCCCTTCAGCATGTCGCCGTCATAGACGGCACCGTCGGGATAGGTGATCTTGCCCTTGCCTTCCTTCACGCCGGTCGACCCAGTCGCCGTCATAGGCATAGCCGCCCGGGCTCTCCATCCGGCCCTTGCCGTGATGCAGCGCCTTCTGGAACCCGCCGGTATAGACGACGCCGTTGACATAGGTCGCGGTGCCGGTGCCGTCGATCTCGCCCTCGACCCAGTCGCCGTCATAGGTGCCGCCGTCGGCGAAGGTGATCTTGCCCTTGCCGTTCGGCTTGCCCTTGGCGAACTGGCCGACATAGACCGACCCGTTCGGGAACTTGGCCGTGCCCTGCCCCAGGATTTCGCCCTCGACCCAGTCGCCGGTGTATTCATAGCCGTTGGGCAGCCGGTAGGTGCCCTGTCCGTGCTGCTTGCCGTCCTTGAAGGTGCCTTCATAGACGCCGCCGTCGTCGTACTGCTTGGTCACCACATCCTGCGCGGCGGCACTGCCCGCCATCAGAAGGCATGCCGCGGCGAGCGCTGCAAACCCGCCCCGAACGCCCGAACCCCTGCCTGATGTCATGACCCGCCCGCCCTATGCCGATGCCCAAGCACGGCCTGTTCCGGCCGTTTTCACCCGGGCGGAACCCTAAGCGCCGGGGGCTTTCGTTGCAAGATGAAGGCGGCGCGTGCGGCGATCACATGCCTGCCGGCGGCCGCGCCGGCTTTGTGACCCGGACAATCATGCGGCTTTCCAAGCCCGGTCAACCTGCTAAATGGGGCGAAAGACCCCTGGGGACGCTTATGGCCGACACGTTTCGCCTGACTTTGGCACAGCTCAATCCGACGCTTGGCGCGCTGGAGGCGAATGCCGTGCTGGCGAAGAAGGCCTGGGCGGAAGGCAAGGCCGCCGGGGCCGACATGGTTGCGCTGCCCGAGATGTTCATCACCGGCTATCAGACGCGCGACCTGGTGATGAAGCCTGCCTTCTTCCTGGACGCGATGGCCGCGATCGAGGCGCTGGCCAGGGACGTCGCCGACGGCCCCGCGCTGGGCATCGGCGGGCCGTGGACAGACGGCGATGACCTCTACAACGCTTATCATATCCTGCAGGGCGGCAAGGTCGCGGCGCGGGTGCTGAAGCATCATCTGCCGAACGACACGGTGTTCGACGAGGTGCGGATGTTCACATCCGCCGATGTCGGCGGGCCGTACCGCATCGGCCCGCTCCGCATCGGATCGCCGATCTGCGAGGATGCGTGGTTCGATGACGTGACCGAGACGCTTGCCGAAACAGGCGCGGAAATCCTGCTGGTGCCGAACGGGTCGCCCTATTACCGCAACAAATACGACCGCCGCGTCGGCCTGATGGTGGCCCGCGTGATCGAGACGAAGCTGCCGCTTGGTCTATCTGAACATGGTGGGCGGGCAGGACGATCAGGTGTTCGACGGCGGGTCGTTCGTGCTGAATCCCGGGAATCGAGCTGGCGGCCCAGCTGCCGGTCTTCGAGGAAGCGGTCCGGCATGTGGATTTCGAGCGGACCGACAAGGGCTGGCGCGCGGTCCGGGCCGACCTGGAGCCGCTGCCGGACGAATGGGAACAGGACTACCACGCGATGGTCCTGTCCTTGCGGGACTATCTGGGCAAGAGCGGTTTTTCGAAGGTGCTGCTCGGCCTGTCGGGGGGCATCGATTCGGCGCTGGTGGCGACGGTCGCGGCGGATGCGCTGGGGCCGGACAATGTGCGCTGCGTGATGCTGCCGTCGGAATTCACCTCGAAGAACTCGCTGGACGATGCGAAGGCGGTGGCGCAGGCGCTGGGCTGCCGGCTGGACACGGTCAGCATCGAGGGGGCGCGCGATGCGGTTGAGGGGGCGCTGGCGCAGCTGTTCGAAGGCACGCAGCCGGGCGTGGCGGAAGAGAACATCCAGAGCCGCCTGCGCGGTCTGATGCTGATGGGTCTGTCGAACAAGTTCGGCGAGATGCTGCTGACGACGGGCAACAAGTCCGAGATGGCGGTCGGCTACGCGACCATCTACGGCGACATGGCGGGGGGCTATAACCCGCTGAAGGACATGTACAAAACCCGCGTCTTCCGGACCTGCCGATGGCGGAACGACAACCACCGCGACTGGATGCTGGGGCCGAAGGGGCCTGTGATCCCGGAACGGGTGATCGACAAGCCGCCGTCCGCAGAACTGCGCGCGAACCAGAAGGACGAGGATTCGCTGCCGCCCTACCCGGTGCTGGACGCGATCCTGGAGCGGCTGGTCGAAGGCGACATGTCGGTGGCCGAGATCGTCGCGGACGGGTTCGACAAGGCGACGGTGAAGAAGGTCGAAGCGCTGCTCTATGGCGCGGAATGGAAGCGGTTCCAGTCGGCCCCCGGCACGCGCCTGACGCCCAGGGCCTTCTGGCTGGACCGGCGCTATCCGATGGTGAACCGCTGGCGGGACATGGGCTGACGGCAGCCTGTCATCTGCGTGACGACCGGATTGTGTTAGACTTCGCGCCACGACCATAGTGGCGGAGGGCAGGAACATGCATCTGGGGGCTTTGGTGACGGCACTGGTGATCGGCGCTACGGCGGCGGGGGCGGAGACGACGCTGCGGGTGATGTCGTTCAATATCTGGGGCGGCGGCGGCAACGAGGGCAAGGGGATCGAGGAAACGGTGGCGGCGATCCGCGCCGCGAACCCCGATATCATCGGCATTCAGGAAACCCGGCTGGAAGGGGAAGACTGCACGGCAGAGAGCTGCCCTGCGCTAGGAACATCCGTCGCGGCAGCGCTGGCCGACGCGCTTGGCTACCAGGTCTATGAGCAGAACAAGGTGAACGAGGCGCTCTGGTCGAACGCCATCCTGTCGCGCTATCCGATCGGCGCGGCCAGCCCGAACGATCTGGGCGTCCCGGTGGATGTGGGCGGCCAGACCGTCTGGATATTCAACGTGCATTTCGATGACGAGCCCTATCAGCCCTATCAACTGCTGGGAATCGAATACGGGCCCGCCCCCTTCATCAAGACCGGGCTCGAGGCCGAGGACTGGGCGCGGCGGACGCGGGCGGCGGGACTGGCGCTGCTGACCAGCGATCTGGCTTCTGCGGACGGTGCGGCGGCGGTGTTCGTGACCGGGGATTTCAACGAGCCCTCTGCGAGCGACTGGACCGAGGCGGCGGTCGCGGCGGGGCAGAAGCCAGTCGCAGTGAACTGGCCGACGACACGGACGCTCATGGATGCGGGTTTTGTGGACGCGTATCGCGCGGTGCATTCCGACCCGGTGGCGAAGCCCGCCTTCACCTGGACACCGCGCTATGACGAGGCGGCGACGGATGACCACCCGGACCGGATCGACTTTGTCTTTGCGCGCGGGGCGGGGCTTAAGATGACGGATGCAGCGATTGTGGGCGAAGACGGGCCGCGCACGGACCTGGTTGTGATGCCATGGCCTTCGGACCACCGCGCGGTTGTGGCCGAGGCGAGGTTCTAGGGCGGGGCAAGGCGCCTGACCTATTTCCGTTCTTTCTGGAGGGCCCGGATATGTCGGAGAACAAGACCGTCGCCACGGCCGTCAGTGCCGAGGATTTCCTGACTGCCGTGACCCCCGACCAGCGCCGGGACGAGGGCCGGGCGCTTGACCGGATTTTCCGAGAAGTGACAGGATTTCGGCCGCGCATGTGGGGGCCGTCCATCGTCGGATACGGACGCTACGCCTATCGCTATGACAGCGGGCGGACCGGCGAGTCCTGCGCCACGGGCTTCAGCCCGCGCGGCAAGGCGATCTCGATTTACGTCCAGACCGGGTTCACGGGGATGGAGGCGCTGCTGGTGCGCCTGGGCAGGCACAAGCTGGGCAAGGGGTGCCTCTATCTGACCCGGCTGGCGGATGCCGATCAGACGGTGCTGCGCGAACTCATCCGATGCGGCCTGGACGACCTTCGGACGCGCTGGCCGGTCTTCCCGGAATAGCGCCCCTACAGCCGCCCGACCGTTTCGCCCTGCATCAGCCGTTTCACATCCTTGATCGTGCAGAGTTTCGTCCCCGGCGTCATCACCGCCGCGCTGGCCGTCGCCGTGCCCCATTTCAGCGCCTGCGCCGGGCTTTCGCCGCGCGCCAGCGAATAGGTGAAGGCCCCGACGAAACTGTCGCCCGCGCCCACGCGGCTTTTCACCGGCACCTCGTAGGCCGAAGCGAACAGGCGTTCCTCGGCCGTCGCCAGCACGTTGCCTTCGGACCCGCGCGCGACGATCACGATCCGCGCTGCCCCCGCCGTGACCAAGGACTGCGCGAAGTCCGCACTCTCCTTCCGGGTGGTCAGGGGGTGCCCCGCCAGTTCCGCCGCCTCGTCATGGTTCATGCGCAGGACATCCAGATGCGCGTCGCGCCCCTCGGCAACCCGGATCAGGGGCGCGCCGGACGTATCGAGGATGTATTTCGCGCCCTTGCCTGCCAGCCGCGCGCCCAGGCGCACCGGGAAATCGTCTTCGACGCCGGGCGGCTGGCTGCCGGACAGCACGACATAGCCGCCCGCCGGAGCCGCACGTTCGATGGCGTCGAGGGCAGCAGTGGTCGCGGCCCGCGGCCAGCGCGCACCCGGAAGGACAAAGCGGTATTGCTGATGCGTTGTCCCGTCGAGGATCGAGAAACTTTCGCGCGTCTCGCCGGGCGCGTCGAACCCGGCCAGCGTCAGGCCCGACCGGATCAGCATGCCCGCAAGCCGTTCGCCCGTTGCCCCGCCCAGCGCCACCAGCGCCGTCGAATGCCCGCCCAGAATCCGGATCGCGCGGCTGACATTGATGCCGCCGCCGCCGGGGTCGGTCTCGGGATCAGTGCAGCGGAGCTTCGGCCCCGCGACGACGTGCGCCGTCGAGGTGGAAATATCGATCGCCGGGTTCAGCGTGACCGTCAGGATCGGTGTTATCTGCGCTGTGGATTTATGCACGTCATGTCCCTGCAGGCTGGCGAATTTCGGGGACACTGGCAGTTTTCCGGTGCCGCAGGAAGGGGGGTGACGGTCACTCCCACCAGCGGTCGATCCTGGCGATATCCTCGTCCGACCAGCCGAAATGATGCGCCAGTTCGTGGATCAGGATATGCGCGACCAGCTGGCCGAGGCTGACATCGCCGCGTTCGGCCCATTCATCCAGGATCGGACGGCGGAACAGCCAGATCGTATCGGGGCGGTCGACGGTGTCCATGACCGACTTTTCCGTCATCGGCACGCCGTCATACAGACCCGTCAGGTCGAAGGCGTCCTCGACATCCATCTCCTCCAGCACCTCGTCCGGCGCGAAATCTTCGACCCGGACGGCGACAGCCTCGGCCGCCTCGCGGAACGCCGTGGGAAGCTCGGCGACCGTCGAACGGGCCAGCCGCTCGATCGCTTCGACGTCGGGCGCGGCGCGCCCCAGCCAGTCTTCCATCATGCTCTCCGTTACGGACCCCTCATATGGACAAAACGGGCGCGGTGTGAAAGAGGGGCCGGGTTTCCGAAAGGCCCGAAGCATGACGACGACCCGCTTTGCCCCCTCGCCCACCGGCTATATCCATGTGGGCAACCTGCGCACCGCGCTGATGGCCTGGCTGATCGCGCGGAAAGCGGGCGGCACGTTCATCCTGCGGCTGGACGATACCGACCGGGAGCGGTCGAAACAGGAATATGCCGACGGGATTCAGGAAGATCTGGAATGGCTGGGCCTGACCTGGGACCGGCTTGAACGGCAGTCCGACCGGCTGGACCGCTATGCCGAGGCGGCTGACGGGCTGCGGGCGTCGCGGGCATCTCTATGAGGTTTTCGAGACGCCGACGGAGCTGGACCTGAAGCGCAAGAAGCTGCTGAACATGGGCCGGCCCCCGGTCTATGACCGCGCGGGGCTGGCTTTAGGCGACGCGGACAAGTCGAAGCTGCGCGCCGAGGGGCGCGAAGGTTACTGGCGCTTCAGGCTGGACCAGAACCGGATCGAATGGACGGATGGCATCCTGGGGCCGGTCTCGATCGACGCGGCCTCGCTGTCCGACCCGGTGCTGATCCGCGCGGACAAGCAGGTTCTGTATACTTTCGCGTCGTCGGTCGATGACATGGACATGGGCGTCTCCGACATCGTGCGCGGTGCGGACCATGTGACGAACACCGCGACCCAGATCCAGATCATCGCCGCGATGGGCGGCCGGGTTCCAGCCTTTGCGCATCATTCGCTGCTGACCGGGGCGGACGGCGAGGGGCTGTCCAAACGCCTCGGCGCACTCAGCCTGCGCGACCTGCGGGCGCAGGGCGTGGCGAAAGAGGCGCTGCTGTCGATGATGGCGCGGCTGGGGTCGTCGCAGCCGGTCGAAGTGAGGATGTCGCTGGACGAGATTGCGGCGGGGTTCGACCTGTCGCAGTTCGGCGCGGCACCGACACGGTTCGACCAGGACGATCTGTGGCCGCTGACCCGTCACGCGAACCAGCAGCGGCCCTTTGCCGAAGTGCGGGGGCTGATCGCGGGGCTGGGCGTGCCGGAGGGCATGGCGGAAGCTTTCTGGGCCGTCGCGTCGCACAACATCACCAAGCTGGACGAACTGGCGGACTGGTGGGCGCTGATCCGCGACGGGGCGGAGCCTGTGGTCGCGGACGAGGACCGGGAGTTTGTGAAGCAGGCACTGGCGATGCTGCCCGCACGGCCCTGGGACGGGGCGACGTGGTCGGTCTGGACCAATGCCGTCAAGGACGCGACAGGGCGCAAGGGCAAGGGCCTGTTCCGCCCGCTGCGGCTTGCCCTGACGGGACGCGAAAGCGGACCGGAGATGGCGGACCTGATGCCGCTGCTTCAAAAGACACCGGCCGTGTGAAGCCGGACGGGGCTTGCCTTTGGCCCCGCGCCTCGGCTAGGCATTGCGGGTCAGGATCGGGAGAACGGGCCTGCGCCCGTGCCGAAGGAGCAACCGCCCCGGTAAACTCTCAGGCAAACGGACCGTCCTGACCACGGAACTCTGGAGAGACCCCCGATCAAGCCGGGGGCGCCGACGGGATAACGATCTCAGGCGAAAGGACAGAGGGGGCATCGAGGCGGGCCGGATTGGCGGCCCGCGCGCGATGCCGGTATTGATCCGACCGGCGATATGATGGGAGGGTGGGCCATGACCGACCTGCAACGCACGCCGCTTTATGACCTGCACCTGCGCCTTGGCGCGCGGATGGTGCCCTTCGCGGGCTACGACATGCCTGTTCAGTACCCGATGGGCGTGATGAAGGAACACCTGCACACGCGGGCTGCCGCCGGGCTGTTCGATGTCAGCCATATGGGCCAGGTGCTGGTCGTGCCGAAATCAGGACGACTGGCCGATGCGGCGCTGGCGCTGGAACGGCTGGTGCCGGTCGATGTGCTGGGGTTGGCCGAGGGGCGGCAGCGCTATGGGTTCTTCACAAACGAAGCGGGCGGGATTCTGGACGATCTGATGATCGCGAACCGGGGCGATCACCTGTTCGTGGTCGTCAACGCGGGCTGCAAGGACGCCGATCTGGCGCATCTGAAGGCGGGGCTGCCGGACTGCGATGTGGGCATGGTCACGGACCGCGCGCTGATCGCGCTGCAGGGGCCGGGGGCCGAGGCGGCGCTGGCGCGGCTGGTGCCTGATGTGACCGAGATGGCCTTCATGGATGTGGGCATCCGCGCCTGGCAGGGGGTCGAGCTGTGGATTTCGCGCTCGGGCTATACGGGCGAAGACGGTTTCGAGATTTCGGTGCCGGACGGGTTTGCCGTGGCCTTGGCCGAGCGCCTGCTGGCGATGCAGGGCGTCGCGCCCATCGGCCTCGGCGCGCGGGATTCGCTGCGGCTGGAGGCGGGGTTGTGCCTGTATGGGCACGACATCGACACCGGCACCTCGCCGGTCGAGGCGGGCCTGACCTGGGCGATCCAGAAGGTGCGCCGCACCGGCGGCGACAGGGCGGGCGGGTTTCCGGGGGCGGACCGTGTGCTGCGGCAACTGGCAGAGGGACCGCCGCGCAGGCGCATGGGACTGCGCCCCGAAGGGCGCGCGCCGATGCGCGAGGGGACGGAGATTTTCGCGGGCGAGACGGGCGGAAATGCCATCGGCACCGTGACCTCGGGCGGGTTCGGGCCCAGCATCGAGGCCCCGATGGCGATGGCCTATCTGCCACCGGACCTGCCTCCGGGCGCAACCGTCTGGGGCGAGGTGCGAGGGCGCCGCCTGCCCGCGACTGTCGCCGCGATGCCGTTCCAGCCGACACGTTTCAAACGCTGAACCAGCAGGGGATGACCATGAAATACACCGAAGACCATGAATGGCTGCGTGCCGAGGGCGGGATCGTCACGGTGGGCATCACCGCCCATGCGAGCGAGCAGCTGGGCGACGTTGTGTTCGTCGAGCTTCCTGAAGCGGGCCGCAAGGTGAGTAAGGGCGACGAGGTCGTGGTGATCGAAAGCGTCAAGGCGGCGTCGGACATCCTGGCCCCGCTGGACGGCGAGATTGTCGAGGTGAACGGCGAACTGGCGGACAGTCCGGGCTTGGTGAACGAAGACCCGACGGGCCGCGCGTGGATGTTCAGGATGAAGGTCGCCGATCTGGCCGCGCTGGACGGCTATATGGACGAGGCGGCGTATAACGCCCTGATCGGCTGAGGAGTTTCCATGACCTACACGCCCGTATCCTACGACCCCTACGACTTTGCCAACCGCCGCCATATCGGCCCTTCGCCGTCCGAGATGGCCGAGATGCTGGAGGCGGTCGGGGCCGCGTCGCTGGACGATCTGATCGACCAGACGGTGCCTGAGAGCATAAGGCAGAAGGACCGGCTCGACTGGGCCCCGCTGTCCGAACACGCGCTGCTGGCGCGGATGCGGGCGGTCGCGGCGAAGAACCGGGTGATGACATCGCTGATCGGCCAGGGCTATCACGGCACTGTCACACCGCCCGCGATCCAGCGGAACATCTTCGAGAACCCGGCCTGGTACACGGCCTATACGCCCTATCAGCCCGAGATCGCGCAAGGCAGGCTCGAGGCATTGCTGAACTTCCAGACGATGGTCTGCGACCTGACCGGGCTGCCGGTCGCCAATGCATCCCTGCTGGACGAAGGCACGGCAGCCGCCGAGGCGATGGCGATGGCCGAGCGTGTGGCCAAGGCCAAGGGGCGCGGGTTCTTCGTTGACCGGGGCTGCCATCCACAGACCATCGAAGTGATCCGGACACGCGCGGCGCCGCTGGGCATCGAGGTGGTGGTCGGCGCACCCGAGGAGATGGCGGTCGAGGGGTTGTTCGGGGCGGTGTTCCAGTATCCCGGGACTTATGGGCACGTGCGGGACTTCACGCCTGAAATTGCGGCGCTGCACGGCGCGGGTGCGGTTGCAGTGATGGCAACCGATCTGCTGGCGCTGACCATGCTGAAGGAGCCGGGCGCGATGGGGGCCGACATCGCCGTCGGGTCGTCGCAGCGGTTCGGCGTGCCGATGGGCTACGGCGGACCGCACGCGGCCTTCATGTCCTGCCGCGACGACTACAAGCGGTCGATGCCGGGGCGGATCGTCGGTGTGTCGGTCGATGCGGCGGGGCGTCGGGCTTACCGGCTGAGCCTGCAGACCCGCGAGCAGCATATAAGGCGGGAGAAGGCCACGTCGAACGTCTGCACGGCGCAGGCCTTGCTGGCCGTAATGGCTGGATTCTACGCGGTTTTTCACGGGCCTGTCGGCCTTCGGGCGATTGCCGAACGGGTGCATTTCAACACCGTCCGGCTGGCCAAGGCGCTGCGCGCGGCAGGGGCCAGGGTCGCGCCGAAGGCGTTCTTCGACACGATCACGGTCGAGGTCGGCGTGGGTCAGGCGGGGATCCTGGCTGCAGCGCGTCAGGAAAACCTGAACTTCCGCAAGATCGGGAATGACCGCGTCGGGATCAGCCTGGACGAGACATCGGATGAGGCCGTGCTGCACCGCGTGCTGCACGCCTTCGGCATCACCGTGGCACCGCCGCACCGCGCCACGCTGGGATTCCCCGAGGCGCTGGTGCGGACGACGGCCTATCTGACGCATCCGGTGTTCCACATGAACCGCGCGGAATCCGAGATGATGCGCTACATGCGCCGCCTGTCGGACCGCGATCTGGCGCTGGACCGCGCGATGATTCCGCTCGGGTCCTGCACGATGAAGCTGAACGCGGCGGCCGAGATGATGCCGCTGTCCTGGCCCGGATTCTCGACGCTTCATCCTTTCGCGCCCGCCGATCAGGCGCTGGGGTACAAGGAAGCCATTGATGATCTTGCAGAAAAGTTGTGCACCATCACCGGATACGACGCATTTTCGATGCAGCCGAATTCGGGCGCGCAGGGCGAGTATGCGGGGCTGCTGACGATTCAGGCCTATCACCGGTCGCGGGGCGAGGCGCACCGCGATGTCTGCCTGATCCCCGTCTCGGCGCATGGGACGAATCCGGCATCCGCCCAGATGGCCGGGATGCGGGTGGTGGTGATCAAATCGATGCCCAACGGCGATGTGGACCTTGCCGATTTCGCGCAGAAGGCGGCGGAGGCGGGTGAGCGTCTGGCCGCCTGCATGATCACCTATCCGTCCACGCATGGCGTGTTCGAGACGACGGTGCGGGACGTCTGCACGATCACGCACCGCTATGGCGGGCAGGTCTATATCGACGGCGCGAACATGAACGCGATGGTGGGTCTGTCGAAACCGGGCGAAATCGGGGGCGATGTCAGCCACCTGAACCTGCACAAGACATTCGCCATTCCGCATGGCGGCGGCGGGCCGGGCATGGGGCCGATCGGCGTCAAGGCGCATCTGGCCCCGTTCCTGCCGGGGAACCCGGAGACGGAACGCGGCGGCGCGGTCAGCGCGGCACCCTATGGGTCTGCCTCTATCCTGTTGATTTCATGGGCATATTGCCTGATGATGGGCGGCGCGGGCCTGACCCAGGCGACCAAGGTCGCGATCCTGAACGCGAACTATATCGCCGCCCGGCTGAAGGGGGCTTACGGCGTGCTGTTTGCCGGGCCGGGGGGGCGGGTGGCGCATGAATGCATTCTGGACACCCGTCCGTTCGCGGAATCGGGCATCACGGTGGACGATATCGCCAAAAGGTTGATCGACAATGGCTTCCACGCGCCGACGATGAGCTGGCCGGTCGCAGGCACCCTGATGGTGGAGCCGACGGAGAGCGAGACGAAGGCCGAGCTGGACCGCTTCGTGACCGCGATGCTGGCGATCCGGGACGAGATAAGCGGACGTGGAGGAGGGCAGAATAGACAAGGAAAACAACCCCCTGAAGCATGCCCCCCATACCGTCGAGGACCTTGTCGCCGACTGGGACCGGCCCTATTCCCGGGCCCAGGGCTGCTTCCCGCCCGCCAGCTTCAAGGTCGATAAATACTGGCCGCCGGTGGGCCGGGTGGACAATGTCTATGGCGACCGGAACCTGGTCTGCATCTGTCCGCCGGTGGAAAGCTACGCCGAGGCGGCGGAGTAAAGAGCCGGAAAAACGGCATGCACTTCACGTGCATATCGCGTGCATATCACGTGCATACGTTGTGAAGGCGGGTCCGGAGCACCGGCGCGCTGATCCGGCACTCTGTCTGGATGGGCGACACGCCGGTGGCGGTGATCGAGGGTGAGGCGCGCCCGGACGATCCTCCGGTGGATGCATCGTCAGCGCCGAACGCACGATCCGACGACGGGACGCTACATGCAGGCGGACCCGCTGGGGCTCGTGGACGGGGCGAGCGTCTATGGGTATGCGCGGGAGAACCCGGGGGCGGCACGCTGCCCCGATTTTGCCTCCGCTATCCGGCAGACCCGCCTGCGGCCCAGATGTTCCAGAGTCGCGGGGGTATCGAAATCGAAGCCAAAGGTCTCGATATCTGCAGCATACCAGTCCGCGACGGTGCGGATCATATCTGGTGTGTAGTGACTCTGCCAATCCGGACCAGTCTTCGGCGCAGCATTGTTGCGGAGCAGCGGCTTGGACAATCCGAAGTACCGCGTCGCCTCTTCCTGCAGGTGCTCCATGCGCAGGATGTCGCAGCGGATCGCCCCGGAGAGGTCGGTCACATGATCGCGCTGCGGATACCAGCCCCGGATGGCACGGTGCCAGTAGAACTCGCGGTGCCCGTAGTCATGGCGTTCCTCGAGGAACCCCCCGAAGGTTCCGGCGACCTGGTCACGGGCAATCAGCCCGGCCTGCACGGCACGCAGACCGAACTGCCAGCGCGACACGGTGCGCGCCCAGGGATTGCGGATCACGGCTACGCAGGACAGCCGCGCGGTGACGCTGGGATCGAGATCGCGCCAGCGGGCATGCTGAAACCCGTGATGTTCACCATGCGCGCGCATCGTGCTCTGGACCGACGCCGTGTAGCGCTTCGATACATGGAAATATGGATCGGCAGAGATCAGGCGGCCCGCAAGCTCGTCGTTCTTGCGCAGCGTGACCCCGGCGTTCTTGGGGACGTGGATGAACATCCAGCGGGCGCGCCCGGTATGCCAGGCCCATGTGTTGCGCAACTCGCGGACGGGACGGAACAGATACATCGGCATCGGCCAGTTTTTGATCACTGCTTCTCTTAGTTTGGCATAAAGCCGCGCACCAGACCGAAGCGTGCTGCGGAACGCGAATTCCCCGGTGCGCCGTGCTCCGCAACATGGCATACCGTTATTGCTGCAGTGCAGCGAGACTGGTTGGGGCGTCGCTTCCGGGTACGGGACGGCACCGGGTGTGTGGACAGTACAATGATGAATTCAGTGTTGCGGCTGATCGGCAACTATCGGCTCTTCGAGATCGGGACGCGGGCGGGGCGGTCGCCGCTTCCCGACGCACCGGACGAGGACGAGAAATACAGCTACATCCGGCGCAACGTGCATGTGCTGGTCATCTTCTCGGTCTTCAGCTTCACCTGCGTGACGATCAGCGCCGTCCGGCTGTACCTGGACCGCTGGTGGCTGTTCCCGTTCCTGCTGCTGCTGGCCTACACGATCGTCTATTTCCTGTTCTCGCTGCGGATCAACTTCCTGACCAGGGATTTCGACCTGCGGATGCACCGCTATCTGGTGCGCCAGTGGCGGCCGCAGACCTATCCCAGCGTCGATGTCTTCCTGCCGACCTGCGGCGAAGCCATCGACGTGCTGCGCAACACCTGGACCGGCGTAGCGCAGATGCGCAGGCAGTACCGGGGTCTGGTGATGGTGCATTGCCTGGACGACGCGCACAGTCCGGCGGTGCGCAGCCTGGCGCGGGAATTCGGGTTCTTCTATCACGCGCGCCCGAACAAGGGCTGGTTCAAGAAGGCCGGAAACCTGCGCTACGGGTTCCAGAACTCGGGCTGCGACTTCATCGCGATCTTCGATGCCGACTTCCGCCCGCGCCGCGATTTCCTGGATGAGCTGCTGCCCTACTTCGACCACGACCTGAGCCTGGGGATCGTGCAGTCGCCGCAGTATTTCGGTTTCGATTCAAGCCAGAACTGGCTGGAACGCGGCGCGGGCGCGGTGCAGGAGCTGTTCTACCGCGCGGTGCAGGTCTCGCGGCAGACGCATCAGGGCGCGATCTGCGTCGGCAGCAACGCGATCTATCGCCGCGCGGCGCTGAACGACATCGGCGGAACGGCCCTGATCGAGCATTCCGAGGATGTGCATACCGGGTTCCAGCTGCGTCAGAAGGGCTGGCATCTGATGTATGTGCCGATCGTGCTGGCCAAGGGCCTGTGCCCCTCCGAACTCAAGGCGTTCTTCAAGCAGCAGTATCGCTGGTGCATGGGGTCGATGAGCCTGCTCACGTCGCCGACGTTCTGGCAGACGCGTCTGCCGCTGCGGACGCGCATGTGCTTCGGCAGCGGGTTCATGTACTACATCCACACGGCGGTCTATGCGGTCTTCACCCCGGTGATCCCGCTGGTCATGCTGGTGAAACTGCCCGATCAGATATGGCTCGCGAACTATCTGCTGGTGTTCCCGTCGTTCCTTTACATCCACGTCGTCCTGCCGCTGTGGCACCGCAAGCCGCAGGGCATCGAGGCGGCATCGGTGCGCATCGTCTACGGCTGGGCGCATCTGTTCGCGGTCAAGGACAAGCTGCTGGGAACCGCGAAAGAGTGGCAGCCGACGGGTGCCGCGCATGCGAAGGATCACAATTACACGATGTTCCGGCTGGCGGTCCTGATCTTCAACATGGTGCCGGCCCTGATCTGGGTCGGTTCGGCGGCCTATTTCATGTTCACAAGGTCATTCATCGACTTTCTGCCGATCTATGTGCTGGGGCTCTACTATTTCTTCGCGGTCCTGAAAATCGCGGCTTACCGCGACCCGGCGGCGGAACCGCAACCGCTGCAACTGGTCGAGTCCGGACGCCTGATCCTGTCGCGCCCGCGGATACGGCGCGACGTGCTGTGGCTGGACCAGGCGCTGCGCTGCTAGCGCACCGCCGCGGCCCGCCAAAATCGCCCGTGCATCCGGGGCCGAAACGTGAAATGCTGCGCCGCAGCATAGGAGAGACTCATGCCCGGTAGGGTCATCACGGTCGCGCAGCAGAAGGGCGGGTCGGGCAAGACGACGATTGCCGCCAACCTTGCCGTCGCCTACCTTCGGCAGGGCCTGAGCGTCGCGCTGCTTGATACCGATCCGCAGGGCAGCCTCGGCCGCTGGTTCATGGCGCGCCGTGCGCTCGGGCGGACGGAGGGTCTGGAATTCTCGACCTCGTCCGCATGGGGCGTGTCCTACGAATGCGAGAAACTGCGCAAGACTGCCGATGTCGTGCTGATCGACACGCCGCCCAAGGTCGACGCCGACCTGCGCCCTGCCCTGCGTGAGGCCGATGTCGTGCTGGTCCCCGTGGCATCGAGCCACGTCGATCTCTGGGCGACCGACGGCGTGCTGGATCTTGCGCGGCGGGAAGGCAGGCGTGCCGTGATCGTGATGAACCGGATGCGGTCTGGAACCCGGCTGTCTGCCGACGTCGCGGCGGCGGCGGGCGCGCTGGCAGCCGACCTGGCGGACAGCACGCTGGGCAACCGGACGGTCTATGCCGAAACGCTGGGTCAGGGACTGGGCGTTCAGGAATCCGGGCGGCGCGGGTCGGCGGATGCAGAAATCGAGGCGCTGGCGCGCGAAGTGCAGGACGGGTTCGTCTAGGGTCAGACCTTACCCGCGTGTCTCAGGAACACCCATCCCGCGTAGAGTCCCGCGCCGACGAACAGGATGCCCCAGCCGGGGCTGCCGAGGGCGAATTCGACCGCCCCCCATGCGATCGGCAACAGCGCCGTCAGCCAGCGCCGCCAGACCGGGCGGAAGAAATCATGGTTCGGGTCGAGAAGCTTCATGGCCCCTGTCTAGGGTGCGGCCGGGGGCGTGTGAAGCCATGATCGGCGGCCTTTCGCGCGGGATGACCCGACGGCGGGCTGCCGAGGCCCGCAAGCGGCAAGCTGTCGCAGTCGCGGGGCTTCCCTGTGCGCGAACGGTCCCCATATCGGCCCGGAAGCAGGCAATGGGAAAGGCGACGCGATGATATGTCCGGCGGACGGGGCGGTTCTGGTGATGGCGGACAGGAACGGGGTCGAGATCGACTACTGCCCGACCTGCCGGGGCGTCTGGCTGGACCGGGGGGAGCTCGACAAGATCATCGCCCGCGCGCAGGCTGACGCAGGGCCGCCGGTTGCGCTGACGGAACCGCCGGTCAGCCGCGCCGGGCAGGACCGCCGGGACGACGGGAACATGAACCGCCGCGACGACCGGCCGCGGTACCGCGACGATGACGACGACGATGACCGTCGCCCGCGCAGACGGCGGGACAGCTTTCTGTCCGACCTGTTCGATTTCTGACCTGCTTCTGGACAGGACCGGGCCGGTGCAATCCGGCAGCCCTGAAGCCCGACCTTTCTGCTTGCCGCCCTGCCTGCCCGCCGCTAAAACCCGGCCACGGAGGCGTGGCTGAGAGGCCGAAAGCACTCGGTTGCTAACTGAGCGAACGGGAGACCGTTCCGTGGGTTCGAATCCCACCGCCTCCGCCAACATCCCATTTATCCTGATTTCCTTCGATCAGCTGCAGTGACCAAATTGGCTTATTTAATTGGGCAAACCTGCATTCCTCGATAGTGCTGGATTTCCTTCGATTTCGCCCGTATCGTTTCCTTGGGTGGTATGGAAGTGTGGTATGAGCAATGGCCCTTTCTGGCAAGTTGACCAAGAAGCTGGTCGAGAACCTTGGCGCTGGGCGGCATGGTGACGGGGGAGGCCTCTATCTGGTCGTTGATCCCTCAGGTGCAAGACGCTGGATCGTCCGGGTCGTTGTAAAGGGCCAACGGAATGCGAAGGGCGCGCCGCTGAGAACCGACTTTGGGTTGGGCGGCGCCGATGTCGTCACGCTCAACCAAGCCCGCGAGCGAGCTTTGGAATACCGTCGCATGGCAAAGGCAGGGTTGAACCCGAGGTTCAACGCGACGCGCGAGATACCCTGTTTTGAGGAAATCGCCGGGCAGGTCCATATTGACCGCTTGCCGACATGGAAAAATCAAAAGCATGGGGCCCAATGGATCAACACACTGCGGGACTACGCCTTTCCGAAAATTGGGCGGATGCCGGTTGACAGCATTGGCCAGCCAGAGGTGCTGATGTGCCTTTCGCCGATTTGGACCGACAAGCACGAAACGGCGCGACGTTTGGCGCAGCGGATCAAGATCGTGCTGGATGTAGCCAAGTCTAAGGGTTTTCGGCCGGGCGAAAACCCAGTGACGGCGATCCAAAATGCCCAGGTTCTGCCCAAGGTCAGAGCCAAGCCCAAGCACCACAGCGCAATGCCGTGGAAGGATGTGCCTGCCTTCTATGCGGACTTGAAAACTCGCGATGGGATGGCGGCTAAGGCGTTGATGTTCACCTGCCTGACCGGGTCGCGCACTAGCGAGGTGTTGGGCATGAAACGGGGCGAGATCGATCTTGAGGCGCGGCTTTGGACCTGCCCGGCGGATCGGATGAAAGGCGACGTGGCGCACCGGGTGCCCCTGAGTGATGAAATTCTAGCAATCACTGAACCCTTGCGCGCGATGCAGTCGGACTATGTTTTTGAGGGCCAGAAGCGGCATAAGCCACTCTCGAACATGGCAATGCTGATGCTGTTGCGCCGAATGGAGGTTGAGGGCGTGACTGTGCATGGATTCCGGTCCACTTTCCGTGATTGGGCGTCTGAGGTTGCCAATGCGCCGCGTGAAGTTGCCGAAATGAGTCTAGCGCACAAGGTCGGGTCGGATGTGGAGCGCGCCTATGCACGCTCGGACCTCTTGGAAAAGCGGCGAATCCTAATGGATCAGTGGTCTCAGTTTGTCGCGCCTAACAGCAATGAGGGTGATCATCAATGCTGACCGTGTCCATCAACGAGCCTGAGTTGATGTCGATCGAGTTCATCCGGGTCGCTTTGAGTGAAACGACGATGGAGCTGAGGGTAAATGCCATAGCAAACGCAAAGCAAGAGGTGGTTGCGCTTCGGCTCGAAACCCTCAGCAACCATTTTGGGAGTGGCTGGATGTCTGATCCCCAGAACGCAGAATTTGTGCAGTGGATTGCGAAAACTTCGAGTGAGCGTCACGAGGCCAGTTATGAATTTTCCCTAACCGCCCGGCGGTACGAAGAGCGCAATGAACGAAAGCTCAATGTCGCCGAACATATCGGAAAGCTAATTTGGCTCTCGATTCAAGACAAGAAGTTTGAGGGTGTGCAAACGAACGAGGGGATACTTAAACAGGTAAGCGACCAAGCCCAAGAATATAAAATCAGCGGGGCTAAGGACTTGGATATACTGAGGGCTACCTGGAAAACGTATCGTGGCATCGTCCACCTGGGCATGGCTATTGACTACTGCGATGAGCATCCGAACTCCGAACAGAATGTGCTACATATGGCCGAAAACTACCGGCGAAGCCTGAGCCAGTTCTGCCCAAAGGGAACGAGCACGCCGTACGTCTCGGAGGACTCTCAAATAATGTTTAGTTATTTATCAAGGACTTGGGGTCCCCGATTTCTAGATCGGGGACTGCCCTTTGCCGTAACTTAGCGCGCATTCATTCGTTGCAACTCAAAGCAACGAAAGGAGTGCGAACCTTGCCCAGTCTGTTTGAAAACAATCGCAGCTACGTTTTGGATGACCCCGAACTCGAAATCATCGGCGATCGCGAAAAACTTGCCCAGTGGCGTCACAAAGCAAGTAGGCCCGGCATATTATCGTTTGGGCCGAAAGATCGTCTATCGGGGCGCTGACCTGAACATCTGGGCAGAGGCCAATCGCGTTGACCCCAAGGCGAATGGCGCAGAATAATGCGCCCGCTTGGTCTGGTCCAGACGTCCTGCGCTGGCATCAAGGCGGCTATTGGCGCGCCGGCAGCCGCGGATCAGGTGCCTTTCAGCAGCGCGCTCATGGCGCCGAATGTGCAACGACCCTGGCTAGAAGGCACGCAGTCCAGGGAAAAGTACTTGAGGGGTTGTCGGTGCGGTTGCGACCCGGGGGCAGCAATCGGCGCCACGGTTTCAGGGAAAACGTAAGTCTCCAAAGCCAGTGAAGGCAGCGGCGGGCCAAGTGTTCGGGAAACTCGAGCGGTTTGGCAAACTTTGAAAGCCCGAAAGGGCCCGATCAGACGACGGGGTTTAGGACTAAGCTAACGGGGGCCGCCCTGTGAGCCGGTCCTACAAGAACGTCTTTCCCAAGAAATTTTGGGTGTATTCTGTCGAGGGGTTGATGAACCTCTACTCGGTCAATGCCAACACTGTGTCCAACTGGGTGAGGGAGGGCTTACCGCCATCGGACAGTCGAAAACCAAATTTGTTTCAAGGTGCCGCAGTTCAGCACTTTCACAAGCTTAGGCTCGGGCGAACCACGAATTGCCTGCGGTCTGGTGAATTCAAGTGCTTCACATGCAAGGCCTTAGTTTTTCCGGACATCGAGACAGTGAGCGACACTTGGTCCGTTCATGAGAAGCACATGTATGCCGCCCAGTGTCCAGTATGCTTCGCGCAGGTAAGAAAGATCTCAAATGATGCGGACCGAGGCATTGTTGAAGATTGTCGCAATCCCAATACCAGCAGGCACTGCCTACACGAAGACGACAGATCGGTGCCCGGTGGTATTGGGATTACCGGCGCACTCGGGTTGGAGGGCCTGCACACGCACAATGACCGGATCATCTACGATTGGCTAACCTACGCAGGACAGTATAACGTCAAGACCGTAGATCGGCACCTGTCGGCAATTCGATACTGCGAGGATCTCTTGGCCGGAAAGCCCTTTAGCAAGCTGACGCGTGACGATGTCGCCAAAGTTCGGGATGATCTCAAGCGGCGCGCGAAATCAGGTGCTTCGGACGGTTTGTCGTCTTCTTCGATCAAGCATATTGTTTCACATTTGTCGGCGTTCTTTAGCTGGCTGTTGAAGCAGAACGGTTTCAAAAGTTTGCCACAAGATATGCAGGGGTATCTCAAACTGCCCAAGGCGGTCCTGGCGTCGGCTGCGCAGGTGCAACAGAAGGACTACCCATCCGTCGAAGAGGCGAAGCGTTTGTTGTCCAACATGACATCGCGGTCCTTGGTCGATCAGCGCGCACGCGCGATCTTTGCGCTCGCCTTCTTGGGCGCACTCCGGGCAGACACATTGATTTCTCTTAGGGTCAAACACGTGGATGTAGATCGTCGTCTGATCCTGCAGGATGGCGGCATTGTCCGGGCCAAAGGGGGCAAGAGCATTCCTATCTTGTGGTTCCCGATCCCCCCGTGCTTTGTGACTTCGGTCACCGAATGGCTTCACGCGCTGAAGGACTTGGGGTTTACGAGTTAGGACGCGCTATTCCCGGACATCGGTTGGCTCAAGCATAGACCAGTCACACACGGTACAAATCAAAAACCGGTTCCAGTCATGTCAACGACGCACGCTGTAACAGAAGCATTCGCCATTGCCTGCCGCGAGCAGGCCGTCAAGTTCACACCGCATTCTGCAAAGCACTGCATCGCCGCTGAGCGCGACGTACGCCCTCTGACCCATCTTGAGCGCAAGGCCTGGTCGGAGAACATGGGCCACGATAATGAGCAGACCACGGATCGGCACTATGGAAAGCTGTCAGATGAGAAGCGTTTCGAAGTTCTGGAGCATATCGGCGCGAATGCTCGTTTGGACCCTCTGAGATTCTCTGATGAAGAGAAGATTGCGTTTTTCGACGGCATGCTTGATCGGATGCGAAACAGGTAGGTCGGGCGGAAATCCGGCCGACCCTGGCCCGGAGTTTTGGCCAGCTGCCTTTGCGATTGTCCATATCTGCGTCGAAGATAGGGTTGGGCTTGAGATCCGCACTGCAGACTGCGCGCAGTGGTGAAGCGTTACACCGGACAGGAGGACGAAGACAGCCGGCAGGCTGTGGCGGCCAATCTGCCGGATGCCTTGCTGACCAGCTTCATGATGCTGTAACTGCTTAGTAATGGCAGGGGGCATAGAGTTCATTGTCTAGGATAAACTGCACACTTATCGCGGCAGACAGGGTGCTGACGTGGCCCTTATGGTGCAGAGACTGCGTGATCGGTGCGCTGCTGGCGCTCCAGAAGTGTGCATTGGCACGTCGGCCACCATGGTAAGTGACGGAGCCGATGAAGAGCGGAAAGCCACCGTGGCGGCTGAACCCCCAGACATAAACCTAGGCCCCGCTGCGCCCAAATGCGCCCCAGCCATCGTGGGTGCCATGGCAGTGCATCACTCTGAAATCCGCTTCTTGTAAGTCGCTGGCCGTGCGGGCTTGGGCGCAAGGAAGTCCATATGCCCGACAACGTCTTCCATGTCCCATGTGTGATCGGTCAGCCCGGCCTGCATTGCGGGGGTCACGCGGAGCTTTTTGTGGACGCGGCAGAAGTTGTAGAACACGGTATAGACCGCGACCATCGCCGCATGGTTTGGCCCCCTCCAACGCCGATGCCCTTGCGGCCCTAACGGGGCAGCACCTGCGCGGTCTGCCGCTCGCCGCACAGATCACGGGTTGAAGAAGCCAACAGTGATTGCGCCGCAAACAAGCGGTGCAATCAGGTCTGATGCATGACGACCTTCTGCCGACCGTCAGCTGCCTTTTCGGACGGCTTCGGCCATATCCACGCCATTCAGCGCGGCGACATGGTCGCTCAGCATCGGCACGTAATCCTCGGCGTGACCCAAAGCCTCGGCATGGGTGTAATAATGCTTGGCGGCACCCGCCATGATGTTCATCACATTCGCATCCGCGGCCATGGCGTTGAGATAGCGCATGTCCTTGGCCGCATTGGCGATGGAAAACTTGTGCGAGTCGCGATTGCGGTCCACGGCATAACCCATGAACGTTTCAAAGAACCCGTTGCCCATACGACTGGGTCCGATCACTTCGCGGAAGGTTTGCGGGCTGATGCCGCTCTTCGCCCCAAGGGTCAGCGCTTCGGAGTAAAGTGCTGCGTAGGACAGGCCGATGAAGTTCATCAACAGCTTCATCTTGTGGCCGCTGCCGACGGGGCCGATATGGGTGATCTTGGCCGCCCAAGTTGCGATGACGGGTTGCACGCGGGCAAACACCGCATCGTCACAGCCGACCATGGCGCTGAGTTGCCCGACCTCGGCCTGAACCGGGGTGCCTCCCAGGGGCGCGTCCACGAAATGCCCACCCTTTGCGGCTAACTCGGCGGCCAGCGCCTGGGTGGAGGCCGGATCGGCGGTTGAGGTCTCGATGACGATCAGGCCGGGGCGAGCACCGGCAAGGATGCCGTCGGGCGCGCGGAACGCTGCCTCGATCTGCGGCGAGTTCGACAGGCAGATGTGGATGATGTCACATTTTTCGGCCATGTCCTTGGGGCTGGCGGCCTCTTGCGCGCCCATGGCCAGCAGGCTTTCGACCGGCACCCGATTGGACCGGCCCCGCACCCACAAATCATAGCCGCCCTTGCGCAGGTTGGCCGCCATGCCATGGCCCATGAAGCCAAGGCCGATAAAGCCGATTACGGGTTTGTTGGTCATCATTCGGTTCCTTTGCAGATTATCGGTAGCGGGCCAGCCAGCCCATATCGGGGGTCGCGCCGCCGGGCAGGTATTCGGCGCCGATCGGGTTGGGTCCAGCCAAGTTCCGCGATCCGGGGCAGCACAAAGCCATAGTCCAGTTCGCCATGATCGGGCATGCCGCGATCCGGGACCGAGGCGATCTGGATATGGCCGATCAGCGGCAGCAAAGCTTCCAGCCGCCGGGTCACGTCGCCTTCGATGATCTGGATATGATAGCAATCGAACATCAGGCGAAGGTTGGGCTGGCCCACCTCGCGGATGATGTCGGCAGCAAGGCCGGTGCTGTTCAGGAAGTAGCCGGGCGCGTTGTAGGGGTTCAGGGGTTCGATCAGGATGGTGATGCCGTCCGGGGCGGACTGCGTACAGGCATAGGTCAGGTTTGCCACAAAGGCCGCCCGGGCGCGAGGGCCGCTGGAGTTGCCAGCCATGACATGCACGGCACGGGTGCCGGTGGCTCGGGCATAGGCCAGCGCTTCGTCGATAGCGACGCGAGCCTCGGCCTCGCGTCCCGGCAGGGCAGACAGACCGTTTTCGCCAATGGCGGTATTGCCGCGACTGGTGTTCAGGCCCAGCATGGTCAGCCCGGTTTCCTGCAGCGCGGCCAAGGTCTCGGCGGCGGGCGTGTCATAGGGCCAATGGCATTCGACGGCATCGAAGCCTGCCGCCTTGGCGGCACGGATGGCATCGGGCAGGGGGCGGTCAGCCCAGAGAAAGCCAAGGTTGGCGGAAAACTTCATGCGTCCCAGTCCACGTTGAAGGTTGTCACCAGGTCGCTGATTTGCGCATCGTTCAGCAGCCGCGGGCGCCATGCCGCGCGTCAGCAGGGCAAGGCGGGCAGTCGCCTCCAGCTCTTCGATGGCGTTGCAGGCGGCCTCGATGTCTCTGCCCGCCACGACGGGGCCGTGGTTGGCCAGCATCACGGCGCTGCGCTTGCCCGCAAGGCCGCGCACCGCCGCGCCCATGGCGGGATCGCCGGGACGGAAGTAGGGCAGCAGCTTGACCCGGCCCAGTTGCATGATCGCATAGGGCGTGATCGGGGGCAGGAAGTTGTCCGCGTCGGCATCGGGCAGGGTGGACAGGGCGACCGCGTGGCAGCAGTGCAGATGCACCACCGCCCCACAGGTCCGCGTGTCATAGAAGGCGGCGTGCAGGGGCATTTCCTTGGTCGGTTTGTCGCCGCTGATGTGGTGACCGCTGGCGTCAAACCGGGCAAGCCGCGCGGGGTCCAGACGGCCAAAGCTGGTGCCAGTGGGCGATACCAGCAGCCCACCATCGGGCGTGCGCGCCGAGATATTGCCGGTAGAGCCAGAGGTCAGCCCCCGGTCAAACATCGACTTGGCCAGCAGGCAGATCTGTTCGCGCAGGGCGGTTTCGGCGGTCATGGTGTCAGCATCCCCAGGGCTTGGGCGAAAAACCGCTCTGCGCCGAAGTTACCGGATTTCAGGGTGATGGCCACCGCTTGCCCATCGCTGTTGGCCATGCACCACGGCACGCCGGGGGCAATTTCCGGGCCGATATCAAGCCGGGTGATGCCAAGCGCCTGCGCCACAGCGCCCGAGGTTTCGCCCCCCGCCACCACAAACCGCCGCGCGCCCGCGATTTCGCGCCGCCACCGCGCATGCGGCCAGCGCATGTTCCACCAGTTGCCCGGCGCGTTCGGTGCCCAGCTGCGCCTGCGCGGCCTTGACCGCGTCGGGGGCGGCGGTGGCATAGAGCAACGGCGCGGCCTGTCGGCGGTTGGGCGGCAAGCCATGCCAGTGCTGCGTCAGGCCCGTTGGCGGCAAGGTCCAGCGGGTTCAACTGATAGGCCGGGTGCCCCTCGGCCAGATAGGCCGCGACCTGGCGCGTTGGTCATGGCCGAACAACTGCCCGACAGCACGATGGCCGGGCCGTCGGGTGCGCGGAACGGGGCGGCTTTGGCGGTGGGAAGCAGGCCCTGCTTTTGCCACAGCACCGGCAAGGGCATCGCCACCGCGCTGCCGCCGGTCAGCAGGGGCATCGACTGGCAGGCGTCGGCGATCAGGTACAGGTCGTCATTGCTGACGGCATCCACGACCACATGCGCCACGCCTTGCGCGGCCAGCGCGTCCAGCCGTTCGCGCAAGGCCCCCTTGGCCACGGTCAGGCGGTTGGCCAGACCGACGGGGCGGCTGACCTGCGGGGCCAGCAGGCGCATCAGGTTGCTGTCGCGCATCGGCGTCAGCGGGTGGTCCTTCATCGGGCTTTCGGCCAGGGGCTGTTCGCCGACGAAGAGGTTGCCCATGAAGATGCTGCGCCCGTTTTCCGGGAAGGCGGGGCAATAGATGGTCTGATCGGTGTTCAGATCGGCCATCAGCGCCTCGGCCACCGGGCCGATGTTGCCCTGCGGGCGTGCAGTCGAAGGTGGAGCAGTATTTCCAGAAGAACCGCTGCGCGCCTGCCGCCCGCAGCCACGCCAAAGCGGCGCGGGTTTCGGCCACGGCATCGGCGACCGGGGCGGTGCGCGATTTCAGGGCGATGATTTCCAGCGGAGCGGTGTTGGAGGGCGCGTCTGTCGGCACGCCGATCCGCAGGGACACCGGCACCCCCGACCGCGCGAGCAGGCCCGCAAGGTCGGTCGCGCCGGTGAAATCATCTGCGATGGCGCCAAAGAACGTGGTCATTCACGCGTCGCCCGGCAGGGTCAGGCCAGCGTTGCGGGCGTAAACCTTGGCCACGGCGGCATCGTCTTCACGGCCCAGACCAGAACCCGATGCGGCGATGAACTGTTGCAGGGCGGCGGCGGTCAGGGGGGCCGCGAACTTGGCCGCGCGGGCGGCGTCCAGCACGATTCCCAGATCCTTGGGCCAGATATCCACCGCCGAATGGGGCGTGTAGTCGCCCGCCACGATATGCGGCGCGCGGTTTTCCAGCATCCAGCTGGTGCCGGCGCAATCGGGGATCACGGCCAGGAACGTCTCGGGCGCGATGCCTTGGGTCATGCCAAAGGTCACGGCCTCGGCCATTGCGGCAATGTGGACGCCTGCCAGCATCTGGTTCACGGCCTTCATTGCCGATCCAGCCCCGGCACTGTCGCCAAGTTCGAACACCTTTTCGGCGCAGGCGTCCAGCATCGGCCGGGCGGCGGCGAAGGCCGCAGGCGTGCCAGACGCCATGATCGCGAGCTTGCCATTCGCCGCCTTGACCGACCCGCCCGAAATCGGCGCATCAAGATACAGCAGGCCCAACGCTTCACAGCGCGCGGCCATCGCGCGGGCGAAGTCGGGGGCAACGGTCACGCAGCAGATCACCACGGCACCGCGTGGCAGGGCAGGGGCCAGCCCATCCGGCCCGAACAGAACCGCCTCCACCTGCGCTGCGTTCAGCACCACCACAGCCAGCGCATCAAGGCCTGGCGCGGCCTTGGCGATGCCGTCCGCCATGCCGCCCGCCGCCTGCAGCCGCGCGACGGCGGCGGCGTTCATATCCGCCCCGCAAACCGCATGTCCCGCCCGCAGAAGCGACGCCGCAATTCCATATCCCATCGACCCAAGGCCAACGACACCGATCTTCATGGTCTTTCCCTTCGGCCCGGTCACGAGCTGTGTGTATAGCCGCCGTCGCAGGCAATTGTCTGGCCCGTGATGAACGACGATGCGGGAGAGGACAAGAACATCATCACGCCACACCAGATCCGGCGGCTCCATCCCGCGCTTGATGCATTGCTGCGCGATCTGGGTCTTGCGCAGGTCAACCGTCGGGTTCACGGCGCGGTCAACCTCGGTCGCCACGGCACCGGGGCGGATGCAGTTGACGTTGATGCCATCTTCGCCCAGTTCGCGCGCCATCGCATTGGTCATGCCGATCAGGGCGGATTTCGATGTGACATAGTGCAGATAGTTCATCACGCCCTTTGGCACGGCATCGGAGGCGATGTTGATGATCCGGCCCCAACCGTTCTTGCGCATGATGGGAGCCACGGCGCGGGCACAGACCATTACGCCGTTGATGTTGACCCGCATCACCAGGTCCCATTCTTCCTGCGGGATCAGCTCGAACTTGCGCTTGGCCAGCGAGGCAAAGATGCCCGCGTTGTTGATCAGCACGTCGATGCGGCCATGTTCGGCCACGACGGCATCAACCATCGCCTGGATGGATGCCGGATCGCCCACATCGACCTTGAACGGCCATCGCCCGGCCTGCGCGGGCCTCGATCTCGGCCACCACGCTATGCGCGTTCTCAAGGTTCAGATCGGCCACGACAGGAACAGCCCCCGCCGCTGCGAACTGCCGCGCCAGTTCACGCCCGATGCCTTGCCCCGCGCCGGTGATCAGAACCACCCGGTCCCTGACGCTGAAATCCCGCGCCCATTCCGGCACGCCGGAATCCTGGGGTGCCTTGACCACGTTGGTCTGGTTCATGTCTGTCCTCCCACGGCCCTGTCAGGGCAACTATTTATAAAGTGCAGCGGTGGTCGTCGCCGCGCTCATCAAGAAACCCGTGTCGCTGCCCGCCGACATGTAACGCCCGCCCATCGCGATCATCGCCTTGGCCATGTCGGGGCGCGAGTTCAGGCCGCCGACGCCCAGATGCTTGCCATGCTTTTTGCAGGCGGCGGCGACCGTGGCATAGGCATCGCGCACCGACGGGTGATCAAGCTGCCCCGGTATCCCCAGCGAGTTGCAGAGGTCATTGGTTCCGACCAGCAGCATATCCAGCCCCGGAACAGACGCGATCTCATCGGCGTTTTCAACGGCGGTCACGGATTCGATCATGCCCGTCACAAGGACAGCATCATTCATCGCCTGCATCGTCTCGGCCGCGGGGCCGACGCGGAACAGCGTGTGCGGGTTCGGGCCCAGCAAGGACCGGCTGCCGGTGGGGGGAAACCTTGCGGCGTCGACCACCGACCGGGCCTGATCTGCGGTATCAAGATGCGGGATGATCACACCTTGCGCGCCGGCCTCCAGCGTGCGGCTGATCATGGCCGTGTCATGCCCCGGCACGCGCACGACGGGCGTGATGCCAAGTGCCGTGGCCGTCATGCAGATCTGGCTGACGGTTTCCAGCGAGAAACTGCAATGCTCCAGATCGATGTAGAGGCAATCGAAGCCTGCGCTTTTCGCAATCGCGGCGACTTCCACGTTGCGCATCAGGCGCACGATCATGCCGACGGCCAGCCCGCCAGACTCCATCTTCGTCTTCATCAGGTTGGGTTGGACAAAAAGGGAAGGTGCCACGGGGTATCCGATGTTCTTGCTGCGGACACATCCTGCTGGCTGCGCCGTCCATGTCTGAACCATTGAATTTCCCGGATGGCTTTATCAAGCCACACCACCTTGGGGCAGCACAGGGAAATAATGAAAGGTTATAGCCGGTCTCGGTGGGGGGATACTCAAGACCGGTGCTTCTGCTTTAGGTGGGTTCATCACAGACCGAGACGTGCAGAGGAGCATGCACATGCGGATTTCGGAAGCAGACACATCGGAAACGGGTCAAGTCGGGTCGATGCGCGAAGGCAAGCTGGTGCAGAAGTTTCTGCTGACCGGCGAAGACGGGTCGCCCAACAACTACCTTCTCAATGTGGGCCTGACCGGGTCGGGCGGCTGGGGCACCCCGCGCCATCGCCACAACTTCGATCAGATCCGCTATGTTCTGAAGGGCAAATATCCGGTTTCGCCGCACAAGGTCATGGCCGAAGGCTCGGTCGCCTATTTCCCGGAAAGCGTGCATTATGGCCCGCAGGACCGCCCGGAAGGGCTGGAAATGATGGTCATCCAGTTCGGCGGGGCCAGCGGGGCGGGGTTCCTCAGCACGCCACAGCGCGAGGCGGCCAATGACCGGCTGAACCAGAAGGGCACCTTCAAGGACGGCATTTTCACCTGGATCGACGACAAGGGCCAAAAACACAACATGGACGGCTCGGCCGCCTGTTTCGAAGAGGCGATGAAGACCAAGCTGACCTTTGCTCCGGCGCGCTATGACGACGTCGTGGTGATGGAGCCCTCGGCCTGCGACTGGATGCCCACCGGCACGCCGGGTGTATCGACCAAGCTTCTGGGCACCTTCACCGAGCGCAATACCCGCATCAGCCTGATCAAGCTGGACGCAGGTGCGACGATGAACACGGGCACCCGTAGCCAGATCGAGGTGCTGTTCATGGGCACCGGGCAAGATCACCGTCGACGGCAAGACCTATGGCGACAAGACTGCCATCGAATTGCTGCCGACAGATGCGCCGGTGGAGATCAAGGCCGATGCCGAGTTGGTGTTCTTTGCGGTGACCCTGCCGAAGTTCTGAACC
>CAVTXE010000013.1:0-462022 GCA_963738635.1 uncultured Alphaproteobacteria bacterium | reverse complement strand
CTCGTCATCCCCGGCAGTTCGAACATCGTGTCCAGAAGGATGTCCTCCATGATCGACCGCAGGCCGCGCGCGCCGGTCTTGCGCTTGATCGCCCGCTGCGCGATGGCCGTCAGCGCGTCGTCGGTGAAGGTCAGCTTCACGCCCTCGATGTCGAACAGCCGCTGGTACTGCTTGACCAGCGCGTTCTTCGGTTCGGTCAGGATCGTGACCAGCGCCGCCTCGTCGAGATCCGTCAGCGTCGCCAGAACCGGCAGGCGGCCGACGAATTCCGGGATCAGACCGAATTTCAGCAGGTCTTCGGGTTCCAGTTCCTTGAACAATTCGCCCACGCCCCGCGCCTCCGGGTCCTTGACGTCGGCGCCGAAGCCGATGCCCGACCCCTTGCCGCGCTGCGCGATGATCTTTTCCAGCCCCGCAAAGGCCCCGCCGCAGATGAACAGGATGTTCGTCGTGTCCACCTGCAGGAATTCCTGCTGCGGATGCTTGCGCCCGCCCTGCGGCGGCACCGATGCGACAGTGCCCTCCATGATTTTCAGAAGCGCCTGCTGCACCCCCTCGCCCGACACGTCACGGGTGATCGACGGGGTTGTCCGACTTGCGGGTGATCTTGTCGACCTCGTCGATATAGACGATGCCGCGCTGGGCGCGCTCGACGTTGTATTCCGACGCCTGCAGCAGCTTCAGGATGATGTTCTCGACATCCTCGCCGACATACCCGGCTTCGGTCAGCGTCGTCGCGTCCGCCATCGTGAAGGGCACGTCGAGGATGCGCGCCAGCGTCTGCGCCAGCAGCGTCTTGCCGCAGCCCGTCGGGCCGATCAGCAGGATGTTCGACTTGCTGAGTTCGATGTCGGACGATTTCGCCGCGTGGTTCAGGCGCTTGTAATGGTTGTGCACCGCCACCGACAGCACGCGCTTGGCATGTTCCTGCCCGATGACATAGTCGTCCAGCACCTTGCAGATGTCGCGCGGCGTCGGCACGCCGTCGGCCGATTTCAGGCCGCTGGTCTTGGTTTCCTCGCGGATGATGTCCATGCACAGCTCGACGCATTCATCGCAGATGAACACCGTCGGACCTGCGATCAGCTTGCGGACCTCGTGCTGGCTTTTCCCGCAGAACGAACAGTAAAGCGTGTTCTTGCTGTCGCTGCCTGAGTTACTTGCCATGCCAACCCCTTGCGGCCTGCATCAAGGACCGCCCACCTGACCTATAATTCCTGCCCATTGCGACAAGATTAGGGCAGGCGACCTGCCCCCACAACGCCAAAATCACCCCTGCCGCCGCGTCAGAACTGCCCGTTCCGGTCACTTGCCCGCGTCGTCCAGCTTGGCGCGGCTGTCGAGGATCTCGTCGATCAGCCCGAATGCCTTCGCCTCTTCCGGCGACATGAAGTTGTCCCGCTCCAGCGCCGCCTCGATCTTCTTCAGCGGCTGGCCGGTGTGCTTTTCGTAGATCTCGTTCAGCCGGGTCTTCAGTTTCTGGGTTTCCTGCGCATGGATCATGATGTCCGTCGCCTGGCCCTGATAGCCGCCCGACGGTTGATGAACCATGATCCGGCTGTTCGGCAGGCTGAACCGCATGCCCTTTTCGCCCGCCGTCAGCAGAAGCGACCCCATGCTCGCCGCCTGCCCGATGACCAGCGTCGAAACCTTCGGCCGGATGTACTGCATCGTGTCGTAGATCGACAGGCCGGACGTCACCACGCCGCCGGGGCTGTTGATGTACATGGCGATTTCCTTCGACGGATTTTCCGCCTCAAGGAACAGAAGCTGCGCGCAGATCAGCGTCGACAGGCCGTCATGCACCGGCCCGGCGAGGAAGATGATGCGTTCCTTCAGCAGCCGCGAATAGATGTCATAGGCCCGCTCGCCGCGCGAGGTCTGTTCGACCACCATCGGCACCAGCGTGTTCATGTAGATGTCGTTGGGGTCTCTCATGGGCCTGCTGCCTGTCCTGCCTTCGGCGGATGTCTACCGCGTGATCCTTACGCTTGTCTTAGTGGTGCAGCGGGGGGGGTTCAAGGGACGCCACGCCCGGTGCCGCCGGGTCGCTGCCCGCCGGGTCAGGGTGTCGCGGCAAAGGCCGGGCCGCCATGATCGCCCGAAATCTCGAGGATCAGCTTGCGCCGGATCGCATCGGCAAAGGCCGCCGGGTCATCCGCCGTCACCACAAACGCCCCCGGCCCGCCGATGATCTTTTCGGCGAACTCCGCCTCCAGTCCGGTGCCGGGAACACCGGTTCCCGGCGCGCAGTCGCGGCACAGCAGCGGCAGGCCGTTGATCGTGATCCCGGCAGCCAGCGCTGCCGCACGGCCCTCCGCGATCGTCGGGCCGTTGAAATTGCCCGTCGAATCCGCCGACAGATCGATGATCCGCCGCCATGCGGTGATGTCGTTGCCCTCGATCAGGTCGCGCCCGAAGATCAGCGCCTGCCCGATGGCGTTCCGCCCCCGCGCCATCCGCGGAGTGTCGAGCAGGATGCCCGCGAAGGTCCGCGCATCCTCGGGCCCGGCGATCACCGTCCAGGGCGCGATGACGAAGATATTGTCGAACTGGCCCCATTCGACATAGGTGATCGCCACGCTGCCGGTCAGCGTCCCAGTGATCGCGTCCACCACCGCCGGGTCGGTCAGCGCCGTCGCATAGCTCTGCCGCTGGAACCGGATTTCCTCTTCGGTGATCGACCCCGACGAATCCGCCAGCAGCACCAGCTCCAGATCGACCTCGGTCTGCGCCATCGCCGGACCGGGGATCAGCGTTAGCATCATGGCAGCCGCACGCCACATGGCTTCCCCCTTTTCAACCCTCGCGTGACAGGACCTAGCAGGCAACGCCGTGTGGTAAAGGCCCGACAGCCCCCATGTCGCAGACAGGCGTCCGGGGCACCGGCCCGGCCGTTAGCGTCTGGTCCCGAGGGCTGACGATGACCGACACGCTCGACGACCACGATGCCACCGGCCTTGCAGCACTTGTCGCGGCGGGCGACGTCACGCCCATCGAACTCCTCGACCGCGCGCTGGCCCGCGTCGCGGCCCTGAACCCCGCACTGAACGCCGTCGTCCTGATGCAGGAGGATGTCGCCCGGCGCAGCGTCGCTGCGGGCCTTCCGGACGGCCCGTTCCGGGGCGTTCCCTTCCTGCTCAAGGACCTCGGCTGCGAGGCGGTGGACTTTCCCGGCCACAATGGATCGCGGCTGTTCGCCGACACGCGCTATGACCGCGACAGCGCGATATTCGAGCGTATCCGCGCGACCGGTGTCGTCACCTTCGGGCGCACGACGGCCCCCGAGGGCGGCGTCGGCCCGGCGACCGAGGCTGCCGTCTACGGCGCACCCACCCGCAACCCCTGGGACCTGTCCCGCACGCCGGGCGGGTCGTCCGGCGGCGCGGGTGCCGCGGTCGCGGCGGGCATCGTGCCCTTCGCGCACGGGTCGGACGGCGGCGGATCGGTGCGCATTCCCGCATCGAACTGCGGTCTCTTCGGCTTCAAGCCGACCCGCGCCCGCCTGCCCGACGGTCCCTATGCGGGCGAGGGCTGGGCGGGCATGACCATCGACGGCTTCCTGACCCGGTCGGTCCGTGACACCGCCGCGATGCTCGATGCCTGCGCCGGACCTGACCCCGGCGCGCCCTATGTCGCCCCGCCGCTTGCCGACAGCCACCTCGCCGCCATTGCCCGCCCGCCGCGCCGCCTGCGGGTCGCCCTCTGCGACACGACCTTCACCGGCACGCCGATCCATCCCGACTGCCGCGCCGCCGTCCACGATGCCGCGCGCCTCGCTCGAAAGCCTTGGGCACAGTGTCGAACCCACCCTTCCCAAGGCCGACGTCAAGGCCATGATGCGCGCGTGGACCAGGATCGTCGCCTGCGGCACCGCCCTCTCGGTGCGCGGCGCGCTGAAAGGCCGCGACCCCGAGGGGCTGCTGGAGCCCGTCGCCATAGGGGCGATGCGCTATGCCGACACGCTGTCAGGCGCCGACTATCTGGAGGCGGTGGGCCAGATCCACGCCTTCGGGCGGCAGATGGCCGCCGCCTTCGGCCGTTTCGACATCATCCTGTCCGCCACGATGGCCGAACCGCCCGCCCTGATCGGACGTTTCGCCCATACCACCGACGATTTCGTCCACTTCCGCACCGGCCCCGGCATGGTCTTCGACTATTCCCCCTTCTGCGCCGTCTTCAACGCCTCCGGCCAACCCGCAGCATCCGTCCCGCTGTTCTGGAACGGCGCGGGCCTGCCCATCGGCATCCAGCTCGCCGCGCCCTACGGCATGGACGAGGAGTTGATCGCGCTCTGTGCCGAACTGGAGCGGGCGCGTCCCTGGATGCATCGCCGCCCGCCCGCGACCTTGCCTCATGCGGGGGGCCATCTGCCCCCCGCACCCCCCGAGGATATTTGATCTCATTGGAAACCCTGCGATGGACCTGACAGACCTTTCGGCGACGGCGCTCTCGGCGCAAATGGCGACGGGCAAAGTGTCGTCGGCCGAGGTCATGGCCGCCTTCCTTGACCGGATCGAGACGGTCAATCCGGCGATCAACGCCATCGTCTCCCTCCGCCCGCGCGACGACCTGATGGCCGAAGCACGCAAGGCGGATGCGACCCCGCGCCGGGGCTGGCTGCACGGGATGCCCGTCGCGGTGAAGGACGTGGTGGCGACGAAGGGCCTGCGGACCACCTGGGGCTCGCCGATCCACGCGGATGTCGTCCCCGATGCCGACGATCTGGTCGCGGCGCGGATGCGGGCAGCGGGCGCGATCTTCATCGGCAAGACGAACGTGCCGGAATTCGGGCTGGGGTCGCATTCCTTCAACCCGGTGCATGGTGCCACGCGCAACCCCTATGACCTGGCACGGACGGCCGGGGGATCGTCCGGCGGCGCGGCGGCGGCGCTGGCCGCACGGCTGGTGCCGGTGGCGGACGGGTCCGACGCGATGGGGTCCCTGCGCAACCCGGCGGCGTTCTGCAACGTCTACGGGTACCGGCCGACCTGGGGGCTGGTGCCGCCGGACGCGGATGGCGACACGTTTCTGGCGACGCTGACAACCGACGGCCCGATGGGCCGCAGCCCCGAAGATGTCGCGCGGCTGCTGGAGGTGCTGGCGGGGGCGAACCCGCTGGTGCCGTTCGGGCGCGGGGCGGAACCCTATGCCGGGTGGCTGGACGCGCCGGTCCGGGGCACGCGCATCGGCTGGCTCGGCGACTGGGGCGGGGCCTATGGCTGCGAGCCGGGGATACTGGCGCAGTGCGAGGGCGCGCTGAAGGTGTTCGAAGCGGCGGGCTGCGTGGTCGAGCCGGTGCCCCCGCCCTTCCCGGCGGAACGGCTTTGGCAGTCATGGACCACGCTGCGCGCGATGCTGAACGCAGGGAGGAAACAGGCGCTGTATGAAGACCCGGTCAAGCGGGCGCTTCTGAAGCCCGAGATGATCTGGGAAATCGAGCGGGGCCTGACCCTGACCGCCGCACACGTGTATGAGGCAAGCGTGATCCGGTCGGACTGGTATGCCACCCTCGCGCGGCTGTTTTCCCGCTACGACGCCCTCGCCCTGCCCTCCGCGCAGGTCTGGCCTTTCCCGGCGGACTGGCGTTGGCCGGAGGCGATCAATGGCCGCGCGATGGACACCTATCACCGCTGGATGGAGGTCGTGATCCCGGTGTCGCTGGCGGGCGTGCCCTGCCTGTCGGTGCCGGCGGGCTTCGGGGATGCGGGGCTGCCGATGGGGATGCAGGTGTTCGGAAAGACGGGCGACGACCGCGCGGTGCTGCGGCTGGGACAGGCCTATCACCGGGCGACGGACTGGCCGGAGGTGCGGCGGCCTATCATAGCGCTCGCCCCGGCGCAGGCCGGGGCCCCGGTGACGGCGCTCAACGCGGCGGGGTCCCGGCCTGCGCCGGGACGAGGGGGCATATGGGATCGTCGAATGGAGCCGCCTTACCTCACCCACCCAGAAACCCCTCCAGCACATTGACCGTGTTCACCCCCACCGCCTCGATCGCATAGCCGCCCTCGAAGCAGAACACGGTCGGCAGGCCCATCCTGCCCGATCCGCCGTCCGGCATCCGTGAAGTCCGGCGAATCCAGCTTGAAGAAGCTGATCGGATCGTCCTTATAGGCATCCACCCCCAGCGACACGACCAGCGCATCCGCTCCCCACTCGCCGATCCGCTTCACCGCATGGTCCAGTGCCGCGCCCCAGGTCCCATAGCCCGTTCCCGGCAGCATCGGCAGGTTCAGGGTCGTCCCCTCGCCCGCCCCCTCGCCCGCCTCGTCGGCATAGCCCGTGTAATAGGGATAGGCATCCTCGGGCGCGCCGTGCAGGGACGCGAAGAACACGTCACCGCGGCGCCAGAAGATGTCCTGCGTGCCGTTGCCGTGGTGGAAGTCGATGTCCAGCACCGCCACCCGCGCGCCGTCATCGCGGAACATCTGGGCCGCGACGGCCGCGTTGTTCAGAAAGCAGTAGCCGCCGTACTGATCCGTGGTCGCGTGATGCCCCGGCGGACGGCAGAGCGCGAAGGCCGCCCGCGCGCCCGCCCGCCACATGCCGCTGCGCCGCCTGGGCGGAGGCCATCGAGGACAGGGCCGCGCGCCAGGTTCCGGCGGTGATCGCCGTTTCGGACGCGTGGCAATAGTACCCGACCCTGCCCTCGATATTGCGCGGAATGCGGTCCTGATGCATCCGCCGCGTCGGCACGTTCGCCGCGATGATCTCGCCCGCCAGCCCGGCGGCTTTCCACGCGTCCCAGGCGGTTTCGAGAAAGCCGAGGTAGTCCGCATCCATCAGCCCGCGCACCGGCCCCATGTCCACCGGTCCAGGATCGGAGATGTCGGTCAATCCGCGTTCACGCAGGCGGCGCAGGACATATTCGACACGGGACGGCCGCTCATAGGGCGTGACCAGTTCGCCCCCCGACAGTTCCCCCTGCGGGAAGTGATAACGGTGATCCTCGCTGAAGAAGGTCTTCATCTCTGCCCCCGCGTTTGCCCGCACCCTGCCCGGTTTCCGCCCGTCACGGAAGGGGTTGCCAAGTGCCCCGCGCCTGCCGACAGTCGCGCCCATGGGCAAGACCACCTCCCCCCCCGGCCTCCAGATCCGCGTCATCACACGCGGCGGCGACTGGCTCGGCCCCGGCAAGGCCGCGATCCTGGAGGGCATCCGCGACACCGGGTCGATCGCGGCCGCAGGGCGGGCGATGGGCATGAGCTACAAGCGCGCCTGGGGCCTCGTCGAGGTGCTGAACCAGATGTTCGCGGAACCGCTGGTGACGTCGGTCCGGGGCGGGGCCGAGGGCGGCGGGGCGGCGGTGACACCGACGGGCCTTCGGGTGCTGGAGCTTTACCGGGCGATGGAGCGCAAGGGGAATGCGGCGCTGGCGGAGGAGCTGGCGGCGGTGGCGGGGCTGTGGGGGGAGCGAGTGAGGGGGCGTGTCCACATGTGGACATTTTGGTAATGTGTTGTATTTAAATAATAATATAGGCCGTGTTTACTTGGAATTAACCTTTGGCGGAGCGAAGGCGGTGCGTGTGAACACGCACCCTACGGGCTCGTGTCAGCACTTTACACGACTCGCTAGCCCATCACTCTGCCTCCATTCCGGCCCATCGCGATCAGCGGCACGCAGCCTTCGGGTGCATTGGGGCCAGCGAGACGATCCACCTCGACGGTCAGCGTCTCGGGCTTGAGCCAAAGAAAAGTCAGTGTGCAGGTGCCTTCGTTCGAACAGTCGTAAAGATGAACGACGCCGAAAGCCGCCTCTACATTCGGGTCCCCGTCGATCTCCGACAGGCCGGTCAAGGTGAAGCTCTCACTAAGCGACAACGGGGCGACAACCGACTTGCCGTAGATCGTCATTCCGACGCTTTCCTCGTCCTCACCGGACGAGTTGTCGACGAGGTCCTTGACGTGAAGGGCGACATAACTTCCGGTCCCGGGCTTGATTTCCGACGCGAGGTTAGCAGAGGCCAGCTTCACCCCTTTTAGCGATCGACTGCGTTCGTTGATGGTCAGTTCCGACACCAAGAGCGGCGTCGGCACGCCGTAAAACTCCCCACCGAACAGTTGGTCCGATTTTCCTGGAACGGTGGACCGCCGTCCAAGCGACGTGTCGAAGCAGAAGGTCATGGTGAACGGCCGATGGCTCAGCGATCCGCCGGGTTCGATGCAAGATTCCAGTTTGGTCGATGTAAGGATCGCCGAAGCGATTAATGGCGACCTTGCCGGTGTAGGTCGCCACAACCAAGTCGGCTGCTGCGGGCAATGGGGCTAAAGCAAACAAGGCAAGAAGGACAAGGCGCATCGAGTACTCAAGCTTCGCACCTCTCGGCTGCGGGCGCAGCAAGGCTATCGGAGATGCTGTCAGTTTTCCAGACTTGTATACATCCTCGCGCCGTTTGACCCGTTAACCATTTCCCCGCCACCCGAACGTATGGCACGATGCGATACGCTTGCTGGCAGGCTGCTGGCCCCCCCGGACGCCCCGGTCCCGGTGATTAACCGGGCGCCTAAAGGCGCTTGACTCCACTGTCAACCACTTCCCGCCGCAACCTGCCCACCCGCCCGCTTCCCGCCCCGTTCTCCCCGTCCGGAAATAACGCTTGCCGTCCTGCGCCCCGTATCGTTATCTCCACCCGGACATAACGGAGTGCCCCGATGCGCCTGCCCCTCGCCGCGTGCCTCGCCGTCCTCCTTCTCGCGCCCGCCCCGCTCCACGCCGAAACCGCCCTCATCGCCGTCGCCACCAACTTCGCCGGGGCCGCCGAAGCCCTTGCCGCCGATTACGGCGCGGCGAGCGGCGACACCGTCACGGTCACCGCAGGGGCCACGGGCAAGCTCTACGCCCAGATCAGCGCGGGCGCGCCGTTCGATGCGTTCCTGTCGGCGGACACGACGACCCCCGCCAGGCTGGAGGCGGACGGAACGGGCGTCGCGGGCACCGCCTTCCCCTATGCGACGGGAACGCTGGTGCTGTGGTCGGCGGACAACGACCATCGACCTGAGCGACCCGAAGGCCGCGCTGACGGCGGCCACCCATGTCGCCATCGCGAACCCGGACCTGGCACCCTATGGAAAGGCAGCGGCGCAGACCATTGAAAAGCTGGGCCTGACCGAGACGCTGAAAGACAAGATCGTCATGGGCGAGAACATCGGGCAGGCGCAGACGATGGCGCCTCGGGCGCGGCCGAGGTCGGCTTTGTCGCGGCCTCGGGGCTGACCGGGCTGGCAGAGCCGGGCGCGTCCTGGACGGTTCCAGCGGATATGCACGCCCCCCTGACCCAAGGCGCGATCCTGCTGACGCACGGGGCCGGGAATACGGCGGCGCAGGGGTTCCTTGCCTACCTCGCCTCAGATGCAGGCAAGGCGGCGATGGCCGGGTTCGGCTATGCGCCGGGATCGTAGGCGCTTGAACGGCCCGGCGTGGGTCGCGTAAGCCGGTGCCATGATCCCGGACCTGTCCCCCCTTCTTCTGACGCTGAAGCTCGCGGCCGTCGTCACCGCGATCCTGCTGATCCTCGGCACGCCGCTGGCCTGGTGGCTGGCCCGCACCCGCTCGCGCCTCCGCCCTGTCATCGAGGCGCTGACCGCCCTGCCCCTGGTCCTGCCGCCGACCGTGCTGGGGTTCTACCTGCTCCTGCTGCTCAACCCCACGGCCCCGCTGGGCCAGTTCTGGCTGTCGGTGACGGGCCAGACGCTGACCTTCTCGTTCGCAGGCCTCGTCGTCGCCTCGGTCCTCTACTCCCTGCCCTTCACCGTCCAGCCCCTGCAAGCCGCCTTCACCACTGTCGGGCGCGGTCCGATGGAGGCGGCGGCCAGCTGTGGCGCGTCGCCGCTGAATGCCTTTCTGACGGTCGCCCTGCCCCTCGCCTCGCGCGGCTACCTGACCGCCGCCGTGCTGACCTTCGCCCATACCATCGGCGAATTCGGCGTGGTGCTGATGGTGGGCGGGAACATCCCGGGCCAGACCAAGCTCATCTCCATCGCGATCTACGAGCATGTCGAACGGATCGACTATGCGGCGGCGCATGTCCTGTCGGGCATCCTTCTCGCATTCTCGTTCCTTGTCCTGACGGGGCTCTACATCGTCAACCGGACGCGCGCCGACGGGGCGCGCGCGTGACGGTTCTGGCACTCGATCTGGCGGGCGAACGCGGCGCGTTCCGGCTGACCCTGTCCGAACGCCTGCCCCTGACCGGCGTCACCGCCATCTTCGGCCCCAGCGGTGCCGGCAAAAGCACGCTGCTGCGCGCCATCGCCGGGTTCGACCGGCTGCCGGGGCGCATCGCCTTCGGCGATGACGTCTGGCAGGACGACGCGCGCTTCGTGCCCCCGCACCGGCGGCGCGTGGCGACCGTGTTCCAGGACGCGCGGCTGTTCGCGCATCTGACGGTCGCGGGAAACCTCGGCTATGCGGCGCGGCGGTCCGGCAGCACGAACCAGATCGCGCGGGTCTCTGACCAGCTGGCGCTTGCCCCGCTGATGGCGCGGCGCACGCAGGACCTCTCGGGCGGCGAGGCGCAGCGCGTGGCGCTGGCCCGTGCGCTGCTGTCCGGCCCGCGCCTGATCCTGATGGACGAGCCGCTGTCGGCGCTGGACGCCGCGCGGCGGGCGGAAATCCTGCCGATGATCGAGGCCCTGGCCGCAACCGGCGACATCCCCGTGATCTATGTCAGCCATTCCCTGCCCGAGGTCGCGCGGCTGGCCGACCGGGTTCTGCTGATCGATGCCGGGCGCATCACGGGCCGGGGCAGCGTGGAACAGGTCTTCACCGCCGGTGGCCTGGCGGAAGCCACGGGGATCGCCGAGAACGTGATCGCAGCGACCGTGACCGGCCGGACCGATGACGGGCTGGCCATCGCATCGTTCGCGGGCGGCACGCTCCTGTCGGCGGACCTGACCGGTCCGCCCGGCACAAGGGTCCGGTTTCTGGTCCGCCCCCGCGACGTGATCCTGTCGCGGCACCGACCCGAGGGGCTGTCGGCGCTGAACATCCTGCCAGCAACCGTCACCAGCGTGACGACACGCGGGGCTTCCGCGGACATCGGGCTGATGCTGGGCGGGTCGGCCGCGCCGCCCGCCACGGGAACGCCGCTGACCGCAAGCATCACCCAGCGGTCCTGCCGCGCATTGGCGCTTGCCCCCGGAACCGCCTGCCATGCCATCCTGAAGACCGTCGCGCTCGGCCGCGACTAGGCCGCGGCGCGCACAATCCCCGCCCAGTTCAGCGTTAAAGCGGTCGCAAGACTTCGCCCCTATCGTCGTGTGCAGCGGCGGCCCGGACCCGTGCCGCAGAAGGAACCACGCCGATGGCCGACCTGCCCGACGACCGTCTTCCCGCAGCCGACCGTGTGCCGGTCACCGCCTCGGTCTTCTTCCGCGCCACGGCCATCGCCGGTCTCTGCGCCCTCATCGTTGCCGGGCCGATGGCGTGGATGAGCTATCGGCAGGGCATGGATGCCGTCCGGCACGACCTGAACGATCACGCCTCCCAGGTGACGCCGCTGGTCGGCCACTTCGTTGCGACCGCGCTCCAGACCGGGCGGCGCGACATGGTCCAGAACGCTCTGGATGGTCTGATCAGCGGGAACCACGGGCCGAACTCCGGCGCATCGGTGATCGACGCACGGGGCGATGTCATCGCCAGGGCACCCCGCCTTGACCCGGACCCCGCCCTTGCCGACCTGGCACAGCGGGCGCTGGCGGGTGCCGCGCCGGTGACGGACCGCACGGCATACACCGTTGCCTCGCCGATCCTGTCGCCACAGGACGGGCGCATCATCGGCGCGCTTGCCACCTCGTGGGACGCAGGTCCGATGCTGCAGGCTGAATGGGCGAGACTCGGCAGCAAGATCGCCGTTGCGATCTCATTCTTTCTGATGGCACTCCTCGCTGCCGCGCTGATGCTGCGCATGGCCATCGCCCGTCCGTTGCTCGGGCTGAACGACGCGATGTGCCATGTTGCATCCGGTGATTACGCGGCGACGGTTCCCGCCAAGCACCGCCGTGACGAGCTTGGCATGATCGCCCGTTCGCTCGAACGCTTCCGGGCGTCGCTTGCGGCATCCGCAGACGCGACGCGCATCGGGCTGTTCAAGGGCGCTGCCTTCGAAAGCTCGTCCGCCGCCCTGATGATCGCCGACCATGACGGGCGCATCCTGTTCGTCAACGCCGCCGCCCGCAGTCTCTTCTCTGCCCGGCGCGACGCAGTGCGGTGCCGCCTGCCCGACTTCGATATCGACCGCCTGATCGGAAGCCCGATCACCGCCATCACGGGGGCCGGGGCATTCGACGGACCGGGCGATGCCGCAGCGGACACCGCCGCGCGGGTGATCGCGTTCGGTCCGGCGCGCCTCTCGCTCGGGCTCGGCCGGGTCGCCGGGGCGGACGGTGCGCTGATCGGCTTCGTCGCGGAATGGAAGGACGTCACGGGGGACATGGAAAGCGCCACCATCCTGTCCGCCATCGATTCCACGCTGCTGCGGGCCGAGATTTCGCCGACGGGAACATTGCTGCAGGGGAATGCCAATTTCCTTGCCGTTTCAGGCCTCTCCGGTGACGAAAATGCCGGATCTGACCTGCGCGCGACCCTTGCCCTGACGGGCGAGGCGGGCGCGGAACCGCTCGGCAGCCTGCTGGACAGACGCACGGGGGCAACAGGGCGCTTCAGCCTTTTGCGCCGGACCGGCGATGTCCGGCTGATCGAGGGACGCCTGACCCCGGTGCCGGATTTCGACGGATCGGTCCGCCAGTTCCTGCTGCTCGGCACCGATATCACCGACGCGCAGGCGATTCTCGACAATGCGGGGGCCGAACGCCGCCTGCTTCAGGAACGCCAGCAGGCGGTCGTCGATGCCCTGCGCGCCAGCCTTGCGCAGCTGGCCGAGGGCGACCTGACGGCGACCATCGGGACCGCGTTCGGCGCGGATCATGAACCGCTGCGGCGGGATTTCAACGCGGCGACGGCGCGTCTGCGCGCCGCGCTGCGCGAGGTCGCAGAAGGCGCCGTGTCGATCAACGCCGAGGCGCAGGAGATTGCGGTGTCGGCGGAAGACGTGCTGGCGCGGACCGAACGCCAGGCCGCAACGCTGGAACAGACGGCAGCCGCGCTCGACCAGATGACCGCGTCGGTGCGCTCGGCCGCCGAGGGCGCGGGCCAGGCCGACCGGATGGTTGTCGGCACCCGCGAGAATGCGGTCCGCAGCGGCGCGGTTGTCCGCGGGGCCGTGCAGGCGATGGGTGAGATCGAGGCCAGTTCGGGCCAGATTTCGCGCATCACCGGCGTGATCGAGGAAATCGCGTTCCAGACCAGCCTTCTGGCGCTGAACGCGGGGGTCGAGGCCGCGCGGGCGGGCGATGCCGGGCGCGGCTTCGCCGTCGTCGCCTCCGAGGTCCGGGCGCTCGCGCAGCGCTCATCAGACGCCGCGCGCGAAATCGCAAGCCTGATCGCGGCGTCGTCTGCGCAGGTCCGCCGGGGCGTCGATCTGGTCGGCGAGGCCGGGCGTGCGATCTCGGTGATCGAGACCTCGGTGCAGGAGATTTCGGCCTGCGTCTCGGACATCGCGGTGTCGGCGCGCGAACAGTCGGTCGGTCTCGGCGAGATCAACACGGCGGTCAACGACCTCGACCAGGTCACCCAGCGCAACGCCGCGATGTTTCAGGAAACCACGGCCGGCGCTCAGGCGCTCTGCCGCGAGGCGCTGGCCCTCAGCGCCAGCATGGCGCGGTTCCGCACCGGTGACAGGGCCGATGATCCGACCGGGCCCGGCGAACGGGCCGCACCCCCGGCCGAGAGGCGGCGCAGCCGCGCCGAGGACGCGCCCGAGGCATCGGACCGCCGCGCACCCGCCGCCGCAGGCCGCACGCCGCCACCCGCATGGCCGGAACCGGAGGCCCGGTTCGCCAGCACCCGCGCACGCCGCGCGGTCGGGGGGCCGCCGGCCGGTGCCGCGGCCGTGGAAACGGGCACATCCAGCCTGATCGCGGACTGGACCGAATTCTGACCGGGGGTCCCCGCACGGGGCCTTGCAGCACCGCGCGGATCCGAACAGGCCGTTCCGACTGGACGTCTGCCCGGATCAACCGCATTGGCCTTTCCATCCCGAATGGCTAGATCGTCGGCATGACCCTCCACAGCGGATCAGCCCTTGTCGTGGCACACGGCCAGCCTTCCGACCCCGACGGGCCGGAGCGCGAGATGGCGGCCTTTGCCGCGCGCGTCGCGGGGCTCCTGCCGGGATGGCAGGTCGGATCGGCGACACTGGCTGGCATCGGGACGCTCGATGCAGCCGTCAGACGGCTCGGCGCGCCCGTCATCTTTCCGTTCTTCATGGCCGACGGCTGGTTCATCCGCGTCAACCTGCCCCGCCGCCTCGCCGCGGCCGGGGCCGAGGGGCTGACGGTGCTGACACCGTTCGGGGTTCTGCCCGAAACGCTGGCGCTGGCCGCCGCAGCCGCCGCCGCGGCCTGCACCGACGCCGGGTGGGCACCTGCCGACACCACGCTGATCCTCGCCGCGCACGGATCGGGCGTCAGCCGCCAGCCTGCGGAAGCCGCCGCCGCCACCCGCGACGCCATCGCCGCCGCGCATCATTTCCGCGACATCCGGCTGGGTTTCATCGAGGAACCGCCGCATCTGGCCGATACCCTGCGCGATGCGGGGGCGCGGGCGGTCCTGCTTCCGCTGTTCGTCGCGCGCTGGGGCCATGTGACCGGCGACATCCCCGGGGCGGTCGCCGCATCCGGCTTTGCCGGGCGGGTGCTGGACCCCGTCGGGCTGCACCCCGCTGTTCCCGCCATCGTCGCGCGGGCGATCGCGGCAGGGGCCTAGACCTTCGTCCTTGCCCCGTCCGGATCGTACATCGGCCGCAGCGACGCCTCGGCGCGCACCTTCCGCCCCGCCACGTCGATTTCGTAGGACGAGGCCAGCACCGCCCCCGCCTCCTCGCCCTTGCAGGGCACATAGCCCAGACCGACCGCTCCGCCCAGCGTATGCCCGTAGGCGCCCGAGGTGATCTGCCCGACGATCCGCCCGTCACGCAGGATCGGTTCGTTGTGATAGAGCATCGCATCCGGCTCGGTCAGGCGGAACTGCACCAGACGCCGGTCAAGGCCCGCGTCGCGTTTGCGCAGCACCGCCTCGCGCCCGATGAAGGCCGGTTTCGTGCGGCTCACCGCAAAGCCCAGACCGGCTTCCACCACATGATCCTCGCAGGTGATGTCATGGCCGAAATGCCGGAACGCCTTTTCGATCCGGCACGTGTTCATCGCGTGCATCCCGCACAGCTTCAGCCCGACGCCGGTCCCCGCCTCCGTCAGCACCTCGAACACATGCCCGCACATGTCGGCGCTGACATAGATCTCCCAGCCGAGTTCGCCGACATAGCTGACCCGGTGCGCCCGCGCGAGGCCCATGCCGATCTCGATTTCCCGCGCGATGCCAAATGGATGCGCGGCGTTGCTGAAGTCGTCCGGGCTGACGAGCCGCATCAGGTCGCGCGCGCGCGGCCCCATCACCGCCAGGACGCCCTCGCCCGCCGTCACATCGGTGACGGTCGCGCGGAAGCCGCCCAGATGGCGCATCAGCCAGGCCTGATCGGCGGGCCGTGTCGCGGCCGGCGTGACGACCAGATAGGCCGTCTCCGTCAGCCGCGTCACCGTAACGTCGGCCTCTATACCCGCGTTTTCATTCAGGAACTGCGTATAGACGATTTGCCCCGGGGCGACCTGCATGTCCGCGCCGCAGACGAGGTTCAGGAACGCCTCCGCCTCCGGCCCCTCGACCCGGATCTTCCCGAAGCTCGACATGTCATACATGCCGACGCCCTCGCGGATCGCCCTGTGCTCGGCCGCGTTGTTCCCGAACCAGTTCTGGCGGCCCCAGGAATATTCGTATTCCCGCGCCTGCCCCGGCTTCGGCGAACCAGTTCGCCCGCTCCCACCCGGCCAGCTCGCCGAAGACTGCCCCGCGCGCATCAAGATGCCCGTGGAAGGGCGACCGCCGCACCCCCCGCGCGGTCGCCTTCTGGCGGTAGGGGAAGTGGTCTGCATAGAGCAGACCCAGGGTTTCCTTCGACCGCTCAAACAGATAGCGGCGCGTTCTTCTGGAACGGCTGCACCCGCCCGATATCCACATCGCCCAGATCGAAGGGCCGCGATCCCGTCTCCATCCACTCCGCCAGCGCCATCCCCGCACCGCCCGCCGACTGGATGCCGATCGAGTTGAACCCCGCCGCGACCCAGAAATTCCGCACCTCGGGCGCGGGGCCCAGCAGATAGGCGTCGTCGGGCGTGAAGCTTTCCGGGCCGTTGAAGAACGTGTGGATTCCGGCGGTCTCCAGCAGCGGAATGCGCTTCACCGCCGCCGACAGGATCGGCTCGAAATGGTCGAAATCCTCGGGCAGCTGGTCAAAGCAGAACTCCTCCGGGATGCCCTGCATCCCCCAGGGCTTCGCCACCGGCTCGAACGCGCCGACCAGGTATTTGCCTGCATCCTCCTTGTAATAGGTGCATTCGTCCGGCACCCGCAGAACCGGCTGCGGGCCAAGGTTCTCAATGGCTTCCGTGACGATGTAGAAGTGCTCGCAGGCGTGCAGCGGCACCGCGACCCCCGCCATCGCCCCCACCTCGCGCCCCCACATGCCCGCGCAGTTCACCACGTGATCGGCGGCGATATGGCCCGTGGCCTCGCCCTGCGCCCAGTCCACCCCCGTCACGCGCCCGTCCTTCTGCGTCACGCCCGTGACCTTGACCCCCTCGGCCACCACCGCCCCCCGCAGCCGCGCGCCCCGCGCCAAAGCCAGCGCGATGTTGGCCGGGTCGCCCTGCCCGTCGGTCGGCAGCCAGACCCCGGCCACGGCACCATCGGTGTTCAGATTCGGATAGCGCCGCGCGACCTCCTCGACCGACAGCTCCTCGACCGGCACGCCGAAGGCGCGGGCCATCGCGGCGGACCGGAACAGTTCCTCCTTGCGGTGTTCGGTCAGCGCGACGCGAGATCGAACCGACCTGCCGATAGCCGGTCGCCACCCCCGTCTCGGCCTCCAGCTCGCCGTAGAGCTTCGGCGGAATACTTGGCGAGCTTCGTCAGGTTCGCCGTCGCCCGCAGCTGCCCGATCAGCCCCGCCGCATGCCATGTGGTGCCGCAGGTCAGCTGCCTGCGCTCCAGCAGCACGACATCGGTCCAGCCGATCTTGGTCAGGTGATAGGCGACCGAGCACCCCACGACCCCGCCCCCGATGATGACGACGCGGGCGTGCTGGGGAAGATCGGTCATGGCGCGGGCCTTTGCTTCAGGTCGGGTGGCAGTATCCTATGATGCGCGGGAGCGGGCGGTATGTCCAGTTGCGACGGGGGGTGTCGGTCCAGAAACCTGCCGCTTGCACTTTCCGCTATCATGCGCTAGATTGCTTGCATGAACAGCAAGCAGCTTCGGACGCTGGAGGCCGTCTTCACCGACCCGGTGTCCGGCACGCTTGCGTGGAACGACATCGAAAGCCTGCTGATCGCCGCCGGTGCGCGGGTGATCGAAGGGCGCGGCAGCCGGGTGCGGTTCGTCTGGGGGGACGAGGTGGAAAGCTTTCACCGCCCGCACCCGGCGAAGGAGGCGAAACGCTATCAGGTCCGCGCGGCGCGGGACTTTCTGGAAAGGATCGGGGTGATCCCATGACGAATGCGATGACATACAAGGGCTATGCGGCGCGCATCGACTATGACGACGCCGACGGCATCTTCACCGGGCGTCTGGCGGGCATCCGCGACGGGGTCGGGCTTCCACGCCGACACGGTCGAAGACCTGCGCGCGGCGTTCCACGAGGCGGTCGAGGATTACATCGAGACCTGCGCGAAGCTGGGCAAGGACCCGCAGCGGGCCTATTCGGGGCAGATGATGTTCCGGGTGTCGCCCGAGGTCCACGCAGCGGGCGGCGAAGGCGGCGGAACTGGCGGGGAAGAGTCTGAACCAGTGGGCGGAAGAGGTGCTGGGGAAGGCGGCGGGGTGAAAGGGCATGAGCTACGTCCGAGTCGCAGTCTTGCTGAATTCAACTGACTTTCGGTAACCTTCTGCAGGAAATCGCTGGCGAACGCATTGAGATGTTCGACAGACAGCTTTAGAGAACTTAAAGAAAGCAGTTACCTAGCTCTCTGAACCGATTGCTATCAGCGTCGGTGAGCGATTGAGCCACGAAGCTCACGTAGTTGTCAAGCTTCGATGCGCTCGATTAGCGGTCATTTTCGGCCCACGACCATGATCGGAAAGCCCTTAATTCGAATTGGAGACAGGAAAAGATCATTTAGCGTAGCCAGTTTCTGATGGGTTCAGCTCATCAGCCACTGCCGAACTCTATCCGACAAATCTGATACGCCAACGGTACCGACGATCGTCGGCAATCTCCAAACTCAAGTTCGAGCATCCGGATTTCAGCTCCTGCGCAATAGTTCTGAGACTCTTCGGCAGCATGCGGACAGACGACGCTGTAATATGCTCAAGCGCTTCAGATCGATCTCGCTTAGGCCTCGAGAATGCGACAATCAGCGACCATGCGACTGTGCAGGACCTCAGTCCAACGTTCGACCTTAGCTTCACCTCCTTCTATTCGAGTTGCTCGAGACAAGCCTCCGATAGCAGCTAGGCGTTGCATTTCAGAACCTGATGCACTTGACTTCGGCATTGGCGATTGCTCTATCACAGTGCAAATTCCACCCCCCCTCAATGCTTCACCATCACATGCCGCACCACCGTGTAATCCTCCAGCGCATAGCCCGACAGGTCCTTCCCGTATCCCGACCGCTTCAGCCCGCCATGCGGCATCTCGCTGACCAGCATGAAATGCGTGTTCACCCAGGTGCAGCCATAGCGCAGGCGCGCCGCCGTCTCCATCGCCCTGCCCACGTCCCGCGTCCAGACCGACGAGGCCAGGCCGTAATCTGAATCGTTCGCCCAGTCGACCGCCTGATCCACATCGTCGAAGGGCGTGACCGACACCACCGGCCCGAAGACCTCGCGCCGGACGATCTCATCCGTCTGCTTCGCCCCCGCCACCACCGTCGGGCGGTAGTAGAAGCCCTGATCCATCGCCGACCCGCCCGCCGTCACCTGCACATGGTTCAGCTCGCGCGCGCGCTCCACGAACGACGCCACGCGGTCGCGCTGGCGCAGGGAAATCAGCGGCCCGATCTCGTTCTCCGCGTCATCCTCCAGCCCCAGCTTGATGGTCGCTGACCGCCGCCGACAGGTCCGCCACCAGGTTGTCGTAGACCTTTTTGCCCGCATAGATCCGGCAGGCCGCCGTGCAGTCCTGCCCTGCGTTGTAATAGCCGAAGGCGCGCAGCCCCTCGACCACCGCCCCCACATCCGCGTCATCGAACACGACGACCGGGGCCTTGCCGCCCAGTTCCAGATGCGTGCGCTTGACCGATCTTGGCCGCCGCATCCAGCATCTTCTTCCCCGTCGCCACGTCGCCGGTCAGCGAAATCATGTCCACGCCGGGATGGTTGATCAGGTAACTGCCGACGGTCCCGCCCTGCCCCGGCAGGATGTTCACGACGCCGGGGGGCAGCACGTCGGCCAGCACCCGCGCCATCTTCAGCGCGGTCAGCGGCGTCTGTTCGCTCGGCTTGAACACCACCGTGTTGCCGCCCGCAATCGCCGGGGCCAGCTTCCAGGCCATCATCATCAGCGGATAGTTCCAGGGCGCGATGCTAGGCCACCACCCCCACCGCATCGCGGCGGATCATGCTCGTGTGGCCCGCCATGTATTCCCCCGCGATGGCCCCGTGCTGGTTCCGCACCGCCCCCGCGAAATAGCGCCAGCAGTCCACGATGGCCGGTATCTCGTCGCCCAGCATCGCGCCCAGCGGCTTGCCGCAGTTCAGCGCCTCCAGCGCCGCGAATCCGTCCGCCTCGGCCTCGATCCGGTCGGCGATCTTCAGCAGCACGGCCGACCGCTCCGCCGGGGTCGTCCGGCTCCACCCCTCGAACGCCTTGCGCGCTGCAGCGACGGCCCGGTCCACCTGATCGGTCGAGGCCTCCGGCAGTTCCAGGATCAGGCCCCCCGTGCGCGGGTTCAGGATGCGTTCCTTCGCCTCGGTCCCCGCCTCGAAACGGTCGCCGATCAGCAGCTGGGTGTCGATGGATTTGGTCAGCATGGGTTCTCTCCCTTATTTTCCGCCGCCTGCGGTCTCTTCGCCGCCGCGGGTCAGGTAATAGGCCGCAAGGATCGGCAGCACCGTCGCCATGAAGACGACGATGGCCACCACGTTGGTCACGGGCCGCTGCCGGGGCCGGACCAGTTCGTTCAGCATCCAGATCGGCAGGGTCGACTGCTGGCCTGCGGTGAACGTCGTCACGATCACCTCGTCGAAGGACAGCGCGAAGGCCAGCATCCCGCCCGCCAGCAGCGCCGAGCCGAGGTTCGGCAGGATGACATGCCGGAAGGTCTGGAAGGCGTTCGCACCAAGGTCCGCCGACGCCTCCAGCATCGACGTCCCAAGCCGCCGGAACCGCGCAACGGCGTTGTTGTAGACGATGACGATGCAGAAGGTCGCGTGGCCCAGCACGATGGTCCAGGTCGAAAACGGAATGTCGGCGATGGCAAAGGCCGACCGCAGCGACATGCCGGTGATGATGCCGGGCAGGGCGATGGGCAGCACGACCAGCAGCGAGATGCTGTCCTGCCCGAAGAACTTCGCCCGCGCCATCGCGGCGGCGGCCAGCGTGCCCAGGATCAGCGCCATCGCGGTGGCAATGGCCGCGACCTTCAGCGACAGCCAGAGCGGCGGCCAGATGTCGGGGCGGTCGAACCAGGCGACGGCGAACCACTTCGTGGTCAGGCCGGGCGGCGGAAACTGGAAACTGCGGTCCTCGGTGGTGAAGGCGTAAAGGAAGATCAGCAGGATCGGCAGGTGCAAAAAGGCCAGCCCCGCCGCCGCCGCGATCTTCAGGGTGAGGGACGCTTCAGAGCGCATCGAACGCCCCCATCCGCCGCGCGACGGCCAGATAGACCAGCATGATGACGATCGGCACGACGCTGAAGGCGGCGGCCAGCGGGATGTTCCCTGCCGTCCCCTGCAACGAATAGACCGCCTGCCCGATGAAGAACCGGCTCGACCCGATGATCTGCGGGATGATGTAGTCGCCCAGCGTCAGCGAAAAGGTGAAGATCGACCCCGCGATCACCCCCGGCAGCGCCAGCGGCAGGATCACCGACCGGAAGGTCCGCCACGACCCTGCGCCCAAGGTCGGCCGACGCCTCCAGCATCGAGGTCGGCACCCGCTCCAGCGACGCCTGCATCGGCAGGATCATGTAAGGCAGCCAGACATAGAGGAACACGAGGAACGTCCCGATATAGCTCGTCGACAGCGAATTGCCCCCGATCACCGGCGTCGCCAGCAGGGCATTCAGCACATTGCCCGCACCGATCCCCTCGGCCGCCCAGGTCACGATGCCTTCCTTCGCCAGGATCAGCTTCCAGGCATAGACCTTGACCAGATAGGACGACCACAAGGGCAGCATGACGCCCAGATAGAACACCGCCTTCCAGCGCCCTTTCGCATAGCGCGCGGCATAGAAGGCGATGGGGAAGGCCACAACAACCGACGCCAGCGTCACCGCCGCCGCCATCGTCACCGTGCGCAGGATCACGTCGGCATTCGACGGCAGCAGCAGCTCGCCATAGGTCTTCAGCGTGAATTCCGGCACCACGAGGCCGGAGAATTCGTCGATCGAATAGAAGCTCTGCCACAGAAGGGCGACCAGCGAGCCGACATAGACGACGCCCAGCCACAGAAGCGGCAGCGCGATCAGCGCCAGCGACAGCGTGCCCGGCCGCCGCCAGAACAGCGCCGTCAACCGGTCGCCCGCACCGCGTTCGGGATGGGCTGCGTCGCTCATGCACCCTCCATCAGATGCAGGGCGGATGCGTCCCAGCCAAGACCGACGCTCACCCCCGGCTCCGGCACCCGCGACCCCGCCGGAACGATCAGCGCGATCTCGTCCGCTTCCAATGAGCCCAAATATCCCGGGGTCTGGGGCAGCGCCCCAGCCTTAACGGTCACCCGCGTCCCCGCCCCCAGATACCGCGCGCCCGTCACCACCCCCGTCAGCCGCGCGCCGTCGGTCACGATCCGCACCGCCTCGGGCCGCAGGCACGCCCAGCGCGCTGGCCCGCCCACAGCCTGCGTCACCTCCGGCGGCAGCACATTCGACGACCCCACGAAATCCGCCACGAAGCGCGTCGCGGGGCGGTCGTAGATGTCCGACGGCGATCCGACCTGCGCAATCCGGCCCTCGTTGAAGACCGCCACGCGGTCGGCCATCGACAGCGCCTCGCCCTGATCGTGCGTCACGAAGACGAACGTGATTCCAAGGCGTTGCTGCAACGACTTCAACTCATCCTGCATCGCCTCGCGCAGCTTCAGGTCCAGCGCCCCCAGGGGCTCGTCCAGCAGCAGCACGCGCGGCTCGTTCACCAGCGCGCGGGCCAGCGCCACCCGCTGCCGCTGCCCGCCCGACAGCTGCGCAGGCCTGCGGTCGCCGAAGGCATCCAGATGCACCAGCGCCAGCATCTCGTCGGCCTTGGCATGCCGCGTCCGCTTGTCCACGCCCCGGACCATCAGCCCATAGGCCACATTGTCGCGCACGTTCATATGCGGGAACAGGGCATAGTCCTGAAACACCGTGTTCACCTGCCGCCGGTTCGGCGGCACGTCGCCCATCTCGGCCCCGAAGATGCGGACCGACCCGGACGTCGGCTTCTCGAAGCCCGAGATCAGCCGCAGGCAGGTCGTCTTGCCCGACCCGGACGGCCCGAGCATGGCAAAGAACGACCCCTCGGCGATGGTCAGGTCCACCGCATCGACGGCTTTCACCCCGCCGAAATGGCGCGAGACGGCTTGGAATTCGACGGCAGGGGTCATTCAAGGAACATCCGTGGGGTGGGTTTTCAACCCACCTTTGCGCAAGCGGCGGGTTGAAAACCCGCCCTACCGGGGTATCCCCTCCCGCCTTGCGGGAGGGGAGCGGGGCGCAGGCCTTACCGCCCGCCGATCACGCCGATATAGTCGCTGACCCAGCGGTAGTAGGGCACGCAGGCGCCTTCGCCCTGCGAACAGTTCGCGACCGGCGTCGTCCAGAACCGGATCTTCTCGAAATCATCCAGACCGTTCGCCGTGCAGCCCTCGGCCGTCTGCATCCCCCGCCCGTCGGTGCAGGCCGCAGGCACCGACCGGGTTCGCCCCGAACCAGACCGACAGGTCCGATTGCAGGTTCGACGCCAGCGAATGCTCCATCCACAGATAGGCGCAGTTCGGGTTCGCGGCCTCGGCATGCAGCATCGTCGTGTCGGCCCAGCCTGTCGCGCCCTCCGCGGGGATCGTCGATGCAACCGGCGCGCCGCCCGACTTCAGGATGTTCACCTGGAACGGCCAGGAACCGGAGGCCACGACGCCCTCGTTCTTGAAGTCGTCCATCTGGATGAAGGCGTCATGCCAGTACCGGCTGACCAGCGTCCGCTGCTGGCGCAGAAGGTCGAGCGCGGCCTTGTACTGATCTTCGTTCAGTTCGTAGGGGCTGGTGATGCCCAGTTCGGGCTTGTGCGTCATCAGGTACTGCGCGGCATCCGCGACATGGATCGGCCCGTCATAGGCCTGAACGCGGCCCTCGTTCGACTTGCCGTCCGGCAGGTCCATCTTTTCGAAGACGACGTTCCAGCTGGTCGGCGGCTCCTTGAACACTTCCGTGTTGTACATCAGGACGTTCGGCCCCCACATGTAGGGAACCCCGTAATGCGTGCCGTCCACCGTGTGCCAGGGTGCGTCCTTCAGACGGTCATCGACCGCCGCCCAGCTTGGCACCAGATCGATGTTCACCGCCTGCACGCGCTTGCCCGCGATCAGGCGCAGGCTGGCGTCGCCCGAAGCGGTCACCAGATCGAATCCCCCTTCGTTCATCAGCGCGACCATCTCGTCCGAGGTGTTCGCCGTCTTTACGTTCACCTTGCAGCCCGAGGCCGCCTCGAACTTCGTCACCCAGTCGAAGGCCTTGTCGGTCTCGCCCCGCTCGATATAGCCGGGCCAGGCGACGATGTTCACCTGCCCCTCGCCCGCGCCCAGCGCGGTCAGCATATGCGCTTCGGCGAAAGCCAGCGACGGCAGGGCGACGGCCATCGCGGTCGTCAGGGTCAGAACGCGTTTCAGCATGGTTGTTCTCCCGTTGGTGGGTTTGTGATTGTCCGGCCGCGCCATAGGCGGCCGCCGCCTGTTTCCGGCGGATGATGGCAGCCTATCCGAGGGCCAAGCCTTCGCAATATCAAAAGAAAGATAGGTGCTATCGGCTATGCCGATGGCTGGCGCCTCAGCGTTCCGGCACCGCCCCCTGTGCCAGCCGGATGAAGTTCCGCGCGACCGGCGACAGCGGCGCGCCCTTGCGCCAGGCAAGGCCGACCTGCACCGACGGCAGATCGCCCGACACGTCGCGGATCGCGATGCGGTCGCCTTCCAGCGACCAGGGGCGGTAGACAAGGCTCGGCAGCAGCGCCACGCCCGCGCCGGTGGCGACAAGGCTGCGCACCGCCTCGACCGACCGCGTGCGGAAGGCGATCTCGGGCTTGACCGACAGCGCCCCCATCAGCCGCCGCGTTTCGCCCTCGATCTCGTCCACCGTCAGCACGATCAGCTGCTCGCCCGCCAGCTGGTCCAGGCTGATGGCTTCCGCATCGGTCAGCGGATGCCCCATCGGCAGCCACAGCCGGTAAGGCGACACCAGCAGTGTCTCGACATTCAGCGCCGCGCGGTCGCGGATGCCGCTGGTCAGCAGCACCGCCACATCCAGTTCGCCCCCGATCAGCAGGTGCTGCAGGTATTCGCCGTTGTCCTCGATCGCGGAAACGTCCACCTGCGGATGCGCCCGGCGGAACCGCGACAGGATGTCCGACAGCACATATCCCGCGACCAGCGAGGTGACGCCCAGCGACAGCCGCCCGGTCTCCTGCCCCGCCTCTTCCGCGAAGGCCATGCGCGCGTTCGCCACGTCGCCCAGGATCTGCGTCGCATGGCGCAGGAACAGGCTGCCCTTGTGCGTCAGGTCCAGCCCCCGCGCCCGCCGTTCGAACAGCATGACGCCCAGATCATCCTCCAGCGCCTGAATGGCTTCGGTGACCGAGGACTGGCTGATCGACAGGGCACGGGCGGCACCCGAGACAGATGCGGCCTCGGCGGCGGCGACGAAGAACTGCAGCTGACGGAGGGTGAAGGCCATCAGCGCGAGCCGTAATAGAGACCCACGACATGCTCGGCTTCCGCAAAGAACAGCCAGCGCGCGACGAACGCGCCGGTCAGGTGGAGGATGACGGCAAGTGCGGTGGCGGGCAGGCCGGGGGGAAGCAGCGCAAGCGCAACCGCAGGCAGGATCGCGGCGAACAGCACGGCGATGACGCGGAGGCGGGCCGCGTGCTTCCGGCCCACGACATGGATCATCTCGGTCGTCAGGTAGTTCGGCCCGGTATGCGGCGGGGCGAAGCTGCGGACGTCGCCGATGGCCCCGAGGCCGGTGGCGGTAGCCATCGTATGCCCGCGCGCGGCAAAGCGCCCGTCGCCCGCGCGGAAGGCGTAGGCAAGAAGGGCGGCAAGGATCATCAGGGCGGCCACAGCGGGCCAGCGCGCCTGCGACAGGATCAGCCCGCCCGACAGCGCGAAGGCGAAGAACAGGGCGGACGTGGTCCAGTGGTTCCAGCGGGGAACGGTCTTCAGCTGGGCGTAGATCATCGAGGTGGCGAGGATGGTGGCCAGACACAGAAGGGCGGCGATCACCCCAAGCATGGGCAGCGCGTCCCCCGCTATGGCGGCAATGGCGGCAGGCGCAGTGAACAGCAGCGCCGCGACGGCGGCCCAGCCCTCGCGCGACAGCCAGCTGGTGCGCCACTGGGTGAAGGCAAGCAGCGCACGTCTCGGGTTCCCCAGGTGGAGGGTGGAGGACAGGAGCCCGCCGACGGCAAGAGCGTAGCCAAGCCCGAACGAGAGGAACGCGGCAAGACCGGTGGGCTGGGTCAGTCCGAAGCCAAGCATGGCGAGGAAGCCGAAGCCGAGGCCGGACAGCACGGTGAAGACGATGACGGACGGTGCCGGATGCATGTCAGAGGCGGCCCAGCAGCTTGTCGAGGAAACCCGCGAACCCGGTCGCCTGAATATCGAGCAAGGGGGCCAGCAGCGACGCCTCCTGCGGCACATCCTTTTTCCGCGGCGGCAGGTATTTGTTCACGGGCTTCGTGCCGAGGTCGGGCATCAGGTCATAGCCGCCCCGCGCTGCCACCAACCGGCTGACGTCGCTCTCGGGGTCGCCCAGATCGCCGAAATGCCGCGCATTCGTCGGGCAGGTCCGCACGCAGGCCGGTTCCCGGTCCTCCTCGGGCAGGTTTTCATTGTAGATGCGGTCCACGCAGAGGGTGCATTTCTTCATCACCCCCGCGCTCGGGTCCATTTCCCGCGCGCCATAGGGACAGGCCCAGGCGCAGAGCCCGCAGCCGATGCAGGCATCCTCGTTCACCAGAACGATCCCGTCTTCGGCCCGCTTGTAGCTGGCGCCGGTCGGGCAGACGGTCACGCAAGGCGCGTCCTCGCAATGCAGGCAGGACCGCGGGAAGTTGATGATCTGCGCCGCCGCATCCGCGGGCTGCACCTCATAGGAATGCACCCGGTTCAGGAACGTGCCCACCGGCTCCGCGCCATAGGCATCCGTATCGGACAAAGGCGCGCCATAGCCCTGATCGTTCCAGCCCTTGCAGGCGGTCACGCAGGCCTGACAGCCGACGCAGGTGTCGAGGTCGATGACAAGGCCGAGCTTCCTCGCGGAGGGTGGCGGGAGGGCGGTCATGTCGCGCCTCCGGGGCTCTGCCCCGGACCCCGGGATATTTCAGAGCAGAAAATGGATCTGAGGTTCATGTCGCGCCTCGGTAGCGCAGCGGTGGGAAGGCGGGCAGCGCCTCGTCCCGCGCGCCCGCTTTCTCCACCCTCACCCGCAGATCGAACCACGCCGCCTGCCCGGTGATCGGGTCCGAGTTCGTCCAGCGGTGGCCGTCACCCCGTTCGGGCAGCAGTTCATGGATCAGGTGGTTCAGCAGGAACCCCCTGGTCGCCTCGGGCGCATCATCGTCCAGGCCCCATGTCCCCTTCCGCTTGCCGATCGCGTTCCAGGTCCAGACCGTGTTCTCGTTCAGCGCCGCCATGTGCGCCACGGGCACGGTTATGCTTCCCGAAGGCGAGGTCACGCGCGCCCAGTCGCCGTCTGCGAACCCGTGCTCCGCCCAGACCTTCGTCGGCACATAGAGCGGGTTCACCCCGTGAATCTGCCGCAGCCAGGCGTTCTGCGATCCCCAGGAATGATACATCGCCATCGGCCGCTGGGTCAGCGCGTGCAGCGGATACTCCGCCCCCGCCTCGTCGCCGAAGGGCGGATACCAGACCGGCAGCGGGTCCATCGTCGACAGGATCCGCGCCCGCAGGCGCTCGGGCGGCTGGCGTTCGGAAAACCCCTCGGCGGCCAGCTGAAAGCGGCGCATCGGTTCGGCATATATCTGGAACAGGTAGGGCTGCGGCTGGTCGTAGAAGCCCATCTTCACGGCCCAGTCCTGATAGGCCCGGTTCCACGGCTTGTAGAACCGCGCGCCTTCGGGCACCTCCGCCACGCAGAACCCGCCGTTTTCCTTGTAACGTTCGATCTGCTCCGGGTTCGGCGCGCCCCGCCCTGTCGCCGTCCCATCCCCCCGGAACCCCATCAGCGGCCCGATGCCCGCGCGGCGTTCGTGGTTCACCATGTAATCCGCATAGTCGCGGTAGCGCGGGCCGCCTTCCGCATTCACGAAGTTCGGCAGGCCCAGACGCGCGCCAAGGTCCACCAGAACCGACTGGAACCCCCGCACATCGCGGTCAGGCTCCGTCACCGGCCAGCGGATCGCATCCGCCGCGTGGTCCGCCTCGCAGATCGGGCGGTCCAGCAGGCTGATGCAGTCGTGGCGTTCCAGATAGGTCGTGTCGGGCAGGATCAGATCGGCATAGGCGACCATCTCACTGGCATAGGCATCGGAATAGATGATGCGCGGTATCTTGTATTCCCCGTCATCGCCCTTCGCCGTCAGCATCTCCATCACCGCGCCGGAATTCATCGAGGAATTCCATGACATGTTGGCCATGTAGAGCATCAGCGTGTCGATCGCATAGGGATCGCCCGCGACGGCATTCGGGATGACCATGTGCATGAGGCCATGCGCCGACAGCGGGTTGTCCCAGGTGAAGCCCTTGTCCACGCGGGCGGGCGACAGGTCGTCGAGTTTCAGCGCCAGATGTTCCGGCCCCTGCGGAAAGCCAAGGTGCGGGCCGTCCAAGGCACGCCCCGGCGCATAGTAGGAATGCGGCGTCGGGTGCGCGTGGCTCGGCTTCGGATACGGCGGCTTGAAGCGCATCGACCCCGGCGTCTCGACCGCGCCGATCAGGATCTGCAGGACATGCAGCGCGCGGGCGGTCTGGAAGCCGTTGGAATGGGCGCTGATGCCCCGCATCGCGTGGAAGGCGACGGGGCGGCCCAGCATCGCCGCGTGATGCTCACCCCGGAAATCCGTCCATTCCTCATCGACCGTGATCGTCTGGTTGAACGCCACGTCCGCGATCTCTGCCGCCAGCGCGCGGATGCGCACCGCCGGAATTCCCGTCCGCTCCGCCACCGCCTCGGGCGCAAACTCCGGCGACAGATACCGCTCCACCATATGCGCGAACACCGTCCGGCAGCCGCGATGCGTCGCCGCCAAGGTCCGGCTGGACGCCCGGCCGGTCAAACGGCACGGCGTCGCCGGAAACCTTGTCGATCACCAGCGCCTTGCCCAGATCGTCGCGGATCAGCAGGCCCTTCTCCTCGCCCGCCACCTCCTCGATCAGGCAGGGCGCGTTCGTCCAGCGCGCCAGATAATCCAGGTCGATCCTGCCCGCCGCGATCAGGCAGTGGATCAGCGCCAGCACCAGCAGCCCGTCGGTGCCCGGCGTGATGCCGTACCAGTCATCCGCCACCGCGTTGTAACCGGTCCGGATCGGGTTCACCCCGATCACCCGCGCGCCGCGTCCCTTCAGCTTGCCGATCCCCATCTTGATCGGATTGCTGTCGTGGTCCTCGGCCACCCCGAACAGGATGAACAGCTTCGTGCGGTCCCAGTCCGGCTGGCCGAATTCCCAGAACGCACCGCCCATCGTGTAGATGCCGGCGGCGGCCATGTTCACCGAACAGAACCCGCCATGCGCAGCGAAATTCGGCGTGCCGAAGCTCTGCGCCCAGTAGCCGGTGAACGACTGCGACTGGTCCCGCCCGGTGAACAGCGCGAATTTCTCCGGGGTCTTCGCCCGCAAAGGGGCCAGCCACTCGACGGCCAGGCCCAGCGCCTCGTCCCACGAGATCTTCTCGAACGCCCCCGACCCGCGCGGCCCCACCCGCCGCATCGGATGGGACAGCCGCGACGGGGCCGTCACCTGCTTGATGCCCGACGCCCCCTTGGCGCAGAGCACGCCTTTGTTGATCGGGTGGTCGCGGTTGCCCTCGATATAGGTGACCTTGCCGGATGTCAGATGCACGTTGATCCCGCAGCGGCAGGCGCACATGTAGCAGGTGGTCTTTCGCACCTCGTCCGAGACTTTCGGCGACAGGTCGATGGCCGGGCTGGGATAGGTCACGGACAGCGCTCCTCAGGCCGAACCCTCTCTGGCCCGGCAGCCCTTGGCAAGCCTGTTCCCGACAGATGTTCCGGCAAAACGGGCTTAGTCCGGAACAGCCCGCACCCCATAGGGCCAGTTCAGCCGGACGATTGTTCCAGAAGGGCAGAACGCCGACGCGCCGACCTGGCCCTCTCCCGCGCCGGGGCCGATCTCGACCTCGGCATCGAAATCCGGCTGGTCCGCTAGGCCCCGCGCAGCCGCGTCACCTGCGCCACCTGCCCCGCCACCCCGGCCACCACCCGCGCGATGTCCGCCGCCGTCAGGCCTGCATCCGCATACATCGCGTCCGGGCTGGCGTGATCGATGAACCGGTCCGGCAGCGTCATCGTCCGCACCCTGACCCGCCCGTCCAGCAGCCCCGCATTCGCCATATGGTGCAGCACCTGCGCGCCGAAGCCCCCCGTGGACCCCTGCTCGACCGTCACGACCGCCTGATGGTGCTTCGCAAGCTGCGCGATCAGCCCGGTATCCAGCGGCTTGGCGAACCGCGCATCGGCCACCGTCACCGACACGCCCTCCGCCTCCAGAGCCTCCGCCGCCTTCAGGCATTCCGTCAGATGCGCGCCGAAGCACAGGATCGCGGCATCCGTCCCCTCGCGCAGCACCCGGCCCTTGCCGATCTCCAGCACCCGGCCCTGATCCGGCATCTCCACCCCGGCACCCTCGCCGCGCGGATAGCGGAAGGCGATGGGACCGTCATCATAGGCCGCCGCCGTCGCCACCATATGAACCAGTTCCGCCTCGTCCCCCGCCGCCATCACCACCATGCCCGGCAGGTTCGCCATATAGGCCACATCGAACGCCCCGGCATGGGTTGCGCCGTCCGCCCCCACCAGCCCCGCCCGGTCGATCGCGAACCGCACCGGCAGCCCCTGCAAGGCCACGTCATGCACGATCTGGTCATAGGCGCGCTGCAGGAACGTCGAATAGATCGCCACGAAGGGCCTCAGGCCCGCCGCCGCCATCCCCGCAGCGAACGTCACGCCGTGCTGTTCCGCGATCCCCACATCGAAGACCCGCGCCGGGAAGCGTTTCGCCAGGATGTCGAGACCGGTTCCCGACGGCATCGCCGCCGTCAGCGCGACGATGCGCGGGTCGCGCGCCGCCGCTTCGGTCAGCGCGTTGCCGAAGACCGATGTGTAGGCAGGCGCGTTCGACTTCGCCTTGGCCTGAACGCCGGTGTCCACGTCGAACTTCGCCACCCCGTGATACTTGTCGGCGCTTGTCTCGGCGGGCGCATAGCCCTTGCCCTTTTTCGTGATCGCATGGATCAGCACCGGCCCCGCCGCGCGGCTCCGCGCCGCGCGCAATGTCGCCAGCAGCGTCGGCATGTCATGGCCGTCCACCGGCCCCATGTAGGAAAAACCCAGCTCCTCGAACAGCGTGCCGCCGCCGGGCATCCCCGTCACCAGCGCCCGTGCGCGGCGCGCGCCGTCGCGGATCGGTCCCGGCAGCGCCGCCTCCAGCCCCTCGGCCACGTCCTTCAGGATCGCGAAGGGCGTGAACTTGTGCAGGTCGATCAGGTATTTCGACATCGCGCCCACCGGCGGCGCGATCGACATGTCGTTGTCGTTCAGGATCACGATCAGCCGCTTGCCCAGATGCCCCGCGTGGTTCATCGCCTCGTAGGCCATGCCCGCCGTGATCGCCCCGTCGCCGATCACCGCGATGCAATCGCCGACCGGCTGGCCCATCTCGCGCCCCACCGCATAGCCCAGCGCCGCAGAAATCGAGGTCGAGGAATGCGCAGCCCCGAACGGGTCGTACTCGCTCTCCGACCGTTTGGTGAAGCCCGACAGTCCCCCCTGCTGGCGCAGTGTCCGCATCCGGTCGCGCCGCCCGGTCAGGATCTTGTGCGGATAGCACTGGTGGCCGACGTCCCAGATCAGCTTGTCCACCGGCGTGCTGAACACCGCATGGATCGCGACGGTCAGTTCGACCACCCCCAGCGACGACCCCAGATGCCCGCCCGTTTCGCTGACCACCGAAATCGTCTCGGCCCGCAGTTCATGCGCCAGACGCCCCAGTTCCTCGTCCGTCAGCCGCTTCAGGTCCGCAGGGCCCGCGACGCGGTCCAGCACCGGCGTGTCGGGACGGGGCGCGGCGGGCGGCAGGGTCTGGGCGGTCATGGTCAAGTCTCCGTAAATGGGCCGTCACGCTTCGGGGATGGTCCGGCTGTGCGTCGCGAGCGTGATGTTGTCCGGCTCCGGCCCGCCGCGCAAGCCGGTGTCGAGCGCATTGATGGCGGCTGTCTCTTCGGATGTAAGCACAAAGTCGAAAACGTCAAAGTTCTCGGCGATGCGGGCAGGTTTCGTGGATTTCGGAATGGCGGAACGGCCCGCCTGCAGGTGCCAGCGCAGCATGACCTGTGCAACCGTTCTCTCGTGCGCCCGCGCGATTTCCAGCAGCGTCACGTCCTCCAGCGTGCCCCTCTGGCCACCCCGGTAGAAGGTGATGCCTCCGATAGGCGACCAGGCCTGGGTCAGGATGCCGTGTTCCGCATGCAGGCGCTGCAACGCCCTTTGCTGAAAGTAGGGGTGCAGTTCGATCTGGTTGACCGCCGGCACGACAGCCGTTTCCGCGAGCAGCCGGTCAAGATGCGCGGGCATGAAGTTGCTGACGCCGATGGCGCGCACGCGCCCGTCGGCCAGCAGCGTCTCCAGTGCCCGGTAGGCGTCGAGGGTTAGGTCGAACGCCGACGGCAGCGGCTGGTGCAGAAGCAGAAGGTCGATCTGATCGACGCCGAGCTTGCGCGCGCTCTTGTCGAAGGCGTGGAGTGTCGTCTCATAGCCGTAGTCGTTGATCCAGATCTTGGTTTCGATGAACACGTCCCCACGCGCGAGACCGGAGCGGCGGATGCCCTCGCCGACCTCACGCTCGTTGAGATAGGCAGCGGCGGTATCGACGTGCCGGTAGCCAACGCGCAGTGCCTCCTGAACCGAAGCGCTCGTGACATCGGGCGGGGTCTGGAACACACCGAGGCCGATGGCGGGCATCCCGACGCCGTTGTTCAGTGTCAGGGTCTGCCCTTGCATCGTCGCATCCTCTGGTCAGTGTGGCGCACCCTGCCGGACACCGGCCCCGGTGCGCTGTTCCGGCCGGGGACAAAAAAGTGCCGTGCGAAAGTGACGCACGGCACCAGGTTCCTGCAGCCAGCAGGTAGGGAACCGGGCAATGTGCGCCCCGGGTCCGGGCCGGCCAAGTGGCCCGAACGTCGTGCGGACCGGGCGGTCCCGCCGCCGCCCGGTCCGGTGCCGCCGTCAGGCGAAGTCGGTCGGACCCGCCGGAACGCTGATGCTGCTTTCCGGCGTCGGGTCCGGCGTCTCGCGGCTTTCGGCCGGCAGAAGCCGCCCCAGGCCCGCGATGATCCAGATCGTCACCAGCAGCACAAACAGGCAGAGACCCGCATATCCCGCGCCCTGCATCATCTTCTGCAGGACCCAGCCGCGCAGCGCGCCGGTGCCTTCTTCCTGGTAGTACATCTTGTCAGCCATTGCCTGCCCCTCTCAATCCAGCGGCGCGAAGCCGTGCTGCTGCGCCCAGACGAACCAGTTGTCCACGACCGTTCCCGACAGAAGGATGCCGATGCCGCCTGTCAGCGGGCACAGGATCGCAAACCACCAGGCCCAGCGATGGATGCCTTCCATCGTCGCGTTGAACCCCATCGTCCAGCGCCAGAACAGGGCGGCGCGCTCGGATGCGGTTCCCCGGTCCACGATCTGTTCCAGCTCGCGGTCGCCGCCCAGACGGCTGACCGCCAGGATCGTCGCCCCGTGCATTGCGAACAGCAGCGCCGAACCGTAGAGGAACGCGATGCTGAGGGCATGGAAGGGATTGTAGAACAGGTTGCCGTGCGTCAGCGAGAACAGGTTCGTCCAGTCCAGATGCGGGAAGATGCCGTAGGGCACCGCCTCGGACCAGCTGCCCATCAGGATCGGGCGGAAGAAGCCCAGCACCATGAACAGCCAGATCGCGGCCAGGAACGCCCAGGCGACATGCTTGCCCATCCCCAGCGCCTCGGCCCGCAGCCAGGTGCGGATCCACCAGGACCAGACGCTGATCAGCAGGAAGAAGGAGGCGATGATCCACAATCCGCCTTCCGCCAGCGGCGCCATGCCGAGGCCGTAATCCGGTGACGGCGGTTCCAGCGCCATCCAGAACAGGTCGCGCAGGAACACCGCCGGGTTGTAGCCGGCCAGATGCCAGAACCAGACGCCCACTGTCATGAACCAGATCGCGCCGGTCGCCAGCGACACCACGCCGAAGGTGCCCAGATAGATCGGCCCCAGCTGCGCGTTGCCCAGCCAGCCCGCAAGACTGCTGAAGCGGGCCGTCTTGGTGCGCTTCCAGGTCTCGACGCCTTCGGTCATGCCGGTTTCCGGCAGTCCCCGCACCTGAACCTGGGTGAAGATGTTCTGATACTCAGCCATTTACGCCTCCCGCAATGTCGGCCCACCACGGCAGGTTCAGCCACCAGTCCCACCAGACGACCCATTCGTCGAACCAGATCGTCCCCGACACGACGATGCAGATCGCCGACCAGAACGCCGCGTTCAGCGCCAGCAGCAGCCCCAGACGGTGGATGCCCAGCGTGCCGACCGAATAGCCGATCAGATCGCGGAAATAGGTGTCCTCGTGGTCCGGCGTGCGCATCGTCTTGCCCTTGCCGGGATTGGCCGCGCTCAGGATCAGGCCGCCGTGCAGGGCCAGCGCCAGGCACGTCGTGAAGAAGAAGCTGACCGCGATCATGTGGAACGGGTTGTAGTGGAAGTTGCCGTACTGGTAGCCCGTGTTCGACACCCAGTCGAGGTGACTGAAGATGCCGTAGGGAAAGGCATAGCCCCAGGCCCCCATCAGCACCGGTCGGATCACCACCAGCGTCACATAGGCGAAGATCGCAAAGCCGAAGGCATAGGGCACGTGCAGCCCCATCCCCAGCTTGCGCGCGATTTCGACCTCGCGCAGGGCCCAGCTGACGAAGGCCCCGATGGCGCAGATCGTGATGATCTGCCACAGCCCGCCTTCGCGCAGGGGCGCGATGCCAAGCCCGTATTCAAGCGCCGGCGGATCGATCGAGATCAGCCAGGGGTTCCAGACCCCTTCCAGCGCGGTGCCGTAGAAGATCAGGATGGTTCCGAGGGCGGCGAAGAAAAATGCCGTGACCCCGAAAAAGCCCACGTAGAACGGCCCGACCCAGAAGTCGAACAGGCTGCCCCCGATCAGCGTGCCACCCGGCACACGGTATTTTCGTTCGAAGCTGAGCAATGCCATGCTTCTGTCTCCGCTATCGTTTTGGGTCCGGCACCCCGCTTGCGGGCGACGCCCGCCGGGTCCGGCCTTCCCTGTGTGTGGTCGTTACGGGCGGCCCGGTCCGGGACCGCCCGCAACCAAGGGTCATCCGGTCAGTTGGTTGCAGCCGCCGGCATCTCGGCCATAGCCCGAGCGCCTGCTTCCTGCAGCCAGTTGTAACCGGGGGTGCTGAGCAGGACGAGATGGATCATCGCTGCCAGCAGGAAGAGGAACACGCCTTGCGCCACGAAGACGCGCCGCGGATCGAAGATCAGCCAGATCTTATAGAACTTGCTCATGCTTCATTCCCCCTCAAAGCCACGGACGCCAGATGTACACCGCCAGATGAGCGACGACGGCGATGGCGACGAAAAGCCAAAGCCCGCTCATATAGACGCTGTGCAGTTCCTGCGCCTGCTCGTCGGTCAGACCTGTGAAACTCAGGTCACTTCTATCAGCCATACTATCCTCCGGATCGTTCGACTGACGCCACATACCCTGTGGCTGGGTTTCGGTTTGGCTGATCGCCTTGCCGAGGTCTTCACCCTGCCGGTCCTTGCGGGCCGCCGGGGCGAATTGCGGATCGGCCTGTCAGGCCGAGAAAATCATCCCCTTCGGCCGTCAGGCCGAAAAGATCATCGGCGTGATCGCCTTTGCGTCGTACCAGGCGCGCGCGAACGGCCCGAGCCGGGGCACTGCGCGCGTGCGGAGCAGCGTGTAGGTCCAGGTCGCAAGGCCCACCGGCAGCGCCAGCAGGAAGATCACGGTGAAGTAGGCCCGGAATTCGGCCCGCGGCACGCGCACCGGATGCGCGGATGCCCCGCCGTCCCCCATTGCGCCGTTTGCCGTGTGATCGCTCATGGTTGTCCTCCCTTGAGTGTCTCGGTTCGTGTTGTCATGCCGTCGCGCCGGTCGCCGGACTGGTCCAGCGCCGCGACCGTCTCGCGCACAACGCGCTCATCGCCCTGATCGAGCGCGGCCTTCTCGGCCGCGTCGCGCAATGTCCGCGCCGCGGAAATCCGCGTCAGGATCGGGTGCTGCGAAACGATGCGGTCCAGTTCCGCCTGCGCATCCGCATCCCACGGGAAATCGCGCCGCAGGGTGGTCGGCGTGGCCGCGGCACTGTCCATCTCGGTGCCCAGGGGCAGGATGTGGAACAGCGCGTCGAACAGGCCGTTGCAGACTTCCTGCAGCAGATAGGTCGCGCCCGCATAGCCCATGAAGGGCGTGCCCGTGGCGCGCCGGATGGCGGCACCGGGGAAGCTGGCGGGTATGAAGGCAGGCGACGGTCCGTGCCCGGCCTTCAGTTCGGCCAGATACATCTTTTCGTTGATCGACCCCATGACGACCAGCGGGCGCTTCTGGCGCATCAGGGCGCGCACTTCCTCGTTGTTCGTCTTCTTGCCCGCGACCCGTGCGACGGCAAAGGCGCAAGGCAGGCCCAGATCGGATTCGAGGTAATTGCGGATGCCGCGCGCATAGGTCTCGTTCGCCACGATGGCAAAGCTGGCGGTGCCGAAGAAGTCCTGCGTCACGCTGCGCCACAGGTCCCAGACCGGCTTCAGCGTTGAATGCTTCTCGCGCTCGATGAACGGCTCCGGGTCCAGCCCCGTCAGCTCGCCCAGCGTGCGCAGGAACTTCGTCGTGCTCTCGACCCCGACGGGTGCCTGCAGATACGGCTTGCCCAGAACCTCGGCCAGGCCCCGCCCGAATTCGCGGTACATCACCACGTTCACATCCGCATCGACCAGATGCCGCATCTCGGCGACATGCGCGCCCAGCGGATGCACCATGTTGATCTCGGCCCCGATGCCTTCGACCAGACGGCGGATTTCGTGCAGGTCCGACGCCATGTTGAAGACGCCGTACATCGGCCCCAGGATGTTGACGCGGGGCTTCGCACCCTCGGCCCGCTTGCCCTCGACCGGCATCCGGCCCTTGGTCTGGCCGAATTCGGTGAAGATCCAGGTCATCGCGCGGTCCGCGCATTGCCACTGGTCCTCGTCGATCGTGCGCGGCAGGAACCGCTGGATGTTCGTGCCCGCAGGCGTCACGCCGCCGCCGATCATTTCGGCGATGCTGCCGGTGACGACGACCGCAGGAAGTGCGGGGTCCATCACCTTCCAGGCGCGCTTCATCGACTCTTCGGTGCCCGACCCCATCTCCTCTTCGCCGAGGCCGGTGACGACGATGGGCAACTCATGCGGCGGCAGGGCGTCGGTGTAGTGCAGCACGGACGTGACCGGCAGATTCTCGCAGCCGACCGGGCCGTCGATCACGACCTGCAGGCCCTTGACCGCGCAGAACGCATAGACCGCGCCCCAGTAGCCGCCCGCCCGGTCATGGTCCTGGATCAGCATGCGGAGCCCCCCCATGCAGGGGCAAACAACGTATGCACGCCGTATGCACGCGATATGCACGTAAAGTGCAGGCGGCGGATCATATCATCTCCTCCGCCTTGGCCGCCCGGGCGGCCTTGTCGAGCTTCTTCTGATTGATCGCGCGGAAGTCAGGGCGCAGGTTCGGCGACCCTTCCCAGATGCCGGATGTGTCGCCGGAGCCCACACCTTCGAAGAAAGCCTTCATCTTGCCCATGCGGTCCCGGTTGCCGATGGCGGCGTTCACCACCTCGGCCAGGGACCCTGCGCCCGCCGGTCCCATGAGCGGCCGGGCAGAGATGAGGTTCGTGAAGTAAAGGCTTGGAATACCGAGCTCTTTCCCCTTCTGCACCACCGGCGTCGTGCCGATGGCCAGGTCCGGGCGGATCGCCTCCATCGCGGACAGATCATCCTCGAGAGACGCGCGGTATTTGACCTTGACGCCCCGCGCCTCAAGCCAGTCACGGTCCCATTCGGACTGCGCGGTGCGCCCGCAGGCGGTGCCGACATAGGGCACATCCGCGCCGCTTTCGATCAGCAGCCGCGCGACCAGCAGCTCGCTGCCCTCATAGCCGCTCAGCGTGATGGTCCCCTTGATCGGCATCGCACCCAGTGCCGCCCTGATCGCAGGCAGGAACGCGTTCTGCGCCGCCGCCACCTTATCCGCAGCAATTCCAAACACATCGCCGATGTTCTTCAGCCATTCCGCAGTGCCGTCATGACCCACCGGCGCCGACCCGACGATGGGCCGCCCCGCCGCCGTGAATTCCCGCATCGCCGCCGAATAGAACGGATGAATCGCCGCCACCGCCCCGCAATCGAGCGCCGCATATAGCTCGCGCCACTCGCGGGCTGGCACCACCGGCCCCGCCGCCAGACCCATCGGGGCCAGCATCGCGCCGATCATCATCGGGTCCGCCGGGAACATCTCGCCCAGCATGGTCACGGTCGGGCGGTCGGACTTGCCGCCCTTGGGTGCCGGCACCGGCCCCGCCTCGATCTCGGCGCGCGCGTATTTCAGCATCGCCCCCGCCAGCACGTCCTTGGCCTCGGCATGGGTCGGCACGCCGAAGCCCGGCACATCGATTCCGACGATCCGGACGCCGTTGATTTCGCTCGGCAGCAACTTCAACGGAACCCCGGAAGCCGTTGGGACGCAAAGGTTTGTGACGACCACGGCATCATAGCGGTCGGGGTCCGCCAGTTCGTGCACCGCGTCGCGGATATCCTCGAACAGCTTGCCGGTGACGAGCGTTTCGCTGTTGAACGGCACATAGCCTACCGACCGCCGCGCGCCGTAGAAATGCGACACGAAGGTCAGGCCGTAGACGCAGCAGGCCGACCCCGACAGCACCGTCGCCACCCGCCGCATCCGCAGCCCGACGCGCAATGACCCGAACGCCGGGCACATCGACTGCGGCTTGTCATGCGGGCCCTGCGGATAGTCGCGGGCGAACTGGTCGAGCATTTCGGAATTGCCCGCCGCCCGCGCCGCAGCCTCCATCTGGCCCGCAGGCGCGTGGCATCCGACACCGTCGCCGCCCTGCGCCGGGGCTGGCACATCAGGGCCGTCGCGCCCGAGGATCACCTCGGTCACGCCGGCGCCGTCATATGCCACCTCACCGGTCATGCGGTTTCCATTTGCCTTTTGGTCTGCTTTTTCTGGGCCTTGGCAGCCTCCAGACGCTTCAGCGCCTCTTCCCAGGCCTTGAGTTCGTCGAGGTCAAACATCGTCGTAGACCACTTCCAGGGATTTCTTCGCTTCATGGAATTTGCCGCGCATGTCGGCATCCGTCGCGGGCGTCAGCACGAAATCCGCACCCGTATGTTCCGCCGAGAACAGCGCCAGCAGTTCGTCCTGGCTCAGCGCCTTGGGCCGCACCGGCGGGGCGGCACCGACATTGTCGGCCAGTTCCGCGAACATCGCGCCCCAGGGGCCCGCCGCCGTGCCGACGATCTGATAGTTCGCCGATTTCCGCCGCAGGTCGTCATCCGCCGGGATGCTAGCCAGGATCGGAATCTGCGCGACCTTCGCAAACGCTGCCGCCTCGCCGGTGCCGTCATCCTTGTTGATGACGATCCCCGCGACGCCGACATTGCCGCCCAGCTTGCGGAAGTATTCGACGGCGGAACAGACGTTGTTCGCCACGTAAAGACTTTGGAGATCATTCGAGCCGACAATGATCACCTTCTGCGCCATATCCCGGGCGATCGGCAGGCCGAAGCCGCCGCAGACCACGTCGCCAAGAAAGTCCAGGAGAACGAAGTCGAAGTCCCAGTCGTGGAACCCCAGTTTCTCCAGCAGTTCGAAGCCGTGGATGATCCCGCGTCCGCCGCAGCCGCGACCGACCTCGGGTCCGCCCAGTTCCATCGCGAAGACGCCGCCCCGCTTGAAGCAGACATCGCCGATCTTGACCTCTTCCCCCGCCAGTTTCTTGCGGGTCGAGGTTTCGATGATCGTGGGACAGGCCTTGCCGCCGAACAGCAGGCTGGTCGTGTCGGACTTCGGGTCGCAGCCGATCAGCAGCACACGCTGGCCGCGCTCAGCCATCATGTGGGACAGGTTGGCCAAGCGTGAACGACTTGCCGATGCCGCCCTTGCCGTAGATCGCGATGATCTGCGTCTTCTTGGTCGGCTCCTTGGTCGGAACCTCCAGCGTCGGTTCCTCGGCCGCCTCGTCGCGCAGCCGCTGATCGAAGGCCTTCAGGTTCGGGATATCGAGGGTCATGCGACCGCGCTCCAGTCCAGGATCATCTTCAGGCAATCAGGGTCGGCGAAGGCCGTCTCGTATGCCGTCGCCGCGTCGGCAGCGACCGCCCGGTGCGTCACCAGCCCCGCCATCGACAGCGCACCCGCTTCGATCAGCGCGCGCGTCGCCGTCATGTCCTCGGGCGACCATTCCGCCGCGATGCGGATGCGCGCCTCTTTCATGAAAGCGGGCGGAAACGCAAAGGACAGCGGCTGCGCGTAGAAGCCCGCCAGCACGATCTCGCCGCCCCTGGCGATGCGCCCGATCAGCGCATTCAGCAGCGACCCGTCGCCCGATGCGTCATAGATCGACCGGTAATCGCGGCGCGGATCGCTGTCGGGGTGCAGCACGTCGTAACCCATCGCCCCCGAAGCGCGGCGCGGATTGGTTTCCCAGACGGTCGGGGCCACCCCGCCCGCCGCGATGGTCAGCCGCGCCAGCAGACGGCCCAGAACCCCGTGCCCGACGATCAGTTCCGGCAGACGGTGATCCAGCCCCGCAATCGCGTGCCGCGCCGTCGCGGCCAGCGCCAGAAGCGCGCCATCAGACCCCATGCCCGCATCGATCCGCGTCACACGGGCACCCGGCGTGACCAGGATCCGCGATGCGGCCCCGAACAATCCGCGGATGTTTCCGTAGCAGCTCGCCCCCGGCACAAAGACCGTCTCGCCCGTCCGGAACCCGGATTCGGGGCCAGCCCCGACCACCTCGCCCATCGCCTCGTAGCCCGGCACCAGCGGATAGCCCATGCCCGGAAAGGGCGGCATCTCGCCCGACCAGAACAGTTTCTCGGTGCCCGTGGAGATACCGGAAAAGCGTGTCGAAACAACGACATCGGCAGCGCCCGGCGGTGCGATCGTCACGCTGTCCAGCGACAGCTGACGAGGCCCCGAAACGATGACGGCCGATGCCTGCACGCGATGCTCCCCTCTGACCTGCCGATGCACCTGCGTCTTCAAAACTCGCATTCGGCCGATCACCTAAATGTCAGTCTAAGGTGACATTTTAGACTGTCAATTAAAATGGACACATTTCCGCCACCTTGCCGCCTCAGCGACGGACCGCCGTCACGGTGCTGGTCAGGAAACTGCGGTATCCGCGCCGGACGGCGATGCCGTCGAACCCTGCCGCGCGTGCCATATCCGCGATCTCCGCACCCGACCGCGTGCGCCCGGTGCGCATCGCCATCGTGTAGAACGCGAAATAGGTGTCGGTGATGCGGTCCGGCCTTGCCCCGCCCGACATCGGCTCGGACACGATCAGCCGTCCGCCGGGCGGAAGTGCCACATGCACCGACCGCAGCAGGGCCGCGACGGTGGCGTCTGAATGGTCGTAGAGCACCCGCACAAGGCTTATCGCATCGGCCCCCTGCGGCAGCGGATCGTCGCGGAAACTGCCCTCCCGAACGGCAAACCGAGCACCCGTCGGCACGTCCCGCACGACCGCTGGCAGATCGAACAGCGTCAGGCTCAGGCCCGGATACCGCGCTGCAACGGCGGTCAGGAACGCCCCCGTCCCGCCGCCCACATCCATCAGGTGACGCACCCCCGACAGGTCGGCCAGCGCCAGCGTCTCCTCGGCGACAAGCGCCTGGCTGTCGGCCATCAGCGCCGAATAGCGCGCCGCGATGGCCGGGTCCGCCGCCCCGCCCGCACCGAAGACATAGGGCCAGAACCGCGCCAGTTCCGGCTCCGTCTCATCTCTCAGAAATGCCACCGGGTCCGCCAGATCGCGGTAGAGCACGTCATGGTGAAGCACCATCGCCTCCAGCCCCGGCACGCCCAACAGGGCGGCGCCGCGCCGCGCCAGCGCGAAGCTGCCATCCCGCCTGCGCCGCAGCAGGCCCAGTCCCGCCGCCGCCTGCAGCAGCACCCCCATCCGCTCCACAGGTACATCCGCCCGCTGCGCGAGCGCGGCCGCTGTTGCGGGGCCGTCCGCCAAAAGATGCAGCACCCGCAGTTCAACCAGGGCGAACAGCACCTGACTGTGCACAAATCCAGCGACGATGTCGAACAGCGCGGTCCCTTCCGCCCGCGCGATCCTGCGCAGGCCCGGCACGCGCGCCGCCCAGGACTGGAACCCGCGCGAGGCGATCAGACGGTTCAGAGCACCGCCGAAACCCTTGCGCGGCGATCCCGCCGATGCGGGCCGCCCGGCATCTGACGTGACCGACATGTCAGGCGCGGCTGGAGGCGGTGACCGGTGCCACCGGCGTCATGCGTTCGGCCTGCGCACGCACCATATGCGCCAGCATGGCCTCGCCCGGACAGGACGGGATCGACGCGATGGCCCCGCCGAGGATGTCCTTCAGCCGCCTTATCGCGCCCTGCACGCCCAGTTCCGAAACCGCGTTCGGGCGGTCGTGCACGGCATCCTGTTGCGCTGGCTTGCCCAGCGTCTCCGCATCGTACAGCGCGTCGCGCAGGTCATCCGCAACCTGGAACGCCTCGCCGATGCGCGCGCCAAGCTCTTCCCAGGGCTCCGCATCCTGGCCTGCCGCAACGGCACCCATCTGGGTGGCGGCAATGAACAGCGCCCCGGTCTTGGCGCGGTGATAGGCGCTCAGATCGACCTTCGCTTCGCTTTCCCAGCCCTGCCCGGCGCAGATGCCGCCCGGCATTCCCGTCCGCGCGGCGAGTATGCGCACCAGTTCAATGGCCCGCAGCGGCGCAGGGCGATGCCGCGCGGGCGAGGATTTCAAAAGCCAGCACGATCAGACTGTCGCCCGTCAGCACCGCCAGCGGTTCGCCGTAGGCGCGGTGGACCGATGGCTTGCCGCGCCGCATGTCGGCATCATCGAATGCCGGCAGGTCGTCGTGGACGAGGCTTGCGCAATGGATCAGCTCGATCGCAGCGGCGGCGGCATCGGTCAGGCCCGGCTGGTCGTCGCCGCAGGCGCGCGCGACCGACATCAGAATGGTCGGGCGGATCCGTGCGCCGCCGGGCGTGACCGCATATTCAAGTGCCGCAGCCAGCCGCTGCGGGGCGTCCGCTCCTTGAGCCGACTGGATCGCGCCCGCAAGCGCCGCTTCGATCCGACGGTCCATCCGGCCCCTCCCGTCCCGCACTGTCACGTGATCTGGACAGTCAACTGTAAATCATGCTGGACAGTTTTTATCATGGAGTCAACAATTGCGCAGGTCCGCCTGAAAGGACCGGAGGGAGAGGGCTTGGACCCGGGCTCGGACAAGGCCGTGGTGATCGGGGCTGGCATCGGCGGCCTGGCCGCAGCCGTGCGTCTGGCGACGGCGGGGTTCGACGTGACGGTGCTCGAGGCGGCGCCGGGCCCCGGCGGCAAGATGCGCTGCGTCCCGTCCGCGGTCGGTCCGGTCGATGCGGGGCCGACCGTGCTGACGATGCGGTCTGTCTTCGACGATCTGTTTCAGGCGGCGGGGACCAGCCTTGACGATCATCTGACCCTGATCCCCCAGCCTGTCATCGCGCGGCACTGGTGGCCCGACGGCTCGGTTCTGGACCTGTTTTCGGACCGCGAGGCATCGGCCCGCGCGGTGCGCGACTGGGGCGGGCCGGACGCGGAACGGGATTTCCGGGCGTTCTGCACCAAGGCCGAGGCAGCCTTTCGCGCCTTCGACCGTCCCGTCATGCAAAGCCCCTCGCCCCGCATCGCGGGCATCCTCGCCGGTGCCGCCCGCGCGCCTGCGCTCTGGCCCGCGCTGCTCTCCGGCATGACGCTGCGCCGCTTCCTCGCCGGACAGTTCCGCGACCCGCGCCTTGCCAGCTCTTCGGGCGCTATGCCACCTATGTCGGCGGCACACCCGACCTGTCGCCCGCCGTCCTGTCGCTGATCTGGCATGCCGAGGAGCAGGGCGTCTGGGCCGTCAAGGGCGGCATGCTCCGCCTCGCCCTCGCCCTCGCCGAGCTCGCTGCCGCGAAAGGTGCCACGCTTCCGCTATGGCCAGCATGCCACCCGAATCCTGACCCGCGCGGGCCGCGTGAGCGGCGTCGAAACCGCAGGCGGCGACACAATCCCCGCCGCCCGCGTCCTTTTCAACGGCGATCCTGCCGCCCTTTCGGAAGGTCTTCTCGGACCCGACGTACGCGGCGCAGTTCCCAGCACCGCCTCTGAACCCCGCAGCCACTCTGCCCGCGTCTGGTCCTTTGCCGCCCGCCTGACCGGCCCCGCGCGCCCGCTCGCCCATCATAATGTCTTCTTCTCCGACGACCCTTCCGGCGAATACGCGTCTTTGACGCAGGGGCGCGACCAGGCCGCCCCCAGCCTCTACATCTGCGCCGAGGACCGCGCCGACGGCACTGTCCCGGACGGACCCGAGCGCTTCGAGATCATCCTGAACGCCCCGCCGACGGCGCAGTCCCGCGCGGCCCCTGACCGACACGAGGTGGAAACATGTCTGACGCGGACCTTCGGGACCCTGCAACGCTTCGGCCTGACCTTCGACCCGGTGCCGGACGCGACCGCGCTGACCGGACCGGCGCAGTTCGCCCATCTTTTCCCGGGGTCGACGGGCTCGATCTACGGGCGCAGTCCGCACGGGCCGCTGGCAGCGTTCCGGCGTCCGGGGGCGGCGACGCGCCTCCCGGGCCTCTGGATCGCGGGGGGCGGGGCGCATCCGGGGGCGGGGGTGCCGATGGCGGCCATCTCCGGCCGGCACGCGGCCGAGGCGATGATCGCGGACCGCGATTCGACATCACGGTCGGGCCGGACGGCTATGCCTGGTGGTACATCGACGGCGTCAGCGACGACGGTGCCCGCGCCGTCTCGGTCATAGGCTTCATCGGGTCGGTCTTTTCGCCCTGGTACCGCTGGTCCGGCCGCCGCAACCCTGCCGACCACTGCTGCATCAACGTCGCCACCTACGGCCCCGGCGGCCGCTTCACGATGACCGACCGGGGCCAGGCGGCGCTACGGCAGGCGCATGACATGCTCGAGGTCGGACCCAGCCGGATGATCTGGCGCGACGGGCAGCTGGTCATCGACATCGACGAATTGTCCGCGCCGCCCCTGCCCGGCCGCGTGCGGGGCCGCATCACGCTGACCCCGTCGGCTGTGACGGGCGTCGAAGTGCCGCTGACACCGGACGGGTCGCATGTCTGGCGGCCCTTCGCGCCGGTGGCGACGATCGAGGTCGATCTGAACCGGGGCTGGAAGTTCACCGGGCATGGTTATTTCGACGCGAATTTCGGCACCGCCGCGCTCGAGGCGGATTTCCGCACCTGGACCTGGGGCCGGTTCCCGACCCGCGAGGGCGCGGTCTGCTTCTATGACGCCACCCGGCGCGACGGATCGGAACTGGCCGTCAGCGTCGCCTTCGACGCGGACGGATCAGCGCGCGAGATCGTGGCCCCGCCGCCCGCCCGCCTGTCCCGCACGCTCTGGGCGCTGGCGCGCGGCACACGCGCCGATCCGGGCTATCGTCCGCAGCAGGTCAAGGGGATGCTGGACGCGCCTTTCTACAGCCGGTCGATGGTGCGTACGCAGATCGGCGGCGAGGAAACCGTCGGCGTGCACGAGGCGCTGGACCTGCGCCGCTTCGCCTCGCCGCTCGCTCAAACCGATGCTGGCACTCCGCGTGCCGCGCCGGAAGGGCTGGCAGTTCAGGGAGTAGGCGCAGGCTCCGTCACTGCTGCGCCCCCGCCGACCGCCTTCAGCGCCACCGCCGAAACGGGTGCCAGCGCCACGCCCTTTGCCCCTTCCGCCGCCCAGCCGAAGATCGCCGTGACCGTTTCCGGCACGCTCGACGCCATCACCACGACCTGGCCTGTCTGCACCGCCTCGAACGCCGCGCGGTCCAGCGCGCGCCGGATCGCCTCGGACCGTGCCCCGCCTTCGTCCAGCACCCGCCAGATCTCCGCGTGCGGCAGGCTTTCCTCGGCCGCGATGCCGCTGGCAGGGTTCAGACCCTTGGCATAGCTGATCAACCCCATGCCGTCGGGCTTCAGCATCGCCACCAGATGCTCCGCCGCCTGCCGGTTGCTCTGGAAGGGGGCCGTTTCGGTGCCGAGGAACAGCGCCGCATCGGGCAGCGCCTCTCGGTAGCCCTGATACATCACCTCAAGGTCCGACGCCGTCGCCGCATCCGTCAGCGTCGACGCCAGCAGCGCGATCTCGAATCCCGCCGCGCGGTACAGATCGGCGCGCGCGCGGGCATCGGGCAATGTCGGGTCGATGGCGATCGTCACCGGAAAGGCGAACGTCGCAAGCGTCTCGGGCGACAGGCCGCCCGCCGCCTCGCCGCGGTCCACGATGATCAGCGACACCAGCGGCAGGTTGTCCGGGTTCTCGAAGGCCGCGCCGTAGCGGCGCACCGCAGGCTGATCGGCGTCATCGACCGTCACGACCGGCAGGGTGCCGTCCTCTGCAGCCCCGATACCGGCTCCGCCGTCGGCCATTTCCGGCGCGATACCAGTTTCACCGATGGACGGCAGCCGGTTCACCTTGACGCCGGGCACCGGCTTGAACCCCGGCTGCGGCGCATCGGCGACACCGATCGGCGGCTCGGGCGCGTCGGGCGAGATCACGGGGGGCAGGTCCTCGGGTTCGGCCGGGGCCTCATCTGCGGCGGGTTGCGCGTCGGGCTCAGGTTCCGCAGGGGGCGGCGCGGCGTCGGGATCAGCCCCGGGAACGGGCTCCGGCGCGGCTTCGGCGACGGCTTCGGGTTCTGCTTCGGGTTCCGGTTCCGGTTCCGGCGCGGGGGTCGTGTCGGCCTCCGGCGCGTCGGCCTCGGCCGCCGAGGGGGCAAGCGTTGCGGGTTCCGGGGCCGTGACGGCGGGCGCTTCCGTCGACAGGGCATCGCCCGGTGCCGCCGGCGCTTCGGGGGCATCCGGGGCGGCGGGCGCCTCGGATTGCCCCTCGGGCGCGTCCGCAAATTCCAGCGAAGCCAGATCCGGCGCGGGTTCCGCCGCCGGGGCCGCGACTACAGGGGCCTCCGCCGCAGGCGGCCCCGGCTCCGCCCCCGGCAGGATCGCATCCTCTTCGGGTTTCGCTTTCGCGAATTCCGATCCTGCAGGGACTTCCACGACGCCCGTCTCCGGCGTGGCCGCCTCGGGCTGCGTCGCGGGCGTCTCAGCCGCCACGTCCCCTGCCGCGTCTGCATCGGGCGCGACCGCGTCCAGATCGGGTGCCGCATCCGGCGTTTCCGCCGGTTCGGCCAGCGAAGCCACCGGCCCCGCAGCGCCGCCGCCATGCAACGGCAACGGCACCGCCAGCGACACTGCGCCGACCAGAAGCGCAGACAGCGCAGCGCCCGCTAGAAGACCGCCTACAAAACCGCCCATTGTCGTCTCCGTCCTCAGAACCCTGCCGGACCGAACCGGGGGCCCTTCTGCCCTTGTCTGGTGCCTGTTCCGGCACCTTGTTCAGCGGGCCGCGCCGTCAAGACTTGACAGTTGCCGCCCGACATCGCCCTTTTGTCGCTGCTCTCTATAGCGCCTCATCCCGCCGGGTTCACCCGGAAATGACAGGACCGCCGCCCGATGCTGCTGCTGATCGACAATTACGACAGCTTTACCTACAACCTCGTCCACTATCTGGGCGAGCTGGGGGCCGAGGTCACGGTCCGGCGCAACGATGCGCTGGATGTCCAGCAGGCAATGGCGATGCGGCCCGACGCGATCGTCCTGTCGCCCGGCCCCTGCGACCCCGCACAGGCCGGGCATCTGCCTTGCCCTGACCGCCGCAGCCGCCGAAACCCGCACGCCGCTGCTGGGCGTCTGCCTCGGGCACCAGGCCATCGGTCAGGCCTTCGGCGGCAATGTCGTGCGCTGCCACGAGATCGTGCACGGCAAGATGGGCGCCATGCATCATGCGGGACAGGGTGTCTTCGCGGGTCTGCCCTCGCCCTTCCAGGCGACGCGCTACCACTCGCTGATCGTCGACCGCGCCACCCTGCCCGAGCTGCCTGGAGGTCACGGCCTGGCTCGATGACGGCACGATCATGGGCCTGCGCCACCGCGATCCTGCCGATCGAGGGCGTCCAGTTCCACCCCGAATCCATCGCGTCGGAACACGGACACCGGATGCTCGCCACCTTTCTCGACACAGCCCGCGTCCGCCGGACGGTTCCGGCATGAGCGACGTCCTGCGCCCGCTGATCGGCATCGCCGCCGACCGCCCGCTGACCCGGGACGAAGCCGAACGGGCCTTCGGCGCGCTGTTCGACGGTGCCGCGACCCCCAGCCAGATCGGCGGGTTCCTGATGGCGCTGCGCGTGCGCGGCGAGACGGTCGATGAAATCGCCGCCGCCGCCCGCGTGATGCGCGCCAAGTGCAACGCGGTGCGCGCGCCTGCAGGTGCGATGGACATCGTCGGCACCGGCGGCGACGGCAAGGGCACGCTGAACATCTCGACCGCGACGGCCTTTGTGGTGGCGGGCGCGGGCGTGACCGTCGCCAAGCACGGCAACCGCAACCTGTCGTCAAAGTCCGGCGCGGCGGATGCCCTGACCCAGCTGGGCGTGAACGTGAACGTCGGTCCGGATATCGTTGAAAAAGCGATTGAAACCTGCGGCATCGGATTCATGATGGCCCCGATGCACCATCCCGCGATCCGGCATGTCATGCCGACCCGTGCGGAACTGGGCACGCGGACGATCTTCAACATTCTCGGCCCGCTGACCAACCCGGCGGGCGTGAAACGGCAGCTGACCGGGGCGTTCTCGCAGCAGTGGGTCCGCCCGATGGCCGAAACGCTGGCGGCCCTCGGATCCGATGCCGCATGGCTGGTGCATGGGGCGGACGGAACCGACGAAATTTCCATCGCGGGCGTGACGCATGTGGCGCGGCTTGCGGGGGGGAAGATCACCGAATTCGACGTGCACCCGTCCGATGCGGGCCTGCCGGTGCATCCGTTCGAGGCGATTCTGGGCGGAACGCCCGCAGAAAACGCCGCGGCCTTCCGCGCCTTGCTGGACGGGGCGACGGGGGCCTACCGCGACGCGGTTCTGCTGAACACGGCGGCGGCTCTGGTCATTGCGGGCCGGGCCGTATCGCTGACCGATGGTGCCGAGCAGGCGCGGGTCTCCATCGACTCCGGCGCGGCCAAGGCCAAGGTCGCAGCCCTCGTCGCGGCGACCGCCGGGGCATGATCCCGGCGGCCTGGGCGCATCTGCCGTTCTTCGCGCAGGAGTGGCCCCGGATCGCCGCCGCGCTGGCCACCGAGACGCGCAGCATCCTGCCCCCCGAAGCGCAACGTTTCGCGGCGCTTGAGATGGTGTCACCAGAGGCTGTGCGGGTCGTGATTCTGGGTCAGGACCCCTATCCGACCCCCGGCCACGCGATGGGGCTGGCATTCTCGGTAGCCCCGGGCATCACCCCCCTGCCCCGGTCATTGGGTAATATCTTCAAGGAGATGCAGAACGATCTTGGAGCGTGCCCGACAAACGGCGACCTGTCGCACTGGGCAAGATCGGGCGTGCTCCTGCTCAATACCTGTCTGACCGTCCCCTCCGGCGCGGCAGCCGGTCACGCGCGGCTCGGCTGGCAGCGGCTTGCCGAACAGGTGATCGACACGGTTTCTCGCCGTCCCTGCGCCTTTCTCCTCTGGGGCGCCCATGCACAGACGCTTGGCGCGCATATCCGCCCCGGCGACCACCTGATCCTGACCGCGCCCCACCCCTCGCCCCTCTCCGCCCGGCGCGGCTTCTTCGGCTCGCGCCCGTTCAGCCGGGTCAACGGCTGGCTGGCGGCGCGTGGCGGGCCGCCGGTCGATTGGACGGCAAGCCGCGCTTTTCAACCCGCGCCCCCGGGGCTATGACGAACACATGGATATCCTTGACCGCATCAAGGCCTACAAGCTGGACGAGATCGCCGCCGCCAAACGCGCGCGGCCCTTGTCCGGCGTCGAGGCAGCGGCGCGCGCGGCCAGCCCGGTGCGCGGCTTCGGCCAAGCGCTGCGCGACGCCCCGGGCTATGCCCTGATCGCCGAGATCAAGAAAGCCTCGCCCTCCAAGGGACTGATCCGCGCCGATTTCGACCCGCCCGCCCTTGCCCGCGCCTATGCGGCAGGCGGCGCGGCCTGCCTGTCCGTCCTGACGGATGGCCCCTCGTTTCAGGGTGCGCCCGAATACCTCACCGCCGCCCGCGCCGCCTGCGCCCTGCCGGTGCTGCGCAAGGACTTCCTTTATGACCCCTATCAGGTGGCCGAAGCACGCGCCTGGGGGGCCGACTGCATCCTGATCATCATGGCATCCGTCGATGACGCGCTTGCCAGTGAACTGGAATCCGCCGCGCGCGGCTGGGGCATGGACGCGCTGATCGAGGTGCATGACGAAGGTGAGATGGACCGCGCGCTCCGCCTCTCCTCCCGCCTTATCGGCGTGAACAACCGTAATCTCAAGACCTTCCACGTCGATCTTCAGGTGACGCGCGACCTGTCGCGGGTGGTGCCGGACGACCGGCTTCTGGTCGCCGAAAGCGGCCTCTTCACGCCTGCCGACCTCGCCGATCTGTCCGACCACGGCGCAGACGCCTTTCTGATCGGCGAAAGCCTGATGCGTCAGGCGGATGTGGCGGCGGCGACGCGGGCGATCCTGTCCGCCCCGGCTGCGGCAGGCTGATCCGATGGCGCTGACGCATTTCGACGACGAGGGCCGCGCGCAGATGGTCGACGTGACAGACAAGGCCGCGACCGACCGGATCGCCGTCGCCGAGGCGACTGGTCGTGATGCTGCCCACGACGCTGGCGCATGTGACGGCGGGCACCGCGAAAAAGGGCGACGTGCTGGGTGTGGCGCGTCTGGCGGGCATCATGGCCGCCAAGAAGACTGCCGATCTGATCCCCCTGTGCCACCCGCTGGCGCTGACCAGTGTCACGCTTGGACCTGACCGCAGATGCCACCCTGCCGGGCGTGCGGATCACGGCGACGGTGCGCACGACCGGCCAGACGGGGGTCGAGATGGAGGCGCTGACGGCGGTCAGCGTCGCGGCCCTTACGGTCTACGACATGCTGAAGGCCGTCGAGAAATCGATGCGGGTCGAGGGGATACGGCTGATCCTCAAGGACGGCGGAAAATCCGGCCGCTATGACGCCGACGCCTCCGGGGCAGGCGCGTGATCACCGTCGAGGAAGCGCTGGCGCGGCTGTTCGCGCTGGCCCCGCTGCTGCCCGCCCAGACCGTCCCGCTCCGCAGCGCTGCCGGTCGCGTTCTGGCAGCGGACGTTGTGGCCGCGCGCGACCAGCCCCCCTTCTCCGCCTCGGCGATGGACGGCTACGCGATCCGCGAGGGTGACCACCGGCCGGGCGCGGCATTGTCCGTCACCGGCACGTCGCAGGCGGGCAAACGGTTCGCGGGCACGGTCGCCCCCGGTCAGGCCGTCCGCATCTTCACCGGCGCGCCGGTGCCTGACGGCGCGCGACCGCGTGGTCCTGCAGGAAGACGTCACGCGCGAAGGCGACCGGATCACGCTGGGCGACCGGCTGGAACAGGCCGCGCATATCCGCCCCGCAGGACAGGATTTCCGCGCGGGCGCGCGCTTCGCCGCTCCGCGCCGCCTGACGCCGCAGGACCTGGCCCTGATCGCGTCGATGAACGTGGCCGAGGTCGCTGTGGCCCGCCGCCCCGTCGTCGCCCTGATCGCCACGGGGGACGAACTGGTCCATCCGGGTGACACCCCGTCGGCCGACCAGATCATCGCGTCGAACAGTTATGCGCTGGCCGCGATGGCCGAAGCGACCGGGGCCGAGGCCCGCATGCTCCCCATCGCCCGCGACTCTGAGGCATCGCTGAAATCCATCCTGTCGCTGGCCGACGATGCCGACCTGATCGTCACCATCGGCGGGGCCAGCGTCGGCGAACACGACCTGATCGCCGGTGTTGCCGCTGGCATGGGCCTCGACCTGGCATTCCACAAGATCGCCATGCGCCCCGGCAAACCTCTTCTGGCCGGGCGGCTGGGCGCTGCGCTGCTGCTGGGCCTTCCGGGCAACCCGGTCTCGGCCATCGTCTGCGGGCATCTGTTCCTGCTGCCCGTCATCCGCGCGATGCAGGGTCTGCCGCCCGCCCCCGCACCGACCTTGCGCGCCGAACTGGCAGCGGATGTCGGCCCGACCGGCCCGCGCGCGCATTACATGCGGGCGCGGCTGGAGCCGGGCGATGTCCTGCCGCGCATCCGGCCCTTCGACCGTCAGGATTCGGCACTGCTGTCGATCCTGTCGCAGGCCGATGCGTTGCTGGTCCGCCCGCTCGGCGACGGGCCGCAACCTGCGGGAACGCTGGTTGGCTACGTGCCACTTTAACGCGATCACCTGTTAAGATTGGTTGACACAAACCGGGAACACGCCTAGAACATAGGCTGAACCAATGTCCTTCCGAGCAGGGGACCCAAGAACAATGCTGACACGCAAGCAACTGGAACTTCTGGATTTCATCAAGAAGCGGACAGATCGCGACGGTGTTCCACCCTCGTTCGACGAAATGAAAGAGGCGCTGGACCTCCGCTCGAAGTCGGGCATCCACCGCCTGATCACGGCGCTGGAGGAGCGTGGCTTCATCCGCCGCCTCGCCCACCGGGCCCGCGCACTGGAAATCCTCAAGCTGCCCGAGGCGATGGAACGCCCCGGCTTCAACCCCAAGGTGATCGCGGGTGACCGTGTCGATCCGCCGCCGGGTGCCATGCCCGTGGCGGCGGTGCATGCGATGGAACTGCCGGTGATGGGCCGCATCGCGGCGGGCGTTCCGATCGAGGCGATATCCGAGGTCAGCCACCATGTCGCGGTGCCGGGCAGCATGCTGTCGGGCAAGGGCGAGCACTACGCGCTTGAGGTCAAAGGCGACTCGATGATCGAGGCGGGCATCAACGACGGCGACATCGTGGTGATCCGCGAACAGCAGACGGCCGAGAACGGCGACATCGTCGTGGCCCTGATCGAGGGGTATGAGGCGACGCTGAAGCGCTTCCGCCGCAAGGGCGGCATGATCGCGCTCGAGGCGGCCAACCCGGCCTACGAGACGCGGGTGCTGCCCGACCATCAGGTCAAGGTGCAGGGTCGGCTGGTGGGCCTGATCCGGAGCTACTGAGCGACGCGGCGACCTCGGTCGGCGCGGCACCGGATCCGTCTGTCGGCGGTTTGCGGAACGATGGGCGCGCAGTCGGACGGTTCCATAAGCGGTCGCCCGACACCGCGCGCGCTGTCGTGACCTGCAGACCCTCGGAGGTCCGGTAGACCGCGACCGCGCCCGTCGCCGCCAGCCGCCTGCGGTCCCAGACCTCGCAGTCCCCCGCCCCGGTCCACTCTGCATCCATCACAATCATCGCGCCCCCGGAACAGAGCGTCAGCGCGCGGTCGCCCGCCGTCTTGCCCGTCAGATGGATCAGCGGACGCCCGTCGAACACCGCGACCGACCGCCCCTTGGTCGCGGTGAAGACTCCACGCGCAAAGGCGGTTTCCTGATCGGTCATCTCGCCGTCATCCTCCAGCCAGTTCTCGGCGACAAAGCCCGCGCCGCTGGCCTTGGAGGGGGCACGGCCCGTGTCGGTCATCATGCCGACAAGCGCGCCGTCCCCCGCGATCAGAAGGTCCGGGCGTCCGCCGGTCGGCCAGAGGGCCAGACTTGCGGTGACGGCCACGACACCGGCCAGCCGCAAGGGTCCGCGCGCCAGAAAGGCCAGCGCACCGCCAAAGCCGAAAACCGGCAGGACATACCAGCCCGGACTCGGGACGGCGGCGACCGCTCCCTCCATCCCCGCCACGAACCCCGCGATGGCCAGGATCAGCTCGGTCCCCTTCTGCATCAGCCAGAACGCCGGCGCCGCCAGCCCCAGCGGCGACAGGATCGCCGCGATGACGCCCGCAGGCATGACGATGATCCCCATCACCGGCACGGCCAGCAGATTGGCGATCAGGCCATAGCCCGCGATGCGGTTGAAATGCGCGGCGGCGATCGGCCCGGTCGCCAGGCCCGCGATGGCCGAGGACAGCACCAGCAGGATGACGGGCCGCAGAATCGCGGGCACCCGGTCGCGATGATCCGCCCAGACCGCATAGATCGCGATCAGCGCCGCCGTCGCCCCGAACGACATCTGGAAGCCCGGGTTCAGCAGGCTTTCCGGTGTCAGCAGCAGGACGGCAAGGGCGGCGATCGCAAGGCTGCGCATCGAAATCGCGCGGCGGTCGAACAGGACGGCGACCAGCATGACTGTCGCCATGATCCAGGCGCGCCGCGTCGCCACATCCGGCCCGGCCAGCAGCATGTAGCCCGTCGCAGCCCCCAGCGCCGCGACGGCGGCCACCTTCTTGCCGTTCACGCGCAACCCGACCGGCGGCACAAGCGCCAGCCCGTAGCGGACCAGCGCAAAGACAAAGCCCACGACCAACCCCATGTGCAGGCCAGAGATCGAGATCATGTGGGACAGGTTCGACGCCCGCATCACCTCGTTCGTCGCCGCGGTCACGCCGGACCTGTCGCCTGTCATGAAGGCTGCGGCCAGCGCGCCCGCCTGACCGTCCATCCGGCCCTGCATGTCGCGCGACAGCGTCATGCGCGCGGCAAAGGCCAGCATCCCCGGGCTGCGGCTGTCGGGGCGGGCGACAAGAACGGGCGGCGCATGGGTGTAGCCGACGGCGCCCAGACGCGCGAACCAGGCGATGCGCTGAAAATCGAAGCCGCCCGGCGCGACCGGTCCCTGCGGCGCGGCCAGGTGGCCCGTCACCATGATCCGCACACCGGGCAAGGGCGCGGTGCCGACGGGGTCCCCGTGCAGCGCCAGCCGGACGCGGGCGGGGGTTATGGCCGGGTCAACGTCCGACAGGGTGACACGATCCAGCGTGATCCGGATCGCGTCCGAAAACGACCGGTCGATCTCGACGATCCGGCCTTCGACCGGGCCGTAGTAGCGGAAGGGCAGCACCGGGGCCGCGACCAGATGCGCGCGCGCGGCGGCAAGGACCAGACCAGAGGTCAGCATCAGCGCGGTCAGCAGGGGCGCATGCCAGCGGACATCTGTCCGCAGCCGCGCCATCAGCAGGATCGCACACAGCACCGCCAGAAAAGCCATCGCAACCGGCCCGGGCTCCACCGGCAGCTTGAAATACAGCCCGATCCCGACGGCCAGAACCACCGGCACCCAGGGGAACAACTGCCCCGCCGCCCCGCCGAGCGCATCCAAGGTGATGTGCCGTCCCGCCCCTGCCACCTTGCCCCGCCCCTGCCCGTTGCCTAAGACGCCAGTCGCAGCCTGATCGGACATGGTTGCTGAAAGGTTAATCCCGTCTATGTCTCCCGCCATGCCCCCTGCCGCCACGCCCGCCCCGGTCGTCACCCGCTTCGCGCCATCGCCCACCGGATACCTGCATATCGGGGGCGCGCGCACGGCGCTCTTCAACTGGCTCTACGCGCGCGGACGCGGGGGCCGGTTCCTGCTGCGGATCGAGGATACCGACCGCGAGAGGTCAACGCCCGAGGCGACGGCGGCGATCCTGCAGGGTCTGACCTGGCTCGGTCTCGACTGGGATGGCGATGTCGTCAGCCAGTGGGACCGAAAGGACCGTCATGCCGAGGTCGCGCATGCGATGCTCGCGCGGGGATCGGCCTACAAGTGCTTCTGCACGCAGGAAGAAATCGAGGCGTTCCGCGAGGCGGCACGGGCCGAAGGGCGGTCCACCCTGTTCCAGAGCCCATGGCGCGACACCGACCCCGCGACGCATCCCGACCTGCCCTTCGTGATCCGCATCAAGGCCCCGCGTATCGGCCGGACGGTGATCGAGGATACCGTTCAGGGCACCGTGACCTTCGGCAATGACCAGCTGGACGATATGGTTTGTTTACGCTCGGACGGTACACCGACCTACATGCTGGCCGTTGTCGTCGATGACCACGACATGGGCGTCACCCACGTGATCCGGGGCGACGATCACCTGAACAATGCCGCGCGGCAGACGGTGATCTATCAGGGCATGGGCTGGGATGTGCCGGTCTGGGCACATCTTCCGCTGATATTCGGCCCCGACGGCAAGAAGCTGTCGAAACGCCACGGCGCGGTCGGCCTGCATGAATACGCCGCGATGGGCTATCCGGCTTCCGCGATGCGGAACTACCTCGCGCGGCTGGGGTGGAGTCACGGCGATGACGAGGTGTTCAGCGACGATCAGGCGAAGGCGTGGTTCGACTTGTCCGGCATCGGGCGCGCGCCGGCGCGGCTCGATTTCAAGAAGCTCGAAAACGTCTCGGGTCATCACATTGCAGCTGCAGAAACCAGCGATATTCTGCCGCAGATCGACGGATATCTCGCCGCATCCGGCCGACCTGCGCTGACGCCGGAACAACGTGACGGCCTGACGCGCGCCATGTACTGCCTGAAAGACCGCGCAAAGACTTTCACGGAACTTCTTGAAAAGGCACATTTTGTCCTGACAAGCCGCCCCGTTGCAGCGGATGAGGCGGCCGGAAACCTGCTGACCCCCGAGGCCCGCGCACTGCTGGTTGATTTGACGCCGCAGTTGCGAAATGTTACGTGGTTGAAAGGGGAACTCGAAGCGGTGCTGACCGCTTCTGCTGCGACGAAGACCATCGGTTTCGGTGCGCTTGCAGGCCCTCTGCGCGCAGCCCTGGCCGGACGGACGGCAACGCCCAGCGTCTATGACATGATGCTGGTTCTGGGCCGGGATGAGACGTTGGACAGACTGAGGGACGCGACGGCCTGACACCGGCCGCACCGCGCCCGCGCTGACTGGAAAGGAACGCACGAATGCCCGATACCACCGCGCCCGCACCGAAACATGCCACGCTGTCCATCGACGGCAAGACCGTCAGCCTGCCGGTCCTGCGCCCGACCGTCGGCCCCGACGTGATCGACATCCGCAAGCTGTACGGCGAGGCGGGGGTGTTCACCTACGACCCCGGCTTCACCTCGACCGCCGCCTGCGATTCGACGATCACTTACATCGACGGCGACAAGGGCGAACTGCTGTACCGCGGATACCCCATCGAACAGCTGGCCGAGAAGTCGAACTTCCTTGAGACCTGCTTCCTGCTCCTGTACGGCAACCTGCCCTCTGCCGCCGAAATGGCCGATTTCCGCGAACGTGTGACCAGACACACGATGGTGCACGAACAGATGCACTATTTCTTCCGCGGGTTCCGCCGCGACGCGCATCCGATGGCCACGATGGTGGGCGTCGTCGGCGCGATGAGCGCGTTCTATCACGACAGCACCGACATCGCCGACCCCTGGCAGCGCGAGGTCGCGGCGATCCGGATGATCGCGAAGCTGCCGACGATCGCAGCGATGGCCTACAAGTATTCGGTCGGTCAGCCCTTCGTCTATCCGAAGAACTCGCTCGATTACGCGTCGAACTTCCTGAACATGTGCTTCGCCGTCCCGGCCGAGGATTATGTCGTGTCGCCGGTCCTCGCCAAGGCGCTGGACCGCATCATGATGCTGCACGCGGACCACGAACAGAACGCGTCCACCAGCACGGTGCGGCTGGCCGGATCGTCGGGTGCAAACCCCTTTGCCTGCATCGCGGCGGGCATCGCCTGTCTCTGGGGGCCCGCGCATGGCGGCGCGAACCAGGCGGCGCTGGAACAGCTGCGTCAGATCGGCTCGGTCGACCGCATCCCGGACTTCATCGCGCAGGCAAAGGACAAGACCAGCGGAATCCGCCTCATGGGCTTCGGTCACCGGGTCTACAAGAACTTCGACCCGCGCGCGAAGGTGATGAAGGAAAGCTGCGACGAGGTGCTGGACCTTCTGGGCATCCACAACAACGAAACGCTGAAGATCGCCAAGGAACTGGAGCGCATCGCGCTGCAGGACGACTACTTCATCTCGAAAAAGCTCTATCCGAACGTCGATTTCTATTCGGGCATCATTCTGGAAGCCATCGGCTTCCCGACCGCGATGTTCACGCCGATTTTCGCGATTTCGCGCACCGTGGGCTGGATCAGCCAGTGGCGCGAGATGATCGCGGACCCGACGCAGAAGATCGGCCGCCCGCGCCAGCTCTATGTCGGCGAGACGCAGCGCGACTACCGCGACATCGGCGCGCGGTAGGGGCGGGCCGCGTAGGGTGCATGCTCGCACGCACCTTTTTCCCGGTTGCACGAAACCCCCGGCGTAGGGTGGGTTTCCAACCCACCATCCCCGCCTCCTTGGCAGAGGCCATCGCCTCTGCCACGCGATGACCTCGCACGAGGCACCCCCGGCACGCCAAAGCGTGCCGGGACGCGCCTGCCCGCCCGGCACGCCGGAGGCGTGCCTCCGGCACGACGCCGGGCGCGTTCCGCGCCGCCTCGGTCAGGCGCGTCCCTCCGTGGTCGCGTGGCATCGGTCGAACATGGCACCGCTCCCGCGTGAGCCGGGGAAACGCATGCGTTTCCTTGTCCGGCCCACCCCACCGTCGCACGCACTGCGGGCAACCGTCAGAAGTCCATCAAAGCCTGCTTCTCTCCGCTCCGGTCGGTCTTCTTCCCCCGGAAGTAGACCGGATTGCGCAAGGGCGTGTTCACCGCCCGGGCCCCAGATGCATCGCGTCCTCGATCGTCGCGATCTGGATGCGCGGAATCGGACCGAACCCCTCCACCTCGACCGTGCCCGCCTGCGCCGCCCAGTCGAGCATCGGCTTGGTCGGTGTCTCCAGCGTCAGATAGACACCGATGCTCGCACCCTGATCCCGCACCACATCGCTCAACTCGCGCACCGTCTGGACCGAGACCTTCTTGCCGCCCTTCACCGAAACAATGGCCCGGTGTTCGTGTTCCGCGCCGAACCAGAACGTGCCGTCAATGCCGCCATCCGCGCCCTTCTTGCCGCCGTCGCGCGGTTCGGCCCGGATCAGGCCGCAGGCCCACATCTCGAATTCCTTCTTGATCGGGGTGTCGCGCACGAACATCTCGCGCGCGCCGTCTAGATCGGCCGGAAATCCGCTGACCTTGTAATCCACGGTCGAGCCGAACTCCTTGAACAGCCGCGCGATGATCAGGTTGACAGCGATGGGCGTCACATCGATGCCGATCCATCGCCGCCCTAGATTCTGCGCGGCATGGACGGTCGTGCCGCAGCCACAGAATGGGTCGAGCACCACATCACCGGGGTTGGAAGATGCATTCAGAATGCGTTCGAGAAGGGCGACCGGTTTCTGGGTGGGGTAGCCGAGGCGCTCCTGGGCTTGGGAGTTGAGGGGGGGAATGTCAGTCCAGACGGCACCAAGGGGAATACCGGACATTTCATCCAGATAGTGTTTCAAACGCGGAACATTCGAGCCTTTCGAGTAATGTATGCGGCCTTCAGAATCGAACTTCTCCATGTTGGCCCGTGAATAGGCCCAAAATCGTCCTCCGGGTGGCGGAATATCTTTCCATAAGTAACTCGTATCACCACCACCTTTTGCCGCGGTCATGTCACTCGTCTTATATCGGCGGCCAGTGGCTACATCGACATTTCCGTAGTGCTGCTTTTTGTAGCTCTCGTCATAGTCGGCATACTGAATATTCCACGAAGGTCGAACATCTCTCGCGTAGAATAGAACCACATCATGTGCACGACCAAATCGCGTCAATCCCTGAGCAGCGTCGTTGTGCGAACTTGTCCGCTTCCAAATGATCTCGTTGCGAAAATTCTTCGCCCCAAACACCGCATCCAGCAAGATCTTCAGGTAGTGGCTCGCCGTGGGATCACAGTGTAGATACAGGCTGCCCGTCGGCTTCAGCACCCGGTGCAGCTCGATCAGCCGCACCGCCATCATGCACAGATAGGCCGTCATCGCGTTCTTGCCCAGGAACTGCACCATCGCGTCCAGCATCCGCGCCACCGCGTCCGGCCCGCGCTCTTTCACCTCGATCAGCGCCTGCCCCGACACCATGTCATCCCAGGTCCAGGTGTCGTCGAACGCCTCGATCTGCGCCGCGCTGGATCGCCCGTCGGGCCCCTTGAAAAGCTGGTTATAGGTTGCGTTCGAATTGAACGGCGGATCGAGGTAGATGAGGTCCACGCTGGCATCCGGGATGCTGTTGCGCAGCACCAGCAGGTTGTCGCCGTAGTAGAGGTGATTTATGCCCGCCAGCCTGCCCGGATTATGGTTGACGCAAGGCTAACGCATGCCGCCCCGCCCCGCCAGCGCCGCCCGGCACTCTGGCCTCCCCTCCCCGCGTGGGCAGGGGAAGGGGGGCCGCCATCCCACCTGATTCGCCGGACATCGTTAACGCCGCATCAGCCCGGGACAACGTATGCACGTAATAAGCATGTAATAAGCATGTCAGATGCACGTGGGATTCATGCCGAAAATGCCGCGATCCGGGGAAAGTCAACGCAGCGCCCGCAGCCGGTTACGCCCCCGCCGCCTCAGGCATGGGCATGGGCCGGAAGCGCTGCCAGCCGGTCCTTGCTGATCCTGTCCGCATCCCGCCCGTAGACCTCTTCGTAGTGGTCAAACGTGCTTTCATGCCAGGCCGTCCCCTGCGTCGCCGAGCCCAGCGCCTGCGCCAGATCGTCCAGCGCGGACACCGGCAGCAGCGCCCGGAACAGGTCCCAGCCGCGATGCGTGGGGTCGCGGTCGAACCCCAGCACCTGCCCCGACAGCGACGCGACCAGCGACACCATCGCGCCCGCGAAGATCGACGGGATATGCACGTCAACCCTATGAATTGGCTGCAAAAGAACCGGCCCGGCCTTCGGCAGCGCCTCGCGCAGCGCCATGCGGCCAGCGGTGCGGAAGGCATAGTCCGAGGAATCGACGGCATGGTATTTGCCGTCCGTCAGCGTCACCGACAGATCGGCGACCGGAAAGCCCAGCGGCCCGCGCGACAGCGCCTCGCGCGCGCCCTCCTCGACCGACGGGATGAAGTTGCGCGGCACGGCACCGCCCTTGACCACCTCGTCGAACCGGAACCCCTCGCCCCGCGACAGGGGCCGGATCGTGACATGGATATCGGCGAACTGCCCCGCCCCGCCCGACTGCTTGCGGTGACGGTACTGTTCCTCGACCGGCGAGGATATCGTCTCCAGATACTGCGGCGCCGTCACCCGCGCCGTGACCGCAACACCGAAATCGTCGGCGAAGGCCGCAAGGACATGCCGCAGGTGGATCGGCCCCTGCAGCCCGAGCACGGCATGGCCCGTCTCGGCATCCTGACTGATGGCGAGCATCGGGTCCGCTTCGCCCAGACGCGACAGCGCCGTGGACAGGCGCACCTCGTCGCGGTCCTCGGCCGGCGTCACGATCCGGGCGATGGCGGGCGGTGTCGCGCGTGCCCATGCGGGCAAGGGCAGACTGCCCTTCGCGGTGAAGATATGCCCGGCATTCAGCTGGTCGGACTTGACCGACAGCGCGATGTCGCCTGCCTCGATCCGGTCCTGTCCGGCCTTGCCGCCGATTTCGGCGATCCCGCCAAGGCCCGCCCCGGCAAGGGGGCTGCCGACGGCAAGTCCCGCGCCGATCGCGCGCAGAAAGACGCATTTGCCAAGGTGCTTCCTGATCTGGGCATGGAATCCGACTGCAATCGCGTCGGGCTGGCCGAGGCGCGCCTTCAGCACGTTCACCGTCGGCACCTCATGCCGCAGCGCCTTCATCAGGCGCAGAACGCCGTTCGCATGCGACGCCGCGCCGAGGAAGGCCGGGATCAGCGCGGCCCCTTCGGTTTCGCGCCGCGCGATGGAATAGAGCACGTCGGACGGCGGCGCGCGGTCTTCGATCAGCTCCTCCAGCAGCTTGTCGTCAAAATCCGACATGTGCTCCAGAAGTTCGGCCCGTGCCTCGGCCTCGCGTTCGCTTACATCCGGCGGCATTTCGACCAGCACCGAGGTCTGCCCATCGCGGTAACGCCAGGCGCGTTCCGAGATCAGATCGACCGCGCCCACGACCTGCCCGCCCTCGCGGATCGGCACCTGGCGCAGCACGATGGAATGGTTGGTATAGGCCTGAAGGGCCGCGACGATGTCGCGCACACGGCCTTTGGGCAGGTCCATCCGGTTGATGAAGATCAGGCAGGGCAGCCCCGCATCGTCGATGGCGCGCAGATAGGGTGCCGCCAGCACCGCTTCGTCCGGGTCGGCCCCCACGCACAGGACCGCCGCGTCGCTCGCCGCAAGGGCGGCACCGGCCATCCGCGCGAATTCGGGCCCGCCGGCCAGGTCGATGGCGACCCATGATTCGGACATGAAGCCAAAGCGGGTGAAGGACAGATGGGCGGCAGTCTCGTGCCGGGCGGGCGCGCCCTCGAGTGCTGCGAGCCGCTTCACCAGTTCGGTCTTGCCCGATTGCGATGGTCCGAGAACGGTGAAAGCGCGCATGGAACAGTCCCCCCGATTGGCACGGTCACGAAGTCGGGCATTCTGTCCCGGCCCCCGAGCGTCCGGGCCGATCATCTGCCCCTTTGGCGCAACTGTCGGACGGCGGGCAGGCGTTGGTCAAGGATTCATCGCGGTAGGGCTGGTCAGTCGGCCTGCCCGGTCATCGTGACCGCCCCGCCTTCTTCGCGTACGCGCAGATCGACCGCCCGGCCTTCGCCGGCAAAGGCCTCGACGATCACGGAGCGGCCCGCGATCAGCGGTGCCTGCCCGCGATAGCGGAAACGCGCCGGGGTCCGGCCCAGAACGCGCGCGGCGAGGTTCAGCATCAGGATGGCCTGCAAGGGGCCGTGCACGACCAGACCTGCGTAGCCCTCGGCCCCGGTCGCATAGGGCTGGTCGTAGTGGATGCGGTGGCCGTTGAAGGTGAGGGCCGAGAATCGGAAAAGCAGGACGGGGTCAGGCGTCAGGACAAAGGATGCGATCGGTGCGCCCCGGTCGGGTGCGGGCGGCGGCACCGGTGCCATCGCGCCGGGCGCAGGCGGCGCGCGGTACACGATGTCCTGCCGTTCGGCGACGATTTCTAACCCGGCGGAGGCATAGCTGTTGTTCAGCGTGACAAAACCCAGTCGACCCGAACCGCCGTCCTTGAACGTGATGTCGCCTAGCGTGCCGGTCCGAGTCACTTCCGCACCGGGGGTGAAATCGCCGTGCCAGCGGATTTCGCCCCCCGCCCACATCCGGCGCACCAGACCGAGGTCCGGCAGCGCGATGCCCAGTCTCAGGTGCCCGTCGGGGCCGAGCTGGCCGGCATCCAGCACGTCGGGCGACAGGCACCAGTGGATGCCGAGGGGGACCTCGGCATCGTGAAGCCAGGGGCCGAGGGTCGCGCGGTAATGCGCCAACAGGCGGTCAGAGAGGATGTCGGTCCGCTGGGTCTGCCGCCCGATCCAGTCCGCGAAGGCCGCTTCCGTCATCCGATCCCCCGCTGCTAACGAACCGTCGCAATCGGCCCTTCGGCCCGGCCATGAATGAACTGGTCAAGGAACGGGTCCCCTGCGCCATCCATCTGCCCGACCGGCCCGGTCCAGCGGATGATGCCGTCATGCAGCATCGCCACATGGTCGGCAATGGCGCGCACCGAGGACATGTCATGCGTGATGGTCACCGCCGTCGCGCCCATCTCGGTCACGATCTCGCGGATCAGCGCGTTGATGACGCCCGCCATGATCGGGTCGAGGCCGGTCGTGGGTTCGTCGAAGAAGATGATTTCCGGCTCGGCGGCGATGGCGCGGGCAAGGCCCACGCGTTTCTGCATGCCGCCCGACAGTTCCGCCGGAAACTGATCGGCGACGGCGGGCGAAAGGCCGACGCGGGCCAGCTTGGCAAGCGCGATCTCGCGCGCCTGATCCTTCGGGCGTTTGCCTGCGCCGCGCAGCAGGCGGAAGGCGACGTTCTGCCAGACCGGCAGGCTGTCGAACAGCGCGCCGCCCTGAAACAGCATCCCGAACCGCGCCAGAAACGCCTCGCGCGCGGCGGTCCGCACGTCATCGCCGCCGACGGTGATGAGACCGCTGTCGGGGCGGACAAGGCCGAGGACGCATTTGATCAGCACGGATTTCCCGGTGCCCGAGCCGCCGATCACGACCATGCTGGTCGCTTTCGGCACGTCCAGCGTCACGCCGCGCAGGACGCGGTTCGGGCCGAAGGATTTGTGCACGTCGCGGAATTGGATCATGCGGAGAAGAACAGTTCGGTCAGCACGTAATTCGATGCGAGAATCAGCACCGATGCCGTCACCACGGCGGATTTCGTCGCGCGGCCCACCCCCTGCGCGCCCCGTCCCGAATTCATGCCGAACCAGCAGCCCATCAGCGCGATCAGCGCGCCGAAAACGGCCCCTTTCACAAGGCCGGACCCGACATCCCAGAATTCGAGGAAGTCGCGTGTGTTCGCCATGTAGGTCGCGGCGTTGAAGCCGAGGCGGTTCACGCCCACCGTGAAGCCGCCGAGAATCCCGATGATGTCGCCCACCCCGACCAGAACCGGCACGGCCAGCGTCGCGGCCAGCACGCGGGGGACGGCCAGATATTTCAGGGGGTTGGTGGACAGCGTCGTCAGCGCGTCGATCTGTTCGGTGACTTTCATCGTGCCCAGCTCGGCTGCGATGCTGGACGCGACGCGCGCGGCGACCATGAGACCGCCCAGCACGGGACCAAGCTCGCGCACCATGCCGATGGCGACGATCGATGGGCACCACAGCCTCGGCATTGAACCGCGCGCCGCCGGCATAGATCTGGAGCGCAAGCGCGCCGCCGGTGAACAGCGCGGTCATCCCGACGACGGGAAGGGACAGCCAGCCGATCTGGACAAGCTGCTGCAGGAATTCGCGGAAATAGAAGGGCGGGCGCAGGATGTGCGCGGCGATGGCGCCGGCGAACAGCGCAACGCGGCCTGCTGCGGCCAGCGCGCCCTGCACGGTGCGGCCAAGAGCGGCGAGGGGCGACAGGACAAGGGTCATCCCGGATAGGCCCGTGCATAGCGTGCGCCGAGGGATGTCAGAATCTCGTATCCGATAGTCTCCCCGATCGCCGCCAGGTCATCGATGCCCTGATGCGGTCCGATGATGTCGAGCGCGTCGGGCGCCCCGTCCAGCGCCGTCACATCGACGGTGATCAGGTCCATCGACACGCGTCCGACCAGCGGGCAGGAGATGTCGCCCGCCCAGAGGCTGGCCTTGCCTGACAGCGACCGCAGAAGCCCGTCGGCATAGCCGCCCGACACCGTGGCGACGCGCATCGCACGCTCGGCCCGGAAGCCCTGGGCATAGCCGACCGACTCGCCCGCCTCGACATTGCGGACCTGCACCACCGGCAGCGACAGGCGCAGCACCGGCTTTGCCTCGGCATAGGGCGCGCCGCCGTAGAGGCCGATGCCGGGGCGCGTGACGTCGAAATGATAGGCGGGGCCCAGCAGGATGCCCCCGGTCGCGGCCAGCGACCGGCGCAGGTCCAGCCCGTCGGTCATCCGCCGGAATTCGGCCAGCTGTGCCGCATTCATCGGGTTGCCTGGCTCGTCCGCGCAGGCCAGATGCGACATGACCAGCGCGGGCTTCGCCTTCAGCACCTTGGCCGCCACGCCGCGCCATTCGTCGGCCTCCAGCCCCAGCCGGTTCATGCCGGTGTCGAGCTGGATGCCGAAGGGATGGCCGGGCAGGCCCGCGAAATGCCGCTGCACCTGGTCGGGCGAGGACAGCATCGGGATCAGCTTTGCACCGGCGATCAGGTCCGTGTCGCCTGCCATATGGCCCGCACATGACATAGACCAGCGGCCCCTTGCCAAGCACCGCGCGCAACTGGGCGCCTTCCTCCGCGACGGCCACGAAAAACGCCCGCGCGCCTGCCGAAGCCAGCGCTGTCGCGACCGGGCCAAGGCCAAGCCCGTAGGCATCGGCCTTGACCACCGCACCGGTTTCGACGGGTCCGTCGATCGCAGACAGCGCGCGCCAGTTGGCGGCGATGGCGTCCAGATCGATGGTCAGGGTGCCAGTGGTCATGGGCTGGGATGTCGGGCGTCGGGCGCGCAAGGTCAAGCACAAAGCGCCGGTCAGAACCCGTCCACAGCCCCGTCCTGCCAGGGTTTCACCAGATTGCCGAACCGCGTGAAACGGCCCTCGAAGCTCAGTTCGACCGACCCGATGGGTCCGTGCCGCTGCTTGCCGATGACGATTTCCGCCTTGCCGTGGACCTGTTCCATCACCGCCTGCCACTTGGCCATGCCGTCCAGATCGTGGTCGCCGGGCTTTTCGCGTTCCTTGTAGTATTCTTCGCGGAACACGAACATCACCACGTCGGCGTCCTGCTCGATGGACCCGGATTCGCGCAGGTCCGACAGCTGCGGGCGCTTGTCGTCGCGGCTTTCCACCGCGCGGGACAGCTGGCTGAGCGCGATGACCGGCACGTCCAGTTCCTTGGCGATGGCCTTCAGGCCTTGCGTGATCTCGCTGACCTCGTTCACGCGGTTGTCCTTGGCCGAAGCCGGACGGACAAGCTGAAGGTAGTCGACGATCAGCACATCCAGCCCCTGGGTCCGCTTCAGACGCCGCGCGCGCGCGGCCAGCTGGCTGATCGGCAAGGCAGGCGTATCGTCGATGAACAGCGGACAGGCCTCGAGCGCCTTGGCGGCCTCGACGAAACGCCGGAATTCCGCTTCGGTCATGTCGCCGCGCCGGATCTGTTCGGACGGCACCTCGGACGCCTCGGACAGGATGCGCGCGGCGAGCTGTTCCGACGACATCTCGAGGCTGAAGAACCCTACGACACCGCCGTTGACCGAGCCCTCGGAGCCGTCGGGCAGGCGGCCGCGCTTGTGCGCCTTGGCGACGTTGAAGGCGATGTTGGTGGCGAGCGAGGTCTTGCCCATCGAGGGGCGCCCCGCAAGGATCAGCAGGTCGGACTTGTGCAGCCCCCCCAGTTTCTTGTCGAGGTCGACCAGCCCGGTGGAGATGCCGGCAAGGCCCCCGTCGCGCTGATAGGCGGCGTTGGCGACGTTCACGGCATCCGTCACCGCCTTGAGGAAGGACACGAAGCCCTTTTCGGCATGGCCCTGCTCGCCGAGGGTGTAGAGTTGCTGTTCGGCGGCGACGATCTGTTCCTTCGGGTCGTCATCCACCGCGACCGACTGCGCGCGGGCCGATATGTTCTGCCCCAGCAGGATCAGTTCGCGCCGCACGGCCAGTTCGTAGATCATCTGCGCATAGTCACGCGCGGCGAAGGCGGAAATCGCCGACCCGGCGAGGCGGGCGAGATAGGCCGGGCCGCCGAGTTCACGCAGGCCCGCGTCGTCCTCCAGATAGCCCTTCAGCGTGACAGGCGAGGCGAGCGCGTTCTTCTGGATGCGGGCGACCGCGATCTCGAAGATGCGCTGGTGGACGGGTTCATAGAAATGCTCGGGCTTCACCAGCGCCGCGATGCGGTCATAGACGTCGTTGTTGGTCAGGATGACGCCCAGAAGCTGCTGCTCGGCCTCGATGTTGTGCGGCATGGCCTCGGCTGCCACCGGTGCCAGCTGCACCGGACGCAGTGTCGCTACGTCGTTCATTGTGGTCCCCCGTTCGGCCAAGGGATATGCGCCATCCCGCGCGGACAAGGCAAATTGTATATTGCTGTGGATGGGTTGTGGATAAGCCCGTCACCGCAACAGGTTGCGGCCGTGCGGCGAGCGATGTCAAGCGGTAGCCATTTGTGCGCTTCAGGGTTGAGGCCGATTCCAGCGCATCCGCCGTTATGAGTCACCCTTTGGCGCGCGCCTCCTGCCAGGGGCGCGGCGCGTTCAGGAAGCGTTCCACCTCGGACAGCGTTCCGGCGTCGAACGCCTCCGAATCGCGGGCCTCGGCCAGAACGTCCCACCAGGTGCAGAGGTGGTGCAGGGTGACACCGTGTGCAGCCAGCGTCGCGGGGGTCTCGGGGAAGATGTCGTAGTAGAAGATCACCGCCGTATGCGCGCACTCAGCGCCCGTTTCGCGGATCGCATCGACAAAGGACAGCTTCGATCCGCCGTCGGTTGTCAGGTCTTCCACCAGCAGAACCCGGTCGCCCTCGCCCATCACGCCTTCGATCCGCGCGTTTCGGCCATAGCCTTTCGGTTTCTTCCGGACATAGGTCATCGGCAGGGCCAGACGTTCGGCCACCAGCGCGGCGAAGGGTATCCCCGCCGTTTCGCCGCCCGCGATGTTGGTGAATGCCTCGAATCCGGCGTCGCGCATCACCGTCACCGCCATGAAATCCATCAGCGTGGACCGGATGCGGGGGAAGGAGATCAGCTTGCGGCAATCTATGTAGGTGGGGGATGGCAAGCCGCTCGCCAGCGTGAAGGGCGTTTCCGCGTTGAAATGCACGGCCTTGATTTCCAGCAGCATCCGCGCGGTCAGCCGCGCGATCTCGGACGTCGGAGGGAAGGCGGTGGGGATCATGTCTGTCGCTCCGCTGTCGCATTCATCTTGGCGAAAATATCCCGCGCGGAGCGTCCGGCATCAGCGGCAGGTGCCTCCGGCGGGGAGTATTTGGGCCAGGATGAAATCTCAAGCCTGAACCTGCCAGTGCAGCGGGAACCCGGGGTCGAAGACGGTGACCGGCCCCGCGTCCGTGTCGATCTTGAGGGGATATGCCGCGGCATCGCCTTTTGTCAGGGTGATCATCCCGGCATTGGGCGGCAGGCCGTAGAAGACGGCGCCGTTCAGGCTGGTGAACGCCTCAAGCCGGTCCAGCGCGCCCTCATCCTCGAAGACCTGCGCGAGGATCGACACTGTGTTCGTCGCCGTGAAGCAACCCGCACAGCCGCAGGGATGTTCCTTGAGCGCGTCGGGATGCGGCGCGCTGTCGGTGCCGAGGAAGAACCGCGCCTCGCCGCTGGTCGCCGCTTCGCGCAGCGCGAGGCGGTGGACCTCGCGCTTGGCCACGGGAAGGCAGTAGTAATGCGGCCGGATGCCACCCGCGAGGATGTGGTTGCGGTTGATGACGAGGTGATGCGTCGTGATCGTCGCCGCAAGATCGGGGCCGCCCGCGCGGGCATAGGCGACGCCCTCTCGTGTGGTGATGTGTTCCATCACGACCCGCAGGCCGGGCGTGCGGCGGCGCAGGGGGTCGAGGACGGTGTCGATGAAGACGGCTTCGCGGTCGAAGATATCGACTGAAGGGTCCGTCACCTCGCCATGCACGCAGAGCGGCAGGCCGATTTCGGCCATATGGTCCAGCACGGGCTGGACGCGGGCAAAGTCGCGGACACCGGAATGCGAATTCGTGGTCGCCCCGGCGGGATAAAGTTTGACGGCCCTGACAATTCCCGAGGCGTGGGCGGCAGCGACATCGGCGGGGTCGGTGCCTTCGGTGAGGTAGAGCGTCATCAGCGGCTGAAACGCGGAGCCCTCAGGCAAGGCGGCGAGGATACGGTCACGGTAGGCGGCCGCGTCGGCCAGCGTGACCACCGGCGGCACAAGGTTCGGCATGATGATCGCCCGGGCGAAATGGCGGGCGGATTCGGGGCCATCGTCGCAAGCATCGCGCCGTCGCGCAGATGCAGGTGCATGTCATCGGGGCGGCGGATGGTCAGCGTGGTCATACCCTGCCCTTACACCGGGGCCGGACGGGTTTCCAGCCACGGGACTGCGCGGCGGATGCCTGCGTTTTGTGCAGATCGCCCCCGGAGTGACCGCATATGACGGCGCGGACCGCAGCAGTGGTGGCAGGCAGCCGTCGCAGCGGCTATGTCGGCCCCATGCTCGACCTGGCCGGAACCGACACTCAGTTGCAGCGCGCGCGTGGGCGCGCGGAGGTCACGCTTGCCTCACGCGACGGGAAGACCGTGGTGGCAGACCTGGCGCAGGAGGGTGCCGCGAAGGCGTTCCTGCCGAAGGTGCATGGCGGGCAGGCCGAGGTCGTGTTCCTGAATACGGCAGGGGGCCTTGCAGGCGGGGACCGGCACGACCTGTCGCTGTCAATCGGGCCCGGCACGGCCGCCGTTGCGACGACCCAGACGGCCGAGCGGGCCTATCGCAGCCTGTCGGCACCTGCGGAGGTGAACGTGACCCTGAGAGTCGGCGCGGGCGCGCGGGTCGACTGGCTGCCGCAGGAAACGATCCTGTACCACGCGGCCTCGCTGGACCGCCGGACCCACGTGGAACTGGCCGAAAGCGCGTTTGTCCTGCTGGCCGAGACGATCTTTCTGGGCCGGATCGCGATGGGCGAGACGGTGACACGCCTGCATCTGGCGGACCGGCGCGAGGTCTTCGTGCAGGGACGACCGGTCTGGGTGGACCGGCTGGGGCTTGGGACGGAAACGCTGGACCCGCGCCCGGCGCTGCTGGACGGCGCGCGGGCCTTTGCGACCGTTGCGCTGATCGGGAACGGGGCCGAGGATGCGCTCGGGCCGTTGCACGCGGCTTTAGGCGGATGTGATGGCATCCGGGCTGCCGCATCCGGGTGGGACGGAAAGTGCATCCTGCGGCTGACGGGGTATCGCGGGATGGATGTGAAACGGGCCGTCGCCGTCGCGGCGACGGTGCTGCGGCAGGGCGCTCCCCTGCCCCGGGTCTGGCAGAGATGAGGGCGGAATGAACCTGACGCCGCGTGAGAAGGACAAGCTGTTGATAAGCCTCGCGGCAATCGTCGCGCGCGGACGTCTGGCGCGGGGGGTGAAGCTGAACCACCCAGAGGCGATCGCGCTGATCACCGATTTTGTCGTCGAAGGCGCACGCGACGGGCGCAGCGTATCGGACCTGATGTCGGCGGGCGCGCATGTCGTCACGCGTGGGCAGTGCATGTCGGGCGTGCCCGAGATGATCCACGATGTGCAGGTCGAGGCGACGTTTCCCGACGGCACCAAGCTTGTCACCGTTCACCACCCGATAAGGTAGGAGGTCCGGTGCGCTTTCCCCGGGATTCACGGCGATGCTGACCCCCGCGATCCTGCCGGTCACGGCTGCCGCGCATGACGGTCCGCATCTGCATCCGCATGGCGCGGAACCGGCAACGGCGGGCCTCGGCCTGCTGTTTCTGCTGGCAGCCGCTGGGGTCTGTCAGATGCGGGGGCGGCGATGATCCCGGGCGAGGTACCTGACGGCACCCGGCGACATCACGCTGAATGCCGGTTCTGCGGCGATCACGATCCGGGTCGCCAATACCGGCGACCGGCCAGTGCAGGTCGGCAGCCATTATCACTTTGCGGAAACCAATCCCGGCCTGTCGTTCGACCGCAGCGCCGCGCGCGGCATGCGGCTGGATATCCCGGCAGGAACCGCCGTCCGGTTCGAGCCGGGACAGGAACGCGACGTGCCGCTGGTTCCCTACGGCGGCGACCGGACTATCTATGGGTTCAACCAGTCGGTGATGGGGCCGCTCTGATACCCGACCGACGCAGCCCCGGAGATACCGATGAAACGCCAGTTCAACCCTTTCGACTATTGGCGCGCCGCACTGACAACGGGCCAGATGATGGCCGAGGCGCAGAGCGTGATCGCAATGCGGACGATGGGCATGGCGGGCCTCTGGAACGTGACCAAGGGTGAGGACAGCCGCATGGTCGCGGAAAAGGGCGCGGCGATGCGCGAGGCGGGCATGGCGGCAGCCGGTGCTATGATGCGCGGTTCGTCGCCCGCGAGGATCGCGCTGGCGGCGCTGGAGCCGGTCAAGCGACGGACGGGCGCAAATGCACGGCGGCTGGCGAAGCGGGGGATGGGGTGAAGGTGGCTATATCCATCCTTTGTACTTTGCGATGTTACGCCCAACTTGGAGCAGCAGAATCAGCATCGTGAGCCAGAATTCAAATTTGGACATGTCGACGTTTCCTTTCAATTTGGCGTCGACAACTCATTGATCACACAAAATGTGGAAGCCCAATGCACGCACCAATCAAGTTAGCAGCCATGTAGATGGGTGGTATTTTATTATAACGAAATCAGAAGGATAGACCGTTCCATGCCCACCACCCTCCCCCGCGCGACCTATGCCGCCATGTACGGCCCGACCACCGGCGACCGGGTGCGGCTGGCCGACACCGATCTTCTGATCGAGGTCGAGCGTGACCTCACAACCTACGGGGAAGAGGTGAAATTCGGCGGCGGCAAGGTGATCCGCGACGGCATGGGCCAGTCGCAGCGGACGCGCGCCGAAGGTGCGATGGACACCGTCATCACCAACGCGCTGATCCTCGACTGGACCGGCATCTACAAGGCCGATGTCGGCCTGCGCGGCGGGCCGCATCGCGAAGATCGGCAAGGCGGGCAACCCCGACACGCAACCGGCGGTCACGGTTGTCATCGGCCCGGGGACCGAGATCATCGCGGGCGAGGGGCGCATCCTGACCGCAGGCGGGATGGACGCGCATATCCATTTCATCGCGCCCCAGCAGATCGAGGATGCGCTGCATTCGGGGATCACGACGATGCTCGGCGGCGGCACCGGCCCCGCGCACGGCACGCTGGCCACCACCTGCACGCCGGGGCCTTGGCATATCGGGCGGATGCTCCAGTCGCTCGACGCCTTTCCGATCAATTTCGGGCTGTCGGGCAAGGGCAACGCCAGCCGCCCCGAAGCGCTGGTGGAAATGGTCAATGCCGGGGCCTGCGCCCTGAAACTGCACGAGGACTGGGGCACGACGCCCGCCGCCATCGACTGCTGCCTGACAGTGGCGGATGCGATGGACGTGCAGGTGATGATCCATACCGATACCCTGAACGAGAGCGGGTTCGTCGAGCACACGCTGGCAGCGATCAAGGGCCGCACGATCCACGCCTTTCACACCGAAGGCGCGGGCGGCGGGCATGCGCCTGACATCCTGAAAGTCGTGGGTCATCCGAACGTGATCCCGTCCTCGACCAACCCGACGATGCCCTACACGGTCAACACGCTGGAAGAGCATCTGGACATGCTGATGGTCTGCCATCACCTCGACCGGTCGATCCCGGAAGACGTGGCCTTTGCCGAAAGCCGCATCCGCAAGGAAACCATCGCGGCCGAGGACATCCTGCACGACATGGGCGCGATGAGCATCATCTCGTCGGACAGTCAGGCGATGGGGCGGGTGGGCGAGGTGATCACGCGGACCTGGCAGACGGCGCACAAGATGCGCCAGCAGCGCGGAAGGCTGGCGGGCGAGGCGGGCGACAACGACAACCTGCGCGCGCGGCGCTATGTGGCGAAATACACGATCAACCCGGCGATCGCGCAAGGGATGAGCGATGAGATCGGGTCGGTGGAAGAGGGCAAGCGGGCGGACCTGGTGCTGTGGAACCCGGCCTTTTTCGGGGTGAAGCCGGAAATGGTGCTGGTCGGCGGGACTATCGCGATGGCGCAGATGGGCGACCCGAATGCATCGATCCCGACACCGCAGCCGGTTTACAGCCGCCCGATGTTCGGGGCGTTCGGACGGTCGGTCGAACGCGGTGCGGTGCTGTTCGTGTCGCAGGCGGCAGAGGCATCGGGGCTGCGGGGCGAACTGGGGCTGGCGAAGGACTTTGTGGCAGTGAAGGGCACGCGCGGCATCGGCAAGGCCGACATGCGCCTGAACGACGCGCGCCCGGCGGTCGAGGTGGACCCGGAGACCTACGAGGTGCGGGCGGACGGGGAATTGCTGACTTGCGAACCGGCGAAGGACCTGCCGATGGCGCAACGGTATTTTCTGTTCTGAACGGGAGCTGCCGGCACCCTGATCCGGTGCCTGCGCTGCCGTGATCGCAAGCGCCTTGGCCGGTCGTTCCGTTCATTTCGGCACCTTCGGCGCGGCTGCGTTGCATTTTCCGCATTAACGAAGCCTTAAAGTTGTCCCGCTTCCGGCCCCAAACCGCCCGGTTCATTTGACTTTATTGCCCCCGACACGTAACTTTTCGGGCTTGGGAGGGGGCTGGAGGGTCTGATGACTTCAGCTCTGGGCGTCTTGCCCGCATTGTTTCTGATGCTCGTCCTGTTCGGCATTCCGCCGATGCTGAGCATGCTGTCCGCGACGCGACGCGCGTGGCGGCTTCGCGCGCGCCGCAAACCCGACGGACCCTACCGCGTTGTCGCCCTCTGCTCGGCGGCTGCATTCCTTTACAACATGGTCGTCCTGCTGCCGACCGCGCAAGCCCTGAACGACGGCGGAGCGCAAATCACGACGATGCACTGGATAGGACTTGGCCTGTCCTGGCTCTGCTTCTGGGCCTGGGTTGTGATCAACGTCGCCGGTCGTCGCCGTCGCCGCGTCTACTGACACCCTTCCGCAACGCCGGACAGCGCGCTATCACGCCGCCATGCTGCGCCTTGCCAATCTGTCGCTTCTGATCCTGTTCCCCGTCGCCTGGTTCGGGCCGCTGCTTGCGCGCGGGCCTGCTGCCGTTCTTCGACCTCGACGCGATCTCGGTCATCTCGGGGCTTCAGGCGCTGTGGGAAAAGGACGTGTTCCTCGCCCTGCTCGTGACGTTCTTCGCGCTCTTCGCGCCCTACATGAAAACCATCGGCCTTGCCCTGATCCATTTCCGCCTCGCCTCGCCGCGCCTGATGCCCGCCCTGCATCTGCTGGGACGTCTGGCGATGGCCGACATCTTCCTGATCGCGCTTTACATTGTTCTGGCCAGGGGCGTCGGCGTCGGGCGCGTGGAAACAGATTGGGGCCTGTATTTGTTCACCTTCTGCATTCTCGCCAGCATGGTCATCGCGCATCTGACACCCGAGGGCCGGAGGGGCTGAGCGACCGTCCCGATGCTTGCGCCGGGTCGGTCGGTCAGGCATCAGGGGCAGATGGCAAAGCCCCCTTCCCCGGTCTTCACCTGTTCGGCCTGCGGCGCGGTCCACAAGAAATGGGCTGGGCGCTGCGATGCCTGCGGCGCGTGGAATTCGATCGCGGAAGAGGCGCCGCTGTCCGCCGGGCCTGCGTCCAAGACCCTCGGTGCGGCCAAGGGGCGCACAATTCCGCTGACCAGCCTGACGACCGAGGAAGCGCCACCGCCGCGCGCCGGGTCTGGGATCGGCGAACTGGACCGCGTGCTGGGCGGCGGGCTTGTCGCCGCTTCGGCGGTGCTGGTGGGGGGCGATCCGGGGATCGGCAAATCGACATTGCTTCTGCAGGCGGCGGCGAGTTTCGCGCGCATGGGCCTGTCCTGCCTCTATGTTTCGGGCGAGGAGGCGGCGGCGCAGGTGCGGATGCGGGCCGCGCGGTTGGGCCTGTCGGACGCGCCGGTGCGGCTGGCGGCAGAGACGAACCTACGCGACATCCTGACGACGCTGGATGCGGAACGCCCCGATCTGGTCGTGATCGATTCGATTCAGACCATGTGGGCCGACAGCGTCGAGGCCGCGCCGGGGTCAGTCGCACAGGTGCGGGCCTGCGCGCATGAGCTGGTGAGCTTCGCCAAGCGGCGGGGCACGGCGGTGATCCTGGTCGGGCATGTGACCAAGGACGGCCAGATCGCGGGGCCGCGCGTGGTCGAGCACATGGTTGACACGGTGCTCTACTTCGAGGGCGAGCGCGGCCACCAGTTCCGCATCCTGCGCGCGGTCAAGAACCGCTTCGGGCCGTCGGACGAGATCGGGGTGTTCGAGATGACGGGCGCGGGGCTGGCGGAGGTGTCAAACCCGTCGGCTTTGTTCCTGTCCGAACGCGGGCAGCCGAGCCCCGGGTCTGTCGTCTTCGCCGGGATCGAGGGCACGCGGCCCGTGCTCTGCGAGATCCAGGCGCTGGTCGCGCCCTCGACCCTCGGGACGCCGCGCCGGACGGTCGTGGGGCTGGACGGCGGGCGGTTGTCGACGATCCTTGCGGTGCTTGAGGCGCGCTGCGGCATACCGTTCGCGGGTCTCGACGTGTTCCTGAACGTCGCGGGCGGTCTGCGGGTCAACGAACCGGCAGCCGACCTGGCCGTCGCGGCGGCGCTGCTTTCCGCAAGGGAAGATGTGGCGCTGCCCGCAGACTGTGTCGTTTTTGGCGAAATCAGCCTGTCAGGCGCGCTTCGTCCGGTGGGTCAGACCGAAAACCGGTTGAAAGAAGCCCGAAAACTTGGTTTCACAACGGCCATCGCGCCCGAGAACGGCAACAAGACCGGGGGCGGTGAAGGAAGCGAGGGGATAGCGGTGCGCCAGATACCCGACCTTGCGACCTTCGTGGGCGACCACTTCGGGGCGGGCTGACCGCAAGGAGCGAGGGCATGGAAGGCTTTACCATCATCGACGCCGTTGTGGCGGTCGTCATCCTGCTGTCGGCGATCCTCGCCTACAGCCGGGGTGTCGTGCGCGAATCTCTGGCCATTCTCGGCTGGGTCGCCGCCGCCGTGCTGGCCTTTATCTTCGCGCCGCAGGCGCAGCCCCTGATCAAGCAGATACCCGTCCTGTCGGACTTTCTGGGGGACAGCTGCGAACTGTCGATCATCGCGGCCTTTGCCGCCGTCTTCGCGCTGTCGCTGATCGTCGTGTCGATCTTCACCTCGCTGTTTTCATCCGCTGTGCAGCGGTCGGCCCTCGGCGGCGTCGATCAGGCGCTGGGGTTCCTGTTCGGCGTCCTGCGCGGCATCGTGCTGATCGCGGTGGCCTTTGTCGTCTATGACCGTGTGATCGCGGGCGGGGCCGTCCCGATGGTTGACGACTCGCGTTCGGCAAAGGTCTTCGCGTCGATGCAGGACCCGATCAACGGGTTGATGCCGCAGGATGCGCCGGGCTGGGTCGTCGCGCGGTACGAAGACCTGATCGGGGCCTGCGACGCGCCCGGCGGCAGCACGGGAACAACACCCCCCGCAACCGATACAGGCGCAACGACAACATCGCCCTGACGGCAATCGTGCATTTTCCTGTGACGGTCGCGTGACAGTCCGGGTGCAACCGACTAAAGCATCCTCACCCGGAACCGGGTGAGTTTGCGGCAGGTTCCCTTCTGGTCGGAGCATCGGGCGAATGAAGCCTTTCGTCAGCCATCCGTTCGATGACGACAAGCTGAAGGAAGAGTGCGGGATATTCGGCGTGATCAGCATGGCCGATGCGGCCAATTTCGTAGCGCTGGGTTTGCACGCACTCCAGCACCGGGGGCAGGAAGCGGGCGGAATCGTCGCTTATGACCCCGACGAAGGGTTCAACTCTGCGCGGCGTTTCGGCTATGTGCGCGACAACTTCACCAAAGCAGATGTGATGGAGACGCTGCCGGGGACGCTGGCCATCGGGCATGTGCGCTATTCCACGGCGGGGTCGAAGGGCCACACGGCGATCCGCGACGTGCAGCCGTTCTTCGGCGAGTTTTCGGTCGGCGGCTGCGCGATCGCGCATAACGGCAACCTGACGAACGCGGCGGCGCTGCGCCGTCAGCTGATCGAACGCGGGGCGATTTTCCAGTCGTCCTCGGACAGCGAGTGCATCATCCATCTGATGGCACGGTCGATGCAGAAGACCCTGTCCGAACGCATCAAGGACGCGCTGCGCGCCGTCGAGGGCGCGTTTTCCGTGATCGCGATGACGCGGACCAAGCTGATCGGCGTGCGCGATCCGATGGGCGTGCGCCCGCTGGTGCTGGGGCGCGTCGGCGACACGGGATACGTTCTGGCGTCCGAGACCTGCGCGCTGGACATCATCGGGGCGGACTTCATCCGCGAAATTGCACCGGGCGAGATGGTGGTGATCGAGAAGAACACGCTGGTCTCCTCGCAGCCCTTTGCGCCCGCCGCGTCCCGCTTCTGCATTTTCGAGCATGTCTATTTCAGCCGCCCGGACAGCATCCTCGGTGGCCGGTCGGTCTATGAAACCCGCCGCCAGATCGGCGTCGAACTGGCCCGCGAGGCCCCGGTCGAGGCGGACCTTGTCTGCCCGGTGCCGGACAGCGGCACCCCCGCCGCCATCGGCTATTCGCAGGAATCCGGCATTCCCTATGCGATGGGTATCATCCGCAACCAGTATACGGGCCGCACGTTCATCGAACCGACGGAAAGCATCCGCAACATGGGCGTGCGGCTGAAGCTGAACGTCAACCGTGCGCTTATCCGGGGCAAGCGTGTGGTGCTGGTGGATGACAGCGTCGTGCGCGGCACGACCAGCCGCAAGATCAAGGAAATGATCCTGGATGCGGGCGCGGCCGAGGTGCATTTCCGCATCGCATCGCCACCGACGGCCTGGCCCTGCTTCTACGGTGTGGACACGCCGGAGCGCGGCAAGCTGCTGGCCGCGACGATGTCCGAAGAGGAAATGCGCGAGTGGATCGGCGTCGATTCCCTGCGCTTCATCACGCTCGACGGACTCTACCGCGCGGCGGGCGAAGTCGCGGGGCGCAATCCGGACCGCCCGCAATACTGCGATGCCTGCTTCTCGGGCGAATATCCCGTGGCCCCGTCGGACAAGATCGAGGAAGGCTTCCGCATGAAGGCGGCGGAGTGATCGCGGGCGATATCGACGCGTACCTCGCTTCCCTGCCGGAGGATCAGCGCAACTGCCTGTCCGACCTCCGCGCCCGCATCCGCCTGGCGTTGCCCGACTGCGAGGAGACGATCAGCTATGCGATGCCCGCCCACCGCCAGCCGGGCCGGAAGGGCAAGGTGGTGATCGGCTATGCTGGGTTCGCGCGGCATTGCGGGGTCTATCCGCATTCGGGTGGGATCATCCCGCAGATGGCGGCGGAACTGGCGCGGTGGAAGACGTCGAAAAGCGGGGTGCTGTTCACGCCGGACCGGCCCTTGCCCGACGGCATTCTGCGCCGGATCATCGACGCTGCGCCTGAAGGAAATCGGCGGTGGCTGATCCCGTCCGCTATCGCCCGCATCATTTCCTCTGCTCGCTGGGTTTCGAGGGGAAGGGCTATTCCGAAGGCTTCACGGCCAACATGTCCGCCATCGTCATGGGGCGGCTGAGGACGGCGGGGGGCGAGGCGACGGTGATAGAGGTGACGGGGGGCCTTGACGACATCTGCGCGCCCTGCCCCAAGAACCGTGGCCATGCGTGCGAGGTGCAGGCAAGGATCGACCGGCTGGATGCGGCGCATGGCGCGGCGCTGCGGGTCCGGGCGGGCGACCGGCTGACCTGGGGGCAGGCGCAAGAGCGCATCAGGGCCAGAGTGCCGCCGGGTTCGCTGAAGACGATCTGCGCGGGCTGCGAATGGGAGCCCTTTGGCATGTGCGAGGCCGCGCTGGCGCGGCTGCACGCTGCGCCGCGCCCTGACTAAAGAACGCGGTCCAGTGCCGCGATCAGCCGCGCCACATCGTCCGGGCTGGTGTAGTGGACGGCTGACAGACGCAGGACGCCCTGATCCATGTCCACGCCCATCGCCGCAAGCGGGCGGTTGGCATAGAACGTGCCGCCAAGGCAGTTGATCCCGTGGCCCGCCAGTTCCGCCGCCACCGGTTCCGCGGCACGGCCAAGGTCCACGGCCACGGTCGGCGCGCGGCGGGCGGCGTCGCGCGGGCCGATCAGCCGCAGATCATTGCGGTCGGCGAGGTAGTCGAGAAGCGGCTGGATCACGGCGGTTTCCGCCGCGCGCAGCAGGTCATGCACCGCCCCTGCCCGGCGGCGCGCATCGGGGTCCGCCACGAAATGCCGCGAATGCAGCGCGTCAATGTAGTCTGCAATTCCGGCGCACGCGGCGATCTGGGCGTGATCGGGTCCGGCGGGGGTGAAGCGTTTGTAAAGGCTGTCGCCATTGAACCAATGGCCCTGATTGGGCAGGCTTTCCCCCAATCCGCGCCGGATCGCCATGATCCCCTGATGCGGGCCGAAGACCTTGTAGGCCGAGAGCAGATAGATGTCCGCGCCCAGCGCGCCGACATCCGGCACGCCATGCGGGGCATAGCTGACGCCATCGACGCAGGTGACGGCCCCCGCCGCATGGGCCATTGCGACGATCTCGGCGACCGGGTTGATCTCGGCCACAACGTTCGAGCAATGCGGGAAGCAGACGAGCCGCACCCGCCCGTCAGCCAGAAGGGGAGCGAGGCGCGCCGGATCCAGATGCCCGGTGGCCGGGTCGATCTTCCACTCGCGGATATCGATCCCCTCCTCCGCCAGACGCCGCCAAGGCCCGGAATTCGCCTCGTGGTCCTGATCGGTGACGACAATCGCTTCGCCCGGTTTCAGGGCGCGGCGGAACGCCTGGGCCAGGACGTAGGTATTGGCGCTGCTCGAGGGGCCGAAGCTCAGCTCGTCCGGTGCCACGCCCATCATCGCGGAGAGCCGCGTGCGCGCCTCGTCCATCTCGTCCCCGCCTGCCGCCGACGCGGCATAGGGAGAGTAGGGCTGCACCTTGCGCGTGCGGTAGAACCGCGTCAGCCGGTCCACGACCTGCGCGCAGGGGTAGCTGCCGCCCGCATTCTCGAAAAAAGCCTTGTCGGCAAGGTCCGGCACCTGAAAGGCCGGAAACTGCGTACGCACGAAATCCAGATCAAGCTGCATTCTGGAACCCTCCGCCGGCGATCAGTGGCGTCTCCAGCGGACGCGGTCAAGCGGGCGAAGATGACGTTCAGGCGTTCACGTCCACCACGACCCGCCCCCGTACCTGGCCCTTCAGGATAGCCCGGCCAAGATCGGGCAAGTCGGCCAGACCGGCTGGCCGGATCATGCCGCGCAGGCGGTCCAGCGGCAGATCGCGGGCGATCCGGTCCCAGGCCCGCACCCGGTCTGCGTAAGGTCGCAGGACGGAATCGATGCCCAGCAGATTCACGCCGCGCAGCAGGAACGGGATCACCGAGGCAGGCAGTGTGGTCCCGCCCGCCAGCCCGACCGCCGCAACACTGGCATTGTATTTCATCTGGCCGAGGACGCGGGCGAGCATCGCGCCCCCCACGGCGTCAATGCAGCCCGCCCAGGTTTCGGCCTCGAGCGGGCGGGCGACGGTTTCCGCCAGGTCGGCGCGCGGCACGATCCGCGCCGCGCCGAGACCGCGCAGGTATGCGTCCGTCTCAGGACGCCCGGTCACGGCGGCGACGCTGTAGCCGAGATGCGCCAGAACCGCGACGGCGACCGACCCGACGCCCCCTGCGGCGCCCGTCACGAGAACCTCGCCCTTGTCCCGCGTCAGCCCGTGATCCTCCAGCGCCATGACGGCCAGCATCGCGGTCAGCCCGGCCGTGCCGACCGCCATGGCGTCATGCGTCGTCATGCCCCTTGGCAGCGGCACCAGCCAGTCGCCGCTGACCCGCGCGCTAGTCGCATAGCCGCCCCACCGCCGTTCGCCGACATGCCAGCCGGTCAGGATGACCTTGTCGCCGGGCGTCCAGCGCGGATCGTCCGACGCGGCGACCGCACCGGCAAAGTCGATCCCCGGCACATGCGGCCAAGCCTTGACCAAGCCGCCGCCCGACCCAAGGCACAGCCCATCCTTGTAGTTGAGGGTTGAGTACTCGACGGCGACGGTGACGTCACCCGGCGGAAGGCGGTCGTCGCCGATGTCCTGTACGGAAGCGGTCGTCGTGCCATCTGCGTCCTTTTCGACCAGTAATGCCCGCATCTCCGATCCCCTCCACTCCGCTTAAGCAATCCGGCGCAGATCAGGTCACCCGTCCGACATGGCGTCAACCCGCAAAGCCGGGCCATGGGTCGCGGCTCCGCTCCGCCCATTGCAGACTGTCGTGACGTAAAGTGCCCGATAGACCGGCAGATTGACGAAGGACGCGCAGAATTGACCGAAGGTAATGCACTACTTTTGGACAAATCCGGGCAGTTCCCCTTGTTTGAAGGGAGTCACCGGATTAAAAAACCTGTCAAATGTCACTTTTTTGCAAAAGGACGACGATGACCCTCCGCACACTCCTGCTTGCCACCGCCGCCACCCTGACCCTGTCGGTCGCCGCCCGCGCCGAAGATGCCGAGCTTCTGGTGTTCGACTGGGCGAGCTTCGACAATGAAGGGTTCTACGCGACCTACAAGGAAAAGCACGGCGACGGGCCGACATTCTCGTTCTTCGGCGACGATGACGAGGCCTATCAGAAGACCGCGTCGGGCTTCAAAGCCGATGTGATCCATCCCTGTTCGCAGATGGTCGGCAAATACCGCGATGCCGGGCTGATCGAGCCGTGGGATACGTCAAAGCTGCCGGAATTCGCCAGCATCGATCCGCAGTACCTGAACTCGCCTGTATTCTCGGACGACACCGGCGTCTGGTATGTTCCGACCGACTGGGGCCCGACCTCGATTGCCTACAACACCACGGACGTGCCCGCCGAGGATGTCTCAACGCTGCAGGTCTTCACCGACCCGAAATACGCGGGCCGCATCTCGTTGCCCGACAACACCGACGACATCTGGGCGCTGGCCCTGCTGGCGACCGGCGTGACCGACTGGACGACGACGACCGACGAGCAGTTCGCCAAGGCCGCCGAATGGCTGCGTCTGGCGCATGCCAACGTGCGGTCCTACTGGGTCGATCCGGGCGAGCTGGCGCAGCTGATGGCGTCGGGCGAGGTGCTGGTATCTTGGTCCTGGCCCGATGCGGTGACACTGCTGATGGCCGACAACTTCCCGATCGGCTTCACTCGCGACCAGAAGGAAGGCTCGTCCGAGTTCTTCTGCGGCTGGGTGAACGTGAAGGACGACCAGGGCAATGAGGACAAGGCCTATGACTTCCTCAATTCCTGGCTGCGCCCCGAGGCAGGTCAGGTGCTGCTGGATGTCGTCGGCTACGGCCATTCCAGCGTGAAGGCGCAGGAAATGGTCGGCGCCGAGGCGATGGCCGCCGTTGGTCTGGGCAAGCCCACCACGCCCGTCCTGCCGCAGGTGCCGCTGAACCAGGAACTGCGCGACCGCATGGTCGAAGAGTTCGAGAAGATCAAAGCGGGCTTCTGATCGGCCTACGCACGTTCGCAGGACGCGCCCCAGGGGCGGCGTTTTCTTTCTCGCGCCGGCCCGATTGCACAACCCCGCTGCCCCTATATTGCGCTTTGTCCGGAGCAATCCGGACTATGGCGATAAACGCACCCGTAATACACGGCTCGGACCCGGGGGCGGTACCCGGCGGCTCCACCAGACACCCGGCATTGCGGGGGAACGGGGCCGAAACAGGATCGACGGACGTCTAAAGGGGCCAGCTTTCGCTCGGTGAGCTACCACCGTTATCGGTGCAAATCGCATAGTTGCCAATGACAACCGTGCTCCGGCAATGGCTCTGGCTGCGTAAGCAGTTCGAGTCGCCGAAACTAAGCCCTTGCGCCTAGCAGCGTAAGGCGGGGTCCGCAGGCACCTGGCAACAGAAGCCTGCACTTTCTAACATCCCATGTGCGATCTTAAGCAGACTTGCGCCAAGCATGCATTGCGCAGCATGCGACTGCCGCCTGATGCGGCTGTCGCTGAGCCTTGGAATTACCCTGTCGCTGAGCGTGGCCAGCCCGGTTGCGGCCTGCGACATCGCGCTGCTGCTGGCGATCGACGTCTCGGGCTCGGTCGATGCAGGCGAATTCCGGCTTCAGGTCGACGGCACCGCCGATGCCCTGGCCGACCCGGCCGTGGCCGATGCGCTGGTCGCGGCGTCAGGTCGCCTGTCCATCGTGCAATGGTCGGGCGAGGGCATGCAGCAGGTCGTCCTGCCCTGGACAACGCATCACGTCGCTGGCCGACGCGGCACGGCTGTCCGATGTCGCCCGCGCGCTGCCGCGCGTCTATGACGGGTCGGACACGGCGGTGGGCGACGCCATCGCCTTTTCCGCCGCGACCATTCGACACCGTCTCGGGCTGCCGTCGCCTGGTCATCGACGTTTCGGGCGACGGCCCGCAGAACGCGGGCATGCCCCTGGCGGCCTCGCGCGGCGCAGGCCATCGCGCGCGGCATCTCGATCAACGCGATCGCCATCGAGGATATCGGCGTATCCCTGACCGAATTCTACCGCCGCTTCGTCATCTCGAAGTATGGCTTCGTGGTCACGGCGCGCGGGCATCTGGAATACCCCCGTGCGATCCGCATGAAGCTTCTGCGCGAGATCGAGCAACCAGCCTTCTGACCGAAGGGCGCTGGCGTCGTCTTGACGGCAGCCCTTGCGGATGCGATCTAACCGGCATGGGGCATGAACCGCGTGCGCGCCCCGTGAGGCTTCGGCCAGAGCCGCCCGCATCCCGTTTTGCCCAAGGATGCCCCCATGCCCGGCTTTGCAAGCATATCCCCCACGCAGTTGTCCCGCCTGATCGGCACGCCCGATGCGCCGGTCCTGATCGATGTCCGCGTGCCCGACGACTTTGCCGAAGACCCGCGCCTGATCCCCTGCGCGCAGCGCGTCGCCCACCGCGACATTGGCGGCTACCCGATCGCCGGCGGGCAGCCGCGCCGTTGTCATCTGCCATCACGGCGCGAAACTGTCCGAAGGTGCCGCTGCCATCCTGCGGACGCGGGGCGTCCAGGCGGAAACCCTTGAGGGCGGGTTCGAGGGATGGAAAGCCGAAGGCCTGCCGCTCACCCCCGCCGCCGCGCTGCCCGCGACGCGGCTCTGGGTCACGCGGCAGCGGCCCAAGATCGACCGCATCGCCTGCCCCTGGCTGATCCGGCGCTTCATTGACCCTGACGCGCGGTTCCTGTTCGTCGCCCCGTCCGAGGTCGCCGCCGTCGCCGACCGCTTCGATGCCGTGCCCTATGACATCGAGGGTGTCACGCTGTCCCATCGCGGCGACCATTGCACGTTCGACGCGATGCTTGACGACTTCTGCCTGCGCACGCCCGCGCTGGACCGGCTGGCGACGGTGATAAGGGGGGCCGATACCGACCGTCACGACCTCGCCCCGCAGGCTGCCGGTCTGCTGGCGATCTCGGTCGGTCTGTCGCGCATGCACCGTGACGACCTGGCGCAGCTTGAGGCGGGGATCGCGCTGTATGACGCGCTCTACCGATGGGCGCGGGACGGGTTCGACGAAGGCCATGACTGGCCTGCGGGGCGCGCGCAATGAACGCGCCCCTGACCCCGTGGTCCGATCTCTGGCGCGTATTCGGGCGCATCGGTCTTCTGTCCTTCGGCGGACCCGCCGCGCAGATAGCACTCATGCACCGCGATCTGGTGGATGACCGCAAGTGGCTGAGTGAACAGGAATATCTGCGCGCCCTGTCGTTCTGCATGCTGCTGCCGGGGCCCGAGGCGATGCAGCTTGCCACCTATGCGGGATGGAAACTGCGCGGCATTCCCGGCGGCTTGCTGGCGGGCCTCCTGTTCGTCCTGCCGGGTGCTGCGGTCATCCTTGCACTGGCCGCCGCCTATGCCGCCTATGGCCAGCTGCCGCTGGTTGCGGCGCTGTTCTTCGGGGTCAAGGCCTGCGTCGTCGTCATCGTGATCGAGGCGCTGCTGCGCGTTGCAAAACGCGCCCTGAAGGGCCGCCCGTACTGGGTCATCGGCATCGCCGCCTTTGTCGCGCTGTTCTTTTTCGGGGTCCCCTTCCCTGCCGTGATCGTGGTCGCGGCACTGACCGGCGCGTTGCTGAAGCCCGGCCTGCCCGCCCCCGCCGCCCCGGTCCGCAACCCGACGCTGATGCCGGTCCTGGCCGTCGGCCTTGCTCTTTGGGCCGTGCCGCTGGTCGCCGTCTGGGCCGCCGGGTCGGACTTCCTGCTGACGCTTGGCCTGTTCTTCTCGAAACTCGCCGTCGTCACCTTCGGCGGGGCTTATGCGGTGCTGGCTTACATGACGCAGACCGTTGTGCAGGATCACGGCTGGGTCACAACGGCGCAGATGATCGACGCGCTGGGGCTGGCCGAAACCACGCCGGGCCCGCTGATCCTTGTCACCGAATTCATCGGCTACCTTGCCGGTCATGCGTTGGGCGGGCTGCCGCTGGCGCTGGCCGCCGCCGCGCTGACGCTGTGGGTGACGTTCGTGCCCTGCTTCCTGTGGATCTTCGCCTTTGCGCCGTATGTCGAATGGGTCGCCACGAGGCCGCGCCTGTCTGCCGCGTTGCAGGGTGTCACCGCAGCTGTCGTCGGCGTCATCGCCAACCTGGCGCTCTGGTTCGCGCTGCATGTCTTCTTCGTGCGTCTGTCGGCATTTTCCGCAGGCCCCCTGCATCTGATCGTCCCCGATGTCACCAGCCTGAACCTGTGGGCCGTCATGATCGCCGCCGCCGCGGGTGTCGCCCTGTTGCGGCTGCACTGGAACCTGTTCCTCGTGATCGGGCTGTCCGCGCTTGCCGGTCTCGTTCCGGGCCTCACCGGCTGACCCGCCCGATGGGCCTTTTCTTCGCGGAAACCTGAACCTATGCTGACAGCATCGGGCCCTAACCTGCTTCTGAAAGCCATTTTCACATGACCCGCCAGATCGACTACGGCAACCTTATGCACCGCGCGATGCGCGGGCTTATCTTCGAGGTGCTGAAAGGCGTCGAACGCGACGGTCTGCCGGGCGAGCATCATTTCTTCATCACCTTCGACACGCGGCACCCCGACGCCAGGCTGGCCGACTGGCTGCGCGACCGCTACCCCGAAGAAATGACGGTGGTGATGCAGCACTGGTTCGACGGGCTGAAGGTCACGCCGCAGGGTTTTGCCGTGACGCTGAATTTCGGCGATCAGCCGGAACCGATGTACATCCCGTTGGATGCCGTGCGCACCTTCGTGGACCCCTCGGTGGAATTCGGCCTGCGGTTCGAGACGCATGAATCCGAGGAAGACGAAGACGAGACGGACGACCTGCCAGCGGCGGACGAGGCGCCGAAGCAGGCCGAGGTGGTCAGCCTCGACAAGTGGCGGAAATAGGCGCAACCGCGGATTGCCAGGTCAGCGCGCGCCCCTTATGACGGCACGCGATACGATCCCGGAGGCTGCCCCCGATGACCGACCAAAGCGCCACCCGCACCGAAACCGACAGCTTCGGCCCGCTGGAGGTGCCTGCGGACAAGTACTGGGGCGCGCAGACGCAGCGGTCGATCATCAACTTTCCCATCGGCTGGGAGAAGCAGCCCATCGCCATCGTCCGCGCACTCGGCGTCATCAAGAAGGCCTGCGCGCTGGTCAACATCGACCAAGGCGACATCGACGCCAAACTCGGTCAGACCATCGCGGCGGCGGCGCAGGAGGTGATCGACGGCAGGTTCGACGACAACTTCCCGCTGGTCGTCTGGCAGACCGGGTCTGGCACTCAGTCGAACATGAACGCGAACGAGGTCATCTCGAATCGCGCCATCGAGATGCTGGGCGGTGCGATGGGGTCGAAGAAGCCCGTGCATCCGAACGATCACGTCAACATGGGCCAGTCGTCGAACGACACCTTTCCGACTGCCATGCATGTCGCCATCGGCATGATGGCGCGCGACGTGCTGCTGCCGGGGCTTCATAAGCTGCATGAAGCTTTGGCTTCCAAGTCTCTGGAATTCAAGGACATCATCAAGATCGGCCGGACGCATACGCAGGACGCGACGCCGCTGACGCTGGGCCAGGAATTCGGCGGCTATGCGCATCAGGTTGCCCAGGGCATGATGCGCGTGAACAAGGTGCTGCCGGAGATCTACGAACTCGCACAGGGCGGCACCGCTGTCGGCACCGGTCTCAACACCAAGAAGGGCTGGGATGTGCGGGTCGCTGCGAAGATCGCGCAGATCACGGGCCTGCCCTTTGTCACCGCGCCGAACAAGTTCGAGGCGCTGGCGGCGCATGACGCGATGGTCATGTTCAGCGGCGTGCTGAAAACCGTCGCTGCCAGCCTGTTCAAGATCGCCAATGACATGCGCCTGCTCGGTTCCGGCCCGCGCTCGGGTCTGGGCGAACTGATCCTGCCGGAAAACGAACCCGGCAGCAGCATCATGCCCGGCAAGGTCAACCCGACCCAGGCCGAGGCGCTGACGATGGTCTGCGTGCAGGTCATGGGCAATGACGCGGCGGTCGGCTTTGCGGGGTCGCAGGGGCATTTCGAGCTGAACGTCTATAACCCGGTGATGTCCTACAACGTTCTGCAATCGATGCAGCTTCTGGGCGACGCTGCGGCCAGTTTCGCCGACAACATGGTGACAGGCACGCAGGCGAATATCCCGCGCATCGAAAAGCTGATGAAAGAATCGCTGATGCTGGTAACGGCGCTTGCACCAACCATCGGATACGATAATGCGACCAAGGTCGCGAAAACAGCGCACCGCAACGGCACGACGCTGCGGGAAGAGGCGATTGCGCTGGGCTTCGTCGATGGCGCGACGTTCGACCGGATCGTGCGACCGGAACAGATGGTGGGACCCGAGGGCTGACGGAATGGCCGAAATCATCATCAACCTCCGCACAAGGCGCAAGGAACGCGAGCGCGCGCTGGCGCGGGCCGAAGGTGACGCGAATGCTGCGAGGTTCGGTCAAAGCAAGGCCGAGCGTGCCAAAGCCCGGATGGAAGCTCGGCTGCAGGACGCAAAGCTGGACAATGCCAGGCTGGATCCCGCGTCCTCCGGCGGCTCTGACGTCGCGTGACCCGTCCGCTCAAGCGGTCGCTGATGCTGCGGGGTCACGCCACCAGCGTCAGTCTGGAAGACGAGTTCTGGACCGAGTTCAGGGCTTTGGCGGATCGTCAGGGGATGACGCTGAATGGTCTTGCCGCCGCAATTGACGATGCGCGAAGCTCGGATGGATCGACGGGGCTTGCCACGGCCATCAGGCTGGCCGTCCTGGCCGATGTTCAGGCGCGGCTGGCGGCAGCCGAAACACTCAGCGGTTCCGAATAAAGCGCATCGCGGATCTTCTGCTGAAGCTCTTTCTCGCGCGCTTCCAACGCGGTCAGGCGCGCCTTGCTGCGCGGATGCAGGTCATGCAGAAACAGCGACTGGATTTCTTCGCGCGACAGACCCAGGGGCTCGGGTTCGGTTCTCCGTTCGACACGGATGCCGACAAAGCGCCAGGACGGGACGGCAATTCTCATGTAGCTCCGCGCCGACAGCGCAGAGGCACCGTCCTGTGCAAGAAACTCGGCAAACCGCGTCGTCATGGTGCCCTCCCCAAAAGGAACCTGGAATCCGGCTGGCAGGCCCGGACCGTCCCGCGCATATGAAACGAATCGCTGCGCCGGACCATGGGAACTTGAGGGGTAGATTCACCCGAAATCAATTCTTGGTTGAGCGATTGTTAACGATTGTTGCAACTTACCCGACGTAATTGATGCGACGCTGCAATACTTGAAGGCGAATCCCTGTTCCCGAGCGAACCGTCAGATGCGCGACGGGCTGCGGGACATCGCCGCCGATCGGCTCGAAGCGGAAGGCCGCAACCAGACGCGACAGGATCAGCGGACCCTCGATCATCGCGAACCCTGCCCCCGGACAGACCCGCGGCCCGGCCGAGAACGGCAGATATGCCGACCGCGCCGACACCCGGCCCGCCTCGCTGGTCCAGCGGCCCGGATCAAAATGGTCCGGCCGTTCCCAGAGCCGCTCGTGCCGGTGCAGATGCCAGGGCGACAGGACGATCTGCGCGCCCTGCGCGATCCTGCGGCCCCGGAATGTCACCGGGCAGGCAGCCTCGCGCACCATCATCGGAACCGGCGGGTAGAGCCGAAGCGTCTCGCGGAAGACATCTCGCGCTGTGCCCATCTTGGCGACCGCACCGAAGTCTTCCCCTTCGGTAAAGACCGCGGCTGCCTCCTTGGCCACGCGGTCCTGCCACTCACCATGTGTCGCCAGAAGGTACAGCGCCCATGACAGCGCCGAGGCGGACGTTTCATGCCCCGCCAGAAGAAAGATCGCCACCTGATCGACCATCTGTCCCGCATCGAACCCCTTCCCCGTCACCGGGTCGCGCATCGTCATGATCTTGGTCGCAAGGTCGTCGGGCGCGGTGCCCGCCGTTATCTCGGCCGCGCGCCGGTCCGTCATCGACCGGATCAGGGCGCGGGTCGCCGCAGCATCGGCCAGCGTCCTGCCACGGTGCAGGCGTGGCATCCAGTCCGGCACCGGCAGAAACGCCCGCAGATTCAGCAGCGGCTGCGCGCGCTGATAGGCACGGAACCGGTGGTAGAGGTCCCGCGCATCACGGTCCTCGACCGGGACCGAGAACAGCGTTCGGAAAATGACATCCGCCGCCGCGTGCGACATCGCCTGTTCGATTTCGACGATGCCCCCGGCACGCAGCCGGGCGACCGCCGCATCGGCGGCGGCCAGCATCGAGGGGAAACTGTCCTTCAGCCGCCCGCCCTCGAATGCCGGATCGATGATGCGCCGCTGGCTTTCCCATTCCGCCCCATTCGTCACGAAGACCGACCGGCCGAGCAACGGCGCGAGCCCCGCGCGCACGCGGTCGGATTTCGGAAAGTCACCGGGCCTGTCCTTCAGGACGGTCTGGATCAGCGCCGGGTCGTTGCACAGATAGGACCGGAAGAACGGCGTCCGGAACTCGGCCATCCAGGCCCGGTAAAGCCGTGCAGGCTGGGCTGACAGGATGTCGGCGCGGAACAGCCGCAGATAGTGCCAGAGCGAGACGCGACCGGTCCGTGCGGCGGGCTTCGGGGGCGTCATGCGGCGGCACCCGTCAGGTGGTCCGGATCAGGGATCGGATCGGGCGACACCGTCCGATGGCCCGACAGAGGCCGGACGATCCGCGACGCGGACGGCGCGCGCCCGCCGAAGCGGCGTGCCAGGGTCAGCGGCCCCGCCGTGACGCGGAAATAATCATAAACGTCGGATCGGTCCGGCAGGGCATCGAAGGCACAGAGATACTGGAAATGCAGCCGGAAGAACCGCCACCGCAACCGCCGCCACAGGGCGGGCGACAGGGACCGGGTGAACGCCGCGGACAGGACCAGCGGCCAGCGCTGCCCGTCCGGCGCGACGCCGGTGACGGCAACCGGATCGCACAGCGCAAAGGCGCATCCGTCGCCCGGGGCGGTGACATCCACCCAGGTTAGGTCGCCGCGTGCCGACAGATAGGCCAGATCGCGGCGCAGGCCCGCCGCGCGGGGCAGAAACGACACCATGGGCACGACATGGCCGAGGCTGAGAAAGCTGAGCTCGGCGCCCCCGGCCCGGACGTGACCGCCCCGGATCACCTCTGCCAGAACCTGCACGCCCAGGTGCGCACCGGACGAATGCCCGACGACAAGCACCTCGTCTGCTGTCCCCGACAGGGCCGCCGCGATCCGGCGGGCGAACTGGCGCAGCCGGGCATCGAGCGCCGGGGGCGTCGCCCCCAGATGCGACGCCGCATAGGCATAGTCGTGCATCAGGTAGTAGGCATAGAGATGCCCGTCCGCCCGTCGCAGCGCCAAAAGGACGGTCCAGCCGACCAGAAGACCGACGGCCAGGCCAGCGGCGGTCTGCATGAATCCGGAGACAGGAACGACGCGCCCCGCGATCCGGCCGGCCAGCAACCCGAGGGCAGCTGCGGCCAGAAACCCCGTCGCAAGGGCCAGCACCGGATAAAGCGCCGCAAGCGTGGGGCCTTTGCGCAGCCGGGCCAGCCGGAAGATCGCACCCGAGCCGATGTATGTCCACGCCGTGCGCAGCATCTGCGCATAGGTCGCGAAGATGCCGTGACCCATCGTCGCCTGAACGATGTCCGACCACACCAGCACCTCGATGTCGGTCGTCACATCCGCCGCTTCGATGCCCGCGATCACGGTCCAGCCCGATCCGCCCGCACCCGGCTGGCCGGTCACGGCCAGCGAGTATCCCGACAGCGCGGCCTGCGCCCTGCCCTCTTTCCTGTACAGCTCGCGGTAACGCCGTGGCGGGAACGGGTCGTAACCGGGAATGTAGAACACCTGCCGCCTGGCCACAGTGCCGTCGTCGTGCTCTGTCGCCGCGATGTGCCCGTCAGCCGTTGTCATCGCGGCATCCTGCCTGGCCCCAAGCGCGCCTGTCCGGGTTCTTGCCGATATCCGGCGCATTGGCACAGGTTCTAGCAGACCGTCCCGGCCCGGCGGTAGCCCCCTGCGCCCAGTGGTCTGCTTTTGGCGGCGGCGGCCGGCCTAAAGGTCTTCGCCCGCCGCAAAGACCGCCGCCGCGCTGCCAAGGGCAGCGGAAATCTTCACAAAAACCCGGTCGAATCCTGCGAACAGGGCGGCATTCAGGTCCTGCCCGGGCTCGGTCCGCGAAAACGCCGTATAGTCCGCAAGGTCGGCATCGCTGAGCGGCGCATAGGCCAGCACCAGAAAGGACAAAAGCCAGTCTTCCGTCTCGGCCCGCAGTGCCGGTTCCTGCGACCAGACATCTTCCAGGATCTCGGCCTCGGACATCGCCGTCTCGAAGGCACCGGCCGCATTCAGTCCCTTGTAGAAGGCCAGGTTCGCGTTCAGCCCGCCCATCACGTTCGCGTCGATCAGGTCGTTGACCGACACGAACTCCCTGATGGCCGCAAGCCGTGCGTCCTTGGCGTCGCGCAGTTCCGCCAGCTTCAGCTTGCTGGCCTCTTCCACCGCCTCGTCCAGCAGCGCCCGACGCGCCGAAATTTCGAGGCCCACAGCGCGGCGCCCGACATCGGAAGTCAGAAAGGCCAGGATCGCCGTCTTGTCCGCAGCCCTGTCGTCAAGCGCCGCTGCAAAGGCCTGCCGGAATTCATCCGCCCATGACGGGTTGCCGTAGATCCGTTCGACCGCAGCTGGCCAGGACGCGCCGCCGCGGCCCGGAAACATGCCGTCCTCCAGTTCCGCGCCATAAGCGATGCCTTCCTGATGCATGACCGCCAGCAGGCCGGTGATGTCCAGCGCATCCGCCAGCGCGGCGGCCTCGGCGACGCCCGCCGCCTCGGCTGGAACAGCTGTTTCCGCCTGCGCCGCCGTCAGCGTCGCACCGGACAGAACGGACAGAACGGCAAGCAGCACCAGACCGCGCATGTTCGGGACGTCCTTCTCCGACCGCACTCTGACCTCCACCTAGCTGCGCCCGCCCGGTCTGCCAAGACTCTGGGCGGAAAAAACACTGTGATCGCAACCTTGCGGGCGGACCGCGTTTGGGGTTGCGGAACGATCATCGTCCCGCTACATGCCCGGTTCACGACGGCCCATGGCGCGGAGAGGTGGCAGAGTGGTCGAATGCGGCGGTCTCGAAAACCGTTGATGGTGAAAGCCATCCGTGGGTTCGAATCCCACCCTCTCCGCCATATTCCATTGATTTCTAACATTGTTTTTCTGTTGATTTTCACTTGCCCCACATCACGCCCCACATAGCTGAAATACTTCACCGACAAGGGCACTGGGATATCTTAACCTGATCCCCATCTTGCCTTCGGCGCAAGGTAGAGCGGAACGGACTTACCCCGGAAACTGTCCAAGACAGGGCGAGTAGCTCACTGCTTTCTTGCTAGTGCGCGTCCAAGGTCGCATGGTCCTCAGCGTCATCCCGTGCCCCGCGCGATTGAGGCCCGATGGAGCCGGACCCAGCAAGGCTTCTGTCCAGCTGATCCATCCAGACGGTCATCGCCGGGGCGACGAACATCCCCAGATGCGTGGCGTCCGTGATCGCGAATTCCACGTTCCCGGACAGCAGTGTGCGCCAGATGTCGCTTCTTTCCGCCCGGTCGTGGAACACCGCCAGCGTGCGCCCGTCATAGGGCTGTGCCACGTAGGACAATGCGAGCTTGCGCGCGGCGTACCAGAACGCGGGCCATCTGTTGCGCGGCAGAAGAGTCCGGGTGATGCGACTGGGGTACCGGCCGTAAAGATCGACAAGATGATATTCGACGCGCTGCCAGACCCTGAGACGCCGGAACGCGAGGACCAGGCGGGCCAGCGCGCGGGGTGCTTCGCGCCGCGGGGCGCGGGTCAACGCCCGGACTTGGTGCGCGATGCGCCCGGAGATGCGTGGGCGGATGAAGCCCGGTGCCTTGGTGATCTCGGCCGTTCCGGTTTTCCGGTAACGGACCGGAGCCATTGGATCGAGCAGGAAGAGAAGCGCGACCTCTTCGCCCTGCCCGCGAAGCTGCGTGGCGATTTCCAGCGCGATCAGCCCGCCCAGGGAATAGCCGCCGATCCTGTAGGGGCCGCGCTCCTGAATGGTGCGGATTTCAGCGATCTGCGCGGCCGCGAGGTCCGCAATCGTCCGCGCCTTGACGAAGCCCTGGGCGGATGACCATTGTGCGATGGCGTAGAGCGGGCAGTCGGCGGTCCAGAGCCCGGCGCGGGCTAGCTTCAGGTCGATGTTGCTGAAGAAAAGGGGGTTTCCCCTGCCCTCGCGTACCAGCGGAAAGACCATGCGGCGGTTCTGCAGATCGTCCGGCTGCTGGCGGGCGCGCTCGACGATCCGAGCGAAGTCCTGAAGACGCGGCGCATCCCAGATGCTGGTCGGATCGAGCGTCACGTCGAAGGACTTTTCGACGTCCATGACCATCGCGACGGATGAAAGCGAGTCACCGCCTTCGGAAAAGAAATGGGTGTCAAGCTCTGCCCGGGTCAGGCCGAGCGCCTTCTGCCAGATCATCGTCAGGCGCGCTTCAGTATCCGACAGGCTCAACGATCGTGCATAACCCGGTTCACGCGTCGCCACCAATATGTGGGCCGAGGTGCGGATGGCTGTGCGGTCGATCTTTCCGCTGGCTGTCTGCGGGAGCCGGTCGAGCGCCACGAAGCGGGACGGGACCATGGCCTGCGGCAGACTGCGCTGCAAAAGCCCCTGCAGGGTCTCGAACTGCAGCGACCGCCCTTTGTGCCAGACAACCGCCGCGATCAGCCCGCGCGTCCCCGAGCCGGTCTCGAACCACGTCGCGGCGGATTGCGCGACCTCGGGAACGCTCGCCAGCGCCTGCTCGATTTCGCGTGGCTCGATGCGCACGCCGCGCACCTTGAGCTGATCGTCGTTGCGCCCGAAATAGTGGATGACGCCGTCGGGGTCCCTGCGCACCAGATCGCCGGTTCGGTAGTACCGCAGTGCGTCAGGGCCTAGCCGGATGAACCGTTCAGCCGTCAGGTCGGGGCGGGCGCGGTAGCCCCGGGCGACGCCCGCGCCGCCGATCAGCAGCTCGCCCTCCTGCCCGTCGGCGACCGGCGCACCATCGGGTCCGAGGACAAGGGCCGTGCAATCGGCCAGGGGTGTGCCGATCGGCGCGGAGATCGCCGACAGGCCCGGTCCGTTTGTGGCGGGCGACGCCTCCAGCCGATAGCCGGTCGCCCAGACGGTCGTTTCTGTCGGGCCGTAGAGGTTCAGGGCAAGGTCGGCGATCTGCGGCAGTCGCGCGGCCAGTGCCGGGGTGATCGGTTCGCCGGTGCTGATCGCCACGCGCAGGTGCGGAAAGACCGTGGCGGATTGCAGCAGGACCGACCAGCTTGACGGCCCGAGCTGCACATGGGTGACCGCGTGGTCCCGCAGCTCCGCCATCAGCCGCGCCGGGTCACGCAGCATCGACCGGCTGCGCAGGAGCACGCTTCCCCCTGCCAGAAGCGGAAGGAAGAGTTCCACGACGGAAATATCGAAGGCGATGGTCGCAATCGCCAGATACCGGTCCGCGCGACCGAACCGGAGCAGATCGCGCGCCGCCAGCAGGAGGTTGACCAGTTGGCGATGCTCGATCTCGACACCTTTCGGATCGCCCGTGCTTCCCGAGGTGAAGAGCACATAGGCCAGGCGGTCCTTCCCCGTCGCACAGGCCGGCGCGTCCAGCGTCGGCCCGGTGACGACCAGGGACGCGGGGTCGATCATCGCCGGGGGATCGGTCTCGCCAGCCTGTCGCAGGCGGTCCAGATCCGCAGGCCCGCCCAGAACGAGACTGCAGCCCGCAGAGGTCACGATGCGGCGGCCCCGCTCGGGCGGGTCCTCGGGGTCGATGGGAACATAGGCCAGCCCGCACCAGAGAATGGCCAGAAGCAGGGCCACCATGTCGCCGTCCCGGCGCACCTGCACCGCGACAGTTGTCTCCGGTGGCAGGCCCAGTCGCGCGATTCCCGCGGCAAAGGCCAGCATGCGTTCGTGAAGTTCGCTGTAAGTCCAGATGCGGTCCGCGATCACGGCAACGGCGTCGGGCGTGTCCTGCGCCTGCCGAGCGATCAGGGCCGCGAGGTTCGCGTCACGGTCGGCTGTCAGCATGTTGCACCCGGGCCGTCGGCGGATTTCTGTCCGCGACGGCGCAGGACGGGAGAAAAGCCCTCCGGCGGCTCCCAGTGGTAGAGCCCGCGTACCGGATCGCCCGGACCGGCCCCACCGGCGTGATAGCGCCCTGCCAACGCCGTCAGAAACGCCGATCCGAGGTGGATCGAATAAGCGCCGAACGGGCATTGATGCCGGTCGATGCCGAAGGGCGAATAGTGATCCGGTCCGGGGCGCTTGCCGATGAAGCGCCCTGGATTGAAAGTGAAGGGATCGGCATGCGCCTCCCCGCATTTGTGCGATTCCCAGATGCAGAGACGGACGCGCGCGCCTTTCGGAAACAGAAAGCCCTCGGCGACAAAATCGCGTTTCACCTGCCGCACAAGACGCTCGGACTGCTCCAGCCGCAGGGCCTCCATGACGAATGCCGCCGCGACGCCCTGCTGCGCGTCGGCATCACCGGCGACCCGATCCATCCACTCCGGATGCAGTGCGGCGAACCACGTCAGCCAGCGGAAGAACGCGGCCATGTCATAGCGGCCCATCTCGACCATGTAGATCAGATTGCCCAGCATCACGGAATCGACCGCACCTTGGTCCGTCAACTGTCCGAGAAGGCTTGCCTGGACCTCGCCGGTGCCGTCGGACGTCGCGATATGCTCGCGCAGGATCGCGGCGATTTCGGCGTGCGCCCGTGCCTGCCGTGGTCCGACGTTCCAGACCAGCCCGTTTCCGCCGAGTTCTGCATAAGCCGCCGCCAGCCGCGCATAAGCCGGGCCACGCGGAACGATGCCGAAGACAATCCGGGCGAGTTCGTCAAAGACCAGCCGCGACAGCACCGCGCGATACACCTGGGCCGGAAGCGCGGCAGCGTCATCGGGCAGGGCCAGACTATCGAACGCGGACCCGATAGACGCGGACGCCTCGACAGACCGCTGGTCCAGGCGCGCCGCCTTGAGGGCCTGGACCAGCGCTGACCGGTAAATACGGTGGTCGGAACCCTCCATCTGGCGAAGGAGGCCCTTGGCGAACAAAGTGCTGACGTCAATCGTGACTGGACGAAGGTCGTCCTCGTGCAGCCGGACGATGTTTCTGCAGAGCGGCAGGCCGACGACATAAATCCAGAAGCCGCCCCAGGCCCGCCCTTTGAAGATTGCGCCGGTTTCATCGGCCAGCCTGAGCAAGCCGCGCTGATCGGCCTTTTCGATCGCATCGAGCGGGCGGTTCCGGTCGCCGGGTGGCAATGGGATACCGCGAAACCAAGCCACAACCGCCGCCCTTGTCTGAACGGCGTCAAATCGTGCGGCGGTGCCCGTGCCAGGTGCGTGGCCTTTTGGTTTCATCGCCTGACGCTGCAACGGCGAAGTGGCCTTTTCAAGTGCCCTGTCGATTGGACTCGGCCCGGGGTCACGCGATCCTCAGGCGAGCCACCGTCCGTGATCCGGCCACGCAATGGTCTGTGCGGGGCGTTGTCAGAGGAACTTTTCTTGCGGCAGTCGTGTCGCTCGGCCAGCCTCGCTTCATGCCCGCACAGGGCCCCTTCCGCTGCTTCAAGACAAGACCCGACATTGTCCGCCTGGCGGTGATGCTCTACGTCCGGTTCCCGCCGTCGCTGCGAAACGTCGAGGATCTGCTGTATGAACGTGCCGTCGTGATCAGCCATGAGACCGTGCGGTATTGGTGGAACCGGTTCAGCCCGTTGTTGGCCTCCGGCTCAGCAACCGGGCAGAGAACTCGCACCCGCCGTTCCGACGAAAAGAGCGGGCAATGCGGCGGTTCCGGCGCATGCGAACGTTGCAGACGTTCGCTTCGGTCCAAGCCTCGGTCCGCGCGCCATCTCCAGAACTGCGGCACCGGCCAGTTGACCCGCGCTGCCGCTCCCGCAGAGCGGCGCGGCCTTGTTGCCGCCCGATGCCGAAGCGGGGCACGGATACCGGAGACTGGTTCGCATTCGTCTGGCCCCTCCGCCACCCCTGCGCACCAGTGCCCCGGGCAAGCCCGCCATTCTCAGCTTTCGCGAAACGCCCGTTTGAAATAGTCCGCCAGCGGCTTCACGAGATAAGCGATGGGCGCGCGGTCCTCGGTCAGGATGAAGGCCTCGACAGGCATGCCCGGCACCAGGGGCAGGCCGCCCGGCCGCGCGATATGGTCGCCGCCGAGTGCGATCTCGATGCGGTAATACACGCCGGACGTCCCGTCATCCCGCATCGCGTCCGCAGAGATCACGAGCACTTCGCCAGTCAGTTCCGGCGCGGCGCCCGCGCCGAAGGCGGCAAGGCGCAGCCGCACGGTCTGTCCGGTGTGGACCTGATCGATGTGGACGCCAGGCACCCGCGCTGCCACGACAAGCGGGCGGTCCTGCGGGACCAGCTGCATCAGCGGTTCTGCGGCGCGGATGACGGATTGCGGGGTCAGGTCCTGAAGCCCGAAGACGACCCCCGATACGGGTGCCCGGATGTCCAGCCTGTGGATGCGTATCCTGATCGCATCCCGTCGTTCCTGCAGATCGGCAGCGCGAAGTGACATGTCGCGCAGGTCGCGGACGGCGTCCTCGATACGGGCCGAAAAAAGCCCCGCGCGCTGAATTTCCAGTTCCGTGCGGCTTTCTTCGGCCTGTGCGCGCAGGGCGGTCATTTCGCCGATTTCGCCCCCGATGCGTGCTGCTTCGCGCCTCAGCGACAGAACGCGCGATGACTGCGCCAGCCCCTTGCCCAGAAGCGCCGTCTGGGCGGCGGTTTCCTCGGATGTCAGATCCATCTGCAGGCGCAGCGCGTCGATCTGCGCGTCGATGCCGGTGATCCTGCTGGCGATCTGTTCCAGTCTTTTGCCGATCTGCGCGGACTTCTGGTGCAGCAGGGCGCGGCGGGCGTCGAACAGGCGGACCTGATCCGCCATCACGCCCTTCAGTCCGGGCCTGCCCGGTATCGCCCCTGTCAGTTCCCGGGGGAAGCGGACGGCCGCATGGTCGTCCCGTTCGGCCCGAAGCCGCGACCGGTGTGCCAGGGTCTCGAACAACTGGTTCTCGACAAGCGCCAGTTCGCTGTTCAACGCGCTTGCATCCAGCCGGATCAGAAGGTCGCCGGCCGATACGGCTGCACCTTCCTTCACTGCGATGGCGGCGACGATGCCGCCGTCGGGGTGCTGGACGACCTGACGGCTGCCCGTGACCTCCAGCTGGCCCGGCGCCACAATCGCCCCGGAAATCCTGGCCACGACGGACCAGGTGCCAAAGCCGCCCAGCAGGGCGATCATGGTCAGCGACCCGAACAGGATGGGACGGAGCGCCGAAACGGCCGGTGCGGCCCGCGTCACGGCGCCCCCCCTTGATCTGCCCGCCGCACCAGCCCGGTCTGGGTTCTGGCCAGGTCGCGCAGGACCTGTTCGCGCGGACCGAAGGCGCGTGCCATCCCGTCCTCGATCAACAGAAGCAGGTCGCATTCCTGGACTGCCGCCGGACGGTGCGCCATGACCAGAACAGCATTGCCGCGTTCCTTCATCGACCGGATCGCGAAGTTGAGCGCTACCGATCCGTCGCTGTCGAGGTTCGAATTCGGCTCATCCAGCACCAGCAGCAGCGGGTCGCCATAGATCGCGCGCGCAAGGCCGATGCGCTGCATCTGGCCGCCCGACAGGCGGTCGCCGATGGCGCTGACGGGGGTGTCGTAACCATCCGGCAACCGGACAATCATCTCGTGGGCCGACGCCCGCATCGCGGCCTGCACGATCTTGCCTGCGTCGGGCCGCAACGCCAGCCGCGCGATGTTTTCAGCGATGGTCCCGTCGAACAGTGCCACGCGCTGCGGGAGATAGCCGATGTAGCTGCCGAAGGTGTCCGGGTCGTACTGCCCGATCATCGCTCCATCGAGGCGGATGGTCCCGCCAAGGGGTTGCCACACACCCGCGATCGCCCGTGCGAGGGTGGACTTGCCCGACCCGGTCGGCCCGATGACGCCCATGGCCTGGCCGGGGAGAAGCGAGAAGCTGACATTGCGCAGGCACGGGGCGGAACCGCCGGGCGGCACAACCGTCAGATTGACGACGTCAATCCTGGCCGCCGGGCGCGGCAGGCCGGTCCGGACCGGCGCGACCGGCGCGCGCGACAGCAGCGCGCCCAGCCGGGCCAGGCCTTCGCCTGCGCGACAGGCCACTGCCCAGTGCGCCAGCGCCGTCTCGACCGGTGCCAGACCGCGCGCCATCAGGATCGAAGCCGCCATCATCGGGCCTGCGCCGAGCTCGCCGCGCAGCACCAGCCAGGCCCCGAAACCCAGGATCGCCGACTGAAGAAACAGCCGGAACGTTCTTGCGACGGACGCAAACGCCAGGGTCCGTCCTGCTGCGGCCAGCGTTCCGGCCAATGCCGCACGACGCCCGGTCTGCCATCTGTCGAATGCGGCACCGGTCATGCCAAGCGCCCGCAGCAGGTCGGCCTCGTCCCTCATCCGGTCCGCCTGCCAGTCCGCGCGCATCGCTGCGGCGGACGCTGTTGCCTGCGGCAGCTTTGTCAGGCGCTGGTTCGCGATTGCCGTCAGGATCAGGACCGCGGCACCCGCCAGCGCCACCCAGCCGAGGAGCGGATGGAACAGGAAGATCACCCCGATGAAGACCGGGGTCCACGGCATGTCGAAGCAGGCGAGCATGACGGGCGAGGCGACCAGCCGCTGAACGGCTTCCAGATCGCGCAGGGCAGCATGGGCCGCCGGGTCACCCGGGAAGGCCGACGATCGCGCCGTCGCGGCCTCGAAAGCCCGGCGGTCGAGCCCGTCCTGGAACCGCGCGCCGACAATGGACATGATGCGCGCACGCGCATGATCGAGGATCGCCATGCACAGGAACAGGAACGCCGCCAGCGCGGACAGCGCGACCAGCGTTTCTTCCGACCGGCTGACCAGTACGCGCTCCACGATCTGCAGCATGTAGATCGGCCCGGTCAGCACCAGCAGATTGACGGCGACGCTGAAGAGGACTGCGAATGCGACCGGACTGCGGCCTTGCCGCCAGGCCGCCGCAAGTTCTGCCCTGCCGGCTGCATCGGTCCCGGACATGCTCATGTCCTGTGGCGGCACAGTCCATGGCACGGCGTCGGACCGGTCGCCGCTGCGTGGTCGGCAGCCGGATGAAATAACCCTGCGGATAGCATCGGACGGTCCCCCTTTGCCTTGGCCGGCTTCACGCAACCGTGGGGTTGCGGCGTCGCCTGTAGTGCCGGGCGGACAGTCTGGGGGACGCTGGATAATCTCCGGTAAACAAAAACAGCGGCGGTGCGGCGGAACGTCGACGCTGGCCTCCCGGTCCTGCCGCCGGTCGTTGCTATTTCAGATCGAAAATCGACGCGTAGACGAGCCGTTCCTCGACAATGCGCTTTTCGACGGTGAAACCGCCTTTGGTCACGTTTGCGGAGTGATCCGTGTAGTAACGCTCGAACTCGCGCAGCATCAGGCGTGCGGGCCTGCCGCCGGTGTCGCCGATGTCGGCGCTGATGTCCCAGATCGCCGGGTCCAGAAATCCGGTCAGCGGGCCGAGGTCGATCACGGATGTCAGCTGCTCCCGCTCCAGCGCCACATTCAGGCCTGCGCGCGTCGCGACCACGCGCGGCGCGGCGTCCGAAGCCGTGACTGCGGCATCGGTGATCGCGGCATTGGCAAGGGTTGTGAAGACACCGCTGGGGCTCAACCCCGGCAGCACCTTGATGCCGCCTGAACCATCGCCGCCGACGACCACTGAACTCAGCACCCGCAGGTCGCGCCAGGCCAGATCGCTGTCGATCGCCGGATCGCGCGTCTGCACCACCAGTTCGAACCGGTTGCGCCCGGTGTCGCGGGGATCGTTGAAAAAGACCACGTTGACGTTCGGCGGATCAACGTCGAAGTGCACCGGCCCGCCCATGGGCACGGCACCATGCACCTTGACCGATGCCTTGCCGCCCGCAACGCCGAAGACCGCACGCCGACGCGGCAGCACCTGCGCGAATTCCGCTGTCACGACCTTCGATATTTCCTGACCCGTCTCGGCATTCGGCTGATAGCGGACCAGCGCCATACGGATGAACGGCATATAGGTGCTGCCCGCATCCAGTTCGATGTCGCAATACCACAAGCCGCGCGCCGGGTCCCAGTGGACGCGGTGCCCGACAACTTCGACCTCGGGGTCACTGCCGGCGGAAAACTCCTGCAGCTTCACATTCTGCGCGATCACGCGCGCGGTGAAGTCCGAGGCCCGCGTCGCGGTCTTGGGCGGCGAGGTTTCCCAGATCGGGTCCAGCCCCCACTGCGTGACCAGTGTCTGCATCTTGTCCGGAATGTCGGTGAACCGTCCCGCTTCCTTGTGCAGGATGACGCCCAGCAACTCTCCGTCGCCCGACGAAAACCACGGCCGGTCCAGCCAGACGCGCAGGCCATTGCCAAGCCGCGTGACGTCGGCGCCCGCAGATGTACCGGTCCGGGTCCAGCGGAAGGTCGGAACGGTATAGAGCACGCGCGGCGGATCGGGCGGCGCGCTGGCCTTGACAACGGTGTGCAGCACCTGTCCCGCAGGGTCAGCCAGCACAGGCGCGCCGGGGTCATCCTCGGGCGCTTCGCGCATCGCCGGTCCCTCAGCCACCGGACCGGTACGTGTCACCTTGTCGGTCTGCGCGAACAGCGAGGGGGGCAGGTATTCGCGGAACCGTGTCGTCGCCACAACGCGGTACTGGATCAGGCGGAACTTCGTGTCGCCCAGTTCGTGCCGGTCGGCGGGTGCGCGCGGACGGGCCGGATCGACCACCTGCAACGCGACCTCAGCCGCAAGATTGACCGAGTTATCGTGGTTTTCAGCCAGCGGCACGTCGTTCAACTGGCCGCGCCGGTGTTCACGGCGGGGGCCGCCGGGCTGGTTGATGTCATCGATCCATTCATGCCACTCCGCCTGGATCGCGATCTTGCCGGTCGAGGGGCCATGCAGGCGGATGTTGCCGACGCTGAGATCCGCGAACTGCGCGCCCGCCGGACGCTTGGCGAATGTCTTGAACATTTCCGGCAGGCAGATCGGTGCCTGCGTGGCGTGGACCATCACAAGGCTGCGGAAAGGCGTCATCAGCCAGTTGCTGCCCAAGAGCGCCATGTGCCGGACGAACAGCCTGTTCATGCCCGCGGTCGTCCACTGGACGATGCCGAAGCTGTCGACGAATGTCGCGTCGACATAGCTGGAATACCGCAGCCGCGCGATGCGGCCTTTGGACAGGAAGAATGTCAGCGTGCGTGCATCCACGTCCCATTCCGGCGCGCCGTCGTCGGGGAAGGCCTCGTGGCAGGGCATCTGGGTCAGCACGGCTGCCCGTTCGGCCAGAACGATCCGGAACCCCGTCAGATCCGGCCAGGCCCCCGCGTAGTCGACCATCAGCACCAGTTCGCCGTTCGGTGCCTTGGCGACGATGCAGCCCGGCCCGATCGCGCCTTCGGCGGTCACGCCCGGAAGCATCTCGCCCGGCATCGCGCGGATCGCGACGCCTGCTGCCGCCCCGTCCGGCAGGTAGGGCGTGACCAGATCCGCCTCGGCATGGATCACGTACCTGGCCGCCCGCCATCCGCTCGCCGACCGGATTTTCCGCATCAGGCATCGTCGGCGGCACAGTGGCGGTCTGGGCCACGCCATCCAGCGCCGCAGGCGTGATAAGGCGCACGTCGGAACCGGGCGTCCGGTCATACAGTGTACCATCCTCGCGTGCCGCTATTTCGTAGCCCTGCCTGATGTCGCCCCATTGCCCGAAGAACGGATCGAACAGCCCATGCGTCTCGCACTGCTGCTGCGAGGATTTCGGCGGCACGACATGGCGTTCATTCTCCGCCGCGTAGTCGAAGTCGGCCGAGGCAGGCAGCGCCGCCGCCGTCGTGAAATCCGGCGTCTGAAGATAGTCCTCGGGCGATGCGTCATAGTTCGACCGGATCACCATCCGCTCCAGCAACTCGCCCTCGCTGACCCGCTGCCGCCCGACCAGTGCCGGGGGATCGACCGGCTCGAACCGCCAGTACCCCACCGCGTCGCTGGCTTGTTCCAGGTCCGTGACTGTCTTGTCGTCCAGCGCCAGGCTGTTGCCTGCCACGTCGACATAGCGCGCGCGCACCCGGTACAGCTGGCCGAAGCGCAGCTTCGGCAGCGACCCTTTCGCCACCTTGTAGGTGACGGCCAGGTTGTTCCCAGTCACCGCCATGTCGGTGATGTCGGCGGGGGCCTCGCCCTGCAGCTCCGTCCCTTCGACCTTCTGCGCCTGAATCGCACGACCGGGACGGGGGGCCGACAGGCTCCACCCGGTCCAGCGGAACAGGGATTCGTGCAGGTAGTGGTCATCGGGATCGGTCGCGGGGTCGGCGCTGCTGGTCGTCGACGGACCCGAGACATGGCCCTCGTCCGGACCGAGGTCGAAATCCTCGGACTGCTGGATCAGATGATAGCTGCCGATCCGCGCGTTCAGACTGTGCCAGCGGCCCGGGCCGATGTCGTCTGGCACCGGTGCCACATCGACGCGCAGGCCGCGGAACAGGTCTTCGGCGAAGAACACCACGGACGTCGCGTTTCCTGCCTCGACCGCATCATTCTTGGCCTTGGCACCTGCGGCATCCCGCGCCACACGTTCCGCGCGGCCATGCTGCGACACGCCAAGCCCTCCGGACCGCAGCGCCGCCACGCCCTGCCGGTCGCCCGTCGTATAGGTGACGGCACCGTCGCGGCGCGTCAGATCAAGGCTTTTGCCGACAAGGTTCTGCGCCGTCAGCGCAAAACCAACGGTCTTCAGCGACGCGCCGTCGGGATCGACCTGATAGAGGTCAAAATCGCTGCGCAGGTCGCGGTTATGCCCGTAGCTGTCATCCGCGTGTTCCAGCCGCAGCAGCCCGCGGTCGTAATCCGGCCCGCGCGGACGGGTGACAAAGCGTTCCTTGTCCAGCTGCCACGCCGTCGCGGGATAGCCGTCCCTGCTGTCGTCGCGCCCGTCAGCCCATCTGACGGCCAGCGACATGTTGCCAAAGCGTGTGCCGGCGCCGGGGTTCAGCGCGGGCACGGTGTCTTCGTCCTCGACTGCGAAGTCGATCACCAGACCCAGCGCGCGCAGCAACGCAGGATAGCTGCCGAAGGACGCGACGATGCGGTGGAAGTCATAGTCCGGGACCGTCGGCGACGGCGGGATGTCCTTGTAGGTCGGAAAGCGCATTGCCCTCTGGGCAGCGGTCACGGGCGTCCTGCGGTAGAAGCGGTCCGCCTGATACAGCGAATACTCCGTCCCGGTCCGGAAATGGTCCATAACCGCCGCATCGGGCGCGTTCACAAGGGGGGTGCCGGGTCCGCCGGGGCGCGGGTCGAACCAGTCGGGCGGCAGCACGCGCATGCCGAACCGCCCCGACCGCGAGGGCAGCTGCCCCTCCTCTGCGCCGACCGACGGGATGTCATCGGCATAGATGCTGCGCCCGCCGAACACCCGCCCCTTCAGATCCGCCTCGGTCCGGTCATCGGCCCCGTCGCCGAAGAAGCGCGAAAACCCCGGTGCCGCCACCTCCACGACCCGGTCGCCCAGCACGAACGACCCCGTCAGCGTTCCCATGTCCGTCAGCATGTTCTTCAAGTCGGGATGCGCGTCCCGCCACGGCAGCAGCGTCGGATGGTTGGACGCGGCCTGGACGGCCAGCTGGCTGTAGTGCCGCCGCAGGAACCGCAGGATGTTGCGGACCGGGAAAGACCGCAGGTTGACCCCGCTCATATCCTTGTACTGAAACCCCGCAACCGGCGTTTCCTGTGCGAACAGCTTCTGCCACAGCGTGCTGTCCGCCTTCGAGACCGGGCGCAAATCCAGCTCGGACCCGCCGACCCGCAGCCCGAATTTCGCGTTCGCCACTTCGGTGGGCCAGTCGAGGAACATCGGGAACGCCTTCAGGACCTGCTCGTCGTCCGCCTCGGGTGTCAGGCGCGGGGCGACCAGCGCCGATACACGCAGGCGGCCCTCGCCGCTCTGCCCTTCCGGCACCCGCCCGAAGGGCACCACGGTCCACAGAAGTGTCTGTTTTGCCATGATTTACGCCCTTCCCTTCACGCGAACGCTTCACAATGGTCGCGCCAGGCGTAGTCCACGCCGGGGCCGCTGATCGCGGCCAGTTCCTGCGCCAGCGGCACGTCCGGGTTCAGCCCCAGCATCTGGCGCAGGTTCGGGTCGCCGTTCGACCCTGCGAACTTGCGTTCGCAGCTGACCGTGACCGACCCGGAAAAGATGAAGACCGAGATTTCGATGGTCAGCGACGCCTTGCCGACGCATTTGCCGCTTTCGAATTCAAAGCGCAGCTCCAGATACAGCTCCAGCGATGCCGTGATGATGCCCAGCACGTCGACATGCCCGGCCAGCCGGAAATACCCGGTCAGCGATGCCACATCCTTTTCCATGCGGTAATAGAGGCCCGCCATCACCGACACGCCGCCTGACGCGACGCCGAGGTCGATCGAGATCGCGGCACCGAATTCGAACGACGCCTCCAGTATCTGCACGCCGCTGGGGTCGATGGTCACGCCGAAGAACCCGCCCCCGCCGAACATGTACACGGTCAGGTGGAACGGCTGCTCGCGGGTGCAGAAGTTGAAGCGCACCGACAGCGGCTGGCCGATGAAAGGCACCGTGAATCCCGCCCCCAGGCTGAGGTTCGACAGGGACAGCACGCCGATGTTGATTGATGGCAGGGACAGCGAGAATCCCGCGTCGATGCCCTTGGGACTGATGTCGAGGTAAGGCGGGTCGCTGAACCCGTCCAGCGGAATCAGGTCGCGCAGGGTTTCGACGAAACTGAGCGGGCCGACGAACTTGATCCCGTTGAACAGCACATCGACATCCATCTTCGACGTGCTGTCGACACGGAATTCGATCTTCTCGAAACTCAGCTCCAGGAAGCTCGCGGGCGCGATGAGGACCAGGTCGAAATGCTTCAGCCCGCAGACAACGCTGATGCCGGGCGCGGTGTTGCCGTGCTTCTTGATCTTCGCCTCGACCGCGACGGAGAAACCCTTCTTGTCGTTGGCGCGGAAAATCGGATCCGAAACGGGAAAGCTGCTGATCGCCGGATTCCAGTCGAAGCGGACGGTCAGCTCGTCCCCGGTCAGCATGTTCATCACGTCGGCCAGATTCGCGGCGATGCCGATCACCTCTTCCACCGCCGTCATCGCATCGATGATGATCCGGCGCGGCGCGCCTCCCATCAGGGCGAACCCGGACAGCGTGCCTTTCAGGTTGGTTATCGCGGTGCCGACGGCGTTGACCCGGTTCTGCAGTTCGGTCGCATCCTCGAACAACGCGCCGATGGCATCGGGCTGGCCGACGATGCCGTCCAGCGCGTCGAACAACGCCTTGCCCTGCGTGACCAGCAGCGGCAGCATCTGCAGGTCGGCCAGAAACTCATCGGCGGTCTTGGCCACGCCCAGCAGCGACTGGCGATACCCTGCAGGCAGCGATACGCCCGCGACCTGGGCATTCGCCGCCGTTTTCATCTGCGCGATGGCCGCCCGTGCCGCAGCGATCGATGCAGGCAGACCCGCCGTGCTCGGCGCGGCAACGCCTGACTGCAGCGCTGCGGTCGTCAGCGCCGCCACCTGACCCGCCACATTGGTCAGGGCGGTGCGGACAGCCGTGACAGCGGCCTCGATCTGCGCTGCCTGCGCGTCGGCCAGCCCTGCGGCCTGCGTGATGTGGTCCTGCAACGTGACCAGAAACACCTCGACCGCCGCCTTGGCGATGGCGGCAGGCTGGGACGCGATGTCGGTGATGAAACCAAAAAGACGCGCCAGACCGTTGATGAAGCTGTCGATCTGGGTCGACGCCTCGGACGCGAACTTCGGGGCCTTGTCGGGCTTGTCGGCCAGCCCCGTCACCGCGTCGATGATCGCGGACAGCGGGATGCAGCCGAACAGCAGCGGCAACGGCAGATCACCGGGCGACGACAGGAACCCGCCGCCCGCATCGATGTTGCCGCTGATGAACTGTGCCGGTTCCGCCGTCACCGGCCCGGCCAGCCGCGACAGCGCCCTTGGGGTCAGGTTCGGCTGGACAAATCCACCCGACCGGTCGCCCTGCGACGAGAAGTCCAGCCTGGCCATGCCCGATGTCGGCATGACTTTGACAAACACTTCGCCCGGCTGGTTGAACCCGTGCTGAAGATAGAATTCGTGCCATTTCAGCCGGTTCGTCGCGGGCGTCGCCGACAGATGCGCCAGTGCGTCGATGCGCGCGTCCAAGCCGTCGACCATCGGGTAGAACACCGGATGCGACAGTCTGTTGCTGTTCACCTCCAGATCGCGGTTGCCGGCCTCGGTGAAGCCGCCGAAGTCCAGCGTCTGGACCTGCACCGATGTGTCGCCGGGCTTGGCGCTTGCCGCAAGTGCAACCCGCTGCAACTTCAGGGCGGCCGTCCTGCGGCTTTCCCGGGTCCGGAATTCGGTCGCCGCCGCACCGGCAAAGTGATGCGCCCGCGCGAAGCTGGGCCTGCGCTGCGTGCCCACCGCGTCGAACGGTGCCGCCAGCGTGTTATCCATGAAGATCATCGGCAGATCGAAGGCGATCCGGTGCTCGTCCAGATCGGTCGCCACGCACTGGAACAGGAACGGTTTGCCATTGACCATCGGCCAGAACAGTTTCTGGCCCGGCTGGTGCTGCCCGCTTCCCGGGATTGCGGCCGAGGCCGTGACGTTGAAATCAGAGTCTTCCGGCTTATCCAGGTTCGGCGTCGTTTCGGTCAGAATGCGGACGGACGAGAACGGGAACTGCAGCGGCAGGTTGATCGTGCCGTCCGTGCTCTTCATCTCTGACGTGCCGTAGGTCCGGACCTTTTCGCGGATCACGATGAACATGCGCTGGCGCAGATAAGCCGTGTTGCCTGGCACCTGTTCGATCGTCTCCTGGCCAGTCGATTCCGATCTCGCGCCGTTGTGGAACTTGCGTTCCGTCACCTTGACCAGAGACACCTGATGGCCGAACGGGAACAGGAACCCCTTGTAGACCACTTTGACATAGTGGTCCCGCGCCATGCTGGCCCGGTGCACCCATTCCTCGACCGAAAAGCCGCCTGGCGGCATCCAGGCACCCCGGCTGTCCAGCCACCCGCCGAGCGCCGTCAGCATCATCAGGTTGGCATCGACCGGTGCCGGGTTGTAGCGCGAGATGGCGAAGTTCGACGACAGGTGCGAAATCTGTGTCCGGTCGAAATCGTCCATCGGCATCCGGAACGGCGCCGTGCTGGGCACGATCGGCGTGAAGTCCGGGTTGGCCGAGGCCGCAGCGGTCGCGGCTTCGCTTGAAGACGCCTCGCCCGTCTTCGCCCAGATCGCGCGCACCGTCCGGTTCGCGTCGGGATAGGGCGGCTCGATGACGTCGCCGTCCTTGTCGGGGGCCACAAGGCGCGAATGCCATAACTCGGTGTGGTTCGTCGCCGCCGACCTGACCGGTGCCGCGGCGTGACGCCACCGGGTATCGCCATGCGGTGACAGGATCAGCCGCCAGGGTATCTCGATGGCTGTGGTCAGCCCGTCGGGGTTCTTCGGCGACGGCTGGGTCCGGAAAATGCCCGGACCTGCCAGGTCCAGCTGCAGGTCGCCCAGATCCCGCAAGCCCGCGCTCTTCGAGAGCTGGCGGGTTCTCAGCGTGGCCTCGCCGGTGTTGCTGGCCGCGATCCGAAGCGAGTTCACGGCGAAGCTGGTCAAGGCGGCGCGGCGGCGCGGACTCATCTCGCTTGCCGCAGTGGCATCGACCAGAACCTCAGGGAACAGCGGGCGCTGCCCGCCCGCCGTGCGCGGACCGGCATTGGCCGCGACCTTGGGCTCCAGTGTCTGGACCGCGTTCAGGATGCCTTCCAGCGTGTAGGGGATCGAGGTGCCGTCAGGCACCTTGAAGACCAGCCGGGATTCATCCGCGATCCGTGCCCGGACAGTTTGCCGGAACGGCGGCGGCACCATGTCGCTGCCCTGACCCTCGGGGTCCAGGTCCGGCTTCTGAAATGACAGCGACGGGTCAGGATCGGGTTTGGTCATCCCGGGCGGTGTCGCTTCGAAGAAGGTCTCCTCGGTGATCGCCTGCGGCGGAAAATGGAGGATCAGAAACGCAGGCCCTGCCGCATCCGTTTGAAGCATCGGCGGCATGCCCGGCGCGACCTTGAGATTGGACAGCTGCACGCGAAGCGCCACCAGATCGTCGGGGCGCACGACGGGATCGCCGGGACGGGCCGGATCAAAAATGTTCCGGACGAAATCGACCGGCTTCGGAAAGAAGGCCGTACCGTCGCCCGGAATCACCAGAACGCCTTGGTCAATCAGATCACCGACGACCGGTGCAGCAATGCGGGTGCCACCAAACGTCGGCCCCCTTCCCGTGGGACGGACAGCCATCTGAAACCTCAATTCTCCTCAATCCGGATACACTACATCAAATTTCGATTTGACTGTTGATCAATTTTCTACCGGGACGGAGCGAAACACATCCAGGTTCACCCCTGGCGGGTCCTCAAGCGGGAGTGTGTGCCCCCAAGTGGGCCGGTGCCTGTGGACGGGGAAAACGAACGGGCGGCCGGGATCACTGGCGGTGCTGTCAGACGAACGCGAACCGGTCTCATTTTTTGGCAGACTGACAAACTCCAAGAGAAACATCATGGCCGTATTTCCTGGTCTTCAATGAAAATCGCGGCTCTTGGGCAGGATGCGTGCATCGCGGGGGTGCTGGTCGACACGGGGTGGCGGCAGAAGGTGGCGGTTTCCCGAAGCAGGCCGTGGTGACAAGCGAGCAGGGTCTTCGCCTGCAACATCCCACAGCCGGTCGAGATCGCCGGAGCGGTCGATCACATTTGTCGCCATGAGGTGGATGACACCTTCGGGACTGCGCTGTACCCGTCCGTCGACCAGCATGAGACGTGCGGTCATCACCGGGCGGCGCAGCGCCTCGAACTGGCGGGACCAGAGGACGACGTTGGTGATGCCCGTCTCGTCCTCCAGCGTGATGAAGATCGCATTGCCCTTGCCGGGTCGCTGGCGGACCAGAACCAGCCCGGCGGTCCGCGTGAAGCGGTTGTTGGCGCGGGTGGAGGTTTCGGCGCAGGTCGAGACGCCGTCATGGGCGAAGATCGGGCGCAGGATCTGCATGGGGTGCGCCTTCAGCGACAGGCGCAGCGTCTGGTAGTCGGTCGCCACATGCTCACCGAGTTGCATTGCGGGCAGATCGGCATCGCCTTCCTGCCCTAGTTCTTGCGCACTGGCGGCGGCGAAGAGGGGCATGGGCTCGTCCTGCGGCAGGCGGCGCACCTCCCACAGGGCCTGGCGGCGATCGAGACCGATGGACCGGAACGCATCGGCATCGGCCAGAGCGCGCATCGGGCGACCATGAAGATGCGCGCGGGCGGCAAGGTTTTCGACCGAGGTGAAACCCTGCCTGCGGGCGTCGACCAGGCGTTCCGCCTCGGCCTCATGCACGCCTTCGGTCTGGCGGAAGCCCAGGCGGAGGGCCAGTTGCCCGCCCTCCGCCCGCTCCAGCACGTTGTCCCACAGGCTGTGGTTGATATCGAGGGGGCGCACCTCGACCCCATGTTCGCGTGCATCGCGGACGATCTGCGCCGGGGCGTAGAAGCCCATCGGTTGCGAGTTGAGCAGCGCGCAGGCGAAGATCGCAGGGTGGTGGCATTTGATCCAGGACGAGATGTAGACGAGCTTGGCAAAGGATGCGGCATGGCTTTCGGGAAAGCCGTAGCTGCCGAAGCCCTTGATCTGGTCGTAGCAGTTCTGCGCGAATTCCCGGTCATAGCCGCGCGCAACCATGCGTTCGACCATCATCGCCTCGAACTGGCCGATCGTGCCGACATTGCGGAAGGTCGCCATCGCCTTGCGAAGCTTGTTCGCTTCGACATCGGTGAATTTCGCGGCAACCATGGCAAGGCTCATCGCCTGTTCCTGGAACAGCGGCACGCCCATTGTCTTGGCCAGCACGCCGTGAAGCTCGTCGGCAGAGCCGTGTTCGGGGGCGGGTGAGGGGAAAGCCACCTTCTCTGCCCCCGAGCGGCGGCGCAGATAGGGGTGGACCATGTTGCCCTGAATCGGGCCGGGGCGGACGATGGCGACCTGGATGACAAGGTCGTAGAACTTGCGCGGTTTCAGGCGAGGAAGCATGTTGATCTGGGCGCGGCTTTCCACCTGAAACACACCGATGGAATCGCCTTTGCAGAGCATGTCATAGGTGGCCGTATCCGCCTGCGGCACATCGGCCAGCCCCCAGTCAATGCCTTCATGGCCTCGCATAAGATCCAGCGCCTTGCGGATGCAGGTCAGCATTCCCAGGGCCAGAATATCGACCTTCATCAGGCCCAGCGCATCGACATCGTCCTTGTCCCATTCGAGGAATGTCCGGTCCTCCATCGCCGCATTGCCGATGGGAACCAGTTCATCCAGCCGCCCGCGGGCAAGGACGAAGCCGCCGACATGCTGCGACAGGTGGCGGGGGAAGCCGAGCAGGCGTCTGGCAAAGGTCACGGCGCGGACGATACCGGGATTCTCGGGGTCAAGTCCGGCCTGCACGACCTGATTGCGGGTGATGTCGCTGCCCCAGCTGCCCCATTGCAGCCTCGCCAGGGCTGCCGTCACATCCTCTGACAGACCAAGCGCCTTGCCTGCATCGCGGATGGCGCTTTTGGGGCGGTAGTGGATGACCGTGGCGATGATCCCGGCACGGTCGCGGCCATAACGGTCGTAGATGTGCTGGATGATCTCCTCGCGCCTCTCGTGCTCGAAATCCACGTCGATATCGGGGGGCTCGCGGCGTTCCTCGGACAGAAAGCGCGCGAACAGCACATTATGCTCGGCCGGATCGACGCAGGTGATGCCAAGCACGTAGCAGACCGCAGAGTTTGCGGCGGACCCGCGCCCCTGGCACAGGATGCCCTTGTCATTGGCCACGCGCACGATGTCGTGGATGGTCAGGAAATAGCGCGCGTAATCCAGCTTGCCGATCAGCGCGAGTTCCTGGTTCAGCAGGCGTTCGACCTTCGGGGGAATGCCGTCCGGGTAACGCATCATCGCATGGCTGAAGGTCAGCTCGGTCAGCCATGCCTGGGCATCCCGTCCCGGCGGAACGGGTTCGTCAGGGTATTCGTATTTCAGATCGGCCAGCGAAAAATCGATGCGGGCCAGCATATCTGTCGTCTCGCGCAGCGCCTCGGGGCAGTCGGCGAAAAGGCGGGCCATTTCGGCGGGTGCCTTCAGATGCCGCTCGGCATTCACTTCCAGCCTGCGGCCCGCCTTGGCGATGCTGGTGCCCTCGCGGATGCAGGTCAGGATATCCTGCAGGTCTCGGGCCGCCGGATCGGCATAGAGCGCGTCATTCGTTGCCAGGAGCGGCACGCTCGCACGGTCTGCCAGTGCCCTGAGGCCCGTCAGCCTGCGCCGGTCGTCGCCCCGGCGCGGCATGGTGGCGGCCAGCCAGACGGCACCCGGAGCCGCCTCGGCCAGGCGGGGCAGCAGAGCGCCGAGGGACCCGTGAGTGCGGTCGGGCATGACGACCAGGAGAAGGTCGTGCGTATCGGACAGAAGGTCATCAAGCGTCAGGTGACACGCACCCTTTTTCGCCCGGCGGTTGCCGATGGTCAGCAGACGGCAGAGGCGGCCCCAGCCAGCCCGGTTCTCGGGGTGCACGACGATGTCGGGTGTGCCGTCTGCAAAGGCGAGGCGCGTCCCGGTGACAAGGCGAAATGTCCTCGCACGTTCCTGGAGAAGGGCCCGGAGAGCTTCGGTCTGCTCATCGTCTGCGTGAAAAGACGCAGGTTGATAGCTATACTCGCCGGGGCCGGAACCGTCGTGGCGCTTCACCAGCGGCAGCGTGCCGTCCTCGCGCAATTCCTTCAGCGCCGCATAGGCCCGCACCACGCCCGCCACCGTGTTGCGGTCGGCGATACCGAGGCCCGCATGGCCCAGGCACAGGCTCGACAGCACCATGTCCGGTCCCGAGGACGCGCCGCGCAGGAACGAGAAATTGGTCGCCGCGACCAGCTCGGCATAGGGCTGCACGGGCCTCGTCATGCGAAAAGCCCGTGCAGGAACCAGCGCGGGCGGGCGTTCGAGTCCTCGAAAAGACCCTCGCGGAAAATCCAGAACCGGTGCCCCCCGGCATCCTCGATCCGGTAGTAGTCGCGCGTCGCGGGGGCGTCGTTCCCTTCCAGCCACCATTCCGGGGCGATCCGCTCCGGCCCTTCGGCGCGCGCGACGTCATGCAGGACACGCCGCCAGCGAAAGCGCAGGGGAGGGCCGTCGGGCACCTCGGCCAGGGCGTCGATCAGCTGCGGCGGGGTGAACAGGGTCAGCGGACGCGCGGGCGGATTGCCGGGCTCGGGCGCGGGCCAGGGCGGCGACGGCGCGTCCGATGCGGCAGGCACGCGCACCGCGCTGCGCTGCGGATCGTGGCTGTCGCGCGACACGAACCGCTGCACCTGCCCGCGCCCGAAGCGCGTGACCAGCCGGTCGATCAGCGCCGCGACATCCGCAGTTTCTTCGGCGTCGCCGTCGAGGGTGATCTGCCGTTCCGCCAGCGGTTCAGCCTCGAGGACTCCCAGGCGGAAGGCATCGAAGCCGAAGCCGGGGTCTATCGGATCGGCCAGCGTGTCGAGCTTCAGCCGCATCAGGCGCAGGATCGTCGGCACATTGCGGCAGGCGGCGGCAGTGTCGATCACGATCCGGCGCACGGCCCCGTCGCTGCGGAAAAAGCTCGCCTCGAAGCGCCGTCCGCCCTGCCCCCGCTGCGCCAGCATCCCGCAGATCTCCTGCGCGAGATCGGCCAGAACCCCGTCGATGGCGGGCATTTCCAGCATCGGTTCGGGGAAAATCCGCACGGCCTGACAGAGCGGCAGGGCGCGCAGCGGGACCAAGCGCATATCCTGCTGCCCGGTGATGCGGCGCAGGGCCGTCATCAGCCCGACCCCGAAGCGCGCGGTCAGCATGTGCGCCGGGCGGTCGGCCAGATCGCCCAGGGTCTTCAGCCCGGCCCGGGTCAGCGCCGTCGTGGTCTCGGCCCCCTGTTCCAGCGCCGCAACCGGCAGGAACCTCGCCGCCTGCGCCTCGGTCCCCGGTCGCAGGGTCGCGGCATGGCCGAAGCGGACGGCGGCGCGGGCGGCATCGGGGGTGCCCGCGATGGCGGCGCGCGCGGTGATGCCCGCCGCCGCAAAGCGCAGGCAGACCTGCGCCCGCAGCGCCTCCTCGCCGCCGAACAGATGCGCGCAGCCGGTGATGTCGAGATGCAGGCCGTCGCGACCCGTCAAGCGCCACCAGGGGCGTGTACCTTTCACAGGCAGCGGCAAGGCCGCGCAGAAGCCGGTTGTCCGCGGCAGGATCGGTTTCGGCCACCCGCAGCCACGGCAACCAGACGCGCGCATCGGCCAGCGTCATGCCGATGCGCAGGTTGTTCCCCGCCGCAGCCGCGTTCAGCGCCGATATCTGCAACCCACCCCGGTCCCTGTCGACCAGAGCCAGAGGCAGATCATCCGGCCCGGCGCTGCGAGGGTCCGGTGTCGCCCGGCGGAACCTGTCCGTCGGCAGGTACGGGAACCACAGCGCCATGTAGCGGCGGGGAGGGAGCGTGCCGGGGCGGGGCGTCTGACCCGGCAGCTCTGTCTTCAAAAGATCGGATGTCACGGTTCCATTCCAGATGCCAGATTGCCTGCGCAAGCCCGCCGCGATGGCGCAGCAGATCGAGAGATACCGCCGGATGGCCGGGGGCACTGGCCGCAAGGGCGCGCGACGGTGCCGCCCGCACATGCCAGCGCGTTTCCGCCGCACTGGGACAGGGCTGCGCGGCGATCCGGGCCATCAGGACCGGCGTGCCGGATGCCTTTGCCGCAATGGCAAGACGCCGGCTGGCCGTCAGGTCCAGCGCCTTCGCCTCGCCCCAGAGTTCGATCAGAACCCCGGCGAGGGCCGCGCATCGCGCGCCCTCCAGCCCGGCCTGAAGCACCGCCGCTGCATCCCTGCCATGCACGAAGATGATGCGCGCCGGATCAAAACCGAACTCCCTCAGGCCCGGCGGATAAGGCGTGCCGCCCTCGCGGCTGAGAAAATCCTGCCGTACCCAGAGCAGCGGCCGCGAAGACAGGTCCAGCGCCAGGGCCAGCATCGCCCCGGTTGTCTGGGGCGCGTCCGCTTCTGTGACGGCATAAAATTCATGAACCGCCGCCCGCCGGATCATCAGGCAAGGGGAGATATCTTTCGCATGCCTGCCCAGAGCAGACCCATCTGCGGTCATCACGCCCTTCCGTTCACTATTTGTTCTTATTCTGGCGAGATGCGGCCCGAAGTCAAGGGAGCCGGTGTTGCAGACAGATTGCTCGGGCTCTGTTCGCCTGCGGCCGACATCACTGCGGCAAATGCCGCAGTGAGGGATTCGACGGTCGCCGTCGTCATGGAGCATCGGCTAGTTCTTCTTTTGTTCTTTACCGACCCATCACAGCCTGTTCAAATCCATTGCAAGGGAGAATTGAGATGTTGACCGCCGAAACAACGATGCAATCACCTCAGCGCGACGGGCAATCGCATGTGCTATTCTTCGCGGCAGTGCCGCCGCAGGCGATCAGAGAAAAGTTCGCAGAAGCCTGGCTCTCGTGCGGCAGCGGAGAAGACCTTCGCCGCAACACGCTGCACATGACGGTTCAAGGTCTCGCGGAAACGAAGTCCCTCGACGCAGGATTGGTCGAAAGGGCCCGGCTTGCCGCCTCTGCACTGCGCGTCGCCCCGTTCGAGCTTTGCTTTGACCGATTGATGACATTTGGGGGTGGTGCGGGCAACCGCGCACTCGTCCTTGGAACCGACGGCCGGAACGACCGTGCCAACGACCTGGCCGCCGCGCTGCATGAATCACTCCACGAGGCTGGTTTCATGCTGCGAAAACGAAAGACCCTCGTGCCGCACGTGACGCTGGCCTATGGCGTGGGTTTTGCCGAAACGCGGCATCTTGCCGAACCGGTTCGCTGGACGATCCGGGACATCACGCTGATCGACAGCCTTCAAGGGCAAGGCCGTCATATTCCGCTTGGAAACTGGCCGCTGCCTGAAAGCTGTCGGGACCCGTCCGTATCCGCAGGTCGGACGCACTGTGACGAGCGTCGTGATCGTCCAGGAAACTAGGGGCACCTCACCTGTCACCCAGAATCCAGCGCGCCGTCCTCGATGGTACCCCGCCGGTAGACCTGACCCCCGAGCGCCTCGCGCGCCAAACCCTGCCACTCGACTGGAAGGACCAGGAGCGGCGCTGCGGCTTTTGAACGGTCGGTCCAAGCCGATGCGCGGCGGGAGGGGCCAGGAAGCCTGCACTCAGCGTTCATCACGCCGATAAAGGGACCGTTGACCATTGGCGTCACGGTCGACTTCGGGGACAGTTTCTCTGGCAGCCAAACGAAAAACACTGGCGGAAATTCCCTGCAGATTCCCTGCACGCAGGGAAATTCGGAGCACGAAAACCGAAGCGCCTGATGCGTCAAACCGAGACGCAACCCGAAAGAGGGCACCAATCTGCCTTGGACATCTGTCTCTGTCAGGAAATGGAGCGGCCAAAGGGTCGGGAAACCAGCGGGAAATCCTCTCTTTTACCTAATAAAATCATAGATTTACGTCGGTGGCGGAGCGATAGGGATTCGAACCCTAGAGACGGTCTCCCGTCTACACACTTTCCAGGCGTGCGCCTTCGACCACTCGGCCACCGCTCCGTCGGCGGGTGCTTACAGGGTCGGGCAACCGTCTTGCAAGGGGTCAGTCCGAAAAACCGCAGCCGTAACGGGGTTTACACGGTCATCCGGCTGCCCAGTTCCACCACCCGGTCGCGCGGCAGGTGGTAGAAATCGCTCGGGTCCGCCGCAAAGCGCCCCAGCGCGATGAACAGGCGGTCTAGCACCAGCGGCAGCCCGATCCGCGCGCCGAGCACGACCTTGCGGCGGCCAAGGAAGAAAGACGTGTTCATCACGTCGAACTTGACGCCCTCGCGCCGCGCCCGGCCCAGCGCCTTTGACACGTTCGGCGTCTCCATGAACCCGAACCGCAATCTCAGCCGCGCGAACCGGTCGTTGATCGGCTCATACTCTACCCGTTCGGCCTCGCTGATCATGGGCACCCGCACGGTTTCCACCGTCAGCACGACATTACGTTCATGCAGCACACGGTTGTGCTTGAGGTTGTGCAGCAGCGCGGGCGGCACGGCCACCGGATCGGACGTCAGGAAAAACGCCGTTCCGGGCACCACATGGGCCGAGGACCGCATCATCGAGGTCGCGAAATTGTCGAGGTTGACCATTTCGCGGTGGCCCTTCTCGAAGGCCAGCTGCGTGCCCCGCCACCAGGCGAACATCAGCAACCCGACGCAGATGGCCATCGACAGCGGCACATAGCCCCCGTCCGGCAGCTTGGCGAGGTTCGACAGAAGGAACGTTCCCTCCAGCGCGACGAAGGGTGCCGCGACCATCAGGACCAGAGGCAGCGAATATTTCCAGCCGCGATGGGCGAAGACAACGGCCAGGATCGTGTCGACGATCATCGCGCCGGTGACCGCGATGCCGTAGGCGGCGGCCAGCGCCTCGGACGAGCGGAACGAGGTGACGAAGGACAGCACGCCGAACAGCAGGAGCCAGTTGACCGAAGGAATGTAGATCTGACCCGACTGGCTTTCTGACGTGTGCACGATCGACAGGCGGGGCAGAAGGCCCAGCTGGATCGCGGCGCGGGCCATCGAAAAGGCCCCGGAGATCACGGCCTGCGAGGCGATGACGGTGGCAACCGTCGCCAGCGCGACCAAGGGCGGCAGCATGACCGGCGGGACCATCAGGAAGAACGGGTTTTCGAGCGCCGACGGGGTCGTCAGGACCAGCGCGCCCTGCCCCAGATAGTTCAGGACCAGCGACGGAAAGACCAGCAGGAACCAGGCAAAGCGGATCGGCCGGATACCGAAGTGGCCGAGGTCGGCATAAAGCGCCTCCGCCCCCGTGACGGCCAGGAAGACGGCCCCGAGAACGGTAAAGGCGATCCAGCCATGCGTCAGGGTGAACTCAAATGCGAAATACGGGTTGAACGCGGCGAGAACGCCTGGATTGCCGATCATCTGCCAGATGCCGGTCGCGGCCATCGTGAGGAACCAGAAGGCGGTGATCGGGCCGAACAAGGACGAAATCGCATGGGTGCCGTGCCGCTGGACCAGGAACAGGCCGAACAGGATCGCCAGCGTGACCGGCAGCACATAGTCGCCGAACTTCGGCGCGATCAGTTCCAGCCCCTCGACCGCCGACAGGACGGAAATCGCGGGCGTGATGACCGCGTCGCCGAAGAACAGCGCGGCCCCTGCTATGCCGAGAAACAGGACCGGCAGCGACCGCCGCCCGATGGCGACCCGTGTCAGGGCGTAGAGCGCAAGGACCCCGCCCTCGCCTCGGTTATCGGCCTTCAGAAGGAACAGCACGTATTTGACCGTGACAATCAGGATCAGCGACCAGATCAGCATCGAGATGACGCCCAGAACCTCGCTGCGCGCCAGACCGTCCTCGGCAACCGGCCGCAGCGCTTCGCGCATCGCGTAGAGCGGGCTGGTCCCGATATCGCCGTAGACGACGCCGATAGCCCCCAGGGTCAGGGCAGCAAGACCCTTCTTGTGGCCATGATCCCCGTCCTCCGCATCGTCCTGCGGGTCGGATGCCGGCTCCACTGGGGGAACCGCCGGATTGTCCTGCATGTCAGTCTGGGCTCCGCCCGAAGCGCGCGTTGCGCGGTCTTGGGCCATGGTTCGCGCGGCTCGGGTGCTGGGGCACCGCATTCTCCGGTCAAACGCGTCCACGGCAGGGGGACGCACCTTGGAGGATCGCCGCGTGCCGACTCATCCCCCGTTTTCGTCGGCGACTATGCTGCGTTGCAGAGCATGTTCAAGAAGATTTTACTCTTGCCACCGGGTCTGCGGACTTCTGCCGCAACGTCCGGCGGCGTGTTCGGCGGGCCTAGCGACGGTCCGGATCGATCCCTTCATCCGGGTCGTTGTTGACGGTTCTGGGGTCGCGCGGGACCGCGGCGCGCCGGGGCTGCTTCGGCCTGGCGGACCCTGCGGGGCGGGCCTGCCCGACACTCTGCGGACCCGCCGCCGTGCCGAGCGCCGTCAGCGCCTCGGACGGGATCAGCTTCAGTTCGCGCTGCTGGACCGGGATGTCGATGCCCTCGGCCGCGAAGCGCTCGACGATCTGGTGGTTGATCTCGGTCTGCACGTCGCCCTTCAGGTTCACATCCGCCAGAATGACCCGGATCTCGAATGTCAGGCCGCCACCGCCGAGACCGACGAACCCGACCGAAGGGGCCGGATCGATCATCACCATCGGCTGTGCCTCGCAGATATCCATCAGCACCTGCTGCACGCGCCGCGTATCGCTGCCATAGGCAACCGGCACCTGCATCACCAGTCGCCCCGTCACCGAAAACCGCGTCAGGTTCGTCACGACACCCGACACGAGGTCCGCATTCGGAACGATCACATAAGTGCGGTCGGGGGTTTCCAGCCGCGTCGAACGGACGGAGATGCCCTTCACGATACCCTGCTTGCCGCCGACGTCGATGTTGTCGCCCTCGCTGATCGGGCGTTCGATCAGCAGGATGACGCCAGCGACGAAGTTCGACACGATGTTCTGCAGACCGAAGCCGATACCGACCGACAGGGCACCGGCGACGATGGCCAGAGATGACAGGTCAAGCCCGGTCGCGTTGATCGCCACAAAGGCCGACAGCACGATGCCAAGATATCCGAAACCGACCGTCAGCGCGTTCTGCGCGCCCTTCTCCAGCCGTGTTCGCGGCAGGACCGACGTCTTCAGCGCCCCCTGCGCCAGCCGGGTCAGCAAATAGCCGATCAGGAAGATCGCGACAAAGCTCAGAAACACGGTCGGCGAAATGCGCGTCTGGCCGATCGAGATGCCGCCCCTGAAGGTGTTCCAGGCTTCGGACAGATCCGTCGTCCGCGCGCCCCAGATCAGCGCGAAGACCGGCAGGGCGGCCAGGACCAGACCGACCCCGGTCAGGACCGGGATCAGCGCTTCGCGCGCGTCGGTCGCATGACGCGACACCGCCAGATAAAGATCGGTCGCAAACCGCTGCAGCAGGATCAGAAGGCCGATCAGCGCCAGCGACAGGACGCCCGGCCAGACCAGCGCATTGGCTGCCGCAACATAGCCGATCACCGCCAGCAGCGGGCCAAGAACCGCGATCGCCGCCGCCGCCGAACCGGTCAGCGACAGCAGGCGGCTGCGGAACACGACATCGTCGCCGAGGTCGGACCGCGCCTGATTGCTGCGACGGAGCAGCGTTCCCATACGGAACAGGAAGATCGATACGAGACAGACCAGCGGTGCCGCCCAGACTGCCTGCGCGGCCATCGACAGGGGTGGCCGGACCTCGGTCGTGAACGCCTGCCGGAAGGCCTCGACCGCCAGCACAAGGCCCATCATCGTTGTCAGGAACCGCGCCTCGGCCGGACGGTCGGTCAGCTGGAACTGCCCGGCCGCCGCGTCGCCCTCGGTCGTGTCGTCGCGCGGGAACAGCCAGCTGCCCAGCCAGCGGGCCGCAAAGAACGAGAACGCAGCCCAAGGCAAAGCCGAGATCAGCGCGAAGGTGCGTGGGCCGGCCATCCCGGTCGCCCGGATCGCCAGCACGAGAAGCACCGTCCCGCCGACCGGCACCAGCACCTGTCCGAGCGACACAAGTGCCGCCAGCGCATAACGCGTCCGCAGCACCGCATAGCCGCGCAGACGCAGGGCCTGGCGTTCCATGAAGTCAGCCCCGCGCAGCATCAGAAGGCCCGCCAAAGTGAGGTAGAGGACGATCAGCGGCAGATTGTTGCGCAGCTCGGTCCGGCGCGCCGGGTTACCCCATGCTTCGGTCGTCTCGCCCCAGAGGGTCTGCAGGCCGCGCGTCAGCACGGCAGAACCGGCAGGCCAGTTCAACGGGTTGATCGGCGTCGGCGACAGGCGCAGCAGCGCCTTGGCCTGCCGGTCGCGGATCAGCCGGTCGATCTGCGATACGATGCCTTCCGCACGGCTTAACGCCTCGGATGCCGTGATGCCGGGCGCCTGCAACTGCGCCAGCTGTTCGTTCAGCGCCGCGCGCCGTGTCGCCGTCTGCGGGGCCTCGGCTGCGCCCTCGGCAGGTGCAGGGCCGAGCGAGGATATCTGGTTGCGCAGCGTGTCGATGCGGGCGGCATTGGCGCTCTGCGCGTCAGCGAAGCGCCCGCGCCAGATAACGATGTCCGCCCGCAGATCGTCGAAGGCAGGGTTCGAGGCTTTGCCGTCCTGCAACGCCTGCTCGGCCCGGATCGCGTCGGCCTCCCAGCCGGTGTAGTCGACCAGAACCGTTTCCTGCGCCCGTGCGGGATGCAGGGCCGGGGCCAGCGCCGCGACGGTCAGCGCAAGCGCAAGAAGCAGGCTGCGCAGTGCGCCGGTCATCCCTCGAAGACGCTGGGAAGGTCGCGCTGATCGCGGTCCAGCCAGCCGGGCACCGGCAGGCCTTTGGCGCGCAGGAACTCCGGATTGAACAGCTTCGACTGATAGCGGTTGCCGAAATCGCACAGGATCGTGACGATGGTCTTGCCAGGTCCCATGTCGCGCGCCATCCGCATCGCGCCCGCGACGTTGATGCCCGAGGACCCGCCGAGGCAGAGCCCCTCATCCTCGAGCAGATCAAAGACGATGGGCAGGGCTTCGGAATCGGAAATGCGATAGCTGAAGTCGGGCGTCAGCCCTTCCAGGTTCTTGGTGATGCGGCCCTGCCCGATACCTTCAGTGATCGATGATCCCTCGGCCTTCAGAACCCCGTCCGTGTAGAACGAATGCAGCGCGGCACCTTCGGGGTCGGCAAGGGCGATTTTCACGCCCTTCGGCTGCAGCGCCAAGGCCACACCGGCCAGTGTGCCGCCCGATCCGACCGAACAGACAAAGCCGTCCACCTTGCCGCCGGTCTGGTCCCAGATTTCCGGCCCCGTTGTCTCGACATGCGCCTGCCGGTTGGCGACATTGTCGAACTGGTTTGCCCACACGGCCCCGTTCGGTTCGGTTTGTGCAAGGGATGCCGCAAGGCGGCCAGAATATCGGACATAATTGTTCGGATTCGAATAGGGCGCGGCCGGAACCTGAACCAGTTCGGCCCCCGCAAGACGCAACATGTCCTTTTTTTCTTGGCTCTGCGTCTCGGGGATCACGATCACCGTGCGGAACCCCATCGACGACCCGACCAGCGCCAGGCCGATGCCCGTATTGCCCGCCGTTCCCTCGACGATGGTGCCACCGGGCTTCAGCTGCCCGCGCGCCACGGCATCCTTGATGATGTACAGCGCTGCACGATCCTTGACCGACTGGCCCGGATTCATGAACTCGGCCTTGCCCAGTATCTCGCACCCGGTCGCATCGCTTGCGCGGTTCAGGCGGATCAGCGGGGTCTTTCCCACCGTTTCGGCCAGGTCCTTGTAGATCGCCATTGCCCGCGCCCCATCGATGCGTCCCGTCCCATTCCTAGGCGCGCGGGGTCTGAACCTCAACCCCCGCGACCGGCCTGGACGGCGGACTGCAGCGCGGCCCGGCGCGGCGCGAGCCAGAGCGCAAGCAGGATCAGGGGCGCGTTATTCACCTCGCCTGTCCCGATCATCTCCTCCAGCCGCGAAAACGGGATCACATGCGCGCGGATATCCTCTCCCTCGCCCGGCAGTCCGCCCAGCCCTGCAGCACTGTCCGGAAGGTCGGCAAGCCCGATGAAGGTATAGAGGTATTCGCCTTTTGCCGCGGGGGACGGGTAGTAGGACGCCGCCGGTATCAGCCGCGCCAGCGTCAGGCCCGCCTCTTCACGCGCCTCGCGCAGCGCCGCCTCTTCGGGTGTCTCGCCCCCGTCGATCCGCCCCGCAACCGCCTCGATCAGCCAGGGCTGGCTATCGCCGCGTGCATGCGGACCTGCGCGCCACTGTTCGATCACCAGAACCCGGTCCCGCGCCGGATCGTAGGGAAGGACCACCGCCGCATCGCCCGATATGAACACCGCCCGCGTCAGACTCTCGCTCATCGACCCGTCGAAGCGGCGGAACCGGAGGTCATATTCCTCGACCGCGAAATAGGCCGCATAGGGCTGACGGCGCGCGGTTTCAGCGGTATCGCCCGCTTGCCGCGCCCTGCGCAGCGTCGTGTGACCGGCGGCCCCCGCGCGCAGGCCTGCGCCCGCACGGACCAGCATCTGCGAATAGCGCGCCGCAATCTCTTCCGGCCGCCGGATGCCGAACAGCGCCATGATATCCGCCGCCGCCGCGATGACCGTATCCGCCCAGCGCGCATTCCAGAGTTCGGGCGACCAGACCTGATCGCCCGCCGCTGCGGCAAAGCCGGGCCAGATCAGCGCAGAAAGGTCGCCGTCGTGCAGAGCCAGATCCGCCTCTGTCGCGGGTCCGATCTCATGGTGGGCGATGCGGTCAAGATCGCCTTGGCCGAGGCCCCTTGCAACCCAGCCGCCGACATCTCCTCCGCCGGACTTGAGGGCGGCCCGCGCGCCATGATGCGTGCCGAGCAAGCCGTGGCCCGGCAGCCGGGCGGGCTGAACCGGCACGTCGCGGCCAAGAACAACCCGGCGCAGCCGCGCATCCGCCATCGGCCCGAAGAAAAAGACGGCAGCCACCCGTCGTCAGGTCCAGCGCCGTCCGGCCCATTCGGTCAGCAGCCCGGCCAGCCCGCCGCCGATCACCAGCACGGCCAGGATATCGGGCGCACCCAGCTTCATCGCATAATCGACCGCAATGCCGATCATGCCCACAACCGCGTCGAACGGGCCGTCGTAAAGCTTGCGGAACGAGTTCACGGTCATCTGTTCGGTTGCGAAAATCAAGAGGCCAAGCAGGACCATCACGACCGAGGTCTTCACGCCTGTCCCGAACGCCTGGACATTGCCGCGGCCCGCAGCCGGTCCCAGAATGCGCCAGCCGCAGACAAGTCCGATCAGGGCCGTGATGGGCGTGAAGGCCCCGAACTGCGTACCCTCGGACATATGCGGCTTGACGACCTCGGCCGCGAAGAATCCGACGGCCATGAAGGCGAAGGCGGCGAACAATCTGGCGGCAGTGGGCATGGGCTGGTCCGGTCTGTCCTTCGTGCCGCGCAAGTGCCGCAGCCTGCCGGACCTTTTTCGGACGCGGCCCGGCGTCTGGCAAGCGTCGCGTCGGCCAGTCGGCAACTTCGATGGAAACTGTAGCAGCTTTGGCGCGGGATTGAGCCTTTGAGGGCGTCAGGTCGGCCGCCCGATGACGGGTCTTGTGACAGTGATCTGCGTCACGTCGCAATTGCCGCTGTTGAAGGCCCCCGCACAGGCCGTCAGATACATGTTCCACATCCTGCGGAACCGCTGATCGAAGCCCAGCTTCGCCATATCGTCCCAGCGATCATTGAAGGTCTCGTGCCAGCGCCGCAGGGTCTGGCTGTAGCTTTCACCGAATTCCACCGACCCCACCAGCGCTAGCCCGGCCCTGCGGATTTCGCTTCGTAGTGCCGTAGGCGATGGAAGCATTCCGCCCGGAAAGATGTATTTCTGAATAAAATCAACGCCTTTTCGATAGGTCTCGAACCGCTTGTCGGCCACGGTGATGATCTGCAGCGTGGCATTCCGCCCGGGTTTCAGCCGATCGCGCAGCGCGCCGAAGTAGACCGGCCAGTATTTCTCGCCCACCGCCTCGAACATCTCGATCGACGCGATGCCGTCATACGTTCCGCGCTCATCCCGGTAATCCTGCAGCTTGATCTGCACCCGGTCCGACAGGCCCGCGCGATCCATCCGCGCCACGGCATAGTCGTGCTGCGCCTGCGAAATCGTAAGGCCGGTGATCTTCAGACCGCGTTCGCCCGCCGCATATTCCGCAAAACCGCCCCAGCCGCAGCCGATTTCCAGCACATGATCGCCGGGCTGCGCGCCCATGCGGTCAACCATACTGGCGTATTTCGCGCGCTGCGCCGCCTCCAGGCTTTCCTGCCCCGACCGGAACAGGCCGGACGAATAGGTCATCGTGTCATCCAGCCAGAGCCGGTAGAAATCGTTGCCGAGGTCGTAGTGATAGGCGATGTTCTTTTTCGCCCGCGTCTTCGAATTCGACCGCAGCAAGTGCCGCAGACGTTCATAGGCGCGGATCAGGCCCTGTCCGGGGAAACCATCATAGATCGCCTCGTTATCCTGATGGACAAGGTCCATGAAGGCCATCAGGTCGGGCGTCGTCCATCCGCCCTCCACATAGGCATCGCAGAACCCGAGGTCACCTTCTCGGATCAGGCGCGCGAACAGATCCGGGTCATGGACGATCACCTCGGCCACCGGGCCGGGGTGCCTGCCCTCGGCACGGAAGCGTCGACCGTCCGGCAGAACAAAGTCCAGCCGTCCGGCACCCATGCCCTTGGCGACCTGCATGACCTGCGCGAAATAACGCGGCAGGTCGCGCTGCCCTTCCGTCGATGTCAGTACGTCCATCACGACCCCCGGATCGAGTTTATCCGAAGTTTTCCAGACAAATCAATCGCCTGACTTTGCAACTGCGGCATAAGCAGCCAGCGCGCGGGCGCGGCCCTGGTCGAGGGCGATGACCGGATCGGGGCAGCGGCCAGCCGGGTCCAGGTGCCATGACTTCGGAACGGCATCGAAGTAACTCAGCGCGGTTGTCGAGGGCTGTCTGCGCCCCTCGGCGATCCAGCGGTCGCGGTAGGTCCCGTCCGGGTCGAACTTCTCGGCCTGACCGGCCGGATTGAATATGCGGAAGTACGGTGCCGCATCCGGCCCGGAACCCGCGACCCACTGCCAGCCCATCGCGTTCGAGGCAGGATCCCAGTCGGTCAGGCAGTCCTCGAACCAGCGCTGCCCGATCCGCCAGTCGGTCAGCAGGTGCTTGGTCAGATAGCTCGCCACGATCATGCGCGCACGGTTGTGCATCTTTCCCGTCACATACATCTCGCGCATCGCGGCATCGACGAAGGGTTCGCCCGTCATGCCGCGCCGCCAGCGTTCCGCGTCCGGGTTGTCGCCCCGCCATGGGAAACCGTCCCAGCCATCGCGCCAGTTCCGGTCGGCGATGTGCGGCGTGTGATGCATCAGGTGCCAGGCGAAGTCGCGCCAGACGAGTTCCTTCAGGAAATGCTCGGCCCCCTTGGCCCCCGTCGCCATCGCCGCCTGCCCCGCATGCCAGATCGTGCGGGGTGAAATCTCGCCATGGGTCAGGTTTTCGGACAGGCCCGAGGTTGCGGGAAGCGCCGGGAAATCACGGTCGGCCCGGTAGGCGTCAATCGGCCCCGCGACAAAGGCGTCCAGCCGTGCCAGCGCCGCCGCCTCGCCCACCGTCTGGTGCCGGGCCATGACCGCCGCGCCGCGCCGCATGCCTGCGCCCATCTCCTGCGCCAGCGCCGCAACATCCTCACCGGCGGGCCAGGCATCGGGCGCGGTCAGGCGCGTCGGCGGCGGCAGCGTCGGCCCCGGATCGCGGTCCTTCACCGCGCGCCAGTAGGGCGAATAGACCCGGTAGAAGCCGCCGCTGCCGGTCTCAACCGTCCAGGGTTCGAACAGGACTTGGCCGGGCAAGCTGCGCGCCTCGATCCCGCGCGCACGCAGCGCTGCCTTCACTTCGGTGTCGCGCGCCTTAGACACCGGATCATAGGCCCGCGACCAGAACACCGCGCCCGCACCTGTCTCGGCGACCAGCGCCGTCAGCACGTCCAGCGCCTGTCCGCGCCGAACGATCAGGCGGCTGCCCGTATCGGCCAGCGTACGGGCAAAGTGCGCCAGACCCAGGCCCAGCCGCCACTTCGGGGCTGTGCCAAGCGCCTCGGTTTCGGGATCGAGGATGAAAACCGGAATGACCGGCCGCCCGGACGCGGCGGCTGCCGTCAGCGCCGCATGGTCGCCCAGCCGCAGATCACGCCGGAACCACAGAATAACCGGCGCTTCGCTCAACCCTGCAATCCCATCACCACACGTCCCCGAACCCGCCGGGACACCCGCCCGCACCCGGCGGACCTAACGCGCGGATCGACCTTGCACAGGGGGCAAGCCAAAAAAGTAGGGGTGCGCCGTCGGCGCACCCCGCATCCGTCCGTCGTCCGTTGCCTCGCCGATCAGACCCGGCGCTTCGCCAGCAACGACCATCCGCCGGCCACGATCACCGCAGCCAGCACGGCCTTGACCGCATCGCCGATCAGGAACGGCTTCATCCATCCCGACAGCAGGTCGGCCACGGACACGTCCATCGTCAGCGCGGGCCAGGCCAGCCCGGGGATGTACAGCGCCGCCGACACGGCGATCCCGACCAGCGCCAGCGGCAACACCTTTTTCAGCCCCGCATCGGCGGCAAGCCCGGCAAAGAAAGCCATCGCCACAAAACCATAGAGGAACCCAGCCGTCGGTCCGATCAGCGCCGGTGCTGATCCAAGTCCGGCAAAGACCGGCAGACCCGCCGCACCCTCGGCCAGATAGGCAAGCACCGTCGCCCCGCCGAGACGCGAGCCGTAGGCGAATCCGACGATCAGGACCGCCAGCGTCTGCATGGTCACCGGCACCGGCCACATCGGCACCTGCACCTGTGCGGCCGCAGCGATGAACAGGCTGCCCGCGACGACAAGCAGCGCCTTCGTCAGCAGCGACTGGCCCGGAAGTGCGGCCTGAGTGAGTGTCATGGCAATTCCCCTGAATGGTCTTCGTTGCGCGCAAACTGCTGTCGGGGCGGCATCTTGTCAATCATCACCGTGTCATCTTCATCTTGCAGCGGTCGCGCCGCTTTGGCAAACGACCGCCATGACTGACGCAGCGCCCCGCGCCCGCCTTGCCCTTGTGACCGGCGCGTCGCGCGGTCTGGGCTTTGCCATCAGCGCGGCCCTCGGCGCGCAGGGCTGGCACGTGCTCGCCGTCGCGCGCACCTCGGGCGGGCTGGAGGAACTGGACGACCGCATCACGGCGGCAGGCGGATCCGCAACCCTTGCCCCGCTCGACATCACCGATGCCGCCGCGATGGCGCATCTGGCGCAATCCGCAGGCGCGCGCTGGGGCGGGATCGACCTCTGGGTCCACGCAGCCATCCATGCGGCCCCTTTGGCCCCCGCCGGGCATATCGACACGAAAGATTTCGACAAATCCGCCGCCTGCAACATCCGCGCGACCGCAGGGCTGATCGCGGTGATCGAACCGCTTCTGCGCGCGCGCGGCGGCACCGCGCTGTTCTTCGACGATCCGCGCGGCGGCGAGAAATTCTTCGGGGCCTACGGGGCCACCAAAGCCGCGCAGATCGCCCTTGCGCGCAGCTGGCAGGCCGAAGCCGCCAAGGTCGGCCCGCGCGTCCTGATTGCCACGCCCGCAGCCATGCCGACGGCGACGCGTGCGCGCTTCTTCCCCGGAGAGGACCGCACGCGGCTGACCGACCCTGCGGCAGAAGCTGCACGCATTCTGGCGCTTCTCTGACCGGCATGGCGCACTCCCCGGTATTTCGGCCCGAATGACGCCCGCACCGCTTTACCCCGCGCGACCTTGCGTCTAAGCGGAAAGCCAAGTCAGGTCCGGGGCAGACATGCGCATTCTCATCACCAATGACGACGGCATCAACGCGCCGGGGCTCGAGGTTCTGGCCGCCATCGCCGCCGAGATCGCCGGCCCCGGAGGCGAGGTCTGGACCGTCGCGCCCGCCTTCGAGCAATCCGGCGTCGGGCACTGCATCAGCTACACTCATCCCACCATGCTCGCCAAGCTCGGCCCCCGCCGCTATGCTGCGGAAGGCTCGCCCGCCGACTGCGTGCTGGCGGGGATTTTCGACGTGCTCGATGGCGCGCGGCCCGATCTGGTCCTGTCCGGCGTCAACCGCGGCAACAATTCCGGCGAGAACGTCCTCTATTCCGGCACCATCGGCGGCGCGATGGAGGCCGCCCTTCAGGGGCTTCCCGCGATCGCGCTGTCCCAGTTCATGGGTCCGGGCACCGAAGACCTGGACGATCCGTTCGAGGCGGCGCGCGAGCATGGTGCCGCCGTCGTGCGTAAACTGCTGGATAGCGGCCTGTGGGACAAGGAAGACTACCGTCTGTTCTACAACGTCAACTTCCCGCCCTGCGCCGCCTTGGCCGTCAAAGGCACCCGCGTCGCGGCGCAGGGTTTCCGCAGGCAGGCGGGCTTCGGGGTCGAGGCGCAGATTTCGCCCACCGGGCGGCGCTTCCTGTGGATCACCGGCGGGCCGCAGCATGTGGCAACCCTGCCCGGCACGGACGTCGCGGTGAACATCGATGGCTATGTCAGTGTCACGCCGATGCGTGCGGACCTGACCGCGCATGACCGTCTGGATGATCTGGCGCAACACATGGCATGAGGGTCGAACGCACCGATGACTGACGCCGCCGAACGCAAGATGCGGTTCCTCTACACCCTGCGCGCGCAGGGTGTGACCGACAACCGCGTCCTGGCAGCGATGGAGGCGATTGACCGGGGCGTCTTCGTGAAGGGCCTTTTCGCTGATCGGGCCTATGACGACACACCGCTGCCCATCGCCTGCGGCCAGACCATCAGCCAGCCCGCGATTGTCGGGCTGATGACTCAGGCACTGGCCGTCAGCCCCCGTGACAAGGTGCTCGAGATCGGCACAGGCTCGGGCTATCAGGCCGCGATTCTGTCGCAGCTCGCACGGCGCGTCTACACCGTCGACCGCCACCGCAGGCTGGTCCGCGAGGCGGAAGGCGTCTTCGCCGCGCTTGATCTGAACAACATCACGGCCCTTGTCGGCGATGGCAGCTTTGGCCTGCCCGATCAGGCCCCCTTCGACCGGATCATCGTGACCGCAGCGGCGGAGGACCCGCCCGGCCCCCTATTGGCTCAGCTTCGCGTTGGCGGTATCATGGTGCTGCCGGTCGGGCAGTCCGATACCGTTCAGACCCTGATCAAGGTGACGAGGGGCTCCGAAGGCTACGATTATGACGAACTTCGACCGGTGCGCTTTGTGCCGCTGGTCGAGGGACTGGCGCAGGACTAGGTGCGGTGTCGGCCCGCCCGGGGCGGACCGGCGGCACGGCAACAAGGCCCGTAAAAACGGGCCGATGAACAGAGCAGGCGGCGAGGACATGCGAGCAATGACAGGCGTTCCCAATCCGACGATGCGGCGTGCGGCCCTGATCGGGGTCAGCCTGCTGACACTTTCCGCCTGCGAGGGCGGCTTCGATCCCGACCTCCGGCGCTTCGGCAAGACGGGCATCGACACAAGCGAGGCCGCGCGGCAGGCAACGGCGGCGCGCCCGGCCTCTGACAGCCGCGGCGTCATCTCGTATCCCACCTATCAGGTCGTCGTGGCCCGGCCCGGCGACACGGTCGGGGCCGTGGCAACCCGGATCGGCATCGGCGCCGATGCCCTGGCCAGCTACAACGCCATCGAGGCGGACACGCCCCTGCGCGGCGGCGAGGTTCTGGTGCTGCCGACGCGCGTCGCTGCGGGCGCGCCTGTTGGCGCAGGCGGATCGCCCGCCATCGGCACGCTGCCGCGTCCGGGCACCGGCGGCATCGACGTCACGACGATTGCGTCGGGCGCGATTGACCGGGCCGAGGCGGGCAGCGCGGGGACCGCCGCGCCCACCGGGCCGGAACCCGCGCGCCACCGGGTCGAACGCGGCGAGACCGCCTTCACCATCGCGCGGCTCTACAACGTCGATGTCCGCGCGCTGGCCGACTGGAACGGGCTGAACGCCGATCTGACGGTGCGCGAAGGTCAGGTTCTGCTGATCCCCGTCGCCAATGCCGCCGCCCCGAAGCCGGTGCTTGCCACCGAAACCGCGCCGGGCGTCGGGTCGCCGACCCCGCTGCCGCCGTCGTCCAAGGAACCGCTGCCGGACGAGACGCCGGTGGCCGCCAGCAAACCCGTGGCGACGCCCCCTGCCCCCGATCTGGGGTCGCAGACCACGGCCGCCTCGGGATCGAAGCTGGCGATGCCCCTGCAGGGCAAGATCATCCGCGGCTACCAGAAGAAGAAGAACGAAGGCATCGACATCGCCGCGGCCGCCGGAACCCCGGTCAAGGCCGCGGGCGACGGCACCGTCGCGGCGATCACCAAGGACACCGATCAGGTGCCGATCCTTGTGGTCCGGCATGACGGCAACCTGCTGACCGTCTATGCCAACATCGACGGGATCACCGTCGCCAAAGGGGCCAAGATCAAGCGCGGTCAGCAGATCGCCACCGTGCGCTCCGGCGACCCGGCTTTCCTGCATTTCGAGGTGCGTCAGGGCTTCGACAGCGTCGATCCGGTGCCGTTCCTGAACTAGCGGCCTCGCTTTCGGGGCCCGCCTCTCTCGAGCGCGGCCGATCAGCCCGAGGCACTTCCCTCCCCCTCGTGGGAAGGGAGAGGGTGGGGCGGCGAACAGTCGGAGGACCCTGTGCCGCCTTCCCGGCCCCTCCCGCAAGGGGAGGGGAGGCGCGGAAACCGCAGGCATTCCTCGTCATCCGGCTCCACTCAGCCCGGCAGGGCGACCCCGCGCCGCCCCGCCAGATCGCAGAAGAATTGCCAGGCCACCCGCCCCGACCGAGCGCCGCGCGTCGCCTGCCATTCGATCGCCTCGGCGCGCAGGGTCGCGTCGCCCACAGCCAGCCCATACGCATCGCAGTAGCCCCGGATCATCGCAAGATACTCGTCCTGCGTGCAGGGATGGAAGCCCAGCCACAGGCCGAAGCGGTCCGACAGCGACACCTTCTCCTCCGTCGCCTCGGACGGGCTGATCGCGGTCTGACGTTCGTTCTCGATCATGTCGCGCGGCATCAGGTGACGGCGGTTCGACGTGGCGTAGAACAGCACGTTCGCAGGCCGCCCCGCGATCCCGCCGTCCAGCACCGCCTTCAGCGACTTGTAGGCGGTGTCATCATGGCTGAACGACAGATCGTCGCAGAACAGGATGAACCGGTGCGCCGATGCCGCCCGCATATGGTCCAGCAGGCGCCCGACCGACGGCAGGTCCTCGCGGCTCACCTCGACGATCCGCAGGGCATGCCCCTGCCGCAGCACTTCGGCATGCACCGCCTTCACCAGGCTCGACTTGCCCATCCCCCGCGCGCCCCACAGCAGCGCGTTATTCGCGGGCAGGCCACGCGCGAACTGAACGGTGTTCGCCAGCAGAATGTCGCGCGCGCGGTCGATGCCCAGCAGCAGCGGCAGATCGACCCTTGAGACAGCGGCGATCGGGTCCAGCCGGTCCGGCGCAACGTGCCAGAGCCAGGCACTCGCCCGGCCGAAGTCGGGTACCGGCATCGGCGGTGGTGCCAGCCGCTCCAGCGCCTCGGCAATGCGGTTCAGCGCGGTTTCGGTCATTTTCTGGCGGGGTCGGCTGCCGCAGGTTCGTCCGGCTCGTCGTCGACCCACAGCCCCTCGGCGCGCAATTCGGCCTCGCGCCGTTTTTCGATCCGGCGGATCAGGAAGATCGACACTTCGTACAGCGGATAGATCGCCGCGAACATGATCAGCTGGCTCATGAAATCCGGCGGGGTGGCGACAGCGGCAACGATCAGGATGCACACGATCGCATAGCGGCGGACGCTGGCCAGCCCCGCCGAACTGACCAGTCCGGCTTTTCCCATCAAGGTCAGCAGGACGGGCAACTGGAAGCAGAGGCCGAAAGCGATAACGAACTTCATCGTCAGGCCGAGGTATTCCTGCATCGAACCCTGGAACAGGATGCCCGCGGGGATAATCGAACCGGGTTCGTCGGCAGCGTCTGGAGCGGCCGCACCGGCGTCGGCAGCTGTGGGCAGCAGCGGGCCCTGCTGGAACCCCAGGAAGAAGTCGAAGGCGATCGGCAGGACGACGTAGAAACAGAACGTGGCGCCCAGGAAGAACATCGCGGGCGAGGCCAGCAGGAAGGGCAGGAAAGCATTCTTTTCCGAGCGGTAGAGACCGGGGGCGACAAAGCGCCAGAGATGATAGGCGATGACCGGAAACGCCAGGATGAAGCCGCCGAAGAACGAAATGTTGATGGCGACGAAGAAGCCCTCCTGCAATTTGATCAGGACCAGCGAACACACCTGATTGCGCGCCTCGAGCGCATTGCAGATCGGCCGTGTCAGGAAGTTGAAGATGGGGTTCCAGACGGTGAAGGCGATGCAGATGGCGATGATGAAGGCCAGAAGTGACCACATGATGCGCGTGCGCAACTCGACCAGATGCTCGATCAGCGGCGCGGCCTTGTCTTCGATCTGATCGGCGGGCGCGGAGGCGGTCATGTGTCAGACTTCTTTGCGCGTGGTTTTCGTGTCGGGGCCGCGATGGCGGCTGGCTTGCTCGCTTTGGCGGGGGCCTTCTGCGCAACCTTGGTTTTGTTCACGGATACCTGCGCCGCCCGCACCGGCTTGACGGCGGGCCGAGACGCGACCGGCACGGTCGCTGTCGCTTGCGGCGTCGCCTTGGCGGCGGATCGGCGCATGCCCGCCTTGGCAGGCGCGGTCGGCACCGGACTGGCGGGCGGGGTCATCACCGCCTCCGCCTTGGCGGCCTTCGCGGCGGCAATGGACGCCGCCGTCTTTTTGACGTTCTCGGCGCGTTCTTTCGCCAGCCGCGCCGCCAGCGCGGTGGTTTCCGGCCCGGCCGCCGGTTTTGCGGCGGCCGTCGCGGGGCCGGGCGAGACAGGTGCCGTCGCTATCGGTGACGCGGGCTTCACGCCGGGCTTGGTCGGGTCCCACTTTTCGAACTTCGACGCGGCGCTTTCCAGCGCATCCAGGCCGAGGTTCTTCTTGGACGTCATCGTCTTGAGGTCCCGCACGGTCTCGTCCATGCCGGATTGCTTGGCCGCATCGTCCATCGCGCGCTGAAACTCCCGCCCCATGCTGCGCACCTTGGCCGTGAAACGTCCGAGCGTGCGGAACATCATGGGCAGGTCCTTGGGACCCACGACGATCAGCGCCACGACACCGATCACCAGAAGTTCGCTCCAGCCGATATCAAGCATGCGGGGTCAGCCCGGTCTGCACTGCGCGGATCAGACCTTGTCCTTTTCGGCGGGCGTCACGTCGCGCGCCTCGGCCGATGCCGCTTCCTCGATCTCGGCCTTGCCGTCGTTCACGCCTTTCTTGAACGCAGTGATGCCCTTGCCGACTTCGCCCATCAGCGACGAGACCTTGCCCCGGCCGAACAGGACCAGCACGACAATGGCGATCAGAAGAAGACCGGGGATACCGATATTGTTGAGCATGTCATTTCCTCCTGTGCGGCGCGCGGCGGATGTCGCGCGGGCGCGGAATGTCCATGAACAGGTGTAGGCGGGCTAGGCGCGCAGGTAAAAGCGCAATCGCGGCATCGGGACGGGGCAAGGGCCGAGGCAACTGACAGGTTTCTGTCAGTTGCACCCTGCTATCCGGGACCCCTCACAACCATCGGAGAGACCTGAGATGACACCGACCCTGAACCAAACCGCCGAAATCGTCACCTTTCGAACGCTGCCCGACCTGTCCGAAGCCGACGTGCTGCGCGCCGCCGGCGCATTGGACAGCGTCCTGCGGACCGCCGACGGATTTGTCGTGCGCCACCTGTCACGCGCGCCCGACGGGCTTTGGACGGATCATCTGATATGGCGCGACCTGCCCTCGGCAATGTCCGCCAGCGCTGCCGTCATGCAGGATGCCGCCGCCGCCCCCTTCATGGCAATGATCGATCCGGCATCGGTCACGATGACCCACGCACGCCTTCTGCTGGCCCGGCAAGCCGCTTGACGCTGCAGGCGCGGCACAGGACGGTGTGACGCCATGCGCCGCACCGACCGCCTGTTCGACCTGATCCAGATCCTGCGCGACGGGAAGCTGCACCGCGCGCGCGATCTGGCGGGCGCGCTGGAGGTGTCGGTGCGCACCGTCTGGCGCGACATGGCCACGCTCATGGGGTCCGGACTGCCGGTCGAGGGCGAGCGCGGCGTGGGCTATATGCTGACCGCGCCGATCACCCTGCCCCCGGTCGCCCTGACGCGCGAGGAATTCGAGGCGCTGCGCCTTGGCATGGCACTTGTCGCCAGCGCTGCCGACCCCGGCCTTTCGCGCGCGGCGTCCAGCCTGCGCGCCAAGATCGCCGCCGTCACACCGGGCGGCGCGGACGAGACCGGCAGCGAGACCTTCGTCTTTTCCAGCGCCGAGGCCGCGCAGGCGGCCCCGCATCTCGGCACGCTCCGCCGCGCGATCCGAGAGCATCTGAAGCTGCGGCTGGACTATTGCGGCCTGGCCCGCGATCGGACGACCCGCACCGTCCGCCCGCTGCAGCTTGAATTCTGGGGGCGCGCGTGGACCCTCACGGCATGGTGCGAATTACGGAATGATTTCAGGGTTTTCCGGGTCGACCTGATTGAAAGTCTTGCCGCCGAGGGCGGCGCGTTCCTGCCGGAAACGGGCAAGACGGTCGATGACTATCTGGCGCGCCACGATCCGCCGTGACCAGACCTGACGGGCAGACCCACGCACGGCCCGCTTGACGGACATTCCCGTCGTCCCAGTTTCCACTGCGGGCAACGAAAGGCGGAGCGGGATATGGCGAACACCTACCGGAATGTCGCCGTCGGTGCGGTGGCGAACGCGGTCACGGCGTCTCCGGACGCGATCGACGAGATGTTTGCCGAAGCGGCCAACGCGGCCCTGCATGACGCCGTCGATCTGGTGCGGGTGGTCGCGCAGTGCCATCAGGCAGCGGCTGCGATCGTGGTGGAAGGCGACTGGTCGACCGTGCGAAAATATTTCTCGCTGTCCGAGAAATACGCGGCATGGTCGGGCTATGCAGCACCCGCAACCGGCTATGGTACCCATGGCTGGCTTCTGCGCATGCCGCAGATCGTGCGCCTGACGCAGGCCGAACTCGAGGCCCATCCGGAATGGAAGGGCTTCGGGCGCGAGGCTGCAAGCCACCCGCCGATGCGGGGCTGGATGGCGTCTCCGATCACCGACCGGAACGGCACGGTCTGGGGTCTCATGCAGGCGTCGGACCGCCTGACAGGCGATTTCACCCCTGATGACGAGGTGGCTTTTATCAGCCTTTGCAGGCTTTTGTCGCAATCTCTTGAAGCATTGTGGGACCTGCGGAACGTGCGGAAGGCAGGACGCCCCTAGGCTGTCGTGCGGAACACGAAGCAGCGATCCCGCCGGATCATCAGCCACATCGCTGTGCCTGGCTTCGGCATGAACACCCCCGGCACGCTTGCCCGCAGGACAGCACCGTCGTTGTCCATGCGGAATTCGACCAGGCTTTCCCGACCCATGAAGCGCGACCGCGCGACCGTGCCGCGCGCCGCGGTGCCGTCGCTCGCCGTGGGGCTGGGTCCGCGTCCTGCACGGTCGAAATCGATCTTCAGATGCTGCGGGCGGATCGCGATCTCGACCGCGGTGCCGTCGGGAAATCCCGGCGTCAGGAACGCGCCGAACGCAGTCTCGGTCAGGGCGCCCTGCACCCGCCCCGGCAATATGTTCAGGTCCGAAAAGAACGCCGCCGCCGCGCGGTCCACCGGCGCGTTGTACAGGTTGTAGGGCGCCCCCCGCTGCACGATCTGCCCGTCGCGCATCAGCAGGATCTCGTCGGCCATCCGCATCGCCTCGTGCGGCTCATGTGTCACCAGCACAACCGCCGTCCCCTCTTCCTTCAGCAGGGCAAGCGTCTCATCCCGGATGCCGTCGCGCAGCCGTTCGTCCAGGCCCGAGAACGGCTCGTCCATCAGCATCACACGCGGGCGCGGGGCCAGCGCCCGCATCAGGGCCACGCGCTGCTGTTCGCCGCCCGACAGTTCGTGCGGATACTTGCCCCCGAAACCCGACATCGACACACGCTCCAGCAGCGCTTCGGCCCGATTCCGCGATTCGCGACCGCGCGGCAGACCGAAGGCCACGTTCTCAGCGGTCGTCAGATGCGGAAACAGCGCGAAGTCCTGGAACATCAGCCCGACCGACCGGCGTTCCGGCGGCAGATGCGCCGCGCCGTCGCTGACCGTCACCCCGTCCAGACGGACCTGCCCCCGGTCCTGCCGGTCGACCCCGGCGGCAATGCGCAATGTCGTCGACTTGCCGCAGCCGGACGGACCCAGCAGGCAGCTGACCTGCCCGCCCGCGACCGAGAACGACACGTCCGACACGACCGTCCGCGTGCCGAACCGCCGCGTCAGGCCGTCCACCTCAAGGCGCGGCGCAGTCGTCGTCACCCGTTTCACTTCCCCGATGGTTTTTATCGGATTTATCGCCAGCGGGATAGCAGCGCAGGTTCCAGGTGACAAGTCAGGTCGTCGCCGGTCATCCGCGCGTCAGGTCAAATGCTGCCTCGGCCAACACCACCCCGTTCACCTGCACCGCCAGCCGATGCAGACCCGGATGCAGCGTGAAGGTCGTCGCATCGCCTTTCAGGGCGTGGCGCTTGGTCAGTGTCACGGGCACGCCGGCCTGCAGGTCCATCGATTTCAGCTTGAAGACCTTCTGCCCGCGCCTGCCGTTCGGCCGCGCGAAGTCCAGGCGATAATCCACGATGGCCCGGCAGTCAGCTTCCGCCTTCAGACCAAACGTGAACTCCAATGCGCCGCCGATGGGAACCGCGGCCCCGGCCAGGGCGAGCCGCGTCACCTCGATCGGAGCATCCCCGGCGTAGCCCAGCAGCGCCAGAGCCGCAGCATCACCGCCCTTCACCAATGTGCGCAATGCATGCCGCGCCATCCACTCCATTTCGCCCTCGCGCTGGCGCTGCCCCGCCTGCCAGCGCGCGACCGTGGAAACGGCAAGACCTGGATCGGTTTTCGCTATGTCATTCAGATGGTTGGCAACCGATCTTGTGACAAACCTCGTGCTGTCCGCGAACAGCCGGTCAAGCAGAGGCAGTGTCCGTTCCGGCCCGACTGCTATGCGCCCGGACCAGGGCAACCGGGGCCGCGTCCCCTCGCTGACAAGGCGGCGCACATGATAGTGCGGATGGCTTGTCCAGCCCGCCAGAACCTCCAGGGTCCGGTCAGGAAAGCGGTTCAGGAACGGGCGGATGGCGAATTCCATCGAAAACCGCTGCGTCAAGGCTTCGATGGCCTGCATCGAGCGGTCGAAATGCCCCTCAAGCCCCCGCGCAACCACATAGTCCCCGAGCGGCGCAAAGATGAACCGGCCGAAGTCGTCATCTGTCAGCGACGGGTCCAGGGGCGGCGGCAGGGCCGCCTCGATCAGGTCCGCCGCCGCCGGGAAACCGGCTGGCAGACAGTCGCCCAGAACCTCTGCGATATGGGCGATCCGCGCCTTGAGCTCCAGCTCCGGGAATGCCGCGACAGCCTTGGTCACGAACCTGCCGCTGGGAAACGCCGGGTCCGCCGCCAGGAACAGGTCGGCGAGGTAGCCGACGGTGTCGGCGTTGAACAGGTGGTCCTTCAGGCTGAACGCTTCGGCCATCAGATCGTCGCGTTCAGCGCGCCGCCGTCCAGCACGATGTTCTGCCCGACGATGAAGCCCGCATGCTGCGAACACAGAAATGCGCACATCGCGCCGAATTCGGCCGCCGTGCCATAGCGCCGCGCAGGTATCGTCGCGGCCCGCCTGTCAATCGCCTGCTCCATCGTTATCCCTTCGGCCCGCACCACGCCCTGATCCAGCGCAATCGCCCGGTCGGTCGCGTGAATTCCTGGCAGCAGGTTGTTGATGGTGACACCATGCGGCGCGATCTGCCGCGCCGTGCCGGCGACAAACCCCGTCAGACCCGCCCGCGCCGCGTTCGACAGTCCGAGCTGCGGGATCGGGGCCTTGACCGAGTAAGACGTGATATTGACGACCCGGCCCCATCCCTTTGCCATCATCCCGGGCAGCAGCGCCTGCATCAGGGCGACGGGCGTCAGCATGTTCGCGTCCAGCGCGCGGATGAAATCCTCGCGCGACCAGTCCGACCACAGACCCGGCGGCGGGCCGCCCGCATTCGTCACCAGAATATCCGCACCCTCAGCGGCACCAAGGACGGCGGCGCGCCCCGCTTCCGTTGTGATGTCCGCCGCCACGGGCAGCACCCGCACCCCGAAGCGCCGCGTGAGATCGTCCGCCGTCGCCCGCAGCGCTGCTTCGCCCCGCGCGTTCAGGACCAGATCGACGCCCGCCTCCGCCAGCGCCTCGGCGCAGCCGCGCCCCAAGCCCCTTGGAGGAAGCGCAGACCACCGCCCTTTTGCCCCGGATACCGAGATCCATCGCCCTATCCTCGCCCCATGAACGCCGACGTCTTTTCAGCACAGCTTCCCGCCGGGGGCAATTGACAGGCCATTTCCCCTTGCGTTGACCGCCGCTCCCGTTGCCTTCTAAGCCCGGATTAACCCTGATCCGTCAGATTGCCAGTTCAGAAAGCCTCCCGGACCGCCCCGCAATGCCCCCCGAAGCCCCCCTTCCGGCCTATGCCGCACATGTCTATGCGGCCGATGCGCTGTGGGTCGTCAGCGGGGCAAATCAGGGCGACGCCATCGCCGCAGCGGACCTGGTCGAGATGGGCGATGTCTATCGCCTCGATCCCAGTCAGCCTGCCATCCGACTGACGCTGCGCCCGTCTGACGGGTCGCGCAGGCGTCAGATCATCGCCGACGGGTCGCTGGTCGGGAAGGCTGGCGACGAAATCATCCTTCTGGCGCAGCATACGTTTCTTGCCCCTGACGGCGACCGGGTCGAGGTGCTTCTTCTGCGCCACGCAGCGGAGGGCGACTTTGCCCTGCCCCTGTCGCCGATCGCGCCGCGTGTCGAATACACGCTGATCAGCGCGCAGAGCGACCCGGGCGATGTGCGGATCGCCGACATCGTCTGCGTGTCCTTCGCGGCAGGCACCCTGATCACCCTCGCCGGCGGGGCGCAGGCCACGATCGAGGCACTTTCGCCCGGCGATCTGGTCCTGACCCGCGACAACGGCGCCCAGCCCGTGCGCTGGATCGGCAAGGCGACGATGCGGGCCATCGGGTCCTTCGCGCCGGTTGTCATTTCGGCGGGAACACTGGGCAACGGTGCCGATCTGGTCGTCAGCCCGCATCACCGGATGTTCCTCTACCAGCGCGGCCAGACGCGACTGACCGGCACCGCCGAAATGCTGGTCCAGGCCAAGCATCTGGTCGATGGAGACCGTGTGCGGCGGCGCGAAGGCGGCTATGTCGACTATTTCAGCCTGGTCTTCGACCGGCACGAGATCATCTATGCCGAAGGCATCGCCGCCGAAAGCCTGATGGTGAACGAGGCGACGCTGACCGTCCTGCCCGACTCGATCGCCGAAGAGGTCCGCGCGCGGTTTCCGGGGCTCAGCCAGCGCCAGCACTTCGGGACCGAGGTCGGACGGCAGGATATCGACGCGGTCGGGCGCGACGGCCTGTTCCGCCCGCCGCGCCGCGACTGAAGCACTGTCAGGTCTGATAGTAGAACTCTTCCCGCACGATCTTGCCGTCCTTCACATGGTAGATGCCGACCTCCGCCATGGTGAACGCCTTGCCGTCGGCTCTGGTCGTGCCCTGAACCGTGAAGAACACCGCAAAGCGGTCGTCGCCGTGCATGTAGGGGCCCTGCACGTCACCGCCGGTGACGATCGTGGTTGTCTTCCCACCACTGGTGCTTGCCGTCGATCCCGGCCAGCCCGCGGGTCTCGCGTCCGCCACCCATGTCGGTGGCTTCGACCGAGATGGCATCGGCGGCATAGAGCTTCTGCAGGTTGGCGCGCGCCCGCCCCTCGCGGCAGCCCGCGACCAGTTCGTTTGCGACGTCGTTCATCGTCATGGCATCCTCCCGTATGTTCATCTATTGTTCTGATCTTACGCCCGCACCATGACACCCGCAAGACGTCTGGTTGCCCGCAGGCAAGACGCAGCCTATACCGCGCCCCACCATGTCCAACCTCGCCCCCCTGCCCCCCGAAATCGCCCGCCGCCGGACCTTCGCGATCATCTCGCATCCCGACGCGGGCAAGACCACGCTGACCGAAAAGTTCCTGCTGTTCGGCGGTGCGATCCAGATGGCGGGGCAGGTCCGCGCCAAGGGCGAGGCGCGGCGGACGCGGTCGGACTACATGAAGATCGAGGCGGACCGGGGCATTTCGGTCAGCGCCAGCGCAATGTCCTTCGACTTCGGCCCCTACCGCTTCAATCTGGTCGATACGCCCGGCCACAGCGATTTTTCGGAAGACACCTACCGCACGCTGACCGCCGTCGATGCCGCCGTGATGGTGATCGACGGGGCCAAGGGCGTCGAAATCCCAGACCCGCAAGCTGTTCGAGGTCTGCCGCCTGCGCGACCTGCCGATCCTGACCTTCTGCAACAAGATGGACCGCGAAAGCCGCGACACGTTCGAGATCATCGACGAGATTCAGGAAAACCTGGCCATCGACGTGACCCCCGCGTCCTGGCCCATCGGCGTTGGGCGCGATTTTGTCGGCTGCTACGACATCCTGCACGACCGGCTGGAACTGATGGACCGCGCCGACCGCAACCGGGTGGCCGAGAGCATCAAGATCGACGGGCTGTCCGATCCGCGCCTTGCCGACCATGTCCCCGCCGACCTGCTGGCGAAGCTGCGCGACGAGCTGGAAATGGCGCGCGAACTGCTGCCCGCCTTCGACCGCAAGTCGGTGCTGGAGGGGCATATGACACCGATCTGGTTCGGGTCGGCGATCAACTCCTTCGGGGTCAAGGAACTGATGGCGGGGATCGGCGAATACGGCCCGGAGCCGCAGGTGCAAAGGGCCGAAGGTCGGCAGATCGCGCCCTCCGAGGCCCCGGTCACGGGCTTTGTCTTCAAGGTGCAGGCCAACATGGACCCGAAGCACCGCGACCGGGTGGCCTTCGTCCGGCTGGCGTCGGGCCATTTCGAGCGCGGCATGAAGCTGCTGCATGTGCGGTCGAAAAAACCGATGGCGGTGTCGAACCCCGTCCTCTTCCTCGCCGCCGACCGCGAGCTTGCGGAAGAGGCCTGGGCGGGCGACATCATCGGCATCCCGAACCACGGTCAGCTGCGCATCGGCGACGCGCTGACCGAAGGCGAGGCGCTGCGCTTCACCGGCATTCCGTCCTTCGCGCCCGAACTGCTCCAAACCGTCCGCGCGGGCGATCCGATGAAGGCCAAGCATCTGGAAAAGGCGCTGATGCAGTTTGCCGAAGAAGGTGCCGCCAAGGTCTTCAAGCCGATGATCGGATCCGGCTACATCGTCGGCGTCGTCGGCCAGCTGCAGTTCGAGGTTCTGGCCAGCCGGATCGAGCAGGAATATTCCCTGCCCGTCCGGTTCGAACCGTCGCAGTTCAAATCCGCCCGCTGGGTCGCGGGGACCAAGGACGACGTCGAGAAGTTCGTCAACCGTCAACAAGCAGCATATGGCGACCGACAATGACGGCGACGTGGTGTTCCTGACGCGCCTCCAGTGGGACATCGACCGCGTCGTCAGGGACCATCCGGAGCTGAAGCTGACGGCGACGAAAGAGATGATGGTGTGAGCTCGCGCATTCCCGACGGTTTCAGCGAACTGGTTCGTGCGAAGAGTGGGAAGAACTCACGTCGCGCCTTCACGGCATGAAGTGGTCTGTCACACCCGACCGCACGCGTCGCAAGAATTGCGAGATGGAGAGATGGGTGCTGAAGCAGTCCTTGCTGGCACCGGCGGCTCGAAAGCGCTTCCCAATGCTGACAGCGCCTTTTGAGGTCTATGGCGGCGACAAGCCGGATATTTGGGTATTGAGTGCGTCTGGCTCCGTCGGCATCGAGGTCGCCGAGGTCACAAGCCAACTACACGCTCGAGCACAAACACTCGCTCAAAGGCACGGCCTGCCCATCTGGTCAATTCCGAACTCGAAGAGTTTTCCGTCGCGGCCAAACGAGACCGAGTTGGTCAAAAAAATGCGCGACGGAGACGTTGGCGGCTGGCGCGGATATGAGCCTGAGATCGAGTTCGCGCAAATCGTTCGCCGCATTGTTGAAGACAAAGCGTCAAAATCACCCAACTATGAAGCCGCAGGCAGCCTCGTCCTTCTGCTCTACGACAACTCTGGCCTACCCGTTTCTGAAGAATCCCTTGCTGGATGCGAGGCGCTCCAAATGATCAGTGCGGCCGCGCAAGGAGTTCGCGACCGGATAACATCTGTTGCCATTCTGATGGGCGATCACCTGCTAGTGTTGTGAGACGATATTCCGTCCAGACCACGCGCCTCCAGCGGGACATCGACCGCGTCGTCAGGGACCACCCGGAGCTGAAGCTGACGGCAACGAAGGAGATGATGGTCTAAGCCGGCCCGCCCCGCACCATCACCCTCGCGTGATCTCTCTCTTTCTTGAGCCGCGCGGTGCGGGATTCATGATCGTGTTCTTCGGGCGGCCCCGTCGCGGGCTGCGGGACCGGGGAAAAGCCACAAGATGAACCGCATCGCGGAAACGCTGGGTCGCGCACTTGCGCGATATCTTGAAAAACAGTCGGACGGCTATGTGCCGTTCGAGGTGATCCCGCCCGATCTTCTGCGCGGATGCCTGCAACCGGCGGATATCCTTCTGGTCGAAGGCAACCGCCGCATCTCGTCGGCGATCAAGTATCTTACGGTGTCGACCTGGTCCCATGCGGCATTCTTCGTGGGCGATCCGGATGGCCGCGACCTGATCGAGGCAGACATCCGCTTTGGCGTCCGCTACGTCCCTTTGTCCGAATATGGCCACCTGAACATGCGTGTCTGCCGGGCGACCGGGCTTTCCGATGACGACCGCGACCGGGTTGTTGCCTTCATGCGCGCCAGCATCGGCAAGACCTATGATCTGAAGAACATCATCGACCTTGCACGCTATCTTTTGCCCCAACCCCCGGTGCCGAAGCGCTGGCGGCGGCGGATGCTGGCACTTGGATCGGGCGATCCGACGCGCGCCATCTGCTCGACGCTGATTGCCGAGGCGTTCCAGCAGGTGCGCTATCCGATCCTGCCCGAACGGCGCCCCGACCCGGCTGACCCGGCGGGGCGCGAGGTGCTCCACATCCGGCACCATTCGCTGTTCGCGCCGCGCGATTTCGATCTGTCGCCCTATTTCGAGATCGTCAAGCCAACGATCCGCCACGGGTTCGACTACCGAAAGCTCGCCTGGTACGACGGCGACACCCCGGAGAGTGCCGTCGGCCATTCACAGGACCGTCAGTTCCAGCGTCACTTCCGCCTTGAGCAGCTTCGAGATCGGGCACCCCGTCTTGGCCTTCTCGGCAAAGTCCCGGATCGCCGCTGCGTCCGTGTCCGCCTTGACCCTGACCGCCAAAGCCGCCGTCTTGACCGTCGGTCCGCCTTCTGTCGCGGGGTCCAGCCCGATGGTCGACGTCGCCTCGACCTGATCCCGCCGATGCCCGCACCGCTCATCAGCGCGCTACAGGAACATCGCGTAACAGGACGCATGGGCCGCCCCGACCAGTTCTTCGGGGTTCGCACCCTTCTTGTCCGCGAACCGGGTGGCATGGCTGTAGGGCAGCCCGGTGACCGCACCGCTTTGCGTGGTGACCGTCCCTCCGCCTTCTTTCAGGCTGCCGGTCCAGACCGCCGAAGCATGTTTGTGGATCATGGGCTTGTGTTCCTTTGTTCCCGGGATGACCACTGCCCCAGAGGATGCCGCTCGGCACACCATCGTCAAGGGCCGGTCTGGCTGCGGCCTCGTCGGCCGCCGGGCCATCAGCATCGTGCCGGGCGGCAGAACCGGCATCGCGGCCTTCCGCAACCCGAGGCTACGGTCATGTCGGTTCCACGAACAGCAAAATCACCCATAGGTTGGAATTGAGGCTCACCTGGGTGCGTTTTGACCGATTCGCACGGCGATCGCAACGTCACTCTCGCCGCCCCAATTCGCCAGCGGAATCTTGGCTCGAAACCATTTCACGAAGCGGCATAAATCCCCGTTTCGCCGATTTGTCGATTTCCGCATGACAAATGGCGCCGCTGCCTCAAAATTGTCTTAATCAACCTGTCTTTTTAGACATGTCCGAAAAGACAGGTTCGCTGACCGCGCAGGTGGCGCAGCAACCAAGACCCAGAATACGGCTGGTCGCGTGACCGGTCTGAACGACATTACCTAAGAAGCCCTTTTCATCACTTCACACCCAACACCACCCCAGCAAAGGTGCCGGCCGTCCCAAGCGGCCGGCACCACACTTTCGGGGCCCGGCCAGCACCGCCATTGACCTTTTTCTGCGCATTGCAGTATCCGCCCCCTACCCACATTCCGGTGGGCACCGCCGGGACGCCCGGACCCGCGTCCCCTGACCCATAGCGGCCCGATGCCGCTGACCTTTGGACGCCTATGACAAAATTCTCCGACCTCAAGCTGGACCCCAGGGTCCTGCAAGCCGTGACCGATGCCGGTTACGAAACCCCCACGCCCATCCAGGCCGGCGCGATCCCGCCCGCACTGGAGGGCCGCGACGTCCTCGGCATCGCCCAGACCGGCACCGGCAAGACCGCCAGTTTCGTCCTGCCGATGATCACCCTGCTGGGCCGCGGCCGCGCCCGCGCCCGGATGCCCCGGTCGCTGGTCCTGGCCCCGACGCGCGAACTGGCCGCACAGGTGGCCGAAAACTTCGACAAATACGCCAAGCACACCAAGCTGACCAAGGCGCTGCTGATCGGCGGCGTCAGCTTCGGCGATCAGGACAAGCTGATCGACCGCGGCGTCGATGTGCTGATCGCCACGCCCGGCCGCCTGCTGGACCATTTCGAACGCGGCAAGCTGCTGCTGACGGGCGTGCAGATCATGGTGGTGGACGAAGCTGACCGGATGCTCGACATGGGCTTCATCCCCGATATCGAACGCATCTTCAACCTGACGCCGTTCACCCGCCAGACGCTGTTCTTCAGCGCCACCATGGCACCGGAGATCGAGCGGATCACCAACACCTTCCTGCACACGCCCGCCAGCATCGAAGTGGCGCGGCAGGCGACGGCATCGGAAACCATCGAGCAGCGCGCTGATCGACACGTCCAGCCCGCCGCGCAAGGACCAGACCGCCAAGGCCAAGCGCGAACTGCTGCGTGCGATCATCCAGGCCGAAGGCGACGCCTGCACCAACGCGATCCTGTTCTGCAACCGCAAGACCGAAGTCGACATCCTGGCCAAGTCGCTGAAGACCGTACGGCTTCGATGCCGCACCGATCCACGGCGATCTGGACCAGTCGCAGCGGACGCGCACGCTGGACGGGTTCCGCGACGGCACGCTGCGGTTCCTGGTGGCCTCGGACGTGGCGGCGCGCGGCCTGGACATTCCGGCCGTCAGCCATGTCTTCAACTTCGACGTGCCCAGCCATGCCGAGGATTACGTCCACCGCATCGGCCGCACGGGGCGCGCCGGCCGCAAGGGCGTCGGCGATCACGATCGTGACGCCGGGCGACCAGAAGTACCTCGATGCCATCGAGGCGCTGATCAAGATGCCGATCCCCCGCGCGCCCCTGCCCGAGGGCTTTGCCCTCAGCGAGGCCACGCATCAGCCCGCCAAGGTCTACGACGACAAGCGCGGCCCGCGCGGCCGAGTCGCGACCGCGACCGCAAGCCGCGGCGACAGGGGCGCCAAGCCGCTGCATGACGAACAGGCGGCAATGCAGCCGTTGATGGGTGTCGAGCCGATTGAGGCGCCCGCCGCGGCCCCCGAGGCCCCGCCTGCTCGCAGCGCGCGCAAACCCGACCGCCGCGAAGATCGTGCGCGTGAAGATCGCCCGCGCCCGGACCATGTCCGCGCCGACCGCGCGCCGCGACGACCGCCCGCGCGACGACAGGCGGCGTGACGACCGCCGGGATGACCACCGCCCGGACAGGTCCGACACGCAGATCGTCGGCATGGGCGACCACATGCCCGATTTCCTGACGCGCGCCCGTCCCGAAGGTCGGTTCGGGTCCGAGGCCTGAGCGGCACTGCGGGAGCCGGGCGACAGAAACGCGCCCGGGCACCCGCGGGGCCTTCTCCCGCCAGTCAGCCAGCAGACGCGATCACGACCGTCACCTCCGGCTTCTTGCCGATCTCGTTCTCGGCGGATTGCCGGACGACGCGCCGGATATCCTCGTCCAGCTTGTCATCGTCCCGCGATCACCTTGGCCGATGCGCGGTCCAGCTATTCCGCCAGGTCCGCCTCCAGCGTATCGACCAGCGGGCGGTTGCCGCGGCCCCGTCTCGGGCAGGCCCATGATCTCCACCCAAGGCTCGCCCAGCGGCTCGTCCTCTTCGTCGATGATGCACCGTCACCAGCGACATGCCCGTTCAGCGCCATGCGGATGCGGTCGCGGACCACACCGTCCATCGCCCCGATCAGCGCCGATCCGTCCAGATAGACGCGACCCGTCTCGATCTGCTCAGCCACCTTCGGAGCGTCGCCCGTGATGTCCATGAGCATGCCGTTCGTCACGATCTCCGTGGCGATCCCCTTCGCCTCCGCGATCTTCGCATGTTCGCGCAGATGCCGGTGCTCGCCATGCATCGGGATGATCATCGTCGGGCTTCATCAGGTCATGGATCGCCTCGAGGTCCGGGCGGTTCGCATGGCCCGAGACGTGGTAAAGGCCGTTGCGGTCATCGACCACGTCGACGCCCATCTCCGAGAAGTTGTTCATGATCCTGAGCACGCCGCGTTCGTTGCCCGGAATCACCTTGGACGAGAACAGGAACATGTCCCCGTCCTTCAGCTCGATGCCCCAGGTATTTGCCCCGGCTCAGCTGCGCCGTCGCCGCCCGCCGCTCGCCCTGGCTGCCCGTCACGATCAGCATCAGGTTGCCGCGCGGGACCTGCGTCGCATCCTCGGGGCTGACCAGCGCCGGGAAATCCGTCAGGATGCCCGTCTCGGTCGCCACCGTCACCATGCGCCGCATCGCGCGGCCCATCAGGCAGACCGACCGCCCCGCCGCCGTCGCCGCATCCGCCAGCGTCTTCAGGCGCGCGATGTTCGACGCGAAGGTCGTGGCCACCACCATGCCGTCCTGACCCGCGATCAGCTCCTTCAGCGGCTGCGCCAGCGTCGATTCCGACCGGCCCGGATGCGGCGAGAAGACGTTGGTGGAATTGCAGGTCAGAAGCTTGATGCCCCCGCCCTCATTCGCCACCTCGTGCCACAGCTTCGCATCGAACGCCTCGCCCACCACCGGGTTGCCGTCCAGCTTGAAGTCGCCCGAATGCAGGATGCGTCCCGCAGGCGTGTCGATGATCAGCGCGGCGCTTTCCGGGATCGAATGGCTGACGGGAAGGAACTGCACCCGGAACGGCCCTGCCTCGACCGTCTCGGGCCGCGCGCGCACGACGCGCAGCACATCCGTTGCCAGCCCGGCCTCCTCCAGCTTCAGCTTCGCCAGCGCTGCCGTGAATGTTCGGGCATAGACCGGTGCCTTCAGGCGCGGCCAGAGGTGGGCCAGCCCGCCCAGATGGTCCTCATGCGCGTGCGTGATGAAGATCGCCTCGATGCGGTTCGCGCGATCCGCCAGCCAGGTCACATCGGCCATGATCAGATCGATCCCCGGCGTCGTGTCCATGTCCGGGAATGTGACACCCAGATCGACCACGATCAGGCGTTCCCTGTCGGGCGGACCGTAGCCGAACACGTAGGTGTTCATGCCGATTTCACCGGCCCCGCCCAGCGGCAGGAATATCAGGCGGTCGTTGGCCATCAGGCGTCCTGTCCCTTGTTGTTGTAGCGGTGGATGAGCCGCAGCCCATGCATCGTCAGATCATCCTCGACGCTGTCAAATACACCGCTGCCCTGCGCGAACAAGGGCGCAAGACCGCCTGTCGCGACGATCTTCATCTTTCGCGCGCGCTCGGTGCGCAGGCGGGCGACCAGCCCCTCGATCAGGCCGACATAGCCCCAGTAGATGCCCGACTGCATGCAGGCCACCGTGTTTGTGCCGATCACGCGCTCGGGCCGCGTGATGTCGACATGCGGCAGCGCGGCGGCGGCCATGTGCAATGCCTCGAGGCTCAGGTTCACGCCCGGCGCAATGACCCCGCCGATATAGGCCCCGTCGGCATCGACGACATCGAACGTGGTGGCCGTGCCGAAATCGACCACGACCAGATCGCCGCCATGCCGGTCAAACGCCCCGACGGTGTTTACCAGACGGTCCGGACCCACCGTCGTGCCCTGATCGACACGGGGGGCGACCGGCAGGGCGCAGTCCGGCCTGCCGACGACCAGCGGGCGGCAGTTGAAATAGCGGTTGCAAAGGACGCGCAGGTTGAAGACGACGCGCGGGACGGTGGAACTGATAATCGCCTCGGTGATCTCAATCGGCTGCTTCGCGTGGGCCATCAGGGCTGCGAACCAGACATAGTATTCGTCGGCGGTCCGCTGATGCTGTGTCGCGATCCGGAAGGTCACGTCAAAGGCCGACCCGTTCCAGACCGAAAACACCGTGTTCGTGTTGCCGCAATCGATACACAGAAGCATGTCCGCCCCCCGTTTCAGAAAAACACGTCCGCCGCCGGGATGACGCGCCGCCCGACCGGCGTGGCCAGCACCAGCGCGCCCGCCTGGTCGATGGTTTCGAATACCCCCGTGACCGTATCGGTCATCGTCCGCGCGGTGATGGTTCCGCCCAGCCGCGCTGCACCCGCAAGCCACAGGTCGCGCACGCCCGAAAAACCGTGCCGGGCGCGGAAGCTGTCGATCTCCGCAAAGCCCGCCGCAATCCGGTCGAGAAAATCGCGCGGCGTGACGACCGCCCCGCTCTCGCCTGCCAGACTGACGGGCGGGGTCGCCCCGGGATCGACCGACGCTACAGCAGGTGCCGAAACCAGGTTGACCCCGATGCCGATGGCCAGCGCGCCGATCCGCCCGGCGCTGCCGGTTGACTCAAGCAGAATGCCGGCAACCTTGCCGCCGTTCAGCAGCACGTCGTTCGGCCATTTCAGCGCGACCGCCGATGCGCCCGCGTAGCCCGCAAGCACATCGCGAAGCGCCAGCGCCGCGACAAAGGAGTACTGCGCCGCCTCGGCCGGCGGCCCGACCTGACGCAGGATCAGCGTCGCCGCGAAATTGCCCGGATCCATGACCCAGGGGCGGCCCCGTCGCCCCCGCGCCGCCGTCTGCCGGTGCGCAAAGACCCAGGTCGGGCGCGACAGGCCACTGGCCCGGCGCAGCCCTTCGGCATTTGTGCTGTCCACCTCGGCCAGTTCGACGATGTCGAAGACCGTGCGGGACGGGCGCTCAGTTGACAAGCGCGTCCGCCGCCGCCTGCGCCGCACCCTCGACACCGAACAGGTTGCCGATGCCGCCGATCATCACCGCTGCTGCGAGCACCAGGAACAGCCACGGCATGAACCGCATCCGCGCATCCAGCCCCTGCCCCGTGTCCGACCCGAAATACATGAAGAAGACGATGCGCAGGTAATAGTAGGCCCCGATCACCGATGCGACAGCCCCCGCCAGTGCCAGCCAGGTCATCCCCGCATCGACCGCCGCACGCAGCACGCCGAACTTGGCGAAGAAGCCCAGCATCGGCGGCACCCCCGCCAGGCTGAACATCAGGATCAGCAACGCCGCCGCGCTGACCGGCGCGACCTTGGAATACAGGTTCAGCGACGCGATGTCGGTCACCTGTTTCCCGTCCCGCGCCATCCCCAGCACAAAGGCGAAGGTGCCGACATTCATCACGGCATAGATCGCCATGTAGATCAGCATCGCCTGCACGCCCTCATCCGTGCCCGCGGCAAGACCCGTCAGCGCGAATCCCATATGCGAGATCGAGGAATAGGCGAGCAGCCGCTTGATGTTCGTCTGCCCGATCGCCGCCACCGCCCCGAGGAACATCGACGCCACCGCCATCGCCGCGACGATCTGCCCCCAGTCGCCCGGCGCAGTGCCGAAGGCGTCATGCATCACGCGCGCGAACAACGCCATCGCGGCGACCTTGGGCGCGGTTGCGAAGAACGCAGTGACAGGCGTGGGCGAGCCTTCATAGACATCGGGCGTCCACATGTGGAACGGCACGGCGCTGACCTTGAAGGCGAGGCCGGTCATCAGAAAGACGAGGCCGAACAGCAGCCCGACGGACATTTCGCCCTCGGCCACATGTGCGACGATGCCCTCGAAAACGGTCGTGCCCGCATAGCCGTAGATCAGCGACGATCCGTAGAGCAACAGGCCCGACGACAACGACCCCAGCACGAAGTACTTCAGCCCCGCTTCCGTCGAAATCGCCGAATCGCGCCGGAATGCAGCAACGACGTAAAGCGACAGCGACATGAGTTCGAGACCCATGTAGAGCGCGATCAGATCGCCCGCCGACACCATCATCATCATGCCCGTGGACGCAAAGGCGATCAGGATCGGGTATTCGAACCGCCCCAGATCGGTCCGGCGCATATAGTCCTCGCTCATCGCCAGCACCGCTGCCGCCGACAGCAGCACCGTGATCTTGGCGAAACGCGCGAAGGCGTCGTCGTGGAACGCGCCCGAGAACGCCACCGCCCCAAGGCCCGGACGCAGGCCGATCCACAGCGCAAGGGCACAGAACACCGCGACGGTGGCCCAGGTCAGCACCGGGGTCAGACGGTCTTTGCCGGTGTAGACGACGACCAGCAGGGCGATCATCCCGTACAGCGCCAGCAGGGTCTCGGGCAGCGCCGCGATGTAATCAAGCTGCATCATGGTTGTGCGTGCCCCTGCTCGCTCGCGACCTGCACCGTATCCGGTGCCGGAATCGCGGCCTGATAGTTCGTGACTAGGTCCGACACCGACGGCCCGATGATGTCCGTCACCGCGCGGGGATAGACCCCCAGCCACAGCGTCATCGCCACAAGCGGCACAAACACCGCCCGTTCGCGCCAGCCCATGTCCTTGATCGACATCAGGCCCTCCTTCACCAGTTCGCCCATCGCCACCCGCCGGTACAGCCACAGCGCATAGGCCGCCGACAGGATCACGCCCGACGTCGCCACCGCCGCGACCCAGGTGTTCACCTGGAATATCCCCATCAGCGTCAGGAATTCCCCGACGAACCCGCTCGTCCCCGGCAGGCCGACATTGGCCATCGTGAAGAACATGAAGATCAGCGCGTAGAACGGCATCCGGTTGACCAGACCGCCATAGGCGTCGATCTCGCGCGTGTGCATCCGGTCATAGATCACCCCGACACACAGGAACAACGCACCCGAGATGAAGCCGTGCGACAGCATCTGAAAGATCGCGCCGTCAATGCCCTGCTGGTTGCCGGTGAAGATGCCCATCGTCACATAGCCCATATGCGCCACCGACGAATAGGCGATCAGCTTCTTCATGTCGGACTGCGCCAGCGCCACCAGCGACGTGTAGACGATGGCGATGGCCGACAGCCAGAACACCAGCGGTGCCAGCAGGTCGGACGCCACCGGGAACATCGGCAGGCTGAAGCGCAGGAACCCGTAGCCGCCCATCTTCAAGAGGATCGCCGCCAGCACCACCGACCCCGCCGTCGGGGCCTGCACATGCGCATCGGGCAGCCAGGTATGCACCGGCCACATCGGCATCTTGACCGCGAAGGACGCGAAGAACGCCAGCCACAGCAGCGTCTGCACACCCCCGACGACGCGGAAACCCAGCACCGAAACAGTCTCGGACGAAAAGACATGCGTCATCAGCGTCGGGATGTCGGTGGTCGCCCGCATCCGCATACATCGCGATCATCGCGACCAGCATCAGGACCGACCCGAGGAAGGTGTAGAGGAAGAACTTGAAGGCCGCATAGATGCGGTCCTTGCCGCCCCAGATGCCGATGATCAGGAACATCGGGATCAGCCCGGCCTCGAAGAACAGATAGAACAGCACAAGGTCCAGCGACGTGAAGACCCCGATCATGAGGCCCTCCAGCATCAGGAAGGCCACCATGTATTCCTTGACGCGGCGGTCCACCTCCCAGCAGGACAGGATCGTGATCGGCATCAGGAATGTGGTCAGCAGCACGAACAGGATCGAGATGCCGTCCACGCCCATCTTGTAGGTCAGGCCGAAAATCCAGGGGCGTTCCTCGACGAACTGCATCGCCGTATCTGTCGGATCGAACCCGCGCAGAAGCACCAGCGAAATGATGAACGTCACCGTCGTCGCGATCAGCGCCAGCCATTTCGCATTGCGCTGCGCCGCCGGGTCGTCGCCCTTCAGCAGCAGCGCCAGCACGACAGCCGCAGCAATCGGCAGGAAGGTGATGATCGACAGGATCGGATAGGTCATCACTCCGCCCCCCCGCCAAGCGTCATCCAGGTCAGCAGCAGCGCGATGCCGATCACCATCGCGAAGGCATAGGTGAAGATGTAGCCCGACTGCGCCCGCCCCGCGAGGCGGGTGAAGAACGGGATCATCCCCATCGCCACCCCGTTCAGCGAACCGTCGATGACGTTGCCGTCACCGCGCCGCCACAGGAACGACCCGAGCCATTTCGACGGGCCGACAATCGCGAACTCATAGGCCTCGTCGAAATACCACTTGTTCAGCAGGAACCGGTACAGAACCGGGTTCGCCCCCGCCACGCGCCCCGGCAGCGACGGGTCGCGGATGTAGAACTGAAGCGCGATCAGGAAGCCGGCCAGCATCGCAACGAACGGCGATACCTTGACCCATGCCGGCGCATGGTGCGCGGCGTCCAGCACGGCGTTCGACGCCTCGGACATATAGATCGCGCCCTCGGGGGCCGCGCCGACCGGATGATCCGCCTCGGCGGCAGTCCGGGCTCGGTCGCAGCCGCAGCATCGACGGCAGGCTCGGTGGTCGCCGCGTCGGCCACAGGTGCCTCTGTCTCCACCGGAGCCTCGGTCGCCGCATCCGCCGCATGGTCGTCGGTGGCCGCCGCTTCGGTGCCCTCAGTCGCATCCTCCGTCGCGTGCTCTTCGCCGCCCTCCGCTTCGTGATGCGCAGGCATCGCAAAGAACGACACCATCGCGTCATGCTCGCCGAAGAACTGCTTGTGCCAGACCATGCCCGACAGCACCGCGCCGATGGCCAGCACGCCCAGCGGCACCAGCATCGTCATCGGGCTTTCATGCGGCGTGTGGTCATGCGCGGCATGCCCGTGGTCATCATGCCCGTGCCCATGCGCATCGTGCCCATGCCCCGCATGCGCGTGTCCGCCCGCCCGGCTTTCCCCATAGAACGTCAGGAACATCAGCCGCCAGGAATAGAAGCTGACGTCATGCAGGCCGCCGCCACCAGCGCCCAGAACGCGAACCCGTTGCCGCTGGCCCAGGCGCTCTCGATGATCGCATCCTTCGACAGGAACCCCGCAAAGCCGATATAGGTCAGCGGTATCCCCACCCCCGTGATCGCCAGCGTCCCGATCATCATCGCCCAGAAGGTCAGCGGGATGTGCTTCCGCAGCCCCCCGTAATTCCGCATGTCCTGTTCGTGATGCGTCGCGGTGATGACCGACCCGGCCCCCAGGAACAGCATCGCCTTGAAGAAGGCATGCGTGAACAGGTGGAACATCGCCGCCCCGTAGATCCCCGCCCCCGCCGCCACGAACATGTAGCCCAGCTGCGAACAGGTCGAATAGGCGATCACGCGCTTGATGTCGTTCTGCACCAGACCGACGGTCGCCGCGAAGAACGCCGTGGCCGCCCCGATATACATGATGAAGGTCTTCGCCTCGGGCGCGTATTCGATCAGCGGCGACATCCGGCAGACCAGGAACACCCCCGCCGTCACCATCGTCGCCGCATGGATCAGCGCCGACACCGGCGTCGGACCCTCCATCGCGTCGGGCAGCCAGGTGTGCAGGAACAGCTGCGCCGACTTGCCCATCGCGCCCACGAACAGCAGGAAGGCCAGCAGGTTCGCCGCGTTCCAGTCGGCCCACAGGAAGCTCGATCTGCGTCTCAGCCAGCGTCGGGCGCTGCCGCGAAGACGTCATCCATGCGGATCGAATCCACCAGATAGAACAGCCCGAAAATCCCCAGCGCGAACCCGAAATCGCCGACGCGGTTCACCACAAACGCCTTGATCGCAGCGGCGTTGGCGCTCGGTTTCTTGTAGTAGAACCCGATCAGCAGATACGACGCGACGCCCACGCCTTCCCAGCCGAAGAACATCTGCACCAGGTTGTCCGCCGTCACCAGCGCCAGCATCGCGAAGGTGAAGAACGACAGATAGGCAAAGAACCGCGCCTTGTAGTGCTCGCTCTCGGTCCAGTTCACGTCGCCGTCCATGTAGCCCACGGAATAGAGGTGGACGAGCGCCGACACCGTCGTCACCACCACCAGCATGATCGCCGTCAGCCGGTCGAGCCGGATCGACCATTCGGTGTCGAGCTGCCCGACTGGATGAAGTCGAGGATATGGATGTGCTGCGTCACCCCGTCGAAGGTCAGGAACACGAACCACGACAGCGCCGCCGCGATAAACAGCACGCCCGTCGTCAGCCACTGCGCCGCGACCTCGCCGATGATCCGCCACCCGAACCCCGCGATGATCGCGGCGGCAAGGGGGGCGAGAAGGATGACCTGAAGCATCTGTGGATCAGCCTTTCATCACGTTGACGTCTTCGACGTCGATGGTGCCGCGGTTGCGGAAGAAGCAGACGAGGATGGCCAGACCGATGGCCGCCTCGGCGGCGGCGACGGTCAGCACGAACATGGTGAAGACCTGACCGGTCAGGTCATTCAGGAAGGCCGAGAAGGCGACAAGGTTGATGTTGACCGCCAGCAGCATCAGCTCGATCGACATCAGGATGACGATGACGTTCTTCCGGTTCAGGAAGATGCCGAAAATGCCGATCACGAAGAGGGCTGCGGCGACGCCGAGGTAGTGGGTCAGGGTGATCATTCTCGTCCGTCCCTTCGGGGTCATCGCCCCGTTTGTCTTTCACTCGCCCCGGCGCAGGCCGGGGCCTCGGTTCATTCGCTCCGCCCGGTGGGGCGGTGCTGCCGTAGGGTGGGTTTTCAACCCACCATCGCGGTCAATTGGTGGGTTGAAAACCAACCCTACAGCCCCTGACCCGGCTTCAGGTCGCGCAGTTCCATCACGCTGGACAATTGACGCGCAGAGTGGTCCAACACTTCACTCAAGCCACGGCTCCTTGTCGCCGCGCAGGTCCGGGTAAAACGCGGCGCATCCGCACGTTTCCCGCCCGTCATTCCCAATGCTCGCCGTATCGCCCGTAAGAGCAGCGCTTTCGACAGTCTTTTCGAAGACGGTATCAGGCCACTGCACAATCGACGCCTGCATAACCGTAAATGCCCCAGTTTCCGGGTCGGCACTGCCGATTTTCATCCACATGCGGTGCTGGGTCCGCAAAGTCTCACCGGAGGCGCAGTTCGTGAACTTGATCACGCTGTCCTCTCCCCAGACGATGGGGCCATAGGACACCTGCATGACAATATTCGCGCCGAGGTCACGCGGCGGCGATGCCACCTCGGTCTGGCTGTCGGCGTGCCTTTCGGCCGGACATTCGCCCGCCTCAAGTGCGACCGCCGCAGAGGCGGCAGCTGTCAGCGCAGCAATCAAGGATGCCATCAACCTCATCACAGCCCCTGACCCGGCTTCACGTCCATCAGTTCCATCGCCTTGCCCGGGTCGCGCCACATCTGCTGCAGCACGTCCTGCCGCTTCACGTCCTTGCGGTGCCGCAGGGTCAGCACGATCGCCCCCACCATCGCCACCAGCAGGATCAGACCCGCCGCCTGGAACAGATAGATGTAGCGGTCATAGAGCAGCAGCCCCAGCGCGCGCGTGTTCTCCACATCCCCCGCCACCGGCGCGTCCACCATCGTCACACCCTCGGCACTGGTCCATGACCCGAACACGATCCCCAGCTGCATCAGGATGATGACCCCGATCAGCAGCCCCAGCGGCATGAACCGCGCCATCTCGCCCTTCAGTTCGGCGAAATCGACGTCCAGCATCATCACCACGAACAGGAACAGCACCGCGACCGCGCCGACATAGACGATGATCAGCAGCATCGCCACGAATTCCGCCCCGACCAGCACGAACAGACCGGCGGACGACAGGAAGGCCAGGATCAGCCACAGCACCGAATGCACCGGGTTGCGGCTGATGACGACCATCAGCCCCGCCGACACGACCGACACCGCGAAAAGGTAGAAGGCGAAGGCGGCGAATGTCATTTGTCTTCCCCCTCGGCGAACACCGACTGCGCGATTTCCAGCGCCTTGGTCATCGCGGGCAGGCCGCCGAAGACCGACATCTGATAGATCACTTCCGCGATCTCGCGCTGCGTCGCGCCCGCCTCGACCGCGTGGCGGATCGTCAGGCGCATCTGCGGTTCGGCCTGCGCGCCAAGGACGGTCAGGCGCCGAGGTGACCAGAAGGCGCGTCTTGGCGTCCAGCCCCTCGCGGTTGAAGGTGCGGCCGAACCACATCTCCATCATGTCCTTGGTCATCGTCGGCATCATCTTGTCGAGACCGGCGACCTTGAAGGTCTCGAGGCCCGGATTGAAGGCGCGGGCCATTTCCTGGCCCTGTTCCAGCATCTGCGCGAAGATCTTGGTGAAGGGGTCGGTCATCTGTACGGCGCATCCATCTCGAGGTTCCGCGCGATCTCGGCTTCCCAGCGGTCGCCGTTATCCAGCAGCTTTGCCTTGTTGTAGAACAGCTCTTCCCGGTTCTCCGCCGCGAATTCGAAGTTCGGGCCTTCGACGATGGCATCGACCGGGCAGGCCTCCTGGCAGAAGCCGCAGTAGATGCACTTGGTCATGTCGATGTCATAGCGCGTCGTGCGCCGCGACCCGTCCTCGCGCGGTTCGGCGTCGATGGTGATCGCCTGCGCCGGACAGATCGCCTCGCACAGCTTGCAGGCGATGCAGCGTTCCTCGCCGTTCGGATAGCGGCGCAGCGCATGTTCGCCCCGGAACCGGGGGGACAGCGGACCCTTTCTCATGCGGGTAGTTGATCGTGGCCTTGGGCGCGAAGAAGTATTTCAGACCGAGGCCGAAGCCCTTGATGAAGTCGGAGAGGAAGAAGTAGCCGACGGCGCGTCCGTAATCCGTTGCCATTGGTCAGCCCCCCACGGCTTGCGCGATTTCCGGCCAGCGCGCCCAGAAGCCGCCGAGCACCTCGAAACTTCGCCAGAAACGCGATGATGACGACCCATCCGATCGACATCGGCAGGAACACCTTCCAGCCGATCCGCATCAACTGATCGTAGCGGTAGCGCGGCACGATGGCCTTCACCATGGCGAACATGAAGAAGAAGAACGCCATCTTGCCGACCATCCACACCGGCCCGTCCGGCAGACCCGGAATCGGCGACAGCCAGCCGCCGAAGAACAGCAGGCTCATCAGCGCGCACATCAGGAAGATCGCGATGTATTCGCCCGCCATGAACAGCAGGAACGGGGTCGAGGAATATTCGACCTGATACCCCGCGACCAGTTCCGACTCCGCCTCCGGCAGGTCGAAGGGCGGGCGGTTGGTTTCGGCGAGTGCGCGACACGAAGAACAGCACCACCATCGGCAGATGCGGCAGCCAGTACCAGTTGAACAGCCCGTACGACCCGTCCTGCGCCCGCACGATGTCGCCGAAGTTCATCGACCCGGTCGAGATGATGACCCCGATGATGATCAGGCCCAGCGACACCTCATAGGAAATCATCTGCGCCGCCGACCGCAGCGACCCCAGGAACGGGTATTTGGAGTTGCTCGCCCAGCCCCCCATGATGACCCCGTAAACCTCCAGCGACGAAATCGCGAAGACGAACAGGATCGCCACGTTGATGTCCGACAGCACCAGATTGTCGCTGAACGGGATCACCGCCCAGGCCAGCATCGCCAGCACGAAGGACAGCATCGGGGCCAGGAAGAACACGAACTTGTCCGCGCCCGCAGGCACGACGATTTCCTTGACGACGTATTTCAGCGCATCCGCGACGGTCTGGAGAAGCCCCCAGGGCCCGACGACGTTCGGCCCGCGACGCATCTGCACGGCGGCCCAGATCTTCCGGTCGCCGTAAACGAGGAACAGAAGGCTGATCATCACGAAGGCGATGACCATCAGGCACTGCGCCATGATGATCAGGGCCATGCCCAGGGATGTCGTCAGAAACTCGGCCATCGTCGTCCCCTAAGCCCCCGTTTACCCTGTGGGAATGCCCTGTTCCGTGCAATCGGCCATCGTCACTTCCGCGTCGATGGTCCGCAGCCCGTCGGGCAGGTTCGGCGAGATCGTGTAAACAGCATCCGCGCGCCAAATGCCACCCTGTTCCGACACTTTCGTGCGGACCTGCCGCACAAATCCAAAGCCCTTTGACACCGCATAGCCCGCCGCCGCGCAGCGTGCATAGGCCGCCGCATCGTCGCGCCCGGCCACACCTTTCACCTCTGCCACGAACTGCACCAGCGCCGGGTCAAGCTCGGTCACTGTCACCCCCAGATAGTCCGGCGCGACCGCCCGGTCCCCCGGCACTGTGCCCGGCGCATCGCAGCCCGCCAGTGCCGCCGCAAGCAGGGCGGCCATCGCCGTCCGGGCCTGCAGCTTCACTCGGCCGCCAGCGGTGCCGCTGCCCGCGCCGCCGCCAGCTGCGACAGCTCCGCCATCAGCGCCGAGGCCCGCGCGACCGGGTTTGTCAGATAGAAGTCCCGCACCGGCAGCCGGAAATCGGCTTTGGCGGGATTGCGCAGCGCCACACGCTTCCAGTCGTTCACCGGAACCTCGCCCACCGCGCCCAGATGCGGCACCGCCGCAACCAGCGCGCGCCGCAGGTCGCCCAGCGAATCCCAGGGCTGCACCGCCCCCAGTTCCGCCGACATCGCCCGCAGGATCGCCCAGTTCTCTTTCGCCTCACCCGGCGGGAACCCTGCGCGCATGGCCAGCTGCGGGCGGCCTTCGGTGTTCACGAACAGACCGTTTTCTTCGGTATAGGCCGCCCCCGGCAGAACGATGTCCGCCCGGTGCGCGCCCCGGTCGCCGTGCGACCCCTGATAGATCACGAAGGCCCCCTTGGCGATCTCGACCTCGTCCGCGCCGAGGTTCCAGACCACTTCCGCACCGTCCAGAGCCGCCGTCAGCCCACCTTCCGTCACAGCACCCACATCCATCGCGCCGACGCGGCTCGCGGCCGTGTGCAGCACCAGGAATTTCGACCCCGTGCGTTTCGGCCAGCTTCATCGCCTGGCTCAGAACCGCCTCGCCATCGGCCTCGGTCAGCGCGCCCGCGCCGAGGATCACCAGCGTCGGCTTCGCCTTCGTCTCCTCCGAAATCTCGCGCTTTGCCAGATCGACAAGGCTCTCCCGCCCGGTGCCCACATGCGCATAGTCGAAGGTCAGGTCCACCTTCGGCCCGATCACCCCTACCGTCGCCCCGCGCGACCACGCCTTGCGCAGCCGCGCGTTCAGCACCGCCGCCTCATTCCTCGGGTCGGTCCCGATCAGCTGGATCATCGCCGCCGTGTCGATATCCGCGATCGCCCCGGTTCCCACATACCCCGACCGGTTCCCCGCAGGCAGGTGCGCGCCGTCCACCCGGCATTCCACATGCCCGCCCTGCCCTTCGATCAGCTGCTTCAGCGCGAACACCGCCTCGACCGGGGCCAGATCGCCCACGATCCCCGCAACCTTTTTCCCCTTCATCGCCTTCGCAGCTGCCGCCAGCGCCTCGCCCCAGGACGCTTTCCGCAGCTTGCCGCCCTCGCGGATATACGGCACGTCCAGCCGCTGCCGCCGCAGCCCGTCCCAGACGAACCGCGTCTTGTCGGAAATCCATTCCTCATTCACGCCGTCATGGTTGCGCGGCAGGATGCGCATCACTTCGCGGCCCTTCGTGTCCACCCTGATGTTCGAGCCCAGCGCGTCCATCACGTCGATGGTCTCGGTCTTGGTCAGCTCCCACGGCCGCGCCGTGAAGGCATAGGGCTTCGACACCAGCGCCCCCACCGGACACAGGTCGATGATGTTGCCCTGCAGGTTCGATGCCAGGGTCTCGTTCAGATAGGACGTGATCTCGGCATCCTCGCCGCGCCCGGTCTGGCCCATCTGGTGGATGCCCGCGACCTCGGTCGTGAACCGGACGCAGCGTGTGCAACTGATGCAGCGCGTCATGTGCGTCTCGACCAGCGGGCCGAGGTTCAGATCCTCGCTCGCCCGCTTCGGCTCGCGGTAGCGGCTGAAATCGACGCCGTAAGCCATCGCCTGATCCTGCAGATCGCACTCGCCGCCCTGATCGCAGATCGGGCAGTCCAGCGGATGGTTGATGAGCAGGAATTCCATCACCCCTTCGCGCGCCTTCTTCACCATCGGGGAATTCGTCTTGATCACCGACGGCTCGCCGTTCGGGCCGGGGCGCAGGTCCTTGACCTGCATCGCGCAGCTTGCGGCAGGTTTCGGCGGTCCGCCCACCACCTCGACCAGGCACATCCGGCAGTTGCCCGCGATCGACAGCCGTTCGTGATAGCAGAAACGCGGAATTTCCACCCCGGCCTGTTCGCAGGCCTGGATCAGCGTCAGGTTCGGGTCGACCTCGACTTCGGAGCCGTCGATGATGATCTTGCGCAGCGTGGTCATGTCATTTCTCCGAAGGACGCGACGGCACGGGCGGCCAGCGCAGGAAGGCAAGGATGATCAGCGGCAAGAGCGACAAGGGCACCAATGCAGCCGACAGATAGTCCAGAACCTCGGGCGACCCAGCCTGCGCCTGACGGATCGCCCATTGCGTGACGCCGACACCGACAAGCGGGCTGGCGCAGACAACATAGATCAGCCCGCGAAAGCCCGCCTTCTGGAACACCATCACGTAAAGAAGGCACGCCAGAAGCGGCCCGATCAGTTGCAGCAACAGGGTCATGCAGCGCGCCGTCCGCGTGTCAGGGCGGCCCAGAGGGTGCGCAGGGCCACGCGCCAGCCGCCTGCGGCCACTGGCCGCGCCGCATCGTCCTGCACAACCGCGCGCGGCAGATGCCGCAGGCGCGCCTCAGTCTCGCGCCGCTGCGCCGTCAGGCCGATCATCGCATGGCACATGGCCCGAACTCCCCCTAGTACAGGAATGACCCGATATAGCTTTTCTTCGCGATTTCCGCCTGACCGAGCGCGCAGAACCCCGCCTCGTCCACCGCACCGTTTTCCGTCAGATACTCTTCCGCCATCGCATAGATGCGCTTCTTTTCCGCCCTGTCGTCAAGATACGCCTCGATCTCGTCGTCCGGATAGCCCTGCCCCTCGGCCCAGCGCTTCAGCGCCCGCGCCTCGCCATAGGCATAGATCAGGCGCGCCGACAGGTCCGGGCAGGTGCGCCGGATGCGGTCCGCCACCCGCGCCGCCATCAGGCGGCCCGTCACATACTCCTGCTCGCCCAAGGGCGGCAAGTGCTGCCGCCGGGGCGGACAGGGCAGTCAGCGCCAGGGGCACCGCAAGGATCAGGGATTTCAACAGATCACGCATCAGGTCACTCCGCTGCAAGGCGCGTGCAGGCATGGCTCTGCCACAGGCGCGCCTCTTTCAGATAGGACCAGCCGAAGGCATGGTCCGTGGGACCCTTGTTTTCCAGATGCGCGAGGCGTTCGAGCGCCTCGTCCAGGCTTGGGCGGTGCCCCGCAGGCACCCACCACATCACAAAATGCATCTTGCCCAGAATTTCAAACCATTCCGCCCGTCTCTCGTAAAATTGACGGTGCACGGTGTTCCAGACAAACGCCTCCAGCGTCTCGACGGATTCCCAGACGGTCAGGTTGGACACGAACTGCGCGTCACCGTCGATCTTGGCCTCGGTGTTCCCGGTGCCCGGTTCGCCCGAGCCCTCCATCATCCAGACAAACCCCGGCATCCGCTTGCCGAGCCCGTTGACGCGGTCAAGCGCGCCCATGAACTCCGCCACGCGCGGGTCGTCGGTCGGGGCCAGAAGGCGTCCGATATTCAGTTCGGCGAGGTGGTGGGTGGGGAGTCATCGGCACAGCGCGAATACCCCCCATTTACCTTCTTCCAGTACCGATGTCGCCGGAGGCGGAACACTGTTGCTGCCTGCGGGCTTCATGGGCCGCCGCCCCTTATCTGCACAAAGAACCGAAGCAACGCGCAATGCCGTTGCCTCGTCGCCCACACCCATTTCCGCCCCATCATCTCGTGAGACGACAATCTTTGGCTCGACACCAGCGGCATCGAAGAAAACAAGCTCAACCTCAACCGGGCTTCCATTCAAGAGTTTCACCTGACCCGAGTTGTCGCGCTCTTGCTCGATGTAGGGCGCGCCTTTGTAAAACTCAGCATGGTAAATCGCGCCCGAAACTTCGTAATCCCCCGTCGCTTCGGGTGTAGTCGAAATAGGCGCTGGGTTCATGCTTCCCACACAGCCCGAAACAAACAGAACTGCCTGAGAAACCGCCAATCTGGAAAGTCGGCTGCGGTTTCTTAGACCGATCTGGACGCACCGTCCGACATCACGGGCAGCGCCCGGCACGCCGGGAGGGGCGAGAAGCGCCCGCCCCAGGGGGGCGGGTCGGGCGCTGCCCGTGCAAGCGCTCGGGCAAAAGAAGACCGAATATTCGTTCACGCCGCCGCCTCATGCTTGCAGCCCTGCGTCTTCCAAAGGCCCGCCCCCGCGAGTCCCGCCCACCCGAACGCTAAATCGCCGTCGCCATGCGCTTCAAGATGCCGGAACCGCTCCATCGCCTCTGCCACCGTCGGCCGATGCCCCACCGGCACCCACCACATCACCAGCCGCAGCGCATCCGTCGGCGCGTACCATTCGGCCCGCCGGTCGTAGAACTGCTTGTGCACCGTCGTCCAGACGAACCGCTCCAGCGCGTCCGCGCTTTCCCAGACCGACAGGGTCGAGGCCGTCCGGGGGTTTCCGCCCAGCGCGCCCGCCGGATCGGTCTGCGCCGCGTGCATGTCGTCCTCGCCCAGCATCCAGACGAACCCCGGCGCGCCGATCGCCAGCGCGTTCACGCGGTCGATGTTGTCTGCGAAGTCCTTCACGCGCGGATCATCCCAGTCGTGCCGCAGCACGCCCAGGTTGAACTCCGCAAGGTGACGGGTGGGGGTCATCGCGCCTTCCAAACCTTTCAATCCGGTTAATTTTTTCCGCATTTTCTTTTTACTTCAGCTACTTGCAGGTTTGTCCACATGTGGACACGCCCTACTCCGCCGCCAGCGCCGCCGTCACGCGCCCCGCCTTCTTCGCCGCGATCCGCTCCTCCAGTTCCGGCCGGAACTGCCGGATCAGCCCCTGGATCGGCCAGGCCGCCGCATCGCCCAGCGCGCAGATCGTGTGGCCCTCGACCTGCTTCGTCACGCTCAGCAGCATGTCGATCTCCTCGACCTCCGCCTCGCCGCGCACCAGACGGTCCATCACCCGCATCATCCATCCCGTGCCCTCGCGGCAGGGCGTGCACTGGCCGCAGGACTCGTGCTTGTAGAACTTCGACAGCCGCCAGATCGCCTTGATGACGTCCGTCGACTGATCCATCACGATCACTGCCGCCGTCCCCAGACCCGACCGCTTTTCCCGCAGCCAGTCGAAATCCATCAGCGCGTCCGTGCATTCCTCGGCCCGCAGCATCTGCACCGACGACCCGCCCGGGATCACCGCCTTCAGGTTCTTGGTGCCGCCCCGGATGCCGCCGCAATGCTTGTCCAGAAGCTCCATCAGCGGGATCGACATCGCCTCTTCCACCACGCAGGGCTGGTTCACATGGCCCGACACCGCGAAGATTTTCGTGCCCGTGTTATTGGGCCGCCCGAAGCCTGCGAACCATTCCGGCCCGCGCCGCAGGATCGTCGGCACCACTGCGATGCTTTCCACGTTGTTCACCGTCGTCGGGCAGCCGTAGAGGCCCGACCCCGCCGGGAACGGCGGCTTCATGCGCGGCATGCCCTTCTTGCCCTCAAGGCTCTCCAGCAGCGCCGTCTCCTCGCCGCAGATATAGGCCCCGGCACCATGATGCAGGTAGAGGTGATAGTCATAGCCCGACCCGCAGGCGTTCTTGCCCAGGAACCCCTTCTCGTAGGCCTCATCAATCGCCCGCTGCAGGCATTCCTTTTCGCGGATGTATTCGCCCCGGATGTAGATGTAGCCCGCCGCCGCCCCCATCGCGAAGCCCGCGATCAGGCAGCCCTCCACCAGCGTATGCGGATCGTGCCGCATGATCTCGCGGTCCTTGCAGGTGCCCGGTTCGGATTCGTCGGCGTTGACGACCAGATAGCTCGGCCGCCCGTCGGACTGCTTCGGCATGAACGACCACTTCAGGCCGGTCGGAAACCCCGCGCCGCCCCGCCCGCGCAGGCCCGATGCCTTGATCTTCTCGACAATCGCGTCGCGCCCCAGCGCCAGGATGTCCTTTGTCCCATCCCAGTGCCCGCGCTTCATCGCGCCCGCGATGGACCGGTCATGCATGCCGTAGAGGTTCGTGAAAATGCGGTCCTTGTCGTCAAGCATGCTCAATCCTCATGTCCACATCCTCACTTCGGCGCATTGCGCTGGCGCTGCCATATCTGCCACGTTACCGCAAGCGCCCAGACGAACCCCGCCAGCGCCGCAAGGTCGAACAGGAACGCGAAACTCGGGTCCAGCCCCAGCTTCGGCCCCGCCCAGTTCGCGCCGAGCCACAGCAGCATCGTCCCCGCGATCACCAGCGCCACGACCCGCCCGTCGCGCGCGTTGCGTCTGGCAAGATCGACCTGACCCGCCATGATCAGCCCTGCCCCGCATCATCGCCCGGCTTCGCCGCGGCCAGCGCCCGCGCCTGCGCGACCCAGCCATCCCGCGTGATCCGGCCCCGGAACCCCGGTATCTTGCCGTTGAAATAGGCGATGTCGCGGGCTTTCCAGCTGGCGATCTGGTCAAAGTGCCAGACCCCCGCATCGTTCAGCAGACGCTCCAGCATCGGGCCGATGCCCGCGATGTCCTGCAGCGGGTCCGGAATGCCGTTGCGCGGGGCGGCCAGCGTCACCGCCGATCCCGGCTGCATCGCCGTCTTCGACTTTGTCACAGCGACGTCCAGCCCTGCCGCCCGGACCGGACGCACCAGGGCACGTCCCGGCGAAGCAGCCGATCTGGGTTTGCGCGCCGTCCGCAGCGGCGCCCGGCTGGCGGCCGAGGCAGCGCTGACCGGCAGCGGATCAAGGCCGCGTGCGGCGGGGGCGGTCGCTGGCATAGCCGGACGCTCCGGCACCGGTGGCGGCAGGACGGACGCCACCGCCGCATCGTCGCCCTGCTCCACCTGCGGCCCCTTGCAGAACGCCCAGCCCAGGAACCAGGCCAGTCCAGCGCCAAGCACAAGCGCGACCAGCGCGGACAGGCCGAACGGAAGCTTCGCCAGCGCCAGAAGCAGCACCCCGGCCCCCAGGCCGGTCGCCGCGCCGACGACCCAGCAGGTTCTCTGGCAGTCGCTGCCGCCGATATCCGTCACGTGCCCGTCCTTCCGGTTCCCGTCCGTCCCGGCACCTCCGCGTATCCGCGGGGCGGCACCGCATATGTCCGCCGCCTCAGCGCCGGGCAAGCTCTTTCGCCTGTGCGACCCAGCTGTCGCGCGTCACACGGCCCTTGAAGCCTTCCAGGTTCTCGTCAACCCAGGCGATTTCCGATGCGGTCCATCCCGCGACCTGATCGAAATGGTAGAACCCGAGCTTGTGCAGCAGTTTTTCCAGAACCGGCCCGACGCCCACGATTTCCTTCAGATCGTCCGCCTTTCCACCGCGCGCCGCGGTCAGGCCCTGCGGCTTGGCAGGGGCCGAGGCCATCGCTGGCTGTGCGGGTGCGGCGGCCGGGGCGGCTGCGGCCGGTTTTGGCCGGTGCCGGATGCGCCATCCGGTCCAGCCGCACGGGCCGCGATGCGGGCCGGTGCATCGCAACCACCAGGAACAGCGTGACGGCCAGCCAGATCATCACGCCCAGAAGCACCGCCGTCCAGTTGTCGAACCCGCCGACCACCTTCATCACGCCGAAGCCCGCGATGGCGGGCACGGCAGCCAGCACGCCCGACATGATCACCGAGCTTCCCGTCTGTTCGTTCTGAGACATCGTCAACCTCCCAAAGATGCCGGGCGCATGTCGTCCCTCAGTCCTTACCCGTCCCGCGCGCGCCCTGGTCCACCGCGCGGAAGGCTATCCGTCACTTGGCCTTGGCCAGCTTCTTCGCCTGCGCCACCCACTTGTCGCGGGTCACGCGGCCCTTGAAACCCTGAAGATTGTCATCGACCCAGGCGATCTCGCCCGCCGTCCAGGCCGCGATCTGGTCGAAATGGAAGAACCCGAGCCGGTGCAGCAGCTTTTCCAGCGCCGGGCCGATGCCGACGATGACCTTGAGATCGTCGGGCGCGCCCTCGCGCGCGGCTTTCAGACCCTTCGGCTTCGTGCCCGTCAAAGGTGCCACCGGCGCGATCATGGCTTTCGCCAGCGGCGCGCCCGGTTCGCCGACCGCCGTGCCTCCCGTGGCGCGGCCCCGCAGCTTGGGTTTGCCCGTCGCGATGACCGGCGCTTCCTGCACCGTCACGCCGGTTGCATCCGCGACCGCCCCGCGACCTGGCTTCGGTTCCTTCGGCGTGCCCCGCGCGGGTCTGACAGGCGGCGGCGCGCCCATGATGCCCGCCCAGGGCGCGGTCAGCGGCTCTTCCGTCCCGTCGATCCGCTTGACGGTTTCCTTCAGGTCCACCGCGCGCTGCGCCGACCCGTTGTACTGCGTCCGCCCGCTCTCGAATTCCTTCAGGCTGGTCAGCCCGCCGACCGGTTCGCAGGAATACCGCCCGTTCTGCGGCCCCGGCACCGGCACCTTTCCGGCGGCGAAGTCATCCAGCAGCGCGCCGAACTTTTCGACCGTCAGGTCTTCGTAATAGTCCTTGCCGATCTGCACCATCGGCGCATTGGAACAGGCCCCGAGGCACTCGACCTCTTCCCAGCTGAACCTGCCGTCCGCACTGACCTCATGCGCATGCCCCGCGATCCGCTTCTTGCAGACGCCGACAAGGTCTTCCGCCCCCATGATCATGCAGGACAGCGTCCCGCAGACCTGCACATGCGCCACGCTGCCAACCGGCTGCAGCTGGAACATGAAGTAGAACGTCGCCACTTCCAGCGCCCGGATATAGGCAAGGCCCAGCATGTCGGCGACATGCTCGATGGCCGGGCGGGACAGCCACCCCTCCTGCTCCTGCGCGCGCCACAGAAGCGGGATGATGGCCGATGCCTGTCGCCCTTCCGGGTATTTCGTCATCTGCGCCCGCGCCCAGGCGAGGTTTGCGGGCGTGAAGGCGAAGGCGTCGGGCTGGTGGGCGTGGAGGCGGCGGAGCATTAGGGTTCCTCTACCAATTAGACTTGTGTGTTCTGTTCTCGCTGTCTTCCCAAACACGGCTTGTCTCGTTGTCGGCAACGTGATATCTGGCATTAACTGATATTCGGACTCGTAAGCTCTTTTAGGCCAACCCCTTTCCGTACTGACAGCTGGTCATCTCAGGATCGCACATACTTTCGGATGAGTCGGCAACAGTACAGCCTCAAGAGCGAGACACTTTAGCCGGAAGGTCTCAAATCGTCCATGAGCTCTTCAGCGCAAAGGCTCCACTAATTGCACGCCGACAATCGAGCCCGCCAGAGAAATAACGGCTTTCGCACCGTTCTGAAGGTCCTTCAGCCACTTGATCACCGATCCACCTCGCCGAACACGATATCCATCGTCCCGATGATCGCCGCCACATCGGCCAGCTGGTGCCCCTTGGCCATCCAGTCGATCGACTGCAGATGCGGAAAGCCGGGCGCGCGGATCTTCGCGCGGTAGGGTTTGTTCGTGCCGTCCGCCACCAGATAGACGCCGAATTCGCCTTTCGGCGCCTCGACCGCCGCATAGACCTCGCCCGCCGGAACGTGGAACCCCTCGGTGTAGAGCTTGAAGTGGTGGATCAGGCTTTCCATCGACCGCTTCATGTCGGCCCGCGATGGCGGCGTGATCTTGCCGCGTGACAGGACGTCGCCCTTCTCCACCCGCAGCTTGGCCAGCGCCTGCTTGATGATGGATGTCGATTCCCGCATTTCGGCCATCCGGCACAGATAGCGGTCATAGCAGTCGCCGTTCTTGCCGACCGGAATCCTGAAGTCGAATTCGTCGTAGCATTCATAGGGCTGCGCGCGCCGCAGGTCCCAGGCCATGCCCGATCCCCGCACCATCACGCCCGAATAGCCCCAGTTCAGCGCGTCCTGTTCGCTGACCACGCCGATATCCGCGTTCCGCTGCTTGAAGATGCGGTTTTCCGTCAGAAGACCGTCGATGTCGTCCAGCACCTTGGGGAAATGATCGGCCCAGGCGTCGATATCGTCGATCAGCTGCGGCGGCAGATCCTGATGCACGCCGCCGGGGCGGAAATAGGCCGAATGCAGGCGCGCGCCCGATGCGCGTTCGTAGAACACCATCAGCTTTTCGCGTTCCTCGAACCCCCACAGCGGCGGCGTCAGCGCACCCACGTCCATCGCCTGCGTCGTCACGTTCAGGATATGGTTCAGCACCCGCCCGATCTCGCAGTACAGCACCCGGATCAGCGACGCCCGGCGCGGCACCGGCGTGTTCGTCAGCCGCTCGATGGCCAGACACCAGGCATGTTCCTGGTTCATCGGCGCCACGTAATCCAGCCGGTCGAAATACGGCAGATTCTGCAGGTAAGTCCGCTATTCCATCAGCTTTTCGGTGCCGCGGTGCAGCAGCCCGATATGCGGGTCGCAGCGCTCGACGATCTCGCCGTCCAGCTCCAGCACCAGTCGCAGCACGCCGTGCGCCGCCGGGTGCTGGGGCCCGAAGTTGATGTTGAAGTTGCGGATCTTCTGTTCGCCCGTCTCGAAGTCGGACGACCCGTCGTCATAGGTGTTCTTGCGGATATCGCCGTCCATCATGCCCCGCCACCCTTGCCGCCAAGCTCGTCCCGAAACGCCATGACGTAGAGCAGAACCAGCGCAGCCGGCGGAAACAGCGCAACCAGGGCGACCCAGTTCGGGATGCCGAACTTCGGAAGCAGCCGCCAGAACGGCACGATGACCAGTGCCGCCAGGATCAGCATCCATGGAAAGCCCCCGAACGGGGAATAGCCCCAACCCATCATTTTGCGGCCTCCTTCTTCTCGTCGCCCGGCAGGATGTACTGCGCACCCTCCCATGGGCTCATGAAATCGAACTGGCGGTACTCCTGGACCAGCTTGACCGGTTCGTAGACCACGCGCTTCTGCGCCTCGTCATAACGCACCTCGGTGTAGCCGGTGGTCGGGAAGTCCTTGCGCAGCGGATGTCCCCGGAAGCCGTAGTCGGTCAGGATGCGGCGCAGGTCGGGGTGGCCGCTGAACAGAATCCCGAACATGTCGAACACTTCGCGCTCGGCCCAGTTGGCCGATGCGTGGACCGTGTGGATCGACGGCACCATGTCCGCCTCGCCCACCGCAACCTTCACGCGGATGCGGTGGTTCTTGTACATCGACAGGAAGTGGTAGACGACGTCGAAGCGCTCGGCCCGTTCCGGGTAGTCGACCGCCGTGATGTCGATCAGCGTCGAGAACCGGCAGTCCGGATCGTCGCGCAGGAAAGTCACGAAATCCACCAGACCCGCCAGCGGAACGGTCACGTTCAGTTCGCCGAACGCCATGGCTGCGGTCAGGCCGTCGGGGTATTTCGCGGTCAGATGGGCGGAAAGATCGTCAAGCGCCATGGTCGCCTACCTCACCAAAGTCCCGGTCCGCCGGATGCGCCGCTGCAGCTGCAGGATGCCGTAGAGCAGCGCCTCGGCCGTCGGCGGGCAGCCGGGGACATAGATGTCCACCGGCACGATCCGGTCACAGCCACGCACCACCGAATAGCTGTAGTGATAATAGCCCCCGCCGTTGGCGCAGGACCCCATGCTGATCACATAGCGCGGTTCGGGCATCTGGTCATAGACCTTGCGGAGCGCCGGGGCCATCTTGTTGGTCAGCGTGCCCGCGACGATCATCAGGTCGGATTGGCGCGGGGACGCGCGCGGGGCGGTCCCGAAACGCTCCATGTCATAGCGCGGCATCGCGGTGTGCATCATCTCGACCGCGCAGCAGGCCAGACCGAAGGTCATCCAGTGCAGCGACCCGTTCCGCGCCCAGTTGATGATGTCCTCGGTCGTGGTCAGCAGGAACCCCTTGTCCTGCAGCTCGCGGTTCAGCTCCGCCGTTGCGACGTCGCGGTCGGCACCGACATTGGTGGCCATCATTGCCATTCCATCGCCCCCTTCCGCCATTCATAGGCGAAGCCCGCCGTCAGCACGCCGAGGAAGACCATCATCGACCAGAAGGCGGTCATCGAGATGTCCTGGAACGCGACCGCCCAGGGGAACAGGAACGCGACCTCGAGATCGAAGATGATGAACAGGATCGAGACGAGGTAGAAGCGCACGTCGAACTTCATCCTCGCGTCGTCGAAGGCGTTGAACCCGCACTCATAGGCGCTGACTTTTTCCGGGTCGGGATTGCGCACGGCGACGATGACGGCGGCGAGGATCAGGATCAGGCCCAGACCGATCGCCATCGCAAGGAAGACCAGAATCGGCAGGTATTCGGCAAGCAGGGTGTCCACGGGGCGTTTCCCTTTGTTTACCGGAGGATCGCGCGTGCCCCCGGCATCTCCATCCTTTATCGCCGCCCCCGGGCAGGGTCAACCGAAGCGGGCAGAAGGGCAATGTGACAGAATGGTCAGCGGCAGTCTTGACCGGATCGGCCTTGTCACAGCGATAAGGCCATTTAAGCGCTTGATATGAAAAGGATTTGTTCCGTGATTGACCTCAGAGTCACAAATGCGCCATGCACGGACCTGCCCGTCCGCCCCACCTGTCCTGCACGTGAGGCGTCGAAATTCCTATCGGTCCACGCCCTGCTGCCAGAGAGCTTTCACCTCGGCCCCGATGATCCGCGCGATCAGGCCTGCGTCATCCGGCGAAAACGTCAGCGGCAGGCGCATGTCGATCAGTCCGGCCAGCACGCGGTCGGTCCGCGGCAATGACTGCGCGGGCGCATAACGCCAGTGGTCGTGACGGGAGGTGAAGGCGCGCGGTTCCTCTGCGCCGAACCACTTCAGCTCCACCCCCCGGGCAAGGCAGCGCGCGACCAGACCTTCGACGCTGACCGGCCCCCAGTCCGGCAGCAGGAACTGGAACGACGAGCCGACATAGGTTTCCCGCTGCGGCCGGGGAATCAGGCGCAGGCCCGTCACGCCGTCCAGTCCCGCCTCCATCGTCCGGTACAGCGTATTCCAGCGGTCGCGCTGCGCCGCCAGATCGCGCAGTTGCGGACGCAGGATCGCCGCGCGCAGATTGTCCATCCGGCCGGAGATATTCGGGATGTCGAACTTGGCTTTTTCGAACATTTCCGGCGGCGGAACCGCTTTGTGTCGCCCGAACAGCATGTAGGAACCCGACAAAAGCACCATCTTCGCCATCAGGTCCGCATCATCGCTGACGATCAGCCCGCCTTCGCCGGAATTCATGTGCTTGTAGGTCTGGGTCGAATAACAGCCCACTGCGCCGTGCCGCCCGGACGGCACGCCCGACCAGGCCGCGCCCATCGTATGGGCGCAATCCTCGACCACCGCGACGCCCGCCGCGCCGCAGATCGCCATCAGGCGGTCCATGTCGCAGATATGGCCGCGCATATGGGACAGCAGCAGGACTTCCGCGCCCGATGACGAGGCCTTTATGGCAAGATCATCAAGGTCGATGGTCAGATCATCCGTCACCTCGACAAACACCGGCGCGGCCCCGACCGAGGCAATCGCCCCCGGCACCGGGGCCAGCGTGAAGGCGTTCGACAGCACCCTGTCGCCCGGCCCGACGCCCAGAGCGCGCAGGGCAGTTGCCATCGCGTAGCCGCCCGAAGCGACCGCCAGGCAGTATCTGGCCCCGGTGAAAGCCGCGAATTCCTGTTCCAGAAGCGCAGCCTCGCCGACTTCGCCCGGCGCGGTGTTGTAGCGATGCAGCCGCCCGTGGCGCATCACCGCGACCGCCGCCGTGATCGCATCCTCAGGGATCGGCTCCTGCTGGGTGAAGCTGCCTGTGAAGACCTCCGGGCCTGCTGTCCCGAGCGCGGTCATTCGGCCGCCGCAGGCATCGGCGCGGGTTTGCGCACCACGGCGAGGAACAGGACCAGCGTCGCCGTCAGCAGCGCCGCAGCCACGAAAAACGCGATGTCCGGCGACCGGAAGCTGCGCCCTTCGGCCCAGAAATACCCGAATATCTGGCTGAAGAACACTGTGCCGGTCAGCATGGCCACGTTCATCACCGACGAAATCCCGCCCTGCAGCTCGCCCTGCGCATCGTCCGGCACCGCCTTGGACATCAGCGCCACGATCATCGGGTGCACGAAGCCCTCGGGTCCGTGCACGATCATCAGCGCGAAGATCAGGAAGACCGAACTCACCACGCCATAGCCCAGCACCGCGATGACCGCCGTCACCAGGCCGATCAGCACGACCCGGTATTCGCCGAAGGCTTTGACCGCCGGACCCGCCAGAAGCCCCTGGAAAATCGCCGTGATGATTCCGAACACCGCCAGCGACACGCCGACCATCGACACCGACCAGTCGAACTTCGCCATGCCCCAGAACGGCCAGATCGCCGGGTAGACGGCGGATGCGAAGAAATAGACGAACAGCACCGCGCAATAGGGCAGAACGCCGTGGTATCGGCTGAAGACCCTGAAGGTGCCGAACGGGTTCGCCCGCGCGATCTCGAACCGCCGGCGCCGTTCGGGCGGGAGGGTTTCAGGCAGCACGAACCAGCCATATGTGAAGTTCAGCAGCGATATGCCCGCAGCCGCATAGAACGGCACGCGCGGCCCGAACTCGCCCAGAAGGCCCCCGATGGCCGGACCCAGCACGAAGCCGACGCCGAAGGCCGCCCCCATCAGGCCGAACGCCTTCGCGCGGTCCTCGGGTGCCGTGACATCGGCGATGTAGGCGTTGGCGATGACATAGGACGACCCGCACAAGCCCGCGATCGCGCGCCCGACGAACAGCCAGAACAGCGTGGGTGCGAGGGCCGAGAACATGTAGTCGACGAACAGGCCGAAGACCGCGATCAGCAGCAGCGGGCGGCGACCGAAGCGGTCGGACAGATTGCCCATCAGCGGGCTGAAAGCGAACTGCGCCATGGCGAATGCGAAATACATCCAGCCGCCGATGACCGAGGCGCGCGCCAGATCGACATGCCCGACCTCCTCGATCAGGTCCGGCAGCACCGGCATGATCAGCCCGAAGCCGACCATGTCGAGAAACACGGTGATGAACACGAATGTCACCGCATGGCGGGACACGGGACGGGCGGCGGTCATGTCGGGAGTCCGGGAACGGAGGGCTTCGGCGGGAAACTAGGTCAGCGTTTGGGCGAAGTCAAACCGGCGGCACGGGTCCGTTCAGGACGGGACAAGCCTGTCGGCAAGGCCGGGCAGGTCGTCGAAATGATGCAGCAGGGCCTCGGGCTGCAGTCGCGCCACGGCGCTGCCATCGGGTCCGAACGTCACCAGAGCGACCGGAACGCCGCGTTCCGGCCCGTGTCGCGGTCCGTTGAGGTGTCGCCGATCAGCAGTGCGCGCGCCGCTGTGCCACCCACCCGCGCCAGCGCCTCGACCAGCGGGGCGGGATCGGGCTTGCGGACCGGCAGCGTATCCGCCCCCACCACGTCGCCGAACAGATCGGCCACGCCCAGCTGCCGCAAAAGCAGCCGCGCCAGGCCCTCGGGCTTGTTCGTGCAGATCGCTGTGGCAAATCCCGCCCCGCGCAGGGCCTGCACCGCCGCTGCTGCGCCCGGGTAAAGCCGCGTGTGCACGCGATCGCATCCGCATAGGCCCGCAGCAGCACCGGATACTGCGCGTCGACCGCCGCCTCACCGCCCGCGCCCAGCCGCGAAAAGCCCAGCCGCAGCATCGCCCGCCCGCCCTGGAAGGCTGTCGCGGCATCGCCCGGCGTCAGCAGGTCGCCATGTCCCAGGCCACGGAAACAGGCATTCGCTGCCGCCAGAAGGTCCGCCGCCGTATCGGCCAGCGTGCCGTCCAGATCGAAAACCACCGTCCGCATTGCCGAAAGCATCCTTGCCCGTCCCGGTTGCAGTTGCGTCAGCATGGATGCGATTGTCCATGTAACCTGCCGAAAACTCTTGTGATTGCGCGCGCACTTGCGGCAATCGTCCCAGCCGTTAGAACGGCACCGACCTTAAGGGAAGTGAATTTCATGGGCGTCGCGCTGATCATTCTGGCCGCCGGGCAGGGCACGCGGATGAATTCCGACCTGCCCAAGGTCCTGCACAGGCTCGCGGGCGCGCCGCTTCTGCACCATGCGATGCGCACCGGCGCGGCCCTTGACCCCGAACGCACGGTTGTCGTTGCAGGCCACGGGGCCGATGCCGTGACCCGCGCGGCGACGGATTTCAGCGACGACATCGCCGTGGTCGTCCAGCACGAGCAGAACTCGGCACCGGCCATGCCGTCGCGCACCGCCCTGCCCGCGCTCGCGGGTTTCACCGGCAAATCGTCGTCCTCTACGGCGACACGCCGTTCCTGACCGCCGAGACGCTGCTGACGCTCGCCGCCTCCGACGCCGATGTCACCGTGCTCGGCTTCCACGCCGCAGGATCCCGAGCGCTACGGCCGCCTTGTGACCGATGGCGCGGACCTGCTGCGCATCGTCGAATACAAGGACGCAACCGAAGCCGAACGCGCGATCACGCTCTGCAATTCCGGCGTTCTCGCCTGCGACGCCGATCTCCTCGCCGATCTGGTCGCGGGCCTGACGAACGACAATGCCGCGGGCGAATACTACCTGACCGACGTCATCGCCGCCGCCCGCGCGCAAGGGCCGCAGCGCGGGCTATGTGACCTGCGACGAGGCCGAGACGATGGGCGTCAACACCCGCACCGCAGCTTGCCGCCGCCGAGGCCGCGTTCCAGTCACACGCCCGGTCGCTGGCGCTTGCCGAAGGCGTCACGATGACCGACCCGGACACCGTCTACTTCGCATTCGACACGGTGGTGGGCCGCGATGCCGTCATCGGCCCGCATGTCGTCTTCGGACCCGGAGTGACGGTCGAGATCGGGTGCGGTGATCGAGGCCTTCTGCCACCTGGAGGGCTGCCATATTTCGGCGCGGTGCCACGGTCGGCCCCTTCGCGCGGCTGCGTCCCGGGGCGGAACTGGCCGAGGATGCGCATGTCGGCAACTTCGTCGAGGTCAAGAACGCGATCCTGGGCGAAGGAGCGAAGGTCGGCCACCTCACCTATCTCGGCGACGCCGATGTCGGCGAGCACACCAATATCGGCGCAGGCACCGTCACCTGCAACTATGACGGCGTGATGAAGCACCGCACCGAGATCGGCGCACGCGCCTTCATCGGATCGGACACGATGCTGGTCGCGCCCGGTCACGGTCGGGCGACGATGCGATGACGGCGACCGGGACCGTGGTGACCGAAGACGTGCCGGATGCGGCACTGGCCCTGTCGCGCGTGCCGCAGGTGAACAAACCGGGCCTCGCCGTCCAGCCTGATGGAGAAACTGCGCGCCGATAAAGGCCCGCCGCACGAAGGGCAAAGCATAATGTGCGGCATCGTCGGCGTTCTGGGCAACCACGAGGTCGCGCCCATGTCTGGTCGAGGCCCTGAAGCGGCTGGAATATCGCGGCTATGACAGCGCCGGGATCGCCACCGTCAACAAGGGCCGCCTCGACCGCCGCCGCGCCGTGGGCAAGCTCGTCAACCTGTCCGACCTGCTGGTCCATGACCCGCTGGCCGGAAAGGCCGGCATCGGCCACACCCGCTGGGCCACGCATGGGGCGGCCACGACCACCAATGCGCACCCGCACCGCTCCGGTCCCGTCGCCGTCGTGCATAACGGCATCATCGAGAATTTCCGCGACCTGCGCGCCGAACTGGCGGCGGCGGGCCTGACGCCAGGAATCCGAGACCGACACCGAAACCGTCGTCCTGCTTACCCGGCACCACATGGATCAGGGCATGTCCCCGCGCGAGGCCGCCGCGCGACCCTGGCCCGGCTCGAGGGGGCCTTCGCCCTCTGCTTCCTGTTCGACGGCGAGGACGACCTGATGGTCGCCGCCCGCAAGGGCTGCCCGCTCGCCATCGGCCATGGCGACGGCGAGATGTTCGTGGGCTCCGACGCGCATCGCGCTCGCCCCGATGACCGACCGGATCACCTATCTTGAGGAAGGCGACTACGCCTTCGTCACCCGCGCCGGGCGCGAGATCTACGACGCCACGGGCCGCTTGCGAACCGCGAGGCCGCGGATCCGCCTCGACAGACCCGCATCGAAAAGGCCGGCTACAAGCACTTCATGGCCAAGGAAATCGCCGAACAGCCGGTCGTGCTGGCCGACGCGCTGCGGCATTATCGTGCACGGACGGCGCGATCAACCTGCCCGCGGGCTGGACTTCGCCGGCCTCGACCGGCTGACGCTGGTCGCCTGCGGCACCGCGCACTACGCCTGCCATGCCGCGAAATACTGGTTCGAGACGCTGGCGGGCCTGCCCTGCGAGGTCGATGTCGCCTCCGAGTTCCGCTACCGCGAACCGCCGCTGCCCGCCAATTCCTCGGCGCTCTTCGTCAGCCAGTCGGGCGAGACCGCCGACACGCTGGCCGCCCTGCGCTATGCCAAGGACAAGGTGGCGAAGATCGTCAGCGTGGTCAATGTCCCGACCTCGTCCATCGCGCGCGAAAGCGACATGGCCCTGCCGATCCTCGCGGGGGTGGAGGTCGGCGTCGCCTCGACCAAGGCCTTCACCTGCCAGCTGACCGTGCTGGCGCTGCTGGCGCTCAAGGCGGCGCATGACCGGGGCCGCATCGACGCCGCAGGTCTTGCCGCGCATCTGGCGGACCTCGCCGCCCTGCCCGGCCTGATGAACCTGGCGCTCGCCCGCGACGACGACGATCGCCGAGCTGGCCGATGAGCTCGCCGAGGCGCAGGACGTGCTGTTCCTGGGGCGCGGCGCGATGTTCCCGCTGGCGCTGGAAGGCGCGCTGAAGCTGAAGGAAATCAGCTATATCCATGCCGAAGGTTATGCATCAGGCGAACTGAAGCACGGCCCCATCGCGCTGATCGACGCGGATGGTGCCGGTGGTCGTCATGGCCCCGTCCGACGCGCTGTTCGACAAGACCGTCTCGCAACATGCAGGAAGTCATGGCGCGGCACGGCAAGGTGCTGCTGATCACCGATGCGCAAGGGCGCGGACCGAGGCAGGCGACGGCGCCTGGCGCACCCTGACCATGCCGACGGTCGCGCCCCTGTTCGCGCCGATCCTCTACGCCGTCCCGGCGCAGCTGCTGGCCTATCACACCGCCATCGCCAAAGGGCACCGACGTGGACCAGCCGCGCAACCTGGCGAAATCGGTGACGGTGGAGTGAATGGCCAAGCAGTTCCCCGTAATAAGTGACGACCACCGCGCCTTCATCGAGGGCCAGCACGTCTTCTTCACGGCCACCGCCGCCGCCCGGGCCGCGTCAACGTCTCGCCCAAGGGCATGGACAGCCTGCGCGTCTGGGGCCGAACCGGCATCGTCTGGCTCAATGTCACCGGGTCGGGCAACGAGACGGCGGGGCATCTGGCCTCGATCCGCGCATGACGCTGATGTGGTGTTCCTTCGACACCCGCCCGATCATCCTGCGGGCCTACGGCGACGGCGCGGACCATCACGCTCGGGCGATGCCGGATTGGGACGGCCTGAACGCGCTTTTCCCGAGCGACGCCGGGGCGCGGCAGGTCTTCGATCTGGCGGTCGATCTGGTCCAGTCCTCCTGCGGCTATGCCGTGCCGCTGATGGACAACCCGCGCGAACGCACCGTGCTGCGCGACTGGGCGGCGCAGAAAGGCCCCGAAGGCATCCGCGCCTACCGGGCCGAGAAGAACCGCGTGACCATCGACGGCTTCCCGACCGGTACCGGGGAATGACGCCCGACGCCGCGCTGGCTGAACTGCGGGCGGCGGGCAGCCCCGACGACGCCGCTGGCGATGGCCGCCTATCACAAGGCCCCGCGCGAATATCTCGGCGTGCAGGTTCCGGTCATCACCGACATGGCGACCCGCTGGCGCGCCGGGCTCGACGTGGCGGGCCGCGTCGCGCTGGCCGAAGCGCTCTGGCGGACCGACATCCACGAGGCGCGGGTGGCGGCGGCGAAGCTGCTGACGCAGGCGCGGATCAGGGATGACGAGGCGGTCTGGCGTCTGATCGCGTCCTGGGTGCCCGCAGTTCGACGCCTGGGCGCTGGCCGACCATGCCTGCGATGCGGGGCGCAGGCGGCTGGAGGCGGACCCGTCGCGGATTGACGAGGTCGAGGGCTGGACACAGCCAGACAGCTTCTGGGTCCGCCGCGCCGCCCTTGTCATAACCCTGCCCTGGACCAAGCAGAACCACCCGAAACCCGGCGATCTGGCGATCCGCGACCGGGTGCTGGGCTGGGCCGCCGACATGGCGGACGACCGCGAATGGTTCATCCAGAAAGCCATCGCCTGGTGGCTGCGCGACCTGTCGCGGCATGATCCCGACCGGACAAGGGCTTGGCTCGATGCGCACGGACACCGCCTGAAACCCTTCGCGCGATCCGAGGCCGCACGGCACCTGACGCCCGCCTGACGGGCCGTCTCACGCGATCCCGTAGAACCGCGCCGCCGTCCCGCCGAATACCTGCGCGCGATCCGCCTCCGACAGGCCAGCGGTCAGTTCCTCCGCAGCCGAATGCCACGCACCGTACTCTGCCCGCAACCGGCAGACCGGCCAGTCCGACCCCCACATCACACGGCCTGGCCCAAAGACCTTCAGCACATGATCCGCGTAGGGCCGTAGCCGGTCCACCGACCAGCCCGGCCCGTCTTCTGTGATCAGCGCCGACAGCTTGCAGAACGCCCCCTTCTCGCCCGCGATCCGCGCCATGCCGTCGGCCCAGCGCCGGAATCCGTCGGCGCTGTTCTCGCGCAACTGCGGCTTCATGCAGTGGTCGATGACCGCCCGCAGGTCGGGATAGCGTTTCAGGATCGTCAGCGCATTCGGCAAGTGGCGCGGAAACCCCAGCATGTCGAAGGTCAGCCCGAACTCCTCCACTGTCTCGAACCCCCATTGAACGTCGGCCCGCAGCATCCAGTCATCATCGGGAATATCCTGGATCATCGGGCGCACACCCCGGAACTTCGGGTGACCCGCCAGCCGCGCCAGAACCTCGCGGTGGTCCCGGTCCTCGAAGTCCACCCAGCCCACGACGGCCGCAACCGAGGGCGTCGCATCGGCCAGACCCAGCATGTATTCGGTTTCCTCGACCGTCGGGGCGGCCTGCACCAGCACCGTCCGCGCGATGCCCGCCGCCGCCAGCGCAGGGGCAAGATCGGCGGGTCCGTAGGTCCGGTCCAGCACCGGATCGCCCTTCGGCATCCAGCCGTAGTCCCCGCGACCCGGGTTCCAGTAGTGCTGATGCGCGTCAACCTTGATCATGTCAGGTTCCCGGTGGGTGCGTCAGGCCTCAGCAGGCCTGCGGATTTCAGGTCGGACCAAAGCGCAGGCGGGATCGCCGCCTGTACCGCGCGAATCGCGCTGTCGAGTTCGGAATTCCGCTGCGCCCCCGGTATGACCGACATCACGACCGGGTGCTGCAGCGGAAAACGCAGCGCCGCGTCGATCAGCCGGACGCCATGGCGGTCACAGATACCGGCGATCCTGCGCGCCTTCTCCATCACCTCCGGCGGGACGGGGCTGTAGTTGAACATCGCCCCCGGCACCGGGCCGGTGGCCAGAATGCCGGAATTATAGGGCCCGCCGATAACGATCCCGATGCCCCGCGCGGCGCAGAGGGGAAAGAAGCTATCGAGCGGCTCCTGCTCCAGCAGCGTATAGCGCCCGGCCAGCAGGAACAGGTCGAAATCCCCCCGCTCCGCGAGCCACTGGCAGGGCTGCCATTCGTTCAGCCCCGCGCCAAAGGCCCGGATCACGCCTTCTTCGCGCAGCCGCTGCAGCGCCCGGTAGCCGCCCGCCATGAACTCGTCCAGCCGCGCATCCAGCGCGTCCTTCCGCCCGTGATTGAACAGGTCGAGATCATGGGCATACAGGATATCGACCCGGTCGATCCCCAGCCGTTCCAGCGAGAATTCAAGGCTGCGCAATGTGCCGTCATGGCTGTAGTCGTAACTCTCGTTGCGGCTCGGCACGTCAATCCATTTTGTCCGCCCGTCCCGCTTTTCGGGCGTTGTCGCGCGGAACAGGCGCCCGATCTTGGTCGACAGGACATAGTCATCCCTGCGCTTGCCACGCAGGAAGCGGTTCAGCCGTGTCTCGGACAGGCCAAGGCCGTAGAGAGGCGCGGTATCGAAGTAACGCAGCCCGCTGTCCCATGCACTTTGCAGGACGGCGTCGGCATCCGCATCGCTGATCGCGCGCATAAGGTTTCCAAGCGGGGCCGCGCCGAAGCCAAGCTCTGTAAAGGTGATCCCGCGCCCGGACCTTTCCCGCTGCCGCTTTGCGATGCTCACGCTGGTCCCCCGTTTCCGGTCCGCATGGTAGGAGCAAACCGCCACAGGTCCAAGCGCCCGCAACGCGACCGGGCCTGCCATGCTTGACTTGCGCGCGGGACCAGCGCGACAAGGGTGGCGGCGCACGGGAAGATCGCTCTGCGGACCCTGCCGCGACAGGGCCGGGACGGCGGAACAGGCAGACAGGACCGATACCTATGGCGAATGCCGTCTTTGCGCTGTCAACCGGGCGCTGCTCGACGCAGTTTCTGGCCAAGGTTCTTGCCGACGCGCTTCCCGACGCGCTGGTCGAGCATGAGCCGATCGGGGCCGCCTATCTTCCGCGCAAGATCTTCCGCAGACCGGCGCAGGTCCTGCGCGTGCTGGGCGGCAGCGTGCCGTTGCAGCGCAAGCTGATCCAGATCGAGGATCTGCTTGCCGACGGCCGCACCTACATCGACACCGGCTGGCCGACCTATGCCTGGGTTCCCTATCTGGAAACGCGTTTCGGCGACCGGCTGCGGTTTCTGCATATCGTGCGCAACCCGTTTGCGACCGCCGCCTCGCTTCTGACCCACGGGCTGTTCGCGGGCGCAGGCAAAGGCCTTGCGCGCCATGCGCTGATCTACGGGACCGATCCGGGCATTCTGCACAGCGAATTCCGCGCGGATTACGCGGGCTTTTCGCCCTTCGAGAAATGCCTGCTGCACTGGATCGAGGTCAACGCGTTCCTGCACGAGCAGCGCGAAAGGGCCGGGTCACTCGGCCTTGTCCGGTTCGAGGATGTCTATGGCGGCGAAGCATCCGGCGTCCAGGATGTGGCCGAAAGTCTGGCGGGGCAAAGCCTGCCGCCGATCCCGACCCAGCCCTTTGACCGCTACCAGAAGAAACTCGACGGCGACCTGAGACTGACCCATCCGGATCTGGCCGAGGCCGCCATCGGGCTTGCAGTGACGCTGGGCTATGACGAGGCCGACCTGCGCGCGACCTTCGATCTGGAGACGATCGCAGCCCAGTACGGCAAGCTGCGGCACGAAAGGGCAAAGCCCGGTCGCAGGCGCAAGGCCTGAAGCAAGAAGGAAGGAACGGCTGCACATGACGCGGACGGTGCTCTGCTTCGGCGATTCCAATACACATGGCACCCTCGCCATGGCCGATCTCGATGACGGCCGCAGGCTGGCGCGGGACGAGCGCTGGCCGGGCGTCCTCGCGTCCGTGTTGTCCCCCGGTTGGCATGTGACCGAAGAGGGTCATCCGGGCCGGACCACCGTCCATGACGACCCGATCGAGGGCGCATGGAAGAACGGCATCGCCGTGCTGCCCGCCCTGCTTGAATCGCATGCCCCGCTGGACCTTGTCGTCGTCAAGCTCGGCACCAACGACCTGAAGGCGCGCTTCAGCGTGACAGCAGGCGACATCGCCCTGTCGCTGGGCAAGATCGCCCAACTCATCCGCGCATCGCAGGCCGGTCCCGGCGGCGGTGCCCCGGCAATCCTTGTTGTCGCCCCGCCGCCCATACTCGAAGTGGGAACCCTCGCCGCAATGTTCGCCGGCGGCGCGGCCAAGTCACTGGGCCTTGCCGATGCGATCATGGCCGAAGCGGAGCGGCAGGGCGCAGCCTTCTTCGACGCGGGATCGGTCATCGCCGTCGATCCGCTGGACGGCATCCACTACGATGCAAGAACGCATCTGGCCCTCGGGCATGCGATTGCCGCTGAAATCCGCAGGCTGTGGCCTTGACCCCGGCACGCCGCCGCGTCCAGTCTGGGACGAAATGCCGGGCGCTGTGCCTTTGTCTGGGAGGACGGAGATGCTGAAGGGGCTGGACAACCGCCTGAATGCGGATGTGCTGCATGCGCTGCGCGCCATGGGGCACGGCGACGTGCTGATCGTTGCGGACACCAACTTTCCCGCCGACAGCATCGCGCGCGCGACGGTCACGGGCCGGTTGCTGCGGATGGACAACCTGACCTGCGCCGAGGCGGCGGACGCGGTGCTGTCGGTCCTGCCGCTGGACACCTTTGTCGATGACTTTGCCGGGCGGATGGAGGTTGTGGGCCATCCGCATGAAATCCCGCCTGTGCAGGCCGAGGTGCAGGCGATGATCGACCGCGCCGAGGGCAAGCCGCGCCCGATGATCGGGATCGAGCGGTTTGCCTTCTACGACATGGCGCGACAAGCCTATGCGGTGATCCAGACGGGCGAGCGGCGGTTCTACGGGTGCTTCATGTTCCGCAAGGGCGTGATCCCGCCGGAGGCATGAAGTGAGCCGGATCGTGATCCTCGGCGTCTTCGTGGCCGACACCGCCTATCGCGCCGAACGCCAGCCGAAGATCGGCGAGACGATCATGGGCCGCAGCTTCGTGCTGGGTCCGGGCGGCAAGGGCAGCAATCAGGCGGTGGCGGCTGGGATGGCCGGGGGCGACGTTTCCTTCGTCAGCCGGCTGGGGACCGATGCGTTCGCCGACATGGCGCGCGCGACCTGGGCCAGGGCGGGGGTGAAGCCCGTCATCACCGACGACCCCGACAGCTACACGGGGGCGGCCTACATCTTCATCGAGGACGCGACCGGCAACAACGCCATCATCATCTCGCCCGGTGCCGCCGCGCGGATTTCGGTGGCGGATATCGAGGCGCAGGCGGCGCTGATCGGCGGGGCGAAGGTGTTCATCACCCAGCTGGAACAGCCGATGCCCGCCGCCCTGCGCGCGCTTGCAGATCGCCCGCGCGGGCGGGGCGACGACCATCCTGAACCCCGCCCCCGCCGCCCCGCTGACGGACCAGATGCTGGCGCTCTGCGACTACGTCACGCCGAACGAGACCGAGGCAGAGGCGCTGACCGGGCTGCCGGTCGGGACGCTGGCCGAGGCGGAGAAGTCCGCCGACGCGCTGATGACGCGCGGCGTCGGGGCCGCCATCATCACGCTGGGCGACAAGGGCGCGCTGTTCCGCGACAGGACGCGGTCAGTCCATGTGCCGGTCTTCAAGGCCGGTCCGGTGGTCGAGACGACGGGCGCGGGCGATGCCTTCAACGGCGGCTTCGCGGTGGCACTGGCCGAAGGGCGCGACCCGGTCGAGGCGGTCCGCTTCGGCTGTGCCACGGCGTCGATCAGCGTCACACGGGCGGGGACAGCGCCGTCGATGCCGTCACGCGCCGAAATCGACGCCCTTCTGGCACGCGGCTGATCTGCAGCCTTACCCCCCCTGCCCGGCGCGCCACTCTTCGAGAGCCGGGTTATCGTCGGACGAACCCTCGGCCGCCTGATCTTCGGTCGTGGGGCGCGTCATCTGCCCCCGCGCACCCTTGACGCGGAAATAGTGCGCCTCGCGTGCGCCGAAATAGAAGCTGACGATGGCCCCCAGCAGCCACCAGAGCGGGTCGGGCACGTAACCCAGCCCCACCATGCGTTCGGAAAAGCTGGCCGGATCGATCATCGCGTAGACAAACAGGCCCAGCGTCCCCAGAGCCAGCATCGGGCGCGGCATCCGGTTCAGCCCGTTCACGAACCGGTCGAACCAGCCGGTGCGGACGTATTTGAACTCTTCCCCGAACTCGTCCAGCGAGGCCAAGTAGGCCTCTTGCGCCGCCAGCATCTTTTTTGTCGCGTTCGGAGTGAAGACTTCGGCCACGCTGGTGACCGCCGTCCCGACCGCCGTCGCGGTCGCGCCGCCGCCCAGAACACGCCCGATCAGACCCATTTCGCCACCCGCGCGCGGTGCTGCGCGTCCGTAAGGTGAAAGCGCGGAGTGATGAATTCCTCGGCCCGGGTGATCCAGCCGCCCTTGCCGCTGTCCTTCCGCCGCGCGTATTTCCGGCTTTGCGGTCGTTCGTCACCCAGCGCGTAATAGTAGTTCCGCCGCGCGATGCCGTAGGCATCAGCCAACAGGCCCGGCGCCGCATCCTGCGCCTCGGCTGCCGCGCGGATCGTCTGCGGGCCGATGGCCCCGTCCGCATCAAGGTCATGACCCATCTCGATCAGCAGGCGCTGCAGTATCTTCACCGCATTGCCGCCCGCGTTGACATACATGTCAAAGACCGAGGGCTGCACGGCTTCGGGCAACTGGTCGATCCGCGGACGGCGGAAATAGTGTTCGACATAGATTTCGGTGGCCTTTTCACGGGTCAGGCGGCGCACGTCGGCGACAGAAACCTGCCCGTCACCGGTCAGATCGATCCCCAGACGGCGCATCGTGCCGATGGTCACGCCGAATTTCGTGGCCCCGCCGGGATCGTCGGGGTCATTCACGAACCCGCCTTCACGGTCGACGATGGCTTTGGCAATGGCTTCGACGCTTGGCATGGCATTCCCCGGTGCGGACCAGGGAAACCTGCGCAGGAATCGTTAATTCGTCGCTGGGGCAGCGTCCGATGGTGCCTTCGGATCGACAAAGACGCCCTGTTCCTTCAGCGCGTCGATGACCTCCTTCGGCATGTAGGTCTCGTCGTGCTTCGCCAGAACCTCGGTCGCCATGAAGGTCCCCTCCTGCATCCGCCCCAGCGCGATCATGCCCTGACCTTCGGCAAATAGATCCGGCAGCACGCCGGTATAGCTGACCGGGACGCTGGCGGCGGTGTCCGTCACGCGGAACGTCACCGTCTCGCCCTGCCCGCGCGTCAGGCTGCCGTCCTCGACCAGACCGCCGATCCGGAAAACCTCGGATGTGTCCGGCGTCTTCGGAAACAACCTGCGTCGGCGACCGAAAGTAGTTGATCCCGTCCCGCATCGCGTAGCCGATCAGCGCCGTCGACATGATCAACGCCGCCGCTGCCAGCGCGATGATCTGGATTCGGCGCTGTTTCTTCAGTCCCCGCAAGATGTTATCCGATCTTCCGGATGTTTCACGGGAAGGTCGGGGCCAGCATCAGACCCGCCGTTTCGTCCAGGCCCAGCATCAGGTTCGCGTTCTGGATCGCCTGCCCCGACGACCCCTTGGTCAGGTTGTCCAGCACCGCGACCACGATGGCCCGGCCCGGAAGCCGGTCGCCGGTGACCCCCAGATGCACGAAGTTCGACCCGCACGACCGACTTCGACGAAGGCAGCTGCCCGAACGGCAGAACATGCAGGAACGCTTCGTCCGCGTAACGCGCAGCCAGCGCATTGTGAATCGCCGGCAGGATCGCCGCGAACATAGACCGTAACCAGGATTCCCCGGTTGAACGGCATCAGATGCGGGGTGAACTGGACGTGCACCGGACGGCCCGCTACCTTGCTGAATTCCTGATCGAATTCGCCGAGGTGCCGGTGCTTGCCGCCTGCGGAATACGGGATCGTCCCGCCGCGACAACTCCGCGTGAAGCAGGTTTTCCTTCAGGCTGCGTCCCGCGCCCGACACGCCTGCCTTCAGATCGATCACGATCTCGTCCAGGTCGATGACACCCGCCTCGATCAGAGGCCGGATCGCGAACTGTCCGGCAGCCGCGTTGCATCCGGTGCCCGCGACCAGCCGCGCGGCAGCGATGTCGTCGCGGTAGAATTCGGTCAGGCCGTAGACCGCCGTCTTCTGCAGATCGACCGCGTCATGCGGCTTGCCATACCATTTCTCATAGTCCGGCGGGTCGCGCAGCCGGAAGTCCGCGCAGAGGTCGACGACCTTCAGATCACCCGGCAAGTCCTTGATGACGCTCTGCGATGTCGCATGCGGCAGCGCGCAGAACGCCAGGTCGACGCGTGCCGAAATCGATCTCTTCGATCCGCGTCAGCACCGGCAGGTCCAGATGCGCCAGATGCGGGAAAACCTCAGCCATCGCCATGCCCGCCTTGCGGTCGCCCGACAGCGCCACGACCCGCATCGTCGGATGGGTGGCGATCAGGCGCACGAGGTCAGCGCCGGTATAGCCCGAGGCACCGAGGATCGCGATGGACTGGGTCATGGTCTGGCTTCCGTGATCGGTCCGGGGCTGTTTAGGGGAAAGCCGCCTGCGGGACAATGCGACGTATCGCAGGCGCGATCACATGCCAGCGAAGAGCGGATGCCGCGTATGGCGGGCGGAGCGTTCGACACTTCCCTGCCGGCCCGGAATATTCTAGGCCGAGGCAAACGGGGGACGGGCATGGATTACGGCATCGCGGCGCTGCTGTTCGGCGCAGGTATCGTCGGCGGCACGGCGAATGCCATCGCGGGCGGCGCGACGCTGGTGACGTTTCCCGCGATGCTGGCCGCTGGCCTGCCCGCAATCACGGCCAATGCGTCGAATTCGCTGGCGGTCCTGCCTGGCGCGCTGGTCGCGGCCCTGTCGGACCGGTCGCGGCTGCCGGGGTTTTCGGCGGCGCTGGGGACGGTGCTGGCCTCGGCGCTGGTCGGCGGCGCGGTGGGCGCGGTGCTGCTGATGGTCACGCCGGAAAGCGTGTTCGAGACGCTGGTGCCCCTGCTGATCGGCTTCGCCACGCTGATCTTCGCCTTTGGCAAGCGGATACAGGCGGCGGTGAAGGGCCTCGCCGCCGGGTCACCCGGCCTGCGCACCCTGCTGGTCTTTCCCGCCGCTGCCTATGGCGGCTACTTCGGCGCGGGGCTGGGCGTGATGCTGATGGCGGTGCTGGCGATCACCGGGCGCGAGGACCTGCGGTCGGCAAACGCGCTGAAGAACCTGACCTCGACCGTGGCGAACCTGACGGCGGTTGTCATCTTTGTCGCGCGGGGGCTGATTTCCTGGCCCGAGACGCTGGTGATGCTGACGGGGGCCATCGCGGGGGGGCTGCTGGGCGGCAGGCTGATCGCGGTGCTGCCTGCGGCGGCGGTCCGGGCCGGGATCATCGGGATCGGGACGCTGATGACGGTGATTTATGGCTGGCGGGTGTGGGCGGGGTGATGGTCACGCCGCCTCGAACGCAATCCCCCGCCGCATGAACTGGGTCGCCTTCGACGACACGTATCCCGGATCGCCCGTTGTCAGGAACCGCGAGACCTTGCCCGGACCCGCCATTTCCGGCCGCCGTTTCAGGTAATCCGCCAGACTGTCGGCCACCAGTGACGGCTGGGAATAGACCTTGACCCCCGGCCCCAGCGCCGCCCGGAACACAGCCTCGACCAACGGATAATGCGTGCAGCCCAGCACCGCCGCCTGCGGATGCGGCATCCGGCGCTTCAGGGCCTCGACATGGCTGCGCACCAGCGCCTCGGCCAGAATCTCGTCCCCCTGCTCGATCGCGTCCACCACGCCGCCGCAGGGCTGCGCCTCGACATCCACACCGATGGCGCGGAACGCCAGTTCGCGCTGGAAGGCGCGGCTGGCGACCGTCGCCGGCGTGGCAAACAGCGCCACATGCTTGACCGCCACCTCGCGCGGGGGCGAGTTGTCGCCCCATTGACGTTCCGTCAGCGCCTCGATCATCGGGACGAAGACGCCCAGCACCCGCTTGTCGGCCGGCACCCAGCTTTCCTGCATCCGCTTCAGCGCGGCGGCGCTGGCGGTGTTGCAGGCCAGGATCACCAGATCGCAGCCCTCGGCCCAGAGCCGTTCGACACCCGCGCAGGTCAGGTCGAAGATGTCTTCGGCATCGCGCACGCCGTAGGGCGTATGCGCGTTGTCGCCGTAATAGACAAAGGGCACGTCCGGCAGCTTGCGCAGCAGCGCATCCAGAACCGTCAGCCCGCCCAACCCCGAATCGAAGACCCCGACCGCCATGCCGCCCCTTTCACGGGCCACGACCTACGCCCGGTATTTCTCTTCAAACTCAAAGCCGTAGCCGGACGCCCCCAAGGGCGTCGACGACAAGTCATACGTCGAGCGGCGCAGGAAATCCATCATCGCTTTGGGGTCGGTCCGGCGGGCGTCCAGTTCGGCCCGGGGATCGGGTTGCCGACGACGATCGCGCACCGGTTCGTCGATCCGCGACCGGAATTCCTTGATCAGAAGCGCAAGACGCAGTGTCGAATGCAGATGACTGGCGACCTGGAACAGACGCGAGTTGTGGCCATCGAAGAAGACCGGCACCACGGCGGCGTCGGACTTCGCGATCATCTTGGCAGTGAAGTTCCGCCACACGGGATCCATCGGCTGACCGAAGGGGCGCGCCGAGGTCGAAACGGTGCCGCCCGGAAACACGCCGATGGCACCTCCTTCGGCCAGGAACGCCAGTGCCGATGCGCGCGTGCTGCAGGTTCATCTCGACCGCCTCGCGCGTCTCGTCCCACGACACCGGAAGGATCACGCGGTCCAGACTCGCGCGCGCGGCGGAACACCGAATTTGCAAGGATGCGGAAATCGCCGCGCAGCTGCGACAGGATATGGCCCATCATCAGCCCGTCGAGAATGCCGTAGGGATGGTTCGCGATCAGGATCAGCGGTCCGTTCGCGGGAATCTCCGCCAGCGACCCGCCGGCCACTTCCAGCGTCAGGCCGTAGCGTTCGGTGATGACCTGCCAGAAATCCCGACCTCGCGCGACTTCGTCTTCATAGCCTTTCGCGCGCCGGATCAGGCCCACCCTTCCGGTCACATTCTCGACTACCCGCACCATCGCGCGCCCGCCGCGAGAGCCTACGGATGACGCATAGCTGATGTCGCGCGCGATGCTGCGTTTCATGCGGCCCGGTCCCTTTGCCATCGGCGCGGATGCTGCCGCGCCGCGATACCCGGCTTTGCGCCTTTTTGGCAAAGACTGATGACAGGACCATGACGCGACAGGAAACAACCCGCTGCCGGGGGACTTTCTTGCGCCCGATGTGCTACCTATGTATCGGCTGCAATGCTGATGCGACAAAACTGACGGGACTGCCGCAATGATGGACTGGGACAAGCTGCGCATCTTCCACGCCGTCGCGGCGGCGGGAAGCCTGACCCATGCGGGCGAGACGCTGCGTCTGTCGCAGTCGGCCGTCAGCCGTCAGATCCGCGCGCTGGAGGACAGCCTGAGCGCCACGCTGTTCCACCGCCATGCGCGCGGGCTGATCCTGACCGAACAGGGCGAACTGCTGTTCGAGGCGACGTCGAGCATGAACCGGCGGCTGGAAACCGCGTCCGCCCGCATCCGCGACAGCGAGGAAGAGGTTTTCGGCGAGTTGCGCGTCACCACCACGACGGGCTTCGGCACGCTTTGGCTGGCCCCGCGCCTGCCGAAACTGTACGAACGCTATCCCGACCTCAAGATCGACCTGATGCTCGAGGAACGGGTGCTGGACCTGCCGATGCGCGAGGCGGACGTGGCGATCCGGATGAAGGAGCCGTCACAGGCAGACCTGATCCGGCGACGGCTGATGAACATCCGGATGCGGCTTTACGCGACGCCCGCCTATCTGGCTGAACGTGGAACGCCGGCGCGGTTGTCGGACATCGCGAGCCACCGCCTGATGTGCCAGAATCCGTCCACCCCGCAGGTGGCGGCGGGCGCGATGCTGGTGCAGAGCCTGATGAGCTACGACATTCCGTCGACGCTGACGGTGAACAACTATTTCGGCGTGCTGCAGGCGGTTCTGGCCGATCTGGGCATCGGCGTCCTGCCCGACTACGTGACCGAGGATTTTCCCGATCTCGTCCGCGTTCTGCCGGATGTGGAATCCGCGGAAGTGCCGGTTTTCCTTGCCTATCCGGAAGAGCTGCGGCAATCGAAAAGGATAGCGGCGTTCCGCGAATTCGTGACCGACGAGATCATGTCCTACCGCAAGCGGCAGGCGCCGGAAGGCACAACCTGAAGCTGCACTGAGACATGTTCGCAACGCATTTCGGCTATGTTGCACCTGCGGCATGATTTGGCTTGAAGCAACGGTGGTGCGCACATATTTCAGGCGTGAGGGTTACGGTGGAAGCAATTCCCGCAGCCCTCTACCTCCCTGTTGGACTTGGGCCGAGATTCGTCTCGGCCTTTTTTTGCGGAATTGACAGGGTCTGCCACGCAGATGTCCCAGCGGACGCAAAAGCCCGGCACTTGGATGCCGGGCCTTCCCGTTGATGCAGCGATTGGGGCGTCAGCCGCCCGACGCTTCAAGATTGCTGCTGAGCGCCTTGAACAGCTCCTGCTCGGTCCAGGCGAGCGTCAGCGCGCCGTCCGCCGTGGTGTCCCTGGGGACGGTCACGGTGAAGCTCTTGACGCTGCTCTTCGCCGCGACATCGCTGGCCAGCTCAACGAAGATGCGCTGGGCGCCGTCGGCACCGATCTCGACGCCTTTGACAAGACCGACGACCTTCTGGTCCTTGGTCACGACTTCATTGTTGATGAAGCCGCTGTCTTCGGCCATTTTGACGACCGTCATGTCTTCCGGCGTCGCGCCGAGCATGGCATCGGCGGAAAGCTCCATCGCCAGGATCGGCGAGCCGATCATCGCGGCTGCGGCTGCGGACAGAAGAACGTTGCGTACTTTTGACATCGTGAAACTCCTATTGCGCGCCCTCATTCGGCGCCTGTGGCATGTCAACCCGGACTGGAGAGATCGGTTCCGCGCCGCCTTCGCTGCGGCGAAATCCGGCCTGCGACCGCTGCGCGGCTCCGGACCGGCCCGACGGCGGCAGACCATGTCATATCTGCCTCTTTGTTGGCCGTGGCGAGGCGGCGTTCGCAACCGGGGTCAGTGGATGGCGCGCCGCAGCATCCTGTCGCGCCGACCGATCAGAAACGCGGCGTCAGCCGGGGACGCGGCAAGGTTGATCGCGCGGTCATAGGCCTCGGCGGCGGCATGGGTCTGGCCGCTGCGGCAAAGGAATTCCGCCCGTGCGGCATGATAGGGCTGGTAGTCGCCCAGAATGTCGCCCAGATCGCCGATTGCCGTCAGGGCTGCGGCAAGATCACCCGCCTCGGCCACGGCGACGGCGTGGTTCAGGCGGATGACAGGTGTCGGCTCATGCGCATAAAGCCCTGCGTAAAGCGCCGCGATCTGGGGCCAGTCCGGCGGATCGGCGATCTGGCACGCGGCAATCGCCGCCTTGATCTGGAACGGGCCGGGCGACCGCAGGGCGACAGCCGCGTCGAGGTTCGCCAATCCATCGGCAATCATGCGACGATCCCACAGGTCGCGGTCCTGGTCGGCCAGAGAAATGGTCGCGCCGTCCGGCCCGATGCGCGCGGCGCGCCGCGCATGGGTCAGCAGCAGCAGCGCAAGCGTGCCTGCAACCTCGGCATCGCCCGGTGCCAGCAGGGTCAGCGTCCGGCCAAGGTAGATCGCCTCCTCGCAGAGATCGCGGTCGAGTGCCGGGGCCCGCAGTGTAGCCAGCGTTGAAAATCAGGTAGACGACGGTCAGCACCGAATTCAGCCGTTCGGGCCAGTCCCCGGGGTCGGGAACGCGAAAGGGGATTCCGGCGGCGGCGATCTTGGCCTTGGCGCGGGACAGGCGCTGGCCCATTGTCGCCTCGCCGTCAAGAAACGCCCGCGCAATTTCAGGCGTGGTCAGGCCACCCAGCGTCCGCAGGGTCAGCGCAACCCGCGACTTCATCTCCAGCGCCGGGTGGCAACAGGTGAAGATCAGGCGCAGGCGTTCGTCGGCGATCAGTTCCGTTTCCATATCCGATGCCTCGTCAACCGCGAGACGGGCCAGTTCGGTCATCTTGCGCCCGTCGCGCGTCCGCACCCGCAGGCGGTCGATGGCCTTGCGCAGCGCCACCCGCAGAAGCCATCCCTGCGGCGAGGCTGGCAGGCCCGACCGGCCCCAGTGCGTCAGCGCCGAAATCACCGCATCCTGCAAAGCGTCCTCGGCCAGCTGGAAGTCGCGCAGCCGCGCGATCAGCGCCGCGATCAGCCGCCCCCGGTCATCGCGCATCACCGCCTCGATGGCGCGGGTGACGGCGATGGCCTGCGGGGCGGCACCCGGCATCGTCAGAGGCCGGTTCCCGCGTAGTCCATGACGGGCCGCACCTCGACAGTGCCATAGGTGGCCGAGGGGATCATCGCGGCGTAGCGCAGGGCGGCATCAAGGTCGGGCACCTCGATCAGGTAGTAGCCACCCAGATGTTCCTTGGTTTCGGCAAAGGGGCCGTCCATGGTTTCGACCTTGCCCCCCCGCACCCGGAGCGAGGTGGCGGTTGCCGCCTCTCGCAGGGGCTCGCCGGACCATTTGACGCCATCTGCCGCCAGCCGGGCGCTGAAGGCCTTGTAGCCTGTCATCATATCGTCGAAGGCAGCGGTTCCGAAGACGGGCTCGGCCTCGGGGGCACCGTAGATCAGAAGCATGTACTGCATGGTGGTTTTCCTTTCATGGGTCAGGTTGTGACGCGGGATGCGCCGTTTTGGCAAGGGACCGCGCCCTAGCCGAGGAAATGGCGGGCAAGGCTGATGACGGGGATCAGCGTGGCGATGGACGTGCCGACGCCGCCGATCACGCGCAGGGGATGCGCCGGACGGCCCAGTCGATGCCGAACGGGTGGATCAGGCGCGAGACCAGCAGGATGACGCCGGTCGCGTGAAGCAGCGCCGCACCCGCCCCTTGCGCCTCGGCCAGAGCCATCAGGAACAGGACAAAGGGGGCGTTTTCGGCAAGGTTCGCGTGACGGCGTATCCATTCGGACAGCGCTGGCACGCCGCCGTCGCCGAGGGCGACGTTGAAGTGTCCGCGCTTGGTGCTGACCGTGACGGACAGCCCGACCAGAAGAACGGCAATCGGGATCGCATAGAGGGAGGTGATGGGGAATGGCATGTGTCTGTCCCTGTTGTTCATCGGTTTCGTGACCCAAGGACGAACGGCGGCTGCGGATTTCGACAGACCCGACAGAAAAAAGTCCGCCGCGAAGGCGACGGACATCCATTCGGGCTGAACTGGGAGGCTCAGGCGGCCTGAGCCGCACCGGCAAACCGATGCGCGAGCCACAGCGCAATGCCGATCAGGGTGAACTGAATCACGCCCACGGTGACTTCGACTGTGGCCCAGCTGGCAAACCCGGTCAGGTTGTACTTCCCGTATTCGGCAAGGGCGATGTAGCTGACGATCACCAGACCGACCGCCCAGGCCATGACCAGCGCACCTGTCAGCCCGCGCTCGGCCAGATCGCTCCGGGAGTAAAGGAAAGTCAGCACAGCGCCTTGAATGACCATGGAACTGATGCCCATCGCCACGATCGGCTCTGCTCGCAAATGGGGCATGGCGGCGTAGTGCGCTTTGTTGACGACGAAGTGCGACGTACCCTGAACGGCGAATGTGCAGACGACGTAGCCGAGGACTGACAGGATATGGGAAAACACGGCAAAACCTCCTCATCCGATTTCTCTTCTATTTCGCAAGTGAATATCAGATATCTTGCAAAACACAACTGAAATCCTAGGTGTTGCCGGTGCCCGACAATGTCTCATTCCGCTCCAGCTGCCCGATCGCAACGACGCTCGACATAGTCGGCGACAAATGGTCGCTGCTGATCCTTCGCGACATGGTCTTTCAGGGCGCCTGCCACTTCGGCGCCTTCGTGACATCCGAAGAGCGCATCGCGTCCAATGTCCTTGCCGAACGGCTCGCACGGCTGGTCCGTCACGGACTCCTCACGGGCGCGCCGGACCCGGATGATCGGCGCAAGATACGTTACACCTTGACGGAGAAAGGCTGGGCCATCGTCCCGGTCATGCTCGAAATGGTCGTCTGGGCGGCCGAGCACGAGAATACCGCCGCCCCGCCGCCCGTTGTCGCGGCCATCAAGGCGGACCGCGAAGCTTTCATCGCCATGCTGCGGGCGCAGTCCACGGTCAGCGCCCCGCACCCCTGACTGTCCGCAGCGATGTCTCGACGGGTTGGCTGGGGGGTGACTTACCCTCCCGCCCTTCCACCTCCCCGCGCCATGCCCTATGAGGGCCGCGACCAGATTCCGGGGGCGCCATGCAGGAACCGACGATCACGCCAGACCTCGTGGCATCGCACGGGCTGAAGCCCGACGAGTACCAGCGGCTTGCTGGGGATCATCGGGCGGGAGCCGATCGTTCACGGAACTCGGCATCTTTTCCGCGATGTGGAACGAGCACTGTTCCTACAAATCCTCCAAGAAATGGCTGCGGACGCTGCCGACCACCGGCCCGCAGGTGATCTGCGGGCCGGGCGAGAATGCGGGCGTCGTCGATATCGGCGACGGCCGGACGGCGGCTGCCGTGATCTTCAAGATGGAGAGCCACAACCACCCGTCCTACATCGAGCCCTATCAGGGCGCGGCGACAGGCGTGGGCGGCATCCTGCGCGACGTCTTCACCATGGGCGCGCGGCCCATTGCGGCGATGAACGCGCTGTCCTTCGGCGCGCCGTCGCATCCGAAGACCGCGCCATCTGGTCAAGGGCGTGGTCGAGGGCGTCGGCGGCTACGGCAACGCCTTCGGCGTGCCGACGGTCGGCGGCGAGGTGCGGTTCCACCGCAGCTATAACGGCAACTGTCTGGTCAATGCCTTTGCCGCCGGGCTCGCCGACGCGGACGGGATTTTCTATTCGGTGGCCAGCGGCGTCGGCATGCCGGTCGTCTATCTCGGGCGCCAAGACCGGCCGCGACGGGGTCGGCGGCGCGACCATGGCGTCGGCCGAATTCGACGACACCATCGAGGAAAAGCGCCCGACGGTGCAGGTCGGCGACCCTTCACCGAAAAGCGGCTGATGGAGGCCTGCCTGGAACTGATGGCGACGGGCGCGGTGATCTCCATCCAGGACATGGGCGCCGCTGGCCTGACCTGTTCGGCGGTCGAAATGGGCGACAAGGGCGGGCTTGGCATCAGGCTGGACCTCGACGCGGTGCCGCAGCGCGAAACCGCGATGACCGCCTACGAGATGATGCTGTCGGAGATGCCAGGAGCGGATGCTGATGGTGCTGCAGCCCGAGAAGGAGGCCGTGGCACGGGCGATCTTCGACAAGTGGGATCTGGATTTCGCCATCGTGGGCGAGACGATTGCCGAGGACCGCTTTCTGATCCTGCACGGCGGTCAGGTGAAAGCGGACCTGCCGCTGTCAAAGCTGTCCTCTTCGGCACCGGAATATGACCGGCCCTGGGTGGCGACGCCTGCGGCGGCTCCGCTGGGTCCGTTGCCGGCGATCGACGCGATGGACGGACTGCGGGCGCTGATCGGCTCGCCGTCCTACGCCCACAAGGGCCTGGGTGTGGGAGCAGTATGACAGCCAGGTCATGGCCGATACGTTGCGCGTGCCCGGACTTGGCGCGGGGGTCGTGCGGGTGCACGGGACGGGCAAGGCGCTCGCCTTCACGTCCGACGTGACGCCCGCGCTACTGCAGGCGAACCCGGTCGTGGGCGGGCGGCAGGCAGTCGCCGAGGCGTACCGCAACCTGATCAGCGTCGGGTGCGCGACCGCTTGCCACGACCGACAACCTGAACTTCGGCAATCCCGAACAGCCCGAGATCATGGGGCAGCTTGTCGGCGCGTGCAGGGCATCGGCGCGGCGTGCCGGGCGCTCGACATGCCGATCGTGTCGGGGAACGTCAGCCTTTACAACGAGACCGATGGCACGGGCGATCTCTGCCGACGCCGACCATCGGCGGCGTCGGCCTGATCGGCGCTCTGGACGAGATGATCGCGGGGCAGCCGGTCGCGGGCGACCGGCGGTGCTGATCGGGGTCACGGCGGGGCATCTCGGGCAGTCGGCCCTGCTGGCCGAGATGTTCGGGCGGGAGGAGGGCGACGCGCCGCCGGTCGATCTGGCCGCCGAGCGCGCGGAACGGGCGAATTCGTGCTGCGCGCAAGCCGGGGACTGATGCGGCGCCGCGCAGACCTCGCGACGGCGGGCTGGCGCTGGCGGCGGCCGAGATGGCGCTGGCGGCGCGGGGCTCGGCGTGACGCTTTCGGCAGCGGGACACACCGACCGGCTCTTCGGCGAGGATCAGGCGCGGTATCTGGTGGCCTGCCGAGCGGCGAGGCGGACGCGCTGGCTGCGGCGGCGAAGGCGGCGGGGGTGCCGCTGCGGGCTTGTCGGGACGTTCGGCGGGGCTGCAGGTGCGTCTGGGCGGATCGGTCGGCTGCTCTGGCAGACCTGTCGGCACTCTACCGGACGGCCTTCGCGAAGGCGGTGGCTTAGGCTCCGGCCCTTGCGGGCAGGCTGCGGCGGTGGCTTACATTCTAGCCGAAAGACCAGACAGGACCGCCGGCCCGCCGCATGGCCGATGGAAGCCGCATGACATCGAACGCCTGATCCGCGCAGCTTTTCCGAAGGCGCAGATCGAGTCACCGACCTGGCGGGCGACGGCAATCACTACGCGGCCGACGGTGATCGCCGAAGAGTTTCAGGGGCCTGAACCGCGTGCAGCAGCACCAGCGGTCTATGCCGCGCTGAAGGGCAAGATGGACGGCTCGCATGGCGAGCTGCACGCGCTTGCGCTGACGACCAAAGCACCGGAGTAAAGATGAGACATGACCGCAGCCGACACAATCACGGCGACACCGTGACGAAAAACGATGTTGTCCTGTTCATGAAGGGCACCAAGATGATGCCGCAATGCGGGTTCTCGCAGCCGCGTCGCGGGTGTGCTGAACTACATGGGCGTCGACTTCAAGGATGTGAACGTGCTGGCCGACGCGGACATCCGGCACGGCATCAAGGATTCTCGCGACTGGCCGACGATCCCGCAGCTGTATGTGAAGGGCGAATTCGTCGGCGGCTGCGACATCGTCACCGAGATGACGCTGTCGGGCGAACTGGACGCGCTGTTCGAGGCCAAGGGCGTCGCCTATGACAAGGACGCCGCCGAGAAGATACGGCAGGCCAACGGCTGACCACGGTCGACTGGTCCGGGCCGGCAAGACCGCTCGGACAGGCATTCGCACAACATCGTGCGGACCCGCCCTTTGCGTTGACGCTGCGGCGCGGTCCATGCGACACTGCGACGTCTTTCTAGATACTGAAACCCGTCATTTCCGGGGGTCCGCTATGCGCGCTGAGGTGGTGCTTCCGCGTCTTTCACTGGCCCTGGGCCTGTCGGTCGTCGCGGCATCGGCAGCGGCCTTCGACAGCGGGTCCGAACCCGTCTACCAGCTGCTTCCGGAAATCGCCTTTGCAGGGGCGGACCTGCCGCTATCGGCACCGGGGTTCGTGACCACGGACGTGCAGGACGGCGCGACCGTGCTGCGCTGGGGCAAGTTGTTCCGCATCGCCGGCGATCCGCGCATCTACGGCCGCTTTTCCGGGCGCGAACTGTCGTTGGCCGAAGGCGGTGATCCTGTCCCGCAACTGACCAGATCGCCGACCGGACATTTCCTCGCCGTGGCCTCTTCTGGGGGCGGCTCGGGCGATGCCGGTCTGCAGGTCTTGCCCATGACAGGCGACGCGCCCGAAGCCGCCCTGGCCGCGTCCGACCTGCCGGCCATTCTGACCGGCGCGGCCTGCGGCGCGACCGCTGCGGGGTGGGCGATCGCATCGGGTGCCGACGCGCCGCAGGCGGACCTGCTGTCCGCAGGCTGGACAGGCGACTACCTGCTGGCCGCGACGTGGCGCGTGCCTGCTGCGCAGGGCGCAGCACCGGCGGTCCTGAAGGTGTTCGAGACCGCGTTTCGGGTCACCGCCGACGGCCAACCGCATCTGGCGTCATGCGAGATCGTCGATGCGGTTCCTCTGGCTGCCGCCCATCACGCGCCCGCACGCGATGTTGTCGCGCGGCTCCGGACGCTGACATTCGTCCGCCTGCCGGTGATGGCCGAACCATCGGGAGGCAAGCGGCCATCCGTACTTGTGTCCGGCCCCGGACCGGCCTTCAGCGCGCTGGATGCGGGCGATCCGGCAGTGCGGACTGCACTGTCGGGGTCGCAATCGTATATGCAGGTGGTTGCCGCAGCGCCGCCGCAGATTGCCGGGGTGACCCGCCGGACGGCGGCTTTGGCCCGGGCGCAGCCCGACACGGATGCGCCCGCGCCGCTTGCGGCCTTTGGTCTGCGCGGCAATTCCCGACCGTTCATCTTCGGGAACGGTGGCCGCGAAGGCGGCGGAGAGGGCGGGGGCGAGTCCGGGTCCGGCGGCTGAGGCCGACCAGCACAGCGCTATCCGCTTCTGCAGTCCGAAAGCAGCGGAGTCTCTTCGCCGGACGCGCCGTCTGACCACAGCAGATCAGCCTCGTCCGCTTTGGTCCACCAGACATAGCCCGACCCGCCGGACGGCCATGCATAGCGGGCACCGGACGCAGCTTCGGTCTGGAACAGCGTGATCTGGCGGCCTTCGACCGTCAGGACCGCGACCGAGCCCTCGGCGGCATTCACGTAGGTGACAGGCACCCTCACGCCGCGTTCGCAGGTATAGCTGGCCGTCACGACATCTGGTGCGGCAAAAGCGGCCCCGGCGCTGACCGCCAGGCCTATCGTAACTGCCGTCCGATGCAGGATCATGCCACCAGACGCGCCTCGGCCTCGGCGGCCAGGGCTTCGGTCTGTTCGGCGATCTGCGCCAGAGTATGCTGGACCAGCGCCGTGATCGACCCAACCTCGGGCGAGGCCGTCCGGGCGCGCTCGACCGCACGTTCCGCGATGACGGCCCGTTCTTCGGCCGCGCGCACCTGATCTTCCAGCGCCGCCGTCTTGTCCGCCAGCATCAGCCCCGACATCAGCAGCATGCGCATTTCCGGTATGCGCCCGATCTGGCCCATCAGCGCAGTCGCTTCGGCATCCAGCATCAGTGCCGCCGACCGCAGGAAATGTTCCTCGCCCGCCTGGCAGGCCACGTCGAATTCGCGCCCGCCGATGGTGATACGCAACTTCCGGCATCACGCCACCTCGCCGATCAGGGGTTTCAGTTCGGACAGGATCTCGTCCATCTCGGCCACGTCCGCCGCGCGCGCGGCGCGCAGCGCCTCAAGCTCGGTCATCATCGCCCGGTTCAGCAGGTGCGGCTCCGTCACGCCCGACCGGCCGCGCGTCCGACAGCGACCGGTTCGTTTCGGTCAGCTGCGCATTCAGCCGCTTCTGGCGCATCACCTCGCGCCCCTGCGCGTCCAGCTGCTGCGTCAGGCGCGCGACGTTCCGCTCCAGCGCCGCGACCATGGTTTCCTGCTTGTCCTTGATCGCCCGCACCCGTTCGGTCAGCTGGGCGTTTGCCGCGCGCTCCGCATCAAGCGCCTCTTGCAAGGCAGCCGTGTCCTCCCCCGACCTCCGCCCGCCGGAGAGGCGGCAGTCCGCCCCAGCGCGCCAGCGATCCGTTCCAGCGCCGCACCGATGCGGCGTTCATACTCTGAAAGCTCATTCATCCGACCGTTCTCCCGATCCCGTGTTACCGGCAGCACCCCTGCCTGCCTTCCCATGACCCGACCGCGCCGCCCCGCGGCGACGAATCGGACCACTCCCTGTCAGTGCCAGTCTAACCCGATCCAGCAGCGGATTTCTTCCCCTATCGCGGCGGCAGCGACGCCCCTGCGCTTGATCTTGCGGGTCAGGCTGCTATCAAGCCGCGCGACCCCCGCCGATTTCAGCCGAAGGAACATGACATTGGACATCGCGTCACTTCGCCAGATCCATCCCGATCACTGGAACCGTGCCGCCGCCATCAGGATGCTGGCCATGGACGCGGTTCAGGCCGCGAATTCCGGCCATCCGGGAATGCCGATGGGCATGGCCGACGTGGCGACGGTGCTGTTCGGCAAGCATCTGAAATTCGATGCCAAGCGCCCCGCACTGGGCCGACCGCGACCGCTTCATCCTGTCGGCGGGCCACGGGTCGATGCTGATCTACGCGCTGCTGCACCTGACCGGCTATGCGGACATGACGCTGGACCAGGTCAAGAACTTCCGCCAGTGGGGCTCGATCACCGCCGGGCATCCGGAATACGGCCATGTCGCAGGGGTCGAGACGACGACAGGGCCGCTTGGGACAGGGCATCGCCAATGCGGTCGGCTTCGCGATCGCCGAGGAATCGATGCGCGCGCGCTGGGGGGCGAAGATCGTCGATCACCGGACCTGGGTCATCGCGGGCGACGGCTGCCTGATGGAGGGCATCAGCCACGAGGCGATCGGCCTTGCGGGCATGCAGAAGCTGCGCAACCTGATCGTCCTGTGGGACAACAACAGCATTTCCATCGACGGCAAGGTCAGCCTGTCGGACATGACCGACCAGCGCGCCCGCTTTGCCGCCGCCGGCTGGAAGGTGCTGCACTGCGACGGGCATGATCCGGCGGACATCGACCGCGCCCTGACCGAGGCGAAGTCGTCGGACCGCCCGGTGATGGTCGACTGCAAGACGCATATCGGATTCGGATCGCCGAAAAAGCAGGACAGCAAGGACGCGCACGGATCACCGCTCGGTCCCGATGAAATCGCGGTCGTTCGCGGCATCTACGGCTGGACCCACGCGCCCTTCGTGATTCCCGAAGGACGTGGCATCGTGGTGGAAAGAGGTCGGTGCGCGGGGTTCGGCCGCGCGCAAGGACTGGGAGGCCCGTCTGGCCGCCCTCCCCGCAGCGCGGCAGGCCGAGTTCGGACGTCAGATGACCCTTGCCGCACCGAAGAAGCTGGCGGCGGCGATCCGCGGCGTCAAGGCGAAGGCTTCGGCGGAACGGACCAAGGTGGCGACGCGCAAGGCATCCGAAATGGTGCTGGCCGAAGTGAACGCGGTGATGCCCGAAACGGTCGGCGGATCGGCGGACCTGACCGGATCGAACCTGACGCTGACCAAGGATCTGGGGGTCTTCAACCCAGAAAACCGCAAGGGCCGCTACGTCCACTACGGGATCCGCGAACATGGCATGGCGGCGGCGATGAACGGCCTTGCGCTGCACGGCGGCGTCCGCCCCTACGGCGGAACGTTCCTGTGCTTCACCGATTACGCGCGGGGCGCCATGCGGCTGTCGGCGCTGATGGGCGTGCCGGCGGTGTATGTGATGACACATGACAGCATCGGCCTCGGCGAAGACGGCCCGACGCACCAGCCCGTCGAACATCTGGCGATCTGCCGCGCGACGCCGAACACCTGGACGTTCCGTCCGGCGGATGTGGTCGAGACGGCAGAGGCCTGGGAACTGGCCCTGACCAGCGGCAAGACGCCGTCGGTGCTGGCGCTCAGCCGTCAGAACCTGCCGACGGTGCGCACGGTCCACACTGCCAGGAACCTGACGGCGCAGGGCGGCTATGTGCTGGCCGAAGCGACCGGACCGCGCAAGGCGATCCTGATGGCGTCGGGGTCCGAGGTCGAGATCGCGCTGAAGGCGCGCGATCTGCTGGAGGCGGACGGGATCGGCACGCGCGTTGTCTCGATGCCTTGCATGGAACTGTTCGCGGCCCAGCCCGAAGCCTATCGCAAGCGCGTGCTGCCTGCCGGTCCGGTGCGCGTGGCCGTCGAGGCCGCCGTGCGGATGCCGTGGGACCGTTTCCTGCTGGGCGAACGCGGGCGCGAGGGAAAGGCGGGGTTCGTCGGCATGACCGGGTTCGGCGCGTCGGCCCCGGCCGAACGGCTCTATGCCGAATTCGGCATCACCGCCGAGGCGGTCGCCGCAAAGGTGCGCGGGCTTCTCTGACCACCACCGGCGTCGAACAGTGGCAGAGACAACAGGGAAAGGCGGGCGATGACCAACCGGATCGCCATCTGGCTGGCCCTGGTCATCGTCCTGATCTTCGTTGCCGACAGGCTGTTCTTCGGTGGCATCCTGCCCGTGTTTCTGGGGCGCGGGATGCTGTCGCTGGTGGAATTCATCGCCTTCTGGCGATAAGCGGTTGACGCGCGCCTCGGAATTCCGAAGGTTGCGGCGTCGAAGCGCTTTGAATGAGCGAATTAACCTCGGGAGGGCCCACAATGGCGGTCAAGGTTGCAATCAACGGGTTCGGACGCATCGGGCGCAACGTGCTGCGCGCCATCGTGGAATCCGGACGGACGGACATCGAGGTGGTCGCCATCAACGATCTGGGTCCGGTCGAGACCAACGCCCACCTGATCCGCTATGACAGCGTCCACGGCCGGTTTCCCGGCATCGTCAAGACGACCGAGACCACCATCGACGTCGGGCGCGGACCGATTCAGGTCACGGCTCTGAAGAACCCCGCCGACCTGCCCTGGAAGCATGTCGACATCGTCATGGAATGCACCGGCATCTTCACCTCAAAGGAAAAATGCCAGGCGCATCTCGAGAACGGGTCGAAGCGTGTGCTCATCTGCGCCCCCGGCGACGGCGCGGACAAGACCATCGTCTACGGCGTGAACCATGACACGCTGACCAAGAATGACATCGTCGTGTCGAACGCATCCTGCACGACGAACTGCCTGTCGCCCGTCGCCAAGGTCCTGAACGACGCCATCGGCATCGAAAAGGGCATGATGACGACGATCCACTCCTATACCGGCGACCAGCCGACGCTCGATACCATGCACAAGGACCTCTACCGGGGCCGCGCCGCCGCCCTGTCGATGATCCCGACGTCCACCGGGGCCGCCAAGGCCGTCGGTCTGGTGCTGCCCGAGCTGAAGGGCAGGCTCGACGGCTTCGCCATGCGCGTGCCGACACCGAACGTCAGCGTCGTCGACCTGAAGTTCATCGCCAGGCGCGCGACCAGCGTGGACGAGATCAACGAGACGATCCGCAAGGCCGCCGACGGCCGGATGAAGGGCATCCTCGGCTACACGAACGAAAAGCTGGTGTCCTCGGACTTCAACCACGACCCGCATTCGTCGGTCTTCCACATGGACCAGACCAAGGTCATGGACGGCACCTTCGTGTCGATCCTGACCTGGTACGACAACGAATGGGGCTTCTCCAACCGCATGTCCGACGTCGCGGTCGCGATGGGCAAGCTTTTCTGACTTACGCTGCATTGCGGCATGAGTAAGGGCGCTTTCGGGCGCCCTTTTGATTTAGCTATGCGTCTAACGCATATCAGATAGACTTAGCTATGACTTGCAAGCGCTTTGGTGATCCTTACATTCACGGCATCGCAGAAGAGAATGCTGCGATGCAGAAACAAGGAACACGACAATGGCTTCGATCTTCGACCGCTTCGCAACTTCCGTCCGGAAGCACGCGGACTACCGTCGCACGGTCGCCGCACTCAAGGGCCTGCCGCTTGATGTGGCGCTCGACCTCGACATTTTCCCCGGCGACGCAGAACGCATCGCACGCGGCGCCGTCTACGGCGCGTAAGCGTGACCGCCGGTTCTGAGAGAGCCGGCCACGCGACCCGTCACTGCCCATACGGGGCCTGACGGGGCAAGATGATGAAAGGATGACCAAGATGATGACGATTTTTGACCGCCTTGCGAATTCGGTCCGCAAACATGCCGAATACCGCCGTACCGTCGAGGCGCTGAAGGGCGTCTCGCCCATGATCCGCGAAGACGTGGAAGTCTATCCCGGACTGGAACGCGCCATCGCACGCCGGGCCGTCTACGGGAACTGAGTTTCAAGCGTCACGAGTTGACGGAACGGGGGCGGCAGGGAAACCTGCCGCCCTTTTGCCGTTCAGACCCTTGCAAACCGTTCGACCAGCGCCGTCCTGACCGCCGGGGGCACGAATTTCGACACGTCCCCCCCAGCCGCGCGATTTCCTTCACCAGCTTGGACGCAATCGCCGACCGTCGCGCATCGGCCATCAGGAAGGCCGTCTCGATGCTGGCATCCAGCGCGCGGTTCATGCCGACCATCTGGAATTCATACTCGAAATCCGCCACAGCCCGCAGGCCGCGGATGATGACCCCTGCCCCCACATCCCGCGCGCAGTCGATCAGCAGGTTCTCGAACGGATGCACGACGATCTCGCCGCCCGTCTTGGCGATGATCGGCGCACACTCCGCCTCGACCATCGCCACGCGTTCCTCGAGCGAGAACAGCGGACCCTTGTCGCGGTTGATCGCCACGCCGATCACCAGCCGGTCCACCAGAACCATCGCCCGCTGGATGATGTCGGTATGGCCCAACGTCACCGGATCGAAGGTTCCGGGATAGAGCCCGATGCGCATGACGTGTCCCCCCGGATCGCTTCCGCGTGACAGGCAAACCGATCCTGCGCGCGGAATCAAGCGGTTAAGGCTGGGGCCTCAGTTCCCCATGATCATGCCGGTCAGCGCGTCCTTTTCCATCGCCAGTTCGGCCAGCCGCGCCTTGACCACGTCGCCGATGGAAATCAGGCCGACCATCTGCTCGCCCTTCATCACCGGCATGTGCCGGAACCGCCCCGCCGTCATCTTTTCCAGCACGGTGTCGGCGTGATCTTCGGGCGCGCAGCCGACCAGGTTGCGCGTCATCAGCTGCGACACCTTGTCATTCAGAACCACCCCGCCGCGCTTGCCGAGTTCCCGTACGATGTCGCGTTCCGACAGGATGCCGTCGGGCCGCGTGCCGTCCTGCGAGACGATGATCGCGCCGATCCGCATCGATGACAGCAGTTCCGCCGCAGCCGCGACCGTCGCGCCACCCTTGATCGTCACAACCCCCGTATCGGGTTTCGACCGCAGAATCTGTGAAACCGTAATCACGCGAACCTCCTCCGAAGCATCTTCCCCTTGGCCTCCGAACGTCGCGCCGCGCCGACCTTTCTGTCAAGCGATGGATTCAAGCCGCTGCACTTCGCGCCGCAGACCTTCGACCAGCGCCACCGCGATCCGGTTCATCCGTTCCATCCGCCGGTCGTCGGCATGGCGGATCAGCCAGAACGACCGGGTCAGCGAAAACTGGCCGGGGATCAGCCGGACGACATCGGGGGCCGAGGGCACCGCGAAATCGTGCACGATGCCGATGCCTGCCCCCGCGCGCACCCACATGAACTGGACCGAGACCGAATTCGAGGCCAGCGGCGCGGCGGTCAGGCCAAGCTCGGCCAGATAGTCAAGCTCCTTGTCGAAGATCATGTCGGGGATGTAGCTGACAACCCGATGGCCCGTCAGATCGTCGCGGTTGGTCAGGGTGCCGTGCCGGTCGATATATCCCTGCGACGCGGCCAGACTGAGCCGGTAATCCGTGATCTTCTGCACGGACAGCCGCCCGGCGGTCGGCGGCGAGACGGAAATCGCCATGTCGGCTTCGCGTTTCGACAGGTTGAAGACGCGCGGCAGGGCCACGATCTGAATCTCCAGCCCCGGATTTGCGTCGCAGATCCCGGCCGTCACCTGCGGCAGCAGATAGTTCGCGCAGCCGTCCGGCGCGCCGATGCGGATCGTGCCCGACAGCCCCGCCGCCCCGGTCTGCAGCTCGCCCGCCGCCCCCACCGCTGCCTGTTCGGCGGCCTCGGCATGGGGAACAAGGCGCTGTCCCGCATCGGTCAGCGCATAACCCAGCGGCGATTTGGTGAACAGCTTTGCCGCCAGACGGTCCTCCAGACGCGCGATGCGCCGCCCGACCGTCGCCGGATCGATACGCAGCGCAGCCCCCGCACGCGACAGGCTTTCACTGCGCGCGACGGCCAGAAAAATCCGCAGATCATCCCAATCCAAGGCGATCGCACCCATCCCTCTTGCATTCTTGCAAAATGCTTTTGAAATCTTGCCTCTGTTTCCAGCAATTCCGCAAGCCTAAGATCGTGCCAACCAAGGAGGATGCAATGAAAGAGATCGGTCACTGGATCAACGGCAAGCATGTCGCAGGCACATCGGGCCGCATGGCCGATGTCTTCAACCCCGCGACGGGCGAAGTTCAGGCCCGGGTCGCGCTGGCGTCCAAGGCCGAACTGGACCATGCGGTCGCAGAGGCCGCCAAGGCGCAGGTGAAATGGGCCGCCACCAACCCGCAGCGCCGCGCGCGGGTGATGATGCGCTTCGTCGATCTTCTGAACCGTGACATGCAGAAGCTGGCCGAGGCCCTGTCATCCGAACACGGCAAGACGATCCCGGATGCCAAAGGCGACGTGCAGCGGGGGCTCGAGGTGATCGAGTTCTGCATCGGCGCGCCGCATCTTCTCAAGGGCGAGTTCACCGATTCCGCGGGCCCCGGCATCGACATGTATTCGATGCGCCAGGCCCTGGGCGTTGTCGCGGGCATCACGCCCTTCAACTTCCCCGCCATGATCCCGATGTGGAAGATGGGTCCCGCGTTGTCCTGTGGCAATGCCTTCATCCTGAAGCCGTCCGAACGTGACCCGTCCGTGCCGTTGATGCTGGCCGAACTGATGCAGGAGGCAGGCCTGCCCGACGGCGTGCTGCAGGTCGTGAACGGCGACAAGGAATTGGTCGATGCGATCCTCGACAGCCCGGTGATCCAGGCGGTCGGCTTTGTCGGATCGACCCCCATCGCGCAGTACATCTATTCCCGCGCCACGGCGACGGGCAAGCGCGCCCAGTGCTTCGGCGGGGCCAAGAACCACATGATCATCATGCCGGACGCCGACATGGATCAGGCCGCGGACGCGCTGGTCGGCGCCGGATATGGTGCGGCGGGCGAACGCTGCATGGCGATATCGGTCGCGGTGCCGGTGGGCGACGCGACGGCGGATGCGCTGATCGCCAAGCTGATCCCCCGGATCGAAAAACTGAAGGTCGGTCCCTACACAGGCGGCAATGACGTCGACTACGGCCCGGTCGTCACGGCGGCGGCCAAGGCGAACATCCTGCGATTGATCGAGAGCGGCATCGCGCAGGGCGCGAAGCTGGTCGTCGATGGGCGCGGGTTCAAGCTGCAGGGATACGAGGACGGCTTCTTCGTCGGCCCGCATCTGTTCGACCATGTCACGACCGACATGGACATCTACCGGAAAGAGATTTTCGGGCCGGTCCTGTCCACCGTCCGCGCCAAGACCTACGAAGAGGCGCTTGGTTATGCGATGGACCACGAATACGGCAACGGCACCGCGATCTACACCCGCGACGGCGACACGGCGCGCGACTTCGCGAGCCGGATCAATATCGGGATGATCGGGATCAACGTGCCGATCCCGGTGCCTCTGGCCTATCACACCTTCGGCGGCTGGAAGAAATCGGGCTTCGGCGACCTGAACCAGCACGGGCCGGACGGGTTCCGGTTCTATACGCGCACCAAGACCATCACCGCGCGCTGGCCGAGCGGGATGAAAGAAGGCGCGAGCCTGAACTTCAAGCCGATGGAGTAAGGCCGCAGGCGACGCGCCGAGTCGGGACATCGCATGCGACGAAACGGGAAAGAGCGTCACGGTCGTGACGCCCTTTTCGGTTCGTGACCCTGCTATCAGCCCGCCTTGCGCCGACGCGCCGCCGCCAGCGCGCCAAGGCCCGCGATCAGCATCAGACCGCCCGCAGGCAAAGGAACCGCAGTCGGAATATCCACGAGCCGACCGTAGAGATTCGCCTGCGCCAGCGGCTGCCTGCCGGCAGCGATCGTCCAGCTGCCGCTGGTCACGCCGTTCTGAAGGCCGAACGCGGCCCAGTCCGGATCGAGCTGCGCGACGCTGCTGCGCAGCGCAAGCACGATGTCGGACCACAACTTGCCCGCAGGCGCTGCGGGCAGAACAAAGCTCCACATGCCGGAACGGGTTCCGGCCCCGGTCAGCGACAGGATATCGGGTGCCGACCCTGTCATGTCGATCAGCTGGAAACCCGGGCCGAGGATCGCGAACAGCGGGTCGGGGTTGCCGCCGTTCGGATTGCCGTTGAGGTTGCCTGGCCCCCAGGCAATGCAGGACGCGCCGGGGCTGACCGTCGTCACTGTGAATTCCCGGTCGGCGGTCGAGGCTGTTCCAGGGCAGTTCGTCGTCACGGTCGAAGCCGAAGCCGCAGACCATGCGCCAGACACCAGAAGTGCCGCACCCATCAGAACCGCACGCATTGTGATTCCAAACATTGATTACCCAGTCCTGATGGGGTCCGGACGACATTCCGGACACCTCAGTCAGGTTAGCCGTGCTTCTGTGGCGCAACTGTGACCCGGCAGCGACCATTTGCGGCCGGGAAGACTTCAGACCGATTGATCGCAAACTGACGGTCGCCGGGCACATCAGCCGGCAACCCGTTCCCGCAACGCGAAAGCGGCACCCGGCATTCAATGCCGGACGCCGCCACGTCGATATCGGTCGTTAGACGGTTCAGGCCTTGCGGCGACGGCGGACCGTGCCCAGCGCACCCAGACCTGCGATCAGCACCAGGCCGGCGGCAGGCAGCGGGACCGGTGCGGGCGCATCGACAAGCTGGCCATAGAGGTTTGCATGGGACAGGGCCTGCTGGCCCGAGATCGACCATGATCCGCTGGTCACGCCGGCCGGAAGCAGGAACGCCGCCCAGTCGTTGTTGATGTTCCGGCCCTGGCCGCTCTTGAAAGCGATGACGATGTTCGTCCACATCTTGCCGACCGGTGCCGCAGGCAACAGGAACGAGAACGCTCCCGACAGACCGCCGGTCAGCGACCCGCTCAGAGCAGTCAGAGCGTTCGGACCGGCACCGCTGGTCGAGTTGTCGCTCTTGTCGATCAGGGAGAAACCCGTTCCGAACGACGTCGTCAGCAGCCCGAAGAGCGGATCGGGCTTGGCCCCGTTCGAACTGCCGCTGAGATTGCCGTTCCCGACCGCAAAGCAGCCTGCCGAAGGCGACGTGTCGAGCGAGAAGACGCGGTTCGTCGCACTGGCGACGCCGCCGCATGTCACCGTTGCCGCTGTGGCAGCCATCGCGGACAACCCCAGTACAACAGAAACCAAAGCCGCCGACGCGGCACCACGCATGAAACCAGACATTCTACACCTTCTCGCACCGCCACAGACGGGACAGAAAAACGGTCCCGTTTTGCCGCTTCTGGACCGCATTTCCGCCACAATCAAGAGGCCCGAAGAATTTACACGCAAGGCGGGAAAGGTCGCTCCGATCCGTCGCGGAATGGCGCAATCCGGCTGTAATCGTCTTCTCAACCGCAACAATCGTCGGGCAAGACCGGCCCTGCCAGCCTGCCGCCTGACACCGGTTCGCCCAAAAAAGCTGTGCGTTGGAATTCCTGACTTCATACCGGCAGAGCACGGTTTGGCCTGAGCCGAAGCGGTTCGCAGCGACCGATCCGGTCAGCGCTCCGCCGCCGAACCGCCTTCCGGACAATAGTCAATCGTGGCGCGCGGGACAGAGACGGGCCATAGTTCGCGCAAAGATGGAGAGCGCGACATGTCCCCGACGCACCGCATAGCGACCATCGTCCTGACCGCCGCTGTCATGAGTACGTTCAGCCTTCCCGCGCTCGCCGCCCCCGCCGGGTGCCCGCCGGGCCTTGCAAAAAAGGCCGTGCCTTGCGTACCGCCGGGCCAGGTCGGGAGGTCATTGGCGGCCGGGGGACCGCGTCGGCGGCGACTACATCCTCATTCCACGCGATCAGTGGGACCGCTACGGGCTGGTCCCATATGACGATGGCAGCACCTATGTGCGCGTTGACAACGAGATCCTGCGCGTCGTCCGGGATACGCTGACCGTGATCGAAGCCATAGGAATCGTCGGCAGGGTTCTGAACTGAAGCCTACTCCGCCGCGACCCGCCGCCGCGACTTGAGCAGCGGGCCGAGGTAATGCCCGGTATGGCTGCCCGCGATCCCGGCGATGTCCTCGGGCGTGCCGACACCCATGATCTGCCCGCCGCCGTCGCCGCCTTCGGGGCCGATGTCGATGACCCAGTCGGCGGTTTTCACCACGTCGAGGTTGTGTTCGATCACCACGACTGTGTTGCCCTGTTCGACCAGCGCATGCAGCACTTCCAGAAGCTTGCGCACATCCTCGAAATGCAGGCCCGTCGTCGGCTCGTCCAGGATATACAGCGTCCGGCCCGTCGCCCGTTTCGACAGCTCCTTTGACAGCTTCACCCGCTGCGCCTCGCCGCCTGACAGCGTCGTCGCCTGCTGACCGACCTTGATGTACCCGAGGCCGACCTCGACCAGCGCATCCATCTTCTCGCGGATGGACGGGACGGCAGCGAAGAAGGTCTGCGCATCCTCGACCGTCATATCAAGAACGTCGGATATGCTCTTGCCCTTGAACTTTATTTCCAGCGTCTCGCGGTTGTAGCGGTGGCCCTTGCAGGTCTCGCAGGTGACGTAGACATCGGGCAGGAAGTGCATCTCGATCTTGATGACGCCGTCGCCCTGGCAGGCCTCGCAGCGCCCGCCCTTGACGTTGAAGCTGAACCGCCCCGCCTGATAACCGCGCGCCTTGGCCTCGGGGAGCCCCGCGAACCAGTCGCGGATCGGCGTGAAGGCCCCGGTATAGGTGGCAGGGTTTGACCGGGGGGTGCGCCCGATGGGCCGCTGGTCGATGTCGATCACCTTGTCGAAATGCTCGAACCCCTTGATCGTCTCGCAGGGCGCGGGCGTCTCGCGCGCGCCGTTCAGGCGCATCGCGGCGTTCTTGTACAATGTCTCGACTGTCAGGGTCGATTTTCCGCCGCCTGACACGCCGGTCACGCAGATGAATTTCCCCGCGGGGAAATCGACTGTCACATTCTGCAGGTTGTTGCCGGTCGCCTTGACCACCGTCAGCGCCTTGCCCGTCCCCTTCCGGCGAACCTTGGGCACCGCGATTTCACGGCTGCCGGACAGATATTGCCCGGTGATCGAGGCCGGATCAGCGGCGACATGGCCGGGCGTGCCGTGGCTGACGACCTGTCCGCCATGCACCCCTGCCCCGGGTCCGATGTCGAAGACATAATCCGCCTCGCGGATCGCCTCTTCGTCATGTTCGACGACCAGCACCGTATTGCCCTGGTCGCGCAGGTTTTTCAGCGTGCCGAGCAGCCGGTCATTGTCGCGCTGGTGCAGGCCGATGCTGGGTTCGTCCAGCACATAAAGGACGCCGGTCAGACCCGATCCGATCTGGCTGGCCAGCCGGATGCGCTGCGATTCTCCTCCCGACAGGGTGCCCGCGTTGCGCGACAGCGTCAGGTATTCGAGGCCGACATTGTTCAGGAACCCCAGCCGTTCGCGGATTTCCTTCAGGATCGCGCGCGCGATCTCGTTCTTCTGGTTGGTCAGCTGACCGGGAACCGTCTGCACCCAGGCCGCCGCCTCGCGGATCGACATGCGGACCACCTGACCGACATGCAGGCCCGCGATCTTGACCGCCAGCGCCTCTGGTTTCAGGCGGTAGCCGTGGCAGGTGCCGCAGGCGCGGTTGTTCTGGTACCGCTCCATCTCTTCGCGGCTCCAGGCCGAATCCGTCTCGCGGTAGCGGCGTTCCATGTTGGGGATCACGCCCTCGAACACGCGGGACACCTTGTAGACGCGCCCGCCCTCGTCGAAAACGAATTCGATCTCGGTATCGCCGGACCCGTACAGGAACAACTGCTGGACGGCTTCGGGCAGGTCCTTCCACGGCTTCTTGGCGTCGAACCCGTAATGCTTAGCCAAGGCGTCAATGGTCTGGATGAAATAGGGCGATTTCGATTTGTTCCACGGCGCCAGCGCGCCGTCCTTCAGTTTCAGCGTGACGTCCGGCACGATCAGCCGTTCGTCGAAGAACAGCTCCACCCCAAGACCGTCGCAGGCTGGGCACGCGCCGTAGGGCGCGTTGAAGCTGAACAGGCGCGGCTCGATCTCGGGGATCGTGAAGCCGCTGACCGGACAGGCGAATTTCTCGCTGAAGGTCGTGCGGACCGGCTCCTGCCCCTCCTCCACCGCCGTCTCGACGATGGCGATGCCGTCGGCCAGGTTCAGCGCCGTGCGGAAGCTGTCGGCCAGCCGCGTCTCCAGCCCTTCCTTCACCACGATGCGGTCCACCACCACGTCGATGTCATGGCGGAACTTCTTGTCCAGCACCGGCGGGTCGTCCAGCTCGTGGAACTGGCCGTTCACCTTGATCCGCTGGAAGCCCTGCTTGCGCAGGTCGAGGAATTCCTTGCGGTATTCGCCCTTGCGGTCGCGCACGATGGGGGCCAGCAGATAGGCGCGCGTGCCTTCCGGCATCGCCATCACGCCATCCACCATGTCCTGCACCTGCTGCGCGGTGATCGGCAGGCCGGTCGTCGGGGAAAACGGCGTGCCGACGCGCGCGAACAGCAGCCGCAGATAGTCATAGATTTCCGTCACGGTGCCGACGGTGGACCGGGGGTTCTTGGACGTCGTCTTCTGTTCGATGGAGATCGCGGGCGACAGGCCGCTGATATGGTCCACATCCGGCTTGCCCATCATGTCGAGGAACTGCCGCGCATAGGCGCTGAGCGACTCGACATAGCGGCGCTGCCCTTCAGCATAGATCGTGTCGAATGCCAGCGATGACTTCCCCGACCCCGAAAGCCCGGTGATCACCACCAGCCGGTTGCGCGGAATATCGACATCGATGTTCTTGAGGTTGTGCTCGCGCGCGCCGCGAACCTCGATATGCGTCTGCTCGGCCATGCCTGCCCCCGGATCAGCGTGTTAACAGATAGTATGCCGGGCGCGAAGTCTCCAACCAGAAAGTGAGAACGGAAAAGGAACAAAGGCGCGGACGGCAGCGCAGCATCCGGGCCTTTGCAGAAACGCCCCGCATGAATTCGCGTCAGGCCTTTCGGCGGGACCGCACAACGCCCAGGCCGCCCAGCGCGCCAATCAGCAGAAGCCCCGGTGCGGGCAACGGAACCGGGGTGAGACCGACATCGTCCTCCGGCGGACCCAACAGATCATCGTCCTCGCCTCCGGGGCCGAAGACGAACGTGTTCGAAGCCGGAACGAATTTCGGAGCCGGGCTGACAGCTATATTGTCCAGCACCGGACCGTACGGATCGCCTTCGCCGCTTTCGAAGCTGATGACGACCTTGTCGGACACCGCGACGAATACCAGCACTTTGTCCTGCCAGGCCATGTCCGGTTCTGAAGCGCCGTCGGTGTCGAAGGTAAACTTGCCCGAGATATCCCCGGCCGAAACGGTCAGCGGCTTGACACTGTTGCTGCCGTCCGAGTTCCCTGCCATGGCAAAAGAGAGGGCATACCGCTGGCCAACCTTAAGTCCGCTGATGGTCTGGGACATCTTCGCGGGACTGAGGCTGCTCAACGCAACGCTGTACATGGCTTCGTCCGCCTTCCAGTGGGACTGGATCAGGATGATGCTGCCTGTCTCGATTTTCCAGCCTGACAGATAGGACGATCCGGCACCGATGGCTATCAACGGCCCGACGAAGGTGCCCGGTTGTTCGAACCCGCCGTTGGTGACGTTGGGTGCAGCGTCAGCTGCTTGTGCCGAAAGACCCAGCAGGGCCGTGATCAATGCGCGCTTCAATCTCATGACAGCACCGCTATTGGAAGGCGGCGGCGGATGGCAGCGAGGCGACCCAGCGCCCGGATCGGCAGCAGTGCCGCGGCGGGCATCGGAGTGGTCGAGATGCCGAGGTTGTGGAGGATCGGGCCGGAAGCCGCCGACCAAGCCAGAAGACCAGCAGCCAGGCCATCGTCATCCGCCGCGAAGTCCTCGGAAAGGATCGACGCAGCGCGACCTGACCTGCGCCCAGGGGCCAGGAGACAAGACGCAGGAGGAAGACCTTTCATTACCGGGACACTCCACAGCGCAAGCGGACTGCACGTCTCGCGGTGGATAGCGGTCACGTTTGACTAAAACTGCGCCGTACCGTGGTGCTTTTGCGGCGGTTGATCATCAAGAAGAAACAGTGCGGCGCTGGCCAAACGCATTGCGCCCGGCCGCATCAACGATGGCGGCCGGGCGCAAGGGCGGAAAACGCGATTCGCAGGTTGTCAGGCAGGCATCGGTCGGCGACGACGGCGCGCTCCAAACGCAACAAGACCCATCGCCGTCAGAAGCAGAAAGCCGCCCGCAGGCAACGGGACCGATGCCGCCAGGGGATCGGTTCCGGCGAATCCGAACGCAGCGCCCGTCAGGTCCGGCGTGCCGTTACATGTGCAGCGCGCGTCCGTAGGCGTCCAGCACCGCCTCGTGCATCATCTCCGACAGGGTCGGATGCGGGAAAACCGTGTTCATCAGGTCTTCCTCGGTCGTCTCCAGGCTGCGGCCCACGACATAGCCCTGGATCAGCTCGGTGACTTCCGCGCCGACCATGTGCGCGCCCAGCAGTTCACCGGTCTTGGCGTCGAACACGGTCTTGATCAGCCCCTCGGATTCGCCCAGCGCGATGGCCTTGCCGTTGCCGATGAACGGGAAGCGGCCGACCTTGATCTCATAGCCCGCTTCTTTCGCTTTCGCCTCGGTCAGACCCACGCTTGCCACCTGCGGATGGCAATAGGTGCAGCCCGCGATGGAATTCGGCTTGATCGGATGCGGATGCCCGCCCTTGACCAGTTCGGCCACCATCACGCCCTCATGTGACGCCTTGTGCGCCAGCCAGGGCGCGCCCGCGATGTCGCCGATGGCGTAAATCCCCTCCACGCCGGTGCGGCAGTATTCGTCAGTCACGACATGGGTGCGGTCGACCTTGACCCCCAGCGCCTCCAGCCCCAGGCCTTCGACATTGCCGACGATGCCGACGGCGGAGATGACCGTGTCGAACTCCTGCGTCGTGGTCGCGCCGTTCGCTTCGAGATGGGCGACGACCTTGCCCGGGCTGCGGTCCAGCTTCTTCACCGTCGTCTTTTCAAGGATCTTCATCCCCTGCTTGACGAAGGCCTTCTTGGCGAAGGCGGAAATCTCCGCGTCCTCGACCGGCAGCACGCGGTCCAGCACCTCGACCACCGTCGTGTCGGACCCCAGCGTGTTGAAGAACGACGCGAATTCGATGCCGATGGCGCCCGATCCGATCACGAGCAGCTTCTTCGGCATGCGTTTCGGTTGAAGCGCGTGCTTGTAGGTCCAGACCAGATCGCCGTCCGCCTCCAGCCCCGGCAGTTCGCGGGCGCGGGCACCTGTGGCAAGGACGATGGCCTTGCTCTCAAGCTCTTCGGTGCCCTTGTCGGTCTTGACGCTGACCCGGCCCTTCGCCGGAATCGTCGCCGCGCCCATGAACACGGTGATCTTGTTCTTCTTCATCAGGTGGCCGATGCCGCCCGACAGCTGCTTGGCCACGCCCCGCGACCGCGCAACAACCGCGTCGAGGTCATAGCCGATCCCGTCAGCCTTCAGCCCGAATTCCTTGGCGCGGTGCATCAGGTGAAACACCTCCGCCGACCGCAGCAGCGCCTTGGTCGGGATGCAGCCCCAGTTCAGGCAGATGCCGCCCAGATGCTCGCGCTCGATGATCGCGACGTTCATGCCCAGCTGCGCGCCCCGGATCGCGGCGACATAGCCGCCCGGTCCCGCACCGATCACGATCATGTCGAATGTTGTCGCTGCCATCCCTCATCCTCCCTCAAGATCCGGCTTCTGAAACTGGTTTGGCATTAAACCATTTTCAGCCATGTGAGAACGTCACCCATTCTTGCAACCTGCTATGCATCTGGCGCATGACTTTCCCGCATGCGGCTCACCAGTCCCGGATAGGCCCCGGCATCCAGAAACGCCTGTTCCTCGGGCGTCGTCACACGCCCGAGGGCCGCGTTGCGGAACGGAAAGCGGCCGAAATCCGCGATGACCTTCGCATGGGCGCGGGAATGCAGGATGTGTTCGGGCTCGGGCATCGCGCTCTTCGATCAGCCGGACACAGGTGGCCTGATCGTCCGCATTCTCGGAATGCGTGAACGGCAGATAGAAGAACTGACGTGCCGGCATCGGGAAGGCCAGGTCGTGGCCGGCATCGACAGCCGCGCGGGCGGCGGCCAGGCCCAGATCGTCCGAGGCGAAGGACAGGGCGCGGCCGCGGAACATGTTGCGGGGAAACTGGTCGGTCAGGATGATGTAGGCCAGCGCGCCGCGCGGCGTGCCGGTCCAGCCTGCCAGCTGGCCTGTGACGGCCCGGCCCCAGTCCGCTGCGAACAGCGCCCGTATGCGTTCGTCGATGCCCTCGCCGGGCTGATACCAGTATTTCGAGGGCGTCTCTTCCAGCCAGAAGCCGAGGATGTCATCTATCCGGGACATGCCCGCCACTCCTGTCCAAGCGGGGGGATGTTCGCAGGATCAAAGCGCTTTGGCCAGCGGAACTTGGCCAGCTGGACTTAGCCTGCCTCACGCCGCGCGGTCGCGCGGTTCCATCGCGCGCTGAACGGCCAGGGCCGAGGCATTGGGCGATGTGACGACAACGCCCTGCGACGGGCCGAACGCCTTGCGCCGGGTCATCCGCCAGGCGGCATAGATGGTCAGCGACAGGAACAGCACCGCGATCAGCAGGAAATATCCGCCCGGCCCGACATGCCCCATCAGCCAGCCCGCAGCCAGCGGCCCGAAGATCGCGCCAAGACCGTTCAGGAAGATCAGCCCGGCGCTGGCGGCCGCCATCTGGTCCTTGCCGAGATAGTCGTTGGTATAGGCGATCAGCAGCGAATACAGCGGGTTGGTGATGCCGCCGAGCATGAAGGACGCGACCAGCGTGCCCCAGAACGGCAGATAGAACGCCCCCGCGATCAGCATCGCAAACCCGCCGACGGCGGACAGGCCCAGGATCAGCAGCCGCCGGTCCATCCGGTCAGACGCCCAGCCGATGGGATACTGCAGGACCAGCCCGCCGACGTACATCGTGCCGACGAAGATCGAGATTTCGCGCACCGTCAGTCCGGTCATCGCGCCCCAGACCGACGACATCCCGAACATCGCGGCGAAGATTCCGCCGGTCAGCAGCATCCCCATGCAGCCCAGCGGCGAGGCGCGGAACAGCGCACGGAATGACATGCCCCTTGTCGTCTCGAAGGTGGGTGCGGGCGTCGCCGACAGCAGGATGGGCATGAAGGCGAGCGAGACGAGCACCGACGGGATCACGAACAGGGTGAAATCCGTGGGGCTGGCCACATTCAGCAGCGCCTGGCTGGAAATGATGCCGATCATCTGAACGATCATGTAAGCCGACAGCGCCTGACCCCGCGTCTCGTTCGTCGCGGTGTTGTTCAGCCAGCTTTCGGCGGTGACGTAGATGCCCGAGAAACAGAACCCGATCAGCACGCGCAGAATGGCCCAGGCGACCCAGTCCGGCACGACGGGATAGACGACCAGCACAGCCGAGATCAGCGATCCCAGGGCCGAGAAGACGCGCACATGCCCGACCTTGCGGATCATCTGGGGCGCAAGCCGCGACCCGAACAGGAAGCCGACGAAATAGGCCGACATCACAACCGACAGCTCGAAGGTCGAAAACCCCTCGATGGTGCCCCGGATGCCCAGAAGCGATCCCTGGATGCCGTTGCCGACCATCAAGAGCATGACGCCGAGAAGGAGCGGCCAGGACGTGCGCAGAACGGTCAGCATCGGATGCGGTCTTTCACGAGGTCGTCCGCGTCATAGCGCGGTCAGCGCGGACCGGCAAATGCGGCGGCGACAGACGGCGGGGCGTTTGCGTCGCCCCGTATTGCGCACCCGCTTTCAGCTACCTGACAGGGACGTCTGCACCGCCTCGAAATACGCCCCGACCTGCCGCCCGTCGACCAGCGCATGGTGCACCTCGATCGTCATCGCCATCGACCAGCGTCCATCCGGCCCCTGCACGAACTTGCCCCACGACACGCGCGGAATGCAGTCATCGGGACCCGGCAGCGCGTTGTTGATCGACGTGTAGTCGAGCCAGGGCATGCAGGACAGATAGGCCAGATCGTCGCGCTGCCCTGAATTCGCGTTCAGCGTTCCGTCGGCACGCGCAGCCTCCATCAGGTCCCGGCAACTGGCATCGAAGCCGGAGGCATCCGCCTGAAAGGGCACATAGGCATAGTTGAAGTTGCCGTTGGCCAGGGGAACCGTCATCGACAGGGTGATGACGTCATAAAGCGTGACCGCATCGCCCCGGAACCGCATCCGCAGTTCCGGCACCGCGTGGATGCCTGCGCCGATGGCATGAATGCAGGCGCGGTAGGGCGACACGCCCTGCGGTTTGCGCATCGTCAGCAGCCGCGTCACGTCGATGCGCGCGGTCACGGCATAATGCGGCCTGGCATAGGTGCGGAAGAACCGGAACTGATCGGCGCGGGGCCACGTGGCCAGATCGACGGGCACAGATGTCACAGCCGCAATCCGAATTTCGGACCGATCCACAACATCAGGAAATACAGGGCGATGGTCACCGCACAGCCAATGCCAAGCGCGGCCCAGAAGCCGACCCCGGACCGGAGCATCGCAGGCAGCAGCAGGAACATCGGCATCGAGGGCAGGACGAACCAGAACGTGCCCGCCGCGTGGTCGGCGATGCGCAGCGCGTCGCCGGTGTCGCGCCAGAGCCAGATCATCCCCAGGATCGACACCAGCGGCAGCGACGCGATCAGCGCGCCGAAGCCCGCGTTCCGGCGCGCGACCTCGGACACGACGGCGATGATGATGCCGGACAGGGCGGCCTTGATCAGCAGATAGGTCATGGAAATCCCCCGGAGACCGCTGCGCCGAACGCTAGGGAATCAGCAGCGACGCATCGCCATAGGAAAAGAACCGGTAGCGCTCCGCAATGGCATGGGCATAGGCGGCGCGGATGCGGTCCTGCCCGATCAGCGCCGCGACCAGCATCATCAGCGTCGATTTCGGCAGGTGGAAGTTGGTCATCAGGCCGTCCGCGACGCGGAACCGGAAGCCGGGATAGATGAAGATGTCGGTCGGGCCGCGCCACGGTTCCACCCGGCCCGTCGCCCGCGCGGCGCTTTCGATCAGGCGCAGCGCGGTGGTGCCGACGGGAATGACCCGGTGGCCTGCATCGCGCGTGTCATTGATCGCGGCGGCGGCCTCGGGCGTCACCTCGCCCCATTCGGCGTGCATCCGGTGCGTCGTCACATCTTCGACCTTGACCGGCAGAAAGGTCCCCGCCCCGACATGCAGCGTGACTTCGGTGAACAGAACGCCGCGCGCGCGCAGCGCGGCCAGCAGGGCAGCGTCGAAATGCAGCGACGCGGTGGGGGCCGCAACCGCACCCGAATGGCGGGCAAAGACGGTCTGGTAGTCGTCGCGGTCGCGGGCATCGGGCGCACGCAGCGCGGCGATGTAGGGCGGAAGGGGCATCTGGCCCGCCTCGGCCAGGGCGGCCTCAAAATCCGGGCCGGACAGGTTGAAGGCCAGCACGGCCTGCCCGTCCGCAATGGTCGTGACGCTGGCTGACAGGGCGTCAGAAAACACGATCTGCTCGCCCGGCTGAAGCTTGCGCAGCGGCTTGACCAGCGCCGCCCATGTTCCGTCCGCGCGCGGCTCCAGCAGCGTCACCTCGATCCGCGCGGTGCTTTGCCCCTGCCCCGTGATGCGGTCGCGGTGGCCGGACAGACGCGCCGGAATCACCTTGGTGTTGTTCAGCACCAGCCGGTCGCCGGGGCGCAGGATATCAGGCAGGTCCGACACCCGCCGATCCTGCAGACCATCGGGCGTCGAAACCAGAAGGCGCGCCGAGCTGCGCGGGCGGGCGGGGCGCGTGGCGATCAACCCCTCGGGCAGGTCGAAATCAAAGTCGGACAAGTTCACTGGGATGGCTCGTCCGGCTGCAGTTTCGGCGGCGGGCTGCGGAAAATCTCGCGGAACATGCCGGGCGTCAGGATAGACAGCGGATTGACCGAAACGGTCGGCCCGTCGGCGGGTCCCTGCAGGCGATAGTTGAAGCCGAAGAGGCCCTCGCGCGACTTCGAGAATATCGTGCCGATGCCGTTCAGCAGGTAGATCGGCGAAATCGTTCCGCGCAGATCGACGATCCTGGTATCCGACCTGTAGACGCCCTGCCCCGAAACCCCGAGCGACGCGCCGATGGCCGAGCCTTCGCTGATCTCGACCGCATCCGGCGTCAGCAGGAACTTGCCCTGTACGTCGCCGAACAGGATGCCGCTGCCGTTCAGCTGCTCCAGCAGGCCGATCACCGACACCGCCCCAAGCAGTTCCGCCAGGACCGGCGCATCGACGACGCGGATGTTGCGGATGGTCAGGTCGCCGTCATAGACGCCGGTCGTCTTGCGCGGACGCAGCGTCATGTCCAGCGCGCCGCCACGGCCGCGCGTGAAGATGCCCGCCGCGCGCATCACGGCACCAGCATCCTTTGAACCGATGCGCACTCCGGTGCCGTTGGTCAGCGGTGCCACGGTCCCCGCAACCGGGGCGGCCCCGTTGACCGATCCGGTGAAGCGCCCGTTGAAGCCGCCCCCGGTCGAGAATTCGCCGAGGAACCCGGTCAGGGCGATGCCTTCGCTGACCGTCAGGCGGTCAAGCGAAACAGCGATGGGCAGGCTGGCCGATCCCTTCGGGCCTGCGGCGAAGGCGGCGCGGCGCAGGTCGGCAGTGCCGCTGTCGATGGACAGGTCGGGAAGGCGGCCCTTGCCGTTCCCGGCCAGCGTCACGCCGCCCTTGAACCAGCCGAGGTCGAACGAGGGGAAGCGCGCCGCTTCCAGACTTCCGTCGGCGCGCAGCGTGACCGACCCTTCGGCGTCGAGGCCGGGGGCAGTCAGCACGATCTTTTCGACGCTGGGCGGTTTCCCCAGCGTCCCCTCAACCTCCAGCCTGCCCCTGCCATTGGCGGGTTTCGTCCAGGCCAGACCGGGGATCGACAGACCGATCCCCGCCAGGTCCGATGTCAGGCGGAACGCGACGGACGACCCCGCCGCGACATCCAGCGTCAGGTCGGCGCGCCCTGCCCCGCGGACCGACCCCTCGGGCAGCGCGATTCCGAAGGCGTCGAGGAAGGTAGGCGACAACTCGACCTGCCCGACGACGCGGCTTCTGCCCCGGTTCTCGGGCCCGAAGTCCTGCCGCCAGAGCGCCTGGAACGGCACACCCGACAGGGTTCCCGGCCCCTCGATCCGCATTCCCGCGCGCGTCGCGGACAGGGTCAGCCGGTCGGCCAGAAGCGCACGTCCGGGCACGATCCGGTCTGACCGGATGCCGGTCAGATCGCCTGACACGCGGTAATCGACCTGATCCGGTTTCAGCTTGTTGGCCAGCACAAGACGAAGGTCCGCCCTGACCTTGGCGCGCCCCTCGGCGATGTCGACGGCGCGGCCCGCCTTGGTCAGGAACCCGAACGGCGGCTGATCGAGGATCGACAGCGCCGCCGTGACCGAACTGTCAGTCAGCAGCGTGATATCGGCGGGCGCGGGCTTGATGCGCAGGTCGGGCACGCGCAGGACCGACCCCGCCATGTCCAGATCGCCGCCCAGCGGCGCAGTGATGTGCCCCCGGTCCAGCACCAGCGTATAGGTGTTGCCGTCGATGGTCGCATAGCCCGCGCCCTTGCGGATCGGCGGCAGGCTGCGCAGGAACCGCACGTCGGCGTCGCGGAATTCGTAGCCCAGCGACAGGCGCGGCTCGGTGCCGGGGGCAAGGCGCAGTGCCCCTCTGACATCGAACAGCTCGGCCGTCGCCACGTTGTCCTGCAGCCATGCGCGGGTCTTGGGAACGGCGGACAGCGGCCACAGCGCCAGCAGACGTTCGCTGGCAATGGCGTCGATGCCAAGGTCCAGCGCGACGGACCAGCCCTTCGGCACCGCGTCAAAGCGCCCCGATGCGGAAATCCGGCGCCCGCCCTCGCTCAGGACCAGCTGGCCCAGCGTCACGCGGAACGGGTCAAGCGTCAGTTTCAGATCGACCGCGCCCTGCGAAAACCTGACGGGATTCTCGAACAGTCCCGCCGGGTCGGCCTTGAGGTCCGATATCGCGATCTGCGCGACCAGTGCGTTCGGCAACCCGTCCTTCACATCCTTCAGCCAGGCGCGGGCGGTTGCATCCATCCGCAGGGCGGGACTGTCCAGCCGGATCGTCCGGAAATCGAGTTGCGCAGCGGCCGGGTCGTAGGACAGACCCATGCTGGCGCTGTCGAAGGGAACGGCATCGGTATCGGGCGTCGGCTGCAACGCGCCGCGCCCCAGGTCCAGCGTCGCCTGCAGCTCTGCCAGCTGTCCGTCCGGCTCGACCCCGGTGCGCAGCGTCCCCGATATCGGCGCATCCAGCGCGCCGAGCCAGGCCAGTGCGGCAGACTGCGCGGACAGATCGCGGGACGGGATGCGCTGCAACTCGGCCACGATCCGCGCCTCGGGCGTAGCCTTGTAGGTCACGAAATCGACCTTTGCCGCGCCAACGTCCGCCGACTGGTCGCTGGTCAGGCTGAAATCCAGGCCGATCCCGATGGCTTCGGCGTTCTGTTCCAGCCGCAGATTGCCGTCGGCCACGGTCCAGACCTGATCGGTCCGGGCATCGGCAAAGCGGACGCCGAGGCCCGTCACATCAATGCTCCGGATGCCCGCAAGCGCTGGCAGTGCAAAGCCACCCTCGATGGCGTCCAGCACATCGCCGACGGACGCGAAACGGCGCGCGGCGGGTCCGGACAGGTCGGCATCGGGCGCGAAGGACAGGCTTCCGTCCGGCCGCCGGTTCAGCGCGACCCGGGCACCGGTCACGGACACGCTCCGCAGGTCCGCCCGCCCGCTCAGCAAGGCCCTGCCCGCGAACGACGCCCGCACATCCGGCAGATCGGCCAGTTTTGCCCCGCGCGCCGAAAACAGCTGCACGTCCAGCAGCCGGACACGGGGCACCCAGTCCTTGTCGACAATCGCCTCGGCCCCGCCGAGCGTGACGCGCGCCTGACCTGCCAGTGCCGCGTTCGCCCGCGTCTCGATCCGGTCAACGATCATCCGCGGCACCGGAATCGTCTTGCCCGTCAGGGCGAGAGCCGCAAAGACGATGACAACGATCAGAAGCAGCAGCGCCGCTGTGCGTTCCACCGGTGCCACCCACCACGGGTGATGCCGCGCCCGTCGGCGCGGGACAGGCGCAGGATCGGACCGGTCGGTGCTGTCTTCTCCGGCTGACATCTGCTCTTGCCTTCGGGCGGCTTCGCGCCCCTTTATCTTTGGCCCTGCCGGATTAAAACACAAAGCGACAGGCTCAGGCAAAGGATCACAAGCGCATGATGGCTGCAGGCACGACGGCCCCCGATTTCACCCTGCCCCGCGACGGCGGCGGCGAGGTTTCGCTGGCGTCACTGAGGGGGCAGAAGGTTGTGCTCTATTTCTACCCCAAGGACGACACCTCGGGCTGCACGCTGGAAGGCATCGACTTCACCGCGGCTGCACGATGATTTCGCCAAAGCGGGCACGGTGGTGATCGGCGTGTCGAAGGACAGCGTGAAGAGCCATGACAAGTTCTGCAAGAAAGCACGGGCTGGGTGTGATCCTGGTGTCGGACGAAGGGTCGGACCTGTCCGAACGCTATGGCGTCTGGGCGGAAAAGAGCATGTACGGCAAGACATACATGGGGATCGTCCGCACGACATTCCTGATCGGGCCGGACGGCAAGGTGGCGCGGGTCTGGGACAAGGTGTCGGTTCCGGGCCATGCGGAAGAGGTACTGGCGGCGGCCCAGGCGCTGTGACGCTGACGCTGGCTGAACGCGCGGTCGCGGTTCTTACGACGGCGGACGGGCGGGCCAAGGCAGCGCTCAGCAGGGCCCATGCGGCGGCGTGGTTTGCGGCGCGCGCGTCAGGCGGGGCGGTCGAAGTCGGGCGGGCAGATCCGCCCGACCGCCCGGCCCGGCCGGAGCATCCCGTACTTCTGCCGCCGCGCGACGTGCCGCAGCGCGGGCCCGGGACCGAAGCTGGCCGCATCGCCTTGCTGCATGCCGTCGCCCATATCGAACTGAACGCGGTCGATCTGCACTGGGACATCGTCGCGCGGTTCACCGATACGCCGATGCCGCCTGGGATTCTACGATGACTGGGTCAAGGCAGCCGACGAAGAATCCAAGCATTTCAATCTGATCTGCGACTGTCTTGAAGCGCTTGGCAGCCACTACGGCGCGCTTCCCGCGCATGCCGGAATGTGGCGCGCTGCCGAAGATACAGCGGATGACCTGATGGGCGGCTGGCCGTTGTGCCGATGGTGCTGGAAGCGCGGGGACTGGATGTGACGCCCGGCATGATCGGCATCTTCCGCAAGGCGGGGATCACGCAGGCCGTCGCAGCGCTGGAGGTCATCTACGCCGAAGAGGTCGCGCATGTGGCCTACGGGTCGAAGTGGTTCCACTTCCTCTGCGGGCGCCATGACACTGACCCGAAAGAGGTCTTCCACGCCCTGGTCCGCCGCTATTTCCACGGCCCTTAAGCCGCCCTTCAACGAGGAAAAGCGCGCCGAGGCGGGCATTCCGCCGGATTTCTACTGGCCGCTTGCGGGTACCACCGCGCGCTGAAAACCCCTTGGCAGCCGTTGCCGCCCGCGAACTCCGCGCCGCAACCCTAGGTAAATCGGCGGGATTCTGCCCATGACACCGGCTTTCCGCCGCCGGACCTGACGGTTAACCCAAAATTGTTGCGACGCTGTCACGGCGCTTGTTAATCGACCCTACGGGCCGGGCGCGTTTGGGGATGCGTGCCTGGGGCTTTCACGAAACGAACATGCGATACGCACACTGGACAAGCGGCTGCTGGCTTGCCGGGACGTTTGACCCACCGTCTGAACGCGGCGCTTGAGCGTCATCTGCCGGAACAGCGACTGTTCCTGAAATCCGATACCGAAACGCGCTTCATCCGGCTTCGCCCGTTCACGCAGGCCGCGTCCTGGGCGGCGTCAGCGCTGGTGCTCGGCCTGGACCATCGTCGCCTCGGCGGTCCTGATGATGGATGCCATCGGTGCGGGCAACGCGCGCGATCAGGCCATGCGCGAACAGGCGCTCTACGAGGAACGGCTTGATGCGCTGTCCTCGGACCGCGACCAGCGCGCTGGCCGAAGCCGACAGCCGCGCAGGAGCGGTTCAGCCTGGCGCTCGGAGCAGGTGTCCGCGATGCAGTCGCAGTTGCTGGCGTCCGAAGAACGGCGGCGCGAGCTGGAAACCGGGATCGGCGTCATCCAGTCGACGCTGCGCAACACCATCGCGAACGCGACGCGGCCGAGGGCCGAGGTTCTGGCCCTGAACGGCGGGACCGACGCGTCGGGCACGCCCGACCCGGCGCTGCAGGCGCAGGACATGGCCGCGACGCTGGACTTCATGACGGCGGCGCTTGGCGACACGTCATCGGAACGCGATGCGCTGGCGGCGGCGGCCGATCAGGCCCAGGCGGAAACCGACGAGATCGCCTATGAAAAACGCCTGATGGAAGAACGCAACGACGAGATCTTCACCCGCCTGGAAGAGGCGGTGACGGTTTCGATGGCCCCGCTGGACAAGATGTTCACAGACGCGGGAATGGCCCCGGATGACCTGATCGCCCAGGTGCGGCGCGGCTATTCGGGCCTTGGCGGGCCGGTCATGCCGCTGCTGCCGGAAGCGGACGACCGTCAGGGCAACGCATCCGATGCGGCGCTCGACCGCGCGCAGGGCATTCTCGACGGGCTCGACCGGATGAACATGTACCGCATCGCAGCCGAGAAATCGCCCTTTGCAATGCCGATCAAAGGCGCCTTCCGATCCACCAGCGGCTTCGGGCGCCGCTGGGGCCGCCTTCATGCCGGAACAGACTTCGCAGGATCTTCTGGAACGCCCGATCTATGCAACCGCGGACGGTGTGGTCGTGCATGCCGGCTGGGAGAGCGGTTACGGCAACCTTGTGGAAATCCGGCATGAGTTCGGCCTGACGACGCGATACGCGCATCAGTCGAAAGTGCGGGTGAGCGTCGGAGACAGGGTCTCGCGCGGCGACCGGATCGGTGATATGGGGAACACCGGCAACTCCACCGGGACGCATCTGCACTACGAGGTGCGCGTGGGGGGCAATCCGGTCAATCCGATGACCTTCATCAAGGCAGGGAACAATGTTTTCTAAGAGCCGCATCAATGAACCCGGCCCAAAGGCAGGCTCCGACACGGACAAGCCGAAAGTGCCCGAGACAACAATACTGAGCAAACCGATGACCGACTACTCGCCGCTGTCCCCGAAACCCAAGGCGGCGGCATCCGTGCTGTCTGCCGACCTGACCGTCACCGGCAACCTGAAGACGACGGGCGACATCCAGGTCGAAGGGGTGGTCGAGGGCGACATCCGCGCACATCTTCTGACCGTCGGCGAAAGCGCCACGATCCGGGGCGAGATCGTCGCCGACGACATCGTCGTGAATGGCCGCGTCGTGGGCCGTGTGCGCGGCCTGAAGGTCCGCCTGACCTCGACCGCGCGTGTCGAGGGCGACATCATCCACAAGACCATCGCCATCGAATCCGGCGCGCATTTCGAAGGCTCCGTCCAGCGTCAGGAAGACCCGCTTCAGGGCGGCGAGACCAAGGCCCTGCCGCCGATGAGCGGATCATCGTCGCGCGCGGCGGCAACCGAACCTGCCGCCGGCTGACCGCCCGGACATGACCTTCCCCACGCGGGCACCGGAGCAACCCTCTCCGGTGCCCGTTTTCACATCCGGTGTCCTTGACCCCCGGCGCAGGCGGCTGGTCCTGATCGCCGCGATCCTCGCCTCGGCCATGGGGTTCATCGACGGATCGGTCATGGCCATCGCCCTGCCCGCCATGCGCGCCACGCTGGGCGCGTCGCTGGCGCAGGCGCAGTGGTTCGCCAATGCCTATCTGCTTGTCCTGTCCGCCCTTGTCCTGATCGGCGGCGCGTTCGGCGACCGCTTCGGACTGGCGCGCGTGTTCTTCGCGGGCATCGCCCTGTTCGTCATCGCGTCCATCGTCTGCGCCGTGGCGTCGTCCCCCGAAACCATGATCGCCGCGCGCGCCCTGCAGGGCCTCGGCGCGGCCTTCATGGTGCCCGGATCGATGGCCATCATCGCGCGGGTCACGCCGCCCGAAGACCGCGGGCGGGCGCTCGGCCTCTGGGCATCCGCTTCGGCTGTCACCACCGCGCTCGGGCCGATCCTTGGCGGGCTTCTGCTGACATGGGGGCCGGCCGATGCCTGGCGCGCCATCTTCGCGCTGAACATTCCCATCGGCGGGCTCGCTCTCTGGTTCATCCGGCGCGCCGCCGAGTTCGACCGCGGACGGCCCGGGAGGCCTCTCGATCTGACGGGCGCGGCGCTGGTCACCGCCGGCCTCGGCCTGACCGCGATGGCCCTGACCGGCGCCGAAGCGGGCTTTGACGGCACGCGCGGGCTGACCCTGACCGCCGGGCTGGCCGCGCTGGCAGCCTTCATTCTCTGGGAAACGCGAACGCACCACCCGATGATGCCGCCCGCGCTGTTCCGGTCCCGGACCTTCACCGCGACGAACCTGCTGACCTTTTTCCTCTATTTCGCGCTGACGTCCGTCACCTTCTTCCTGCCGATGACCGCGATATTCGGCCTGGGGCGTCAGCCCCATCGGCGTCGTTGCATCCTTTGTCCCCTTCTCGATCCTGATCGGCGCGCTCTCGCCTGCTGCGGGCCGACTTGCCGACCGGCGCGGTGCCGGTCCGGTCATCGCCTGCGGCACAATACTGATCGGGCTTGCCTACTGCGCCCTTGCGTTCGTTGCGCCTCAAGGACTGTTCTGGTCGGGCGTCGTCCCCGCCATGACCCTTGCCGGTCTCGGCATGGCGCTGGTCGTGGCACCCTTGTCCTCGGCCGTGATGGCGGGGGCCGGGTCGGGCGACGGCGGCACCGCGTCCGGCATCAACAACGCCGTCGCGCGCATGGCCGGCCTGATGGCCGTGGCCGCGACGGGCGCATTGGCGGCGGCAGTCTATGGCTGGATGGGCGGCACCGGCAGCTTCGGCCTGCCCGCCACGACCGACGCGGCGCGCAGCGCGACATCGGCCAGCTTCGCCGCCGTTGCCGCCGTCGCCTCGGCCTTCGCGTTCCTGTCGGCTGCCCTCGCACTCGGTCTGAAACGACGGACTTAATCCTCTGCCGTCGCCTCGGCGCGGCTCTTGCCCGCCACATCCATGCGCCAGCGTCGCCGCCATGAACGCGTCCAGATCGCCGTCCAGCACGCCTTGGGTGTCCGCGGTCTCGTGCGCCGGTGCGCAGGTCCTTCACCATCTGATAGGGCTGCAGCACATAGGACCGGATCTGGTTGCCCCAGCCCGCATCGCCCTTGGCCTCGTGCGCCGCGTTGATCGCCGCGTTCCGCTTGTCCAGCTCCAGCTGATACAGCCGCGATTTCAGCGCCTTCATCGCGATGTCGCGGTTCTGGTGCTGCGATTTCTCGGACTGACGTCACCACGATCCCGGTCGGAAAGTGGGTGATCCGCACGGCCGAGTCGGTCTTGTTGACGTGCTGGCCGCCCGCGCCCGACGACCGGTAGGTGTCGATGCGGATGTCCTTGTCCTGCACGTCGATCTCGATGTTGTCGTCCACCACCGGATAGACCCAGACCGAGCTGAAACGACGTGTGCCGCCGCGCGGCGCTGTCATAGGGCGCTGATCCGCACCAGCCGGTGCACGCCCGATTCCGATTTCAGCCAGCCATAGGCGTTCGGGCCGCTGATCTTGTAGGCGGCCGACTTGATCCCCGCCTCTTCGCCCGCATTCTCGGACTGCAGTTCGACCTTGTAGCCCTTCTTTTCGGCCCAGCGCACGTACATCCGCGCCAGCATCGACGCCCAGTCGCAGCTTTCCGTGCCGCCGGCGCCGGCGTTGATCTCCAGGAAGGTGTCGTTGCCGTCGGCCTCGCCGTCCAGCAGCGCCTCCAGCTCTTTCGCCGCGGCGAACTCCTGCCAGCGCGCGTCAGCGCCGCTTCGGCCTCGGCGACGATCTCGGCGTCGCCCTCGGCCTCGCCCAGCTCGATCAGCTCGACATTGTCGGCCAGTCCCGTCTCGATCGCGGCGATAGGTCTCGACCTCGTCCATCAGCATCTGGCGGTCGCGCATCAGCTTCTGCGCCTTGGCCGGGTCGTACCAGATGTCGCCGCGCCTCGATCATCGCGTTGAATTCTTCCAGCCGGTGCGGCGCGGTTTCCCAGTCCATCCGCTGGCCCAGCAGCTTCAGCGACTTCGCGATCGCCTCGACGATGTTCTGCGTTTCGGCGCGCATCGGATCGTCCTTCCTGGGTCTCGGTCGCGGCGGTCATAGCGCGGGGCCGCGCGCCCGGCAGGGCAAGCCGCGGCCTGCCGCGGTCAGTACAAGCCCGCCCGACGCTACAGGTGCCGAAATCGGCCTTCTTCGGCCGATGACCTTGCGCTCGCCGTCCGAGGTGACGACGGTCGTCCCGTCACCCGCATCGATCTCGCCCGTACGCGAACAGCGGCAGGTTCTGGCCCATGGCAAAGCCGCCGTCGACCAGCGCGCCCAGGCCGAAGATCGGCGTCCTCGCCGTCGCGGAAATACTCGGCCTGCACGTACTCGCCCGACATCTCGTCGGGCAGCCGCTCGCCGGTGAAGCGGTCGATGTTGATGAAATGCCCGCCCGGCGGCACGCGGAAGGCCGCCCCGCCGTATTTCTTGATCGCCTCCTCCATGAAGGCCTGGAACACCGGCCCGCAGAGCGTGCCGCCGAACGCGCCCTCGCCCAGCGTCCGCGGGCTGGTCATAGCCCATGTAGCAGCCCGCCACGATGTTCGACGAGATAGCCGATGAACCAGACGTCCTTGGCGTCGTTCGTGGTGCCGGTCTTGCCCGCGATCGGCACCGGCAGGTTGACACCCGACCCGATGCCGCGCGTGACGACACCCTCCATCATCGAGGTCAGCTGATAGGCGGTGATCGCGTCCATCACCCGTTCGCGGTTCGACAGTGATCGCCGGCGCCATGCCGCGGCGCAAGGCTCGGCCAGCCGGCAATCCTCGCAGTTGCGCTGGTCGTGGCGGTAGACCGTCTTGCCACAGCGGTCCTGCACCCGGTCAACCAGCGTCGGCTCCACCCGCTCGCCGCCATTGGCGAACATCGCATAGGCCGCGACCATCTTGTAACAGCGTCGTCTCCTGCGCGCCGAGCGCGTTGGCCAGGAACGGGCGACAGCTAGTCATAGACGCCGAAGCGTTCGGCATAGCCCGCGACGGTCTCCATGCCGATTTCCTGGCGATCCGCACCGTCATCAGGTTCCGCGACTGCTCGATCCCGGTGCGCAGCGGCGTCGGGCCGTAGAACTTGTTCGAGGCGTTCTTCGGCGTCCAGAGGCCCTGCGGCGTGTCGACCTCGATCGGCGCGTCGACGACGATGGTGGCCGGGCGTGAAGCCGCTGTCCAGCGCCGCCGCATAGACGAAGGGCTTGAAGCGACGACCCCGGCTGGCGCTGCGCCTGCGTCGCGCGGTTGAAGACCGATGACTGATAGCTGAACCCGCCCTGCATGGCGATGACGCGGCCGGTGTTCACGTCCATCGCCATGAAGCCGCCCTGCGACCTCGGGCACCTGACGCAGCGACCAGCGCTCGAAGCTGCCATCCTCGTCCGTGACCGCGCGCACCATGACGACATCGCCCGCATCGACCAGATCGCACCGCGACCTTGGCCTTGTGGCCCAGCTTGCCGTCTTCGCCGCGCTTGCGCGCCCAGGTCACGTCCTCGGCGGGGATGAAATGGCCGTCCGTCGTCTTCCTCGACGCCCTCGATGCCGATGCGGGCGTCGCTCTCGCCGACCTCCAGCACCACCGCCGCGATGCCAGCCCTTCGACGTCGCGCGGCAGGTCCGGCACCGCCGCCAGCGCCGGACGCCAGTCAGCCTCGGACCCCAGAACCTCGGCCGGCAGCACCTTGCCGGTGCCGCGCCAGACGCCCTGCCCGCGGTCGTAACTTTTCCAGCGCCGTCTGCAGCGCGCGCGCCGCCAGCTGCCTGCATGTCCGGGTCGACCGTGGCGCGGATCGTCAGGCCGCCGCCGAAGAACTCCTCCTCGCCGAAGCTCTCCGACAGCTGGCGGCGGATTTCGTCGGTGAAATAGTCGCGCGGCGGCAGGCTTTCGCTTGAACGCCGGATAGTCGCCGTTCTGCACCGTCTGCAGCGGCCGTCGCCGTTTCTGCCTCAAACGTCGCCTCGTCGAGATAGCCGTTCTGCCACATCTCGCGCAGCACATAGTTGCGCCGCTCGGTCGCCGCGTCCTTGTTGCGCACCGGGTGCAGGCCCTTGCCAGGCGCTTTCGGCAGCGCGGCCAGATAGGCCGCCTCGGCCGGGGTCAGCTCGGTCAGCGTCTTGTTGAAATAGGTCTGCGCCGCCGCCGCCACGCCGAAGCTGCGCTGCCCGAGGAAGATCTCGTTCAGGTAGATTTCCAGGATCTTGTCCTTGGCTCAGCGTCGTGACCAGCCGGTTCGCCAGGATGATCTCCTTGATCTTGCGTTCCGCCGTGCGGTCGCCCGACAGCAGAAAGTTCTTCATCACCTGCTGCGGTGATCGTCGACGCGCCGCGCAGGTTTTCGCCCCGCGACTGCACCGCCTCGATCACCGCCGCCGCGATGCCGCGCAGCGTCAAAGCCCTGATGGGTGTAGAAATTCTTGTCCTCGGCCGAGATGAAGGCGTGCTTGACCAGATCGGGAATATCCTCGACCGGCGTGAACAGCCGCCGTTCGGTGGCGAATTCGTCGATGATCCGGCCTTCGCCGGAATAGATCCGGCTGATCGTCTTCGGCGTGTACTGCGCCAGGCTCTCCTCGGTCGGCAGGTCGCGGGAATACATCCAGAAGACGCCGCCGATGGTCAGGGCGGCAAAGAACAGTCCGGTGACCACCCAGCTGAACAGCCCCCCGAGTGTGGACGTGATAAAGCGCAGCACCCCTGACAACCCCGTGATCCAGCAGGAAGCCCTGTGTATAGACCCGGCGCTGCCCTCGGTCAAAGCAACTGTGGTCATTCCGGGGCGGGTGCAGCTTTCCGCCGCAGCGTCGCGGGCGACCGCCCGGCCCTATTGCCGCAGCAGACGCGCCTCGGCCGCATCCGCCGCCTGCCCAGTCTGACAGCGCCTGCAGAATCGCGCCCTGCATGGCGTCGCGCCAGACCGGGTCGGTCAGGCGCGCGCGGTCCTTCGCCGATGACAGGAACCCCACCTCCAGCAGCACCGACGGGATGTCCGGCGGCTTCAGCACCGAGAATTCCGCCGACTGCAGCGGATGGCGGTGCATCTTCAGCTTCGCCGCCTCGATCGCGGCCGCCAGGTCCGCCGCCAGCCGGTCCGACGCGCGGCGTCGTCTCGGCCCGCGCGATGTCCATCAGGACCCCGGCCACCTCGTCGTCATGCCCCTGCAGGTCCACCCCGGCCAGCAGGTCCGCCCGGTCATGCCGTTCCGCCAGTCGCGCCGAGGCCTCGTCCCGTGCCGCACCGTCCAGCGTATAGACCGTGGCCCCCGTCGCCGTCGCCCTCGGCCAGCGCATCGGCATGCAGCGACAGGAACAGATCCGCCCCCGCCGCGCGCGCCACGCTGACCCGGGTTTCCAGCGGCACGAAGACATCGTCCTCGCGCGTCAGGATCACCGTCATGCCTGCGCGCCGCAGCCGTTCCGCCAGTTCCCGCGCGAAGGTCAGCATGACATGGGCCTCGGTCATCCCTTCGGCCTCGGCCCCCGGATCGATGCCGCCATGACCGGGGTCGAGCACCACCACCAGCGGCGCATCGCCGGTCTGACGCCGCTTCGGTTCATCGACCGCCGCCGGTTCCGGCAGCGCCCAGTCCCGCGCATCGCCCACCGCCGCCGCTCGGTCGCGTTCCACGGCCCGCATGAAACCCGCCGCGTCTGTCCGGGCAAGCACGATGCGCAGGATCGCCCCGCCGTCATCGGCCCGGCGTTCCTCGGCGGTCTGCAGCACATGGTCGCCGTTCAGCGACAGAACCATGCGCGACCAGCCGGGCCGGAACGGCCCCCAGCCCACCTCGACCACACGCGACGACCGGTTCAGGGCGCCGGGCCGCGAGGGGCCGAAATCCACCTCTCGGAAATCGACGACCAGCCGCTGCGGGTTGTCCAGATGCATCACGCGGAACGGCACCGCCTGGCTGATCGCCAGATCGACGGCGATACCCTCGCCCGCATCCATGATGTGTGATGCCTCCGGGTCGAGCCGCGCCAGCGCCGACAGATCGGCAGCACTTGCGCCGATGCCGCAGCAAAGGAACACCAGACCTGCCATTAAAACGCGACGAATTGCCATGCTGCCCGCTTTTTTCCGGCAGACTACCGGGCGCGCCGCGTCTTGGCAAAGTCTCATCACCGTGAATTGCGTCCGCCTGCGTTGCAGGCGATGGTTTCCGCAACTGGCAGACTTGCCGCGCAGACGGTTTTACCGCATGGCTTGGCCGCAACAGGCGGAAACGGGACAAAAAGGCACATCCATGAAAGCTCTCCGGGTCGCCGCTGCCCTTGCCATCTTCGCCCTGCCCGCCGGTGCCTTCGACATCACCGCGATGTCAGATGCCGAACGCGAAGCCTTCCGCGCCGAGATCCGCGCCTATCTGCTCGACAACCCCGAGGTCATGGTCGAGGTGCAGACGGCGCTCGATGCCCGACAGCAGGCCGCGCAGGCCGAGGCCGACAAGGGCATGATCGCGGCCAACGCCGACAACCTGCTGAAGGATGCCGACAGCTATGTCGGCGGCAACCCCGAAGGCACGCTGACCGTCGTCGAATTCCTCGACTACAAATGCGGCTACTGCCGGAAAGCGCATGCCGAGGTCGCCGAACTGGTTAAATCCGACGGCAACATCCGCTATGTGGTCAAGGAATATCCGATCCTGGGTGAACAGTCGCTGCTGGCCTCACGCTTTGCCATCGCCACGCTGCGCACCGCAGGCCCCGAAGCCTATGCCAAGGTCAAGGACGGCTTCTATGAAAGCTTCCGTGGCGACGTGACGCCCGACACGCTTGTCTCCTTCGCCACCAGCCTCGGCCTCGATGCGCCCGCGATCATGGCGGCGATGGACGACCCGGCGGTGCTGGACATCATCAAGGCCAACCATGCGCTGGCGCAGTCGATGCAGATTTCCGGCACGCCGACCTTCGTCATGGGCGACACCATGCTGCGCGGCTATGTTCCGCTGGACCTGATGCGCGAGATCGTGGCCGACGTGCGGGGCTGACCGCGCGCGCCTATTCCGCCGCTTCCTTCGCCGCCTCGTCCGCCGCGATTTCCGCAGCCTTCTTCTCGACCAGCTCGACGATGTGGTCGATCATCCTGTCGTTGCCCAGCTTGTGGGCCTGCCTGCCCGCCAGATAGACCATGCCCGACCCCGCCCCGCCGCCGGTGAAGCCGATATCCGTCATCAGCGCCTCGCCCGGGCCGTTCACCACGCAGCCGATGATCGACAGGCTCATCGACTGCGTGACATGCGCCAGCCGCTGCTCCAGCGCCGACACCGTCTTGATCACGTCGAACCCCTGCCGCGCGCAGGACGGGCAGGAGATGATCGTCGACCCCCCGGTGCCGCAGCCCCAGCGATTTCAGGATTTCGAATCCGACCTTCACCTCTTCCACCGGGTCCGCCGACAGGCTGACGCGGATCGTGTCGCCGATCCCGAACCACAGCAGGCTGCCCAGACCGATGGCCGACTTGACCGTGCCGCGACCAGCCCGCCCGCCTCGGTGATCCCCAGATGGATCGGCGCATCCGTCACCGTCGCCAGCTGCTGATAGGCCGCCGCCGCCATGAACACGTCCGACGCCTTCACGCTGAATCTTGAACTCGTGGAAATCGTTGTCCTGCAACAGCCTGATGTGATCGAGCCCGCTCTCCACCATCGCGTCCGGACAGGGCTCGCCGTACTTGTCCAGGAGGTGCTTTTCCAGCGATCCCGCATTCACCCCGATCCGGATCGAACAGCCGTGGTCCTTGGCCGCCTGCACCACCTCGCGCACCCGTCCGCCGACCCGATATTGCCCGGATTGATCCGCAGGCAGGCCGCCCCCGCCTCTGCCGCCTCGATCGCGCGCCTGTAGTGGAAATGGATGTCCGCGACGATCGGCACCGGGCACTTCCCGCACGATCTCGCGCAGCGCCCGCGTGCTCTCCTGCATCCGGCGTCGAAATCCGCACGATGTCCGCGCCCGCCACGGCGCAGCGCTGCACCTGTTCGATGGTCGCCGCCACATCGGTCGTCAGCGTGTTGGTCATCGTCTGCACGGAAATCGGCGCGTCGCCCCCGACCGGCGACCTTGCCCACCATGATCTGGCGCGACACGCGGCGGTCGATGTTCCGCCAGGGCCGGATCGGATTGTGGGTCATCGAGGCGCATCTCCCGGGATGTCGCCCCCTAGATAAGCCCGCCGCCGCCCTTGGGCAACGCGATTACTCGGAAACCGCTGCGTCCAGAGGCACGTCAGGCACCGGGGCAGACCCCGCCGACGCGACATCGACATAGCGCGCCAGATCGGCGTCGCGCGCCATGTCCGCCACCGCATAGGCCGCCGTAAGCGTATCGGGCGTCAGGACCAGGTTCTTCGTCACCTGGCCGTCCTGCCCCGCCGGACCATAGGTCTGGCCGTTCACCGCGAAATACAGCGCACCCGATTCGCCGACTTTGAGAACCGGGGCCTCTTCCAGCTTCGGCAGCGCATAGCGCTCGCCCGCATCGAGGATCTTCTCGAAGATCACCGTGCCGTCCGTCGCCTGCACCCTGACCCAGGCCGGACGAACCGCCAGCAGTTCCAGTTCCGGCGCATCCGCCGCAACGACCTGAACCGGCGTCGACCCGAGCGCCGGCACGTTCAGCGCCGCCGCAGCCGCCGCTATTGCCGCGTCCGCCTCGGCATCCGTCCCCTGCGCCGCCATCGAACCCACCGTATCAGGGTCGATGGCCGCAATCGGCCCGTCCCTTGCGACCAGCACCGGGGCATCCAGCGCCTCGGGCCGGTAGAGCCGGTCCAGCGCCTCGGGCTCTGACGCCGCATCGACACCCGGCAGCCCCGCCAGGTCAACCGTTCCGCCATCGGCGGGTGCAGTCAGCGCCTGCGCGGACCCCGGCATCGGATCGAGATCCGCCATCACGCCCGGCGCCTGATCGACCGGAGCCAGCTGCACACGCTGCACTTCCTGCAGCACCGACCATCCGCCATAGCCGATCCCGCCGATCAGCGCCGCAAGGACAAGGATCGACCCGATGGCCCCCGGCTCGACCCCGGCCCAGAATGCCTCGCCGCGCGGAACGAAACTTGCATTCGGGTTCGCCAGCGGTTCGGAATATTCGCGCACCTTCGGCTTCGGTCCCGATGCGGCGGCCGACATGCCATGCGCGACCTCGAACCCCGCCTCGCGCAGAACCGGCGGAAAGCCCAGTCCGGGTCCAGCCCCAGATAGCGCGCATAGGACCGCACATATCCAGCGATGAAGCCCGGCGTCTCGAACGCAGTCGCATCCGCGTTCTCTATGGCCGCGATATAGCTTGCCTTGATCTTCAGCTCTCGCTGCACGTCCAGAAGCGATTTTGACAGCGTCGCGCGCTCGCCGCGCATGACATCGCCAAGGCGCAGTTCGTAGTCGTCAAACCCCTTGGGTTTGTCCGCCTCATCCGTCGAAGGTTGGAACCTCCGCCCGATCATGCCTGCTGCCTCAGTTCCTTGTCCCCAGTCGGCTGACGATTTGCCGTTCTTCGCTCCGACCCATTAGGGTTTCTGTAACACAGGAAAAGGGGGAATGCGACGGCGGAGGCCACAAAATCTGCGGTTCAGCGCAAAACTGCGCAGCTTGCCGGCATCGCGTTAGTGGGCAGAAGGCAAAGGCTTTTCCGGCACTCGCCCAGGCTGTCGACGCACATGATGCCGCTGCGCTGCAGCAGGAAATGCTGCACTGCGGCATTCCTGCAACGCCCCTGCGACGGGCAGCCCGCGACCGGACGCGTCGCGGCGTCTGGACAGCGGGCCCCGGCCTGCTACCGTCAATCCGGGTTGCGCTTTGCACCCAGAGGGCCTTTCGCGGCCGGAGGCGAGGTTCCATGACGCTTGATGCCGTCCTCTCCCGCATCGATGACACGCTGCCCGAGGCGCTTGACCGCCTGACGGACCTCCTGCGCATCCCGTCGATCTCGACCGACCCGGCATACAAACCCGACTGCGCCCGTGCCGCCGACTGGCTTGCCGCCGAACTTGCATCGCTGGGATTTAAGGCTGCCGCGCATCCGACGCCTGGCCACCCGATGGTTGTCGCTCAATGCGATGCCCCGAAGGTCAATGGCGGGCGGCATCTTCTGTTCTATGGCCATTACGACGTGCAGCCGGTCGATCCGCTGACCCTCTGGCACCGCGATCCCTTCGACCCCGTGATCGAGGATACGCCCAGGGGCCGCGTCATCCGGGGTCGCGGATCGTCCGACGACAAGGGCCAGCTGATGACGTTCATCGAGGCCTGCCGGGCCTGGAAAGCCATCCACGGCAACCTGCCCGGGCGTCTCACGATCTTTCTGGAGGGAGAGGAGGAATCGGGCTCACCCTCGCTTGTCCCCTTCATGCAGGCCAACGCTGCGGAGCTTACCGCCGACATCGCGCTGATCTGCGACACTGACCTTTATGACGACGACACCCCCGCCATCACCACCATGCTGCGCGGCCTGCTGCAGGAAGAGGTCACGGTCACCGGTCCCGACAAGGACCTGCATTCGGGCAGCTACGGCGGCCTCGCCATGAACCCGATCCGCGTTCTGTCGCGCATCATCGCGGACCTGCACGACGACACAGGCCGCATCACCCTGCCCGGCTTCTACGACGGCGTCACCGAACTGCCCGACGCGATCCGCCAGCAGTGGCAGGGCCTTGCCTTCGACCATGCCAAATTCCTCGGCGATGTCGGCCTGTCCGATCCCGGCGGGCGAACAGGACCGCACGCCGCTGGAAATGATCTGGTCGCGCCCGACGGCCGAGGTGAACGGGATCGCGGGCGGCTATGCCGGCGACGGGTTCAAGACCGTTCTGCCATCGAAGGCCACCGCCAAGATCAGCTTCCGCCTGGTCGGCGATCAGGACCCGCTGGCCATCCGTGAGACCTTCCGCCAGTGGGTCCGCGACCGCGTCCCCGCCGATTGCAGCGTCGACTTCCTCGGCCACGGGGCCAGCCCCGCGGGCCGCATGGAAATCGCCGATCCCGCTTTCGACGCCGCCCGCGCCGCCCTCACCGAAGAATGGGGCCGCCCCGCCGTCTATATCGGCACAGGCGGGTCGATCCCCATCGCGGGGTATTTCAAGACCGAACTCGGCATGGACGCGATGCTGATCGGCTTTGCCAGGGACGACGACCTGATCCACAGCCCGAACGAAAAGTACGACGTCGAGAGCTTTCACAAGGGCATCCGCAGCTGGGCGCGCATCCTCGCGCGGCTGGCCTGAGGGGCGGATACCCCCAAAACCGGAACGCCCGGACCATTCCGGCCCGGGCGTTTCCTGATGTCGGTGGCGCGGTGGACGGGGCTCGAACCCGCGACCCCCGGCGTGACAGGCCGGTACTCTAACCAACTGAGCTACCACCGCCCGACGATCCACCAGAACCGTGAGGTTCCGGCGTGGGCTGCGTCTTAGGGGCGTTGCGCGGGGGCGTCAAGCGTCAGCCGCGCAGATTCTGCCCCCGCCCCCTCTACCGTTCCGGCGCGGGGATGAATTCCGCATTGTCCCCCGGCGGCAGGCTGAACCGCCCGTGTTCCCAGTCACCCGCCCGCCAGGCCTCTTTCGCCGCCTCGATGCGCTCCTTGGACGACGCCACGAAGTTCCACCAGATGTATCTCGGCCCCAGCGTCGCCCCGCCCAGCAGCATGACCCGCGCCCCGCCCGCACCCGCCTTCATCGAAATCCGGTCGCCCGGACGGAACACCATCATCCGACCCGCCTCGAACACCTGTCCCGCCACCTCGACGGACCCTTGGGTCACATAGGCCCCCCGGTCCTCGTGGTTGTCCGGCAGCGGGATCGCCGCACCGGGGGCCAGGATCGCATCGGCATAGAACGTCTCCGACGCCACGGTCACCGGCGCGCGTTCGCCCCAGGCATCGCCCAGGATCAGCCGCACCGTCTTGCCCTCGCCCTCCAGCAGCGGCAGCGCATCTGCCGCCGCATGTTCAAACGCCGCCGGTTCATCCTCCTGCCCGTCCGGCAGCGCGACCCAGGTCTGGATGCCGAACAGCGTCTGGCCCTTGTCGCGCATCTCGCCATCGGTGCGTTCCGAATGCGTGATCCCGCGCCCCGCGACCATCCAGTTGACCGCGCCGGGTTCGATCCAGGCATCGGTCCCGAGCGAGTCGCGGTGATGCATCCGCCCCTGATAAAGGTAGCTGACCGTGGCGAGGCCGATATGCGGATGCGGGCGCACATCCATGCCCTTGCCGCGCAGGAACTCCACCGGGCCGAACTGGTCGAAGAAGATGAACGGCCCCACCATCTGCCGCTGCGGGCTGGGCAGCGCGCGGCGCACCTCGAAATCCCCCAGATCGCGGGCGCGCGGCACGATCACCGTCTCGATGGCGTCCACCGCATCCCCGGTCGGGATATGCGGATCAAGCGCAGGGTTCCAGCTCATCTCGGGCCTCCTTGGATGCAACGAAGATAGGCGCGTCCCAGCCTCGCGTCACTGTCCGATCAGCGCGCATGGATGGTGCGGCGGGGCACCGAAGACCAAGCGGCTGGGGGACTGGTGGGTCGTGAGGGACTCGAACCCCCGACATCTTCGGTGTAAACGAAGCGCTCTACCAACTGAGCTAACGACCCTTGCAGACGGCGTGATAGACTGCGGCACGGGATCGGGCAAGCCTGACGGGCGGACCGCCCGGAAACGGAAAACGCGCCCGCAGGGGCGCGCCCTCGTCAGAGTTCTGGTGGGTGATAAGGGATTTGAACCCCTGACATCTTCGATGTGAACGAAGCGCTCTACCACTGAGCTAATCACCCGTGGGGGCGGCGTTTAGCCCTATTCGGCAGGCTCCGCAAGCGCCTCCTGCGCGCCCGGTCCGTCCTCTGCCTTGCCCTTTCCGCCCGGCTTTCCCGGCCCTGCGCGGCGCAGCTTCACCGTCAGCATCGCCCCGCTGTCCAGATCGCGCTGCTTGTTCACCCGCGCCCGCCCGAAGGGCGGCAGGGCCAGCGTCTCACCCGCTGCCAGCGCATCGCCCAGAACGGCCAGCACCGCCTCGACGATCCCGCGTGTTCTTTCTTTTTTGCACCCGAGACCTGCACGACGCGGTCGATCAGGTCCTTCTTGCGCAGCGTGCCACCCTTCACCGGCACCGTAGCCGTCTCGGCCGCTGCAACTGGTTTCGCCGCCGTCTTCCGCACCGCCGCAGGCTTTGCCGCCGCCTTGCGCGGCTTGGTCACCTTGGTCCCGGTCATGTCCTGCCCTCCGATCCTGCCCCGTGAATATTGAGACGGATCATAGGCCCGGTCGCCCGGTTTGGCCACAAATCCCTCCCACCGCAGCCGCAGCACATGCCCTCTGGCGCGAAAATGAAACGGGCGGACCTTTCGGCCCGCCCGGTTCCCGTCCAAGTCCGCAGCGCCTCAGTGTGCGACGGCGCCCGCACCCGGATCGCCCTTGTCCGCAGCCATCGCCACCTTCGCCGCCGCCGCTTCGGCCTCCTCGTCCCAGACCATCGGCTCGGGCTGCCGCACCAGCACCTGTGCCAGAACCTCGCGCACATGCGCGACCGGGATGATCGTCAGCCCTTCCTTCACGTTGTCCGGAATCTCGGTCAGGTCCTTGGCGTTCTCTTCGGGGATCAAGACCGTCGTGATCCCGCCGCGCAGCGCCGCGAGCAGCTTTTCCTTCAGTCCGCCGATCGGCAGCACGTTGCCGCGCAGCGTCACCTCGCCCGTCATCGCGATGTCCTTCCGGACCGGGATACCCGTCAGCACCGACACGATCGACGTGACCATCGCCATGCCCGCCGACGGCCCGTCCTTGGGCGTCGCCCCTTCCGGGACGTGGACGTGGATGTCGATCTTCTCGAACATCGGCGGCTTCACCCCGATCTCGGGACTGATCGACCGCACATAGCTCGCCGCCGCCTCGATCGACTCCTTCATCACGTCGCCCAGCTTGCCGGTCGTCTTCATCCGGCCCTTGCCCGGCAGCCGCAGCGCCTCGATCTGCAGCAGATCGCCGCCGACGCTTGGTCCAGGCCAGACCCGTCACCACGCCGACCTGATCTTCCTTCTCGGCCAGGCCATAGCGGAACCGCTTGACGCCCAGATATTCCTCCAGGCTCTCCGCCGTGACCACCACCTCGGTCACGTCCTTCTTCACCATCTTGGTCACCGCCTTGCGCGCCAGCTTGGCGATCTCGCGCTCCAGGTTCCGCACCCCCGCCTCGCGCGTGTAGGTCCGGATCATTTCCTGCAGCGCGTCGTCGGTCAGCGCGAACTCGCCCTTCTTCAGCCCGTGGTTCTTGATCTGCTTCGGGACCAAGTGGCCCTTGGCGATCTCGCGCTTTTCGTCCTCGGTGTAGCCCGCCAGCGGGATGATCTCCATCCGGTCGAGCAGCGGCGAGCGGCATGTTGTAGCTGTTCGCCGTGGTGATGAACATCACGTTCGACAGGTCGTATTCCACCTCCAGATAGTGGTCGACGAAGGTCGAGTTCTGTTCCGGGTCCAGCACCTCCAGCATCGCCGACGCCGGGTCGCCCCGGAAGTCCTGGCCCATCTTGTCGATTTCATCGAGCAGGATCAGCGGGTTCGTCGTCTTCGCCTTCTTCAGCGACTGGATGATCTTGCCCGGCATCGAGCCGATATAGGTCCGCCGGTGGCCGCGGATCTCCGACTCGTCCCGCACGCCGCCCAGCGAGATGCGGATGAACTCGCGGCCCGTGGCCTTGGCCACCGACTTGCCGAGCGACGTCTTGCCCACGCCGGGCGGGCCGACCAGACACAGGATCGGCCCCTTCAGCTTGCTGACTGCGCGTCTGCACCGCCAGATACTCGACGATCCGCTCCTTGACCTTCTCCAGCCCGTAGTGATCCGTCGTCCAGCACCGCCTGCGCCGCCTTCAGGTCGCGCTTGACCTTCGACTTCATCGCCCCAGGGCAGGCCCAGCATCCAGTCCAGATAGTTGCGCACCACCGTCGCCTCGGCCGACATCGGGCTCATCGTGCGCAGCTTCTTCAGCTCGCCCTCGGCCTTCTCCCGCGCCTCTTTCGACAGCTTGGTCTTGGCGATCTTCTCGACCAGTTCGTTGACCTCGTCTGGCCCCGTCCTCGCCGTCGCCCAGTTCCTTCTGGATCGCCTTCATCTGCTCGTTCAGATAGTATTCGCGCTGGGTCTTCTCCATCTGCGTCTTGACGCGGGTCTTGATCTTCTTCTCGACCTGCAGCACCGACATCTCGCCCTGCATCAGGCCGATAGACCTTCTCCAGCCGCGTCGCCACGTTCAGCGTTTCCAGAAGGTCCTGCTTCTGCGCCACCTCGATGCCCAGATGCCCCGACACAAGGTCCGCCATCCGCGCCGGCTCGCGCGTCTCGGCGACCGAAGACAGCGTCTCCTCGGGGATGTTCTTCTTGATCTTGGCGTATTTCTCGAATTCCTCCGCGACCGACCGCAGCAGCGCCTCGACCGAAGTCTTGTCGCCCGGCTCCTCGCTCAGGAACTCCGCCCGCGCCTCGAAGAAGCGGTCGTTCTTCAGGAATTCCGTGATGCGCACGCGGGCCTTGCCCTCGACCAGCACCTTCACGGTGCCGTCCGGCAGTTTCAGCAGCTGCAGCACGTTCGCCAGCACGCCCGACTTGTAGATGCCGTCGGATGTCGGATCGTCCGCCGTCGGGTCGATCTGGCTCGACAGCAGGATCTGCTTGTCGTCCTGCATCACCTCTTCCAGCGCCCGCACCGATTTTTCGCGGCCCACGAACAGCGGCACGATCATGTGCGGGAACACCACGATGTCGCGCAGCGGCAGCACCGGATAGCTGGCAGCCAAAGGTTCACTCATTCTTTTCCCTTTCTGGCAGGAAGGTCCGGCCCCGGATATCGGCGACCATTGCCCTTCCCCGCGTCGGTCCCCGTCGGGATCGGCTACTGGATGGACTATCTGGGGTCCCGGCGGTCCGTCGTCAACCAACCCCCCGCAGATGTGTCATGGAAGATTGCCGAAACAGGCCGGCAAGGGCAAGGGCACGACGTGGCTGCCCGCGCGGTTCCGTCGCGGCCCGCCACAGGAATACCGCCCGGAACGCCGCACTGTTTCATCCGCCCGGCTCCGACCTTTCCGCCTGCCTGCATAGCCAGGCCACGATTTCGGACCCGACCTGCGGATCGACCGGCCCCGCGATCAGATCGGGATAGTCCGCAAAGGAATGTGCCCCCGGCTTGCGCCGCAGAACATGCGTCATGTCCGGCAGGCTGATGACCGCAGCCGCCGGGTTCAGCGCCGCAATCGCCAGCGCGTCCGCCGCGTCGCACTGGATGTCCTTTTCCGCCGCGATCAGCAGCGTCGGCAGCCGGTTCGCCGCGTGGATGGCCCGGTTGTCCGACCGCAGGAAATCCCGCAGCGACCGCGCATCCGCGTCCTTGCCGCCGACTTTCATCACCGGATTCGTCGTCGCCAGCAGCCGGTCGATGGTCCGTGCCTGCTGACGCTCCACCCCGCCCCGCGCCCACAGAACCGAACGGATCACCCAGCCCTTCGGTCCGCGCATGTCCCGGAACATCCGCGCCATCTGCCCCGCCTGCGCCATCAGCATCGCGCGCCCATCCTGGATATAGGGGCAGATCAGGATCAGCCCCGCGATTCCGCCGGACTTCGCTGCCGCCTGCGGGGCCAGGATCGTGCCCTCGGAATGGCCCAGCAGATAGACAGGACCGAACCCCGGCATCGCACGCAGCCCAGCGACTACAGCGACCGCATCCCCGATCAGGTCCCCGAACCCGTGCGTCAGGTAGTCCCCCGTCGAAGCCCCGCAGCCCCTCTTGTCATAGCGGAACGCGGCATATCCCGCCTCTGCCAGCGCTGCCGCCAGCGCGTTGAAGATGTTCAGGGCCTGCCCGGGCATGTTCTCGTCCCGGTCCAGCGGCCCCGACCCGTGCATCATCACCACCATCGGATGCGGCCCCGGCACGTCCGGCAGGGTCAGCGTTCCGGCCAGCGTCACCGCACCGTTCTGAAAGGTCAGGTCCCGCGCCTGCATCAGGCCGGCAGCTCCGTCCGCCCCAGCCCGAACCGCGCCCAGAACGCCAGATGCTCCTGCGTCCCGATGAAGCGGTTCATTACACTATCCTCCGGCTTACCCACACTCATCAGGCACTGCGGGCGGATAGTAGGCGAAAAAGGATGGACCAACCTAGCAGCTCCTATCAGCGCATGACTGCGGTCTCCCACCCATCATATTCCCCACCCAAATCCCTCGCCTTCTGATCCTGAAACCGGGTGCGCTCAAGGATATCCTCGGGAAGCATCGTGCCGCTATGGCTGGACTTGACTAGGAAGGGGAAGCGCCGATCCGGATTTTGTTCAACTTCAACATTATCGAATTCATTCTGGCGGACCCAATCCGCAAATTCATCCGCTACTTCGCGCGTTGGAAAATAGGCCCAGTGATTGACTTGGCGCACCTGCATCGCAACATCGCCACTGTCAGCAAGCTGCCGCAGCACGGAGTTGTCGGCGATGACCCTCTTCTCATCCAAAGTTGGCTTAAGTACGTTGGCGTAGACATCTTGAACCGCATTTGCGTCCATCTGGAGAACCGCCGTATAGCCCAAATCTCCCGCCGCCTTAACTAGGGCCTCGCCAAGTGACTGCGCATTTTCGCCCGCCACAACATAGACCCGACGCTCTCCTTGAGTTGAGACACGCCCAAGATCATGGGCTGCGAAGTCGGCGATGGTCGGCCCGAGCACATCATCCAACTGGAAGAGGAACTTGCCCTCTTCTGGCGTAGGCAGGCCATCGATATGACCCGATTTGAAGGCGACGGTCATTGTGACAAGCGTCTGCTCCGGAAGGCCGCCCAGAACATCGCTGATCCCAACGTTGTACAGGATCAGTGCCGGATGGCCCGACCGCTCGCCAAGATAGGCCTCCCAACTGTCGGCATAGGCCGGTGTCTGCGCTTCCGCACCGCCGGAACCAGCCGCGAGCACGATCGATACGGATTTCAGAACATGCTTAAATGAAGACCACATCACAAATCCCCGTTGGTCGGGGCAGCTTGAAAGGAAACCTACAACGGGTCAATGTCGCCCTGCGCCCTCAGCGCGTGAAACCCCGCCGCAAACGCCTCCAGCCGCCCGCCCGCTATCGCGTCCCGCAGACCCTGCATCAGGGTCTGGTAGTAGTGCAGGTTGTGCCAGGTCAGCAGCATCCCCGAAATCATCTCGCCCGCACGGAAGACGTGGTGCAGATAGGCACGGCTGTAGCCGGTGCAGGCCGGGCAGGTGCAGGTCTCATCCAGCGGGCGCGGGTCGTCCGCATGGCGCGCGTTCTTGATGTTCACCTGCCCGCGCGGCGTCCAGGCCTGCCCCGTCCGCCCCGACCGCGACGGCAGCACGCAGTCCATCATGTCGATGCCCCGCTGCACCGCCCCCACGATGTCGTCCGGCTTGCCGACGCCCATCAGATAGCGGGGCCGGTCCGCAGGCAGCAGCCCCGGCGCATAGTCCAGCACGCCGAACATCGCCTCCTGTCCCTCGCCCACCGCAAGGCCGCCGACCGCATAGCCGTCGAACCCGATCCCCGTCAGCGCCGCCGCGCTCTCCTCGCGCAGCGCACGCGTCACGCCGCCCTGCATGATCCCGAACAGCGCATGTCCCGGACGGCTCCCGAAGGCATCGCGCGACCTCTGCGCCCAGCGCATCGACAGCCGCATCGACGCCGCCACCGCCTCCTCCGTCGCGGGCAAGGCGGGGCATTCGTCGAAGGCCATCACGATGTCCGACCCCAGCAGGCGCTGGATTTCCATGCTGCGTTCCGGCGACAGGTGATGCTTCGACCCGTCGATATGCGACGCGAACGTCACCCCGTCCTCGGTCAGCTTGCGCAGACTGGCCAGGCTCATCACCTGGAACCCGCCCGAGTCCGTCAGGATCGGCCTCTCCCAGTTCATGAACCGGTGCAGCCCCCCCAGCGCCGCAATGCGTTCGGCCGTGGGCCGCAGCATCAGGTGATAGGTGTTGCCCAGCAGTATATCCGCCCCGGTCGCCCGCACGCTCTCGGGCAGCATCGCCTTGACGGTGGCGGCGGTGCCGACCGGCATGAAGGCGGGCGTGCGGATGTCTCCGCGCGGGGTATGGATGACCCCGGTGCGGGCGGCACCGTCGGTGGCGGTCAGGGTGAAGGAAAAGCGGTCGGTCATGGCGCGGCGTCTTAGCCGAGACCGCCCCCGCCCGCCAGCGGCAGAGGGCCCGGCTGCGGGCGGATGAACGTATGCACGTGATATGCACGTAAGGTGCACGTGAAGTGCATGCTGGTTTCCGACCGCCCGGCGGGCTGGACCCGCCGGTCCGAAATCCCTATATAATCGCTCAACAACTCCGGGAACACCGATGACCGCCGAGGCCGCAACCCCCCTTGAAGGCACGCCGCTGATCCGTCCGTCCTCGACGGACCACCCGCTCTACGACGACGTCGTGGCCGCGTGCCGCACGGTCTATGACCCTGAAATCCCTGTGAATATCTACGATCTGGGGCTGGTCTACACGATCGACATCTCACCCGAGAACGCGGTCGAGATCGTGATGACCCTGACCGCCCCCGGCTGCCCCGTGGCAGGCGAAATGCCCGGCTGGGTCGCCGACGCGGTGGGGCCTTTGCCCGGCGTGAAGCATGTGGACGTCAACATGACCTTCGAACCGCAATGGGGCATGGACATGATGTCCGACGAAGCAAGGCTGGAACTGGGGTTCATGTAGGGGTGCAAGTGTTTTAGCTTGCATTCATTATAAGCAAGTCAATATAGCTTGCACTATAGAAAAGCAAAGCTCTATCAGCTTTCACATGCGCAGGACACATGAACGATGCGCAGTCATGACTGGCGATTTGGTCAAATCGACCAAGGCATCACGCGAGCAGGTAGAGGCTACCATCGCGAACATCGGCGAGACCGCCGCCCGCCTGGCGAACATCCTAAGCACAGACACCGAGTTCACCCGGTTCCGTGGCGACGGCTGGCAATTTGTCCTTGAGGAACCGGGCGCGTTTCTGCTTGCAGCGGTCATGGTTGCCGCCCGACTTCGAATGACGCAGGGCCTGCGTTCGCACGCGCGTCTCGATCGGACGTGGGCGCAATCGACTCCTTGGGAACCCACAACCTCAGTGATGCCTCCGGATGGGCGTTCGACGATCTCAGGGCGCGGCACTTGATCGACCAACCGTGACCGGGATTGGGCCAAGGAACTCGACGCCGGACGACGAAATTGGCCTTCTCGGGCAAACGAGAGGGGAGGTCGGCCGTCTTGCAGTGTCGATTGGCACGACTGGCGTCCTCCTCGATCTTGTGTGTCCAATGCACGGCAAATGGACCGCCGCGCAGGCGGAGGCGATCGCCTTGGCGTTCGAACACGCCGGGCAAACGCAAGGCGAATTGGCTGACCGGCTCGGCATTTCGAGGCAAGCGCTGAATCTCGCACTGACAAGCGCGCGGCTACGGTCCGATACCGTGGGGCCATGACTCCTTCGACGGATAATGGCCTCAAATGGCAATTGGCGACGACGGACACGCCCAACATGACTGAAACCTTCGCCGCCCTCCTCTTCGCCCATGCCCTCGCCGATTTCATCTTTCAGACCAACGCGATGGCTTCCGGCAAGCAGGCCCGGCGACCCGCCCCGTTCGCCCTTCACATCGCCATCGTCGCCGCCACCGCGACACTGGCGCTTGGCACCGCAGACTGGGTGCCGATAGCAATCCTGACAGCCACCCACCTCGCCATCGACCTCGCCAAGACCTTCGCCCCGGCGAACCGCCTCTGGCCCTTCATCGCCGATCAGTCCGCCCATATCCTTGTTCTCGCTGCCATTTCCGTCTGGATGCCCGGCCTCTGGTCCATGGGCATCTGGGGCGGGATGCTGGCCGCGACACTGCGCCTCGACACCCTCCCTTCCCTCATGGCCCTTGCTGCAGGCCTCATCCTTGCCACCCGCGCGGGCGGCTTCGCCGTCGGTCTGCTCATGGCCCCCTGGGCCGCGCTCGACCTTCCCAAGGGCCTGGCGAACGGCGGCAAGCTGATCGGCTGGATGGAGCGCGGGCTGATCTTCCTTCTCGTCATCGTCGGACAGACCGGTCAGATCGGCTTCCTGATCGCCGCGAAATCGATCCTGCGGTTCGAGACCGCGTCGAAGGACCAGCAGGCGGGCGAATACGTCATCATCGGCACGCTGGCGTCCTTCGGCTGGGCGCTCGCGGCGGCCTATGCGACGCTGGCCCTGACAGGCCGATCTGCCCCCGCTTGGAATTCTGCCCGCGACGCCTTAAGTTGGTACGGTAACTCGGAGCGTTCCCATGTTCGGCATTCCCGGCAAACCGCCCGTCTCGCTGACGCCCTCGGCTGTCCGCCAGATCGCCCATCTGATGCAGAAGGACGGCGCGCATGGTCTGCGGCTGGGCGTGAAAAAAGGCGGCTGCGCAGGCATGGAATACACCATGGAATTCGCGGCCGTCCCGCAGCCGATGGACGAGGTCGTGGAACAGGACGGCGCGCGGGTGATGATCGCGCCGATGGCGCAGATGTTCCTGTTCGGAACCGAGATCGACTACGAGTCCTCGCTCCTGTCAGCAGGGTTCCGGTTCAACAACCCCAATGTCGCCGAGGCCTGCGGCTGCGGCGAATCGATCAAGTTCAAGGACGCGCCCGCCGCCTGACGCCGGGTGCACCCGATCAGGGCATGGACGGTTCCGCTGTCAGCCCCTGTCCGCGCAGATAGGTCGTCCGCACAAATCCGGGCAGACCGCCCGGCAGGTCCGCCCCTGCCAACAGCTGCCGCTGAAGCTGACCGATGCCGATCAGCGCAATCTGATGATCGCCCTGCCCGCTGGCAGACAGCAGGACGGTCTGCGCCGGACGTTCGCCCATAGCGGGCTTCGCCGATGCGCCGAGCATCGACAGGACGATCACGGTTCCGGGCGACAGCCCGTCCGCAAGCCGCATCGCGCGCAAGGTCCGGATCAGCCGCGGCGTCCGGTCGGGCGACGTATCTGCCCGTTCGGCCAGACGGGTCAGCAAGGCGTTTGCAAACCCGTTCGGCCGAAGCGCATCGCCTGATCGGTCCGGGTCGGAGAGACGGACAGTCGCCCGGGCCGACTGCGGCACGAGAACGCCCGCAGTCTGCGATGCATCAAGGGTTGCTGCGGCACAGTCCAGCGCAACGCATTGGGCAAGACAGAATAGCCAGGTCTTCATGGGCCAGCCCCTCCAAGGCGGGCCGGACGACCCCCTTCAAGCGGCCGGTACGCAACGGCTACATGAAATCGAAACGAAGTCAAATAATTATTCAATTTCAGATATTTACCTTTCATAAATCTTCATTGAGAAAGGCTTAACGCGAGCCCTTGCTCCGCAGGTCGCGCGCCCTTTCGCAGGGCCGGAACTTCGCCTAGTCTGCCCGGCGACACGGGGCAGACACACAGGACGACAGATGCGCAGGAAACTCGCGGCCGGAAACTGGAAGATGAACGGGCTGGCGGCAAGCCTGACGGAACTGACCGCACTGACGGCGGCCCAACCCGATCCGGCCTGTGACATGGTTTTGTGCCTGCCGGCGACGCTGATCGCCCAGGGTGTCCGGGCCGCAAAGGGATCGCGGCTGATGCTGGGCGCGCAGGACTGCCACAGCGCGGCATCGGGTGCGCATACCGGTGACATTTCCGCCGCGATGCTGGCCGATGCCGGGGCCAGCCACGTGATCGTCGGACATTCCGAACGCCGCGCCGATCATGGCGAAGGCGACCCACTGATCCGGTCCAAGGCGCAGGCGGCGCAGGCGGCGGGCCTGACCGCCGTCGTCTGCGTCGGCGAAACGCTGGCCGAACGCGAGTCCGGCCGCACGCTCGACATCTGCGGCGCGCAGCTGGCCGGATCGCTGCCGGAGGGTGCCAAGGCGGCCAGCACGGTCGTGGCCTATGAACCGGTCTGGGCCATCGGCACCGGACTGACCCCGACGCTTGCACAGATCGGCGAGGTGCACGGGTTCCTGCGGAAAGCGCTTGTGGCGCGCTTCGGGGCCGAGGGCGAGGCGATGCGCATCCTCTACGGCGGATCGGTCAAACCGTCGAACGCGGCCGAGATATTCGCGGTGCCCGACGTGGATGGTGCGCTGGTCGGCGGGGCCAGCCTGAAGGCGGCGGACTTCGGGGCGATCGTCGCGGCGCTGGCAGCCAGCTAGTGTGATTTCCCCGCGGGGAAATCGGGGACGGGGCCGGAACGCGACCCGGGCCGGTCGCTGGCCGGACAGACCAGGCGCCCGGACCCGACCTATTCCTTCCCAAGGCCGACCGCCCGCAGGACATCCCCGATGACAGACACCGCCCCCGCCGTATCACAAGGGTCCGGCTGGCTTGCCGCCAACCTGATCTGCCTCGGCTCGATGCTGGTCTGGGCGGCGGGCCTGCCTGCCGCCGAACTGCTGATCGGCCCGGTCCCACCCCTGCCCCTGACCGCGATGCGCTGCGTCACCGCGGCCGCCGTTCTCATGGCGGTCTGGGCCGCCGTCGAGGGCCTGGCCCCGATCCGCCGCGCGAACTGGCTGCGTGCGCTCTGGGTCGGGGGCGTCTGCATCGGGGTCGGCGCGGTCTTTCTGGTTGTGGCGCAGGCGCGGACCGACCCTGTCACCGTCGCGGTCGTCACGGCCACCATGCCCGTCATAGGAATCGCGCTGGAGGTCATCCTCGATGGTCGCCGCATGACGCTTGCCCTGATCGTCGGCCTGATCCTCAGCCTCGCTGGCGGAATGGTCGCCTACAGCGTCTCGACCGGCAGCTTTGCCCTCGGCCTTGGCGCTGCAGCGGCGCTCGCCTCGGTCGCGGCCTTCACCTGGGGGTCGCGCGCGACGGTCACGGGCTTTCCCGACCTCACGCCGCTCGGGCGAACCGCGATCACCGTGACGGGGGCCGCGATCCTGTCCACCGTGGCCGCCGTCGCCTATTCTGCCGCCGGCGGTCCGCCCGTACAGTGGGCTGCACTCGGCTGGCGCGAGGGCGCGGCGCTTCTGCTGTTCGGTGTCGGCTCGCTCGCGCTCAGCCAGATCCTCTGGATCATCGCGGTCGGGCGCATCGGCATCGGCCTGTCCAGCCTGCACATGAACGCGGTGCCGTTCTACGTGATGATCATCATCTTCGCCCTCGGCGGCGCGTGGAGCTGGCCGCAGGCGGCGGGTGCGGCCATCGTCGGCATCGGCGTCCTCATTGCGCAGGGCATTCTGCCGCTGACACCATGGAAACGCTGACCCAGCCGCCGACTGATCCAAGGTTCGTCCAGAACCCCTATTCCTTCTACGACCGCGCGCGGGCGGGCGGGTCGCTGTTCCGCTGGACCGACTACGATCTGATCTGCGCCACATCGGCGGATGCGGTCGGGTCGATCCTGCGCGACCGGCGCTTCGGGCGGGAAACGCCGCCCGAGGCCATGCAGCCGGTCCCCGATCACGTGGCACCCTTCTACGCGGTCGAAGCGCATTCGATGCTGGAGCTGGAGCCGCCGCGCCATACCCGGCTGCGCGGCCTTGTTCTGCGCGCCTTCACGTCCCGCCGGATCGCGGCTCTGGGGCCGGAGATCGCGGCGCTGAGCCATGACCTGATCGACCGGTTTCCCCGCGGGGAAATCGACCTGCTGCCTTGTTTCGCACGGCCCCTGCCCGTCATCATCATCGCGCGGCTGCTTGGGGTGCCCGAGGACCGGGCGGATGACCTGCTGGCCTGGTCGAACGCGATGGTCGGCATGTACCGGGCGGGCCGGTCGCGCGAAATCGAGGATGCGGCGGTTGCCGCGACGCTGGCCTTCACGGACTTCCTGACGGGCTACATCGCCGAAAAGCGCCAGCGGCCCGCTGACGATCTGATCACGCACCTGATCGCAGCCGAGGCCGAAGGCGAGCGCCTGTCGACGGATGAGCTGATCTCGACCTGCATCCTGCTGCTGAACGCAGGGCATGAGGCGACCGTGCACACCATTGGCAACGGCGTGAAGACACTGATCGAGGCAGGGATCGGGGACGAGGCGCTGACGCCCGACAGGGTCGATGCGACCGTCGAGGAAATCCTGCGCTTCGACCCGGCGCTGCACATGTTCACGCGGTGGGCCTATGAGGATGTGCAGGTCGGCGGGCATGTCTTTCGGCGCGGCGACCGGGTCGGCTGCCTTCTGGCTGCCGCCAACCGTGATCCTGCGGTCTGGACCGACCCGAACCGCTTTGATCCCGCCCGCCCGGTGCGCCCGCATTCAAGCTTCGGCGCGGGCCTGCATTTCTGCGTCGGCGCGCCGCTCGCCCGGCTGGAACTGCAGATCGCGCTGCCGATCCTGTTCGATCGTCTGCCCGGGCTGCGCATCGCCGGGACCCTGCGATACGCGGATGTCTATCATTTCCACGGGCTGGAGAGGCTGGTTCTGGCGCGCTGACAGCAAGACGCGTCACAACGGCAGCAGCGTCGTCGACTTGATCTCTTCCATGCTGAGAAGTGCCGTCACGTTGTAGATCCGCACCTCGGATATCAACGCCTGGTAGAACGTGTCATAGGCCCGCGCGTTCTTCACCCGGACCTTCAGGATATAGTCGATGTCCCCCGCCAGCCGGTGCGCCTCGAGCACTTCCGGCCGCCGCCGTAATGTCTCGAGGAACTTCCGCTGCCAGTCGGCCTCGTGCTCACTAGTGCGGATCAGCACGAAGAAACACGCCTCCAGCCCCAGCGCCTCGGGGTCGAGCAGCACGGTCTGCCGCCCGATCACGCCCGCGTCCTTCATCTTGCGGATGCGGTTCCAGACAGGGGTCTTGGATGACCCCACGCGGCGGGCGATGTCGTCCAGCGACTGGCTGGCATCCTCCTGCAGCTCGGCAAGGATTTTCCTGTCCATGTCGTCGATCCGGACTGCCATCCGCTTTTCTCCGCTGAAACGGAACGGTAGTTCCGCATGGCCAAGTCTAAGGAACATGTGTCCTTATTCGCAAGGGCGGATGGCAACGGAGGGGGAAAGTTTCCTATATTGGGACAGGAAATCACTGGTGCCCAATGCCCGTTCAGCCGCCCCCGTATCACGTCATTTTCGTCGGCGCAGGCCCCGGCGACCCCGATCTGCTGACGCTTGGCGCAGCGCGCACGCTGGCGGAGGCAGATGTCGTTCTGCATGACCGGCTGGTCGGGCAAGGCGTTCTGGCCCTGATCGGACGCCGCGCGATGGTGCTGCCGGTCGGGAAGGAAGGCTTCGGTCCTTCCGTCAGCCAGGCCGAGATCAATGCGCTGCTGGTCGCCTTCGCGCTGAAAGGCGGGCGGGTGGTGCGGCTGAAGTCCGGCGACCCGGGCGTGTTCGGACGGCTGGACGACGAGATCGCGGCGCTGGACCGCGCGGGCATCCCCTGGACGATCATTCCCGGGATCACCTCGGCGGCGGCGGCGGCGGCGGCCATCGGGCAGAGCCTGACGCAGCGCGGGCGCAACAGCGGCATAAGGTTCCTGACCGGGCATGACGTCGACGGTTTCGCCGAACAGGACTGGCGCGGGCTGGCCGAACCGGGCGCCGTCGCGGCGATCTACATGGGCAAGCGGGCCGCGCGGTTCCTGCAGGGCCGCCTGATGATGCACGGCGCGGATGTCACGACGCCGGTGACCATCGTCGAAAACGTCTCGCGCGCCGATCAGCGGGTTATCGCGGCGACCATCGCGACGCTGCCCGCGCTGGCCGAGGGGCTGACAGGGCCCGCCGTGATGCTGCTGGGCCTGAGCCCGCGCCGCGCAGCCGGACTGCTGGCGAAACTGAGGGAGGTCGCGCTGTGAGCCGTGGATTCACGCCGAAGGTCGTCACCGCGAACGCGCTTCTGGAAGGCGATGTCGTCTATCTGACGGCCGACGACCGCTGGAGCCGGGTTCACGCCGAGGCCGAGCTGATCGAGGACGAGGCGCATGCCGACCTGCGCCTGCTGCAGGGGGCGCGGCAGGCACAGGTCGTGGTCGGCGTCTATCTGGCGGATGCCAGGCGCGGGCCGAACGGGCCCGAACCCGTCCATTTCCGCGAAGAATTCCGCACGCGCGGCCCGTCCAATTACCATCACGGCAAGCAGGAAACGTCGAATGTATAAGTATTCCGAATTCGACGAGGGCTTCCTGCGCGCGCGCACGGCGCAGTTCCGCCGTCAGGTCGAACGCCGCATCGACGGATCGCTGACCGAGGATGAATTCCGCCCGCTGCGCCTGATGAACGGTCTCTATCTGCAGCTGCACGCCTACATGCTGCGCGTGGCGATCCCCTATGGCACGCTGTCATCGGCCCAGATGCGCCAGCTGGCGATGATCGCGGAGCGTTGGGACAAGGGCTACGGCCATTTCACGACGCGCCAGAACATCCAGTACAACTGGCCGAAGCTGCCCGATGTGCCGGACATGATGGACGCGCTGGCCGATGTCGGCATGCACGGCAACCAGACCAGCGGCAACACGATCCGCAACGTGACGGCGGATCATTTCGCGGGCGCTGCGGCGGACGAGATCGAAGACCCGCGGCCGATGGCGGAGTGGATCCGTCAGTGGTCGACGGACCATCCCGAGTTTCAGTTCCTGCCGCGCAAGTTCAAGATCGCCGTCACGGGGTCGCCCAACGACCGCGCGGTGACCAAGGCGCATGACATCGGCCTGCGCGCGCAGCGGTCGGGGACGGGCGAAGTGGGCTACGAGGTGATCGTTGGGGGTGGCCTCGGCCGCACGCCGATGATCGGCCAGGTGATCCGGCCTTTCATCCGCAAGGCGGACCTGCTGCCCTATCTGGAGGCCATCGTCAGCGTCTACAACCTGATGGGACGGCGCGACAACAAGTACAAGGCGCGCATCAAGATCACCGTCTTCGAGAACGGGATCGAGGCGTTCCGCGATGCGGTCGAGGCGCGGTTCCGGCAGATCCGCCCGGACTGGAGCGGCGTCGATCAGCATCTGCTGGCGGAAATCGAACAGTTCTTCCTGCCGCCCGCCTTCCGGAATGCGCCGGAGGACGCCTATCACGCGGCGCGCGCAGCGGATGCCGAATTCCGCGTCTGGGCCGACACGAACCTGACCCAGCACCGCGCGCCCGGCTATGCCATCGTCACGGTCAGCCTGAAGGCGCATGGCGAAACGCCCGGCGACGCCAGCGCAGACCAGATGCGCCTGCTGGCGGATCTGGCCGATGCATACGGCCACGGCGAGTTGCGCATCAGCCACGAACAGAACGTCATCCTGCCGCATGTCCACAAATCGGACCTGCCCGCGCTGCACGCCGCCTTGCAGAAGGCGCGGCTGGCGACGGCGAATATCGGCCTTCTGTCCGACATCATCGCCTGCCCGGGCATGGACTATTGCGCGCTGGCGACCGCCCGTTCGATCCCGGTCGCGCAGGAACTGGCGACGCATTTCAAGGCCATCGGGCTGGAGCGCGAAATCGGCCAGCTGAAGATCAAGATCTCGGGCTGCATCAATGCCTGCGGGCATCACCATGTCGGGCATATCGGCATCCTCGGCCTCGACCGCGCGGGGGTCGAGAACTATCAGATCACGCTCGGCGGCGATCACACCGAACGCGCGGCCATCGGCGAGAAAGTCGGGCCGGGTTTCGCCTACGATCAGGTCGTGCCCGCCATCGAACGGCTTCTGCGCACCTATCTGGACCTGCGCGCCGGCGCGATCGGAGACCTTCGCCGACGCCTTCCGCCGTCTCGGGCCCGCACCGTTCAAGGCCGCGCTTTATCCCGAAGAGGCCGCGCGCGATGCCGCTTGAGGCCCCCCTGACCGCCCTTGAGGCAAAGGTCGCCGGCCTGAACGACCGCTATCGCCATCATTCGGCGACGGCCGTTCTGGAACGTGCGCTGAAGGACCCGGATGTCGGCAATCTGGCGCTGGTGTCGTCGTTCGGCGCGGAGTCGGTGGTGCTTCTGCACCTGGTCTCGGTCGTAGCCCCCGGCACGCCGGTCCTGTTCATCGACACGCGGATGCTGTTCCCCGAAACGCTGGCCTATCAGCAGGAGCTTGCGCACAAGCTGGACCTGACCGACATCCGCACGATCCGCGCCGCGCATACCGACCTGAAGTTCGAGGACCCGGACGACACGCTGCACCAGTTCAGCACGGATGCCTGCTGCGCCTTACGCAAGGTGGTGCCGCTGGAACGCGCGCTGAAGGGCTTCGACGGCTGGATCACGGGGCGCAAGCGGTTCCAGGGCGACACCCGCGCGACCATCGACTTCTTCGAGAACGAAGCGGACCTGCGGATCAAGGTGAACCCGCTGGCCCATTGGGGCCGCGAGGACATCGAGGACTACATCGTCAACAACCGCCTGCCGCGCCATCCGATGGTCGCCAAGGGCTATCCGAGCATCGGCTGCGCGCCCTGCACCAGCGCCGTGAAACCCGGCGAGGATCCGCGCGCGGGCCGCTGGCGCGGTTCGGCCAAGCAGTCGAATGCGGCATCCATTTCATCAACGGCAAGGCGGTCCGCGTGACCGCAGAGGCAGCAGAATGACCGTGATCGTGCGTGACGACGGGTTCCATGACGATGACTTCGCCGGGCAGGCGCTCGAAATCGCGTCCGATACGAAACCCGGCGACCTGCCCGCGGATTTCGCGGGCGTGACGCTGATCCGCGTGGCCTTTCCGGCCTTCAGCGACGGGCGCGGGCTGAGCCTTGCGCGCCACCTGCGGGGCGCGGGTTTTCAGGGGCGCCTGCGGGCGAAGGGCCATGTGATCCCCGACCAGTACGCGATGGCGCGGCGCTGCGGGTTCGACGAGGTCGAGATCAGCGACGAACAGGCCGCCCGCCAGCCCGAGGCCGACTGGATGTTCCGGGCCGATTGGCGCGCGCATGACTATCAGGCGCGGATGCGCGGCTGACGCCCTTTCACGACACGCCGATCCCCCTTACAAGAAGGCCGCGCGACGGATGCGCGGGCAGATGATGACCGAAGCGAGAGCCATGACCGACGCCGCCGCCACGCCCGTTGCCGCGACACCCGTCCGGATGCTGCCCGACGCACAGACCGTCACGTCCGTGCGCCACTGGACCGACCGGCTGTTTTCCTTCCGCGTGACCCGGCCGCAGAGTCGCTGCGGTTCCGGTCGGGCGAATTCGTGATGATCGGGCTGCTGGGCGACAACGACAAACCGCTGCTGCGGGCCTATTCCATCGCGTCCCCGAACTGGGACGAGGAGCTGGAATTCTATTCGATCAAGGTGCCCGACGGCCCGCTGACCAGCCGCTTGCAGCACATCCAGTCTGGCGATCAGATCATCCTGCGCCCGAAACCGGTGGGCACCCTGGTGCTGGACGCACTTCTGCCCGGCAGACGCCTTTGGTTCCTGGCGACGGGGACCGGCATCGCGCCCTTCGCCAGCCTGATGCGCGACCCCGAGACGTACGAGCGGTATGACGAGGTGTACATGCTGCACACCTGCCGCACCGCACCGGAACTCGACTACGGCCGCGCTCTGGTCGAAAACCTGAAGCACGACCCCCTGATCGGCGAGATGGTCGGCGGCAAGCTGCGCTACTATCCGACGACGACGCGGGAAGAGACGTCGCATATGGGGCGGATCACCGACAACCTGAATTCCGGCAAGGTCTTCGATGATTTCGACATCGCCCCCCTGTCGCCCGAAACCGACCGCGCGATGGTCTGCGGGTCGCTGGCCTTCAACCTTGACGTCAAGGACGTGCTGGAAGGTTTCAGGCTGCGCGAGGGGGCGAATTCCGAGCCCAAGGAATACGTGGTCGAGAAGGCGTTTGTGGGCGACGGGATCTAAGCCTGACGCGCAGGTCGGGTTGATTTCCACGCGAAGTGACGTATATTCTTGTCACTATTGGTGGAGCCTATGATGAATCTTGCTGCGATTGCCGATCAGACCCTGTTCTCTCCGTCCCTGCTGGCCGCTGTCCTGCTGACAACGCAGGACGAGATTGCGCGCACCATCGGCCTTGGGCGGGATGCCGTTGCACGGAAGGACCGCGTGGCCAGCCCCAGGACCCAGACGCGGCTGCGCGAGATGGCAGAAATCGTGAACCGGGTCGAGCCGCGCTTTGGCTCGGCGCTTCTGGCTTATGCCTGGATGCGGTCGGAGCCTTTGCCGGGATATGGCGGGCTGACGGCGATGCACCTGTTGCAGCAGGGCCGCGCGGGCGAGGTGATGGACCTGATCGACGCCGTCGATGCCGGCGTCCACGCCTGAGCCCGCGATCCGGTTCCGGGGCGTCGTTTACCGGGCGCTGAATCCGGTGTGGTCGCGCGCGCCCCTTTCGGGCGAAGGCGCGCGGCGGTTCGGCGGGCGGTTCAATGCGGTGGGCACCCCCGCACTTTACACATCGACAACCCCGATGGGCGCGGTGCGCGAGGCCAATCAGATCGGTTCAGCATTCGAGCCGGTCACGCTGGTCGCCTTCGACGCAGATGTGGGGCCTGTCCTTGACGCGACCGATGCCGCGGCCCTTGCCCTCCGCCGCATTGATGGTGCCGCGCTGGCGTCAGATGACTGGCGCATTCGGGTGCGCGAAACCGGATCGTCTTATGGACAGCGCACCGCAGCCGGCCTGATTGCGGCGGGTTATGCCGGAATGCTGGTCGGCAGCTTTGCCCGAGGCGCGCCGCCGGACGCGGTGAACCTGGTCCTTTGGCGCTGGGGAGCGGATCTGCCCGCACGCCTTGTCGTCATGGACAGAGAAGGGCGTCTCACCCGCCCGCCGGAATGAGAAGCGCCGCGCGGGGCGAACCCGCGCAGCGCTGTTCCGTGGAACCTTTCGGGTCGGCTCAGAGACCAAGTGCGGCCTTGACCGCATCCATCGCCGCCTGAAGCTTCGCCGGGTCGGTCCCGGCGTCCACCACGGCCTGCTTCAGCGTCGCCTTGACGTCGTCAGCCAGCGTGGTCGCGCCGTCGATCATCGCGTTGATCGCGTCGGCTGACACTGCCATTGCGTCGGTGGCCGCTTCGGTGGTGGCCTCGGCTGCGCCTTCGACCGCTTCGGTCGCGGCTGCTGCAGCTTCCGCTGCCGCAGCCTCGGCTGCCGCCGCCTCTTCAGCCGCCTTCGCGGCTGCTTCTTCTTCGGCTTTCTTGGCCGCAGCCGCCGCTTCTTCCGCCGCCGCAGCCGCTGCCGCGGCTTCTGCCGCCACGCGCTGCTGGCCCTGATAGTAATAATACCCGCCGCCGGCGAGGATCAGAACGATCAGGGCGATGATCACGTTTCTATTCATGGTAAATCCCTTTCCCGTCAGGGGCGTCCGTTTCCGTGGCGCCCCTATGACAGAATCGCTCGGCGAAGGAAAGTCGGTGCGCCAAGTTGGCGGGCCTGCGCGAATCCGGGTTGAAGTAACCCTGTTCCCTCTCTATTTTCGCGGCGCACTCAGATCGGCAACCACACAAGGACCGCCACCATAGCCCGCAGACCGCACAACGCCCCGCCGCAGCGCGAAACAGGACCCCGCGTCAACGACCGCATCCGATCGCCGGAAATCCGCCTGATCGGCGCAGAAGGGGAAAATGTCGGTGTCGTGACACCTGCCCGGGCGATGGCAATGGCCGAAGAGGCCGGGCTGGACCTGGTCGAAATCTCGCCAAATGCCGAACCGCCGGTCTGCAAGATCATGGATTTCGGCAAGTACAAGTACGAGACGCAGAAGCGCGAGGCGGAAGCCCGCAAGAAGCAGCACATCATCGAGATCAAGGAAATCAAGTTCCGTCCGGGAACCGATATCCATGACTACGAGGTGAAGATGCGGGCGGTGAACAAGTTCCTGTCCGAAGGCGACAAGGTGAAGATCACCCTGCGCTTCCGGGGCCGCGAGATGGCGCACCAGGAGCTGGGCGTCGAGCTGTTGAACCGGGTGTCCGACGATGTCGCGGGTGTCGCCAAGGTCGAGCAGTTTCCGCGCCTGGAAGGCCGCCAGATGGTGATGATGATCGCGCCGAAGTAAGGCGCGATGCTGTCCTATCAGCACGGCTATCACGCAGGGAACCTTGCGGATGTGCACAAGCACGCGCTGCTTGCGGCGATGCTGGACTATCTGACGCCAAGGACAAACCGCTGAGCTATATCGAGACCCATGCGGGGCGCGGTCTTTACGATCTGGGCGCGCCCGAGGCGGTGAAGACGGGCGAGGCGGCGGCAGGGATATCGCGCGCGGAAACGGAAGGCTGGTTCGCGCCGGACCATCCCTACATGCTGTGCGCTGGCGAAGGTCCGCGCGGAGCGGGGACCGGACGCCTATCCGGGATCGCCCCTGATCGCGGCATCGCTGCTGCGCCCTGGCGACCGGATGCACCTGGCCGAACTGCACCCGCAGGAACATGCGGCGCTGGCCTATGCGATGGGGCCGTCGGGCGCGACCGTCCATCACCGCGACGGGCACCAGATGGCGCTGGCCCTGACGCCGCCGACCCCGCGCCGGGGGCTGATGCTGATCGACCCGAGTTTCGAGGTGAAGGCGGATTACGACACGCTGCCGCGCCTGATCGCGCAGGTCCACGCCAAGTGGAACGTCGGCGTCATCGCGCTCTGGTATCCGATCCTGACCGGCGGCGCGCATGGGCCGATGCTGACGGCCCTGACGCAGGCGGACCTGCCGAAGGTCCTGTGGCACGAGGTCCGCTTTCCGCCGCTGCACCCCGGCAAGGGCATGACCGGGTCGGGGATGTTCATCGTCAACGCGCCCTACGGGCTGCGGGACGAGGCGGAGCGCATCGGCAGGATGTTCTCGCGGCCGTGACGACCATTCAACTAAACGGTTGACTGATCTACCAACTCATCTTATTCATCCACATGGTTGAACGAGACCCTGAGTCGCACCTGTCCGAAATCCTGAAGGCTGCCGCCGATCCCACCCGCCGTGCCATCCTGACCCTGCTTGTCCAGCATGGCCCGACCCGCGTGACCGACCTCGCCGCCCGCTTCGACACCAGCCTCAACGCGGTGTCCAAGCACATCAAGGTTCTGGAAGGCGCGGGGCTTGTCAGCCGACGCACCGCCTGGCGCGAACATCTGATCGAAGCGCAACTGGACCCCATCGGCGAGATCGACCGGTGGTTCAGCCAGCTGCGGCTGATCTGGGACATGCGTCTGGAGGAACTGGAAAAGCTGCTGACCGAGGAGACCGAGATGACTGACCTGACCCTGACCGCGCGGCGCACCATCAAGGCCCCGCCGGAGCGTGTGTTCAACGCCTGGCTGAACCCGCAGATGTTCGCGCGGATCATGAAGATCGGACCCGACATGGACATCGCCGATCCCGTGATCGACCCGCGGATCGGCGGACGCTTCAGTTTTCTGGTGAAGATGTCCGAGACCGACGCCCCCCACAGCGGCACCTATCTGGATATCACGCGGCATTCGCGCATCGCCTTCACGTGGGAATCGCCCTATTCGACCGAAGGCAGCACCGTCACCATCACCTTCGCCGAGGTGCCGGGCGGCACCGACGTGACGCTGAACCACGTCAAGTTCAAATCCGAAGACAGCCGCGACGGGCATTTCAAGGGCTGGACCGCGATCCTCGGCAACCTCGACGCGGCGATGGCCTGAGATGGACCGCCGCATCGCAACCCGTGACGACTGGCTGGCCGAGCGCCGCGCGCTGCTGGCCGCCGAAAAGGACTTCACCCGGCAGCGCGACGCCTTGTCGGCCCGCCGCCGGGACCTGCCCTGGGTCAGGGTGGACAGACCCTACCGGTTCGACACCGAGACCGGACCGGCCACGCTGGCGGGCCTGTTCGGCGGGAAGGGCCAGCTGATCGTCTATCACTTCATGTTCGGCACCGACTGGGACCAGGGCTGTCCGTCCTGTTCGTTCTGGGCCGACAATTTCGACGGCATCGGCATCCACCTTGCCCACCGCGACACCGCGCTGACCGCTGTGTCGAAGGCCCCGCTGGAGAAACTGCTGCGCCTACCGCACGCGGATGGGCTGGACCTTCCCCTGGGTGTCGTCCGGCGACAGCGGCTTCAACGAGGACTACGGCGTCACGTTTGCGGGCGAAGGCGGCAGCTACAACTATGTCCCGCGCACCGGCACGCATTCCGAACTGCCGGGGATCAGCGTCTTCGCGCGCGAGGGCGATCAGGTCTTTCACACCTATTCCGCCTATGCGCGCGGCCTCGACATGATGAACGGGGCCTATCACTTCCTCGACCTGACCCCGAAAGGGCGGGATGAAGCCGGGCTGCCCTGGCCGATGGCCTGGGTCCGGCGGCATGACGTCTATGACACCTGACCGGGCCTCTGTCCGGCCAGCCAGAGCAGGAAAGGACCAGACGATGACAGCCAGGTTCACCGGCGGATGCGCGTGCGGCGCGGTCCGCTATGAAATCGACGCCGACCCGGTCATGGCGGGGCATTGCCAGTGCGGCAAATGCCAGACGCTGTCGGGTGCCGGGCATTCGACATTCGCGGGCTTCCCCGCGCCTGCGGTCCGGGTCACCGGCGACATGCAGACCTGGACCTACACCGCCGACAGCGGCCATACCGCCCACCGCAACCGCTGCACGGTCTGCGGCGCGCAGGTTACATCCGGCACTTCGGGCATGCCGGGTGTGACGGCGGTGAACCTGACCACCATCGACGGCCGGTCCGGCATCACCCCCGGCATGGTGTTTTTCCATGCCTCGGCGCAGCCCTGGGATATGATCGACACCAGCCTGCCGGCCTTCCCGGGCATGCCGCAGATGTAGCGGGACGCGGTTCAGTCCGGCCCCGCGGGCCGGACATCCATCCGACAGAAGGGACAAATCCGATGAACGAACTGACCGCTGGCGTCAACTGGACCGCCATCATCGCCGGAACCGTGGCGGCCTTTGCGCTCGGCATGCTCTGGTTCAGCCCGCGCATGTTCGGCAAGGGCTGGGCCGCGGGCAGCCACGGCATCGTGCCGCCCGCCTCGCCGCCGGTGGGCGCGCTGGCCCTGCAACTGGCAGGCACGTTCCTGATGGCCTGGATCATCGGCATCACCGCCGTCGCGAACCACCTGCTGACGGCGATCCTTGTGATCCTGGCCATCGCCGCGCTTCAGCTTGCGGGCGGGCTTCTCAGCCAGAAAACCACCCGTGCGGCCCTGATCGACGGCAGTTATGTGCTGGCGATGGGCGTGCTGATGATCGTCGCGCAGGGGGTGTTCTGAGCGAAGGGCGCGGGCCTTCAGCCCCCCCGCCCTTCCCTCGGCTGCGGGCGGATCGGGATTTCCTTGAGCAATCCGCCGACGCCCATCGCGGCGATGTCGGCGTCGGTCACGGTCAGGCCGCAGGCGAGCCGCTCCAGCACCCAGTCCGCCCCGTTCAGCGCAGGAGACCGGGCGCAGCCGGGCAGGCCGATCACCGGGCGGTTGCCGAGTGTGCCCAGAAACAGCAGGTTGCCCGGATCGACCGGCATCCCGAAGCGCGTGACCACACCCCCCGCCATCCGCAGCGCCTGCGGGCGCGTCGTCGTCGATGTCCGATGTCGCGGCCCCGGTCAGGATCAGGATCATCGCACCTTTCGCCTCGGCTATCGCCTCTGCAATCGCATCCGCCTGATGCGGCACCCGCCGCACCTCGGCCAGCCGCATCCCCAGCGCCGCAAGCCGTTTCGCCACTGCCCCCTGCCCCTTGGCGATCAGCTTCTCATCCTGCCCCGGCGCATCCGTCAGGATCAGCGACGCATCGGCAAAGGTGACGGGCAGCACCCGCACCGCCCCCGCCGCCACTGCCTCGGCCGCCGCCAGCGCCGCGCCCGGCACGGCATAGGCGATGATCTTGACCGTCCCCGCCAGCAGCCCCGGCGTCACCCGCGTAAGCGGCGCAAGCGTCGCCAGCGTGACCGACGGATGCGTCAGGTTCAGCCGCAGCACCGCGTCCGCATCGACGCCCAGAACCCCCGGTCCCGTCGCGTGCAGGTTCACCCGACCGTTCACCGGCGGCGTCAGGCGCAGGCCCGCCGCGCCTTCGTCCGGCACCAGCGCGCGGGCCAGCCGCACGGCCGCCTCCGCCTCGCCCACATCCCCCGCCTCGAGCCGCGCGACGGTCAGTTCGGTCATGCCCTCGCTGCGCAGGACCGACAGGTCGGCACAGCTCAGCACGCGCCCCTTCGCCAGCTTGCGACCGCCCGCCATCACTGAGTGCGCCAGGATCGCCCCTTCGGCCGCCGCCAGTGGCACGCGACCGAAGCGCATCAGCCGCGCCGCAGGGCCTGCGTGACCTGCGCCATCACGCTGACCGCGATTTCGGCGGGCGATGCCGCGCCGATGTTCAGCCCGACCGGCGCGTGGATGCGGGCGATGGCGTTCTCGGCGATACCCGCCGCGCGCAGCCGTTCCAGCCGTTTCTCATGCGTCCGTTTCGACCCGAGGCAGCCGAGGTAGAAGCAGTCGCTTGCCAGCGCCGCGAGGATCGCCGGATCGTCCAGTTTGGCGTCATGCGTCAGCGTCACGACCGCCGTCCGCGCATCGATCCCGACCTGCGCCATCGCCTCGTCCGGCCAGTCGTTCATCACCCGGTCGTCCGGAAACCGCGCCTGCGACCCGAAGGCGTCGCGCGGGTCGATCACCCAGACGTCATAGCCACAGGTCCGTGCCATGCCGGTCAGTCCCTGCGCGATGTGAACCGCACCGACGATCACCATCCGCAGCGGCGGGTTGTGGATCGCCACGAATTCCTCGCCGCCCTCGCCCGCCTGAACGCCCGACTGATCCGACCGGAACCGGTCTTCCAGCACGCCGCCGCGCGGCGCGAGGTTCCGTTCCCACGTTGTCAGGTTGACGACATAGGCGACGGCCGCCCGCTGCGCGCGTGCATTCACGAGGTCTTCCAGAACGGACTCGGGAAATCCCTTGCCCACGGGCTCGACCAGCACCCGGATCGTGCCGCCGCAGGCCAGCCCGACGGCAAACGCATCATCATCGCTGACGCCGTAGGTCAGAACCTTGCTCTCGCCCGATGCCAATGCGGCCTGCGCCTCGGCCACGACCGCGCCTTCGACGCAGCCGCCCGAGACCGATCCGGTCATCTCGCCATCTGCCGCGATGGCCAGCTGGCTGCCCGTCCGGCGCGGTGCCGACCCCCAGGTTTCAACGACGGTCGCGATGGCAGCGCCGCGTCCGGCCCGGTGCCAGGCCAGCGCGGTTTCCGGGATTCGCTCGGGATCGGCCTCGATCATGGCGCAAAGGCTAGCGCCACGCGCGTTCCAAGGCCAGCCCCGCGAAAGGCACCCATCCTGACGCAAATGCTCCCGCCGGAGGCACCTGAACCCTCAACCGGCGCGGCGGATGCGCAGCTGGAAGCAGTTGTTCCGGGCCGACCGGACGTCGACATAGGCCACAGCCGGGTCGTCCAGAAGACCGCCCGCATAGTCAGAGATGCCGGCTGCGGGGACGACCCTGCCGGTTCCGTAGAAGATGCGGTCGTCGGCGCGGTAGCCTTTCAGCAGGTAATCGGGCGAGGTTGTCAGGATCGCGGGCAGCTCGCCGCCCCCGCCGCGTTCGCAGTCATCGGCGCAGAGGAAGATCGGTCCGGTCTCGGCATAGGGCTGCAGTTCGGGAAATGGCCGGTGTGCGAGGATCAGATATTCCCTGCCTGAGGGGACATCCTTCAGGCAGTGGCGGCAGGGCACACCCTGCCCATCCGAAATCGCCCCGCGCTGCGCGGGCTGGCCGTAGGCGTCCGGCCCGCCTGCACGGATCGCGCGCACCGTCTTGCTGTCCATCGCTTCGTAGATCACAGCCATCGCACACATCCTTTCCTGCTGACCCGCAAAGAATAGGTCGCGCAGGTTTCCCTGCGCGACCCGGATGTTGTGCAATGGCCGGGGCCGGTTCCGCCCCCGGCTACTCTGCCGCAGCCTGCCGCAACAGATCGGTGATCCGCCGCACGCTCGCCCGCCGGTTCGCGCGCTCGTCCGCCTGTGTGTCGATCTTCAGGAACGCCTCGCCATAGCCCTGCACCACCAGGTTCTCCGGCGGCACCCCGAAATATTCGGTCAGCGCAAGCGCCACCGATTCGGCGCGCCGGTCTGACAGCGCAAGGTTATAGGCCGCCCCGCCCGTCGCATCGCTATGGCCCTCGACCAGGAACACCTCGCGCGGGTTCTCATCGATATAGGACTGGATCAGCGACCCGAGCGAGGACAGCGCCCGCGCCTGATCCGGGCTGATTGCCGCCGACCCGGTGTCGAAAGTGATCGCATCAAGGTCGATCACCGGCACCAGCGCCCGCACTTCCGAAATGCCGCGCACCTGCGCCAGGCTGAACCGCCGTCCGATCCGCGCTTCGCGCTCCAGCGCCAGCCGCAGGGCCAGTTCGTCAGACGTGTCGCGGATCACCGGCTGACGCGCGGGCGGCGGAAGCGTGGTGATGTCCACCGGCTCGAATTCGACGGTGTCGTCAATCAGCACCGTCTGCCGCCCTGCGCGGTCGATATGGACGCGCCGCAGCACCCGGTATTCCGCGTCGCGGATCGTGACCACCCGCGTCCCGTCGTCCCGTGTGACGGTCGTCCGGGTCGACCCGTCGTTGAACCGTTCGGTCCGCACGCGCGACCCGGGCTGGCGGAGCAGCGTGTCATCGTCCTTGATGACCTGATAGCTGCCGTCATCCCGCGTCACCACAACCCGGTCACCCGAATTGAGCGCGACCTTGCGGTTATTCGATATGATCGCACCGACGGCCACTGCGCCAAGACCGATAAGCAGCGCCTTCTCAAGGTCGCTCAGCCGGTCTTTCTTGGCCGCCGGAGCCGCCGCAGCCGTTGCGGCGGGGGCCGCCAGCGTCTCGGCCACAGCATCTGCCGCCGTGACGTTGACCTTGTTGGCGAAGTCCTCGTCAGACGACCGCACGCTGTCCTCGGTCACCGTCTCTTCAGTCACCGTGACGTCTTCGGCGACCGGTGCCGCCTCGTCAGAGGCGGTTTCCTCGACCGGCAGGGCGGCGGCCGACGCGACCGGGGCCTCACCCGTAGCCGCGTCGGGCTGAACCGGCAGCTCGGGCACGGGCACGGGTTCGGCCACCGCCTCGCCCGCCTCGCTGACGCCCAGCTGTTCGCTCAGCGCCTTCATCAGTTCCTCTTCGGTCGGCTCCGGGACCGGGGCCGTTTCGGGTTCAGTTGCGGTGACCGCCTCTTCCGCAGGGGCCGGCTCTGCCGTCTCCGATGCCGCAGCGGCTTCCTCCGCCGCCTTCGCCGCTTCCGCAGCCGCTGCGTCTTCCGCTGCTTTCGCATCCGCCTCGGCCTGGGCCGCAGCCGCTGCTGCCGCCTCTTCCGCCGCTTTTGCATCGGCATCCGCCTGCGCCGCAGCCGCCTCTTCGGCGGCCTTGGCATCCGCTTCGGCCTGCGCCGCCGCGTCGGTCGCTGCTGCGTCCTCGGCGGCATTGGCCGCTTCTGCCGCCGCCGCTTCTGCCGCCGCTGCCTCTTCGGCCGCCTTGGCATCCGCCTCGGCCTGCGCCGCCGCCTCTGCCGCAGCAGCATCCTCCGCTGCCTTCGCCGCTTCGGCTGCCGCCGACTCTGCCGCTGCGGCTTCCGCAGCCGCCGCCTCTGCCGCCGCTTTTGCATCCGCTTCGGCCTGGGCTGCCGCCTCTGCCGCAGCTGCATCCTCAGCTGCCTTTGCCGCCGCTGCTTCAGCTGCGGCTGCCTCTTCCGCCGCTTTCGCGTCCGCCTCGGCCTGCGCCGCCGCTTCCGCCGCCGCAGCTTCCTCTGCTGCCTTCGCCGCGGCCTCTGCCGCCAGCGCCGCCGCCCGTGCGGCAGCCTCGTCCTCGGTCATCACCGTGCCTTCGACCGGCACCCCGTTCGCATCCAGCGGCTCCTGCCCGGGCAGGCACGGCACATCCGTGCCATCAAGGCATTTCAGCGCCGCGTCCTGCGAAAAGACAGGGCCGGGCACGGCAAGCGACAGGCTTGCCAGCAGGGCGGTCGTGGTATGGAACATGCGGCGCATCGGCCTTACTCCCTTAAGCTTCTTCAGAACCAGCCCTTGTTTTATTACTGGCTAATGCGAACGCCCCAGCCCCGCAACGGTTCCTTAGGGGGAATTCCCGTCACTTTCGCGCGCATACCGCGTGTGGTTCGGCAATCAGCCGCGCATCGCCGCCAGCAGACGCGCCTTTTCGCCCATGTCGCGCGCGTCGCTGACCGCGCGCCCCAGATCCGCCAGCGAGGCGACGGAGTGCCCCGCGCGGAAACTGTCGACATGGGGCAGCATCGCCGCGATCCCCCGCGCCTTCGGCGCGAAGCCGTCCCAGCGCAGCAGCGGATTGATCCAGATCAGCCTGCGCGCCGACAGATGCAGCCGCTCCATCTCGCGCGACAGGTCCGCGGCCCCATCCTCCGCCATGTCGCGGTCCAGCCCGTCGGTGATCAGCAGCACCACCGCCCCCTGCCCCATCACCCGCCGCGACCAGTCACGGTTGAAGGCATGCAGACAGGTCGCGATCCGCGTGCCGCCCTGCCAGTCCTGCGCCTCCGCCCCCGCCGCCTGCAAGGCCTGGTCCGCATCGCGTGTCGCCAGATGCCGCGAAATGTTCGTCAGCCGCGTGCCGAAGGTGAAGGCATGCACCCGCGCCCAGCCCGCGCCCTTCTCGTTCGCCACCGCATGCAGGAAATGCAGCACCATCCGGCTGTAGGACGACATCGACCCTGAAATATCGCAGAGCACCACCAGATTGGGCATTCGTTCGCGGCGCGCCCGTGTCACCAGCGCGCCGATCTCGCCCCCCCGCCGCATGGCCGCCCGCAGCGTCGCGCGTCCGTCCGGACCCGCACCCGCCTGTCCCGTCCGCGTCCGCCGCGACGCGATGGGCCGCACCGGCAATGACAGCCGCGCAACCATCATCCGCGCCTCTGCCGCCTCGTCCGCCGACATCTGCTCGAAGTCGAGCGTCCGAAGGCGTTCCTGTCCCGAGGCTGTCATCCGCGCGTCGATCTCGACTTCCGCCTCGCCGTCATCATCGGGGGCGGGCTGCGCCGGACGCTCGACCCCGTCGAGCAGCGCCTCGGCTGCGCGCTTTTCGGCGGGCGCGGCAACGCGGTCGTCGTGCACGCCCCGGACCTGCGGCAGGAGCATCGCCATCATGTGCTCAAGGTATGCGGGATCGCGCCAGAACAGCCGGAACACCTGGTCGAAGACAGCGCGTTCGGTCGGGCGGCTGACAAAGCAGGCGTGCAGCACCCAGTAGAAATCGCGCCGGTCGGTGAACCCTGCCGCCTCGACCGCCCGCACCGCATCGATCACCCGGCCCGGCCCGACTTTCAGCCCCGCTTTGCGAAGCGCGCGGGCGAAATGCGCGATGTTGTCGGACAGACGCCCATTGTCCGGGATCGCGATGGGGGGCAGCTCAGCCATGGCGGAACTGCGCGAGTGTCCGCGCCACGTTTTCCGCGTGCACCTCTTCATAGTCCTGAAACCAGACCAGATGCCCCGCTTCCAGGTCGTCCCGGATCACCTGTGACAACGGTGTGTCCGCCCGCGCCGGATCGTCGCGCAGCGCCATGAGCCAGCGGACATAGCGTTGGGTCGCCCCGATCAGCCCCGGCCCGTAGCCACCCGCCGCGATCCGGGCGGGGTCGCCGTGGTTGGGCAGGATCGCGCGCGCGCCCAGCGCCGCAAGCCGGTCAAGGTCGGCAAGATGCGCCGCGAAATCCTGCGGTTCGCAGACATAGGTCGCGGGGTCCTCCAGCGTGTCGCCCGCCAGAAGCGTGCCCCCGTCCGGCAGCCAGATCACGGTTGCATCGTCCGAATGGATGTTCGCGCCGATCAGTTCGACCACCCGGTCGCCGACCGTCAGCGCCCTGTGGCTGTCGAAGGTCGTTGACGGCAGGATCAACGGCCGGATCGCGGGCGGTCCCTTGTCCGTGCCAGCCTCGATCCCTCCGCGCCGCGCCTCCAGGTGCGCCGCCGTGCGGATGTTCGCGATCACCTCGCAGTCCGCGAAGGCCTCGGTTCCCGCCACATGATCCAGATGCCAATGGCTCAGCACGACCGTGAAGTCCCGCACCCCGCGCGCCTCAAGGTCCGCGCGGATGCGCCGCCCATGCGCGACCGAGACATGCGTGTCATAGACCAGCGCCTGATCGCCATCGACCACCGCATAGGACGCGATCCCGACCGCGATCGCCCCGTCATCGACCCAGTTCGGCGCCGGATCTGTCCGGTATCCCGCCACCCGCCCGTCATACCAGGCCAGAATGCCCGGCGCGGGCTCCAGAAGCCGAAGATGGGCAAGCGGGCCGGTCACGCAGCCGCCAGCCCCGCCAGCACCTCGTCCAGCAGCTTCTTCGCGGCCGAACCCTGCAGCTTCTGAATATCGTCCTGATACTTCAGGATTGCCCCCAGCGTGTCGGCGATGACCTCGGGCGACAGCGCAACGACGTCCAGCGCCAGCAGGCACTTCGCCCAGTCGATGGTCTCGGCTACGCCCGGCTTCTTGAACAGGTCCTCGCCCCGCAGCCGCTGGACGAAGGCCACGACCTCGCGGCTGAGGGTCTCCGTCGCCTCCGGTGCCCGCGCCCGCAGAATCTCCATCTCGCGCGCAAATCCCGGATAATCGACCCAGTGATACAGGCAGCGCCGTTTCAGCGCGTCATGCACCTCGCGCGTGCGGTTCGATGTCAGGATCACGATGGGCGGTTCGGGCGCGCGGATCGTCCCCAGCTCCGGGATCGTCACCTGGAAATCCGACAGCGCTTCCAGCAGGAACGCCTCGAACGGCTCGTCCGTCCGGTCGATCTCGTCGATCAGCAGGACCGGCGCACCGCCGGGCTGCGGGCGCATCGCCGCCAGCAAGCGGGCGTTCGATCAGATAATCCTCGGTGAACAGCTCCGTCTTCAGCGCATCGCGGTCGGCCCCGCCCGACGCCTCGGCCGTGCGGATCGCGATCATCTGCGCGGCGAAGTTCCAGTCGGCGACTGCGGATGCCGCATCGAGGCCTTCGTAGCATTGCAGCCGGATCAGCCGCCGCCCGAGGCCGGCGGCGATGGCCTTGGCGATCTCGGTCTTCCCCGTGCCTGCCTCGCCTTCCAGAAACAGGGGCCGGCCGAGTTTCAGCGCAAGGAAGGTCACGGTCGCAAGGGCGCGCCCGCAGACATAGGACTGCGCGGCAAGCATCGCCTCGGTCGCGTCGATGGACGTGGGAACTTGGGTCAACGCGGCACCTTGGTTGTTCGGCGGCCATGCTGGTCGGCACGGCACGGGGGGTCAAGGGGTTGAAGGGTGGGGCCGCTAGAGGTCTTTCAGCGCCAGCCGGATGAACCGGTGATCGCCGCGCGCCAGAACCCAGTCGCCGACGCGGCGCGCCAGCCCGCGCCGCCCGCGCTTGACGGCCTTGCGGAACAGCTCGCGCTGATATCGCGGAAAATCGCGGCGCTTGCGCAGCAGCCGGTAGAAATCGCCCTCGTCCAGCGTGCCGTCGAGCGCGGCCAGAGTGACCGGCGTCAGGATGCCCATCTGGCTGAGCGATGATCCCAGCCGATGGCCCATCAGCGGCGCGCGCAGCTTCGTCACATTGCCGCCGGTCAGCCGGTCCACATGGCCCGCGTCCAGCGTCTCGTACGGATCGTAAAGGATCATCGCGCGGCCCGCGCTGGCCAGCGTCTGCGCGGCATCGCCGTATCTGCCGCTGAAATCCTTGCCCCAGGCGGTGGAATAGCGCGTTTCCCACGGGACCAGCGCCTTGTTCAGTGTCGACTGCGGGCTTATCGCCAGCACGTCGGCCCCCGGACAGGCAGGCACGAAGGCGCAGGCGGCATAGCCGCCCATCGACGCGCCGTAGAACACGACGCGGTCAAAGCCCTTGAAGAACCCCTCAGCCGCCAGCCGGTCAAATTCGCCCCAGACCCAGGGGTCGCGGTACCAGGTCCAGCCGTTGGCCATGACGCCCAGCATCGACCAGCCCTGTTTCTCGATGAACGAGAACCCCCAGGGGCGGCGGTCGGTGCGCTTGTGCATGGCGATGTCGAGATTGTCGAAGGTCACGACCAAGGTGCGGTCGCGGGGCATGAACAGGAACGAATGCTGGCCGTTCTCGCGGAAGAACCCGTCCGGTCCGGCGAGGCCTGCGGCAATCTCGGACCAGCCGGAATTGGACGGGCCGCCCGTGCCGGGGTCGGCCGGGGGCTTGGGGGCGAAGACCACGCGGCTGACGCGTTTGCCGTCGTCGGTCCATTCGGCGAGGGTGCGTGTGGTGCCGAAGTCCTTGAGGAACGGGAACGCGCCCGATCCCTTGCGGATGTCCATGACCATGCGGGAATTGGCGTGCAGCGCGCGTTCCAGAACGGGGGTCAGATAGCGGACCTTGTGGCGATCACCGAAGCCCGCAAGGTTCGCCACAAGGTCCGCCGGGCGCAGGTCATCGACCGACGCCACGCGGCGGATGCGTTCTTCCGGCACGCCTGCGGCGGTCAGCGCGGCAGTATGGCCTGCGATCCAGGGCGAGGGCCTGGCTGCGAATGCGCCGTCCGGGGTCATGTCGATCAGATCGGCCGTGCAGTCCCAGCGCGCCGCCGCCGCAAGGACCAGGGGCAGCGCCCCGCCGCCGACATCCGCCACCCGCCCGACCTCGTCGAGGCCATCAAGCAGCGCCTCGACGTCCATCGCGGGCACGTCAGCCTGCACTGTCATGCCGCGTCTCCGTCCTCTTCCGGGTCCGGCACATGGCCCCGGATCGGCGCGGCGTAGGGGTCGATCCCGTGCTTTTTCAGAAGCTGCCCCACGACCGACCTTGGCCGCGGCACCCCGCCATAGACCTGCATCAACCGCGCCCGCATCCGGCGACCGTAGAAATGGATCGAGAAGGTTTCATCCGTCACATAATCCGACGCCTTCACCCCCGGACGCAGCATCTCGCGCCGGTCGGCATAGTGGAACGGATACAGCGCCGCGCGGGGCAGCGTGTATTTCACCTCGCCCGTCTTCTTCAGGAAATGCGTCAGCGCATGCGGTCCCCAGACACCCCATTTCATCTCGCCCGCATGAACCGGCGTGCCCGCGGCCTTCTTCGCCTCCATCTCGTCGCGCATCGCGCGCCCGATACCAGGGCGGAATGGCGAATTCATCTGACGGTGAAGTCCAGCAGGCGCGGCCAGCGTCGCAGAATCCTGCGGCAGGCCGAGGACGCCGCCGTTGATGCCCGTCTCGCTCTCCCAGGCATGGAAATGTCCGTTGGGCGTTGTGAAGGGCCTGACGCAATAGGCGTCGGTATCGGCCCAGATCGTGCGGTCGCACTTCGCCAGCAGGTGATAGCGGAAAAGGTCGGAATGCAGGGCCGGGCTGTTGGTGCGTTCGTGACGCAGGAAGTTCGCCTGCGGCAGGATCGCGTTGCCATCCGCCATCTCGGTCCCGTCGGGTGCGTTCGGGATCGGCTCGTAGGAATACAGTGTCAGATGATGCCCGGCATCGAGGAAGGATTTGAGGCACAGCTGTTCAAGATAGCTGAGCGCGCCCCCGATCCAGAGCGCCGCGATCCGGTACTCATGCGTCATCATGCCCTGCCCTTGCGCCCGCCCGGTTGTTCTTCGACGTGACGGCCAGACCTTGCCCCATGCGCCCGTGTCTTGCCAACACCGTCGCGACCCCTGCGCACCAGTTTGGCCGCGCCGCCGTGTTTCCCGCGCCGCAGTCCTGTGCTAGCTCTCGGCCCAAGAAGAAGAACAGGCAGGCGGCGGGGAATGCGGGCGGCGCCAGAGGACAGCGGACAGGTCATCTGCCGAAGGCTGAGCGGCACCGTGGATGCCGCATCGGGCCTGACGCTGCTTGATGCGGTGGCCTGGCCCGACAACGGCGCGCAAGAGCTGCGCGCGTTCTTCGCGACCGGCACAAGTCCGTCGGCCTTTCTCACTGCGCCAGCCGAAGACTGCGCCGCCATCAGCGAACTGCGCGAGGTGTCGGGCGGCGTGATGCTGGCGGGGCGTGCAGCGGTCGCAGCGATGCGCATCGGCCTGTCGGACGGCGGCACGCTCGGTTTCACCCCCGCACCCGCCGAATGGGACCTGATGGCGGGCCGGAATGTCTGTCTTGCCCTTCGCAATGCCGAAAGCGCGGGCACGGTCGCCGACTGGCTGCGCTATCACGCGACGCTGCACGGCATGACGGGTGCGGTCATCATCGACCGCGCCAAAGACGGTCAGGCAGACCTTGCCGCCGCGATTTCCGCCGCTGTCGCCGATCTGCCCGACCTGCGCGTGATCCTGGTCTCCAGCCCCCTGCCCCTCGGCCGACCCGGCACCGGCCCTGAAGCGCATCCTTTCCTTGCCCCCGACGCCCCCGGCAAGGACCGGATGGAGCGCCCCGCGCCTGATCCCTGGTACGCGCCGCTTGGTCAGGGTCTGATCTATGAAATCGCCAAATGGCGCTTCCTCGCCCGCGCCCGCGCCGTGCTGACGCTGGACGTGTCGGACCTGCTGGCCCCGCCGTCCGATCCCGCCGACCGACGCCTTTGACCTCTGCCGAACTGCGCGAAACGGCGTCATCCTGCTGGCCGGGCGCCGCATCTACCCCTGGCGCGTCCGCAAGGGCCAACCGGAACGTTTCGGCGACCATATCTGCCGCCAGTTCGACAGCCGCCGGGGCATCGCCCGCTGGGGTGTCGCGCCCGACATCGCAGGACTTCAGAACACCTGGCGCGGCGTGCGCGTCGCATTCGCCCGTCCTGACGACGGTGTGACCGTGCCGTTCTGGCGCGCCATGGCCGTCCGCATCCCCGGCCGCAAGACATCCGAACTCGTCCCCAAGACATCGCTGGTCGAGGACCCAGCCCTGATCGACCTTGCCGTCCGCCATTTCGCGCACAAGCCCGTCTATGCCCGGGTATCGGAGTATGACGATCTGGCACCCGCATCGGAAACCGCACGCACCTGCATCGTCACCACGATGAAGAACGAAGGCCCCTTCATCCTCGAATGGCTGGCCTTCCACCGCGCCATCGGCGTGCAGGACTTCCTGATCTACACCAATGACTGCACCGACGGCACCGACACGATGCTGGACCTGCTCCAGGCGAAGGGAATTGTGCAGCACCGCCAGAACCCGTTCCGCGAAACCGGGCTGAAACCCCAGCACGCAGCCCTTCAGGCCGCCGAGACCGAGCCGCTGATCGCGGGCGCGGACTGGGCGATCTGCATGGATGTCGACGAGTTCATCAACATCAAGCTCGGCGACGGCACCCTGCCCGCGCTGTTCGCGGCGATGGAGGCCGCCCTGCCGGGTGCCAACATGGTCGCCCTGACATGGCGGCTGTTCGGCAACTCCGACCTGCACGCCTATGAGGACCGCTTCCTGATCGACCAGTTCACCCTTGCAGCCCCCGAAATCGTGCGCAAACCGCATCAGGCCTGGGGTTTCAAGACGCTGTTCCGCACCATCGACATCTACAAGAAGCTGGGCGTCCACCGCCCGAAGGGGCTGCGCCCCGATCTGTGGGATCAGGTGCGCTGGCTGAACGGGTCCGGCGCACCGATGCCGCGCGAGATGTTCCGCAACGGCTGGCGGTCCACGACCGAAACCTTCGGCTATGACTGGGTGCAGCTGAACCATTATGCGGTGCGGTCCGCCGAGAGCTTTCTTGTCAAGCGCGACCGGGGGCGGGTGAACCATACCGACCGCGATCAGGGCCTCAACTACTGGTTCCGGATGAATTTCAACATGGTCGAGGACCGTTCGATCCAGCGCATGGCACCCCTGGCGCGTGCCGAACTTGACCAACTGCTTGGGGATCCTGCGATCCGCGCGGCCCACGACGCCGCTGTCGCGGCCCACCGCGCCAAGATCGCCGAACTGCGCGCAAGGCCCGATCAGGCCGCGTTCTATGCCGAACTGACCGGCCCCCGGATGCAGGCGCTCAGCCGCATCCTGCATGTCTTCGGATCATCGGTCTTCGATGCCGGGCCGCAGGTCATTCCACCCGACCTGCATGAGCGCGCCCTGCCCGAAGGCTTCTACTTCACCGTCGGCAGCGAGGCCGATGCCGCCGCTGACGCTGCGGCGGACGCTGAGGCGGGCGAGGCATGAGCACGCTCCGCATCCTCGCAATCCTCACCCTGCGCAACGAGGCCGCATTCCTGATCGACTGGCTTGCGCATCACCGTGCCATCGGCGTGACCGATTTTCTGATCTGCTCCAACGATTGCCAGGACGGCACCGACACCATGCTCGACCGGCTTCAGGCGATGGGCTGGCTGACACATCTGCCCAATCCCGGCCCGCACCGGAACGGCCCGCAATGGGACGCGCTGAAGCGCGCCGACGCGCATCCCCTGCGGACGGCAGCCGACTGGATCATCACCCTCGACATCGACGAATACGTGAATGTGCATGTCGGCGACCGCAGCGTCCCCGCCCTGCTCGATGCTCTGCCGGAAGCCACCGCAATACCGCTGACCTGGCGGCTTTTCGGCAATGCGGGCATCGCCCGGTTTCAGGACCGTCCCATCACGCAGATGTTCACCCGCGCCGCGCCGCGCGACATGATCTGGCCCTGGCGCGCGTCGCTGTTCAAGACTCTGTTCCGCAACGACGGAACCTACCGCCGCCTCGGCGTGCACCGTCCGCGCCAGCCCGACCCGGCGCGCCTTGCCGACGCGCGCTGGTTCGACGGGTCGGGCCGGCCGCTGTCCGGGCCGTTCCTTACGAGCCGACTCTTCTCGACGCTCGGGCAGGACAATCATGCCCTCGTCCAGCTGAACCACTACGCCCTCGGCGCGATGGATAGCTATGTCCTGAAATGCGACCGGGGCCGCGCGAACCGCGATACCGATGCGTTCGACCTGTCGGTACTGGGTCGAGCGCAACTTCTCGGCCGAGGACGACCGGTCAATTCTGGCCACTGCACCTCGCGCTGCGTCAATTGCAGGCGATCTGAAAAAAGACCCTGTTCTGGGGATCTTGCACGCCGAAGCTGTGCGCTGGCGGCAAGACCGATTCGAATCGCTTTTGCTTCACGAGCCGTTTCGCGCCCTGTTCGGACGCCTGATGCTGACCCCGCCGAGCCGCCCCCTGCCCCCCGAAGCCGCGCAATTCCTTGTTGCCGCTGCGGCCCGCAGCCAGCCCGGCCCTGCCAACGGCGAAACAGAAGACAGCGCGACCTGACGATTCCGGCAGGGTGGGAAACATTTCCCCGGCTAATTTGCACAAATGCGGCGTTGCGCCCATTGCATAGCTTGCGGACACGGCATCCGCGCGGGAAGATTGGTTGTGTCGGGGTGTTGCCAGTGATGGGTTTCGGGGGGAGATGCAGTTAGACGTGGCGGGCGCGGACGACCTCAGGTCGCTGTCCGATGATGGCTGGCGCGCGCGGATCGCTCAGATCGCCGCCGCAGCCGGATCGTTTGTTCAGCTTGGCGACCATCACTTTGCCATGCTCACCCGGCGCAGCGAAACGCTTCTGGTGACGTTCGAAAGCATCTCGACCGCCCGCAGGCATGTTCCGGGGCAGCTGCCGCTGGCCTACCGCCTGGCCGAGGAACGCGGCTGGTCCTCGCTCAGCCTGATCGCGGACCGTGACACCTGGTTCCGTGACCGTGACGTCTTCGCCTATTTCGACAACCTCGTCGATGACGGCCTTCTTCGAGGATTTCGACCGCGTCGTGTTTTACGGCGCGGGCATGGCGGGCTATGCCGCGGGGGCTTTTTCGGTCACCGCGCCCGGTGCGACGGTGGTCCTGTGCCAGCCCCAGGCGACCCTCGACCCGGTCCTGACGTCCTGGGACCCGCGCTTCGGCAATGATCGCCGGATCGATTTCACGGACCGTTACGGCTATGCCCCCGACATGACCGAAGGCGCCGGCGAGGTCTATGTGATCTATGACCCCGATCAGAGCCTTGATGCCATGCATGCGGCACTGTTTCACCGGCCCTGGACGACGCTGCTGCCCTGCCCGCATCTCGGACGCGATGTCGCCGGCGCATTGGAAGACATGCGCGTCCTGCCGTCTGTCCTAGCCGCCGCCGGGTCGGGTGCCTTCGACGCCCGCATGTTCCGCACGTTTTACCGCATGCGGCGCAACCATCCGCCCTATCTGCGCGGCCTGATGGCCAAGCTCGACACCGACGGCCGTCCGCTTCTGAACGCGATACTCTGCCGCAACGTCGTCCAGCGCCTGAACGCGCCGAAATTCCGCGCCAGACTGGCGGAGCTGACCGACCAGCTTGCCCGTGCGGGCGTGGCGATCCCCGAAACACGCGTCGGCTTCTCATCCTGACGGACCGCCCGGAGCGGTCTCAGGCGCCAAGCCCGCCTTCCCGTTCGATGAACGCAACGACCTCGGCCACACCCCGTCCCGAGCGCAGCGACGCCATCACATAAGGACGCGCCCCCCGCGCCGCCCGCGTATCGGATTCAAGCAGCACCGGATCGACCCCGACATAGGGGGCCAGATCGGTCTTGTTCACCACGAGCAGGTCAGACCGCGTCACCCCCGGCCCCTTCTTGCGCGGGATGTCCTGCCCCGCCGCCGTGTCGATGACATAGATCGTCAGATCGGCCAGTTCGGGGCTGAACGTCGCCGCCAGATTGTCGCCGCCGCTTTCGATGAAGATCACGTCCAGATCGGGCAGACGCGCCCGCAGGTCCGCCACCGCTGCCAGATTGATCGACGCATCCTCGCGGATCGCGGTATGCGGACAGCCGCCCGTCTCGACCCCCCGGATGCGCTCGGCAGGCAGCGCCTGCGCGCGCAGCAGGAATTCGGCGTCCTCCTGCGTGTAGATGTCATTCGTGATCACCGCCACCGACCAGCGGTCACGCATCGCCCGGCACAAAGCCTCGGTCAGCGTCGTCTTGCCCGCGCCGACCGGTCCGCCGATGCCGACGCGCAGGGGGCCGTTCGACCCGCTCATCGCGCACCCTGCCGAAGGGGCCGCGAAAGACCGCGCAGGATCATGTCAGGAAAATCCTCGGCTGCAGCGTTTCATGTTCCATCGCGGACAGATCCGCGCCGAACCCCGCAGACACCACGTTTTCGATATCCGCCGCCACGGCCCGGCCAGCAACTGCCGCAATATCCGGCGCGAGACGGGCCAGCACTGCCTGCCCCTCGGTCTGCCCCAGCGGGATGAACCGCACCGCAGCCTGCACCAGTGCCGTCACAAAGGCATTCAGATACAGCGCCACGACCTCGTCCGGGGGCAGTCCAAGCCCTCCGGCTGCGCGGCCCACCGCAACAGGCAGCGGCGCGGCAGGTGCCGTCTGACCTGCAACCGCATTGACGGTCCGCACAAAGGCCGCACCCTGATCGCTGGTTTCCTGACAGCGTTCCCGCGATGCCGCCATCGCGCGCGCCGTGTCCGTCAGCGCCGCATGGTCCGCATCCGCACGCAGGGCCGACGCCAGCAACACCGCATCGACCCAGCCCGACCCGAACCGAAGTACGTCCGACACCCAGTCGCCGACCTGCGCCGCCGTGACGACGCGCCCGTCGGCCATCGCCGTCTCCAGCCCGTGCGAATACGCGAAGCTGCCAAGGGGAAAGGCTGGCGACAGCCAGCGCGCCAAAGTCAGTCGCGCCGCAACCGTCATTCGCGTTCCGCATCCCCGTCGTCCGGATGCCCGCCGACATGCGACCCGTGATGGTGCACGGCAAACCCGGCATGCCCGCCGCCATGGTCGTGGCCCAGCGTGCGCCCGTGACCATAAGCCCCGCGCTCGGGCCGGAACGGCCCGATCACCGGCGTCAGCGCCGCGCCGAGACCTTTCAGCATGTCTTCCAGAACCGGATCGCGCAGGATCAGAAGGCGGTCCGCGTGTATTTCGCATGGCGTGTGGCGGTTCCCGATATGCCAGGCCAGCCGTGCCAGGCCCTGCCCCCGCACCTCGACCATCGGCTCGCCCATCGCCGCGATGCGCAGCCTGCCGCCCTCCGCAAGCTCCAGCGCGTCGCCATCGTCCAGGCTGACCGTCTCGGGCAGATCGACCAGAACCTCGCGTCCCGACGCCGCCTTGACGCGCCTGCGCCGCAGGAAGCGGCCCTCATAGCTCAGCTCCAGCAGATCGGCCTCGCCTGACCATGTACCGGCCTTCAGGACCGATCGCGCAACGGCAAGTGGTTCGGGCATCGCATCCCCCCGCTGGCTGTGATCTCCCGGTCATGGTGCGGCGTCCGGTGGCTTTGTCAATGACCGCGTCCGCACGTCGCGAATGACTCAGGCCGGACAGCGATAGGCTGTCGCCTCGACCAGAGTCAGATCGGACCCCGGCGACACGGACTTGAACACCACGGCGTTTCCGCCCGCAGCCTTCGCATCCGCCAGGACCCTGTTGCGCGCGTATTTCACGCCCTGACCCGCCAGCGGCCCGTAAACCCCCGGCTTCATTCGGATATCCACCAGATAGGCACAGGACGCCGCCTGTGCCGCCGTGATCTCGGCCACCCCGCTGACCGGCACAAAGCCGGGATCAGGGGCGCAGCCCGCAACCAGCGCCGCAAGCGCCGCGCCTGCAACCCAATGATATGATACCTGCATCTGCCATCCTCTGCCCGCCGCAGGTCTCTGCCTGCCGTTGCGAAACCATCGTCACGCAGCGCGCAGTCCGATGCAAGGGTCCCACCTTGAGCCCTGCGCAGTCCGCCTATTCGAACCGGACCGCGCGGCGGTAGAAGTGCCAGGTCGCATGCCCCAGAACCGGCAGCACGATGGCCAGCCCCAGCAGCAGCGGGATCGATCCCGCCACAAGTGCGGCGGCCACGACCAGCCCCCAGGCCGCGACCGGAACCGGATTGGCCTTTGCGATCCGCACCGACGTCACGACCGCAACAGGCAGGCCGACGGGCCGGTCGATCAGCATCGGGAATGAAAACGCGCTGATCGCCAGCACCAGCGCCGCAAAGCAGAACCCGACGGGAATGCCGATCATGATCATCGCCCAGCCGCCCGACGTCGTCAGCACGTCGCGGACAAATCCCACGGTGCTTTCAGGTTCTGCCGCACCCATCGTAGCACGCGATATTCCCCATGCGGTCAGTATCCACAGGGTGAATATCCCGATCAGGAACACGCCCAGAACGAATATCGCGCCGAAGGACGGCGATTGCAGCACCGCGAACCCGTCGAGCCACCCCGCAGGCTGGCCCGCCTCGCGCCGCTTCGACATCTCGTACAGCCCGACCGCCGCCGCAGGCCCGATCAGCGCAAAGCCGGATGCCAGTGGAAAGATCAGCGGCAGCAGATTCTGGTTGAACGCAGCGTAGACCAGGATCGCGCCGATGATCGGATAGAGCAGGCACATCACGGCCACATCCGTGCGCAGCGCGCCGAAGTCATCGAGGCCCGCACGGATCGCACCCCGGATGTCGCCGAAGGTCAGCGTGCTGATGACCGGTCTGGTCGCCGCATCCCCATCGCCGCCCAGGGCGCGCGACGCCGCCGCGGCGTCGCGGCTGCGCGCGCCGATGATCCTCGCCCCCCAGGACAGGGGATTGCCGATCGTGCCAGTCATGCAGGTTCCCTCCGCTTGCCGTCTGCCGGGGTGGCATCAAGGCTGCGCGTCGGCCTGAAACGATCATCAGGCCGCAGGCCCGTATTCCACCGTCACGGCCAGCCTAGCACGGTGATTCCTGTTTTGCGCGCACGAAGTTGCGAGGGCGCGGGGCTTGCGGGTCGGCTGCCCGCATCCTATTCCTTCGCCGGACCCAGCCGGACCCGCGCCATGCCCTTCATCCCCGACCTGCCCGTCCTGCTGGCCTTCACGGTTGCGGGGTTCATCCTGTCAATCACCCCCGGCCCGGACATGAGCCTCTGGCTGGCCCGCACGATCGCGGGCGGACGCCGCGCCGGTTTCGCCGCCATGCTCGGCACCTGCGCGGGCTGCTGCGTGCATTCCGTCCTTGCCGCGTTCGGGATTTCCGTACTGATCAACGCGTCGCCTGTCGCCTTCAACACGATGAAGATTGTCGGCGCAGTCTACCTTCTGTTCCTGGCCATCCAGATGATCCGCAAGGGCACCGTGCTGAACGTCCAGGCGGATGGCGGCCCGACACGCGCGCTGCCACTGCTGCCGTCCTTCCTGACCGGTGTCATGGTCAACCTGACCAACCCCAAGGTCGTCCTGTTCTTCATCACGTTCCTGCCCGGCTTCGTCAGCGCCGCCGATCCGAATGTCGCGGGCAAGCTGCTGTTCCTCGGGCTCTACTTCGTCGTCCTGAACATCGCGCTTTCGGCGGTCCTGATCGCCTTCGCCGACCGCTTCCTCGGCGCGCTGCGCCGCAACCCGCGATTCCTTCGGATCGTCGACTGGCTGTTCGCCGGAGTCTTCGGCGTTTTCGCCGTCACCATCCTGCGCGCCCAGGCCCGGTCCTGACGCCCGGCCGGACGCATCCAGCCGCCTGACCTCTCAGCCCTTCAGCCGCAGGAACCGCCCCCGGATCGGCACCCTGCGACATGCGCCGCCCTCGCCCGTCACAACCAGATGATCGTCCGCGATCACCACGTCCCGGACCGGTTCGCCCGAGGGCCAGGCGATCATCCCGATCACGTGGCGCACCTCCGATATCTCGTCCGGCGACAGCGCCAGCCCGGGCGCCTGCCCCGCCGCAGTGAACGGGTCCGGAACCTCGGCCGATGCCGTCGCCAGCATCGCCAGCGCCGCGCCTTCTTCGACGCCCAGACAGCCCGTATGCCGCGATGACCACGGCGCGTAGTCGCGCCCGCCGTTCGAATGCCACAGCATCGTCATCGGCGTCACCTGCGGATTGCGCAGCGACAGGAACAGATCGCCCTGCCCGATCCGCGTCACCGCCGTCCAGCCCAGATGCCGCCCCGGCTGCTCGATGCCCGCCACGAAATCCTCGTGCGCCGGTCCGAAGGGGTAGCGCGTCAGATCGACCGTTGCGCCATCCGCAGCCGGAAACGCTGTCGGATCGGTCGCCCGCGCCGGATAGACCAGCCGCGACCGCCCCATCGCCGGATCGCTTTCCAGCGCCTGACCCGGCGTCTCGAAGAGCCGCTTCGGCGAAAACCGCAGGTGCCCTCCGCCGGGAAGACTGACCATTGCGTGATTGGCCACCGGTATCACGCCCGATCCACCGATGAATATATGCCGCTGGTACAGAAACGGATGCCCGTCGTTCAGCGACAGTTCCTTGATGACGCATGCCCCGTGTACCGCGCGGCCCAGCATCCATCGGCCTGAGGCATTGCCCCGGCCGCGCTCGGTCCCGATCCGATGCCAGTCGCCGTTCGCGGGCCAGCCGTGCAGCGGTGCCGCATCCGCCGTCGCATCGCCGAACGGCGCACAGAAGAAATCGCCCGCCAGTCGCGCCTGGTGCGGCGGGGCACCGTCAGGCATCCCCGCCCCGTCGCCGACCCACGGCGCACGGTGCAGCAGCGCGATGTCGCGCCCGGCGTCGCTGACGGTCATGTCCGCGACAATGCCGCCCAGGGGTTCGAAGCGGATCGAAACCCCTTTGGCCGACAGATGTTCAACCGCCGCGCTGCCCGTCACCATGGAACAAGGCTAGCCACAGATCATCTCCGTGGCAAATGCCCGGACACCCCAGCCCGCACGACAAAAGCTGCAGCCGGCGGAAACAATTGGGCTTCACTGTCGAATTGCATCCGTCAGCGCGCACAACGTGGTCCGTTCCTTGCGAACGGATTGCAGAAATGGTTCAGTCGTTTCGGGGTGAAGCTATATTTTAAGGGAGGGTCGGGGTCATGCAAACCCGTCGTCAGGTATTGTCTCTGGCAGCGTCCGCGATTGCGGCAGCTGGTCTTGCGGGCACAGCCCGCGCCCAAAGCGGCGCTGCCGGGCCGGAGAAAGTGCTCCGGACCTGGTTCAAGCTTGTTCTCGAACTTGTCCGGCATACGCCGACCTACACGCCCCCGGTCGCCAGCCGGTCCTTCGGCTATCTGGGCGTGACTGCGTACGAAGCCGCGGCCACTTCGGGCGCGGGCCTCATTTCGCTGACCGGGCAACTGAACGGTTTCACGTCGGTCCCCGCCCGCGAAACGGGTGCCGCCTATGACGAGGCCCACGTCATGCATGGCGCGATGACCTTCGCGGTCCGCACGTTCTTCTTCAACACCGGGCCGACCGGCCAGCGCTCGATGGACGCGATGGAGCGCAAACTGGGCGAGATGATCGCAGGTGACGTGCCTGCCGATGTCGCGGCGCGCAGCACCGCCTACGGCATTGCCGTCGCGCAGGCCGTGATCGACTGGTCGCTGACAGACGGCGGCGCAGTGATCGAGAATATGGGCTTCCCGATGTCGTATGACCTCGGGGAGGGCCCCGAGAAGTGGGTGCCGACCAGCGTGATCGTGCAGCAGCAGATGCCGCTGCTGCCGGAATGGGGGTCGAACCGCCCCTTCGCCATGCCCGACGGCGGTGCCTGCCCGCTGCCCGCGCCCATCGCCTACAGCGAAGAGCCGGACTTAGAGTTCTACAAGCAGGCGATGGAAGTGGTCGAGGTGAAGAAGAACCTGACCCCGGACCAGCGCACCATCGCGCGATTCTGGTCCGACGACCCGATGCTGTCGCCGACCCCGCCCGGTCACTGGGTCTATATCGCGCTTGACCTGCTCGACCAGGAAAACGCCGACGCCGCGCGCAGTGCGGAGGTTCTGGGCCTGCTCGGCATCGCCGTCGCCGACGGCTTCATCGGCTGCTGGCATGAAAAGTTCGTCTATGACTGGATCCGCCCGGTCAGCTACATCAAACGGGTGATCGACCCGAAATGGGAGACCTTGCTGATCACGCCGCCCTTCCCGGAATATCCCAGCGGCCACAGCACGCAATCGGGCGCGGCGATTGTCGTTCTGGAACGGCTATACGGTGCCGATTTCGCCTTCACCGACCGCACGCACGAAGACGACGGCATCACCCCGCGCGATTTCCCCAGCTTCGCAGCCGCAGCCGATGAAGCCGCCCTTTCGCGTCTCTATGGCGGCATCCACTTCCGCGAAGCGACGGTCCGCGGGCTGGACCAGGGCCGCTGCATCGGCGCTTACGCCGCCGCACTCAGGACAAGGGGCTGATCCGATGACCACGTCCATCCTTCTGCGCGGACTGACCCTCTGCGCCTTGATCCCCGCGCTGCCCGCAATCGCGGCCGAGGACCTGCCGCTTACCCCGGTCTTCACCGAAGAAACCGCTACAGCCGGTATCACGTCCACCTATACCGGCGAATGGCAGTACATGGTCGGCGGCGGTGCAACGTCTTTCGACTGCTCGGACGACGGCTTCCCGGACCTGCTGCTTGCAGGCGGTTCCTCGGCGGCGACGTTCTATCGCAACACAAGCACCGTCGCCGGTCCGCTGTCCTTCGTGCCCGAGGTCAGCGGGCTCGAGCTTGACGCCGTCACCGGCGCCTATGCCGTCGACGCCGACAGCGACGGGATCCAGGATCTCTTCCTTCTGCGCGTCGGTGAAAACGTCGCCATGCGCGGCCTCGGCGGCTGCAAGTTCGAACGCGCGAACGAAGCCTGGGGTTTTGACGGCGGCGATGCCTGGTCCACCGCTTTTGCCGCAACCTGGGAAAAGGGCAGTGCCTGGCCCACCGTCGCCGTCGGCAACTACATCAACCGCGAGGAAGAGGCGTTCCCCTGGGGCTCGTGCACCGATAACTGGCTGCACCGCCCCGCCGCAGCCGATGCTGCGGGCTTTGCGGCGCCTCTGACGTTGAAGCCCAGCTTCTGCCCGCTGTCGATCCTGTTCACCGACTGGAACGGGTCAGGCACCCCGTCGCTCCGCGTCTCGAATGACCGCGAATACTACAAGGGCGGCCAGGAACAGATGTGGCGCGTCGATCCCGGTTCGGAACCCGCGCTTTATTCGGTCGAGGATGGCTGGCGTTTTCTGCGCATCTGGGGGATGGGCATCGCCAGCCGCGATCTGAACGCCGACGGCTATCCTGAATACTTCCTGACCAGCATGGCCGACAGCAAGCTGCAGACCCTTGCCGAACCGCCCGCCGACGGGGCCGCCCCGAAACCGGGCTATGCCGACGTCGCCTTCAAGAGGGGCGCGATTGCCCAACGGCCCTATATCGGCGACGACCTGCGCCCCTCGACGGGATGGCACGCGCAGTTCGAGGACATGAACAACGACGGACTGGCCGATCTGTTCGTCGCCAAGGGCAACGTGGCCGAAATGCCGGACTTCGCCCAGAACGATCCCAACAACCTTCTGGTCCAGAAGCCTGACGGCAACTTCGCCGAAATGGGCGACAAGGCGGGTGTCGCGAGCATGGCCATTTCGCGCGGCGCGGCTGTCGCCGACTTCAACCTGGATGGCCGGGTGGACCTGATCGTCACCAACCGGTGGCAGTCCGCACAGGTCTGGCGCAACACGACCGAAGGCTCCGGCAACTGGATCCAGGTCCGCCTGGCGCAGCCTGCGCCGAACGGCGACGCCATAGGGGCCTGGCTCGAAGTTCGCGTCGGCGACCAGATCCAGCGCCGCGAAATCACGGTTGGTGGCGGTCATGTCGGCGGCCATCTCGGCTGGTGGCACCTGGGCGTCGGTCAGTCCGAGACGGCCGAAATCCGCGTCATCTGGCCCGACGGCACCGAAGGCGACTGGCAGCCGGTCAAGGCGAACGCATTCTACATCGCCGCCCGCGATGCAGCACCCGAGGAATGGGTTCCGCAATCCCCCTGACACCGGCCCACCGGGTCCGGCCACCCGTCACGACGCAAGATCACGACATTTCAGGCGGACCGCCCCGGCGGTCCGCCTTTTCCGTTTTGGCGAAGGATTAACGGTCATTTCACGCTTGGCGTGCGCAGTCTTGCCGTAGCGTCAGATCAATGCCGCTTCGCCGGACCCAAGGACAGCCCGGCGGGGAACCAAGACAAACGGCAGAGTTTTTCAGCCCCGCTTCGAAACCGGGATTTTTGCAAGACCGCACGATTTCCTGACCTAACCCTTTACCCCCGAAGCCGTATCCGCACCCATCTGCGGGACCGACCGGGCACATGGCCCTCTTGACCCGGGGCCATGTGTCCGGACCCGTCGCCCCACGGTGAAAGTTCTGATGCGGCTTCGGGCCTTGAACACAAAGGCCCGCTGCAGGCCCCCACCCGACATCCCGGCCCGAACGGGCCACCCAGTCACGACCTTCATTTTATCGAGTATTTTCAATGTCCTTTTTCCGCTTCTACCGGCAGCCTTCCGGCCTGTCCCGGCCCGTCCGCGCTGTGCCCGGACAGGCCGGATGCCTGCTGATGCTGCTGGCGGCCGGGCTCTTCTGGGGTTCGGGCAATGTCGCCAACAAGACCGTTCTCGATCATGTCGGCCCGCTCACCGCTGTCGGCCTGCGCTGCCTGATCGCAACTGCCGTCATCCTGCCGTTTGCCGTCCGCGAATACCTCCGCTCCACCAGTCCCCCCGACCGGCGCTGGCTGCGGAGCGCGCTGCTGGTCAGCCTGTTCTTCGCCGCCGCCGCCGCCGTCCAGCAGACCGCGTTCCAGCGCACATCGGTCACCAATGCCGGGTTTCTGGTGAACACCTGCACCATCCTGACGCCGGTCTTTGCCTGGATCGCCCTCGGCCATCGTCCGGGCCGACGCATCCTCGGGGCCGTTGCCGCCACGTTTTCCGGCGCCTTCCTGATGGCAGGCGGGGCCCTGACACCGGGGCCGCTCAACATCGGCGACATGCTCTGCCTGCTGTCCGCCGCCTTTTACGCAGCATGGATGGTCGCCCTCGGTCATCACGCAGTGGCTGGCGGGCATCCGTTCCTGACATGCCTCCTTCAGTTCGCCCTGGGGGCCGCACTGCTGTTCGGCCTTGCCTGTCTTGCCGAAACGCCCGCGCCTGCGGCGATCCGCGCCGCCCTGCCCGAACTCATGTTCCTCGGCGTGTTCGCCACTGCCGGTGCCTTCGTTCTTCAGACGCTCGCGCAGAAACATGTGCCGCCGTCCAGCGCCGCCATCGTCGTCTCGTCAGAAAGCCTGTTCGGCGCGTTCGGTGCCTATCTGCTGCTGGGGGAACGGACCGGAATTCTGGGTCTGACGGGGGCCGCCCTGATCCTGACCGGTATTCTCGTTGCTGCGGGCGCGGTCGGAAGAGCGTGCCCTAAACCGCGAACGGTACCCGCAGAAGCTCTGCCCGACGCAGCGTTCCTGCCGGATAGTTCGGATCGTCGCGCACCAGCTCGATCGAAAAGTCTGGCTCAAGCCGTCTGAGATCGGCAACCGCGCGATGCACGCGTTCCGGCTCGCCCTGTTGCAGATACAGAAAGACCAGTTGGCGCAGCGGCGCGCGGAAACTCGGCGCGCGCGAGCGTGCCGCCTCGAAACAGCTGATCGCCGTCGCGAATTCGCCCATCTGGATCGCCGCCAGACCTTTGTGCATTTCCCACCAGTGCAGATAGCCCGAACGCGCCGCCAGCTTTGCGCCCTTGTCCGCCGCCGAATAGGCCTCGTCCGGGCGTCCTTGCCGCATCAGGCTGCCCGCCTGCGCGACATAGGCAAAAGCGTTCTGCGGGTTGATGCTGATCGCATTCGTGGCCAGTGCGATCCCCGCCGGCACGTTGTCATGCAGCATGATCGCCAGAGTCGACATCAGCGACAGAACCAGCGAATTCATCGGCGCGCCCTCCATCGCGCGGCGGCTGAACATTTCCGCCTCGTCCATCAGCCGCGCCCGGTCGCTTTCGGTCCGCTCGATCGCCATGAACTGCCGCGCGATGCCGCGCCAGGCAAAGCAGCGCGCCGACGGCGCGATCGCCGCCGCCTCGCGCAGCAGATCGTCCGCCAGGCGCAGCTGTGCCGCATCGAAGGTGAACAGTGCCCGCACCGCCCGCGCCACCAGTGCCTCGGCCCGGATCGGCGTCGGATCGTTGCCGACAAGTTTCGGCATCGCCGACATCGCTGCATCCGCCGCATCGAAGATCATGCCGGGGATCACGCGTTCCAGTACGTCATCCAGCGCGCCCCCCGCCGCATGCGTCTGCCGCGACCACAGAATCTGGCCCGACCGGTAGGATTCAAGGCTAGCCGACATATGGATGCGCCCCTCGCCCTGCGTCGAGGAGACGTTCAGGACCATGCCCTGTTCCTTCGGCCCGATCCGCATGCTGGGCGCGCAGCCTGAAAAGACCTCGACAAGCGCATAGTCCGACACCAGCTTGCCGATGCCCTCGGCCAGCGCCGTCGCGGCAAAGCGCGCGGCCCCGGTGCCCGCATCGTCGCGCCGGATCAGCATCGGCATCGCCGAGCGCGCCGTATCCGCCAGAATCTCCGGCAGCGACGGACGACCGCGCAGCTTCTCACGCTGTTCGGCCAGCCAGCGCAGAAACGCCGGATCGCGGACCGTGATACCCTCCAGCAACTCGCGCCCCGCCTCAAGGTCCCGCCGCGCCGCCTCCGGGTCGTCGGCCACGTCGGTGCGCAGATCCCGAAGCCCGACGGCTTCCCGGTCCGCAAGCAGAGCGCCCTGGGCTGGGCCCAGCGCCGAGCGCACTTCCATCAGCGCCTGGCGCAGGCTGCCGCTGGCCTGTTCCGGCCCACGGTCCGACCAAAGCAGCGCCTCGACCCAGCGCCGCGGCCGTCGGCGATCGGGTGACAGCGCCAGCGCGGCGATCAGGGCACGCGCCTTTGCCCCCTGCGGCGTGCGGGCGGCCCCCTGATCGTCGAGCAGCTGAAACGGACCGACAAGCCTTGCGTACATGAACCCACCCGAGAAAGGTTGCGTTGCTGCGCCGGATCAATCAAAGCCCGCGCCGCATCCGCAGGGCAGAACTTGGCCCCGCTGCGTGAATTCACCGTGAACCCGGATCACGCTGGGAAATCGGGCTTTGCGTTTGCGGCGTTCCGGGCGATCTTCGCCACAACGGGTGGTCCCGAAACAGGGGGTGGCGATGGCACTTTTCGGCGCACACGGCGCGCATGGGGCACACGGGGCCCATGGCGCGCACGGGGCACATGGTGCCCACGGAGCGCATGGGGCCCATGGCGCGCACGGCGCTCATGCCGGTGCGGCAGGCACCGACAGCCCGCTGTCGGCCGCAGCACTGACCCTGTCTGCCGAGGGAATCATGGGGCAATGGAGCGGTTCTCCGATCAACGGCGCCCCGCCTGCTGCGGGCCTCGGCGACTGGGCCGCCTTCCAGCGCCTGCAGGGCGATGCGCGGCTGGCCGTTCTGACCCACGAATTCGGCGGCCTCCTGCGTGTCGATCAGACCGGCGGCGACATCCGCCTTCTGGCCAACGGCGCGCCGTTTCTGACCTTGACGCCGCCCTCGGTCGCCAACCTCGAGAAGCAGCTGATCCATGTCCGCAACGCCGCCGATCTGCGCGCCGAACGCCTGAACGAAATCGTCATGCAGATGGATGACATGCTGTCCTTCTTCGGCAGCCAGTACCGGATGCATCCCGCCACGCATCGCTGGACCTATCTGCTGCTGCAGGCCGCCTACCAATGTGTGCTGGTGCCCGAGATGCGGGCCAAGTTCTTCGCCTCGCTGCCGCGCCCGATGGAGTTCTCGCCGCAGGCGCAGCCGGTCATCCAGACCCCCGCGCACAGCACCTGGCCCAGCGGCCACGCGACCGAGGCGTTCATGTTCGCCTCGATCGTCGCGATGCTGCGCCTGTCCGCAAAGGGAAGGGCCACTGGACCGACCACATCGACGCCATCGGCGGACCCCGCAGGCGATCTTCTGAATGACTTGCTGCAGCCGAACGCCCCGACGCGGCCCGAGATGATCCCGTTCCGCCTGGCCGCACGGATCGCTGACAACCGCACCATCGCAGGCGTCCATTTTCCCGTCGATTCCGCCAGCGGCGCGCTGCTCGGCTTCTCCGCGGCCATCGCCTTCGCCGCCGCCTGCGACACGACCGGCCCCACGCGAAACACCTTCACGGCCGATGCCCGGACATGGACCACGCCCTTCACCCTTGATCTCTGGTGCGGTGGTCTGGCGGGCACAATTGATCCCGCAACCGTCATATTCCCGGCTGCCTCCGCCACCGGCATTCCCGCCCAGCTTTGGACAGCTGCCATCGCCGAATGGACCTGATACAGGAACCGGGGCCGCACCTGTCACCGGGTTGCGGCCCTGCGGCCTAGCCGGGAACCCGCCCGAACCCGGCGCGCGCATCCGGCGGAACCCGCGGCACGCCCCCGATCAGCGCCGCCAGTTCCACCATGTCATGCCGGTCACCCGGGTTCACAACCGGCACCGTCACCAGACCCGCCAGCGCGCGCAGCGCAAAGGCCCGTGTCACCACCGGTGCCGACACGCTTGTCCCCGAAAACCGTGCGGCCGACCCCGACCGGATGCCCGCCCCGCGTCGGCCCGCCAACGCTGCGCCCTGATCCGCCAGCGCGATCACCGACGGATAGGCCTTTTCATTCGGATCGGCCTCGCCTGAATACGGCGACGGGCGCAATGCGCCTGCGATATCCAGATCGGGCCGGCCGGCTGCCACCAGATAAACCCTCGGGTCGCGGGTTCCTGCATACGACACCTGTGTGCCGGTCCGCTGCACGGGTGATGCGGTGTCGGGGGCTGTGTAGTCCGCTGTCTCCCAGTCCCACCAGAGGTCATAGTCGCAGTCGATCCACGACTGCCGCCCGCGCCGACGATACCCCGCAGGCGTATCGTCGCGCTGGACCTTGGCCGAAACCACCAGGTCTTGCGCGCTCAGATTCGTCAGCGTGACTTTCCAGCACCCCGACTGCGACACCGCGCGCCGGTCGTCGCGCACAGTCGGTGCAACCGCCAGCAGCGCAGTATCGAAATTCGTCTCATTCAGCTTCGACAGTTCCGCCACGCGCCCCTTCGGCCCGAAGTAGCGGTGCACCACCCCCGCAATCGGGAACGCGGGCAGGGTCAGGTCAATCGCCGGATTGTCCGAAGGCTCCACTTTCAGTCCCGTGACGGCCCCGTCGCCCGCCTTCACCCGCAGTTCCAGAAAGCTTGCAGTCGCGTCGTCGGGCAGGATGCGCCAGTCGAGCGTCACCGCCTCACCCGGCCCCAGCGTCTTCTTCGCCACCAGCCGCGCCCGCCGCGCATTGCCGTAAGCCGCCACGATGCGCATCGTGCCGCCGAGCGACAGGCGGGCATAGTCGTCGCAGATCAGGCTGAAAGCCCGCTCGATCTGCGAGGTTCCATCCGCAGGTCCGGCCAGCGCGCCAAGGCTGAGGTTGACGATCAGCGTCTGCTTGAGGCCCGCGCCGCGCAGCGCCTCGGCCATGATCCAGCGCAGCGCTTCGATGATCGCCGGATACAGCCGCCGCCCCGAGGTTTCGCCGATGGCCGACGGCGTCAGCTGATAGGCCAGCAGCGGCACGTTCGCCATCGCATCGCCGGACACACCATCCGCGCCTGCCGCGATGTCCAGAACGGCGGTCCCGTGCCCCCAGTGATGCGCCGAGGGCCAGTGTTCGTCGGGCATGAACACGCTGTCGTTGACCTGACGGCAAAGGTCATCCTCTGTCCGACCCGAGGCGATCATGGTGTTGATCTCCGCCGCGTCCAGCATGCGCCCCAGCGCCGGTCCCGCCTTCAGGCCCGACGATCCGATAAAGACGCGCCGGAAGCGGGTCCCGCCTGCACTGTCGCGGAAGCGTTCGTTCAGAAACCCGATTCCGTCATCGACGATGCCGATGATCACGCCGCCTTCGCGATCCTCGGGCGGCGGAATCGCCAGGCCCGCGCGCGGGTCGGGCAAGTCCTCCGGCAATGCAAACGGCGTCCCCACCTCGAGCACCGTCCAGCGCGTGTTGGTCACTTCGGTCAACGGGGCCGAAATGATCGTCCGCAGCTTCTCTTTGTTCCCGCGCGCGTCCTCGGTCAGAAGCAGGTCGATCTCGTGCCGCGCGATGGCGTATCGGCCGCCGCTCTCAAGGATCACATCCACCAGTGAGGATACATTGATCCCTTCGTTCAGCTCGACATAGACCGCCACGCGGACAGGCTTCTGAATACGCGGGTTGTTCTGCAGTTCACCCTGCTCCCAAAGCGCATAGGAATTCTGCTCAACCTCTTTCTGAACTCGGATCCCATGCCATCCCCGCCCCCCGGTCTGCGTTTCCGTTGCCCAAGCGTGCCACAGGTGACGGGGCCAACCAGCAGGAATTCGACACGGATCGGGCGGCATTCGCGCAGTTTTCACGCGATCCTGCCGGCCGCCCGACCGCCGGACTAGACGTCCCCCGGCACCCCGAAGGACGGGGCCTGCGTCGGATCGGCCGCGCGCTGCAGATAGGCCACGATCTGCGGGCGGTAGACCTCCCACGCCACGCGCAGCCGTGCCACCGGTGCCTCATCCCAATCCACCCGCAGATCGACGACGGGCCAGTCCAGCCGGTCCGCGACCTTCAGCCCCGCCGACATTACCGGCCCGGCCTCGCCCCCTGCGGCCAGCCCTGCTTCAAGCGCCTGAAGCAGCCTTTCGCCCAGATGGCCCTTCGTCCTTGCGAACGCCGCCAGCATCGCCTGCGGCACGCCCGCGTCCGCCAGCAGGTTGCCGCCCGCCGCCGCATCCTGCGCCGTCGCGTGCCCGAAGATGCCTAGCGCACCGACCCCCGAAAACCCCGCCGCGCGCCCTTGGGCATCGACCGCAAGGAGCTGGCGATGCGCGATATGCGGGCGCCCTTCGGTGATGCGGTCGATGGCATCCGGCGCTGACAGACCCGCCCCCATCGCGTCGAGCAGCATCGGCCCCAGTCCGGGGTCGGTCAGGTTCTGGCTGCACGCCGCGCCGACCCCCGCCCGAACAAACGCGCAGCGCGCCGCGACGGCGGGCGAGGATGACGATATCGCCACCCCGAACATCCCCGTCCGCGCGCAGCGGGCTGCGATGGAAAACGTCACCGGATCAGTCCGGGATCACGGCGGTCGCGTCGATCTCGACCAGCCATTCCGGCCGCGCCAGGGCGGTCACCACGACGCCCGTCGACACCGGATGCACGCCCCGGATATACTCGCCCATCACCCGGTACACCGCCTCGCGGTGGCGCACATCCGTCAGATAGACCACGACCTTCACCAGATGCTCCATCCGTCCGCCCGCCTCCTCGATCAGCTGCCGGATATTCTGCATCACCTTGTGCGTCTGCTCGACCGGGTCGTGGCTGGCGATGCTCTTCGCGGTATCGAGGTCCTGCGGGCACTGCCCCCGCATCCACAGCGTCGCGCCCCCCCGCGTCAGCACCGCCTGACAAAGATCATTGTCCAGCTTCTGCTCAGGGTAGGTCACGCGCGTGTTGAACGGGCGGAAGCGGGTATGGGTCATTCTCATGCGTCCTCGGTCACGCGGTGGGTCATCGATATATGGGCCATGTAGCCCTGCTGCTGGACGATATGGTCAGCCAGATACTTCGCGTCGTGCCACACGCCCCAGATGAAGGCCGACCCGCGCCGCGCCTGCCAGGGCAGTCCCAGGAAATAGACCCCCGGTTCCGCAGACACGCCGCGCTGATGCTTCGGGCGCCCCTGATCGTCGAAGGCATCGACCTTCAGCCATCCGAAGTCCAGAGCATAGCCTGTCGCCCAGATGATCGAGGTGATCCCGGCCCTGGCCAGATCGAGGGACAGAACCGGATCAGTCACGCAGTCCGGCACCGGCCCCAGATCGCGCGCCGACGGTTCCTGCGGAAAATCGAGGCCATTTTTCGCTGCGTAGGCGTCCGCCTCGTCCAGCACCGCCAGATAATCCGTGTCGCCTCGCGCCAGATTGCGCGCGATGTCGGGCGAAAACGTCAGCACACCATCGCTGAACCCCTGCGTCCGGCCCACCAGCACCATCCCCCGCGCGGCCATGCGCCGGAAGTCCACAGTCCGTCCCCCATAGGCGCCGCTGACCGCGATCGTCACATGGTCGGTGTTCGGCGGCTCCACTGCCTCCCACTTGCCCAGAACGCCCAGCCACCAGCAGAAGTCGCGTCCCCGATAGCTGCGCGGCGGGCGGCCATGCGGGCCGACAGACAGATAGACGCGCCGCCCCGCGCGCAGCAACTCGTCCGCGATCTGCGCCCCGGAGGACCCCGCCCCCACCACCAGCACCGCCCCGTCCGGCAACTGGCCGGGGTTGCGGTAGGCGTTGGAATGCATCTGCACGATTCCGGCGCTGTCCGGCACGATGGCAGGCATCACGGGGCGCTGGAACGGCCCGGTCGCCGCGACCACATAGTCGGCCTCGATCACGCCTTCCGAGGTTTCCGCGCGGAACCCCGACCGCCCCGCGATCTTCTTCACGCTGGTCACCCCGACCCCGCACCGGATCGGCGCGCCGATCCTGTCCGCATAGGCTGCGAAATAATCCGCCACACTCTCCTTGCCCGGAAACGCCTCCGGATCGATGTCCGGATAGGTCATCCCCGGAAACCGGTCGTGCCAGGCCGGGCCGTTCGCCACCAGCCCGTCCCAGCGTTCCGACCGCCAGCGCTCGGCGATCCGGTGGCGTTCCAGCACAAGGTGCTTCAGCCCGCACTTGCCCAGATGCTCGCTCATCGCGACCCCGGCCTGTCCGCCGCCGACAACCAGCACCTCGACCTTTTCGACTGACATGGGCCTGTCCCCTTAAATCATCTCGGGCGGATCAAGATCCGCCCGATGCGCAATCTGCAGCATAACCGAGATCGGAAGCATCGCATCCCTTCGCACCGTTGCTAAGGCCCAGCCTGATCATGCGCAACCGTCGCCCAGTGCGGTGATCTCGCGCCGGAACGGCAGCGCATCGCCGACCGGGTCCGCGTCCAGCTCCTCGGCATAGCGCCGCCCGGCATAGGTCGCCCATGCGATCGGCCCCGGTGCCTCGGCATCGCCGATCACGCGGATGGTGCGGACATCGCCCCAGCCCGTGCGCCGCGCCTTCAGGTCCTGCCAGAGCGCATCGTCGGGCTGGCGCGAGGTGACCATCACCACGGCGTCGCCCGCAAGGTCCCGTTCCCGCCCGGTATAGGTGCACGCCAGCCGCGCGCCGCCGGGGCCGAAGGACACCGGCGCGTGGGACAGGTGCAGCCGCCCCCCTGTTCCATCAGCCGGTCTGGATGTAGCCCTGTTCCAGCGTGTTATCCGACCATTCGGCGACCAGCGCCGAGGGCGTCACGAATTCCACCGCACAGCCCCGCGCGACCAGCAGTTCGGTCAGCACCGACCCAATGTAGAAATGATCGTCATCATAAAGGATCACGGTCCCGCCCTGCGGCCCGTCGCCCGCCATCAGATCGTCGGGCGTGAAGACCGGCAGGCCCGCATTCGGCACATCCGCCAGATGGAACCGCGCCACGGCATCCCGCCGCCATGTCGCCCCGGTCGCCACGGCCACATGGTCCGCGCCCATGCCCAGCACGTCCTCTGCCGTCAGCGCGCTATCGAAATACACCTCGACATTGGCCATCGGCGCGATCTGCCCTGCCCGGTAATCCGCGACGCGGCCCCAGGCCGACAGGCCCGGCAGCAGGCGTTCCCGGGCGACCCGCCCGCCCAGAGCACGCCCCGCCTCGGCCAGCGTCACGCGGTAGCCGCGCCGGCCGAGCTGCATCGCCGCCTCCATCCCCGCCGGACCCGCGCCGACGATCAGCACGGTCTCCGACACGCCTTTCGGGCGGATGGTCTCGGGGTGCCAGCCCTTGCGCCATTCCTCCATGAAGGCCGTGTTCTGCGTGCAGCGGCTGATCCCGCCCGTCTTGTCGCCGCTGACGCAGATGTTGCAGCCGATGCATTCGCGGATGTCCTCCACCCGCCCCTCTTCGATCTTTTTCGGCAGGAACGGGTCGGCGATGCTGGGCCGTGCCGCCCCGATGAAATCGAGGATGCCCTGCCGCACCTGCCGGACCATCGCATCAGGCGAGGTGAAGCGCCCGACACCGACGACGGGCTTCGATGTCAGCGCCTTCATCCCGCGCACAAGGTCTTCCTGCGCGCCTTCCTCCTTGAAGCGGGAGTGCCGGAACAGGCGTGCCACGAGCCTTGCGCGAAATCCCACAGGTCCGGCAGGTCGCCGTGCATCTCGACGAAGTCGCGCAGTTCGGCATTAGAGAAGCCGTTCGGGCCTGGTTCGTGCAGCGACAGGCGCAGACTGACCGCCATCTCACCCTTCGTCTCGTCCCGGAAATCCGCGACCAGTTCGCGCAGGAACCGCGACCGGTTCTCCAGACTGCCACCGTATTGGTCGGTCCGCCGGTTCGTCGCGCGGGACAGGAAGTGCTGAAGGATGCCGAAGCCATGCGCACCGTAGAGGCAGACGATGTCGAACCCCGCCGTTTGCGCCCTCCGGAACGCGTTGCGGAACCAGCGGCGCAGGTCGGCGATGTCGGACAGGTCCATCGTGCGGGCCTGCACAGGGTCCGGGGTGAAGGTCAGGATCGGCCCGCCGCTTACGGCCAAGGGCACTTCGCGGGTGTAGAAATTCGGCCCGTTGATGCCGGAATAGGCCATCTGGATACCCGCCAGCGCCCCATGGCTTTTCATCGCCTCGGCCATCCGCGCCAGCGCCGGGATATCGCGGTCATCCCACAGACGCTGTTCGATGAAAGGCGTGATTTCGGACGTGTGGTGAATCTCGGTCTGCTCGGTGAAAATCACGCCCCAGCCGCCCTCGGCCTTGGTCCGGCGCATCTCCACCACCGCGGACGGGTCGCGGTAGCCGCCGCCGTTGCAGTGCGGCACCTGAAAGAACCGGTTCTTCGCGGTCTTCGGCCCGATCCGCACAGGCTCGAACAGGATGTCATAGCGCGGGTCGCGGCTGTCTTTCGGCATGGGATGCCTCCGATTTGCGGCAGACTGGAACGGACCCCGCCCCGGCGCAAGAGAGGCGCGTCAGAACAGGCTGCCCTGATCCGGTCCCTTGCCAGCGGTCGGTCTGCGTGGCGCGGTCGGTCCCGGTTTCGCCCCGGCCGGAGCAACGGCCAGCCGCCCGTCCCGGAACTCGATCTCCAGCGCGGCCTCGGCCCCCGCCGCCCCAGCGGTCGTAACCACGCGCCCGCCCGCCCGCACCACCGCAAAGCCGCGCCGCAGCGTCTCGGCATGGCCAAGCGTCATGCGCATCCGGTCGAGGGCAGCCAGCCGGTCGCGGAGCAGAGGCAGCCGCAGCAGCGCAGGGACCAGCCGCCCTGAGCGGTCCTGAAATGCCCGCCGCTCACCCGTGACGAACCGCGCCAGCACCGCCGGGCGCAGCGCCAGCGCCGCCAGCGCCGACCGCTTGCGCACCGTGGCCGTGGTCAGGGCCGGTCCCAGCCGGTCCGCCCAGAGGTCGAGCCGTTGCCGCGACGGCCCGGTCAGCGCCTCGGGCCGCCCGAGGCCGCGTGACAGGTCCGCCAGCCTTTCGCGCCTGCCGTTGCGCCTGCTGCCCCGTCGCGCGGACCAGCCGCGCGCCCTGCTCCGCCGCCCAGGCGACCAGATCGGCGCGCACCGGCACCGCCAGTTCAGCGGCCGCAGTCGGCGTCGGCGCGCGCAGGTCGGACGCGAAGTCGATCAGCGTCGTGTCCGTCTCGTGCCCCACCGCCGAGATCAGCGGGATCACGCTTTCCGCCGCCGCCCGCACGACGATTTCCTCGTTGAACCCCCACAGGTCCTCGATCGACCCGCCGCCCCGCGCCACGATGATCAGGTCCGGGCGCGGGATCGGCCCGCCCCGCGCCAGCGCGTTGAAGCCCCGGATCGCCGCCGCCACCTCGGGCGCGCAGCGCTCGCCCTGCACCGCCACCGGCCAGATCAGGACGTGGCGCGGGAAACGGTCACGCAGCCGGTGCAGGATGTCGCGGATCACCGCCCCGCTGGGCGAGGTCACGACCCCGATCACCCCCGGCAGATAGGGGATCACCTTCTTACGCCCTGCGTCGAACAGCCCCTCTGCCGCCAGCGCCAGCCGACGCTTCTCCAGCATCAGCATCAGCGCACCGGCGCCCGCCGGTTCCAGGTTGTCCACGATCAGCTGGTATTTCGACTGGCCGGGGAAGGTCGTCAGCTTGCCGGTGGCGATGACCTCCATCCCCTCTTCCGGCTTCACCGCCAGCCGCGCCGCCTGCCCCTTCCAGCTTACGGCGGCGATGACCGACCGGTCGTCCTTGAGGTCGAAGTAGAGGTGCCCGGATGAGGGCCGCGACACGCGCTACACCTCGCCCCGCACCCGCACCGACCCGAACTCCCCCTCGATCACGCGCTTCACCGCACCCGAGATTTCCGAGACGGTGAACTCATGCGCATTGCCGCGCGGGGGGGCGCCGGGGATGTCGTCGTCGTCGAGAAGGTCCATTTTGGGGATCCTGAAATTACCCGTCCGACTCTAGGATGCGCTGCCGCAGGAGGAAAGGGCGCGCGGACTCGCCCTTGCCGAGGCTCCAGTGGAGCCTCGCGCGGTCCGCTTGGCCCAAAGCCGCCAAGGGCGGCGACGGCCAAGGGGGCTGATGACACAACCGGCGGGCTGCAATCAGGACGCGCGTGCCTGCGGCTGGCGCGGCTTCGCGCCTGCCGCGGGGCAGGCAGGCGCGGCCTGATTTGTCACGGGCCAAATCAGGCAAGAGAAGGAAGGATGCCTCCCCCTCAGTTCCCCGCGCTCTCCATCTTCCGGTGCGCGATCACCTCTTCCAGCCAGCCCTGCCGCATCTCGGGCACGGATGACAGCAGCAGGTCCGTGTAGTCGTCGAAGGGCGGGGCCAGCACGTCCGATTTCGGCCCGTAGCGCACCACCTCGCCCCGGTACATGACCGCGATCGAATCCGCGATCGACTTCACCGTCGCCAGATCATGCGTGATGAACAGGTACGCCACCCCTTCCCGCGCCTGCAGGTCCAGAAGCAGCTTCAGGATGCCTTCCGCCACCAGCGGGTCCAGCGCCGATGTCACCTCGTCGCAGATGATGAGCTTCGGCTTCGCCGCCAGCGCCCGCGCGATGCAGACGCGCTGCTTCTGTCCGCCCGACAGTTCCGCCGGATAGCGGTCGGCGAATCCCTTGCCCATCTCGATCTCGTCCAGCAGGTCCTGAACCCGCCGGTCGCGTTCGCCCCCCCGCATCCCGAAGTAGAATTCGAGCGGCCGCCCGATGATCGTGCCCACCGTCTGGCGCGGGTTCATCGCCACATCCGCCATCTGATAGATCATCTGCAATTCGCGCAGGTCGTCCTTGGTCCGCCCCGCCAGCGCGCGCCGACAATGCCCGCCCCGCGAACCGGATCGCCCCGCGCGACGGCGGCAGCAGCCCGGTGATCGCGCGCGCCAGCGTCGATTTGCCCGACCCGCTTTCGCCGACCACCGCCAGCGTGTGCCCCGGTTCCAGCGCCACGCTGACGTTCTTCAGCACGTCGAAGGGCACGCCCGGATAGCGCGCCGTCACGCCCTCGATGCTCAGCACCGGCGCGGCCCCGACCGGCTTTTCCGCATGCTCCTTCGACCGGACCGACACCAGCGCACGGGTGTAGTCCTGCACCGGGCTGGTGGATGATCTGGCCGGTCTCGCCCATGCTCGACCAGCTTGCCGTGGCGCAGCACCATGATCTCGTCCGCGATCTGCGCCACCACCGCCAGGTCATGCGTGATGTAGAGTGCCGCGACCCCGGTATCCCGGATCGCCTCCTTGATCGCCGCCAGCACGTCGATCTGCGTCGTCACGTCCAGCGCCGTTGTCGGCTCGTCGAACACCACAAGGTCCGGCTGCGGGCACAGCGCCATCGCGGTCATCGCCCGCTGCAACTGCCCGCCCGACACCTGATGCGGATACCGGTCGCCGAATGTCTCCGGCTTCGGCAGGCCCAGCTTCCGGAACAACGCGACCGCCCGCGCCTCGGCCTCGGCCCGGCTGGCGAGCCCATGCAGCAGCGTCGTCTCGGTCACCTGCTCCATCAGCCGCCGCGCCGGATTGAACGCCGCCGCCGCCGACTGCGCGACATACGTGACCTCGCGCCCGCGCAGGGCGCGCAGGCCGGCGGTCCCCGCCTTGCGGATATCCTTGCCGTTCAGGAAGATCTCGCCCCCGGTGATCCGCACGCCGCCGCGCCCGAAGGCCATCGCCGACAGACCGATGGTCGACTTGCCCGCGCCGGATTCCCCGATCAGCCCCAGCACGCGGCCCTTCGGCAGGCTCAGCGACACCCCGTCCACCAGCACCACGTCGCGCGACGGCTCGCCCGGCGGATGCACCGTCGCCTCGATCCTCAGCCCCTTGATCGCCAGCAGGTCAGCCACCGCGCCCGCCTTTCAGGCTGGTCGTCCGCGCCAGCACCCAGTCCGCAACCAGATTGACCGCGATGGCCAGCACCGCGATCGCGATGGCAGGCACCAGCGCCGCCGGAATTCCGTAGACCAGCCCCGCCGAGTTCTCCTTCACGATCCCGCCCCAGTCAGCGAGGGGCGGCTGCACGCCGAGGCCGAGGAAGGACAGGGTCGAGATGAACAGGACCGCGAAGATGAAGCGCAGGCCCAGTTCCGCCACCAGGGGCGACAATGCGTTCGGCAATATCTCGCGGAACACGATCCAGGCCCAGCCCTCGCCGCGCAGGCGCGCGGCCTCGACATAGTCCATCACCTCGATATCCACCGCCACGGCGCGGGCCAGCCGGAACACCCGCGTCGCGTCCAGAAGGCCGATCACCACGATCAGCGTGATCAGCGACGGCGGCAGCACCGACAGGATCACCAGCGCCAGGATCAGCGACGGCACCGCCATCATCAGGTCGTTCATCGCGCGACAGGCCTTGGTCGGTCCATCCGCCCAGCACCGCCGCGACAAAGCCCAGCACCGACCCGAGCGTGAAGGACAGGATGGTCGCCGCCGTCGCCACGAAGATCGTGACCTGACAGCCGTAGATCATCCGGCTCAGCAGATCGCGCCCGATGCTGTCGGTGCCGAGCAGGAATTCGGATGACCGAGGGGCCCAGACCTGATCGCTGAGCACCTCGTCAAAGCCGTAGGGGGCGAGCCAGCCGGCGAAGACCGCCGTGAAGAAGAAGAGGCCGGTCATGAACAGGCCGATCATGGCAGAGACGGGGATGCGCCTCATTTCGGGTGCCTCAGCCGCGGGTTGGCGAGGATCGACACCACGTCCGCCACGATGTTCAGCCCGATATAGACCGCCGCGAAGATCAGCCCGACCGCCTGCACCACGGGCAGGTCGCGCTTGGTCACGTGGTCCACCAGATACTGCCCCATGCCCGGATAGACAAAGACCACCTCGACCACCACCACACCCACGACCAGATAGGCGAGGTTCAGCATCACCACGTTCACCACGGGGGCGATGGCGTTCGGGAAGGCATGTTTCCAGATCACCGCCATCGGCGTCAGGCCCTTCAGTTCCGCCGTCTCGATATAGGCCGACTGCATGACGTTCAGGATCGCCGCGCGTGTCATCCGCATCATGTGCGCGAGGACCACCAGCACCAGAACCAGCACCGGCAGCGTGATCGCGTGCAGCTTTTCACCCAGCGACATGCCGGGGAAGACCATCGCCAGCGGCGGGGCCAGACCCCATTTGACGCCCAGGAAATAGAGCGCAAGGTATCCCGCGACGAATTCCGGCAGGCTGATCGTCGTCAGCGTCGCCCCCGAGATCAGCTTGTCCGGCCAGCGCCCGGCATAGCGCGCGGCCAGAAGACCCAGCAGGATCGCCAGCGGCACCGCGATCACTGCTGCCGACATTGCAAGGAACAGCGTATTGCCCAGCCGCTGCGCGATGGCCGCCCCGATATCCTCGCCGTTCGACAGCGCCGTCCCGAAATCGCCCCGCAGCGCCCCGGCCAGCCAACTGAAGTACCGCGTCAGCGCAGGTTGATCCAGCCCATGCTCCGCCCGGAAATTGTCCAGCGCCTGCTGCGTCGCGCCCTGACCCATGATCGCCTGCGCGACATCCCCCGGCAGCGCCTCGGTGCCGAGAAAGATCAGCGCCGAGACCGCCAGCAGCAGCAGAAGGCCCAGCGCGACGCGCTGGACCGTCAGTTTCAGGACAGGGTGCAAACGCGCCGCCTCAGGCCAGCCAGCACTTCACCTGCGCCCGCCCGTTCATCAGCTCGCCGTTCGGGTCGTCCACCCAGCCCTGCACGTTCGTCCCGATGGCCGCCACGAAGTCGTTGAACATCGGCAGGATCAGCCCGCCCTCGTCGCGCAGGATGTTCGCCATCTCCGAATACATGCCCTTGCGCTTGGCCGCGTCGATCTCGGCCCGCGCCGCCAGCAGGAGTTCGTCGAACTTGGCGTTCTTGAACTTGGTGTCGTTCCATTCGGCGGTCGAGACATAGGCCGTCGAATACATCTGGTCCTGCACCGGCCGCCCGCCCCAGTAGGACGCGCAGAAGGGCTGCACGTTCCAGACATCCGACCAGTAGCCGTCATCCGGCTCGCGCTTGATCTCCAGCGGGATGCCCGCCGCTTGCCGCCGACTGCTGGAACAGTTCGGACGCCTCGACCGCACCCGGGAACGCGCCCGGTGCCGTGCGCAGCACGATGGGCGACCCGTCATGGCCCGACTTCTTGTAGAACTCCGCCGCCGCCACCGCATCGTATTCGCGCTGCGGGATGGTGTCGTCGAACATCGGATAGGCCTTGTTGATCGGGAAGTCGTTGCCGATGCCGCCGAGCCCGCCGAGGATCTTGTCCACCATCTCCTGGCGGTTGATCGCCAGCTTCAGCGCCATGCGCAGGTCGCTGTTGTCGAAGGGCGGCTTGTCCACATGCATGATGAAGACATAGTGCCCGCGGCCCGCGACCGTGCTTGATCGTGATCCGCGGCACGTTCTTCAGCAGGTCGACGATCTTGGGGTCCACCCGGTTGATCATCTGCACCTGGCCCGACTGCAAGCGCCGCCGTGCGCGCGGTGCTGTCGTTGATGACCAGAAGATCTCGACCTGATCCGCATGGCCGATGCGTGCTGTCGAAATAGTTCGCGTGCTTCTCGAACCCGTGGCGCACGCCCGGTTCGTTCACCACCACCTTGTAGGGACCGGCACCGATCGCCGCCGCCGGATTGTCCACGCCGCCGCCCGGCTGGATCACCAGGTGATAGTCGCCCATCAGATAGGGCAGGTCGGCATTGCCGGCTGCCAGCTTCAGCGTCACCATGTCGCCTTCGGCCTTCATCTCCGTGATGCCCTGCACGATGCCGAGCGCACCCGACTGCGCCTTTTCGTCCGTGTGCCGCTTCAGCGTCGCCACCACGTCCTCGGCCGTCAGCGTCTGGCCGTTGTGGAATTCGACGCCCGACCGGATCTTGAACTTCCATTCCGTCGCATCGGCGTTCGACGAATGCTCTTCCGCGACCCGGTGGTCGATCTGCCCGTCCGGCGTCACATCGACCAGCATCTCGCCCCAGGTCATGTTGACCTGGAACGGCACCTCGGACGCCGCCAGCGCCGGGTCGAGCGAGTTCGTCGACTCGCCGCCCTGCCATGCCGACGCGGATCATCCCGCCCTTGACTTGGGCTCTTCGCGCGCGCGCCGCCTTGGTGAAGATCGCGTTGGCCAGCGCGGCGCTGACCCCCATCGCGGTCAGGCGGCCCATGAAGGCGCGGCGGCTGATGCCGCCCCGTGCGGCGCGCAAGGCAAGTGTGCGAAGTTCGTCTGTCATCGGACCATGTCTCCCCAGTGGTCGGTCGGGCAGGTTCGCCCGGTGCTTTTCTTGATTAGGGAATCAATAACCCGCATTTTCGGAATCGGGCAACGGTTTTTACCGTGATCGGATGAAACCGGTTGCATCGGCGGCTGAAGCATCAGACGAACTGACGCGCGACCGTCTCGTCCCAGTCGCGCCGAAACACCTCATCCTCGCCTTCCCAAGCCGTCAGGGTCGCCTGCATCCGCAGCGCCGTCGCCGACGCGGTCATCCGCGCTGTGGCCTCGGTCCGCACCGACCAGTCGCCGCGCGCATGGCTCTGGTTCCAGCGGATCGCGACCTCCGCCGACAGAGGATCATCCGGATGCACCGTCCAGCGTTCCTCCATCCCCTCCTCCACGATCAGCCCGTGCGTCAGGTTCTCGACCTCGCCCAGATCGTCTGCCGACGACCAGCGTCACCCGCCGCGTCATCAGGTCTGTCTCCACCCGCCGTTCGGCCCTCCCTTCCCGGATCACCCGGTGCTCCCAGGGCGCGGCCCCTTCCGGCGCTGGCGGCATCCATCCGTCCCGCTCGCTTCGTGCACCGGCAGGTCCAGCACCCCTTCCATCACCGTCACCGTCGCCGCCTCCGGCGACGGCCAGAGGAAGGGCCAGTAGGTCGTGGACAGCGCCAGCCGCAGGTGATGCCCCGGTGCCAGCCGATAGGCCATCTGATCGAGGACGATTTCCACCTGCTCCGCCCGCCCCGGCACCATGCGCTCCGGGGTCTCGCGCGACTTCCGGTGACACAGGTTCAGCATCCCATGCGCGATCCGGACCGATGATCCGTCCGGCCCCGCATCGCACAGCCGCGCCACCAGAAATGCCAGCGGCTGATCTGAGGACACGCGCAGCCGCAGCACCGCCGCGCCCATCAGGTCCAGAGGTGCCTCAAGAGCCGCGCCGTCGAAACAGACCGACAGCGCGTCATCCGCCCGCTGATCCCCCGGCATTTCCGCGTTCAGCCCCATCGGAAAGAACTCGCCCGCATGCAGCCCCAGATGCTGCGGCGTGCAGACCGGCACGTTCAGCGCGCCGTCTGCGCCTCCGAGAACGCCCCCCGGCGAAAGCGGCATCACCTCCCGCGTCACGCGCGGGCCTGGCCAGACCGGCTCCGCCACCCAATGCCCGTCCCGGTGCGGGGCGCAGGCATCCGGCGGCGCGGAATGCAGCATGTAGGCACGCATCGCCGGGTCATCCGCCGCCCCGTTCCGCACGTCCTTCAGCCAATGGTCCCACCAGCGGATCGCCTCCTGCAGGAACCCGATCGCCGGTCCGGGCACAGCCGTATGCGGATACTGATGCACCCACGGCCCGACGATCCCCTTGGCCGGAACCTTAAGGTTCTCAATCAGATGCGCCACGGTGTTCATGTAATTGTCGGCCCAGCCGCCGAAGGCCAGCACCGGCACCTGCACCGCGGCCCAGTCCTCGCAGACCGAGCCGTGCTTCCAGTACGCGTCCCGCGCCTGATGCGCCGCCCAGCGCGGCGAAAGGAACGGCTCGGCCTCCAGCCGCGCCATCCAGACCTCACGCCAGTCCGGGCGCAGAAGGGGGTCCGGTGGGCGCGAGGAATAGGACAGCATCACCGCGCCCCAGCCGACATTCTCGCCCAGAAGGCAGCCGCCCTTGAAGTGGATGTCGTCCGCAAAGCGGTCGGTCGTCGAACAGACCGTGATGACCGCACCCAGGGCCGGGGGGCGCAGCGCGGCGGTCTGAAGGCAGTTGAAGCCGCCCCAGGACTTGCCCATCATGCCCACGCGGCCCGAACACCAGGGCTGCGCCGCGAGCCAGGCGATGACGTCGCAGGCGTCCTGCAGTTCCTGCGCGGTGTATTCGTCCTCCATCAGCCCGTCAGAATCGCCGTTCCCGCGCATGTCCACCCGGACGCGAGGCATAGCCATGCCCGGCAAAGTAGGGGTGCATGATCTCGTCGCGCGGCAGGGTGCCGTCGCGCTTGCGGTAGGGGATGTATTCCAGGATCGCCGGGACCGGGTTCGCGGCGGCATCGACCGGCATCCAGACCCGCGCCGACAGACGGCAGCCGTCGGGCAGCACGATCCCCATGTCCGGGTCTTCGGTCACGGCATGGGGAAACTCGGTGACGGTCTTCATCGGGGCGGGTCCTCCGGCACTTATCCGGGCCCGCCGGACACCGCGTTGTCGCGCGCGCAAGCGGCATCTGAGAGGTCGTTTCCGGGGCAATCCGAGAGACACCCGGACGGTCCATTCGTTAAGGAAGACCTAATTTGAACTTGTAACCCATTGAAAAGCCTATGTCGAGTTTTCGGTCCCAACTCGGGACCGACCCGAACGCCCGCCGTTGACGCCCCGCCCCGCCCCCCTGTAATCCTGCCCCGACATGACCCGATCCCCCTCCCAGGCCGGCATCCCCCTCGCCCGCATCGCCGCGTTTGCCGCTGCCGAGGCCGCCATCTATTCCGCCGCCCGCCCGAAGACCCGCGCCGCCCTCGCCGCCGGGGCCGGTGCCTTCCACGGCGGGGTGCCGTTCCACTGGATGACCGACTGGCCGCAGCCTTTCCCGATGCTGATCGACCGGGCGACAGGGGCGACGATCACCGACATCGACGGCCACATCCTCGACGACTTCTGCCTCGGCGACACCGGGTCGATGTTCGGCCATTCTCCCGCGCCCGTCGCCCGGGCCATCGCCGAACAGGCGCCACGCGGCCTGACCTACATGCTGCCCTCCGAGACGGCGTTCGAGGTCGGGGCGCTCCTGACCCGGACCTTCGGCCCCTTCCGCTGGCAGATCGCCACCACCGCCACCGACGCCAACCGTGCGGCCCTGCGGGTCGCGCGGGCGGTGACGGGGCGGGGCAAGGTTCTGGTCTTCAACGCCGCCTATCATGGGTCCGTCGACGAGACGATGGTGACCCTCTCGAACGGGATCACCACCGGCCAGCCCGCCCTCCTCGGCCCGCCCTTCGACGCGGCCACCGCCGCCGTCGCCGCCGAGTTCAACGACCTTTCCTCGGTCGAGGCGGCGCTGGAGACCGGCGACATCGCGGCGATCCTGACCGAGCCGGTGATGACCAATTCCTGCATGGTCCTGCCTGATCCCGGCTTCCACACCGGCCTGCGCGCCCTCGCCACGCGATACGGCGCGCTTCTGATCATGGACGAGACGCATACCCTGTCCTCCGGCCTCGGCGGCTATTCCCACGTCCACGGCCTGACGCCTGACATCTTCGTCGCGGGCAAAGCCGTCGCGGGCGGCATGCCGACGGCGGTCTGGGGCATGACGGACGCGGTCGCGGCGCGGCTGGACGCGGTGAACGCCGCGCGGCCTGCCGGGCGGTCGGGGATGGGGACGACCCTGTCGGCCAACCCGATGCAGGTCGCCTGCCTGAAGGCGACGCTGGCCGAGGTGATGACCCCGAGCCGCCTACGCCCATATGGAGGCGGGAGCCGTGCGGCTGGCGGCGGGGCTGGCGGCGGTCATCGCCGCCCGCGCCCTGCCCTGGCACATCGTCCGCGTCGGCGCGCGGGTCGAGCTGATCTGCTGGCCTGTCCCCTTGCGGAACGGGACCGAGGCCGACCTCGCTCATGCGCCCCAACTGGAGGCGGCGATCCATCAGGGGCTGGTGAACCGGGGCTGCCTGATCGCGCCGTTCCACAACATGATGCAGGTCAGCCCGGTGACGGGGGCGGATCAGGTGGACCGGCTGGTCGCGGCGTTCGGGGAGGTGGTAGGGGCGCTGGCCGCCCCGGCATGACCGGCTGACCTGCCACTGGCTGTTCAGCCGTGCCTGCCGAGGCCACCCCACCCCGCCCGGAATCAAGCCGAAGGCGCCGGGCGAGCGCCTGCCCGTCCCGGCGGGCTGGCGCTACTGCGGCGGGGCGCAGACGCTTGAGGGAGAGGCACTTGGCACCATAAAGCGCATCGTTCAACCGGGGCAGCGCCACCCCACGGGCAGGCGCTCGCCCGGCTTGCGTCCGGTGCCCAGCGGCCACGGCCAAATCGGGCAATGAAGGGCGGCGTGCGCGTAGCCGATTGTCGATTGGCGCTTCGAACCCCGCCCTACCCGGCGGGACGATCCTCTGCTACACCCGCTCCCGATCAAAGCCAGAGCACGCCCATGAAAGACCAGACCCCCCATTCCCCCTCCGGCAGCCTCACCGAGGAAGCCGACGCCTTCCTTGCCCTTCACCCCGAGATCGAGGCTTTCGACCTTGTGCTGTTCGACGCGAACGGAATCGCGCGGGGCAAGATCATCCGGCGGCATGAACTGCTGCCCCTCTATCAGGGCGGGCGGCACATGCCGGTGTCGATCCTCGGGCTCGACATCACCGGCGAGGATGTGCACGAGACCGGGCTGATCTGGGACCAGGGCGACGGTGACATGCGGGCCTGGCCGGTGCCGGGCACGCTGAAGCCGCTGACCGGCACCAGCCCGGCGCGGGGCGAGGTGTTCCTGTCGCTGTATCACCTCGACGGCGCGCCGATGACCTCGGACCCGCGCCACGCGCTGTCGCGCCAGATCGCGGCGCTGGCGGCGGATGGCCTGACGCCTGCGGGCGCGTTCGAACTGGAGTTCTTCCTGCTTGACGAGGGCCGCACCGAGGACGGCTATGTCCGTCCCGCCAAGGCGGTGCTGGACGGGCGGCGGTCGGACAAGACAGAGGTCTATTCGGTCGATCACCTGCACGGGATGGAACCGCTGTTTTCCCGCATCTATGCCGCCGCCAAGGCCGCCGACATCAAGGCCGAGACGGTGATTTCGGAATATGCACCCGGGCAGTACGAACTGACCCTGCACTACCGGACGGACGTGATGCAGGCCGCCGACGACCTGGCGCGGCTGAAGCGCATCGTGCGGCTGCAGGCGCGGATGATGGGCGTGACGGCCTGCTTCATGGCCAAGCCGATCGAGAAATATGCAGGGTCGGGGATGCATTTCCACGTCTCGCTGATGGACCGCGCGGGGCGGAACGTGTTTGCGGAGGCTGTCGAGGGGCAATGGAGGCCGGAGCTGCTGCACGCGCTGGGCGGCATGCGGGCGACGATGGGGGAATCGATGCTGGTCTTCGCGCCGCACGCGAATTCCTGGCGGCGCTTCGCGAACCAGAGCTATGCGCCGGTGTCGCCGACCTGGGGCGTCAACAACCGCTCCGTCGCGCTGCGCATCCCGGCGGGGTCGGTCGGTGCGCGGCGGATCGAGCACCGGCCTGCGGGCGTCGATGCGAACCCCTATCTGGTCGGCGCGACGGTGCTGGCGGCGCTGCGCCACGGCCTGGCGGGCCGGATCGATCCGGGGCCGGAGACCAAGGGCAACGGGTATGAGGCCGAGGACGGGCTGGTGATCCCGACCGACTGGCGCGAGGCGATCCGCGCGGCCGAAGGCGTCGGCGTTCCTGAAGGACGCGCTGGGGGCCGACATGCACCGCACCTTCACGGCGATCAAGGCGGCGGAATACGCGCGCGTGGCGCGGACCATCGCGGACGTGGACTACGATCTTTATCTGCACACGGTGTGATTGCCCGCCCTACCGGGCGACCGGCATCGACCGCATCCGCGCCACCGTTTCACGTTCGGCGCGGCGGCAGGCGACGGGGGGCAGGCCGCGGGCGATGAGGGCGATATCCTCGAGCATGCGGTCGCCGATTTCCGCCATCGCCAGCGGCAAGGCACCGGCGCGGTGGGGTGAGAAGAGCATGTTCGGTGTGGCGCGGATCGGGTCGCCCTGCGGCGTCGGTTCGAACGGGAAGACATCCGTCGCGACACGGATGCGGCCCGATGCGGCGGCGGCGGTCAGGGCGGGGAAATCGGCGGCGGCGGCGCGGGACATCAGCAGCAGGCAGGCGCCGGGCTGCATCAGGGCCAGGCTCTCGGCATTCAGCATCGCGGTGTTGTCGGTGGTGATGGTGGCCATGACGAAGACGAAGCGGTTTTCGGCCATGACACGGGCGAAGCTGACGGGATCAACACCCGCGCGGCGCAGATGGCCGTCGGGCAGCCAGGGATCATGCGCCTGGACGCGCGCGCCGAAGGGCATCAGCAGGCGGTGCAGCGCACGGCCGAGATCGCCGTAGCCGATGATGCCGACGGATGAACCGGTCAGAAGCTCGGACTGCCGGTTGCCGTCAAAGAGCCACCTCTCGGTGCCGGTCAGGAAGGCGGCATGTTCGCCGTGGATGTTCCGGGCGAGCGAGAGGGCCATTCCAAGGGCCATTTCGGCGACGGGCAGGGCAAAGACACCGCCGGGGGCAAGGACATGGATGCCGCGGCGGAAGCATTCGTCATAGTCGATGTTGGCCAGGAAATTCGTCTCGACATTGATGATCGCACGGAGGTTCGGGGCGATGTCCAGCCGGTCGCGGGCCATCGGCTGCTGGCTGACGATGATCTCGGCGTCAGGCAGGTGGCGGGCGTAGAAGGCATCGCGGTCGCCGCCCTTGTATTCGGCGACCTGATGATCTGCCCGGAAGCGGGCGGCGGCATCGGGGGTGAAAATCTCCTCCCCGCGCGGATCGGGGTCGAAGAGCACGCGCATCAGCGCTGGCCGTCCCATTTGCTGATCTTGTCAGAGGTGAGACCGCCCATGCGGTCGTGGATGCGGGGACCCTTCGCCATGGCGAGAGCGAAAAGCAGTTCGTCCGCCTTCGGGCCGTCCGGCACGCCGACCTCCATCGCGTCGAAGTGGCTGCGGACATAAGCCGCGTCGATGTGCCCGAGGGGGATATCCACGCGTGTGCCGACGCCGCCGACCTTCATCGCCGAGGGCACGATGGCCAGCGCGCGGCCGAGGCGTTCGCGCATGCCGTAGCCGCCCGCGACATGCCAGAGGGCGGTGTGTTCCAGCTCGCCGCCCTCGCCGGCGAGGCCGGCCTTGCCATAGCCGTCGATGCCGTCGCGCCCGCCGAGGGCGTCGATGAGGGCGTCGGTCATCATCAGGGCGAGGGGTTTCAGATCATCCATCGCGGATTGCAGGTCAGGCACGTAGCGTCCGGCGAAGGGGTTCATGACGATGGCGACCATCGCGGCCCGGCGGCGGGGGGTGGCGGGGGGCGGGCCGCCGTCGTGGTGGGTGGTCTCGAGGAAGACCATCGTCTTGCGGATCGGAAAGTCAGGCATCGGCGGTCTCCGGCAGGGTGGCGCGGGTTGCACCGTTGAGGGTGAGATGCGCGGCGTGGATCAGCCCGCGTCGGACGAAATCGTCGGCGACGGCGAGACCGGCGTCAAGGGCGCGGGCGGTGTCGCGCCCGGTGAGGGGGCCGACGGCGGTGGTCACAGGGCGTTGCCCGAGGTCGCTGTCGGCCTTGATGTCGGTCGCGGTGCGGCGGGCGATGGCGGGGTGGCCGGGCAGATCGACGGCATTGGCGATGAGGGTGGCCGCGGCGTCGGCCTCGGCCCCGGTCGCGGCAAGAACGGTGACTGCATCGGCGATGCCGAGGGATTGCGACCGCCCGCGCCAGCCGGACGTGGCAAGCCCGCGCGAGGGGTCGGAATGGCGGATGGTGAGGCTGCCGCCGGGCATGGCGGCAGTGAAGGTCTGGCTGCGGGTGAGGTGGAAGGCGACGTCGCCGCCGTTGTTTATCCAGGCCTTGGACAGGCCGGAAACGGCAGCCATGGCGGCCAGCACCTCATCCGCGACCGCGCCCGCCACTGCGGCCATCGGCGTGATGAAGACGGGCGCGAACGGGTTGACCGCGCGCACCATGCGCCGGGCGACCGGGCCCAGCGGCGCGACCGGCGCGGGAGAGCGGAGGAGCGGCAGTTCCGCAACCAGTTCCTCAAGAATGGTCCGGAACCTTTTGATCGCGCGATCGAATGCCACCCTTCGTGCCGCGTCATCCGCCCAGACGATCAGGTCGATCGGCCCGTGATGCAGGTGCAGCCGGACGCCGTCGGGCAGCATGGCCACCTGCGGCCCATCCCGGGTCACGGCCTGCCCACCGCACGGACGGCCGCGCCGTACTCGCCGCCATTGGCCAGCACGTCCTCGAGCGAGCGCACCGACCGGTCGTGCCCGCCGAGCGCGCGGTAGGCCTCGCGCGTCAGGGTGAACTCCAGGGGCGCGACCAGCGCGGGCGTAGGCACATAGCCGAAAGCGCCGGGCGGCACGGCCATCACATCGACCATGATCGTGATCCCGCCGCCCGGCCAGATGTAGGCCTCGGCCCCGCCGACCGTGACCCGCGCGTCGCGGGCCTGCACGGCGCGGGTCAGGCGGACCGGGTTCTGCGTGACCCCGGCACGGAGCGACCCGCCCGCGCCGCCCATGAACATCACCGTGCAGAGCGCGCGTTCGCAGTTCTCGGCGATCAGGGCGACGGAGGGTTTCAGGGCGTCGGGCATCGGATGCGCCACAGGCTTCAGGTCGTCGTCCAGCACGAAATAGGCGGCGTGTTCGCCGGTGGTGGAGACCATCAGGAGGGACAGGCCGGGGCGCGCGCCTTTGCGGGTCTGCCAGTCGCCGAGGATGGACAGCGGGTCGTCGATGTCGGTCCCGCCCCAGCCGAGACCCGGGTTGGCCACCTGAAAATAGCGTCCGGGCGTCGAACGGCGGCCCTTGATGCGGATGCCGGTATCGGCCCAGCCGATGACCTTGCCCGCCTGATGTTCGCTGACGACGCCGGTGATGTGGTCGTCGACCACGACAACCTCGTCCACCAGCCCCTGCCACTGGCTGGCGAACATGCCGATGGTCGCCGACCCGCACCCCACCCGCATCCGCGCCTCGCGCTTGCCGTCCACGATGGGCGGCTGGCCCGCCTGCACGACCACGGTCGCGCCGTTGTCGATGGTCAGTTCGACCGCTTGCCGGTTGCAGAGGTTCATCAGCGTGTCGCAGGTCACGCGGCCTTCGGCTTTGGTGCCGCCCGTCAGGTGATCGACGCCGCCGAGCGACAGCATCTGGCTGCCGTATTCGGATGTGATCACCAGCCCGACCGCCTCTCCTTCCGCACGGACCACCGATCCTTCGGCCCCGAGATGCCGGTCGGTGTCGATCTTCACCTTGACGCCGCAATAGGAATAGATCGCCTCGGTCACGACGGTGACCGTGTCGACGCCTTCGATCTCTCGGCTGACGATGAAGGGGGCGGGCTTGTAGTCGGGATAGGTCGTGCCCGCGCCGATGCCGCTGACAAAGACATCGGCGTCGCCGATGACGGAGCCGTCCCAGTCGGCTTTGAGAAAGGGGCGGATCTCGCCGCCCGCCGACAGACGACGGTCAAGCACGGTCAGGGGATCACAGCGGATGATACGGCCGCCAATATTGGCATAGCGGTCGCAGGCCCCGGTCTGGCCATCGGCGACGTAGCACATGACGGGACAGGCATCGCAGCGGATCTTCTCGGCGCGGACAGGGTCGGGGAGCGTACCCTCGGACGTGTCGGCACGGGTGTCGTGGTCGCGGTGGGTCATTGGCTGCCCTCCCGTATCGCTGCCAGCACCCGGTGCGGCAGCGCGGGAAGGCGCGTGATGCGCGCACCGCTTGCATGCCGGATCGCGTTCAGGATCGCCGGGGCGGTCGGGATCAGAACATGCTCACCCAGACCCTTGGCCCCCATCGGGCCCTCCGGGTCCGGCACCTCGATCAGAATGCTGTCGATCCGGGGCATGTCGCCGGTTGTGGGGATCAGATAGTCGTGCAGGTTCTCGGTCCGGCCTGCAACGTATTCCTCCATCAGTGCCATCCCCAGCCCCTGGGCGATGCCGCCCTGAATCTGGCCTTCGGCCAGCACCGGGTTGATGACGCGGCCGAGGTCATGCGCCGCCGTGATCCGCGTGACCTTGACGGTGCCGAGGCCCATGTCCACCTCGACCTCGGCCAGCTGCGCGCCGTAGCCATAGACCGCATAGGGCGCGCCCTGCCCGTCGGCATCCAAAGGTACCGTCGGCGGGTCGTAGGTTTCCTCGGCCACAAGGCGATAGCCCGGGGGGCCTTCGGGCAGCGCCGCAAGATCGATTTCCGCTGCGCCGGACCCATCAGTGACAACAATACGCCCGTCGCCGACCGAAATCCGCGCATCCTCGCCCCGGTTCGTCAGCCGCAGTATCTCTGCCCGCAGACGCTCGCCCGACCGCATCGCCGCCTTGCCCGTCACCACCGTCTGGCGCGAGGCGGATGTCTTGCCGCAGTCGGGCGTCAGGGCCGTATCGGGGCCGACCAGCGTCAGCGCCCCGACCGGCACGCCCAAGGCATCCGCGAAGATCTGCGCGATCACGGTGTTCGACCCCTGCCCGATATCGGTCGCCCCCTGATGCAGGACGATGCGCCCCGCGTCCGTGATCCCAGCGCGGACGGTCGAGGGGTTGGGCAAGCCGGTGTTCCCGCAGCCGTACCAGCAGGACGCGACACCGATGCCGCGCCGGGCCGCGCCGCCGCTTGCGTTGAACCTTGCAGTCTCTGCCAGCGCCGCATCCCAGCGCGGTTGAAGTGCCGCCAGGCACGCCCTGATCCCGACCCCGGTCAGAACCTGCCCGCAGACTGTCGCCTGCCCGTCCTGCAAGGCATTCAGTCGCCGGAAGGCCAGCCGGTCCATCCGCAGCGCCAGCGCCAGATCGTCGAAGGCCACCTCCTGCGCGACTGCCGCCTGCGGCACGCCGAAGCCCCGGAACGCGCCACCGACCGGGCCGTTCGTGTGCACAGCCTTCGTCTCGGCCCGGTAGCCCGGCACGTAGTAGGGCCCGGACGCATGGACCGGCACGCGGTTCGCCACTGTAGGCCCCCAGCTGGAATAGGGCCCGGTGTCGAACGTGCCATCGAACGCCATCCCGGTGATCCGGCCTGATGCGTCGGCCCCGATCCGCGCGGTCATCCGGGCCGGGTGGCGCTTGGTCGTCGATTGCATCGATTCGCATGCGGGAATAGACCATCCGCGCAGGGCGGCCGGTCTTCAGCGCGACAAGCCCGATCAGCGGTTGCAGCGAGATGTCGAGTTTCGAGCCGAACCCGCCGCCGACCGCCGAGGGGATGATCCGCACCCGCTCCGGCGGCAGGCCCAGGATCCGTGCGGTATCGTCACGGTCCATCACCGGGGCCTGCGTGCAGGCACGGATGACGAGCGTGTCGCCCTCCATCCAGGCGACTCCAGCCTCGGGTTCGATATAGGCGTGTTCGACATGCGCGGTCGTGAACCGCACACTTCGGCCACATGCGCGGCCCGCGAGGCCAGCCCGCGTCCGCATCGCCCCGCACCACGCGGCCCCGGATCAGGACGTTGTCGGGGCGGTTCGGCAAGCACGGCCCGTGCGCCTTCGGCTGTGGCGGCATCCAGGACCGGGTCTCAGCACGTCCCATGTCACCGGGAAATCCGACAGGTCCAGCCCTGCCATTCCCTCTGCCTCGCCAGCGACCAGCGCCACCGCCTCGCCCCGGAACCGCGCCTCGCCCTCGGCGAGCGCGGGCTGATCCGCAAAGGCCGGGATCACGCCGAAGCGGTTCAGGCCGGGAATGTCGGAGGCCGTGAAGACCGTCACGCGGCACGCCGCCGCCCAGCCTGTCAGGTCGCCGAAGACGAAACCTGCTGCAGCATGCGGCGAGCGGATGGCCCGGACGACCAGCGCGCCGACCGGCCAGTGATCCGCGCCGTAGCTTTCAGTCCCGTCGATCTTGGCCTGGCCGTCCAGCCGGGCGATCCCCTGTCCGACGGACTGTCCCGCGACGGGTTCCAGCAGCGTAGCCGCCGGGCGCACGTCGCAGACCGCGTCGATGATCTTGGCATAGCCCGTGCAGCGGCACAGAACCCCGCCCAGCGCAGCCTCGGCCTGCATGCGCGTCGGATGCGGAACCTCCGCCAGCAACGCCGTTCCGGCCATCAGCATCCCCGGTGTGCAGATGCCGCATTGCGCCGCCCCGTGCCGCAGGAAGGCATCCTGAAGATCGCCCTGCGCGAGTCCTTCGACCGTTGTCACCTGGCGACCCGCGACCCGCGCCACCGGCGTCAGGCAGGCGCAGACCGCAGCACCGTCGAGCAGCACCGTGCAGGCCCCGCAGTCGCCCGCGTCGCAGCCGATCTTGGTGCCCCGCAGACCCAGTTCCTCGCGCAGCGCGTCGCTGAGCCGCCGCCCCGCATCGCAGCCGACCGCGACTGCGGTCCCGTTCAGGGTGAACGCGGTCAGCCCCGCTGCCCGGTTCATGCCATGGCCCCGTCCAGCGCCCGGCGGATAAGTTCGAGCGCCGCATCCGTGCGGTAGGCCGCATCGGCCCTGACATCGTCTATGGGCGACAGTGCCGGGGCGACCAGATCGGCGCTGACCATGCCCGCCGCATCCGCGACGCGTGCTCCCGTCAGCCGTGCTTCCAGTTCTGTCATCCGCACCGCCACCGGCCCGCAGGACCCGACCGCCACCGCAACCTGCGTCAGCCGCCCATCCGCGACCACAACCCGCGCCGCGACCATCACGATCGAAATGACCAGATAGGCCCGCGCGCCAAGCTTGACGAAACTGCCGCATCCCTGTGCATCGGGCAGCAGAACCGCCGTCAGTATCTCGCTCGGTCCCAGTGCCGTCCGGCGCGGCCCGGTGACGAACTCTGCCAGCGGCAATCGCCGGACGCCCCCGACCGAGGCCAGTTCGACCTGCGCATCAAGTGTCAGCAATGGCGGAACCCCGTCCGCCGCGGGCGATGCATTGCAGAGGTTGCCGCCGACAGTGCCCGCATTCTGGATCTGCACCCCGCCGACCTGACGCGCGGCCGCCTTCAACCCGTCGAAGGCGGGCGGCAGACCGGCGCGCAGAACGTCCGTCCATGTTGTCGCAGCGCCGATCCGCCAGCCGTTCCCGGTCCGTGCGATGCCGCGCAGACCGTCCACCGCAGTCAGGTCCAGGATGCGGCCGGCCAGGCTCTGGCGCTGCGTCGCCGGAAACAGGTCGGTGCAGCCCGCCGCAATGACGATGCGGTCGCCCGATCCCGCTGCGCTGATCGCCTCGGACAAGGTCCGGGGCCGGATCATTTCGGCCACGCTGCCCCCTGCCGACACCGCAGGTCGGCAAATTTGTTTGTATACAAACATATTCTGCGTCCGCCGCCCCACACTGTCAACGGCGATTTCCGCTGGACGGCGGGCAGCGCTGCGGTGAAGCATAAGGCATGGACGGTCCGCCCGACCCTTATCAGCTCGACCGTCAGGTCGGTTTCCTGCTGCGCCGCGCGACGCAGCGGCATCTGGCGATCTTCGCTGCTGCGATCCCCGGTCTGACGCCGACGCAGTTTGCCGCCCTGGCGCAGCTGACGGCGACGGGTCCGACATCGCAGAACGCACTCGGCCGCGCGACAGCGATGGACGCGGCAACGATCAAGGGCGTGATCGACCGGCTGCGGCGCAAGGGCTATGTCGCGTCCGAAGCATCAGAGGGCGACCGGCGGCGGGTGCTGGTATCGGTCACGCCGGAAGGGCGCGCAGCCTTTGCAGCGATTCTGCCTGCCGCACGGTCAGTGACCGCCGAAACGCTGGCCCCGCTGAGCGACAGCGACCGTCAAGCAATCGTGGCGCTTCTGGCGCAGATCGGGTGACTTACACCCCGAGCAGCGCGCGCAGTGGTCCGGCGTCGGCCCGCGCGGCGTCCCCCGGCATCTCGGCGCGGTTCGCCCCCGTCTCGATCACGACGATGCGGTCGGCCATCGACAGAACCGCGTCGATGCGCTGTTCGACCAGCAGCACCCCGACCCCTTCGCCCTTCAGCTGTATCACCACGTCCCGGATCGCCACGATCATCGACGGCTGCAGGCCTTCGGTCGGCTCGTCCAGCAGGATCACCTTGGGCTGAAGGCAAAGCGCGCGGGCGACCGCAAGCATCTGCTGTTCGCCCCCCGACAGCGTGCCCGCCTCTTGCGTCAGGCGTTCCCGCAGGCGCGGGAAAAGGTCGAGCGCGCGGGTCAGGGCATTGCGCGGGCTGGACCGGGTCATCATCCCGATCTGAAGGTTCTCGGCCACGGTCAGGTCGCTGAACAGCCGCCGTCCCTGCGGAACATAGCCGATGCCGGTCCGGGCGATGCGGTGGGGGGCAAGGTCGGTCAGGGTTGTCCCGCCCATCCGTATCCGCCCGGCGGTGACGGGTGCGAGGCCCATGATCGCCCGCAGCGTTGTCGTCTTTCCAGCACCGTTGCGGCCCATCAGGCAGACGATCTCGCCGGTCCCGACCGCAAGGCTGACGCCCCGCAGCACCGGGGCGGGACCATAGGCCACATCGACGCCCTCGACCCGCAGCATCAGGCCGCCCCCAGATAGGCGGCCTGCACCTGCCGGTCAGCGCGGATTTCGGCAGGCGGGCCCTCGGCGAGGATGGACCCCATGTTCATCACAGTGATCCGCTGCGCAAGTTCCATCACGACCGACATGTTGTGCTCGATCAGCAGCACCGTCGTGCGGCCTTCAAGTCCCCGGATCAGCGCCTTGAACGCCGCGATTTCGACCTCGGCCAGACCCTGCGTCGGCTCGTCCAGGATCAGCAGGCGCGGGCGCTGCGCCAGCCCCATGGCGATTTCCAGAAGGCGCTGATGCCCGTAGCTGAGGTCGCCCGCGATCGCGTCGGCGCGGCCTGCCAGCCCGACCTGCGCAAGCGGCCCGGCCACATCGCCGCCGCGCGCGGCAAGCGCCACGTTCTCATGCAGGGACAGTCGGCGGAACACAGATGTGATCTGGAACGTGTAGGCCATGCCGAGACCCGCGCGCCGGTGCGGCGGAAGCGCGGTGATGTCACGTCCGTCCATCGCAATTCGCCCGGATGTCGGCGCGATGCGGCCGACCAGCATGGACACGAAGGTTGTCTTGCCTGCCCCGTTGGGGCCGATCAGCGCCCGCACCTCGCCCGCCTCCAGCGCGAAATCGACGTCGCTGACGGCCGTCAGGCCCTGAAACCGGCGGGTGAGCGCCCTGGTCTGAAGCAACGTCACGGCAGTCCCCGCCAGATGCGCCGCCGCACCTCGCCCATGATCCCGCCGGGGGCGAACAGGGTCAGCAGGATCAGCGCAAGACCGGCCAGCGCCATGTAGCCGCGCGTCAGGCCGCTGGCGATGTCGATCAGGTAGAACATGAACAGCGTGCCGACGAAGGGGCCGACAACCGTGCCTGCACCCCCGAGCAGCACCCAGAGCAGGGGCAGGATGGAATACTGCACGGTGGCGAAGCTGGCACCGGCATAGCCGAAGAGCAGCGCATAGGCGGCCCCGGCGGCACCCGAGATGGCGCCCGAGAGCACGACAGCGGCGAGCTTGCGCGCGCCAGTGTCATAGCCGAGCAATCGCGTGCGGTCCTCGTTTTCGCGGATCGCGATCAGCACGCGGCCGAAGGGGCGGCGGACGATGACCAGCGTCAGCAGGAGGACGGCGGCAAAGAGACAGAAGGCGGCCAGATAGCGCGGGCCGGGTTGGCTGAGGTCGATGCCCGCGATTTGCCGCGCGGACTGCGCTATGACAAAGCCCTCGTCGCCGCGTGTCCATGTCCCGGCCAGCAGGATCGTAAGATACGCCGACTGCGCGAACATCAGCGTGACGATCATGAACGCGACCCCGGTCGTGCGCAGCGCCAGCGCCCCGGCGATCAGCGCCAGCAGGGCGGCGGCGGCGATGCCGGTGCCGAAGGCGGGCAGCGCGGCCAGGCCCAGATGCTGCATCGGCAGGGCCAGCCCGTACATGCCCGCCGCGAAGAACATCGCGTGGCCCAGGCTGAGAAGCCCGGTGTAGCCGAACAGGATATTGTAGCCGATCGCATAGGTCGCCAGCACCATGACCCGCGCCATGATGCCGTGATGATACGCGGGCAGCAGGAAATTCAGCGCCAGCAGCAACCCCAGAAGCCCGCCATGGGTCAGGACGACGCGGGCGGCACCGGTCATCGGCGGGCACCGCCGAACAGACCCTGAGGCCGCACGATCAGCACGAAGGCGACCAGCAGGGTGGCGATGATCTTGGACAGCGTGGGCGAGAAAAAGACGGACACGATGCCCTCGCTCATGCCGATCAGCAGCGCTGCCGCGATGGTCCCTGAAAGCGAGCCGAGCCCGCCGATGATCACGACGATGAAGGACAGCAGAAGCGCATCGCCGCCCATCAGGAACTGCGCCTGCTGGATCGGGACGATCAGCACGCCTGCAAGCGCCGCAAGTGCCGCGCCGAGGCCGAAGGTCAGGGAATAGACCCGGCCGACCGGAATGCCGAAGGCCTGCGCGGTGTCGCGGTCGGCCTCGGTCGCGCGCATGACAAGGCCAGCGCGGCTGCGCTTCAGGGCCAGGCGCAGGGCAAGAAGAACGGCAACGGCGGCGACAATCACGAACAGCTTGTAGCTGGTGACGGACAGACCCCACGGCCAGATCAGGCCCCAGCCCTCGTCCGTCCTGCCGAACCAGGGCAGGGCGATGCGCGCATTGAAGGGGGCGGCCACCGGTCGCGCCTCGGGCCCGAAACCCACAAGCGTCGCTTGCTGGAAAATGTAGAGCAGGCCGATGGTGGCGACGATGGTGCGTTCGGGGTCGTAGTTCAGCCGTGACAGGACCAGCCGGTCAGCCACGACGGCGACTGCGCCAACCGCAAGGGGGGCTGCGACAACTGCGGCAAGAAACCCCGCAGCCGGGCCGCCGCCGAGACGGGCTATGTGTCCGGCGACAAACCAGGCGGCGACCGCACCCAGCATGTAGAACTCGCCATGCGCGACGTTCACGACGCGCATGACGCCGAAGGTCAGGCTGAGACCCGAGGCCATCAGGGCGAGGACGGCGGCCAGCACCGCGCCCTCGATCAGGGCGATCATCAGATGCGGGCCGAAGTCCATCCGGCTTCTAGCCCGTAGGGTGGGCAATCTGCCCACCAGTTGCATCGATGATGGTGGGCGGGACCGCCCACCCCACGGCCGCCCTCACAACGCCTGCGTCGTGTAGTCCACCTCGTCCGGATAGAGTGTGTCCTCGATCGACGACGTGTGGGCCAGCACCAGCTTTCCGTCCGTCACCTTGCTGATATACTGATGCCCGAACACCTGGTGCGTCTTGCCGTTGAAGCGTTTCGCGCCCTGCGGATGCGCCGCCGAAGCGGGCATGTCGGTCATCGCCTCGACCGCCTCGATCAGCTTGGCGCGGTCCATCGGCCCGGTATAGGCGCAGGCCTCCATCCCGGCCTTGATCACGTGCAGCGTCTCCCAGCAGCCGAACATGTGGGCATAGGTCGACACATCCGCCGCATCCGTGACCGACGCTCCGTTCGCATCGACGCCCACCGCCGCACGGAAGGCTTTGTCGAATTCGGTCTGGTCCGCTTGCGCGTAGCGCGGGTTGCCTTCCCAGAAATACGTGCCCTCCAGGAACTCCAGCCCCGGCGAGGCGATATCCACCGCCTCCAGACTGTCGATGAAGCCGAAGATTTCCGGGCGCGAGGGGCCGAAGAACTCGCCCAGTTCCTTGACGAAGGTCAGCACCGCCGGACCCACCATCACATGATACAGAACTTCCGTATCCTGCGGGATCTGCGGGAAATACTTGGTGAAGCTCGTCTCGGTCGGCGGGATCGGGATCATCGCCTTGATCTCACCGCCCTGCGCCGCCATCGCCGCGCTGAAATAGTCGCGGTGATCGTGTCCGAACGCGAAGTCCGGGAAGATCATCGTGACCTTCTTGCCAAGGTTCGCCGCGACAAACGGGGCCATCGCCTGAACCTGGGATTTCACGTCGGTGATGCCCGGCTGCAGCGTGTAGCGGTTCAGCATGCCGCTGGCGACATGATGCCCCTCGGACACCACGAAATAGGGCAGTTTGAGTTCGCCCGCGCGCGGCGCCGACCCGATGACCACGTGGCTGAACAATGTCCCGAAGGCCACGTCGCAATTGGACTGCGTCGCAAACTTCTCGACGACCTCCGCCCCCCGCGCCGGATCGGTCGCGTCATCCTCGGTCACCAGTTCGACCATCCGCCCGTTGATCCCGCCGCCGTCGTTGATCGCCTTGACCGCCGCCTGACTTGTCCGGTCGTACCAGCGCCCGTAGGCCGCGCCGATGCCCGTCGCATGCATCTGGAACCCGATGCGGATCGGGTCCGCCGACTGCGCCCCCGCATAGCGGGCCCAGAGCGGCAGACTGGCGGCACCGGCACCGACCGCCAGCGTCCTGAGGACCTCGCGGCGGGTGGGCTGGATCAGTGTGGATTTAGGATTTGGCATGACACGCGACCCCTGTTGGTGGACCTGAGACGTCTTTTTATGGCGTTTCCGCAGTGTCAGTCTGTAAGTGCACAATGGGTTTGTCCAGCGCCTTGGCTCAGCCCCCGCGCGGTGCCGCCAGCAGCCACAGCCCGAACAGCGTATAGGCCACCATCAGCAGCGCCAGCGGTGCCTGCGCCGCGACCGCCCGACGCGGATCGCCCGCCAGACGCAGGGCAATGGCGTGGCTCAGCAGGATCCCCGAGACATGGCCCGCCACGATCACCGCACCTTGCGCCAGCCAGATCAGGCGGACCGACGGCAGGCGGTTGAAAAAGCCGGTCGTCACGCGCGCGCCTTCCAGCCCCAGCAGGTTTGCGCCGCGCGCCAGCGGATCGTTCAGCGCGATGGCGGCATGCTGGGCATCGACGAGGAACACCGGAAGGTAATGTGCGACATGATAGGCGAATGCGATGGGCAGCAGCGCTGGCGCAAGCGCCCGGAAAGCTTGAGTGAACCCGCCCTGCCCTGCAAGCCGCAGCCCCAGCCAGACGGCCATGCCGTAGACAGCCGCCAGCATGGGAACGGCCGCCAGCAGCCCGGCAAGGTTCGGTGCGACCACGGCGGACCGGCCCGGATGGTCCAGGGGGTTGATGCCAGTCAGGCCAAGCCACCAGAATGTCTCGTAAAGACCGTCAAAGCTGCCCGTCGCCTGCAGCGCGATGATGAACAGTGCCAGCGACAGGGACGGTGCCCCACGCGTCAGAACCTGCCACCCGGGCAGACCGACCCGCCAGCCTCCGTGCCGCTTCCCGAACGGCGCCAACGCCGCGTAGCAGCGGAACAGGCACCCCAGCGGCTCCGCCCGGATCAGCCAGCGCCGCCCGAAGACCAGCGCGCCCGCGAAATGCGCGCTCCACCAGCCCAGCGCGATCCGCGCCAGCCGCTCGGGTGCCGCAGGTGCCGGGTCCGTCAGCAGAAACGCCGTGACCGCCATCAGCCCCGCCAGCGCGGGCAGGTGGCCCAGCCGCGATGGCAGACGCGCGACCGGCCTGCTTCCCGCGGCACGGGCAATCGCGACCGGCCCGTCCCACGGGTTGATCCAGCGCCACATGTCCCCCGCGACGCCCTGCACCACGACCAGCCCGATCCAGAGCAGCGTCCAGATCACCAGCGGCAGCGCATTGCGGGTCGGGTCCTGCGTGCCGGCCATCCCGATGCCGATCAGGACCATCAGCCCCGCACAGGCGACGCAGCTGGTCAGGAGCCGCCCACGCACCCGCGCCGATCGCCCCAGCGAACGCGTGCTGAAGACCGCCCCGCCCCGCCCCGGCATCAGCGCGACCAGCAGCGCGGTCAGCGCAACCGCAGCCACACCCCCCGCCGCGTAGTAGCCGGTCGGCAGCAGCAGGACGAAGCTCTGCTCGCCTGCATGGGCCGAAGCCTGAGCCGGCGACAGCAATGCCGCGATTGCCGCACCCCGCCGGACCACACGCTTTTCAGGTCCGCAGAATGACATCCGCGCCGATGCTTTCCGCCGCCACCACGCGCCCGTTCGGCAGATCGTTTTCCTCCAGCTTCGCGCGGATACCCTCCGGTGTCAGGCCATAATGCACCCAGCGCGCGCCCAGCCTTTCGCGCAGAACGTCCTCGCTGACCGCGATCAGCACCCGCAGGTCGAAAAACGGCGCGAGGCTGTCCCAGGGCGCGCGCGACAGCAGCAGGTAGTTCCCCTCGGCCACGATGATCTCTGCCGTCTGCGGGATCAGCCGCCCGCCCGCCCGCGCGATCTCGATCGACCGGTCGAAGACCGGCACGGCGACCGTCGCCTCGTCCCGCGCCCGCAGCCGCGCCAGCACCGACCGCAGCCCGCCCACATCGAATGTATCCGGCGCACCCTTCCAGGGGTGCCGCTGCATGTCCTTCAGAACGGCATCGTCATAGTGATAGCCGTCCATCGGCAGCAGCGCCGCGCGTCCCGGCGTACCCTCGTTCAGCGCGTCCACCAGCCGCTCCGCCGTCGTCGACTTGCCCGACCCCGGCGCGCCCGCGACCGCGACGATGTGCCGCCGACCCGCCGGAAAAGCCGACAGCCGCGCGGCGAGTCTCTCGAAGCTGATCTCGGGCGCGGTCGACATCGGTTGAACTCCTTGCCGCAGGGCGATGGGGGCAGCCCCCGGTCCCCGACAGGGCCGGGGCATTCCAGGAGTATTTCCGTCAAGATGACCGGGAAGGCCAGAGGGAATGCCATGACATCGGGCGGCGGACGATGCCCGGACCATTGACAGGCCGGGACTGTGACCGGAAGATCGTTTGCATACGAACAATTCTGAAACAGGGGCCAGCATGTCGGGGAAATTTCCGGGCCAGATCGCGGGCATAGATGTCGGCGGAACCTTCACCGACCTCGTCTTGTTCGATCCGGCGACCGGCACCGTGCGGCTGGCCAAGGTGCCCTCGACGCTGGACAATCAGGCCTTTGGCGTCATCGCGGCGCTGGAGGAGGCGGGCGCGGACCTGCCCGCGCTGTCGCTGATCGTGCACGGCACGACGACGACGACGAACGCGGTGCTGGAACGCAAGCTGGCGCGCACCGGTCTTATCACCACGCAGGGCTTCCGCGACGTGCTGGAACTGGGGCGGCGCACGCGCCCGCAGGCCTACGGCATGACCGGATCGTTCACCCCGGTCATCCCGCGCGACCTGCGGCTGGAGGTGCCGGAACGGATGGATGCGCAGGGGCGCGTGGTGACGCCGCTGGACGAAGGCGCCGTGCGCGCGGCAGCCTTGGCGCTTCTCGGCAAGGGCTGCGTGTCTGTCGTCGTGCACTACCTCCATTCCTACGCGAACCCCGCGCATGAGCTGCGCACGGCCGCGATCCTGCGGGAGGTCTGGCCGAACGGTCATATCACCCTCGGCCACCAGCTTCTGTCCGAGGCGCGCGAGTTCGAGCGTGGCGTGACGGCAGCGGTGAACGCGTCGGTCCAGCCGATCCTTGACCGGTACATCGCCCGCCTGACCGGCGAACTTGCAGACAGGGGCTATGGGGGCGAAGTGCTGGTGATGAACGGCAACGGCGGCATGGTGTCTGCCCGCAGTGTGGCGCGGGAGGCGGCCAAGACGGTGATGTCCGGCCCCGCGTCAGGCGTGATGGCGGCGGCCTATACGGGGCGCGCGGCGGGGATGCCGGACCTTCTGACGTACGACATGGGCGGCACCTCGACCGACGTGGCGCTGATCCGGGGGGCGGAGCCGTCTGTCTCGAACGAGATCGAGATCGAATACGCGATGCCGATTCATGTGCCGATGGTCGATGTCCGCACCGTCGGTGCGGGTGGCGGGTCGATCGCGCGTGTGAACGCGGGCGGGCTGCTGGAGGTCGGGCCGGAGAGTGCGGGAGCCGTCCCGGGGCCGATCTGCTACGGGCGCGGCGGGACGGAACCGACGATCAGCGACGCGAACCTGCTGCTGGGGCGGCTGAACCCAGCCAAACTGAAATCAGTCGAAGGCGGCGTGACGCTCGGGACGGTCGAACGCATCTTCGACGAGAAGCTCGGCCAGCCGCTTGGCATCGGCGCGCTTGAGGCGGCGGAGGCCGTGATCCGCCTTGCCAACATCAAGATGGCCGGTGCCGTCCGCATGGTGTCCGTCTCTCTCGGTGCCGACCCGCGCGACTTCGCGCTGTTCGCCTTCGGCGGCGCAGGGCCGCTGCATGCAACGGCCATCGCGCGGGAACTGGGTGTGCCGCAAGTTCTGATCCCCGCGCGGCCCGGCATCACCAATGCGCTCGGCTGCGTCGTCGCAGACCTGCGGCATGACTTCGTGACAACGCTGAACACGCCCCTCGACACGCTCGACATGTCCCGCCTGACCGACACGCTGGCCACGCAGGCAGCGGAGGGGGAACGCCTGATCCGGACCGAACCCATCGACATCCTCGGCATCCGGCATGTCCGGTCGGTCGATATGCAGTTCATCGGCCAGACACATCTTCTGCGCGTGCCGCTGCCTGATGGGCCGGTCACGCGCGACAGTCTGCGCAGGCTGTTCGAAACTGCCTATTTCACCCGATTCCGGGTGGAGCTCGCCGATATCCGTGCCGCCGTCGTCAATGCCAACACCTCCGTCATAGGCACCCGCGCGGCGCTTGACCTGTCCGCACTGATTTACGCGGCGGGCCGCCGCGCCACGCTGGCCGAGGCGCGCACATCGCGCCGCCCCGTGACCTTCGACGGCGCCCTGCATGAGACGCCGGTCTACTGGCGCGACCACCTGCCCCTGGCATTTCATCTGGAGGGGCCCGCGATCATCGAGCAGATGGACACGACGATTCTGATCGAACCGGGGGACAGCGCGCGGGGCGACAGCCTGGGCAACATCATTGTTGAGGTCCGGCCATGATCGACCCGATCACCCTGTCGGTCATCCAGGCGGGCCTTCAGCAGGTCTGCGACGAGATGGACCTGGCCTTCAGCCGCGCCGCCTTCAGCCCGGTGATCGCAGAGGCGAACGACCGGTCGGACGGCATATATGCGGCGGAGGACGGGGCGCTGATCGCGCAAGGGTCGGGCGGGCTGCCGGTCTTTGTCGGGGTCATGCAGGCGTCGACTGCGACGATCATCCGGATGATCGCGGAGGGGACGGTGCAGCCCCCACGCCCCGGCGACATCTACATCGTCAACGACCCCTATCTGGGCGGCACGCATCTGATGGACGTGCGCTTCGCCCGACCCTTCTACCGGGGGGGTGAGATTTTCTGCTGGCTGTCCAACACCGGCCACTGGCCCGATACCGGCGGGTCCGTCCCCGGCGGATTTTCTGCCAGCGCCACCTCGGTCGAACAGGAGGGCCTGCGCCTGCCGCCCGTGCGGTTGTTCAAGGAGGGTATCCTCGACTCCGAAATCTACGCCATCATCACCTCGAACATCCGTGTCGCCGACCAGCGCATCGGTGACGTCAAGGCGCAGGCGGCGGCGCTGATGGTCGGCGAGGAGCGTCTGAACGCCCTGCTCGACCGATACGGCGACGCCACCGTTCGCGCGGCCATCGCCGAACTGAGCACCCGCGCCGCGACCCAGATGCGCGCCCTGATTGCCGCGATCCCCGGAGGCACTCATCGCGGGACGGCCATCGTCGACTCGGACGGAGTCGTCAACAAACCCCTGACCATCGCGCTGGCTGTCACGCGCACTCCGGACGCGCTGATCTTCGACTTCGCGGGATCGTCGCCGCCCTGCATCGGCCCGATGAACTCCGTCCGTGCCACCACGCTGTCCTCCGTCTATCTGGCCATGCGCCACATCTTTCCCGAAGTCCCGATGAGCGCCGGAGCCTTCGAGCCGCTGCACTGTCACCGGGATCGAGGGCACCTTCCTCGACGCCAAGCTATCCCCGCCCGGTCAGCGGCTGCGCCGCCGAAGTCAGCCAGCGCATCGCCGAGGCCGTCTTCGCTGCCCTCGCCCCTGCCCTGCCGACCCGTGTGACCGCCGCCCCCGCCGGGACTTCCGGCAACTTCGCCCTTGGCGGCCACGACCCGGAGCGCGAGCGGGACTACGTGATGTATCAGATCAGCGGCGGCGGCTACGGCGGGTCGTCGATGGGCGACGGACTGACCAACGGCTGTTCGACCATCGGAATCTCGAAATCCCCGCCGGTGGAGATCATGGAACAGCAGTTCCCGGTCCTCTACCGCCACTATGCGCTGCGCGAGGATTCCGGCGGCGCGGGGACGTTCAGGGGCGGGTTCGGGCTCGACTACGAGATCGAACTGCGGCGCGGCCACGCCCGCGCCAGCTTTGTCATGGACCATGGGCGGGTCGGCCCGCAAGGCGCGCTCGGCGGCGCAGACGGGGCGGTCAACGAGGTCACGGTGACGCGGAACGGCGTGCCCTGCACGCCCGCGCATCTGTCCAAGGAACAGGACATCCCGCTTGCCCCCGGCGACCGCGTGCGTGTCAGGACCCCCGGCGGCGGGGGCTGGGGCGACCCGGCGAAACGCGATCCTGCACTGTCGGCAGAAGACCGCCAGCTGGGGCGGATCACAGACGGCTGACGCAACGTCGGCTCTGTCGGCCGGGCGGGTTTCCCTGCCGTTCTTGACAGGTCCGGGTCAGCCGATAGCATGCACCCATGTTGCGAACGCTTCCAACGCTGATTGCAGCGCAGCCGCCCGCACGGCTTGCGCCGCTGGACAGCTTCGCAGGCTCGCTCGGCCAGCGTGTCTATCTGTCGCTGAAGGAAGCGATCATGACGCTGGCCTACAGCCCCGGAGAATTCCTCCGCAAGGCCGAGGTCTGTGACACGCTCGGCGTATCGCGCTCGCCTGTCGCCGATGCGGTGGCGCGGCTGGCGGTGGAGGGGCTGGTCCGGGTCATGCCGCAGGCGGGCACCTATGTCGCGCGGTTCTCGATGACGGAAATCCGCGAAGGCGCGTTCATGCGCGAGGCGATCGAGTTGCAGGCCGTCGAACTTGTGGCCGAAACGGCGACGGTGCCTGACATTGCCCGGCTGCGCGACTGCCTTGACCGGCAGGCCGACCTGGTCGCGGCCGGCAACACCCCTGACTTCTACGCCGAAGACGCGAAGATGCACGAGGCGATCCTGTCGATGACCGGGTTCCGCCGGTTGCCGCATATGTCCGCAACGGCCTGGCTGCAGGTGAACCGGGCGCGTCGGCTGATCCTGCCGGTGCCGGGGCGCGGGCAGGCGACTCTGGAGGAACACCGCCGGATCATCGACGCCATCGCCGCGCATGACCCGGACGCCGCGCGGGCGGCGGTCCGGGCGCATCTGCGCCAGTTGATCCGTTATCTGGAACCGCTGGAGCGCGAACGCCCGGAACTGTTCGACCCGGTCTGAACGCTGTCCCCCCGCAGCCGTGATCGACGCGGTCCTTGTGGGCCACGCCCGTGGGGCCTAGTCTGCGCGGCATGACGCCGCTTATCGACCCCTTCGCCCGCCCGATCAGCTATCTGCGCGTGTCCGTGACCGACCGCTGCGATTTCCGCTGCACCTACTGCATGTCCGAACACATGACGTTTCTGCCGAAGAAGGACCTGCTGACGCTCGAGGAACTGGACCGGATGTGTTCGGCCTTTATCGGGCTTGGGGTCGAGAAGCTGCGGATCACCGGGGGCGAGCCGCTGGTGCGGCGGGATATCATGACGTTCTTCCGGGCGATGTCGCGGCATCTGACGACAGGTGCGCTCAAGGAATTGACGCTGACCACGAACGGGTCGCAGCTGGGGCGGTTCGCGGATGATCTTGCCGCCTGCGGCATCCGGAGGATCAACGTGTCGCTGGACACGCTGGACGCGCGGAAGTTCCAGGAGATCACGCGCTGGGGCAAGCTGGCACCGGTGCTGGACGGCATCCGGGCGGCGAAGGCGGCGGGACTGCGCGTCAAGATCAACACGGTGGCGCTGAAGGGGTTCAACGAGGACGAGCTGTTCCCGCTCCTGGACTGGTGCGCGGCGGAGGGCCACGACCTGACCTTCATCGAGGTCATGCCGATGGGCGAGATGGGCGAAGAGATGCGGCTGGATCAGTACTGGTCGCTGAAGGATGTCCGCGCGCGGCTGGCCGAACGCTTCACGGTGACGGACCTTGCCGAGCGGACCGGGGGCCCTGCGCGCTATGTGCGGGTCGAAGAGACGGGGCAGAAGGTCGGCTTCATCACGCCGCTGACGCACAACTTCTGCGAAAGCTGCAACCGCGTGCGGCTGACCTGCACGGGCGAGCTGTACATGTGCCTGGGTCAGGAAGACATGGCGGACCTGCGCGCGCCGCTGCGGGCATCGCCCGAAAACGGGCCGTTGGCGGACGCCATCCGCGCTGCGATCGCGCGCAAACCGAAGGGGCACGACTTCGACTATTCGCGCCAGAAGGTTGCCGGTCAGGTCAGCCGGCACATGAGCCATACGGGGGGGTGACGCCCGTTTGCGGCGTCCTGACGCTGCGTCAGGATGACCTGTTGTGCAGCCGGGCGGGCGTGGGGATTTTAGATCCGAGCGCATCGGACGAAGCGGATTGCCCACCATGAAACCCGTCGAAATCCCGGCCTCCGATCCGGATGCAGTCCTTCCCGGCGCGCAGTTCGCGGACGCCTGCGCGATGACCGTATCGGGGCAGTACCTGACTGCAATGTCCGCAGCCGAACGCGCCTTTGGACGCGCGCCTGCGTGGATCAGACGGCTGCTGCAGGTCCGGAATGCGCTGGTCGCACCCTTCGGGCTGAAGCCGGGGCGGTCGAAGTTGGGCGGCGCGCAGGACCGCGTCGGCATGTTCCCGCTGCTGCGGCAGTCAGAGGACCGGATCGTCCTCGGCCTTGATGATCGCCACCTCGATTTCCGGCTTCTGGTGGACGTGCAGAACCTTGGGGCGGGTCGGCAGTCCGTCACCGCGACGACAGTCGTCAGGACCCACAACCTCTTCGGGCGCGCCTATCTGCGCGTGGTCCTGCCGTTCCACCGGGTCATAGTGAAGACGATGCTGGCGCAGGCCGTCCGCGCGTAAGGCGTCAGATCGGGTCGCGGTTGCCCGAGATAGACGTGGCCCAGCCGATCGCCAGAAAGACCAGGATGGCCGCGAAGAGTATCCCGAAGAACGTCACCACCTTGACCGCGCCGAAGGCATAGGCCACCGCGATGATCAGTGCCAGCCAGGGCAACGCGACCGCACCCGCGAAATAGGCTCGATAGGCCCCCTGCCCGGTGCCCGGCCCGAGGGCGCGTTCCCGATAGTTGATACCCTGCCGGTCCATCTCCGGTTTCAGCCCCTCGAAACTGTACTCGTTCCGATAGACGATCTCGAACAGCGCCCTGACCACCCGCTTGTTCTCGAAATAGGCCGAATGCGCGCGGCCCGGCGACGGAAAGGTCAGGTTGCGCACATGCACGTTGTCCACGAAGTTCGCCAGGGACTCGCGTCCCACCGGCGAATGCAGCGGCCCGCTGATCACATCGGCCTCGTCCCAGAAGTTGATCCAGTGGATATGCGGATGCCGGTTATCGGTGAAGGGCACCTCGCCCAGATCGCCGCGCAGCGCCTCGATCACGCGGGAATACCGGTGCGAGGACGTCCGGTAGCTTTCGAAAAAATAGCTGATCTTGTCGACCGGGCTCGCGATCGTCACGAAATGACGGATCGGCCGAAGATCGACCGGTTTGGCCATCGGATTCTCGCGGCCTTCGGCAAGGTTGTTGCGCCTCAGCGCCATCAGCGTGTCCGTCGCCACGCTGGTTCCCAGACTGTGGCCGACGACGACGACCCGGGCGCATCCCTTCAGCGACAGGACATGCTTGAACAGGTCCACGCCCTGATCGATGACCGCACGCCGTTTCTCGAACTTCTCGGATGTCTCGGAAAAAGTCGCCCAGGTCTGCACGTCGCCGAGGTACGAGGTCAGGAAGCCCCCCAGAAGCCCGCCGATGACGACGGTCCCGAAAACACCCATCGCGCCAAGCACGCTCGCCGGATATTTTTCGGCCAGGTCTGCGACAAGTTCTGCATTGACGCCCAGCCCGGTCAGCGCCGCAGGCAGCCGGGTAAGCAGCGCATAGATCGACAGCACCGCGAAGGCCGCCAAAAGCAGCAGCGCAAGCGCAAGCGACCAGATCAGGATCAGGTTGCGGCGCTCGTTCGCCTGAAATCTGTCATACCAGTCCCGCGCCAGCGCCTGCAGTCGCCGCGTCGTGTCGGGGTGGTTTGCGGTTTCATCGCCGATGAACCGGATGAAATCGTGGAAATCGCCCTTCGGATAGGCCCGCTTGGCCATCAGCCCGTCGAATTCCGCATAGATCCGCAGAAGATGCTCATGGTCTCCATGACGTTCGGCGGAGCTGCCCGCCCCGGACAGAAAGTAATCCTCCTGCAATTCGACTAGCGCCGAGCGCCTCAGCCGGTGAAATTCGCGCCAGCTGGCCGCGCGCCCGACCACCGGGCGCAGGGCCTGACCGAATATCCACGTCACCACGGCCATTGCCGATGGCTCGGCGACCATCGACGGCGCCCAGTAGGATTCGTAGACCCTGACGTCGTTCGACTGCGTCTCTCCGTTTGCATCCTTGAACAGGTGGCGCGTCCGCACATAGGTGACCGTCTTGCCCGGGGCATCTGCACGTGGTTCGATCCGCGGGTCGATATCGACCAGACGACCGAGTTTCTCGCCGCCGTTGCGCCAGGCCGATCCCAGAAACCGATCGATCACGTCGATCAGGCGCGCGCTTTCCTCGTATCGGCGCTGACTTCCCATGCCGTGGAAATAGATCAGCGCTGTAAAGCCTTTTGGGGCGGGTTGGGCGGCCATGGAAACGCCTTTCCGAGGAAATGAACTACGCGCAATGCTACCCGATCCCGGGCGATCCTGAAATACCGGACCTTACCGCGCCCAAGCGTCGCACCGGCATGACATTTCTGCCGGAGCGCTTATGTTCGGGTCAGCACAAGAGGACCGTCATGGACCCCCTTCTCCTTTCCCGCATCCAGTTCGGCGCGAACATCTCTTTTCACATCCTGTTCCCGACGATCACCATCGCGCTGGGATGGGTGCTTCTGTTCTTCAAGCTGCGCTTCAATGCGACGGGCGAGGCCAAGTGGATGGACGCCTACATGTTCTGGGTGAAGGTCTTCGCCCTGTCCTTCGCGATGGGCGTGGTGTCGGGCATCACGATGTCCTTCCAGTTCGGCACCAACTGGCCCGGGTTCATGGAAAAGGTCGGCAACGTCGCGGGGCCGCTTCTGGCGTACGAGGTGCTGACGGCGTTCTTCCTTGAGGCGGTGTTTCTGGGGATCATGCTGTTCGGGGCCAGCCGGGTGCCGCGATGGGTCCATACGACGGCCACCGGACTTGTCGCGTTCGGGACGACGATGTCGGCGTTCTGGATCATCGTTCTGAACAGCTGGATGCATACGCCGGTCGGGTATGAGCTGCGCGACGGGGTTGTGCATGCGACGGACTGGTGGGCGATCATCTTCAACCCGTCGATGCCCTACCGGCTGGTGCATATGCTCTTGGCGTCGGGTCTGACCGTCGCGTTCCTTGTGGCCGGGATCTCGGCGCTGCGCCTGCTGATCGGGGACCGGACCGAGGCGACACGGTCCGCGCTGCGGGTCGGGATCATGCTGGGCGCGTTGCTGATCCCGGTGCAGATCGTGGCGGGCGACATGCACGGGCTGAACACGCTGGAACACCAGCCGGCGAAGGTTGCGGCGATGGAAGGGAACTGGGAAACGCAGAGCCATGCGCCCCTGCTGCTGTTCGCGGTGCCGAACAAGGAAACACGGTCGAACGACTTCGAAATCGGTATCCCGAGTCTTGCATCAATCATCCTGACGCACCATGCGGACGGCGTGGTGCCGGGGCTCAACGATTTCGTGGCCGAGGACGGGACAGTTCTGCACCCGCCGGTCCTTCAGGTGTTCTGGGCATTCCGTATCATGGTCGGGACAGGCTTGCTGATGCTGGCGGTCTCGTGGCTGGGCGTCGTGCTACTGTGGCGGCGCGGGGCCGAGCGGATGCCGAAACTGTTTCTGATCGGTCTGTCGGGGATGACGTTCATCGGATGGCTGGCCACGCTGGCAGGCTGGTACACAACGGAAATCGGGCGACAGCCTTGGCTCGTTTCGGGGGTTCTGACCACCAAGGCAGCGGTCGGACCGGTGGCAGCACCGATGGTGCTGACGACGCTGATCGCCTATCTTCTGATCTATCTGGCGCTGATGATCGCCTATATGGGTGTCATCACCTACCTGGCGCGCAAGGCAGCCAAGGGGGACGCGCCGCCGCCTGACCCAAAGGCACCGGAAGCGGCGCTGGTTCCGGCGGAGTGACGGATATGTTCGCGGACGGCAACCTGCCCCTGATATTCGCCGGGCTGATGGGCCTCTCGATCCTGATCTATGTCATCCTTGACGGCTTCGACCTTGGCGTCGGAATCCTGTTTCCCTTTGCCGACGAGGCCGAGCGGGACCGGATGGTTGCCTCGATCGGTCCGTTCTGGGACGCGAACGAGACGTGGCTGGTGCTCGCCGTCGGTCTGCTGCTGGTCGCCTTTCCCGTCGCCCATGGCGCTATCCTGACGCAGCTTTACCTGCCGGTCGCAGTGATGCTGATCGGCCTGATCCTGCGTGGCGTCGCGTTCGAATTCCGCGCGAAGGCCCCCGGTCACCACAAGCTGGCCTGGGATGTCGCTTTTTGCGCGGGCAGCCTGATGGCCGCATTGTCGCAGGGTTTCATGCTAGGCCTCTATGTGCTCGGGCTGGCCTGGACACCGTTCCATGTCGGCTTTGCCGTTGTGACGGCCGTTTTCCTTGCCGTCGCCTACAGTTTCCTCGGGGCTGCATGGATCGTCTTCAAGACCGACGGGTCGCTGCAGATGAAGGCCATCGAATGGGCGCAGGGCGGTATCTGGGGCGTCGTGCTGGGAATGGGCGCGATCTCGATCGCGACACCGCTGGTCAGCGCGCGCATCTTCGGCAAGTGGTTCGCCTGGCCCGAAATGCTGCTCCTCGCGCCCCTTCCGATCCTGTCGGGCGCGCTGGTCCTGCTGATCTGGGTTGTGCTGCGCCGCCTGCCTCTGGAAAAGGACCGGCTGTCATGGCTGCCCTTCATCGCGGCATCGGCGCTGTTCGCGCTGGGATTTGCAGGCATGGCCTACAGCTTTTTCCCCTACATCGTGCCTGAGGCGATCACGATCTACGAGGCAGCCGCCGCGCCCGAAAGCCTGCGCATCATCCTCTGGGGCACGCTGATCGTGCTGCCGACTATCCTGGCCTATTCGATGTTCAGTTACTTCATCTTCCGCGGCAAGGCGACGAAGCTGAGCTACGACTGACGCCTTACATGGACGCCCAGACCGCCAGCAGCCCAAACAGCGCGGGCAGCGCCTGCACATAAAGTATGCGGATATTCGCAGTGGCCGCCCCGTAGAACCCCGCGATCATCACGCAAGCCAGAAAGAACAACGCCACGTCGCGCCCGTCACCGCCCACACCAAGTGCCAGCGCCCAGAGCAGCCCCGCCGCGAGGAAGCCGTTGTAGAGGCCCTGATTGGCGGCGAGGACGCGCGTGTCGCGCGCGGTGGCGGGGGTCGTTCCGAAGGCCTTCATCGCGCGGGGCGTCTCCCACAGGAACATCTCGAGCACCATGATATAGACATGGAGCGCAGCGATGAGGGTGACGAGGACCGCGCCGATCATGCTACGGGCATCCGTGCCTCGGCCATGCCCGCATACCAGCTGGACCCGAAGGGAATGGCGTTGTCGTCGAAGTTGTAGGCCGGGTGATGCACCATCGGCGTGTCGCCGTTGCCGAGGAAGATATAGGCCCCCGGCCGTTCGTTCAGCATGAAGCTGAAATCCTCGGCCCCCATCAGGGGCGGCGTGTCGCGGTCGACCTTGCCCGAGACGGCCTCGGCAACATCCGCCGCATAGACCGTGTTCTGATCCGCATTCACCGTCACGGGATAGCCGCGCCGGTAATCGACCGAGGCCACCGCGCCGAAAGTCGCTGCCGTCCCCTCGCAGATCGCCTTCACCCGCGCCTCGACATAATCCTGCACCTTCGGGTCCATCGTGCGGACCGTCGCCTTCAGATTCACGGTCTGCGGGATCACGTTGTAGGCGTCACTTTCGGTCCGGAACGAACAGACCGACACCACGACCTGCTTCTGCGGATCGACGCCGCGGCTGGCGATGGTCTGCAGGGCCAGCACGATATGCGACGCAACGACGGTCGTGTCGATGCAGTCATGCGGTTTCGCCGCGTGGCCGCCCTTGCCCGTCACCACGACATCGAACTGGTCCGCAGCCGCCATCATTGCGCCCGGCCTTATCGCGAAGGTCCCGACCGGAATCCCCGGCATGTTGTGCATGCCGTAGACCTCCTGCACGCCGAACCGCTCCATCATGCCGTCCTGCACCATCTCGCGCCCGCCGCCGCCGCCTTCTTCGGCAGGCTGGAAGATGACCACGACCGTGCCATCGAAGTTCCGGGTCTCGGCCAGGTACTTCGCGGCCCCGAGCAGCATGGCGGTATGCCCGTCATGCCCGCAGGCGTGCATCTTGCCGTGGGTCTTCGACGCATAGGGCAGCCCTGTCGCCTCGATGATCGGCAGCGCGTCCATATCCGCGCGCAGGCCGATCACCCGGCCTTTGCTGTCAGTCCTGCCGTTGATGATGCCGACGACCCCGGTGCGCCCGATGCCTTCGACCACTGTGTCGCAGCCGAACCCGCGCAGAAGGTCGGCGACCTTTCCGGCGGTGCGGTGGACGTCGAACAGCAGTTCCGGATGCTCGTGGAAATCGCGCCGCCAGGCGGTGATTTCGGGCAGCAGTTCGGCAAATCGGTTCTTGACGGGCATCCCGATGAATCCTTTCCATGAACGGAATGATGCTCTGCCTTTTCAACGAGGCGCGCAAGGCACGCGCGGGACATCTGCCGCAGCGGAAGCGGCCTCAGACCCGTGCTGATTCCGCACGATAGCGCAGTGCGTCGAGCACGACGCGGAATGCCGCAGAGGTCTGGCGGCGGCTGGGATAGTAGAGGTGCAGACCGCTGAACAGGGGGCACCAGCGTTCCAGCACGCGGATAAGCCTACCGTCCCGCAGCATCGGCCCGGCCATATCCTCGGGCACGCAGGCCAGCCCGCAGCCTGCGACCGCCGCGTCGATGATCTGGGCCGAGCGGTTCAGGATCAGCTGCCCGCCGACGCGCACGTTCATCTGGCGCGTCCCATCCGTGAATTCCCATGCATAAAGGCCGCCCGACGTCTGCAGACGCAGGTTGATGCAGCTGTGATCGGTCAGGTCCTGCGGCGTTGCGGGCGTCCCGCGCCCGGCAAAATACGCAGGCGATCCGATAACCGCCATGCGGACATCCGGGCCGATCCGCTGGGCGATCATGTCGCGCTCGATCTGTTCACCGAGGCGAACGCCCGCGTCGAAACGTTCAGCGACGATGTCGGTCAGGCCGTAGTCGATGCTGATCTCGACCCTCAGATCGGGGTAGAGCGGCAGAAGCGGTGCCAGCCGGGGCAGCAGGATCCTGTCTGCCGCGTAGTCCGAACTGGTGATCCGCACTGTCCCGGACGGGGTGCCGCGAAGGTCGCGCAGCGACGCGACCGCGCCGTCAATCTCGGCCATCCGGGGGCCGACGGTCGCCAGCAGCCGCTCGCCCGCCTCGGTCGGCGCGACGCTGCGCGTCGTACGCGCGAGAAGCCGCACACCCACCTGATCCTCCAGCGCGCGGATCGTGTGGGACAGCGCTGAGGGCGAAACACCCAGCAGCGCCGCCGCCCGCGTGAAGCTGCGTTCCCGCGCGACGGTCTGGAAGGCCCGCAGATCGCCGAAAGTTCCGCGCTTCATTTGTGAACATGTCTCATTAATGCATGCGTATTAATCACCCTAATTCAGAAGCGGAGGTTGTGCTAGACCTGTGTTCATCGGGATGCGACACCTTTCCCCTCAGCATCGCCTTGGAGAGATCATGGCCCGGTCGGACAGGCTGACCATCGCTCCGGACGCCCCCGCCCTGCCGCGCAATTCGGCGATGACAGGGGTTCTGCTGATCGTCTGTGCGACGTTCTTCTTCGCCTGCATGGATGCGACCACCAAGCATCTGACCGCCATCTACTCGGTCCCGATGGTCGTCGCGGTGCGCTACATCGGCAACCTGCTGGTGATGCTGCTGTTCTTTGCGCCCCGCCACGGTCGGCAGCTGTTCGTGACACGGCGCTCCGGACTGGTGCTGGTCCGCGCGGCGTGCCTTGCCGCCGCGTCCCTGTTCGCGGGGCTTGCCCTGCAGCGGATGCCGGTCTCCGAGACGGTGGCGATCATCTTCCTGGCACCCCTAACCGTCGTGCTGCTGGCGCGTCCCGTGCTGGGCGAGGTGATCGGGCTGACGGGCTGGCTGGCGGCCATCGGCGGGTTTCTGGGCGTTCTGCTGATCGTCCGGCCAGGCAGCGGTCTGGATACGTGGGGCGTTGTCCTCGCGGTGCTCTGCGCGACGGTCACGGTCGCCTATTATCTTCTGTCCCGTGTCCTCGCGCGGACCGAGAGCACGATGGCGATGCTGTTCTACACGACGCTCGCCGGGACACTTGTGTTCAGCGTAATGCTGCCCTGGTCCTGGGGCGGTCCTGCGCCGACTGCCCTGGACGCGGTGCTGCTCGGAGGGATGGGCGTTCTGGCCGCAGCCGGGCATTGGTGCTTCACCGGTGCCTACCGCCACGCGCCCGCGTCGCTGCTGGCACCGGTGAACTACCTGCATCTGGTCTGGGCCGGGTTGCTGGGCTGGCTGGTCTTCGCGCATGTCCCGGACCTGCTGACGATCATCGGCATGGCCATCGTGACGGCGGCGGGGGTCGCGACGGCACTGCGCACGCATTTCGCGGAACGGGCCGACCGAGCGGTCAGCCCAGCGCCAGAACCCGCGCCGTGAAATCCTCGCCGCGCTTCTCGAAATCCGGATACTGGTCGAAGCTCGCCGCCGCCGGAGCCAGGAGCACCGTGTCGCCCGGTTGCGCCTCGGCCCCTGCCGCAGCGACCGCCTCTGCCATCGTTTCGCAGATCATGTGCGGAACCGTGCCAAGCTGAAGCGCGAAGTCGCGGGCGGAATGGCCGATCAGGTAGGCCTTTACGACCGAACCCATATGCGGTGCCAGACCGGCAATGCCCCCGTCCTTGCCGAGACCGCCGGCAATCCAGCGGATATTGTCAAAGGCCTGAAGGGCCTTTGCCGCAGAATCCGCATTGGTGGCCTTGCTGTCGTTCACGAACCGCACCCCGCCGATCTCGGCCACAAGCTGGCTGCGATGGGGCAGGCCCGCGAAGGTGCTGAACGCGGCCTCGATGTCGCGGGGCGCAAGGCCGAGCGTGCGGCAGGCGGCCCAGGCCGCGCAGGCGTTCTGGTGGTTGTGCGCGCCGGGCAGGCCCGACATGCCGCGCAGATCGACCGACGCGACCTGCCGCCCTTTGCGCCATTCAGCGAGGTGCCCCTTGCGGGCAAAGACAGACCAGCCGAAGCCGTCGAGCTTTTGCCCGGATGAAATCCGGATCACCCGGTCATCCGAAGCGCCCTCCGCCATCCGGTCCGCCAGATAGCGCCCTTCCGCTTCGTCGACGCCGATGACCGCGCGGTCAGGTCCGCCTTGCGTGAACAGCCGCGCCTTGGCGGCGAAATACCCGCCGATGCCACCGTGGCGACCAAGATGATCGGGCGACAGGTTCGTGAACACGGCGATGTCCGGTGTCAGCGCGCGGGCAAGGTCGGTCTGGTACGATGAAAGCTCCAGCACCACGACCTCGCCATCCTCGGCCGGGCCGAGGTCAAGCACCCCGCGCCCGATATTGCCCGCCATCTGGGTGCAGCGGCCCGAGGCACCGAGGATGTGGTGGATCAGCGCCGTGGTGGTCGATTTGCCGTTCGATCCGGTGACGGCGATGACCTTGGGCGTCACGTCCATGTCGTCCCAGTCGGACGTCGCCCACGACCGGAAGAACAGGCCGATGTCGTTGTCCACCGGCACGCCCGCCGCCATTGCGCGGGCAATGACGGGATGCGGAGCTGGGTAGAGATGCGGGATACCGGGCGACGTGACCAGCAGCGTCACGCCCTCCCACGCCGCATCGCGGGTCAGGTCCGTTACCGCAAAGCCCTCTGCCCCCGCCTTGGCGCGGACCTCGGCGCTGTCGTCCCACAGAACCGGCACTGCGCCGCCCGCCACAAGCGCGCGTGCAGTTGCAAGACCCGACCGCCCGAGACCGAGCACGGCGACTTTCCGGCCGGTATGGCCTTGCACGGGAATCATGACCTGCCCATCCCCAGTTCTGCCTCGATCCAGTCCGCCCGCTCTGCGACGGGCAGGCGCGGGACAACACGCACCTGATACCCGTTCGCGGGGAAGGTCGCCAGAAGTGCGTCGTATTCGGCGGTGGCCTCCTCCAGAGCGTGCTTGCGCTCGTCATCAGCCTCAAAAATCTCGGGCCAGGGCGGGGCGAGGAAAACAACCGGGTCGTAGCGGTACCGGACCATCGCGGCGCTGGCGGCGTCTGCACGATGACCGCTTCGGATCATCGCGCTGGCGGTATCGACGATGGAGCGGTCAAACAAGGTCACGCCGGACCGCGCCGTCCTGTCGAAATCGGCAACGGCACAGTCAAGTGTGAGGTCCATGAAGCGCGTGAGATTGCGCCACGGTACGCCATCGCCCCCCCGTGCGCGTTCCGCCTTGACGATGCGGCGGCCGGGTTCATCAATGGTGGCGTGGCCGCGCCGGGCGAGTTCGGCGAGCAGGGTCGATTTGCCGCCGCCGGAACAGCCGGACAGGACGATGCGGCGCGGCACTACCACGGGATCGGCTGCCTGCGCCGGAAGAAGCCGCCGGTCGGGCCGTCATCGGGCAGCGTGGCCAGCCAGATCGCGGTATCGGCACCCTGTTCGGGGGTCAGCGGCGCTGATGCACCGCCCATCCGCGTCGCCACCCAGCCGGGGCACATCGCGTTGATCTTGACGCCGGGCGGCAGGTCGCGCGGGAGGGCCTTGGTCAGGGCGTTCAGGGCGGCCTTGGCGACGCCGTAGGCACCGGGGCCACCCAGCCCTTCCGTGAAGGCGCCCCAGCCGGAGGACAGGTTGACGATCCGGCCCCAGCCAGTCTGCCGCCAGTGCGGGACGTTCAGGCGGATGAGGTCGAGGGGAGCATGGACCATGACCTGCATCGCCTCGTCGAAGTCGCTGCCTTTCTCCAGCAGGGAGCCGTGGTTCAGAATGCCCGCGTTGTTCACGAGAATGTCGTAGCCACCGGCCTGTGTGACAGCTGCGAAGTAGGTGTCGGGCTCGTTCAGGTCGAGATGGAGCGCCCGGCAGCCGATCTCGCGGGCGGCGGTCGCTCCGGCGGCGGGGTCACGGGAGCCGATGGTCACATCGACGCCCGGCGCGGCAAGCCCCCGCGCGATGGCCAGGCCGATGCCGCGGTTGCCGCCGGTGACGAGGGCTGTGAGGGGGGATGGGCGCGGCACGGCGGGGTCCTGGGGCTGTGTCCACATGTGGACAAAGAAGAAAAATGTTTCAGATCATATACATGGGACATTTTCGTTTACCTGATCTTATTACTTTCGCCGCGTCCACAGTCAATACGCGGCGCAGCCGGACATCAACGGCCGTGCCTCAGACCGTCCGACCTTCCGCCGCCCGCTCGATCCGATCGGCGACCAGTTCCTGCATCCGCCAGAGATAGGCGTCACGGATGCCGCGCTGCTCGAGGTGGCTGACGGTGCTGTGCAGATAGTCCGCCATCGAGCCCGCCGGACCCGCAGAGGTCGCAAGGGCGGCGACGATCCGGTCTTCGGTCAGGCTGGTGACGTAATCGTCCGCCCGCCGGTTCACCGGAAAGGCGATCATGTCGCGCGGGCCTTCCGCTGTGCGGCCGCGCAGCCAGCAGGCCTTCATCCCGGGCGTCTTGAACACCAGTTCGCGGCGGATGATGGGCATGAGGTTTTCCTCCACCTGACCTGCCGGAAGGCGGAACCCGACGCCCCGGCAGGACCCGCCGCGATCCAGCGCCATCATCAGGCCGGGCCGGTCGGGGCTGCCGCGGAACGCGCGCATCCAGCCAAGACAGAACGCGCGGTGCCAGCCGTGAACCTGCGCCAGGCATTCGGCGTCATGCGCGAAGTTCGGCTTCCAGATCAGCGAGCCATAGGCAAAGAGCCAGACCTGCCCGTCAGCGGGCCGCGTGGACATCAGGCGGGCATAGACGGCGGCGTGATCGTCCTCGCTGGCCAAGGGGCGGCCCGAACCCATATCCAGCGGCGGCCCGTCATAGGGCTGCACGCGCGCGGCGAGTGCGGCGGTCAGGCGCATGGGGCGGTGGCTCGGCTCATGGTGGAATTCCGGCATCGCGTGACCTTCGGCCATTGCGGTCGCGGCGTCCAGAGCGCGACAGCAACCCCTCACCTCAGCTTCAGCGTCGCCAGCCCGATCAGCGCCAGGATCAGCGAGATGATCCAGAACCGGATCACGATCTGCGGCTCGGCCCAGCCCTTCTTTTCGAAATGGTGGTGGATCGGGGCCATCAGGAACACGCGCCGGCCGGTGCGCTTGAAGTAGAGCGACCTGAATGATGACGCTCAGCGCCTCGACCACGAAGAGGCCGCCGACGATGGCCAGCACGATCTCGTGCTTGGTCACGACCGAGATCGCGCCGAGCGCGCCACCGAGGGCCAGCGACCCGGTGTCGCCCATGAAGACGGCGGCGGGCGGCGCGTTGTACCAGAGGAACCCGAGACCCCCGCCGATCAGGGCCGAGCAGAAGACGATGATCTCGCCCGTGCCCGGAACGAAGTGGAGCCCGAGATAGTCGCTGAAATTGGCGTTCCCGACGAAATAGGCGATCACGCCGAAGGTGCCTGCGGCGATCATCACCGGCATGACGGCCAGCCCGTCCAGACCGTCGGTCAGGTTCACCGCATTGGCGGCCCCGACGATCACGATCATCGCGAAAGGCACAAAGAACCAGCCGAGGTTGATCAGCACGTCCTTGAAGACGGGCAGCGCCAGCTGGCTGGACAGCGCTTCCGGATGAAACCAGGCAGCCGCGATCCCGGCGAGCGCGGCAATGGCGAGGCCGAGAAGAAAGCGGACGCGGGAGGAGACGCCCTTGGAGGTCTGCTTGGTGACCTTGGCGTAGTCGTCGGCGAAACCGATGGCCCCGAAGGCGATGGTGACGGCAAGGACGATCCAGACATAGGGTGTGTCGAGGCGCGCCCAGAGCAGGGTCGAGACAAACAGCGCCGACAGGATCAGGATGCCGCCCATCGTGGGTGTGCCCGCCTTGACGAAATGCCCCTGTGGGCCGTCGTCGCGGATCGGCTGGCCCTTGCCCTGCCTGCGGCGCAGGAGGTCGATCAGCGGACGCCCGAACAGGAAGCCGAAGATCAGCGCGGTGAAGAAGGCGGCCCCGGCGCGGAAGGTGATGTAGCGGAAGAGGTTGAAGAAGTCGCCGCCGTCGGACAGCGACGTGAGCCAGTAGAGCATTATCCGGACCCCTTCGCGTCGCCCGCGCCCGGTTGCCCGAGTTTGCGCAGGGCGTCAACCACAAGACTGACCTTCGATCCCTTGGACCCTTTGACCAGGATGACGTCGCCCGCATCGGCCAGAAGATAGGCGCGGGCGGCAAGATCGGGGGCCGTCGCGCTCCACTCGCCACGCTGGTCGCGCGGCAGGACGTCCCATAGCGCCCGCATCCGGGTGCCGACGCAGTGCACCAGATGGATGCGGGGCATGGCGGAATGCCGGGCGATGGCGCGATGCAGATCGGCCTCGGTGGATCCGAGTTCCAGCATGTCGCCGAGGACGGCGATGCGCCGCCCTGTGGCCTTGCGCCCGACCCCGTCCTGCGGCTCGGCCGCGCCGAGCACGTCGAGGGCCGCATCCATCGAGGCGGGGTTGGCGTTGAAGGCATCGTCGATCAGGTCGAAGGCCTGCGCCTCGTCCACGATGTCCAGATGGACCGTCTCGCGCTGGCCGCGGCCGCGCGGGGGCTGCCACTGGCCCAGGTCGCAGGCCGTCACGGCGGGATCGGCCCCCAGCGCCCCGGCCACGGCCAGGACGGCAAGCGCATTCTCGGCAAAATGCCGCCCGGCGCTGCGGACCTTGAACAGGATCGGCGTGCCCAGTCGTTCCGCGCGGACCACGGTCGTGTCGTGGCTGAGGGTTGCGCCGATCAGGCGATAGTCATCGCCTGCGTCGGTGCCGAAGCGGATGATCCTTTCGGCGATGCGCTCGGCTGCCGCCTGCAGGATCGGCGTGACCGTCAGGCCCGACCGCAGGACGGCAACGCCGCCGGGCTCCAGCCCCTCGAAGATCGCGGCCTTTTCGCGTGCGATCCCTTCGATGTCCTCGAAAGCCTCCAGATGGGCGGCGGCAACGGTCGTGATGACGGCGATATGCGGACGGGCGAGCCGGGACAGCGGGGCGATTTCGCCGGGATGGTTCATGCCGATCTCGATCACCGCAAAGGCCGCGTCGGGCGGAAGGCGAGCCAGCGTCAGGGGCACGCCCCAGTGGTTGTTGAAGCTGGCCTCGGCCACATGCGTCGGACCCAGCGCCCCCAGCACCGCGCGCAGCATTTCCTTGGTGGAGGTCTTGCCGACCGATCCGGTGACAGCGACGACACGCGCCTTCGCGCGTGCGCGCCCGGCGCGGCCAAGCGCTGTCAGAGCGCGCAGCACGTCCGGCACCAGAATCAGCGGGTCGCTGCCGCTGCAGCCCTCCGGCATCCGGGAAACCAGCGCGCCTGCAGCCCCCCTGTCCAACGCCGCCCGGACAAAGTCATGCCCGTCGCGGACATCGGTCAGGGCAACGAACAGATCGCCGGGCACAAGGCTGCGCGTGTCGATCGACACGCCCGAGGCCGCAAAGGCACCTGTCGGGCGACCGCCGGTCGCGGCGGCGATGTCGGCAGATGTCCAGAGCGGGGCAGTCATATCCGGCCGTCCAGCGCCGCGACGGAAACGCTGGCCTGTTCGGCATCGTCGAACGGATAGACGTCGGTGCCGATCACCTGCCCGGTCTCGTGACCCTTGCCCGCGATCAGCAGCGCGTCGCCCGGCCCCAGCGCATCGACGCCCCGCAGGATCGCCTCGGCCCGGTCGGCGACTTCGGTCGCCTCGGGGGCGGCAGCCAGGACTGCGGCGCGGATCGCGGCAGGGTTCTCGGTCCGCGGGTTGTCGTCGGTCACGATGACACTGTCGGCGTACTTCGCCGCTGCGGCACCCATCAGGGGGCGCTTGCCCGTGTCGCGGTCGCCGCCCGCGCCAAGGACCACAACGATGCGGCCCAGCACATGCGGGCGCAGCGCCTTGAGCGCCGTTGCCACCGCGTCGGGTGTGTGGGCGTAGTCGACAAATACCGACGCTCCGTTGTCGCGGGTCGCCGCCAGCTGCATCCGCCCGCGCACCGTCGTCAGCTTCGGCAGCACCGCGAAGACCGCCTCGGCATCCTCGCCCGCCGCGATGGCAAGTCCTGCCGCGACCAGAACGTTCGACGCCTGGAACCCGCCGATGAGGTGCAGGCGGGCCATGTGCGCAGTCCCTTTCCAGGCAAAGCGCAGGTCCTGGCCCGTCGCGTCGAACCGCTGCCCCAGGACGCGCAGATCGTCCTCTGCCGCGTGTCCCACCATCAGCACGGACTGGCCGCGCGCGCGGGCGATTTCCGCCATGTCGCTGCCGCGCCGGTCATGCATGTTGATCACGGCGATACCGTCATCGGGCAGGACACGGGCAAACAGCCCGGCCTTGGCGTCGAAATACGCCTCGAACGTCGCGTGATAGTCCAGATGGTCCTGCGTGAAGTTCGTGAACCCGGCGGCAGCCAGCCGCACCCCGTCGATGCGCCGCTGATCCAGACCGTGGCTCGATGCCTCCATCGCGGCGTGCGTGACACCCGCAGCGGCCATGTCGGACAGCAGCCGGTGCAGCGTGACCGGCTCCGGCGTGGTATGCGGCGAAGGCGCGGTGAAGGCACCTTCGACCCCGGTGGTGCCGATACTGGCCGCCTGCAAGCCGAGCTCTGCCCATATCTGGCGGGTGAAGTTCGCCACGCTGGTCTTGCCGTTCGTGCCCGTGACGGCGACAACCGTCTCAGGCTGCTTTCCGAACCACAGCGCCGCTGCAAAGGCCAGCGCCTGCCGCGGATCTTCCGTCACGACAAGCGCAGCATGGGATTCCGCAAGCGCGGCGCGTGCGATTTCGGCCCCTTTGCGGTCCGTCAGGACGGACCCCGCACCCATGCGCAGCGCATAGCCGATGAAGTCGCCGCCATGCGCCTTGGCCCCCGGCAGTGCCGCGAAGAGGTGGCCATCCTTCACGGTCCGGCTGTCCACCGACAGACCCGTCACGGCAGCGTCACGCCCGCCCTGGGCCGTCAGCCCCAGGTCCGCCAGCGACTTTGTCCCCGTGCCCATTCCCGGCCGCCCCGCCCTGCCCTAGTTGCGGACAAGAGTTAGCGTGTCGTCGCCGGCCGCTTCAACCTCCGGACGCAGGCCCATCATGGGCGCCACGCGCCGGATGATTTCGGCGGCGACCGGCACGGACGTCCAGCCCGCCGTGCGGCGCGGTTCGGACCCCGAGGTTTCAACCGGTTCGTCCAGCGAGACGACCAGAACATATTTCGGGTCCGACGCGGGGAAGATCGAAGCGAATGTCGTGATGACTTTCTCGTCATAGTAGCCGCCGCCCGGCTTCGGCTTGTCAGCGGTGCCGGTCTTGCCGCCGACCTGATAGCCCGGCACTTCGCCCATGCTGGCCGTGCCCCGGACGACGACCTGGCGCAGCATCGTCCGCGCGATGGCCGACGTTTTCTCCGACAGGACCCGCGCGCCTTCCGGACGTGCGGCATCATGCAGCAGTGTCGGCGACACCTTGATCCCGCCGTTGACGATCGTCGCATAGGCAGCGGCCAGATGCAGCGGGCTGGCCGACAGGCCGTGGCCGTAGGAAATGGTCAGGGTCGAGATGTCTGCCCATTTCTTCGGCAGCAGCGGCTTGCCCGTCGGTGCCTCGACCAGTTCGATGTCGGTCGGCACAAAGAACCCCAGCGCCTTCAGAAACGCCTGCTGGCGCGCGCCGCCGACCATCAGGGCGATGTGCGCGGTGCCGATGTTCGAGGATTTGACAATCACGTCCATGACCGACAGCTCGGCCCCGTAGTCATGGAAGTCGTTGATCCTGTGCTTGCCCCAGATGAAAGGGTCCTTGGTGTCCACCATCGTGTCTGGACTGACGAGGCCAAGGTCCAGCGCCTGCGAGATCGCGAAAATCTTGAACGTCGAGCCGAGTTCGTAGACGCCCTGGACGGCGCGGTTGAACAGCGGACTGTCCCCCGCATCGCCCTTGGTCGCGGGCTGCGGGCGTTCATTCGGGTCGAAGTCCGGGAGCGAGGCCATGGCGACGACTTCGCCTGACTGCACATCCATCAGGATCGCCGCCGCGCCCTTGGCGTTCATCAGCTTCATGCCGCCCAGCAGGACTTCCTCGACCACCGACTGGACAGACAGGTCCAGCGAGAGCGTCAGCGGCGCGCCGCCGTTGGCAGGATCGCGGAGCCAGCCGTCGAATGTCTTCTCGACCCCTGCCGTCCCGATGACCTCGGCCGAATCCACCCCCTCGCGGCCGAAGCTGGCACCGCCCAGAACATGCGCTGCAATGGCACCGTTCGGGTATAGCCGCGTCTCGCGCGGGCCGAACAGCAACCCGGGATCGCCGATTTCATGGACCAGCTGCATCTGTTCGGGCGAAATCTTGCGCCGGATCCACAGGAACTTGCGGCTGCCGGTGAAATCCTTCAGCAGCGCGGCCTCATCCAGGTCGGGAAAGATCGCGGCCAGCCCGCGCGCCGCGGCAGCCGGATCGACCATCTGCTGCGGCTGCGCATACAGCGCATGCGTGACAAGATTGGTCGCAAGGATGCGTCCCTGGCGGTCGACGATGTCGGCGCGCTGGGTCAGGATCGCCGGGCCTTCGGCGCTGGCCGTCTGGGGCTCGGATGGTTCCGTGGCGGCCAGCTGACCCATGCGGATGCCGATCAGCGTGAACCCTGCGAAAAACAGAAGCGCCAGCACGAGGAGCCGTTTCTCGGCGCGTGCGCGTTCGCGGTCGCGGGTCTTCTCGGCCCGTGCGCGGATATTTTCACGCTCGATCCGGTCGGGGTTTTCCCCGATCTCGCGCGCCTTCAGAATACGGGCAAGGGGGCGGAGCGGTGTGCGGTTCATGGCGCTTCCCCGATGGCCTCGGCCAGCGCGTCATTGATCGCACCCACGGTGTCTACCGGTTCCGACAGCCCGGGCAGGCCGATGGACGGATAGGAGACCTGATCGACAGTCCCGAATTGCTGCGGGTCGAGCGGCAGAAGCTGCAACTGATCAAAGTTGATTTCAGCCAGTTCGCGCAGCCGGTCAGGGCGGTTCAGATAGGCCCATTCGGCCTTCAGCACCCCCAGGCTCTCCTTCAGGCGCGCGATGTCCTCGCGCAGCGCGCGCACCTCGCCCAGTTCGGCCTGGGTCCGGTAATTCTCGTGGTAGGCCCAGAAGGCCAGCGCCATGACGATCACCCCGGAGAGCACGAACAGGAAGCTGCGCATGGTGGTCAGCGCCCCCTTCTGTCGATGACGGGAAGGCCCAGCGCGCCGTCGTCGGCGCGCCCCGCCGGTGCATCGGTGCGCCGCCCCAGCCGCAGGCGCGCCGAGCGCGCGCGGGGATTCGCCGCGAGTTCCGCCGCATCGGCCGAGATCCCCTGCTTCGCATGTACGACAAAGGCTGCTTTGGTCTGCGGACGCTCAGGCGCATAGCGACTGGCCTGCGCTTCGCTGCCGGACCGAAGCTGAAAGAACCGCTTCACGATGCGGTCCTCAAGCGAATGAAAACTGACAACGGCCAGCCAGCCGCCCGGCCGCAGCGCCCGTTCGGCGGCGGCCAGACCCGCACTCAGCTGGCCGAATTCGTCGTTCACGGCGATGCGCAGGGCCTGGAAGCTGCGCGTCGCGGGGTGGCTATGCCCGGGCTTCGGGCGCGGCAGGCATCGTTCGATCAGCCGGACCAGTTGCAGCGTCGTCTCGAACGGCTCCGCCGCACGCGCCGCCACGATCGCCCGCGCGATGCGGCGCGAGGCGCGTTCCTCGCCGTAGTGATAGAGGATGTCGGCAAGCAGACCTTCGCTGGACAGGTTCACAAGATCAGCCGCTGTCGCGCCGCTGTCGCCCATGCGCATGTCGAGCGGTCCGTCCTTCTGGAACGAAAAGCCGCGTGCGGCCTGGTCGATCTGCATCGACGACACGCCGAGGTCGAGCACGACACCGTCCAGTTCACCCGCAGCATGGCTGTCGAGGTCGGAAAACGTGCCTTCGACCAGCCTCAGCCGCGCGCCATAGGTCTTCGCCCAGCTTTCCGCCATGCGGAACACGCTCGGGTCGCGGTCGACCCCGATCACCTCGTCCGCGCCGGCATCAAGCAATCCGCGTGCGTAGCCGCCCGCGCCGAAGGTTCCATCCAGCCAGCGGCCCCGCACCGGGGCGACCGCCCGCAGAAGCGGCGCAAGCAGGACGGGGATGTGATCTTGTGTCGGGACCGGCGGGGCAGCTGCGGCAGCCATGGTCAGCCCCGCGACCGGGGTGGAAGCAGGCTGCGCGGATCAAAGCCGTCCGGATACTGTTCGGCCCGCTTGACCGACCGGCTGCCATCCTTGCGGCCATAGGTGGCCGGGTTCCAGATCTTGAAATAGTCGCCCGCCGAGATGAAGAACGCCTCGTCCTTCAGCCCGATCTTCTCGCGCAGCTTCTGCGGCAGCACCAGCCGCCCGTCATCGTCGATCTGGGTTTCCAGGGACTGACCGTGCATCAGCTCTTCCAGCCACAGGCGTTCATCCGACCCGCGCTGCATGTCCTCGATCTGGCCGTCGATCTCGTCGATGGCCGCCATCGTGTAGACTTCCAGCCAGTCCTGCCGGTCATCGCCGTAGACGATCACGATGTTCGGGCGCTGCCCTTCGTGCCAGTCGGGGTCCGAGGCCTCGATGACACGCCGAAAAGGCGCCGGGATCGACACACGACCCTTGGCGTCCACGCGGAACGTATCCGAACCCCTGAATCTGCGTGCCACTGGCCCGCGCCTCCGACAAAGGCCCCCGCCTTGATTTCACTGCCATCGTCCCGCCCGCCCGGATCGACCCCTTAGAAACGACAACGGCGGATCGGGCTGCTGCCACTGCCCGATCCGCCGCCCTGTCCCATCGCTGGGTATCACCGGCTGCGCGTGCCACCTGGGGGGATGTCTGCTCGCCCACGCGCCGGATTTCGTCGTTCGGTTGAAGCGGGCTGCCTGTATGAAACCTGCTTTTCGCCTTGGGGTCTTGGTGCCCCGGATTTTTGATCGCTCGCCTCAACCGTAGGACAGGGATGACACGGGATTTCACGGGAATCAACAGGAATTTTAGGGACCTTGCCACGATCCCTTGTCTTGCAACCGGCAACGGCACAAGGAATTGGGGTAAAAGGCGCAGATAGCCACCAAGGGATTGATCGACTGTCACGCAGGACCACAAAATGTTGAGACAGCGCGGGTCAGAGCCTTTCCCGCTGTTTCCCACGAAATCAGCGGCAGAACCACGGACGGGACCTGGGAACAGGCTGCCGTTCCCTTCCGCAGACCCAAAGGAAGCCTGGTTTTCCCGGAAAATCCCTTGGTGATTCGTGGACTGGCCCCGAATTCCCGGACAGTCCCGCCGCGCGGGCAGGATCAGGCCATTCCGCCCGCCACCAGCCGCGCTGCAAGGCGCGCATAGGCCTCGGCCACCGGCCCGTCGCCTGCCGCGACCGGCGTGCCCGCGTCACCGGCCACCCGCACATCCAGCGACAGCGGCAATTCGCCCAGGAACGGCACGCCCAGCGCCTCCGCCTCGGCCGCGACGCCGCCATGCCCGAAGATATGCGCCTCGTGCCCGCAGTTCGGACATACATAAGTGGACATGTTCTCGATCAGGCCCAGGATCGGCGTCTTCAGCTTGCCGAACATGTCAATCGCACGACGGGCATCCAGCAACGCCACATCCTGCGGGGTCGAGACGATGATCGCCCCGGTCAGATGTGTCTTCTGACAGAGGGTCAGCTGCACGTCGCCCGTCCCCGGCGGCAGATCCACGATCAGGACGTCCAGCTCGCCCCACTGCACCTGGGTCAGAAGCTGCTGCAACGCGCCCATCAGCATCGGCCCGCGCCAGACGACCGCCTCGCCTTCCTTCAGCATCAGCCCGATCGACATCATGGTCACGCCATGCGCGTGCAAAGGGATGATGATCTTGCCATCCGGGCTGGCCGGCCGCGCGGTCACACCCATCATGCGCGGCTGCGACGGGCCGTATATATCTGCGTCGAGCAGGCCGACCCGCCGCCCGGCCCGCGCCAGCGCCACGGCGAGGTTCGACGATACGGTCGATTTGCCGACCCCGCCCTTGCCCGACCCGATGGCCAGAATCCTGTCCACGCCCGTCACCCGCTGCGGCCCCGCCTGCGGCGTCGGGTGGCGGCCGATGGTCAGACTGGGCGGCTCACCAGCCGCAGGGGCGCGCGGCGCAGCGGGTGGTGCAGATTTCGCCGGGCTATGCGCTGTCAGCACGGCTGACACGCCCGTCACCCCCGGCAACGCGCGCAGTGCAGCTTCCGCTGCGGCAAGCTCCGGTTCCAGAGAACGCGCCAATTCCGCGCTGTCCGCCTCGACCACAAACCGAATCAAACCGCTTTGAATCTCAAGCGCGCGAACCAGATCGCGGGCGGCCAGACTTCCGCCCTGCCCGGCCGGCAGCGCCGCAAGTGTCTGCAGGACCAAGTCTTTTGTAACACTCATGTGATATTCCTTGACGGATCCTTGACAGATTCGGCCTGCCGCCCCGCCGGGGCAAGGGTTGTTTTGACCATTTGGACGAAAATTGTGCACGTCCCCCGATTTCCGCGCAGAATTGGGTCAGGATCAGTTATGCACTTGCTGCATGGCGGCATTGATTGAACAGCGCATTGTGCAGTTGCAGCATTCAGCCCATCTTCATCCCAACGACGCCAGAACGGCGCATCCGTGAAGTGTTCAAGTGAGGCAAATGAAATGGCACATGTTTCTACTCGTTCTTATTCGGTCACATTCGGCGACCGTATCGCAGCGCTGGTGAAGTCGGTTCAGGAAACCGCCGCACGCCGCGCCCTGTACCGCCGCACGGTCCGCGAACTGAATCTGCTTTCGGACCGCGACCTGGCCGACCTCGGCGTGTCGCGCTGGGACATCCCGGCGCTGGCCCGCGAAGCTGCCTACGGCAGCAACTGAGTTTTCTGACCTCGGGCCCATCCTCCTCCCGGGCCCCTGGTACTTTCGGCGGTGGCGTCTCTCCTCCTCCCTGACGCCGCCGCCATTTTCCCTACCGGACCGAGCGGTCCGGAACCTGACGACGGTCCGCCCTCTCCTCCTCCCTGGGTCGGGCCTGCGTGGTGAAGACGGCGGCGCCCCTCCTCCTCCCTGGGTGTCCGCCTGTCTTCACAGACCAAAGACCGCGCCGCCCCCTCCTCCTCCCTGAGGGCGGCCCGGATACCAGAACGGCGGCGCGGACCTCCTCCCCTGCGCCGCCGTTTTCTTTTGTGGTGGGGTCACATCCGTCCACGCGGGACGGAACGGGATCAGAACGGAATGTCGTCCGCCAGATCGGAAGCGAGGTCCGCCTCGATCACATAGCCCGACAGGACATGCTTTTCGCCGGCCTTGTCGAAGGCGATCTGCAGCTTGTCGCCCTCGATCGCCGTGACCGTCCCGTAGCCGAATTTCTTGTGGAACACCCGGTCGCCCTCCATGAAGGACGACACCGCGTCGATGTCGATCACGATCTGGCGCGCCTCGCGCGGCTGCGACATGCCGCGCTGGCTGCCGCGGTCCTGCATCCGCTTCCAGCCGGGCGAGTTGTAGACATCGGCCCTGGTCGCGCGTTCCTCGATGCCGCTCGCCGAAGGCCGGGCGCGGCCGCGCCGAAGCCGCCGCCGTAGAGGCCGGGCGGCGTCAGCACCTCGACATGCGCGGGCGGCAGCTCGTCGATGAAGCGCGAGGGCAGCGCCGACTGCCACTGGCCGTAGACCCGGCGGTTGGCGGCGAAGGTGATCGTGCACAGTTCCTCGGCCCGGGTGATGCCGACATAGGCGAGGCGGCGTTCCTCCTCCAGCCCCTTCAGCCCGCTTTCGTCCATGCTGCGCTGGCTCGGGAACAGCCCGTCCTCCCAGCCCGGCAGGAAGACCACGGGAAACTCCAGCCCCTTGGCCGCGTGCAGGGTCATGATCGTGACCTTTTCGGCCGCGTCTTCGGTGTCGTTGTCCATGATGAGGGAGACATGTTCGAGAAACCCCTGCAGATTGTCGAACTGCTTCCAGCGCCTTGACCAGTTCCTTGAGGTTCTCCAGCCGCCCCGGCGCTTCGGGCGTCTTGTCGTCCTGCCACATCGCGGTATAGCCGCTCTCGTCCAGGATCGTCTCGGCCAGCCGGATATGGTCGTAGTCCGGTGACCTGCGTCTCGACATGCCAGCGGTCGATGCCCTCGACCAGCTGGCGCGAGCTGCCCTGCCCCCTGCCCCTTGATCCCGCCCCGCGCCACGGCATAGCGCGCGCCTTCGAGCAGGCCGATGCCGTTTTCGCGCGCCAGCGCTGGATGTCCTGCTTGCGCCTTGTCGCCGAGGCCGCGCTTCGGCGTGTTGACGATGCGCTCGAAGGCCAGATCGTCGTCGGGCGACACGGCCAGCCGGAAATAGGCCATCGCGTCGCGGATCTCCAGCCGTTCGTAGAAGCGCGGGCCGCCGATGACGCGGTAGGGCAGGCCGATGGTCAGGAACCGGTCCTCGAAGGCGCGCATCTGGTGGCTGACGCGCGGACGAGGATCGCCTGATGGTTCAGGCTCGATCGGGTCGCATGCCCGCGGGTGCCGCGCTGGATCGCCTCGACCTCCTCGCCGATCCAGCGGGCCTCTTCCTCGCCGTCCCAGTGGCCGATCAGGCGGACCTTTTCGCCGCCTCGTCGCCGTCGGTCCACAGCGTCTTGCCCAGGCGGCCCTTGTTGGCGGCGATCACCCCGCTGGCGGCGGCAAGGATATGCGCGGTGGAGCGGTAGTTCTGTTCCAGCCGGATCACCTCCGCGCCGGGAAAATCCTTCTCGAACCGCAGGATGTTGCCCACCTCGGCCCCGCGCCAGCCATAGATCGACTGGTCGTCATCGCCGACGCAGCAGATGTTCTTGTGCGCCGGCGGCGAGCAGGCGCAGCCACAGATACTGGGCGACGTTGGTGTCCTGATATTCGTCCACAAGGATGTAGCGGAACCAGCGCTGGTACTGTTCCAGCACGTCGGGCTGGGTCTGGAAGATCGTGACGCAGTGCAGCAGCAGGTCGCCGAAATCGGTGGCGTTCAGGGTCTTCAGACGGTCCTGGTAGGCGGCGTAAAGCTCGGTCCCGCGGTTGTTGTAGGCCGACGGCCTCGGACGAGGGCACCTTGTCGGGCGTCCAGGCGCGGTTCTTCCAGCTGTCGATCAGCCCGGCGAGCATCCGGGCGGGCCAGCGCTTTTCGTCGATGTTCGCGGCCAGGATCAGCTGTTTCAGCAGCCGGATCTGGTCGTCGGTGTCGAGGATGGTGAAGTTGGACTTGAGGCCGACCAGTTCGGCATGGCGGCGCAGGATCTTGACGCGACAGCGAATGGAAGGTGCCCATCCAGGGCATGCCCTCGACGACCCCGCCCAGCAGGCGGCCGACCCGCTCCTTCATCTCGCGCGCGGCCTTGTTGGTGAAGGTGACGGCCAGGATCTCGTTCGGGCGGGCCCGGCCGGTGTCAGCAGATGCGCGATGCGGGCGGTCAGCGCCTTGGTCTTGCCGGTGCCTGCCCCGGCCAGCATCAGAACCGGGCCGTCCAGCGCCTCGACGGCCGCGCGCTGCGCCGGGTTCAGGTCGTCCAGATAGGGCGCGCCCCGCGCGGCCATCGCGCGCTGGCGACAGCGGCATCGGCGGCCTCGAAGGCTCGGCTTCGTCACAGCTGCTCATGGCGGCGCAGGATAGCGGTGGATCGGGGCGGAGGGAAAGGCAAGTGTTCGCGGATTGTTCATGGCAATCTGCCGCACGGCTGCGCACGCGCTCGCATCCGCCGTCGCACTTTGCGCCGCATGTCGCAGCCCATTGCGCTGCAGTGCAGCGTCCGTAACGTGCCGGGGACTGTGCGGATCGGGGGAGTGCGCCGATGGCCGAGTTCAAGAAAATCCTGATCGCCAACCGGGGCGAGATCGCCATCCGCGTGATGCGGGCGGCCAACGAGATGGGCAAGAAGACGGTCGCGGTCTATGCCGAGGAGGACAAGCTGTCGCCTCCACCGCTTCAAGGCGGACGAGGCCTACCGGATCGGCGAGGGGCTGTCGCCGGTCGGCGCCTATCTGTCGATCCCCGAGATCATCCGCGTGGCCCGGATGGCGGGGCCGATGCGATCCATCCGGGCTATGGCCTGCTGTCCGAGAACCCCGATTTCGTCGATGCCTGCGACGCGGCGGGGATCACCTTCATCGGCCCGAAGGCCGAGACGATGCGGGCGCTGGGCGACAAGGCGACCGCCCGGCGGGTGGCGATCGAGGCCGGCGTGCCGGTGATCCCGGCGACCGAGGTGCTGGGCGACGACATGGCGCTGGTCAAGCGGCAGGCGGCCGAGGTCGGCTATCCCTTGATGCTGAAGGCGTCCTGGGGCGGCGGCGGGCGCGGGATGCGGCCGATCAACGGGCCGGACGAGCTGGAGGACAAGGTGCGCGAAGGCCGGCGCGAGGCGGAAGCGGCCTTCGGCAACGGCGAGGGCTATCTCGAGAAGATGATCCTGCGCGCCCGCCACGTCGAGGTGCAGATCCTCGGCGACAAGCACGGCACGATCTATCACCTCTGGGAGCGCGACTGCACGGTGCAGCGGCGCAACCAGAAGGTCGTCGAGCGCGCGCCTGCGCCCTATCTGACCCAGGCGCAGCGCGACGACGTCTGCGAGCTGGGCCGAACGCATCTGCGCGCCATGTGGACTACGAATGCGCCGGCACGGTCGAGTTCCTGATGGATATGGACACCGGGCAAGTTCTACTTCATCGAGGTGAACCCGCGCGTGCAGGTCGAGCATACCGTCACCGAGGAGGTGACCGGCATCGACATCGTGCAGGCGCAGATCCTGATCGCCGAGGGCAAGACGCTGCGCCGAGGCGACGGGGTACCGAGCCAGGCCGAGGTGCGCGCTGAACGGCCATGCGCTGCAGTGCCGGGTGACCACCGAAGACCCGCAGAACAACTTCATCCCCGACTATGGCCGGATCACCGCCTATCGGTCGGCGCACCGGCAACGGCATCCGGCTGGACGGCGGCACGGCCTATTCGGGCGCGGTGATCACGCGCTACTACGACTCGCTTGCTGGTCAAGGTCACGGCCTGGGCGCCGACGCCGGAGATAGGCGATCGCCCGGATGGACCGGGCGCTGCGCGAATTCCGCATCCGGGGCGTCAGCGACCAACATCGCCTTCGTCGAGAACCTGCTGAAGCACCCGACCTTCCTGAACAACACCTACACGACCAAGTTCATCGACACGACGCCGGAGCTTTTCCCCTTCAAGAAGCGCCGCGACCGGGCGACGAAGATCCTGACCTACATCGCCGACATCACCGTCAACGGGCATCCCGAGACCGCGGGCCGCCCGAAGCCGCCGGCCGAGGCGCGCCGCCGAAGCCGCCCGCGCCTGATGGGCGACGCCGCCGCATGGGCACGCGCAACCTGCTGGAGCAGAAGGGGCCGCAGGCGGTCGCCGACTGGATGGGCAGAGCAGAAGAAGCTTCTCATCACCGACACCACGATGCGCGACGGGCACCAGACCCTGCTGGCCACGCGGATGCGGTCGATCGACATGATCCGCGTGGCCCCGGCCTATGCCGCGAACCTGCCGCAGCTCTTCAGCGTCGAATGCTGGGGCGGCGCCACCTTCGACGTGGCCTACCGCTTCCTGCAGGAATGCCCCTGGCAGCGGCTGCGCGACCTGCGGGCGGCGATGCCGAACCTGATGACGCAGATGCTGCTGCGGGCGTCGAACGGCGTCGGCTACACCAACTATCCCGACAACGTGGTGCAGGCCTTCGTGAAACAGGCGGCGGAAACCGGGGTCGACGTGTTCCGGGTGTTCGATTCAGCCTCAACTGGGTCGAGAACATGCGCGTGGCGATGGATGCGGTGATCGAGACCAGCAAGGTCTGCGAGGCGGCGATCTGCTACACCGGCGACCTCCTGGACCCGGACCGCGCCGAAGTACGACCTGAAATACTACGTCGACGATGGGCCAAGGAGCTGAACGCCGCGGGCGCGCATGTGCTGGGGCTGAAGGACATGGCGGGGCTTCTGAAGCCCGCCGCCGCGCAGGTCCTGATCAAGGCGCTGAAGGAGGAGGTCGGGCTGCCGATCCACTTCCACACCCATGACACCAGCGGCGTCGCCGGCGGCCACGATCCTCGCCGCCGCCGATGCGGGCGTGGATGCGGTCGATGCGGCGATGGATGCGTTCTCGGGCGGCACCTCGCAGCCCTGCCTCGGGTCGATCGTCGAGGCGCTGCGCCATACCGACCGCGACACCGGGCCTGGACATCGGGGCGATCCGGCGAGATTTCGAACTACTGGGAGGCGGTGCGCACGCAGTACGCGGCGTTCGAGTCCGGCCTCGAGGCGCCCGGCGTCCGAGGTCTATCTGCACGAGATGCCGGGGGGCCAGTTCACCAACCTCAAGGCGCAGGCGCGCGTCCTGGGGCTGGAGGAGCGCTGGCACGAGGTGGCGCAGACCTATGCCGACGTGAACCAGATGTTCGGCGACATCGTGAAGGTCACGCCGTCGTCCAAGGTCGTGGGCGACATGGCGCTGATGATGGTGGCGCAGGGACCTGACCCGGGCGCAGGTCGAGGATCCCGGCGGTCGAGGTGGCCTTCCCGGAGTCGGTCGTCGACATGCTGAAGGGCAACCTCGGCCAGCCGCCGGGCGGCTGGCCCGAGGGCATCCAGAAGAAGGTGCTGAAGGGCGAGGCGGCCGTCGACCGAGCGCCCGGGCGAAAGCATGGCCGCCGGTCGACCTGGAGGCAGTGCGCGCGCAGGTGTCGAAAGAACTGGAAGGTTTCAAGGTCGATGACGAGGACCTGAACGGCTATCTGATGTATCCCAAGGTCTTCCTCGACTACATGGGCCGCCACCGCGTCTATGGCCCGGTCCGCACCCTGCCGACGCCGGTCTTCTTCTACGGCATGCAGCCGGGCGAGGAGATCTCGGTCGAGATCGACCCCGGCAAGACCGCTGGAGATCCGGCTGCAGGCGGTGGGCGAGACCACCGAGGAAGGCGACGTGCAGGTCTTCTTCGAGCTGAACGGCCAGCCGCGCGTGATCCGGGTGCCGAACCGCAAGGTCAAGGCGGCGACCGCGGCCAAGCCCAAGGCGCAGGACGGCAACCCGGCCCATGTCGGCGCGCCGATGCCGGGTTCGGTCGCCTCCGTCGGCGTCGCCGTCGGCCAGAAGGTGCAGGCGGGCGACCTGATGCTGACCATCGAGGCGATGAAGATGGAGACCGGCCTGCACGCCGACCGCACGGCCGTCGTGAAGGCGGTGCACGTCCAGCCCGGCAGCCAGATCGATGCGAAAGACCTGCTGATCGAGCTTGAGTCGGAGGCGGCGTGACCCGCCGGGTCTAGCCCATCGGGGTGAAGCGCATCACCCAGTTGGTCTCCCACGTCGTACCGAGGTCGGCAGAGAACGCCTGTTCCCACTGCGGCCCGCCCTTTGCGTCCGGCGTCCAGATGAAGCGCACGCGGATCGGACGGCCCTCGAACACGTCTTCGGCCAGGAACAGACCGCGCCCATCGCGGAACCCGCCGACAAGTGGCGGATCGAGCCGGTGCGGAGCGCGCCCGTCGAGCCACCAGATCGACCAGTCGCCCGAGGCCGGGTCGAAGCTGCGCAGGGTGACGGCACGATAAGTCTCGCCAGGAAGGTCGATGACATTGTCGTCGACATTGCCCTGCCCCGCCAGGAGCGGCCGTACCAGGGCGGAACCGCCGAACTCCTCCCAGTCATCCGAACCGGCCAGCCGCCGGGTCCGCCGCCGGTGGGCGACATGCCAGGCACCGTGAAAGAAATCAAAATCATGCGGGGAACCGTGCGGCATCGGATGCAACCCTTCGATAAGGACCGAAGGGATGATACGATAGGAACAAAGAATGAACAAGCGCTTCCGGATAACGTTCGTGACTTAACCCGATTGCGGGCAAGGATGTCTGACGCGCCGCCGTTAGGCCCGCGTTAGCACATGCGGCGATACTCTCACGGCCGGGGCAATCCGGGGAGAGGACATGCGGCATGAAGTCCGGTCGGAGTTCGAGGTCTTTCTGGTCGAGGATGTGATCCTGACGCTGGGCAACCTGCGCGGGTCGCTCAGCTGGCTGGGCACGTCCCAGTCGGCGGACCCCGCGATTTTCCGCGCGGGTCTCGACCGTCTCGACCGGCAGATCGGCATGCTGGAGGATCGCGCGCGGGCGCTGAAACGGCGGATGGTCGTCGCAGCGGCGACCGATACGGCGTCCGACGGCACCATGACCCCTGGACAGGCGGGGCATCCGCAGGTCCGGATCGGCCAGGATAGCGGGACTGGCGGGTCATATGACGGCATTGCCACTGTTCCGCAGGACGCCCCGGCGGCTGTGGCGTTTGTCGATCTCGAGGTCGATCCCGGCCTTCTTGCGTCATTCGGGTCCGAAGCCGATACCGGTCGCGGCCCGGCACCCGAACCCGCCCCTGGCGGGGCATCGGGCGAACGGCTTCCTGGCCCCGCCCGTGACCAATCGAACCATCGGTCACCCGCAGACCCCGATCCTGTATCGTTGCCTTTGGTCGATCCCGCTCAACCGATGCCCGATGACGATGGGGACGACCTGAACATCTTCGGGTCCGACCCCGACCTGTTGCCCGATCCATCCTGGCACTCTTCACCCGTTCCGTTCCGCAGCAGGCGGTCCGCCCCATGACAGTACCTGCGGCCGGGGTCCGCCTGCGTCGCATCGACGCTGTCGCCGCCCGGGCCACCAGGCGCGGGTCGCGGTTTCCGGCGCATCGGGGGTTTCCGGGCAGGCCCGTGGCCTGCCCGCGCCATCCCCGATCATGCCGCGTGCCGATCGCACCCGAGATCGTCGGACGACAGCGCGCCATCCGACAGAAGCCCGACCAGGGCTGCCGCCTGCACCCCGTCCAGCACCGGGAAGAAACCCGGCTCCATCGCACCACCGGCAACGGTCGACAGGCCTTCGGAATGGATCACGCAGCCGCTGTTCAGATAGACCATCTCTTCCGTATCGAAGACCAGAGACACGGTTTCGACGGGCCGGTCGATCGGGCGCATCCGGATGCCCCGGAATCCATTCAGCGCAGCCGCCTGCACCAGCACCGCCGCCCGGCCAAGCACGGCTTCCGCGATTTCGCTTTCGATCAGAACATGCTGTCCCGGCAGCAGGCAGATATCCGAACAGTTCGCCAGCGCCCCGCCGGGGATCAGAACCTCGCGTCCACCCGCCCAGACATGCCGCCGTTCGACCCGGCGCACGTTCCGGAAGCCACCGTCCCAGGTGCTGACCGCCGTCCCCGCCGTGATCATTTCGACCGGCCGCCATCCCGCTTCCGTTTCGACCAGCGCGCCCGCCATGATGCCGGCCATTGCGGCATCGTGGGACAGACCCGCCGCCGCAGCGGCAATCGCGATCTGCTCGGCATTGAGGAAGCTTTTTGCGTTTTGCATGAACATGTTGGATTCCTTTCCTGAAGTTGTGTCTGAATTGCCTGACTGGCGATGACCCCAGAAAACTCCCGGATTTCGCCTGTATTTCGACAAGGTTGCGTCGAAATTCCGGCACTTTTTCGCCACGATGATGAATGCAGCGTCCCACAGCCGCATTGACCGCCCCATGGCATCACGGTTCACTTTTCCGCAACCATGAACCGGCACAGGGCTGCAAATCCGAAGTCACGCAGCGCCATCTTCAACCTTTGCGCGAATCGCACCCGGACTTGCTTGAAAGCCGTGCAGAACCGCCTCGATCCGCTGCGGCCGATGTCGAAGCGTCTCGATTCCTGCGTATCAACGCAGTAAGGGCTTTGAGGGAACGATACCTCTCCGGGTTCATCGACCCCCGACAAAGCACCGGCCGCACACCGCAAAGGAACCCGACGATGATCGAACTTCTGTCCGACCCCGCTGTCTGGGCATCCTTCCTGACCCTGACCATCCTCGAAATCGTCCTTGGCGTCGACAATGTCATCTTCATTTCCATCGCCGCCGCACGGCTTCCCCCCGCGCAGCGCCGTCAGGCCCGCCTGATCGGCCTCGGCGGCGCGCTCATCCTGCGGATCATCCTGCTGTTTTCGATCAGCTGGATCATCGGTCTCTCCGAACCCGTATTCACAGTGCCATGGTTCAATGATGCGGGCAGCATCGGCATATCCTGGCGCGACATCATCCTGATCGGCGGCGGTCTGTTCCTGCTCTGGAAGGCAACGACCGAAATCTTCGCCGAGGTCGAAGGCGACGCCCACGGACCCGAGTCCGTGGTCAAAGCCACAATGACAGCGGTCATCACGCAGATCATGATCCTCGATCTGGTCTTCTCGCTCGACAGCGTCATCACCGCCGTCGGCATCGCCGATCATCTCGAGGTCATGGTGGCCGCCGTCATCATCGCCATCCTGGTGATGATGGTCGCGGCCGAGCCCATCGCCAATTTCGTCTCGGCGCACCCTTCGACCAAGATGCTGGCGCTGGCCTTCCTCGTGATGGTCGGCATGGCGCTGGTCGCGGATGGCTTCCACTATCACGTCGAACGCGGCTTCATCTATGCGGCTATGGTCTTCGCCGGCGCGGTCGAGGGGCTGAACCTGTGGCGTCAGAAGCGCAGGCGGGCCGCCAAAGCACATTGAACGGGGCGCATTTTCCCCTTGCGGGACGGGGCGGGAGTTTATAGATGACCGCCACTGACGGAGCGCGGGCGTAGCTCAGGGGTAGAGCATAACCTTGCCAAGGTTAGGGTCGTGAGTTCGAATCTCATCGCCCGCTCCAGTTTGGATGGTAGCAATATCAATACCTTAAGAAGCGCCCTCCGGGGCGCTTTTTGCTTCCCCGGCCTGCGTCTGGAAATCGGGGAAGCAGGGGGGAAGCAGTTGGCGCCAGAAATAGCCTCGCTGCAGCGCAGAAAGAACAGACAACTCCCGCCGTCTTCTGCCGCAACAGGCCGCAACTGACCGAACCGGTGCATAAAAACCTTTCCTTCTGCTAACATGACCCGCCAGCGTCTGGCTTAGGGTCAGGACTCATATCCAGAACATGACAACGGCGGCGAGCGCACAGGCGGAGAGGAAGATGTCGGCGCATCTGTCGTAGCGGGTTGCGATGCGGCGCCAGTCATTGAGCCTGGCGACTTCGCTGCGCAGTCGATCGATCTCAAGCTGCTCCGGCTTTTGCTGCCCGTGCCCGGGGAAAGCCTGCTGCGGGTCTGCCGACAGTTCCCTCACCCATTTGCGCAACACGTTCTCGTGCAGATCGAGATCCCGCGCCGCCTGCGCAGCCGTCACCCCTCGATCTCTCACCAACTTCACCGCCTCAAGCTTGAACTCGCGGCTGAACTTCCGTCTCTGCATCCATAACTCCGATTCCGTTGAAACACCCTAACTCGGTGTCCACGAAACCGGCAGCAGGCCAATGTGTGGGAGGCGGCCGCTGAATCAACGTTCGCTTTTCCCTACGTGCCTCAAATTTCGAGGACAATGCTTGATACGGATAACTTCCTTTCACAACATCTTCGCCATATGTTTCCAGCCCGCCAACGTCCGTGGAACAAGCGAGCGCCATAAGGGATGCGAACGACCGAATTGAGCTCGTTTCGCCCGGTGGCGGCGCGGCCTGCTCGGCAGCACAGGCTGATCGCCAACGGCCGCCACATCGAAATGCTGCAAGTGCTTTGCGGCGCTGAAGTCAGACCGGTTTCCGCCTGCGGAGATGATGCCGGACGGCTCGGCTGGTTTGTGATACCTTGAGCCGTGTCGGATCAGCCGACGTCAGGGTGGGACAGGTGGACAGGAGGTAACGCCATGTCCATCGATTTCCTTCCAGCACTTCGGCCTGATCGCCCTGCCTGGAACAAGGGGCGCATCATTGGCCAGAAGCGCCCTTTGCTGCCGAAACACGTCTGGTCGATCCGCGTACGTCTCGAGATGGCAGACAACAAACGCGACCTGGCGCTGTTCAACATGGCCGTCGACAGCAAGCTGCGAGGCGGCGACCTCGTCTGCCTGAAGGTTCGGGACGTGTTCGCCGCTGGACGGGTGAAAGAGCGCACCTCGGTCACCCAGAGCAAGACGGGCAAGCCGGTCCACTTCGAGATCACCGACACCACGCGTCAGTCACTTGAGCGTTGGATCGCCGATCCTGAAATGTTCGGGTCGGAATATCAGTGGCCCAGCCATCTACACGCCAGCGTGCATCTGTCTACCCGGCAGTATGCGCAGATATTGCGCGAATGGGTCATGTCGATTGGCCTTGAGCCAGGCGCCTATGGCACGCATTCCATGCGAAGGACAAAGGTGGCGCAGATCTACAAGAAGACCGGCAATCTTCGCGCCGTCCAGCTTTTGCTTGGCCACACCAAGATGGACAGCACCGTTCGATACCTCGGCGTTGACCTTGACGATGCATTGACGCTTTCAAAAGGCATCGACCTGTAGTCGGCAAACCGACCGACGGCAGGGGCATGTCGGTCGGCCCTGACCGGTCATTCAGGTCAGGGCGGCGGCTGCAATGCAACATCCCATTTGCGGACCATTCGTGATTGGTGCGGTTGCTGGAAGGCGGCAGGTGAGAACGGCCATTCGATCTGATCTTTGGTACCACAATCACCCAGGTGCCGATTGCCGGTGGCACGCATTTGAACGCCCCTCTGAAGTTGGTCTGCTTGATCCGCTGGCGTGCCTGTCAGCGGGAGCGGTTTCTGACCGCGACTGCCGCGATGGCCAGCCAGACGGTCAATCGCAGCGACATCGCCCCCATGGTGCGGGCTTCATAGGCGCCACCGCGCCAGACATGCCACAAGAAGGCCGCAAACACTGCAGCCGTTGCTAGGACAATGCCCACCGAAAGGACCCGCGCCCATCCTGCCCCGAACCAAAGGCCGATGCCCGCCAGGGCATAGGCGAACCCGGCGATGAAGTTGAACCAAAGGACATAGGGCACCACGACCCCCATGTCGGCCCCGCCGAACAGGGCCCGTCCGCCCGAGATGATTGTCAGTCCACCGAACACAACCGCCGCTCCGGCGGCAATGGAAAGGGAAAGCGGTCTTGCAGTCATGTCATCCTCCGGGTTCAGGCGTCGGTGAGCCGGCCGTCGCGCAGGTGGATCAGCCGGTCGAACCGGTCGAAGATCTTTTCGTCATGGGTGACGGCGATGATGCAGGCGTCCTGCTCAGCGGCGAGTTTGCGCAACAGGTCCATCACCAGCTGAGCACGCTTGCTGTCCAGGGCGGCGGTGGGCTCATCCGCCAGGATGATGCGCGGGCTGTTGGCCAGCGCGCGCGCAATCGCCACCCGCTGCGCCTCGCCCCCCGACAGCAGCGCAGGCTTCGCCGATGCGCGGTGGCCTACCTCAAGATAGTCCAGAAGCTCGCGCGCCCGCGCTCGGCCCTTGTCGGCAGGCCAGCCCGCAAGTTGCAGCACCACCGAGACGTTCTCGTCCGCGTGTCAGGAACGGCAGCAGGTTATGCGCCTGAAAGATGAAGCCGATCTTGTCCAGCCGCAGCCGGCGCAGATCGCTGCGCAGCCATTTGCCGTCGAAGACCGGTTCGCCATCCAGGCCACCCGGCCCGTCGGACGGGTCAAGGATGCAGCCGATGATGTTCAGAAGCGTCGTCTTGCCCGAGCCGGAGGGGCCAAGCAGCGCCATCACCTCACCCGCATTCACCTGCAGATCGACGACCGCAGGGCATCGACCCGGGTTTCGCCCTCGCCGTAGTGCTTGGCCACGCCCTTTACGTCGATCAGGATATCCCCCAGCGGCCATGTCAGCTACCAAGCGCGGTGGCAGGGTCCACCTTCATCGCCGCGCGCACACCAAGACCCGCAGGCCAGAACGACAGACCACAAGGATGATGCCCGCCAGCACCAGCGCGTTGAATGGCTCCAGCACCACGCGGCGCGGGAAGTTGTCCTTCACCAGTCAGGATCAGCACCAGTCCGATACCCAGCCCAGCCGCACCCAGGATCAGCGCCTGCTGCACGATCAGCCCGACGATGGTGCGGTCGGGCGCGCCGATCAGTTTCAGCGTGGCGATCTGTTTCAGCTTCTCCATCGTCATGGTGTAGATGATCAGCGCGATCACCACGGCGCTGACCGACAGCAGGATGCCCAGGAACAGCCCGATCTGCCGCCGGGCACGGTCCACGACCGAGGCAAGAAGCAGTTTCTCCTGTTCGGCTTGGGTCAGCGCGGACAAGTGCTTCCACTGCCGCACCGTCGCGGTCAGCAGGGCCACATCCGCCCCCGGCTCCACCCGCGCGATCACGGCGGCGACCGTGTCGGGCTTGGCCGGACTGGCGCCTCGCGCGGCCTGAACCCGCGCCGCGGCCGGGTCAAGCGCCATCTGCAAGGCCATCGCATCAGCCAGCGTCACGAAGACCGCCGGATCGCCGCCCGAGTTCATCGCGTCCTCGACCAGCCCGACCACCGCAAAGCGGTCGCGACCAAGCCGGATGGTCTCGCCAATTGCCAGCCCTGTCTTGCGGTCGGCCAGCAGTTCGAAATGGCTGGTGCCGATGCCGCGACCCTCGGCGATCACCTGCGGCCCGCCGGGACGGCCCGGCTCGAAGCCGATCACGTAAAGCCGCAGGGTACGGCCCGCTTGGACGGCCTCGATGGTCTGATAGGTGATGGCTACCCGCCTCGGCCACGCCGGGCATCCGCGCCACGGCATCGCGGGTGTCCGCGGGGATGCTGGAGGCTTCGGCGAAAGGGCCTTGCGTGCCCGCCTCGACCACCCAGACATCGGCACCGGGCGCCTTCACCATGGCCAGCGCATCGGCGACAAGGCCGTTGTAGATGCCGATCATCGCCAGCACGACCGTCATCAGAAGGCCCAAGCCCGAGACAGGTCAGGACGAACCGGAAAAGCCTGTGGCGGATGTCCCTCAACGCCAAGTTCATGGCGCTCCCCGCGATCCGGGCAAGCCGCCCCTCGTCCATGCCTTTCGGCGGCAAAGCGACGATCTGCGGCGCCCTCGGGCACGCCATCGGTCACCTCGACGCGGCCCCGGTCATCCCGCGCGCCAAAGATCAGTCGGCGCGGACAAGCCGCCCGTCCTGCACCAGCCAGACGCGCCGCGATGGCCGTCAAAGCCGGAAATCGCCACCTCGGGCACCATCAGCGCGGTGTCGCGCCTGCCGGTCAGAGCCCGCACCTCGGCCTGTTCACCAAGAAACATCGTCTCGGGGCAATCGGTGCAGGTCAGCCAGACCCGGCGTTCCTCGTTCACCCGGTCGCTTTCCAGACCGATGCGGGCGATGGTGCCGTGAAACTCGCCTGCGGCAGGGACCGCAGGCGGATCGTGCCGGGCTGGCCAAGCGCCAGCTGACCCGCGCGTTCCTCGTCGATATAGGCCTGAATCCAGACTGTCGCAGGGTCCATCAGGGTGAAGATCGGATCGCCCGCCCTCACCACGGCGCCGGCTTCGGCGTGGCGCGCGACGATCACCGCGTCGTAAGGCGCGGTCAGGCGGTGATGGGCAAGCAGCGTCTCTTCCAGCTGCAATGCCGCCGCCGCATCCGCGCCCTGTGCATGGATAACCGCCACGTCGGCCTCGGCCACCGCCAGATCGGCGCGGGCAACATCCTCATCGCGCTGCGCCTCTTCGGCGCGCTGGACCGAGGCGACATCCTGCCGCGACAGATCCTGCTGCCGCTTGTTCGCCGTCTCGCGCTGCGCCAGAACGGCGCGGGCGCGGACCACCGCCGCCTCGGTCTTGGCCAGAGCGGCCGCGTTCGCCGCCACCACCGCGCGGGCGCGAGCGACCCGCGCCTCCTGCTCGGCCGGATGCAGCGCGGCGAGGACCTGCCCCTGGACCACCCGGTCGCCGGCATCGGCTGACAGCGTGGTCAGGGCCGCGCCGACCTCGAAGCCCACGCGGCTTAGAACCCGTGCCTCGACCGTGCCAAGACCGTAGATCCGCAGCGCCACACCGGTTTCCGGCTGCACCACTGTGACCGTCAGCGGCCGTTCCATCACGAACAGCGCGCCCGCCCCCAAGGCCAGCGCCGCCCCCGTCCCGTAAAGCCAGATCCGACGCATCACTCACGCCTCCTTTTTCGCAAGAAGCCGAAGCTGCATGTCCAGAAGCCGCGGCCCTTCGTTCCGCAGCCCGAAATCCCGCACACCAAATGACCAACGGATAGCCGCCCCCTGCACCCTCATCGTCATCAGCCCGGGCTGCCCCCAAGGCAGATCTCCTGCGCCGCAACTGCAGGGAAGCGCATTTGATGATGGTTCACCTTGATTTACGTCAACGACAACAGGCGTGCCTGACGCGAATCTCATCAGGAAAAGACGAGTTAGCATGCATTTTTTATCTTAATACTTGAATATTTGAATATTCAAGCTATTTAACGTATCGAAAAGTGATCGTGCGGCTCGAGGTTTCGTTTGTCGCGGTCTGGGAGGATGACAATGACGCATGTGGTTGTCTTGGGGGCGGGTCTTGGCGGCGTCATCATGGCCTACGAGATGAAGGATCAACTGGCGAAGGATGACCGGCTGACGGTCATCACCAAGGGCAAGAGCTACAGCTTCGTGCCGTCGAACCCCTGGGTCGCGGTCGGCTGGCGCGAGCGCGACGATATCGAGGTCGACCTGACCGAAGTGATGGAAAAGCGCGACATCGCGCTGCTGACCCAAGGTGCCGCCCGGGTGCATCCGGCCGAGAACCGGGTCGAACTGACCGACGGCGCAAGCGTCGGCTACGACTATCTGGTCATCGCGACCGGCCCCGACCTTGCGTTCGACGAGATCGAGGGGCTGGGCCCGGACGGGCACACGCAGTCGGTCTGCCACGTCGACCATGCCCTGCAAGGCCAGAGCAGGCCTTCAAGCGCGCTGGTCGCAAATCCCGGCCCGGTCATCATCGGCGCCGTGCAGGGGGCCAGCTGCTTCGGACCGGCCTACGAATTCCTCTTCATCCTCGAAACCGCGCTGCGCAAGGCCAAGGTGCGCGACCGGGTGCCGATGACCTTCGTCACGTCCGAACCCTATATCGGCCATCTCGGCCTCGACGGCGTGGGCGACACCAAGGGCCTGCTGGAAAGCGAGATGCGCGGCGCATCACATCAAGTGGATCACCAACGCCAAGGTCAAGTCCGTCGACGCCGGGATGATGCATGTCGAAGAGGTCAACGAGGACGGCACCACGAAAAAGCCGCACGACCTGCCCTTCGCCTTTTCGATGATGCTGCCGGCCTTCCGCGGCGTCCCGGCCGTGCGCGGGATCGAGGGTCTGACCAACCCGCGCGGCTTCATCCTGGTCGACAAGCATCAGCGCAACCCGGCGTTCCGGAACGTCTTTGCCGTGGGCGTCGGCGTCGCGATCCCGCCGATGGGGCCGACACCGGTGCCGGTCGGCGTGCCGAAGACCGGCTTCATGATCGAAAGCATGGTGACGGCGACAGCGCATGAACATCGCGAGCCTTCTGAAGGGCGAGGAGCCGACCGAGGTCGGGACTTGGAACGCCGTCTGCCTTGCCGATTTCGGCGACAGCGGCGTGGCCTTCGTGGCCCAGCCGCAAATCCCGCCGCGCAACGTCAACTGGTCGTCGTCGGGCAAATGGGTCCACTACGCCAAGATCGGCTTCGAGAAATACTTCCTGCGCAAGATCCGTCATGGGCAAATCCGAGCCGTTCTACGAGCGCCTCGCGCTTCAGGCGCTGGGCATCGACAAGCTCAAATCCACCCATGCCGAAACAGGAGAACCCTCATGACTGTCAATCAAGCCGTCACCGCCTTTGCAGGGTTCATGGTGCTGCTGTCCCTGGCGCTTACCTGGTCGGTTTCGCCCTACTTCCTGGCCTGACCGCCTTTGTCGGGGCGAACCTGCTGCAATCGGCCTTCACCGGCTTCTGTCCGGCTGCGTCGGTCTTTCGCCAATCGGGCTCTGCGCGACACCGCCGCCTGAGCCGGAGCGACCCTAATGACGCCCGAACCGACCGCTTCTTGGCGCGCTCGCGGGCCGTCTTACTGGCGCTGCCCGTGCAGCGGCAACAGGAACTGATCTTGCAGCCGGTCGAGGTCACCGAGACCAAGGCGCTTTTCGGCCAGATCGAAAGCCGCTTCGTGGTGCCGGCCCGCAGCCGGATCGGCGGCACGATCGTCGCCCTCGACGTGAGCGAGGGGGACATGGTCGAAGGCCGGTCAAGTGATTGCGCGGATCGTGGACGAAAAGCTGGAGTTGCAGCTGGCCGCGGCCGAGGCGCGGCTCGCGGCCGCGCAGTCAGAACTTGAGAACGCCCAGACCGAACTCGCACGCAGCGAAGCGCTGCTGGAGCGCGGGCTCGACCACGGTGCAGCGCGTCGACCAGGTGCGCACGAATGTCGACGGTCGCGCGCAACGCCGTGACCGAACTGGAGTCCGCGAAGTCGGTGATCGAGCAGCAGATGCCGAAGGCGACGTGATCGCCCCCGCAGACGGTCGCGTCCTGTCGATGCCGCCACGGTCTCGGCGAGGTCATCATGGCCGGCGAGCCGGTAGCGACCATCGCAGCCGGAAACGTCTTCCTGCGCCTTGCCATCCCCGAACGCCATGCCGCCGGCCTGACGGTTGGCTCCAGTGTCGCCATCGGCGATGACACCGACCTGCGCGCAGGCCGGATCGAAAAGATCTATCCGCTGATCGAAGACGGCCGCGTGACGGCAGATGTCGCGGTCGAAGGGCTGCCCGACACCTTCATCGGCCAGCGCATGCTGGTGCGGGTGCCGGTCGGCACGCGCGAAACCATTGCCGTGCCCGCAGGCCGCCATCCGGCAAAATGCCGGGCCTCGACCTTGTCGACGATCGTGATCGACGGCGCACCCGCGCAGTTGTCGTCGTGCCCGGCCCGGTGGTCAGCACCCCGGACGGCCCGATGGTCGAAATGCTGACCGGCCTGCGCAGCGGCGATACGGTCGTTCTGCCATGACCGAGCAGCCCACGGCGCGGCATCGCGGGGCGCTGACCGCGCGCGTTCATCACCTCGCCTCTGACGCCGCTGGCGCTGGTCGCGGCGATCCTGATGGGCATCGTCGCGCTGATCACCCTGCCGCGCGAGGAAGAGCCGCAGATCTCGGTGCCGATGGTCGATATCCATGTCCGCGCCGACGGGCTGCGGGCCGAGGATGCGGTCAAGCTGGTGACCGAACCGCTGGAAACCATCGTCAAGTCGATCCCCGGGGTCGAGCACGTCTATTCGCAGACGCAGGATGACGGCGCGCTGGTGACGGCGCGGTTCGAGGTCGGCACCTCGTCGGATGCTGCCATCGTGCGCGTCCATGAAAAGGTGCGCGCCAACCTTGACCGCATCCCGAAGGGCATCCCCGAACCGCTGATCGTCGGACGCGGCATCGACGATGTGGCAATCATGGTGCTGACCCTGGCGCCGAAGCCGAAGGTCGCCGACCGCTGGAACCTCGCCGCCCTGACCCGCGTCGCGCATGAGGTGCAGGTCGCTATCGCAGCACTGCCCGAAATCGGCCTGACCTATATCGTCGGCGAGACGCCCGAGGAAATCCGCATCCGCCCCGATCCTGAGCGGCTGGCGCAGGCGGGCCTGACCCTGCAGGCGCTCGCCGCCAAGGTCGAAGGCGCGAACCGCAGCTTTTCGCGTGGGCCTCCTGCGCGAGGACGGCCAGCAGATCGGCCTGACCGTCGGCGAGACCCTGACCGACCTGACCGAGATCGAGAACCTGCTGGTCACCACCCGCGACGGCCGCCCCGTCTATGTGCGCGATGTGGCCGATGTGACTCTGGCTACCGACACGGCCGAGGCCCGCGTCTTCCAGATGGACCGCGCCGACGAAGGCTTTTCGCGCGTTCCCGCCGTCTCGCTCGCCATTGCCAAGCGGCCCGGCGCGAATGCCGTCAGCATCGGCGAGGAAATCCGCCACGCGGTCGAGCGTCTTGCAAGGCAGCATCATCCCCGAAGACCTGACCGTTCACATCACCCGCGACTATGGCGAGACGGCGAACGAAAAGGCCAACGAACTCCTGTTCCACCTTGGGCTCGCCACCCTCTCCATCGTGGCCCTCGTCTGGGTCGCCATCGGCTGGCGCGAGGCGCTGGTCGTGCTGGTCGTGATCCCAGTCACGATCCTGCTGACGCTCTTTGCCGCCAACCTGATGGGTTACACGCTGAACCGCGTCAGCCTGTTCGCGCTGATCTTTTCCATCGGTATCCTCGTCGACGACGCCATCGTGGTGATCGAGAACATCGCCCGCCACTGGGGCATGCACGACGGTCGTTCGCGCCGCGAGGCGGCCATCGACGCGGTGGGCGAAGTCGGCAACCCGACCATCGTCGCCACTCTGACCGTCGTCGCAGCCCTGCTGCCGATGCTGTTCGTGTCGGGCATGATGGGCCCCTACATGAGCCCCATTCCCGCCAACGCCTCGGCCGCGATGGTGTTTTCCTTCTTCGTGGCGGTGATGATCACGCCCTGGCTGATGCTGAAGCTTGGCAAGGCCCACGGCGAGGTCGGCCATGCCGCCACCGGCGATGGCGGCACCCTTGGCCGCATCTACCGCGCAGTGGCACGCCCCGTGCTCGCCTCGCGCGCTCGGTCATGGGCTGTTCCTGCGGCAGTCCTCGTGCTGACCGTGGGCTCCATGGGTTTCTTCTACACCAACGCAGTCACGGTGAAGCTTCTGCCCTTTGACAACAAGTCGGAACTCGCCGTCGTGCTCGACATGCCGCGCGGCAGCTCCGGTGGAAGACACAGACCGCATGCTGGCCGATATCGCCACCGCACTGGCCCCGGTCGAGGAGATCACCGCGATCCAATCGTACGCTGGCACGGCGGCCCCGTTCAACTTCAACGGCCTCGTGCGCCACTACTATCTGCGCGCCGAACCGCAGATGGGCGACCTGCAGGTCAACCTCTCGCCCAAGGGCGAGCGTGACCGCGAAAGCCACGCCATCGCGCTGGAGATGCGTGAGCGGCTGTCAGCCCTCCCCTTGCCCGAAGGTGCGGTCGTCAAGGTCGTCGAGCCACCACCAGGCCCGCCGGTCATGGCAACCATGCTGGCCGAGATTTACGGCCCCGACGCCGAAACCCGCCGCGCCGTCGCCACCAAGGTGCGCGAAGCCTTTGGCACGGTTCCCTACATCGTTGATGTCGATGACAGCTTTGGCATCCCGGCCCAGCGCCTGCGCCTGACGCTCGATGACGCCAATCTTGATTTCCACAAGGTCGAACCGGGCGACGTCTTCGATACCATCGGCCTGCTTTATCGCGGCACTACCGTTGGCTATTCGCATCGCTCGGAAGGGCGCGAGCCGATCGCCGATCCGCCTTGCGCCGTCCAAATCGGATCGTGTGCTGGACGAACGCGCGCTGGCGACGCCCGTGCCCGCGAACCTGCTGCCCGGCGACCGTTCCGTGGTCGAACTGGGCGATGTGGTGACCGTCACGCCCGAGATTGCGTCCTTCCCGATCTTCCGCCACAACGGCAAGCCCGCCGAAATGGTCACCGCCGAACTGGCCGGCACGTTCGAGGCCCCGCTTTACGGCCAGATGGCGGTTGCCCGCGCCATCGCCGACGCCGACTGGGGCGACGTGCCGAAACCGACCATCGTCCAGCACGGCCAGCCTGACGATACCAGCGCGCCCGTCCTCTTGTGGGATGGCGAATGGGATGTGACCTGGGTCACTTTCCGCGACATGGGCGCAGCCTTCGGCGTGGCGCTGGTCGGCATCTACATCCTCGTGGTCATGCAGTTCGGTTCGTTCAAGTTGCCGCTGGTGGTCCTGACTCCTGTGCCGCTGACGCTGATTGGCATCCTCTTCGGCCACTGGCTGTTCGGCGCGCCATTTTCGGCCACCTCGATGATCGGGTTCATCGCGCTCGCAGGCATCATTGTGCGCAACTCCATCCTGCTTGTCGATTTCATCCGCAATGCGCCAGGCGATGGCCGCCCGATGCTCGAGGTGCTGCTGGATGCCGGGGCTATCCGCTTCAAACCGATCCTGCTGACAGCACTGGCAGCGATGATCGGCGCGGTTACGATCCTGACCGACCCGATTTTCCAGGGCCTCGCGATCTCTCTTCTCTTTGGGCTCCTGTCCTCCACGATCCTGACTGTCCTTGTCATCCCTGCGATCTACGTCACATTGCGAACGGGTGGCGACCCAGCGAAACAGGATCGGGCTGCATGACGAAGACTTTGGTATCGGACACAGAGCCCTCGCGTTCCACCGACATCGCTGTCGGCAAGGCCACGGCGTTCCTCAAGTTGCTTGCACACGAAGGCCGCCTCGAAATCATGTGCCTGCTCGTTGACGGCAGCAAGACCGTGGGCGACATCGCGACGAGCCTTGGCCTCACGCAGTCAACGGTCTCTCAGCAACTCATGCGGCTGCGGGCAGAAGGCATGGTCGTGGCCCACCGTGAAGGCAGAAGTATCCGCTATGTCCTTGGCCGCCCGGAAACGGTGGTCATCGTCCGCGCGTTGCAGCAGGCATTCTGCCCTCCGGAGCGACCGGAGGCGTCGACCTCACTGCCCTGACGAAGGCGTCGGCGACGGAACGACGTGGGCGACGAGAGGCCATGATGTTCTTGAACAGCGAAGAGATATCTGACCTCGCCGAGATTGAAGCTGCGAGCAATGCCAATTCCAGCGCGCAGAATGCCCGTTGCACATTATCCAACGAAGATCGCTTCGTGTGTTTCGCAACCAAGATCGCCGCTTCGGGGTTTCGGCATATTCAACTCCGCTTCCAAGGAAGTAACCTCAAGTCGTGCTGCCGTTGCAAACGGCGGTTTCCCGCCCACCACGTCGCTCTTGCTGCGACTGCAAGCTGAAACTGAACACCTGCAGCGAACGTCCGGAAGGCCCGCAGAGCGAACGTATCAATAGTCCATCGGTTCCCGTTTGGTACTGCAACCGCCGCCCACCCGGAATAGTCCCCGATTCACTAACAATCCCCTAAAATCGCCTCGCAACCCATTGATTTCATTGACCCGGAAAACGGTCCCACGGTGGGACCGCCCCCTCACCCGCACTTGGAAAACCCGCAGTTCGGGCAGGTCAGGCAGCCTTCCTTCATCTGCATCCCGAACTGCCCGCAGTTCGGGCAGGCGGGCCCTCGCGGTGTCTCGCCCACGGCCATCGCCATCTCGCCGCCCTTGGGGTCGGATTTCAGCCCCAGCCCCTCGCCCGCCAGAAACCCGATGGCGATCATGTGCCGCTCGATCACGCCGCCGATGGCGGCCAGGATCGAGGGGATGTAACGCCCGTTCATCCAGGCCCCGCCGCGCGGGTCGAAGACCGCCTTCAGCTCCTCGACCACAAAGCTCACATCCCCCCCGCGCCGGAACACCGCCGAAATCATCCGGGTCAGCGCGACGGTCCAGGCGAAATGCTCCATGTTCTTCGAGTTGATGAACACCTCGAAGGGCCGCCGGTGCCCGCCCTGCAGGATGTCGTTGATCGTGATGTAGAGCGCATGCTCAGAGTCGGGCCATTTGACCTTGTAGGTGGCCCCCTCCAGCGACGGCGGGCGGTCGAGCGGTTCGGACAGGTAGATCACCTCGCCATCGCGCGCGACGGGGGCGGCATCCTGCACCGGCTCGGCTTCCTTCGTCTCAGCGACTGTCAGCACCGACCCCGTCACCGCATTGGGCCGGTAGGTCGTGCAGCCTTTGCAGCCCTGATCCCAGGCCGCCATGTAGACGTCCTTGAACGCCTCGAAGCTTATGTCCTCGGGGCAGTTGATGGTCTTGGAAATGCTGGAATCGACCCACCGCTGCGCCGCCGCCTGCATCCGGACATGATCCAGCGGCGGCAGGGTCTGGGCATTGACGAAATGCTCGGGCAAGGGTTCGTCGCCCTTCAGGTCGCGCCACATCTGGACGGCGTAGTCGACGACCTCTTCCTCGGTCCGGCTGCCGTCCTTCTGCAGGACCTTGCGGCTGTAGGCATAGGCGAAGACCGGCTCGATCCCGCTGGAGACGTTCCCGGCATAGAGGCTGATCGTCCCGGTCGGTGCGACCGAGGTCAGCAGCGCGTTGCGGATGCCGTGTTTCCGCACCGCCTTGCGCACATCCGCGTCCATTCCGACCATGTTGCCGGAGGCGAGGAATTTTTCCGCATCGAACAGGGGAAACGCCCCCTTCTCCTTCGCCAGATCGACCGATGCGAGATAGGCCGCACGCGCGATCCGGTGCATCCAGTCGCCCGTCGCCTTTGCCGCCGCCGCAGACCCGTAGCGCAGCCCGGTCATCAGCAGTGCATCGGCCAGTCCCGTGACGCCGAGGCCGATGCGCCGCTTGGCCCGCGCCTCCTCCGCCTGCTGCGGCAGCGGGAATTGGGACGCATCGACGGTGTTGTCCATCATGCGGATGGCGGTTCGCACCAGATCGTCCAGCGCGTCCGTGTCCAGCGCCGCCTTCGGCCCGAACGGGTCCGTCACCAGCCGCGCGAGGTTGACGGACCCCAGCAGGCAGGCCCCGTAGGGCGGCAGGGGCTGTTCGCCGCAGGGGTTCGTCGCGGCAATCGTCTCGGCATAGGCAAGGTTGTTCGCCGCGTTGATGCGGTCGATGAAGATCACCCCGGGTTCGGCGAAATCGAAGGTCGCGCGCATGATCCGGTTCCAGAGGTCGCGCGCCTGCAGGGTGCGGAAGACCTTACCGCCGAACACCAGTTCCCACGGGCCGTCGGCCTTGACCGCCGCCATGAAGGCGTCCGTCACCAGCACCGACAGGTTGAACATGCGCAGCCGCGCCGCGTCCTGCTTGGCCGCGATGAACGCCTCGATGTCCGGGTGATCGCAGCGGAGCGTCGCCATCATCGCGCCGCGCCTCGACCCTGCCGACATGATCGTCCGGCACATCGCGTCCCAGACATCCATGAAGCTGAGCGGCCCCGACGCATCCGCCGCGACGCCCTTCACCTCGGCCCCCTTGGGCCGGATGGTGGAGAAATCGTAGCCGATGCCGCCGCCCTGCTGCATCGTCAGGGCCGCTTCCTTGAGGTTCTCGAAGATGCCCTCAAGGCTGTCCGGGATCGTGCCCATGACAAAGCAGTTGAAAAGCGTGACGTTCCGGTCGGTACCCGCGCCCGCCGTGATGCGGCCTGCGGGAAGGTAGCGGAAATCCTCCAACGCGGCATAGAAGCGGTCTTCCCACCGGGCCGAGTCCTTCTCGACCGCCGCCAGCGCGCGGGCGATGCGCCGCCAGGTATCCTCGACCGTTCCGTCGATGGGCGTCCCGTCCGCCTCTTTCAGGCGGTACTTCATGTCCCAGATGGACTCCGAAATGGGCGCGGCGAAGCGGGTCAAGGGGCGGTCCTTTCAGCGTCGGCGGAATGCCGACGATACGCCCATCGTCGCGGACGGTCAACGCGCGGGGCGCTTGATGTCGCGGTCAGAGAGACTATCCTCTACGACAGCTTGAGGGGGCTGGCCGGTGATTTACATCCTGAAACTCTGCGTCGGGGCCGAGTCCATCGATGACCTCGATACCTGGCAGGCCGCGCATTTCGTCGGACGCTCCCCCGAACATGTCACCCGGATGTGGCCCAAGCGGCAGGCCGAAGTCACCGACGGCGGGTCGCTTTACTGGGTCATCAAGGGGCTTGTCCTTTGCCGCCAGCGCATCGTTGCGATGGAGGAACGGCGCTGGTCAGACGGCATTCCGCGCTGTGCGCTGATCCTTGACGCCGAGATCGTGCGGACCGAGGCCCAGCCAAGGCGCGCGTTTCAGGGCTGGCGGTATCTGACCCTCGCCGACGCGCCGCGTGACCTGCGCAAGGGGCGGGCCGCAGAGGCGGCGCTGCCGCAGGTGCTGGTCACGGCCTTTGCCGAGATCGGGCTGCGGTAGGCCTGGGCGCTGCCCCGGACCCCGGGATACTTGAGAGCAGAAAATGATCAGGGGCGCGTCAGGCCGAGCGTGGCGCACAGAGCGTCCAGCGCGGGGTCTGTCATAACCGTCTGACGCGCGACCAGCACCGCCTCGGACCGCAGGATCAGCCCGTCCGCCAGCACCTTGAGGTGGTTTGCGCGCAGCGTGTCGCCGCTTGTCGTGATGTCGGCGATGGCTTCGGCCGCGCCCTGGGCGACCGTGCCTTCGGTCGCGCCCTGACTGTCCACAAGCTGGTAATCGGCAACACCCGCGCGCGTCAGAAACTCCCGCGTCTGGCGGTGATATTTCGTGGCGATCCGCAGGCGGAACCCGTGCGCGCGGCGAAAGGCGGCGGCGGCGGCGTCGAGGTCGTCCAGCGTATCGACGTCGATCCAGGCGGCAGGTACGGCGACGACAAGATCAGCGCGCCCGAAGCCGAGCGGGGCTAGTTCCGTCACCTGCGACGCCCAGTCGGGCAGGCGTTCGCGCAGCACGTCCATGCCGGTCACGCCCAGATCGGCGCGGCCCTCGGCCAGCGCCTGCGGGATTTCACCGGCGGACAGCAGCACCGGCTCCACCCCCGGCAGCCCGTCGATCCGCGCCGCGTATTCGCGGTCGGACCCCGACCGCGCCAGTGTCACGCCGCGCGCGGCGAACCAGTCGGCGGTCTGGTCCATAAGGCGGCCCTTGGAGGGAAGCGCCAGGCGCAGCGTCATCCGAGGCCCCCCAGATCGGCGACCAGTCCGGGCCGGATGATCCCGCCCACGGCGGGGATTTCGCGGCCCGCCCCAAGCTGGCGCGTCAGCGCGTCATACCGCCCGCCGCTGGCGACGGGCGGCAGGGCGGGGTCAGCGGAGAGGAAGGAAAAGACGAAGCCGTCGTAATATTCCAGCGCGGTGCGCCCGTGGCTTGCCTCGAACCACAGGTCCGACACATCGACGCCTTCGCTGTCCAGCGCATCGAGGCGGCGGGCGAGGCGCGAGACGGCGGGGACGATGGCGGGCAGCGCGCCGGAGAGGTTCTGGAGGTGCGTCAGGGCATCGGGGCAGGCCGCCTCCAGCCGCAGGATGTCGTCCAGCAGCGCGACCTCTTCGGCGGCGATGGGCGGATGCGCGGCGTCTTCCCTGAGGGCGGCGAGGCGGGTGGCGATTTCGGCTTCGCTGCGCAGGCCGATCAGCGGGGCGGTGGAGGCGGCCGTTCCCGCGAGCAGCGCCGTGCGCGTGGGCGGAACCGGAGCCGTTCCGCCGAACCGGTCCAGCAGCGCGCGGAAGCGCGCGGGCCGCCAGATGTGGCGCATCAGCGCGGCCTTGCGGCTCGGCAGCGTATTCAGCCCGGCGGTCGCCGCCATCAGGATGCCGATATCGCCGGTGACGGGGCGCAGGTTGAGCGGCGACAGGATGTCGGCGAACAGCGCGAAGACCTCGGCATCCGCCGCCGCCGGATCGTCGCGCGCGAAGACCTCGAAACCCGCCTGGAAATACTCGTTCGCCCGCCCGGTGGGCCGGTCCTGCCGCCGGAAAACCTCGCCCAGATAGGCGTAGCGCGCCGGATCGTCACCGCCCGTCATATGTGCCTGAACGACGGGCACGGTGAAGTCGGGCCGCAGCATCATCTCGCCGCGCACCGGATCGGCGGTCACATAGGCCCGCGCGCGGATATCCTCGCCGTAAAGGTCGAGGAGCGTTCCCGCAGGTTGCAGGACGTCGGTCTCGATTTGGGTCGCACCCGCATCGAAGGAAGGCAGTCAGGATCGCCTCTCCGGTGGCGCGCGCGTCGGCCTTGGTCGCCATCAGCGGCCCAGCATCTTGCGCACTTCGGCGACCAGATCGGCGCGGGGGATTTCCACCTGCGCTGGGCGCGCCTTCCATTCTTCCAGGCTCGCACTCTCCGCGATCTTCGCGCCCGCGATCAGGTCCTTGAGGATGACGGTGCCGTTGGCGGCTTCGTTGCCGCCCTGGATCACGGCCACGGGCGCGGCGCGTTTGTCAGCGTATTTCAACTGGTTGCCGAAGTTCTTGGGGTTGCCCAGATAGACCTCGGCGCGGATGCCCGCCTGCCGGAGTTCCCCCGCCATCGCCTGATAATCGGCCATCCGGTCGCGGTCCATGACGGTCACGACGACCGGGCCGGTGGTATCGGCGGATGTCCGGCCCTTGGCTTGGAGGGCAGCGAGCAGGCGGTCCACGCCGATGCTGACGCCTGTGGCGGGGACCGACTGGCCGGTGAAGCGCTTGACGAGGTCGTCATACCGCCCGCCGCCAGCGACGGACCCGAACTGGCGGGGGCGGCCCTTTTCGTCGGTGATCTGGAAGGTCAGCTCGGCCTCGAAGACCGGGCCGGTGTAATAGCCGAGGCCGCGGACGACGGAGGGGTCGATGACGGATGCGGTCAGAGCCGTAACCTGAGTCGGTCAAGAAGTCGGCAATTTCTTCAAGCTCGTGCAACTCCCTCGAGGCCAATCCGCGAGCGTCCAATAAGTCTCAAGACTTTCAAAGTAGCGCAGTTCTCAGCGCGTTGGCGAGCTTTCCAAGTAACGTTGCAAGCTGAAGTAGTCGCCTGATGCCAGTCCACGCTACACTCAGTATGCCTTCGAGTATATTCGTCGAGCTCGAGCGGACGCGTTGCTTCAAGGCTCTTCAAGTCGCTGATTCGATCTACGACTGTCGGTGCGCAAACGAATGCCCATCATTTCTTCGGCCTGCTCTCGCTCAGCCCCGCCCCCTTCGCAAAATCCCCGCTCTCGTCCTTGCGCCCCGCCCCCAGCAGCGCGCGCACCCCTTCCGCCCCCAGCCGGTCCATCTTGTCGATGGCCCGCAGCACGATCCCCCGCTCCTCCGCGAACCGCTCAGGGTCGGACGGGTCCAGCACCGCCGCCACCTCCATCACCCCGTTCAGCACCTTGCGGTTGTTCACCTTCACCACATAGTCGCCGCGCGGAATCCCCACCGCCTCCAGGCATCCGCCAGCATCGCGCAGATCTCGGCATCCGCCGCGACGCTACGCCGACCCCACCGTATCCGCGTCGCACTGATAGAACTGCCGGAACCGCCCCGGCCCCGGCTTCTCGTTCCGCCAGACCGGCCCCATCGCATAGCGGCGATAGGGCGATGGGCAGATCGTTGCGGTACTGCGCCGCGACCCGCGCCAGCGGCGCGGTCAGGTCATAACGCAGCGCCAGCCAGTCCGCCTCTTCCTGCCAGGCGAACACGCCCTCGTTCGGGCGGTCCACGTCGGGCAGGAACTTGCCCAGCGCCTCGACCGTCTCGACCGCGGAAGTCTCAAGCGGATCAAAGCCATAGCGGTGATAGACCTCGGCGATCTTCGCCAGCATCGCCTGCCGCTCGGTGACCTCCGCGCCGAAATAATCGCGGAAGCCCTTCGGCACTCTCGGCGCGCGGTCTGCGCGGGGCCTTCCCCTCTGACATGTCGCCTCCGTCGGTTCGGCGCGGGTGTAGCGGATGGGGGCAGACCCGGCAAGCGCGCGAAAAAAGAACTGGAAACCGCGCGCGGATCGCCCATGTTAAGCGCACAACAGGAAACCGGACTTGAAGCCGGTCCGGAGGGGCCAAAATGACTACCCGGCTACATGCGGCCGAGGAGCAGATCGCGCATCTGGTCCGGGCCGTGGACGATCTGTCTGCGGTTGTTGCGCGTCAGGCGCGCGAGATCGAGATGCTGACGCGGCGCGTGTCGATGCTGATGGCGCGCGAGGCGGAAAGGGAAGCCGATGCGGGCGGCGGCGTGCTGGCCGATCAGAAGCCGCCGCACTGGTAAGGCGGCGCGCCGGATCATGCCGTGAAGCGCTTCGCCGCGCTCTTCGCGTCGCTGGACGCGACGACCTCGACGAATGCGCGGGTCGCGGCCTTGGCGGACTATTTCCGCGACGCGCCCGATGCCGACCGGCTCTGGACCGTCGCGCTGCTGTCGGGGCGCCGCCCAAAACGGTCGGTCACAACGACGGAACTGCGCGACTGGGCGGCCGAGGCGGCGGGCCTGCCGCTTTGGCTGTTCGAGGATGCCTACGCGGTGGCGGGGGACCTCGCCGAGACCATCGCGCTGGTCCTGCCGCCGCCCGCGCGCGGCTCGGACGCGACGCTGGCAGACCGGATCGGGCTGATCCGGGCGCTGCCCCGCGATCCTGCGGCGCGAAAGGCGGCGATCCTGTCGGTCTGGGACGAACTGGGCGGGGATGAGCGGTTTCTCTTCAACAAGCTGATCACCGGCGGATTCCGCATGGGCATCAGCCAGACGCTGATGACGCGCGCGCTGGCGCAGGCGACGGGGGTGGCCGAAGCGGAGTTGCAGCACCGCCTGATGGGCGACTGGGACCCGGCGCGGACGACCTTTTCGGCGCTTGTGCTGACAAATGACGGCGCGGGCGACCTGTCGCGGCCCTATCCGTTCTATCTGGCCTATGCGCTGGAGGGCGCGCCGGAGGCGCTGGGCGACCCCGCCGACTGGCTGGCCGAATGGAAATGGGACGGCATCAGGGGGCAGCTGATCCTGCGGGGCGGCGTGCATCATCTGTGGTCGCGCGGCGAGGACCTGATGACCGACCGGTTTCCGGAACTGGCGGCGCTGGCGGATTTTCTGCCGCAGGGCACGGTGATCGACGGCGAGGTGCTGGCGTGGCGGGACGACGCCCCCTGCCCTTCGCGGACCTTCAGAGACGGATCGGGCGCAGGACGGTGCCGAAGGCGCTGCTGCGCGACGCGCCGGTGATCCTGATGGCCTATGACCTTCCGGAGGCGGACGGACGCGACCTGCGGGCCGACCCCTTGTCGGTGCGCCGGTCGCGGCTGGCGGCGCTGGTCGAACACGTGCCGAAGGACGCCCCCCTGCGGCTGTCGCCCGAGGCCGCGTTCACCGACTGGCCCGCGCTGGCTGCCACGCGCGCGCAGTCGCGCGACCGCGGGGCCGAGGGGCTGATGCTGAAGCGCCTGTCCTCACCCTATGGCGCGGGGCGCAGGAAGGGCGACTGGTGGAAGTGGAAGGTCGATCCGATGACGGTCGACTGCGTGATGATCTACGCGCAGGCGGGCCACGGGCGGCGCGCGAACCTTTACACCGATTTCACCTTCGCGGTGCGCGACGGCGACGCGCTGGTGCCCTTCACCAAGGCCTATTCCGGCCTGACCGACGCCGAATTCGCCGAGATCACGACCTGGGTGCGCGGCCATACCCTGGAACGCTTCGGCCCGGTGCGGCGGGTGCCGCCGGAACTGGTGTTCGAGATCGCGTTCGAGGGGATCCAGGCCAGCCCGCGCCACAAGTCGGGCATCGCGCTGCGCTTCCCGCGCATGGTGCGGTGGCGGCGCGACAAGCCGGTGGAGGAGATCGACACGATCGAGACCCTGCGCAGCCTGCTGGCCGGGTAGCCGCCTTTCCGGCGGCAAAGCGGGCCTCCGGCGGGATATTTCTGCTCATTGGAAATGCGGCTGGCGGACGCGCCTTGCCAGCGCCGCCCGCGTGACCCTATCTGCTGTCCAGAGGTTTCAGGAGGTTCCCATGCGCCGCACATTCCCCCGCCCGGTCTTTGACGCCAACGCATCCGGCGGCGACTTCGGCGACCTGCCGGAATGGGACCTGTCGGACCTGTATTCTGCCCCGGACGCGCCGGAAGTGGCGCGGGACATGGCCTGGCTGGAACAGGAATGCGCGGCCTTCGCCAAGGACTACGAAGGACGGCTGGCAAGCCTCGATGCGGCCGCGATGCTGTCCTGCGTCCAGCGTAACGAACGGATCGACCGGGTGGCCGGGCGCATCATGTCCTATGCGGGGCTGCGCTATTACCAGAACACGCTTGACGCGGGCCGCGCCAAGTTCATGTCGGACTGTCAGGACCGGATCACGACGTTCACGACGCCCCTGGTGTTCTTCAGTCTGGAGTTCAACCGGATCGACGAGGCGGCCTATCAGGCGCTGTTCACCGGGGGCACGGGCCTTGACCGCTACAAGCCCGCGTTCGACCGGATGCGCGCGATGCGGCCGCACCAGTTGTCCGACGAGATGGAGAAATACCTGCATGACGCCTCGGTCGTCGGGTCATCTGCCTGGAACAAGCTGTTCGACGAGACCATGGCGGGTCTGCAATTCGACGTCGCGGGCCAGAACGAACCGATGAACCTTGAGGCGACGCTGAACCTGCTGTCCGAACCCGAACGCGACAAGCGCGAGGCGGGCGCGCGGGCGCTGGCCAAGGTGTTCGGCGAGAACGTCAAACTGTTCGCGCGGGTGCACAACACGCTGGCCAAGGAAAAGGAAATCGAGGACCGCTGGCGCAAGATGCCGACACCGCAGACCGGCCGCCACTTGTCGAACCATGTGGAGCCCGAAGTGGTGGAGGCGCTGCGGAACGCGGTCGTCGCGGCGTATCCGAAGCTGTCGCACCGCTATTACGCGCTGAAGGCGCGGTGGATGGGGCTGGACCGGATGCAGGTCTGGGACCGGAACGCGCCGCTGCCGACCGAGATCAAGCGGGTGGTCGGCTGGGACGAAGCGCGCGAGACGGTGCGGTCGGCCTATGCGGCGTTTTCACCTGAAATGGCCGCGCTGACCGAACCGTTCTTCACGCGGGGCTGGATCGACGCGGGCGTGAAGCCGGGCAAGGCGCCGGGCGCCTTCGCGCATCCGACGGTGACGGACGTGCACCCCTATGTGATGCTCAACTACCTCGGCAAGCCGCGCGACGTGATGACGCTGGCGCATGAACTGGGCCACGGCGTGCATCAGGTTCTGGCAGCACCGCAGGGCGAGATTCTGGCATCGACCCCCCTGACGCTGGCCGAGACGGCGAGCGTGTTCGGCGAAATGCTGACGTTCCGCAAGCTGCTGTCGCAGGCGAAGGACCAGGCCGAACGCAAGACACTGCTGGCCGGCAAGGTCGAGGACATGATCAACACGGTCGTCCGCCAGATCGCGTTCTACGACTTCGAATGCAAGCTGCACGCGGCGCGTGCGGAAGGCGAAATGACGCCCGAGACCATCGGCGAGCTGTGGATGTGCGTGCAGGCCGAAAGCCTGGGGCCGGTCTTCGACTTCATGCCGGGATACGAGAACTTCTGGTCCTACATCCCGCATTTCGTGCATTCGCCCTTCTACGTCTATGCCTATGCCTTCGGCGACGGCCTGGTGAACGCGCTCTATGCGGTCTACGAGGAAGGGCTGCCGGGGTTCGAGCAGAAGTATTTCGACATGCTCAAGGCGGGCGGGTCGAAGCACCACAAGGAACTGCTGGCCCCGTTCGGGCTGGATGCCAGCGACCCGAAGTTCTGGGACAAGGGGCTGAGCATGATCGCCGGGATGATCGACGAGCTGGAGGCGATGGAGGGGTAGGCCAACCCCGCCTAGCGGCGCAACGTTTCCGTATGGAAGCCCTGCGCTGCGATGCGCGCCAGAGCGTCCTGCGCCAGGGTCGGACTGCCGGAAGCGATGCAATTCCGGCGGAAGAACCACCAAAGGTACTCTGCATAGGGCCGGGGTCTGCCCAGCGCGCGTCGGATGGCCTCGTCCATGCCGCCGGGCGTCGTGACGGTTTCGGCGATGTGGTGGAAGTCGGTGCGCCCGCAGAGGACCAGCGGAACGCGGTGGATCAGCCCCTCGATCCCGACAGCCGAATTGATCGTGACGGTGACGGCAGCGCGGGACAGGATGTCGTGGATATTGGCATCAGCGATCATGACCCGGCTGTCCCGCCGGGACAGGTCGGCCAGCCACTTCCGGGTCGCGGCGCTGCCATCGCGGGGATGCGCTTTGACGACGATGGGCGCGGGGTCTGCGCGCGCCAGCAGCGCCTCCAGCATTGCGGCGCGGTCGAGATGGCAGGTTTCCTCGACCGCGCGGTGGTCTTCGCTCTGCAGGAAGACGGCGATGCAGCGGTCGGGAATGTCGGCAATCTCGACAGGCTGGGGATAGCGCGAAGTGCGCGCCGCGATCTGCCGGCGGGCGAGGCGGCGGTGGAAGTCTGCGGCCTGCGCGCTGCCGATGCCGTCCGCGTCGAAGGCAAGGCCGCCGATGGACGACCCTGCGCGGATGCCCTGCGGGTCGAGATACCAGTAGGGCGCGACATAGGCGAGGGCCGCGTTCAGGACGCGGGGGTGGCGGAAGTTGCCGTGATTGACGATGTGGAAGTCGCCGTCACCCTCGATGTCGGACAGGAACGTTGCGCGGTCGAGCAGCGCGTGTTCGACGCAGATCCCTTCGCGCCTGCAATCCCGACCGCAGAAGGCCCCAGAACGGACGGGGCGTTTCCGTCCCGAAGAACATCGGGGCGGCCATGTGCAGGAAGATGCGGGCGGGCGGCATCGCGGCGGGCGCTGACCGGTGATCCGCGTCCGGTCAGGCCGGGGTCTCGTTCGCCCAGACCATGTCGATCATCGCCTGCGTGCCCTTCGCGTCCTCCAGCGTCCAGGGATAGTCGCCGCCGTCGCGGATCTTGCGCCCGAACGCCTCGACCTGCAGCCGGTATTGCCGCGCGCCGGGAAAACGCCAGACCTGATCGGGTTCGCCCGCACGCCACAGATGCACCTGCGCCTCGGCATGCGTGCCTGCGTTGAACGGGCCGTTGGCGACCTTGATCATCCCCTTGCTGCCCTGGAACGTCACCTCCTGCCGGGGAAACAGCCGCATCGAGGTGATCGAGGAATAGGTGAAGTTTCCGGTGGGTCCCTTCATGTCGGCGGTGACATGGGTCCAGACATCTACCCCGCCCTCGCGCCGGACCCGTGCCGACAGCCGCGCGGGTTCCGCCCCCGTGACCCAGCGGGTCGACCCGAAGGTATAGACCCCGATGTCGGGTATCGCCCCGCCGCCGGTTTCGGGGCGGTTGCGGATGTTCCCCGGCTCATCCCGGTTGTCATAGCTGAAGGCGGTATCGACATGATCGACCTGCCCGATGGCACCCGACCGCACAAGATCGCGCACCTTCTTCCACTGCGGGTGGTGGACGATCATGTAGGCCTCGGTCGCGAACAGCCCGGTCCGGTCGCGCGCGGAGATCAGGGCGTCGATCTCGGAGGCTTTCATGGCGATGGGCTTTTCGGCCAGGACATGCTTGCCCGCCTCCAGCGCCTTGAGGGTCCATTCGACATGGAGATGGTTCGGCAGCGGGATGTAGACGGCATCGATTTCCGTATCGGCCAGCAGCGCCTCATAGGTCGCATGAACGCGAAGATCGGGCGCGAAGACGCGGAAGCCGTCGGCCTTGGCATCGGACGACGTTGCAAGCGCCGCAAACCGTGCGCCTTCGGCCTCGTGGATCGCCCGCGCCATGTGTTCACGCGCGAAATTCGCGGCACCCAGAATGCCCCAGTTCACCGGTTTCATATGTGTCTCGCCCTTTTCCCTCTGCGCCTGCCACAGCGCGACGGCGGGAACCTAGCCGGGGTTGATGACCTGTGCAATTGCGCCGACCGCACGCGCAGTCACGCACGGCATGCAGGCCGGGCATGCCGAAATTGCATAACCGTGCGGTCAGCGCAGGATTAGGGTGCGCGCGCCGTCGACTGCGGCGGCGCGTTCCAGGAGAGCACCATGTCCGCCACCGGCAATGACGCCACGGGCAACCGGGGCCAGCGGCGCCGCCGCCTTGTCGCGATAGCCCGACTTCGGACGTTTCTGCTTGCCCTTCCGCCCGCGCGCCTGCTGTTCGCGGGCTATCTGTCCTATGTCCTTGTCGGCTGGGGTCTGCTGATGACCACCTGCGGCGCAGGAGGTGCCGGTCGGCGCGATCGACAGCCTGTTCATCTCGGCCTCGGCGATGTCCACCACCGGCCTTGCGACCCTCGACACCGGAACCAGTTTCACCTTCTTCGGGGAACTCGTCATCCTGCTGCTGATCCAGGTCGGCGGGCTTGGCTACATGACCATCGGATCCTTCGCCTATCTCTCGCTGTCCGGCAGGCTGAGCGGTTTCCGGGTGCACACGACCCGCGCCGCGTTCGGGTTGCCCGACACCATCGCCCCCGCCCTGTTCATCCGTTCCGTCGTCGTGTTCACCCTCATGGTCGAAGCCGTCGGGGCATTCGCCCTGACCGTCATGTTCTATCATCGGGATGTGCCGGGCTTCCTGTGGCAGGGCATCTTCCACTCGGTGTCAGCCTTCTGCACCGCCGGGTTCAGTCTGTTTGCGACCAGTCTGGAAGCCTACAAGTCCGACCCCGCCGTGCTGCTGACGATCTCTGCCCTGTCTGTTCTGGGGTCCATCGGGTTCCTGATCGTCGTCGACATCTGGTTCTGGATCACCGGCCGCATCGCGCGTCTGGGCTTCACCTCGACCGTCATCCTGAAAATGACGGCCTGGCTGATCGGGATCGGCACGCTGGCAGTGATGATCGCCGATCCGGTCATCGCCGCGATGCCGTTCGGCGAACGGCTGCTGAACGGTTTCTTCCAGGCCATGTCGGCCTCGACCACCGTCGGTTTCAACACCGTTCCGGTCGGGGGTATGGGCATCGCCGCGCTGTTCGCGCTGATCGTCCTGATGCTGATCGGCGCATCGCCCGCAGGCACCGGCGGCGGGTTCAAGACGACGTCCGCAGCGGTGATCGCGGGGGTGGTCCGGTCGGTGCTGCGCGGGCGCGGGCAGGTCCAGCTTTACGGCCGCGCGGTCAGCGAAGACCGCGTGCATCTCGCGTCGGCGGCCTTGGCATATTACCTTTCAGCGATGTCACTGGCACTGTTCGTGCTGCTGCTGGTCGACCCCGGGGCGACGTTCGAGGCAACGCTGTTCGAGGCGGTCTCGGCGATGAGCACGGTTGGCCTGAGCATGGGGCTGACCGGATCGCTGAGCGATGCGGGCAAGCTGATCGTCACGTTTCTGATGTTCGCGGGGCGCGTGGGGTTCCTGACCTTCGGCATCGCGATCGCCCTGCGCGGAAGACGCGACGCCAAACTGGCCGAGGCCGATCTGGTGCTGTGACGAAAAAGGCCGGATGCCATCGCATCCGGCCCTGCGTTTCTTGGGCGACCGCAGACGCCGCGACGCGCGTCAGGCGCTTTCCAGCATACCTTTTTCGCGCGCCAGCTCGCGCATGCGGTGCTGGAGCTTCTCGAACGCGCGCACCTCGATCTGGCGGATGCGCTCGCGGCTGACGTCATAGCGTTCGGACAGGTCTTCCAGCGTCACCGGTTCATCTTTCAGCCGCCGCTGCATCAGGATGTCGCGTTCGCGTTCGTTCAGCGCGTCCATCGCCCGCGCCAAGAGTTCGCGCCGCGCATCCAGTTCCTCGGCCTCGGCATAGTTCCCGGCCTGGTCCGCATCTTCATCCTCCAGCCAGTCCTGCCACTGGCTGGTCGTCTCGCCGTCCGACCCGACCGTCGCGTTCAGCGATGCGTCGCCGCCCGACAGGCGTCGGTTCATGGCGATGACCTCATCCTCGGTCACGTTCAGGTCAAGCGCGATCCGGGCGACATTCTCGGGGCGCAGGTCGCCCTCCTCCAGCGCGCCGATCTTCGACTTGGCCTTGCGCAGGTTGAAGAACAGCTTTTTCTGCGCGGAGGTCGTGCCGAGCTTCACCAGGCTCCACGACCGCAGGATGTATTCCTGGATCGATGCCCGGATCCACCACATCGCATAGGTGGCCAGGCGGAAGCCGCGTTCGGGGTCGAAGCGCTTGACCGCCTGCATCAGGCCCACATTCGCCTCGGAAATCACCTCGGCCTGCGGCAGGCCGTAGCCGCGGTAGCCCATCGCGATCTTGGCTGCCAGCCGCAGATGCGAGGTCACCATCTTGTGCGCGGCTTCGGTGTCCTGCGCTTCGGCCCAGCGCTTGGCCAGCATGTATTCCTCTTCCGGTTCCAGCAGCGGAAACTTGCGGATTTCCTGCAGGTACCGGTTCAGCCCCTGTTCGGGGCTGGGTGCGGGAAGATTGGCGTAAGTGCTCATGTCCTGTCCCTTTCACGGCCCCTCATCAGGCGACCGGATGTGCGACCTATGTTCCGGAACGCATCCCTTCAAGAGACCGTCCGGCGCATCCGTCTCACGCGGATGAACCCTGTCATCCCGCGCTTAACGAAAGATGAATACCGTTCCGTCGGGAATGCCAGCCCTGTGTCAGCATGGTCACGCCTTTGTCACCGCCGCAGCGCGGCAATCAGCCCGGCCAAGTCGGGCGGCAGGACGGATTCAAAGCGCATCGCTGCACCCGACAAAGGGTGCGCGAAACCCAGCGTCGCGGCATGCAGCGCCTGGCGCGGGAACGCGTCCGCTGCCGCCGCTGCATCCGCGCCAAGGGCTTTGGCCGGGGCGCGGCGGCGACCGCCATAAGTCTGGTCGCCGATCAGGGGGTGACCGGCATACGCCATGTGAACCCGTATCTGATGCGTCCGGCCGGTTTCCAGCCGGCATTCCGCCAGCGACACGGCCGGCGGCGTGCCGAAGGATTCCATCACCCGGACGCGGGTCACGGCATGCCGCCCGCCCTGCGTCACCACTGCCTGCCGCTGGCGGTCGGTCGGGTGACGGTCAAGCTGCGTCGCGATCCGCAGAACGCCGCCCGGTTCGAACCCCACGCCGCGCAACCCGACCAGCCGCGGGTCCGACGCGGACGGCACGCCGTGGATCACGGCAAGATAGCTGCGATGCGCCGAATGATCCTCGAATTGCGCCGCAAGACCCTGATGCGCCCGGTCCGTCTTGGCCACAACCAGCAGGCCGGACGTATCCTTGTCGATCCGGTGCACGATGCCCGGCCGCCGCGCGCCGCCGATGCCCGACAGACTGTCGCCGCAATGGTGCAGCAGCGCGTTGACAAGGGTGCCCGACCACTGTCCCGGCGCCGGATGCACGACCATGCCCGCAGGCTTGTCGATGACGATCAGGTCGGCATCTTCGTAGGCGACGGTCAGGGGAATGTCCTCGGGCGCAGCCTCGATGTCGTCTGCTTCCGCCAATGCAATCTCGACCACATCACCTTCGGACACGCGCGCCGTGGCGTCGGACAGGACAATGCCGTCCCGGCTGACCGCACCTTCGCCGATCAGGCGCGCCAGGCGCGACCGCGACAAGGCGGCGCCCGGCGGCACGTCACGCGCCAGCGCCTTGTCCAGGCGCGGCGGTGGGTCCGCCGCAATCGTGACTTTCATGACCGTGGTGCCGGCGTCTGTCACGATCTGCGCCCCTGTTTGGCGTTTCCGATGCGCGGTCAGGATATGGTACCGACACCCCGGCTCGAACGGGGGACCCCCAGATCCACAATCTGGTGCTCTAACCAACTGAGCTATGTCGGCACTTGCGGCGCGATGTAGCGCTGCCGGGGCATGAATGCAAGCGTATCCGCCGGGCGCGGACGCGGCACGGGCAGCCTTGCCGGACGGTCAAAACCGGCGTAGCGAAGGGACGGTCCAAGCGGAAAGAGGCGTCATGGGCATCGACAGGCAAAGCGACGTGGCAGCGAACATCCAGATCGGACCGACCGATCAGGGCATGGTCCGCATCTATATCGAAGCCGACAACGGCGTCGAACTGCCGATGGACTTCGAGCCGGAAGAGGCCGAGGAAATCGCCGAGGAACTGCGCGCGGCGGCAGACGCGGCACGCGCGATGGGATCGCGCGCTACGTCCAAACCCCGAAAGCGTTGACGCCGGGATCGCGCAGCACCTGCAGGCGCAGGGCGGCATGGCGGGCGAACTTCTGCAGCATCACTTTGCGCCGCGCCCCGGCCAGCGGCGTTTCCGGACCCAGCCGGACGATTTCGGCATCGTAGGCATCGGCGAGGATCAGACCGGTCGCGTCGGGCAGCAGTTCGGTCGGGAAATCGCCGTCCACGGCCCAGAAAAAGCGGTCGCACCAGTCCAGATAGCCCTGCCATTTGTGATCGGACAGGAAATCGGCCCGGCCGGATTTGCACTCCACGACCCAGACCTCGCCCCGCGGGCCGATCGCCAGCACATCGACCCGCAATCCCGGGCGCGGGGATGAATTCCTCGACCGTCACGAAGCCGTGGCCCAGCAGATGCCGCGCCACCCCGCGCGCCAGAAGCTGGCCGGGCATCATCGCAATCTGAGACTCGGTCATTGTGCCAAGCATGGCGAAATAATGAACAGAGAGTGAACATCTGTCCAGCAGAACCGCATGCTCCGACAGAAGCATGATTGCCGAAGTCCGGGATTCCTTCTATGGGACGCTGAAATCAGAGGGCCGGAACAGATGCTCATCCGAGACCAGATGGCGAAGTCCGGCGACCGGCTGTTCCGGTGGCGCAGCTATCTGCCGCTGGCCTTCATGCCGTTCATCCTGTGGTCCGTCCTGCAGGGCGAACAGATCGAGACGCAGTTCGGCGACCTGACCGGCGATCTGATCGAGGGGCTGGCGATCCTGATGGTCGCGGCGGGCGAGGCGCTGCGGATCGCGACCGTGGGCTTCGTGCCGCGCGGCACGTCCGGGCGCAACACAACCGGGACAGATCGCCTCGGTCCTGAACACCACGGGAATATACTCGCTGGTGCGCAATCCGCTCTATCTCGGCAACTGCGTGATGTATCTGGGCGTCGCCCTGTTCACGCAGAGCGTGTTTCTGGTGCTGGCCATGGCGATGGTCCTGCTGTTCTACTATGAACGCATCATCGCTGCGGAAGAGGCCTTCCTGGCCGAAAAATTCGGCGTCGCCTACACGGACTGGGCCGCCCGGACACCGGCCTTCGTTCCGCGCCTGTCGGGATGGGTCCGATCCGATATGACATTCTCGCTCCGCTCGGTCATCCGACGCGAGCATCCCTCGGTCTACGGCGCGATCCTGATGCTGTTCCTCGTTGAACTGGGCCTGCATCTGCTGGGCGGGTCGGTGGAACCGTTCGAGCCGGAGTGGCTGTGGATCATGGCCGCCGCCTCGGTTGCCGAAATCGCGGTGATCTTCATCAAGAAGCGGACGCAGCTTCTGAACGCGCCGGGGCGCTGACCGCCTTAACGGACACTTGCCGGGTCCGCATGACGCGCCTATCTAGAGAGGTGGCGGGTTCTGCTCTTCTCGTGTCGGACTTTTTTCCAGTGGCCGATAACCATTCCTGAGGGGGCTGGCTCTGCCGGGATCCTGGTCCCGGTATCTGGCGCCCACCTGACTTGTCAGGCTCTCGGGAAAATACCATCCGCACGGTCGCTGCGGTTCCCGCCGCCTTCACGGTTCCCGGACTGCGGCAGCCGCGCTTCACTCCGGGGCTGTTCGCTCAGCGCCCGATGAAGTCGCCCTTGCCGAGGTCGACCCCGTTATGCCGCAGGATGTTGTAGGCGGTCGTCAGGTGGAAAAAGAAGTTCGGCTGCGCGGCCATGCTGAAATAGGTCTGCCCCGGCAGCGTCATCTCCTGCCCCCGCGCCTTGAACGTCACGCTCACGTGCCGCAGCGCCCTCCAGCATCGCCGGCGTCACGGTCGCGAGGAATGCCAGCGTCTTCGCGATCCGCGCCTGAAGCTCGGCGAACGTCACCTCGGTATCCTCATAGGACGGGCACCGGCAGCCCGGCCAGCCGCGCCGCAGGGCCCTTGGCGAAGTCCGTCGACCAGCTGCACCTGGCGCGTCAAGGTGAACATGTCCGGGAACAGCCGCGCTGTCAGGATCGCGGAGGGGTCGATCTTCCGCGCCTCGCAATGCGCTTCGGCCTTGGTCAGGACTTTCGCCAAGGCAGCAAGCAGATGCGACATCGGGGCGACGGACTGGGCGTGCATAGGGGCTCCGGGGGTCAGGACTGGGTCGCGGGGGTTGTGGCACGGGCCGGGGCGCGCAGCAAGCCGGACAGCCTGGCCAGGGACAAGCGCGGCTTCAACCCGCCGGGAATCCCCGATACCGTGCCAAGGATGACCGACGTGCCTGACCCTGCGCCGACCGACCTGACCCTTGCCACGCGCACGGGCCTGCCCGACGAATTCCGCCTGATCCTGGCCGGCTATCCGCGCGAAAGCTGGCCGGATCACCGCGACTTCAACGGGCTTGCCGCCTTCTGGCTCGACCGGCACCTCGGCTTCCGCCGGATGCTGACCGCGCTCACGGACGACGCGCAGGCCCGCATCGACCGCAGGCTCGCGCCCGACGACCACGCCCGCCGCCTGTCCGCATCTTGGCTCACGCCTGCTCGGCGACCTGATCGGCCATCACCGGATCGAGGATGACGCCTATTTCCCCGAACTTGCCCGGCTGGAACCCCGCATCGCGCGGGGTTTCGACATGCTGGACGCCGACCACCACGCGCTGCACGCGCTGATCGACCGGTTCGCCAAGGGCGCGAATGCGGTGCTGCATGAGGCGGATGAGCGCCGTCAGCGCGACAAGGCTGCGCGGTTTCTGACCGACCTTACCGACTTCGACCGCCTGTTGGTGCGCCACCTGACAGATGAGGAAGACCTTGTCCTGCCGGTCGTGCTGAAGCATCGGGTGGGGTAAAGGAACGCTGGTTACAAGAGGACTTCGGTTGAAGACTCTGTTGCACCAACACAGTCGATCCTGGTGTCAGACGCTATTCCGGCAGTTCCACCAATTCTATCAGATTGCCCCATGGGTCAGCGACGAAAGCCACGCTGTACCCCAGTTCCGGGACCTCGAACGGCCCCTGGAATATTGTTACCCCCCGCTCACGCAGCGTCGCAAGTGCGCGCTCGTGACTTGGAACCGAGAATGCAAAATGGTGATAGCGGCAAGGTCCAAAGGTCTCCCAGAAATCGGCTGGCAATGGGGCTCCATGTCCGTCGCGTTGCCGCCGATGATTTCGATCAAGGATGCGTTGTCGCCAGGCGCGGCCAGATACGCAAGCTCGATACCATTTGGCCCCGACCATTCCTTGACGACCCGAAAATCGAACACTCTGACATACCAGTCCAAAGCCGACTGGCGGTCAGGCACCCGAAGGCAAGGATGACTGGATTTCATTGCTGCAAAAGGTGATGTGGCGTTCGTTGCCGGGAAAGAGAATGGCAACATGACAATGCTCCTGTGCTTGGAATTCCGTTCCTTGCTCTAGCACAGTTTAGACCGCGAGCGGGTCTTCAGGGCGTAAATTCGCCATCTCTCAGGCACCAGGGCGTGGCAAACCTGTTAACAATGCTGAATATTTTCGATCCGGCCCAAACTCCCAGCTACCACTTCATCACCGCCTTCTGCGCGTGCAGCCGGTTTTCCGCCTCGTCGAACACCACCGAAGGCGGGCCGTTCTAGGCGTCGCTTTTCAGAACGCGCGCGCGGTATTCGTGTTCGAGGATCGCCATAATCCAGTCGTCCTGCCATCTGCCGTCGACAAAGGCGGAGTCCCTCTCGATGCCTTCACGAACAAAACCGCAGGCCTCATAGCACCGGATCGCCCTGGCATTATAGGCCAGGACGCGGAGGTCGATCCGGTGCAGTCCCAAGGGTCCGAAGCCCTGTGCCAGAACCAGATCGATTGCCTTGCGGCCGATGCGGCGGCCAAGATGGCTCTCATGGTAAAGGCCGATAGCCGAACCGGGCGCGGCGGTCCGTTGTCGTCGAGGTTGTCCAACCGGGCTTCGCCGACAAGTTTGCCATCCGCTTCCACGATCCAGGCGTTGGGGTGTCTCTGAAGGCGATGCAGCCAGCGCGTCGCCTGGCTTCGGGTCATGATCGGCGTGCTTTCAGTCAGGGCACCGTACATGCGGTTCGATACTCGGACGAAACTCCCAACGCCGCCCGCGCGTCCGCATCGGACGGCACTGATCGGTCTCAGGCGGACGCTCGAGTTCCGGTTCGTCTCAATCTTGACCGCTCACACCCCCAGGCACCACCGCATCACCGCCTTCTGCGCGTGCAGCCGGTTCTCGGCCTCGTCGAACACCACCGAATGCGGGCCGTCCATCACGGCGCTTGTCGCCTCGTCGTTCCGGTGCGCGGGCAGGCAGTGCATGAACAGGGCGTCGGGCTTGGCATGGGCCATCAGCGCCTCGTTCACCTGATAGCCGCGCAGCTGGTTGTGGCGGCGTTCGCGGGCGGATTCAGGGTCGTGCATCGAAACCCAGGTATCCGTCACCACCAGGTCCGCCCCCGTCACGGCCGCGACCGGGTCGCGCGTGATCTCCGCCCGGACCCCCCGCCCCCGCGCGAAGTCGAGCCACTGGCGTTCGGGGTCCAGCGTTTCGGGCCCGGTGAAGGTGAAGTCGAAGCCGAACTGCCCCGCCGCGTGGATGAAGGACGCGCAGACGTTGTTGCCGTCGCCCGACCAGACGACCTTGCGCCCCTTGATCGGCCCGCGATGTTCCTCGTAGGTCATCACGTCGGCCATGATCTGGCAGGGATGCGTGCGGTTCGTCAGGCCGTTGATGACCGGCACCGTCGCGTGTTCGGCCATCTCCAGCAGCGTCGCTTCCTCGAAGGTGCGGATCATGATCAGGTCGACATAGCGCGACAGCACGCGCGCGGTGTCGGCGATGGTCTCGCCATGGCCAAGCTGCATCTCCTTGCCGGACAGCACCATCGTCTGCCCGCCCATCTGCCGGACGCCCACGTCGAAGCTGACGCGGGTCCGGGTCGAGGGCTTCTCGAAGATCAGCGCGACCATGCGGCCCGCCAGCGGCTGGTCGTCGTCGGCCATGCCCTTGGGCCGCCCGTTCCGCGCGGTCTTCATCGCGCGGGCGTTGTCGATCATGCCGCGCAGGTCGGCGGGGTCGGTGATGTGGATGTCGAGGAAATGCTGCATCACGCGGCCTTCGCGGTCAGGGTCGCAGCGGCGCGGTCGAGGCGCGCGACGGCCTCGGCGATCTCGTCATCCGTGATCTTCAGCGGCGGCAGGATGCGCACGACATTGTCGGCGGCCGGAATGACAAGGACATGCGCGCCGTAGCCCGCCGTGACCACATCGGCCGGGGCGATCCGGCATTTCAGGCCCAGCATCAGGCCCTGCCCGCGCACCGCTTCGAAGATGTCCGGATGCGCGGCGACCAGCCCCTCCAGCCGCTGCCGGAACAGGCCGCCCTTTCGGTTCACTTCGGCGAGGAAAGCGTCATCGGCGATGATCTCCATCACCGCGCAGCGACGGCGCAGCCGAGCGGGTTGCCGCCGTAGGTGGACCCATGCGTGCCCGCCACCATGCCGCGCGCGGCGTTTTCCGTCGCCAGCACCGCGCCGATGGGAAAGCCGCCGCCGATGCCCTTGGCGACCATCATGATGTCGGGCGTGACCCCCGCCCATTCATGCGCGAACAGCCGTCCGGTGCGGCCCATGCCGCACTGCACCTCGTCCAGGATCATCAGAGCAGCCGGTTTCGTCGCACATGTCGCGCAGGCCCTTCAGGCAGGCGTCGGGCATCGCGCGGATGCCACCCTCGCCCTGAATCGGCTCGACCATCACCGCCGCCGTGCGGTCCGTCAGAGCGGCGCGCAGGGCGTCATGGTCGCCCCATTTCAGATGCGTGAAGCCCGGCATCAGCGGGCCGAAGCCCTTGACCATCTTCTCGGACCCCGCCGCCGCGATGGCCCCGGTGGACCGGCCGTGGAACGACCCATCGAAGGTGATGATCTGGATCCGATCCGGATCACCCGCCTCATGCCAGTATTTCCGCGCCATCTTGATCGCCAGTTCCGCCGCCTCGGTCCCGGAATTGGTGATGAAGGCGGTGTCGGCAAACGTATGCTCGACCAGCAGCGCCGCCAGCCGTTCCTGTTCGGGGATCTGGTAGAGGTTCGAGACATGCCAGACCTTGCCCGCCTGCGCCGTCAGCGCGGCGATCAGGTCGGGGTTCGCATGGCCCAGCGCGTTGACCGCGATGCCCGCGCCGAGGTCGAGGTATCGTATGCCGTCGGATGTGGTCAGCCAGCACCCTTCGCCATGCGTGAAGGACAGGGGCGCACGGTTGTAGGTCGGAAGGACGGCAGGGATCATGGCGATGCTCCGGGGGGCGAAGGCCAATCCGTGCCAAAGGCAGGGGGCCAAGTCAACGAAAGGGTGAAGGGACGACGAAGGACGCGCGCGGGATCAGGCGCGGCGTCGGTTCAGGCGGCGAAGGGCGGACTGGATCGTCATGCTTTCGGGATAGCCGTGGCGGCGATGTCTGTCAATTCCATGCCGCGATGCAGGCTTCATCTGCGGTAATCGCTTGAAACCCGGGCGTCGGGATTGTATCTCGCACTGTCCCGCTTGGAATTCTGCCGTGGCTGCGCCTGAGGCGAGGCCCGGAATGGACGCAGGGGCCGCCAAACGCTTGCAAGGAAGCTGCCATGTCCTGGACTGACGAACGCGTTGAACTGCTGCGCAGGATGTGGACCGAGGGCCAGTCGGCCAGCCAGATCGCCAAGGAACTGGGCGGCGTCACGCGCAACGCGGTGATCGGCAAGGTGCATCGCCTCGGCCTGTCGAACCGCGTCGGCGGCAGCGACGGCGGCGACCTGCCCGAGGCCCCCGCCAAATCGGAACCGGTCCGCGCCGAAGCGGCGGCCCCCGCCGCGCCCCGCGCCGCGGTCCGGCCCGAGGCGCGCCCCGCCGCACCGCAGCCCGCCGCAGCCCCCCGCCCCGATGCCGCGCCGATGTCGGCGGCGGCGCAGCCGGTGTCGCTGCGCAAGCCGATCATCCCGGCGGGCCAGCCCCTGCCGCCGCAGCCTTCGGCCAACGAGATCAGCCCCGAAGCCCTGGCATCGGTCCGCGAGGTCGAGAAGAAGGCCAAACGGATCAGCCTGATGGAGCTGACCGAGCGGACCTGCAAATGGCCGATCGGCGATCCGGCGACCGACGACTTCTGGTTCTGCGGTCTGTCGGCGACGCCGGGCAAGCCCTATTGCGAGGCGCATGTGGGCGTCGCCTTCCAGCCGATGTCCTCGCGCCGCGACCGGCGGCGGTAGGGACTTCGCGCGCGGGTTGAATGATCGGCGCGCGCATTGTCCGCCCGGTCACTTGCGGCTATCCTTGCACCCGACAGAGGCAAGAGCAGGCCCGCCGCATCCATGACGGCGCTATCGGAATACCAGCGGCTGGAATGCCCGGCGCTCTGGCGCGAGCGCGCGGGCGACCAGCGGCGCGACGTGATCGCCGTGTTCGGCGATGCGACGCTTGTCATATCCGACAGCCGCAGCGGCCTGGCGCTGGCGCACTGGTCGTTGCCCGCGATCACCCGGTGCAATCCCGGCGAGCGCCCGGCCATCTATGCGCCCGACGCCGACACGACCGAAGAACTTGAACTTGCCGACGACGCGATGATCGCGGCCCTTGGCAAGGTCCATAGCCTGATCGAGGCCCGAAAGCCGCATCCGGGGCGGCTGCGCCTGGGGCTTCTGACCGGGGGGCTCGTCGCGGTGGCGGCGGTGGCGTTGTTCTGGCTGCCGGGGGTGATCCTGTCGCATACGGCAAGCGTCGTCCCCGAGGCCAAGCGCGTCACCATCGGGCAGGACCTGCTGGGCGATGTCTTCCGGATTTCAGGGACGGCCTGTGCGGCACCCGAGGGGCGGCAGGCGCTGGAACGGCTGCGTCTTCGGGTGCTGGGTGCGGAAAGCGGCGAGAAGCTGGTCGTGCTCGGGTCCGGCCTGAAAGGCGCGCGGCATCTGCCGGGGGGCTACATCCTGATCGGGCGCGATCTGGTCGAGGGGCAGAGCTCGGCCGATGTTCTGGCCGGGCATGTCCTGGCCGAAGTCGCGCGGTCAGAGGCCGCCGATCCGCTGCGAAGCCTGCTGCGCTGGACCGGTGTCGGCCCGGCATTCCGGTTGCTGACAACCGGCGATCTGCCGAAGGACCGGCTGATCGGCTATGCCGAGGTGCTGGTCGCGGCCCCGCAGGCAGCTCTGTCGCCGGACGATCTGGCCGGGAGGTTCGGTGCGGCGGGGGTGTCGGCCACGCCCTATGCCGAGACACTCGGGTCCGATGGCGCCGGGTTCGCAGAAGTGCTGACAGCCGCAGACCCGTTCCGCACGACACCGCCGCCATCGCCCGTTCTGGACGACGCCGACTGGGTGGCGCTGCAGGGCATCTGCGGCGGCTGACACCGGCACCGAAGCGCCGGGGTCATCGCGAGGTGACTTAACCTGCGGCGGCGACGGCCCGGGCGGTCAGAACGCCGATCAGATGCGCCCGGTATTCCGGCGTGCCGTGCAGATCGCCGATCATTCCTTTGGACTTGGCTTTCAACCCTTTCACGGCATCCGCCGTAAAATTCGCCGACAGCGCCTGTTCCGCCTCGGTCCAGCGGAACACCCCGCCTTCCGACGCGCCCGTCACCGCGACGCGGACGCCTGATTTGCCCTTGGCCACGAACACCCCGGTCAGGGCGAAGCGCGATGCGGGCTGAACGAACTTCTGGTAGTTCGCCTTGTCCGGGATCGGAAAGCGGACCTCGGTGATGATCTCGCCCGCGTCGAGCGCGGTTTCGAACATGCCCCGGAAGTAGTCGTCCGCCGCGATCCGCCGCTTGTTGGTGACGATGGTCGCACCCGAGGCCAGGACGGCCGCCGGATAGCAGGCCGCCGGGTCATTGTTGGCAAGCGACCCGCCGATGGTGCCCCGGTTGCGCACTGCCGGGTCGCCGATACCGCCCGCAAGTGCCGCCAGCGCCGGATAGGTCTTTGCCGCCTCGCGCGCGACGGTCGCGTGGGGCGTCGCCCCGCCGATGGCGAGCGATCCGTCATCGGCGACGCAGACGCCGATCATCTCGGCGATGCCGTTCAGGCTGACCAGAACGGACGGCGAGGCAAGCCGCGCCTTCAGCGTCGGGATCAGCGTCTGACCGCCGCCCAGCGCCTGCGCGTCTTCCTGCGTCAGCGCCTTGGCTGCTTCCGCTATCGATTTGGCCTTTACGAAGTCGAATGAATACATGGCTTTGTTCCCGTTCAGGCTTGCATCGCCGCCCAGACCCGCGACGGGCTGACCGGCATGTCGATATGCGTCACATGTGTCATCCCCGCGCGGTGCAGCGCGTCGATGACCGCGTTCACCACGGCAGGCGGCGAGCCGATGGCCCCCGCCTCGCCGCAGCCCTTCACGCCCAGCGGATTGTGCGTGCAGAGCGTCACGCAGGAATGATCGACGCGGAACGCAGGCAAGTCCCCGGCCCGAGGCATGGCATAGTCCATGAAGCTGCCGGTCAGGAGCTGCCCGTTCCTGTCATAGACTGCGTGCTCCAGCAGCGCCTGCCCGATCCCCTGCGCAAGGCCGCCATGCTGCTGCCCCTCGACGATCAGCGGGTTGATGACCCGGCCGAAATCGTCGGCAGCCGCGAAGCTCACAACCTCGACCTGCCCGGTCGCCTGATCGACCTCCACCTCGCAAAGATAGGCACCAGCCGGGTAGACGAAGTTCGACGGATCGTAGAAGGCCGTTTCCTCAAGACCCGGTTCGAGATTTTCCGGGTATTTGTGCGGAACGTAGGCCGTCAGCGCCACCGTGGCCCAAGGCACCGATTTGTCGGTGCCCGCGACAGAGAAGACGCCGTCCTTGACCTCTATGTCGGTCTCGGACGCCTCAAGCAGGTGGGCCGCGATCTTCTTGGCCTTGGCGACGATCTTTTCTGTCGCGCGGTGCACCGCCGACCCGCCGACCGCAGCAGAGCGCGAGCCGTAGGACCCCATGCCGAAGGGCGTGTTGGCGGTATCGCCATGCACATGCTCGATCAGGCTTTCGTCGATTCCGAGCAGTTCCGAGACGATCTGGGTGAAGGCCGTCTCGTGTCCCTGTCCGTGGCTGTGCGTGCCGGTCATGACCGATATGCCGCCGGTCGGGTTCACCCGGACGCTCGCGCTTTCGTAGAGCCCGGCGCGCGCGCCGAGCTGTCCGATCAGCTGCGACGGGGCGAGACCTGATGCCTCGACCCAGGTCGCAAGCCCGACGCCGCGCAGACGGCCGCGTTTGGTGCTTTCCTGGGCGCGCTTGCCAAAGCCCGCATAGTCGGAAATCTCGAGCACCTTATCGAGCGTCGCGTGGTGGTTCCCGCTGTCGTAAACGACGGCGAGCGGCGTCTGATACGGGAATTCCTCGGGCCGGATGAAGTTGCGCCGCCGCAGATCGACGGGGTCGATGCCCATCTCGCGCGCCGCCTTGTCCACGAGACGTTCGCACTGGTACGTCGTCTCCGGCCGCCCAGCGCCGCGATAGGCATCGACCGGCACGGTATTCGTGAACACCGCCTTCACGTTCACGTAGACAAGCGGCGTGCGGTAGGGGCCGGCCATCGTCGGGCCGTGCAGGTAGGTGGGCGTCACAGTGGCGAAGAGGCGCAGATAGGCCCCCATGTTCGCCAGAGTCTCGGTCCGGAGCGCGAGGAACATGCCGTCCTTGTCGAGGGCGAGCTGGATCTTCGTCACGTGATCGCGGCCCTGCGCGTCGGTCACGAAGGACTTCCGACCGTGCCGCCGTCCATTTCACCGGTCGCCCCACAACCTGCGAGGCATGGGTGACGAAGGCCTCTTCGTTGTAGTTCATGATCTTCGAGCCGAAGCCGCCGCCGACGTCCGGGGCGACAACGCGCAGCTTATGCTCCGGGATCTGCAGCGTGAACGCGCCCATGACGAGGCGGATCACATGCGGGTTCTGGCTGGTCGTGTAGAGCGTGTACTGGTCCATGCCGCGGTCGTAGTCGCCGATCGCCGCCCTCGGCTCTATCGCATTGGCAACCAGCCTCTGGTTCACAAGTTCCAGCGTCGTGACATGATGCGCCTTGGAAAAGGCCTCGTCGACCGCCGCCTTGTTGTCCTCGATGAACCCCCAGTCGAAGCAGAGGTTGGACGTGAGGGATTCGTGCACCTTGACGGCACCCTCGGCCAGCGCGTCGCGCATATCGACCACGGCGGGCAGCTCGTCGATGTCGCAGACGATGGCTTCCACCGCATCGCGCGCCTGATCGGCGGTCTCGGCGATCACCCCGGCGATGGGCTCGCCCACATGCCGCACGACCCCTTCGGCAAGGATCGGATGGCGCGGCTCCTGCTGCGCGCTGCCGTCGCGGCTGGTCACGCCCCAGGCGGTGATGAGGCCGCCCTTGGCCTTGAAGTCGTCGCCGGTGAGAATGGCAATCACCCCCGGCATGGCTGCCGCCTTGGCCGTGTCGAGGCTGCGGATGCGCCCGTGGGCGACACTGGAGCGCAGGAACTGCACATGGGCCTGACCCGGACGATTCATATCGTCGATGTACCTGCCGCGCCCGGTGAGAAAGCGGAAATCCTCGCGGCGCTTGAGGGGCGCGCCTATCCCGTGATCCTTCGGCATGGTCCCGGCCCCCTACTCTGCGGCGATGCTGGCGACACTCTGGCCCGATGCGGCCAGGATCGCCTTGACGATGTTGTGATACCCCGTGCAGCGGCAGATGTTGCCTTCAAGGTAATGGCGTATCTGCATCTCGGTCGGTTTCGGATTGTCCTTCAGCAGCGCCGCCGCCGACATCACCATGCCCGGCGTGCAGAAGCCGCATTGCAGCCCGTGGTGATCCTGGAACGCCTGCTGGATCCTGCCAAGCTGACCCGTCGGCGTTCGCCATCCCCTCGATGGTCGTGACCTTGGCCCCGTCCACATCCGCCGCGAACACCGTGCAGGCCTTGACCGCCTCGCCGTTCACATGAACGACGCAGGCACCGCATTGCGAGGTGTCGCAGCCGACATGCGTCCCGGTCAGATGCAAGCTCGTCGCGCAGAAACTGCACCAGAAGCGTGCGGCCCTCCACTGCGCCGGACACGGCGCGGCCGTTCACGGTCATACTCACTGTTGTCATTGGCGTCCTCCCAAACGTGCGGGGAGTTTAAGCACGGCTTCCCGAGCCTGAGAACAAGTCTTTTCGACGCGGCTGACGTGTTCCCATCACAACCGCGTCGAAACGGGTCTGCTCAGCGGATAAACGCCTCGGGGAAGCCTGAGCCGCGCAGCCGACGCAGGGCGTCGGCGGCATCCGAGGCCGATGCGAAAGGTCCTGCCAGCACCGCCGTCAGGCCGCGCTGACCTTCGCGCGCCGAAGGCAGGCCAAGCGCGCCGATCGTCTCGGCGGCACCATCCGCATTCGCCGCGACGCCGAAGGCGCCGACCTGGATGTAAAAGCGGCCCGCGGAGGCCGTCGCGCCTGTCGGGGCAGTCGGTTTCGTTCCGATGCCGCGCAGCGGGTTCAGGCGGTCGTCGTCCCAGGCGGGTTTGAAGCCTTTCGGCGGCGGCGTGCTGTCGATGGCAGCCGTCCGCTCGAAGGGTTTTCCCGTCGTCCCGGCCCCGTCGCGCACCACGCGCAGCCCCGCCATCTTCAGCCCGTTCAGATAGCGCACCGGGTCCGCGACGGGGGGACCGCAGCGGGTGACGCGCCGCCCGTCGGACAGGATGTAGCGTTCGGCGGTGGCAGCGTCGTCGGCGCATTGCGCGGCACCCGTGACGGTGGCGACGGCGACGATGCGCACGGGGGCCGCAGTCGTGTCGCCTGACGGTTCCGCAGCGCGCCTGACCTTGCGCCTCGGAGCCACGGGCTTCGCCATGACGACCGGCGGTGCCGCCGTCGCCACGGGCGCTGCCACGGCCGGCTGCGGGGCGGCGGCAACGGGGGCCGGGGCCGGTTCGGCGGCGGGCGCCGCCGCAGCCTGGCCGAGCGTCGGTGTCTGGCCGCAGATCACTGTCCGGTCCTGCCGGACGCGCGGCACCCAGGACACCGTGCCGCCGAATCCGGCGCGCACAAAGACGCAGCCCTTGCTGTCGACATACTGCGCGCCCTGATAGCTTGCGGGCGGTATCTCTGCCGGGCCGGTGATCTCGCTCAGGCTCTGGGCCAGCGCCCCCGATCCGAGGCCGAGCGCAAGCCACACAGCCAAGTGGTTCAGTTTGCTGCGCATATCCGCCCCGTCCGTTTCTTCTGCCGCTTTGGCCCGGCACTATCCGCCAAGCCAATCCCCGAGTCAAAGCCGCCCTATTTGGTCCCGAACATCCGGTCGCCCGCATCGCCCAGACCCGGCACGATATAGCCGTGGTCGTTCAGGTGGCTGTCGACCGCCGCCGTGACGATGGGCACATCGGGATGCGCCGCCTTCATCCGCGCGATGCCCTCGGGTGCCGCCAGCAGGCACAGGAAGCGGATGTTCACGGCCCCCGCCTTCTTCAGCAGATCGACAGCAGCGACAGACGAATTCCCGGTCGCCAGCATCGGGTCGACCACGATCACGACGCGGTCCTCAAGCTGGGTCGGAACCTTGAAATAGTACTGCACCGGCTGCAGCGTCTCGTGGTCGCGGTAAAGCCCGATGAAGCCCACCCGCGCCGCAGGGATCAGCTCCAGTATCCCGTCCAGCAAGCCCGTTTCCCGCCCGGAGGATCGATACCAGCGCCAGCTTCTTGCCCTCGATCATCGGCGCGTCCATCTCGCAGAGCGGTGTTTCGATCCGCTTGGTCGTCATCGGCAGGTCGCGCGTCACCTCATAGGCCAGAAGCAGGCTGATCTCGCGCAGAAGCTGCCGGAAGGACGCGGTCGAGGTGTCCTTTTCACGCATCAGGGTCAGTTTGTGCTGCACCAGCGGGTGCGCGACGAGGGTCAGGTGGTCAGGCATCGGGATTCTCCAGTCCTTTCAGTATCCTGTCACGCGTTCCTGCATCACAGAAGGCGGCGGTGATCGAGGTCCGGGCGATGTCGCGGAACATGCCGACATCCCAGTCGAAGGCATCGTGCAGCCGGTCGTATTCGCGCGCCATCGTCGTGTGGAAATAGGGCGGGTCGTCCGTGGAGATCGTGACCTTGACGCCCCGGTCGTGCAGCCGGGCGATGGGATGCGCGCGCCAGTTCGGGTAGATGCCAAGGGCGATGTTCGATCCGGGGCAGCATTCGAGCACGATGCCTTTTTCCGCGATCTCGTCCACCACGGCCATGTCCTCGATGGCGCGGACGCCATGGCCGATGCGTTCGACCTCCAGATCGCGGATCGCATCGCGGACGGATGCCGGCCCGCCCCATTCGCCTGCATGACAGGTCAGGCGCAACCCAGCTTCGCGCGCCATATCAAAAGACCAGCGGAAGTCCTTGGGATGTCCGATCTTTTCATCCCCGGCCAGTCCGAATCCGGTGATGAAATCGCCCGCCGTTTCGGCCGCACACAGCGCGGTTTCGCGCGCCTTGTCCGGGCCGAAATGCCGGATGGCGGTGACGATGCCGCGCAGCGTGATGCCCATGCTGCGTTCGGCGATGTCCGCCGCCTCGCGGATCGCATGCAGGTATTCGCGCCACGCGGACAGGTCGCGGTTTCCGCAGAAGTCGGGGGACAGGAAGGTTTCGGAATAGATGACCCCGCTGGCCGCACTTTCCTCGAGCACGGCGAGCGTCAGGCGGTGAAAGTCCATCGGGCTTTGCAGGGTTGTGCAGGCGGCCTCGTAGACCTTCAGGAAATGCCAGAAGTCATTGATCGCATAGCTGCCGTCGGGCGCGAACAGGCCCGTCAGGTCCATCTTCTTTTCCTGCGCCAGCCCCCTGATGAAGGCGGGCGGGGCCGCGCCTTCCAGATGCAGGTGGAGTTCGATCTTGGGCAGGGTGGCGATGGTCACAGGAAGCTCCGCCCCGGCCCCTGGGCCGGAACTCCCAGCCACGCGGCGACGCGACACGCCGACATCGGCGAAGGCGACCTGCCCGATACTGCCCGTCCCTGCCCCATGCACCAGAACCGGCACCCGTTCGCGCGTGTGGTCCGTTCCGGCAAAGGTCGGGTCGTTGCCATGATCGGCGGTGAACACCGCCAGATCGCCGGGGCGCAGGCGGGACAGGAATGCCCCCGCCTGCGCGTCGAACCATTCCAGCGCGCGGGCATAACCCGACACGTCGCGGCGGTGTCCGTAGAGGCTGTCGAATTCGACGAAGTTCGCAAAGGTCAGCGAGCCGTCAGGTGCCTCATCCGCCAGGGCGTGCAGATGGCCCATCAGGTCCGCGTCGGACTTGCCCTTGCGCAACTCGCCGATGCCCTGCATCGAGAAGATGTCGCCGATCTTGCCGATGCCGAATGTCGCGCACCCTGCCCCCGCGACCCAGTCGAGCAGCGTCGGCGCGGGCGGCAGGATGGCATAGTCATGCCGGTTCGGCGTGCGTCTGAAGTTGCCGGGGCCGCCTGTGAAGGGACGCGCGATGACCCGGCCAACCTTCATCGCGTGCAGGGTGGGCGCAAGGTCCTGACACAGCTTCAGCAGACGCTCCAGCCCGAAGGTTTCCTCATGTGCGGCGATCTGGAAGACGCTGTCGGCACTGGTGTAGCAGATCGGCCAGCCGGTCCGCATATGTTCGGCGCAGTGTTCCTCGATGATCGGCACGCCCGAGGCGTGGCAGTTGCCAAGGGTGCCCCCGGTCCCCGCCAGCCGCGCGGCCAGCGCCATCAGGTCGGGCGGGAAGGCGGGCTGCGTGTCGGGGAAATAATGCCAGTCCCACGGCACCGGCACGCCCGCCAGTTCCCAGTGCCCCGACGGCGTGTCCTTGCCGCGCGAGACCTCCGTCGCGGCGCCCCAGCGGCCCTCTGGCGCGGCACCGAGACCGGGCGCATCAAGGCCTGAAGCCAGCCGGATCGCCGCGCCGAGGCCCAGCGCGTCGAGCACCGGCATCTGCAAGGCCCCCGACCGCCCCGCCTCCGCCCGGCCATCCGCGCAGGCGGCCGCGATATGGCCCAGCGTGTTGGCCCCGGTATCCGGCACCGCCCCGTTGAAGAACGTCCCCGCGTCCGGCGCGCCGCCGATACCGGCCGAATCCATCACGATCAGGAAGGCGCGGGCCACTATCCGACCCGTCCGATGATCAGCGGCGTCACCTCGTCCGGCGCGTCGCCCGCGACATAGGCCGCCCGCAGCACCGCCGCCGCGCGTTCGGCATCGGCGACGGTCGCGGCATGCACCATGCCCAGGGGGCGTGTCAGCGTCATTTCCTCGCCCAGGGCCAGCAGGTCCGAGAACCCCACGGTCGGGTTGATCCGTTCGCCGTCGCGCAGGCGGCCGCCGCCGAGGTGAACGACCGCCATGCCGATGGCATACGTGTCGATCGACGCGACATCGCCCGTCACCTCCGGAAGCACCTCCTGCATCACGGTGGCGGCGGGCAGCCGGTCGGGGTAGCGTTCCACGAAATCCGACGGACCGCCCAGCGAGGCGACCATGTCGCCGAAGATCTCGGCCGCGCGGCCGGATTGCAGCGCCTCCTCGATCATCACCGCGCCGTCCTCGGGGTCGGCGGCCAGGCCCGACTGGTGCAGAACCTCGCCGCCCAATGCCGTCGTCACCTCCATCAGCGCGTGGTTGACCGCAGAGCCGGTCAGCGTCTCCATCACCTCGATCACTTCCAGCGCGTTGCCCGCCGCCGTGGCAAGCGGCTGGCTCATGTCCGTCAGCAGGGCCGAGGTGCGGCACCCCGCCTGACGCGCGGTTTCGACCAGCGCTGCGGCCAGCGCCTCGGCATCGGCCAGCGTCTTCATGAACGCGCCAGAGCCGACCTTGACGTCAAGCACCAGCGCGTCCAGCCCCGCCGCCAGTTTTTTCGACAGGATCGACGCGGTGATCAGGTCGATGCTTTCAACCGTCGCGGTGACGTCGCGCACCGCATAGAGCCGCCGGTCGGCGGGGGCGATGTCGGAACTGGCCCCGACAATCGCGCAGCCGATGTCGCCGACGAGGTTCTGCAGGTCTTCGGTCAGCACGTTGGTGCGGTAGCCCGGAATAGCTTCCAGCTTGTCCAGCGTGCCGCCGGTATGCCCGAGGCCGCGGCCCGAGATCATCGGCACATAGGCCCCGCAGGCGGCGAGCGCGGGAGCGAGCATCAGCGAGATGCAGTCGCCGACGCCGCCCGTCGAATGCTTGTCGATGACGGGTCCGGGCAGATCCCAGGTCAGCACCCGCCCGCTGTCGCGCATGGCCTTTGTCAGGGCCACGCGCCCGCCGGGGCCAAGCCCTTTGAGCACAACCGCCATCGCAAAGGCCCCCGCCTGCGCGTCGGTGACTTCACCCGAGGCAAGGCCGCGCGCGAACCATGACAGTTCATCCGGCGCTGGCGTGCCGCCATCCCGCAGGCAGCCGATGATCGTCCGCGCGTCCATGTGTCAGGCGCGGTCCATATGGGCGGCAGTGAAGCTGCCGGGCAGCAGGTCGCCGATGGTCGTGGTCATGGTGGCACCATCGGTGGTGGCGAGCGTGACGGTGACGTCGCGGTCGCCGAACTCCGCCAGTTTCTGGCGGCAGCCGCCGCAGGGCGGGACGGGGGACGGGCTGTCGGCGATGACCGCCACCTCTGTCAGCCGTGTCTCGCCTGCCGCCACCATCGCGGCGATCGCCCCCGCCTCGGCGCAGGTGCCCTCCGGGTAGGCCACGTTCTCGACGTTGCAGCCGACATAGACGCGGCCCGATGCCGCGCGGATCGCGGCCCCGACCTTGAAGCGCGAATAGGGGGCCCAGGCGTTTTCACGCACCGCGCGGGCGTCGTCGATCAGGGTCATCGCTTTGGCCTCCGGTCAGGTCGCGTCGCGGGGACAAGACTGACCCCGCATGCGGTGCGATGCAAGGTCACGCGGCCTGGGTCTTGAATGCACCGGGAAGCGAAACCTCGAGAATTTCGACGTCGTCTGACGGGTCCGACCACTTCGTGCGCATCGAAGGCGGCGTAACGAAGGCATCCCCCGCGGTCAGGCGGACCGGATCGCGGCCTTCGCCCTCCAGCGTGAAGGCACCCTTCATCACAAAACCGAACAATATGTCGCTGTCATGCACGGTCCATTGCGGGGTTCCTTGCGCTTTCCGTACAACCTGCACACCCGCCACGCCTTTCGTGTTCACGGCGATGGTCGTGTCGCGCGCAGCGTAGCCCGGCAGGCGGAACGCCCCCCAATCCGCCCCCGCGCCTACGTTGTGCACGAAGCGCTGGCCCTGCCATTCGCGGTCCGGACGTGAGGTGGGCGTCGGCAGGTCCATGTCATGCTCGATCTCGGTCACATGCTCTGCCGGGACGCCGATCTCGATCACCTCGATCCCGTCGCTGGCCATCAGGACGCGGTGGCGGATTTCCGGCGGCTGGATGAAGCAGTCGCCCGCCGTCAGGCGGATCGGCGGGCCCTGATCCTCGTACACCACATCGACCCAGCCCTTGATGCAGAAGATCAGCTGGAACCCGACCTTATGGAAATGCACCATGTCCGGCACCGGGCCGCCGTCGGGGATGCGGATATGGCTGGCGATGATCGCCCCGCCCAGACGCGAGGGGACCAGATCGCGGTAGTGCATCCCCGCGCGCCCGACGACCCAGGGGGCCTGATCGGCCAGACGCCGCACGACGAAGGCGTGTTCGGTCGGCGGCTGAATGACCGGCGGGTCCAGTTCGCTGATCGAAACGCGGGTGCCGCCCGGTGCGGTCAGGTCGCGCGCGCCGCCCGCGATCAGCACCGGATCGTCGGCAAGGATGCCGATGGAGCCCGGCGCGCCCTGCCCCGTCTCAAGCCGCACGCGCAGCCCGTGGCCCGCAAATACCGCGACACGCGGATCGTCGGCAGGGAAAATGCGTTCCAGCCGCATGCCCAGCGTCCTCGTGAAGAAGGGAATGTCGGCGGCCAGCGCGCGTGTCGGCAGATGCACCTCGGCCCGGATATTCTGCATGGCTTTTCCCCCGTCCGGCCACGCTGCCGCGCGCCTTTCTGCGAAGGCTATTCTTTCCTTCACCGCGCCGGTGTAAACCCCTTCGCAAAGGATGCGGCAGGGGCGGTCGCCTTTCGGGCATCGAATAGGGTAGTTCAGTATTGAACTATCTTCGGGAGGATGGGAATGGACAACGGCAGGCAGGACGATACGCGGCAGGATTCGGCCCGTCAGGCGGCGCTCGACTACCACGAATTCCCCAAGCCCGGAAAACTGGAAATCCGCGCGACCAAGCCCCTGGCCAACGGCCGCGACCTGTCGCTTGCCTATTCGCCCGGCGTGGCCGAGGCGTGCCTCGACATCAAGGCCGATCCCGCCAGTGCCAGCCGCTATACCGCGCGGTCGAACCTTGTCGCGGTGGTGTCGAACGGCACCGCCGTGCTGGGCCTCGGGAATATCGGTGCGCTGGCGTCCAAGCCGGTGATGGAAGGCAAGGCGGTTCTGTTCAAGAAATTCGCCAATATCGACTGCTTCGACATCGAGGTGAACGAACCCGATCCGGTGAAACTCGCGGACATCGTCTGCGCGCTGGAGCCGACCTTCGGCGCGATCAACCTCGAGGATATCAAGGCCCCCGACTGCTTCATCGTCGAGGATCTGTGCCGTCAGCGGATGAAGATTCCGGTGTTCCACGACGACCAGCACGGCACGGCGATTGTCGTCGGCGCTGCGGCGACGAACGCACTTGCCGTGGCGGGCAAACGGTTCGCGGACATCAAGGTGGTGTCCACGGGCGGCGGGGCGGCGGGGATCGCCTGCCTGAACATGCTGCTGAAGCTCGGCGTGCGGCGGGAAAACATCTGGCTCTGCGATCTTGCGGGGCTGGTCTTCAACGGCCGAACGGCCGAAATGACCCCGCAGAAGGCCGACTATGCCCAGGGCACAACGCCCGCGACGCTGGCGGACGTGATCGTGGCGGCCGACCTGTTCCTGGGGCTGTCCGGTCCCGGTGTCCTGACGCCCGCCATGGTCGCGTCGATGGCCCCGCGCCCCATCGTCTTTGCCCTCGCCAACCCTACGCCCGAAATCCTGCCCGATGCCGTGCGCGCCGTGGTCCCCGACGCGATCATCGCCACCGGGCGCAGCGATTTTCCCAATCAGGTCAACAACGTGCTGTGCTTCCCCTTCATCTTCCGGGGCGCGCTGGATGTTGGCGCCACCACCATCAACGATGCGATGGAACTGGCCTGCATCGAGGGCATCGCGGCGCTGGCCCGCGCGACGACCAGCGCCGAGGCGGCAGCGGCCTACAAGGGCGAACAGCTGACCTTCGGCGCGGATTACCTGATCCCGAAGCCCTTCGACCCGCGCCTGATCGGGGTTGTGGCAAGCGCCGTGGCCAAGGCCGCGATGGAGACGGGCGTGGCGACGCGCCCCATCGCCGACCTTGCGGCCTACAAGCAGAAACTCGACGGGTCGGTGTTCCGGTCGGCCCTGCTGATGCGCCCGGTCTTCGAGGCGGCGCGTCAGGCGGAACGCAGGATCGTCTTTGCCGAGGGCGAGGATGAACGTGTGTTGCGCGCGGCCAACGCGATTCTTGAGGAGATGACCGACCTGCCGATCCTGATCGGTCGCCCCGAGGTGATCGAACGGCGCTGCGAACGCGCAGGCCTGCCGATCCGCCCCGGCCGCGACTTCCAGATCGTGAACCCCGAAAATGACCCGCGCTACCGCGACTACTGGGAAACCTATCACACGCTGATGGCGCGCCGGGGTGTCACGCCCGACATCGCGCGGGCGGTGATGCGCACCAACACGACGGCGATCGGGGCGGTCATGGTCCACCGGGGCGAGGCCGAAAGCCTGATCTGCGGCACGTTCGGCCAGTATCTGTGGCATCTGAAAACCGTGCGCGAGGTGCTGGCCCGCGACGGGCTGCACCCGCAGGGCGCGCTTTCGCTGATGATCCTGGAAGACGGCCCGCTGTTCATCGCCGATACGCATGTCCATGCCGAACCGACGCCGGAGCAGATCGCGCTGTCGGTCATCGGGGCCGCCCGCCACGCGCGGCGCTTCGGCATGGAACCCAAGGTGGCGCTGTGTTCGCATTCGCAGTTCGGCGATCTGGATTCATCGTCCGGGCGGCGGATGCGGGCGGCGATGGAACAGCTGGACCAGCGCGACCCCGACTTCGCCTACGAGGGCGAGATGCATATCGACGCGGCGCTGGACCCGGGCATCCGCGAACGCCTGTTTCCGGGCAGCAGGCTGGAAGGGGCGGCGAATATCCTGGTCTTTGCAAATTCCGACGCGGCATCGGGTGTGCGCAACATCCTGAAGATGCGCGCGAACGGGATCGAGGTCGGGCCGATCCTGATGGGCATGGGCAACAAGGCGCATGTGGTGACGCCGGCGATCACCGCGCGGGGGCTGCTGAACATGTCCGCCGTCGCCGGTACGCCGGTCGAGACCTACAGATAGGCCGTCCGCAATCCGGCCCGTGCCCCGGCCGCATTAACCGCCCGTTAACCGGACGATGCCCAAGAATGCATCATGCGCGCGCTCGCCATCCTTCTTCTGCTGACCGCCTGCGCGTCGCCCGCGCCGGAAATGTTCGGCGCGAACCGCAGTCAGGTGACGCTTCAGGGCATAGACTTCGTTGTCTTTCACAAGGATGACCGGGTCGAAGTGGTCAGGATGGGCTATCTGACGCGGGCCGAACGCGCGCCGGTGCCGGGGCTGATGATCCGCGCCGCCGAACAGGCCACCGGCTGCCGCGTCCGCCCGTCCAGCGTCACGACGGGCCTTCCGGGCGACACCGGCGAGGCGCGGATGCGGATCGACTGCCTGTAGCCCGGGCCGCACGGTTTTCGCCTTGACGCCGCGACGGAAAGCCCGGTCTGATCCGTCGTGGATACGGGCAGAATGAGGGGACTTCATGCAACCGGCAGGCTATTCGCGCACGCAGATCATCTTGCATTGGGTCATCTTCCTGCTGGTGGCTGGTCAGTTCGTGTTTCACGACGGCATCGCCGAGGCGTGGCGGACCTGGCGTCAGACGCAGGTCACGACGCTCACCCCGCTTGCCATCGGCCATCTCGCGGGCGGCACGCTGATCCTGATCCTGGTCCTGTGGCGGCTGCAGATCCGCCGCACGCGGGGCGTCCCGTCGCATGCAGAAGGCGGATCGGCGATCCAGAATACAATCGCCAATGCCACCCATTGGGCGCTGTATGCGCTTCTGGTCCTTGTGCCCCTGACCGGGCTTGTCGCATGGGTCGGCGGCATCGAAACCTCGGGCGACGCGCATGAGCTGTTGAAGAACATTCTGTTCTTCGTGGTTCTGCTGCATTTCGTCGGCGCGATCTACAATCAGTTCTTCCTGAAGAACCACCTGTTCGCACGGATGATGAAGGCGCGTGACTAGTTCAGAAACACCCGCAGCGCCGCCTCGAATTCGCGCGGTTTCTCGGCGTGCAGCCAATGTCCGGCGCCGGGAATGCGCGCGAACCGCGCATGCGGGAACAGCGCGCGGATGACGTCGCGGTGTTCGGGTCGGACATAGGATGATTCTGCGCCGGACAGGAACAGCGTGCGCCCCTGATACGCCCCGGTCACATCAGGCCAGCCGGTGATCCTTGCCATCTCGGCCCGCAGCACCGGCAGGTTCAGCCGCCAGCGCGGCGGGACCGATTTCAGATCGAGCGATTGAAGCAGGAACGCCCGCGTCGCGTCGTCGGGCACCGCAGCGGCCAGCGCCCGGTCCGCATCCCCCCGCGTGGCGACCCCGGAAACGTCCAGCGCCTCCATCGCGTCGATCAGATGCGACTGGGAATGCGTGTAGGCCACCGGCGCGATGTCGGCCACGACCAGCCGGTTGACCAGCCCCGCCTTCGTCAGCGCCAGCACCATCGCCGCCTTGCCGCCCATCGAATGGCCGACGACATCCATCGGCCGCCCTGCGCCTCGATCACTTCGGCCAGATCGGCGGCCATGTCGGCATATGTCTGGCTGTCCGCCCGGAAGCTGTCGCCGTGATTGCGCTGATCGGCCGTGATCACGCGGCGGCTGTCGGCCATGCGGCGCGCGATCGCCCCCCAGTTGCGCCCCGACCCGAACAGGCCGTGGACGATCAGCAGGGTCGGAAGCGCAGTCGGTTCGCCGAAGGTCTGGATCGCGAGCATGGGCCTACCTAGCCGATGGCACGCCGTCCTTCCAGCGTTGCAGCGGACGGGTCCGGACGTTAGGTTCAGCGCCGGGGACCGTGGAGACGATGGAATGAGCGGCGTATCCGTGCAGCAGATGGCTGACCGCGTGGCACAGCTGATGGAAGAACGGCTGCGCATCAAGGGCGACGGGCTGGCGCGGAAACTGCGGCGCGGCGGCAGGCTTCTGCCGCGCAAGGTTCGGGGTGAGGCGGCCTATCTGGCGGCGGCAGCGGAACAGGCCGCGATCCCGATGCGGCAGCTGCAGATCGACCATGCCCGCATCTCTGCGGCCTATGACACCTGCGTGCGCTATCTGAAGCCGCTTGGCCAGGGCGCGAAACGCCGGGCCATGCTGTCGAACGCCGTCGTGACGCTGGCGGCCATTCTGGTCGTCACGACCGTTCTGGTGCTGACCGTGCTGGTCTGGCGCGGATTTCTGTAGTCCGTCACAGCGTCGGATAAAGCGGGAACTTCGCGCAAAGCCCGGCCACTTCGGCGCGCACCTTCGCCTCCACGCCCGCATTGTCATCGCCATGTGCGGCCAGCCCGTCCACGACTTCGACGATCCAGCGCGCGATCTGCCGGAACTCCGCCTCGCGGAAGCCGCGCGTGGTGCCTGCGGGCGTGCCCAGACGGATGCCGCTGGTCACGAAGGGCTTTTCCGGATCGAACGGCACGCCGTTCTTGTTGCAGGTGATATGCGCGCGGCCCAGCGCCTGCTCCGTCGCCTTGCCCGTCACCTTCTTGGGCCGCAGGTCCGCCAGCATCAGGTGGTTGTCCGTCCCGCCCGACACGATGTTGATGCCGCCCTTCATCAACTCGTCCGCCATCGCCTGCGCGTTCGCCACGACCTGATGCGCATAGGCCTTGAATTCCGGGCGCAGCGCCTCGCCGAAGGCGACCGCCTTGGCCGCGATCACATGCATCAGGGGGCCGCCCTGCAGCCCCGGGAACACCGCCGAGTTCATCTTCTTGGCGATATCCTCGTGGTTCGTCAGGATCAGCCCGCCGCGCGGACCGCGCAGGGATTTGTGTGTGGTGGATGTCACGACATGCGCATGCGGCAGCGGCGACGGATGCGCGCCGCCCGCGACCAGCCCCGCGATATGCGCCATATCCACCATCAGATAAGCGCCGACCTCATCCGCGATGGCGCGGAACGCCGCCCAGTCCCAGGTCCGGGAATAGGCCGTGCCGCCCGCGATGATCAGCTTCGGTTTCGCCGTCAGCGCCGTTTCGCGGATCGCGTCCATGTCCAGCCGCTCGTCCTGCTTGCGCACGCCGTAGCTGACCACGTTGAACCATTTGCCCGACATGTTGACGGGCGAGCCGTGCGTCAGGTGTCCGCCGGAATTCAGGTCAAGGCCCATGAACGTGTCGCCGGGTTGCAGCAGCGCCAGGAACACCGCCTGGTTCATCTGGCTTCCCGAGTTCGGCTGCACGTTCGCATAGCCCGCGCCGAACAGCTGCTTGGCGCGTTCGATGGCCAGCGTTTCGGCCACGTCCACGAACTGGCACCCGCCGTAGTACCGCTTGCCCGGATAGCCCTCGGCATATTTGTTGGTCATCACTGACCCCTGCGCCTCCATCACCGCTTTCGACACGATGTTTTCGGATGCGATCAGTTCGATCTCGTCACGCTGACGGCCGAGTTCGGATGTGATCGACGCGAACACTTCCGGGTCGCGGGTGGCAAGGCTTTCGGTGAAGAAACCGGCATCGCGCTGCGGGGCATTCATGGGCGTCTCCCTCGGGTCAGGTGTCAGCGGCTATCTAGAGCACCGAAGGCCGTCAGGAAAGGGCGGAAACCGACCGGTCTGCGGCCTCGGGCGAAGCCGGGGCGCAACCGCTTCGCATCCTGTCCGCCGCGCGGCAGGTCAGTCGCCCCTTGTCATCACGTGCCGGGCAGAGGATCAATGCCCCGAGGACAAGGACCCCATGCCACGCGACATCGCATTTCTGGCGTCAGACGCCCCCGTCGCGCAGGCCGCCCTTGCGCGGCTGACGGCCCGCTACGGGCAGGTTCCGACCGACCGCGCGGCGCGGATCGTGGCCCTTGGCGGCGACGGCTTCATGCTGCAGACCCTGCACCAGACCGAAGGCCGCAACGTGCCGGTCTACGGCATGAACTGCGGCACCATCGGCTTTCTGATGAACGAATATTCCGAGGACGGGTTGCCCGACCGTCTGGTCGCAGCGGAAACCGCGTCGATCAACCCGCTGCGCATGCGCGCCGAACGCGCCGACGGCACGGTCAGCGAGGCGCTGGCGATCAACGAGGTGGCCCTGCTGCGCGCCGGGCCGCAGGCGGCGAAACTGCGGATCGTCGTGGACGGGCGCGAACGGATGGAGGAGCTGGTCTGCGACGGCGCGCTTCTGGCGACGCCTGCAGGCAGCACGGCCTACAACTATTCGGCGCACGGGCCGATCCTGCCGATCGGGGCGGACGTGCTGGCCCTGACCGCGATGGCCGCGTTCAGGCCCCGCCGCTGGCGCGGTGCGATCCTTCCCAAGACAGCCGTGGTGCGTTTCGAAGTTCTGGAACCGGCGAAACGCCCGGTCATGGCCGATGCCGACAGCCGCCATTCGGTGCGCGACGTGACGGCGGTGGAGATCCGGTCGGAACCGGCGGTGGTGCACCGCATCCTGTTCGATCCGGGGCACGGGCTGGAGGAAAGGCTGACGCGGGAACAGTTCGAGTGAGGGGGCGTCAGGGTCGAAAGTCTTAACGTCCCCCTAAAATCACTCCACAACCCATTGAAATCATTCACCCGAAGAAAGGTCCCGACGTCGGGACCGCTCACTCCGCCGCGTCCTTGCCGCCCCAGGTTTCCATCTTGCGGTAGATCGTGCTGGGGGCCACGTCCAGCACCCGCGCGGCCTTCGGCACCGATCCCCCCTCGCGCGTGATCGTGGCCTCGATCGCCCAGCGCTCGATGTCGGCCAGCGTCCGCCCGATCAGGCCGTCCTGTGCGCTGCCGGCTGCGGCCCGACCCCCAGTCATCGCAGCGCCCGGCGCACGCCCCGCGTCGCGCTCCAGTCCGGGCGGCAGCATCGCGCGGGCCACGACCGTTCCCTCGTTCAGGACCACCACGTTGCGCAGAACGTTCAGAAGCTGGCGCACGTTGCCCGGCCAGCCGAACTGCCGGAACAGGGCCTTGACCTCGTCATCCAGGGCGCGGAAGCCGCGTCCCTCTTCCCGCGCGAACCGCTCCAGCGCCACGTCCGCAATCGCGATGACGTCGTCGCCCCGCGCACGCAGCGGCGGCATATGGATCGGCACGACGTGGAGGCGATAGAACAGATCCTCGCGGAACTGGCCCAGGCGCACCGCCTCGACCGGGTCGCGGTTGGTCGCGCAGATGATCCGCACGTTGACCTTGCGGGCCTTTGCCGCGCCGACCGGCTGGATCGTCGAGGTCTGAAGAAAGCGCAGCAGCTTGGTCTGCAGGTTCAGGTCCAGCTCGCAGATCTCATCGAGGAACAGCGTACCGCCGTCCGCCGACGCGGCTGCCCCCGGCTTGTCGCTGATCGCACCGGTGAACGACCCCTTCAGGTGCCCGAATACCTCGGATTCCAGCAGTTCCGACGGAATCGCCCCGCAGTTCAGCGGCACGAAAGGCCCCTGTGCGCGGGTCGACAGGTCATGCACGGCCTGCGCGCAGAGTTCCTTGCCGGTGCCGCTTTCGCCCGTGATGAAGACCGTCGCCATCGACCGCGCGACAGACCGTATCTTGTCATAGACCGCCTGCATCGGGGCTGAATCGCCGATGAAATCGCCGGGCCTGCGGTTCGGGACGCCCTTCGGCCCGCTGGTTTCGGGTCGGGTCGAGGACAGGGCGTTATCGATCGCGTTCAGGAACCGCGTCTCATGGAAGGGCTTCACCAGGAACTCATGGGCACCGGCCCGCATCGCCGCCACGGCCTTGTTGATCGACCCGTTCGCGGTGATCACGATCACCTGCGTGTCGGCGCGCAGCGCCAGCAGGTCGCCCATCAGGTCAAGGCCGTCGCGGTCGGGCAGCATGAGATCCAGAAGAACGACCGAGGGGTTGATCGCCCGGAAGGCCCGCAATCCGCCTTCGGCGGTGCCTTCGGTATGGACCGTGTGCCCGGCCGATTTCAGGACGGTTTCATAGACCATCTGAAGCGATGGCGTGTCCTCGATCAGAAGCAGCGGACGCGCCGTCAAACAGTCTCTCCGATCCGGGCGCGTTCCGAGGCGACGAAGGTGATCAGCCGGTCGATCTGTGCCATCGCATCCTGCCCGATTCCCGCGCGATGCGGGTCGTCCCGGTGGTGCGCCGAGGCGTTCAGATGTTCCGCCAGCTTCTGCAGCCGCTCGGCCCCCACGGCCCCCGCCAGCGCGATCAGGACATGGGTTTCCGACCGGATCGACGTCCGGTCCTCGGCCTTCAGCCCCGCGAACAGCCCCCGTTCGGCCCGCCGCAGGTCACTGCACAGACGGTCCAGCAACTCGCGCCGCCCCTCCGGGCCTGCGATGTCGATCAGGTGGTCGAACAATTCCCGGTTGATCTCGGGACAGGTCAGCGTGCCCGGGTCCGACAGGCCGGCCTCGGGCGGTGCCGCGCGCCGCGTCAGTGCCTGGGTGATCGCCGCGCCGACCTTTTCCAGCCCCGCAAGCGGTTTCGCCAGAATCGCGTCCGCCCCCGCCGCATAGATCGCCTCGCGGTTCGCCCGCAGCACATAAGCCGTCACCGCCACAACAGGCATATGCGTGTGCAGCCTGTCGTTTGACCGGATCGACCGTATCACGTCGATTTCGTTCAGGCGCGGCATTTCGATGTCGATCAGCGCGATGTCGAAATCCTCGCGCTCCAGCCAGTGCAGCGCCTCGACGCCGTCTTCGGCCACCTCGAACTCGGCCCCCATCTTGGTCAGCATATGCCCGATGATCGCCTGGTTGGTCGGGCTGTCCTCGGCCACCAGCACCTTGACCCGGCTCAGGTCCGGAAGCGGCACCTCGGTTTCCGGCGCGGCCGGCAGCCAGCGCCCCTGCGGCAGGTCGAGCGTGACCGAGGCTCCCCGGTCGGCCCGGTTGCGCACCGATATCCGCCCGCCGAGCCGCCCGGTCATGTCCTTGGAAATGCGCATGCCCAGACCGTGACCCGGTTTCTGGCTGCCTTCCGGCCGACCGGCATATTCGAACAGTCGCTCCAGCGCCGCCGCAGAAAACCCCGGTCCTTCATCACTGACGGTGAACCGCAGCGCACCATCCTCGGCCACTTCGACATCCAGGTCGATGCTGCCCGTATCGGTATGCTTGATCGCGTTCGACAGCAGGTTCGCCAGCACGCGTTCCAGCGCGATGCGTTCGATGACCACGACCGGCGGCACCGCCGATCCGACCGAGACGTGAAAGCCGAGGCCCTTTTCCCGCGCCCGTCCGGCCCAGCGCATTTCGACATCATAGAGGAACCGCGACATCTGCACGTTCGTCGGATGCCCTGCCGACATCTCGCTTTCGCCCAGCATCGCCGCCAGACCCTCCTCCAGCAGCCTTGCCAGCACCTCGCCCGCCGACCGGATGCGTTCAAGCTGCAGCTGCGTGCCTTCGTCCAGACCGGCATGGTCGATCAGCCGCAGACCGCCGATGATGTCGGACACAGCCGCGCGCAGGTCGTGGCCAAGCAGCGTCACTTCCGCCGCTTCCGCCGCAAGCCCGCCGCCCGCGACCATATAGTCCTTGCCTGGAATCATCCGATCTATCGGGTGCCTGCCTGGAGGGTGCGCCGACGCCGCGACAGTGGCGGGCACACTGAAAGGTTGCATCTGCCGACCTTTCTAAGCGAGGCATTGCAAAATGCAACCTGTCTGAAATGCCATGTCGCGAGCCGGAACATGCACAATCGAGGGGATAGGCGCACGATTGTACCATCGGCTGCAGCGGGAACGACGCTGCGGCGTGGCCACCCACGTTTCGCACTGCGTGAACGGGGGCGCGTCCTGCGGGCAGGGTGCCGACGCGTATGGCGGTCGCCATACGCGTCGGTCAGGTCCGCAGGTTCAAGGCGACGGTCAGCAGGCCGCGATGACCCGCTGGCCCTGTGCGTTCCGGTAGTAGCACTGGCCCGCCTGCGGGGCCGGGCCGAGCAGCAGCGACGCGCCCACGCCCACCGCCGCCCCGGTCAGCGCACCGGTCAGCCGGTCGTCATCGCCGGACACGGCGGCCCCGATGGCAGCCCCGCCGAGGCCGCCCGCGATGGCGTTCTGTTCGGGGGTCGCGCAGGCGGTCAGGCCGAAGGCCAGAACGGGAACGATCATAAGGAACTTGGTCATGGAAGCCTCGCTTTGGAACAGGTGATTGCCGATGCTAACGCGGGCTGTCCTGCATGGGTTCCGGAATTTCAGGAACACGCGGCGGCAGGCAAGGCTGCGCCGACGGGCGCTCACGATGCGCGGGAAGGCGCGCAGGGGCTGTGTCCCGCATCAGCGCCGACGGAGCCGGGGGCTGCCGCTGCGACCGACGGGCCACAGATTGCGGTTCCGCAGGTCATCCACGCGATATGTCGTTGATCGCCCGGGCCGATCACGCTAGAGGTAGTGTCACAGGTGCATGGACGCGGTGCATCGGCCAAGGCCGAAGGGGCCCGGGTGCCGTTCGGGCGCGCGGGCCCTGACTTTTCGCGGAGAAAAAAGGCGAACGGGCCAGGAAAAGGCATCAGGTGCTCGGACGCGGTCCTTGCGTGGCACCTTGCGGTGCCGTCTGATGCCTTCCTGACCCGTTCCGCCTGTTGCCAGGTTTTCCGGCCCAGTTGCCGCAGCCCTTGCGGACCGCAGCTGCCGCCTTGCCTCTTGCGAGCCATTGCGACCCGCGACACCTTTTGACGACCAGTTTGGGTCTGCGGTCCGAAGACCCCGTCCCCGCCGTGTCCGCCCCGGGTTACCTTGCGTGCCGACCGGGTTCGTGAGAGCCCGTATCAACCCGCTCCGACCCCCTCGGCCATCGCGCCCCGCGCCTTGTCTTGCGACCTCTTGCGGTGAGAGGACGGTTGCCCGGCCAAGCGAGTTGTGCAAGCCAAAAGCAGTGCAGCATGAAAGAAAGCGGGGGATAAAGTATTGATAAAGCTTGTGGATTTCCGGTGGATAAGCGGGAAAGCGGAAGGGATTCCGGCGGGTTGGCGCGTGGGAAAGGGGGGCGGCGAAGCGGACGCGGATGCCGCAGGTGCGAAAGGGCAAGGCCAGACCCCCTTGGGTTCCTGCCGCATGGCACGGGAACCGGCACGGCGCGGGCGGCGTTTGGCGCAGGACGAGACATCAGCGAAAGGCCGGATACCATGACACGCATCTCCCTGATACTGCTTGCCACGCTGGCGCTTGCCGCCTGCGAAACCGTCGAGGGCGCGGGCAAGGACCTGCAGAGCGCCGGGCAGGCCGTTCAGCAGGAAGCCAACCAGGCGCAGGAGGATATGTGATGCTGAAATCGATCCGGGTGACCGCAATGCTTCTGGCGGCCTGCCTTGGCCTGACCGCCTGCGGACCGCTGCTGTTCGGCGGCGGGGCGGCGGTGGTGGCCGACCAGGTCGCCGAGGATCAGAACGGCGGCGACGGGCTGTTCTAGCGTCAGTCGGGGCGCGGCCAGCCGCGCCCCCGGTCTTCTGTGGAAAGCCGACCGCCGTGTCAGCCGGGCGGCGCGTATTTCGCGGCGATCGCTGCGGCTGCCTTCTGCGCCGCCGTGAATTCGTCGGACGTGAAGGCCTGCACCGTCTTCAGCCCCGACACCGCCCCCGACGCCCCCGCGACCATCAGCGAGGCGAGCATCCTGGTCAGGTCGTCGGTCTGCACCACCATCGAGAAATCGTTGTCGCCGGTGGTCAGGTAGAAGCTTTCCAGCCTGCCCCCCGCCGCCGCGATCAGCGCCCCGGTCGCCGCCGCCCGGTCGCTGGGCTTCGCGATCATGCCTTTCATCGCGGCAGCGGTATAGCTGCCGGTCACGATGTAACGCGCCATCTGGTGTCCCTCCCAAAACAGGTGGCCGCCGGGGCTGTCCGTTCACCTCTCGCGAGACCGATCCGCGCCCCGCACCACCCGGGGGAGGGTAGCATGAGTTGGGGGAGGGCGGGGGGAAATGGTGGGGGTAGGCGAGAGGGCCCCGATCAGGTCGGGGACTGCGGCGCGCCCCTCGCCCCGGCGGAGGCCGGGTTCGGGGCCGGTCATCTGTCGGGCCTTTCAGGGCGTGTCCACATGTGGACAAAGTTGCAAGTCCTTGACAATGTTTAGAAATTCTTCCGGCGTTAACCCGATGGTAACCAGTGCGCAGCGCCGTAGGGTGCGTGATTTCACGCACCATTCGACATGCCAACCCGCGTGGTCGGTGCGTGAGATCACGCACCCTACGGTTCACCGGTTGTTAACCAACGCCCCCGACGATCCGGGCCATGCCCGACTACCGCCGCCCCGCCGTCACCGGTGCCACGATCTTCTTCACCGTCGCGCTGGCTGACCGGGGGGCCGATACGCTGACCCGGCACGTCGCGGCGTTGCGCGAGGCGGTCCGGGTCACGCGGGCGGAGCGGTGGTTCGGGGTGGAGGCGTGGGTGGTGTTGCCCGACCACATGCATTGCGTGTGGGTGATGCCGGAGGGGGACCGGGATTACCCGACGCGGTGGCGGTTGATCAAGTCGCGGTTTTCGCGGGCGGTCGGCACGGGCCGGTTGCGCCCGAGCCACATCGCGCGGAACGAGCGCGGGATATGGCAGCGGCGGTATTGGGAACATCATTGCCGCGACGAGGCGGATGTCGCGGCGCATGTGCGGTATTGTTGGTGGAACCCGGTGAAGCACGGGTTCGTCGAACGGCCCGAGGATTGGGCGTGGTCGTCGGTGCATCGGGACGCGCGGTATGTGCCGTAGGGTGCGTGATTTCACGCACCGTTGGTGGCGCGGTCGGATCGCGGGAGCGGTAGGGTGCGTGATTTCACGCACCGTTGTGGGGGTGGATGTGTGGGAAGATGGTGCGTGCGAGCACGCACCCTACGGCTCGCTGGCGTAATGCATATTGCGAATATGTTGGAAAGTCATGGGAATATATTTCAAGTATTCAATTGCATTGTGTTGGCGAATGCTGATTGGAAATATGCTGCTGAAGTTGCGACTTGCTGCCTGCAAAGCTTGGCAGTCAAGAACTTGAATTATCCTCGGATAAAGTTTGACGGCCAAGAGATACCGCAACAGGGCTGACGCTCCTCGTTTCAGAATGCAGATGCATCTCCGGGACATTTCGACCGGAAGTGAAGTCAATAATGCACCAATTCCTATCAGTATTGATAAAGCACAATTTCTTCCTGAGCATCGATGCCCGAAAATCGCATACTATGCGGGCGCTGAGTGCTTAACTAAGGACAGCGTGATTCATTCGATTAATCGAACTTATGTCAGTGCTGCGTGCGAAAAATATACCCTCTGAACACCCTTCGAACCCGCCCAGATAGATTATATCAGCCAGCGTCAATCATTGAAGTGAAAACGCATACTAAATGTCTTCTTGATATATCGATAGAATATTGAAAGGAAATACCGGGACATGCGTCGTTTCTATGTTGAATTAATTGCAAGACAACCGGAGATCTCAACGCATATTTCTTCATCGAAACGTGTATGGAACAGTTACCGCAATAGCAAATACCGGAGATCACGTAAACATTGGAATCGCCATTAGAAGTGGCAAATGAAGACTTGAAAGCAATACTTGTCAACCTCTGGCCTACGCGGAAGACGTAGAACTAGCTTGCTGCGTCGATAAGGAAGCAAGACCTGATGGACAGTGTGTCGGAAATCAGGCAGCCAGCTTGGATTGTGAACGCCTTAAGCATGGTACCATGACTTTCGGCGCATAAAGGGAATGGCGTCTGCCGCCTTGACTCGTTAATCCGCTAGTTCAAGAAGCAGCGACTGCAGCTTACTGTGGGCCCACTCAAGTAGCAACAATCCGGCCCTCACCCATCCATCTTCAGCGCGATGATAAACGCCTCCTGCGGAATCTCCACCTTGCCGAACTGCCGCATCTTCTTCTTGCCGGCCTTCTGCTTGTCCAGAAGCTTGCGCTTGCGGGTGGCGTCGCCGCCGTAGCACTTGGCCGTCACGTCCTTGCGCATCGCGGACAGTGTTTCCCGCGCGATCACCCGGCCGCCGATGGCGGCCTGAATCGGGATCTTGAACATGTGGCGGGGGATCAGTTCTTTCAGCTTTTCCACCATCGACCGGCCCCGCCCCTCGGCCCGGTCGCGGTGGACCATCATCGACAGGGCATCGACGGGTTCGTCGTTGACCAGGATGGACATCTTCACAAGGAAATCCTCGCGGTAGCCCATCATCTGATAGTCGAAGCTGGCATAGCCCTTGGTGACGGATTTCAGGCGGTCGTAGAAGTCGAAGACAACCTCGGCCAGCGGCAGGTCATAGACGACCATCGCGCGGGACCCGGCATAGGTCAGGTCCATCTGGATGCCGCGGCGGTCCTGGCAGAGTTTCAGGACATCGCCGAGGTATTCGTCGGGCACGAGGATGGTGGCCTTGATGCGCGGCTCCTCGATATGGTCGATATAGGTCAGGTCGGGCATGTCGGCGGGGTTGTGCAGCAGGCGGATTTCGCCGTCGCGCATGTGCAGCTGGAACACGACCGAGGGCGCGGTGGTGATGAGGTCGAGATCGTATTCGCGTTCAAGGCGGTCGCGGATGACCTCGAGATGCAGCAGGCCGAGGAAGCCGCAGCGGAAGCCGAAGCCGAGGGCGGCGGAGGTTTCCATTTCGGTGGAGAAGCTGGCGTCGTTCAGCGACAGCTTTTCGATGGCGTCGCGCAGGGGTTCGAAATCGGCGGCATCGACGGGGAAGAGGCCGCAGAAGACGACGGGGACGGAGGGCTTGAAGCCGGGCAGCGGGTCGGTGGTGCCGCCGCGTTCATGGGTGACGGTGTCGCCGACTTTCGTATCGCGAAGCTGCTTGATGGACGCGGTGAAGATGCCGATCTCACCGGGACCAAGTTCGGCGATGTCGACCATCTGCGGGCGGAGGACGGCGAGCTTGTCGATGCCGTAGACGGCGTTGGTCTGGATCATCCTGATGCGGTCGCCGCGCCGGACGATGCCGTCCATGACGCGGATCATCACGACGACGCCGAGATAGGCGTCGTACCAGCTGTCAACGAGCATGGCCTTGAGCGGGGCCTTGGCGTCGCCCTTGGGCGCGGGCAGGCGCGTCACGATGGCCTCGAGCACCTCGGGGATGCCGAGGCCGGTCTTGGCGGATATCGGGATGGCGTCGGAGGCGTCGATGCCGATGACATCCTCGATCTCGTGCTTGACGGCGCTCCACATCGGCGGCGGGCAGGTCGATCTTGTTCAGGACCGGCACGATCTCGTGGTCGGCATCCAGCGCCTGATAGACATTGGCCAGCGTCTGCGCCTCGACCCCCTGGGTGGCGTCCACGACCAGCAGCGAGCCTTCGACGGCGCGCATGGAGCGGGAGACCTCGTACCCGAAGTCGACATGGCCGGGGGTGTCGATGAGGTTCAGGACATACATCTTGCCGTCGCGCGCCTTGTAGTCGATGCGGACGGTGTTGGCCTTGATGGTGATCCCGCGCTCGCGCTCGATGTCCATGCTGTCGAGCAGCTGGGCCTTCATGTCGCGGTCGGCGACGGTGCCGGTGGACTGGATCAGCCGGTCGGCAAGCGTGGATTTGCCGTGGTCGATATGCGCCACGATGGAGAAATTGCGGATCTGGGCAAGGTCGGTCATGGAGGCGGGATATGCGGGGGAAACGGGGCCCGGTCAATGGGTGGAACCTGCGCAGAAATCGCTTTCGTGCTGCGGCGGAGTTGATAAGGTCATGCGGCGGACCGCGAAGCCGGACAAGACGGGACAGGGTCCGATAGGGAGAGAGACAATGAAGAGATTTATTCTTGGCAGCGCCTTTGCGCTGGCCGCAGCCTTGCCCGGCTTTGCAGGCGACTACGCGATCATGGCGCCGGCAGCACCCGGCGGTGGCTGGGATTCGACGGCAAGGACGATGCAGGAGGTCCTGCAGGCCGAGGGAATTTCGGGCAGCGTGCAGGTCGAAAACGTCCCCGGCGCAGGCGGGACGGTCGGCCTTGCGCAGTTCGTGGCGGGTGCCTCGGGCGATCCGTCGAAGCTGATCGTGGGCGGCTATGTGATGGTCGGGGCGATCCTGACGAACGCTTCGCCGGTGTCGCTGGCCGACGTGACCCCGATCGCGCGCCTGACGGGCGAGGCCGAGGCGATCGCGGTGCCGGTCGGCTCGCCGATCCAGACCATCGGCGATCTGGTCGAACTGCTGAAGGCCGATCCGGGCGCGGTGTCCTGGGCAGGCGGCTCGGCAGGCGGGGTCGATCACATCACGGTCGGCCTGCTGGCGAAGGCTGCGGGCGTCGATCCGACCAAGGTCAACTACGTCGCCTTTTCGGGCGGCGGCGAGGCGCTGGCCGCGATCCTCGGCAATCAGGTGACGGCGGGCATTTCCAGCGTCAGCGAATTCCAGGCGCAGGCCGATGCGGGAACGATGCGCATCCTTGCGGTCTCGACGGCAGAACGCTGGCCATCGACGGACGCGCCGACGCTGAAGGAATTGGGGCTCGACGTCGATGTCCTGAACTGGCGCATGGTTGCGGCAGCGCCGGGTCTTTCGGATGAACAGAAGGCGGCGGTTGCGGCGGACATCGACAAGCTGGCGAATTCGGAAGGCTGGAAATCGGCGCTGGCGACCAAGGGCTGGGCCAATACCTATCTGACCGGCGCGGACTTCGACGCACAGCTTGCGAAAGAGATCGAGGCAACGACGGCTGTGCTGAAGGAAATCGGACTCGTTCAATGAACGAGGCAAAGGCTGACGGACGCCGCCCTGACAGGGCGGCGTTCGGCATCGCCGCAGGGCTGGCCGCAATCGGCGCGGTGGTCGTCTTCGATTCCTACCGCATCCCCGACAAGCCGGGGTATTCGGGCGTCGGGGCCGGGGATGTCCCCTGGATCGTCGGCGTCGTGCTGATCTGTCTTGCCGCCGCCACTGTCGTTTCGGGACTGCGCGGCGGGTTCGCCGAAATGCCGCGCCAGCGCCTCGGGCCGGTGGCCTGGATCCTTGGCGGCCTTCTGGTGCAGCTGTTCACGATCCATACCGTCGGGTTCATTCTGGCGACCGGGCGTCCTTTTCGCCTGTGCCGCCGCCGGGTTCGGCGAGCGCCGGTTTCACATCTCGCTGCCGCTCGGCCTCGGGCTGGCGCTGGTCGTCTTCGCGGTCTTTGACGGCTTCCTGAAGCTCAGCCTGCCGACCGGCCCGCTCGAGCGTCTGATTTCCGGAGGCTGATTTGGACACGTTCGGATTGCTGCTGAACGGGCTGGGCGACGCGATGCAGCCGATGATGCTGCTCTACGCCCTGATCGGCGTGACGCTGGGAACGGCGGTCGGTGTGCTTCCCGGGATCGGCCCGGCGCTGACCGTCGCGCTGCTGCTGCCGGTCACCTACGGGCTGGACCCCGCCGGATCGCTGATCATGTTCGCGGGCATCTACTACGGCGGGATGTACGGCGGATCGACCACCTCGATCCTGCTGAACACGCCCGGCGAAAGCGCCAGCATCGTCACCGCGCTGGAGGGCAACAAGATGGCAAGGGCCGGTCGCGGCGGCCCGGCGCTTGCAACGGCGGCCATCGGGTCGTTCGTCGCGGGGCTGCTTGCGACCATCGCACTGGCGTTTCTTGCCCCCTTCATCGTGAAGATCGCGCTTGTCTTCGGCCCGCGCGAATATTTCGCGCTGATGGTGCTGGCCTTTGTCACCGTGTCCGCCGCCTTCGGGGACTCGACGCTGAAAGGCCTCACGTCCTTGTTCATCGGCCTGGCCCTTGGCCGTTGTCGGCATCGACCAGCTGACCGGACAGGCCCGCCTGTCCTTTGGCGTGCCCCAGCTTCTGGACGGTGTCGAAGTGACCACGCTGGCGGTGGCGATGTTCGCCCTCGGCGAGGCGCTGTTTGTCGCGGCCCAGGTCGGGAACGCCGACGATTCCGTCATCGCGCTGAAGGGTTCGGTGAAGATGACGGCGAACGACTGGGCGCGGTCATGGAAGGCGTGGCTGCGCGGAACGGCCATCGGATTTCCCATCGGCGCCATGCCTGCGGGCGGGGCGGATGTTGCAAGTTTCCTGTCCTATTCGGCTGAACGGACCCTGTCCCGCCACCCCGAGGAATTCGGCCATGGCGCGATCGAGGGCGTCGCGGGACCCGAGGCCGCCAACAACGCCGCCGCCGCGGGCACGCTGGTGCCGCTCCTGACGCTCGGCCTGCCGACGACGGCGACGGCGGCGATCATGCTGGCGGGGTTCCAGCAGTTCGGGCTTCAGCCCGGCCCGCTTCTGTTCGTCACCGCCCCCGATCTGGTCTGGAGCCTGATCGCCAGCCTTCTGGTCGCAAACCTGATGCTGATTGTGCTGAACCTGCCGCTGGTGCGGCTGTGGGTCAAACTTCTGATGATCCCGAAGCCCTGGCTTTACGCGGGCATCCTCCTGTTCGCGACGCTTGGGACCATCGGCGTCAACCCGTCGAAGGTCGAGCTGGGAATGCTGGTGATCTTCGGCCTGCTTGGCTACCTGATGCGGCTTTTCAACTATCCGATTGCGCCGGTCGTCGTCGGGTTGATCCTGGGGCAGATGGCCGAACAGCAGCTGCGCCGCGCGCTGGCGATCAGTCAGGGCGACCCGCTGACGCTGGTCTCCACCCCGCTGTCGGCGAGCCTGCTGGCGCTGGCCTCCGTTGCGCTGATCCTGCCGATGGTCCTGCGGGCACGTGGTCGCGGAAGGGTGCTTGCGGCGCTGGGGGGCGACGAGGATTGAACCGTCAGTCCGACGGGTTTCCGGCGTTCAGTCCTCGTCGTTTCCGACCAGCGGCAGCTCCAGCGCCGGAATATCCGCCACCGCCGACCCGGCGATGCCCTGGACGTCGCCGTAAAGACCGACGGTGGCGGTGACGACGGCGGCGATCTGCTGGTCGCGTTTCGCCCATAGCCGCTGGGTCGCGCGCATCTCACGGCGGAGGTCGTCCTGCATGTCGGCGAAGCGTTCGGCGATGGCCTCGACCCGCTGCCGGAAGCGCGGACCGGTCAGGTAGGCGTAAAGCATCTCGGTCTTGGTCGCCTGCCCCTCCTGCGCGATGCGGGTGCCCTGAAGGTCGATCAGCGACTGGCGGAGGACAAGCGCGAGGGCCTCGGCGAGGCGGGTCTGGGCGACCCAGACGCCGTCGATCAGGCCGAAGCCCGAGACCTCGGCGGGCAGCACTTCGGACACAAGCACGACGACGGCGGCCCCGGATGCGCGCTGGTCGTCTCGGAGCTTGGGGAGCCAGCCGGGCGACCACGCCTTGGTGCGCTTGACCTCCCACAGAATGATGCCGCATGGGGTGCCGTTCGCTGTCAGGACGTGCTGGGCGATGTCGGCACCGACGATGCCCTTGGCGACGGGTTCGATCCGGTCATGCGGGAAGCGCGCCTGAAGGCTTGCCTCCAGGCTCAGTTCCAGAACTTCGCCCTGCAACTGCTGCGACCCCTGTTCGGCCTTTCGGCGCGTTTCGTCCAGCTGGCGTTTCATGTCGTCGATGGTCTTGTCGCGTTCCGCCAGCTTCAGCCGTTCCGCCTCGACCGCCTCGGCCTGCGCCTTGGCGCGGATCGCCCCGGCCCCTTCGGCGATGGCCTTCTGGATCGTCAGGCCCATCTCGCGTTCGCGGTCCGCCAATGCGCGTTCCCTGACCATCGCCGCCGCCTGCGCGGCCTGCGCTTCGGTCAGCTTCGCCGCCATCTCGGCATCGCGCTGGCGCAGGGCCTGCACTTCCGCGGCGGCGTCGGCACGCGCGGCGGCGCGTTCGGCCTCGGCGATCCGGGCGCGTTCCTTGGCCACTTGCGCGGCGATACTCTCTTCGATCTCGGCCCGCGCCGCCGCCGCCTCGATCATCTGGCGGGCGGCAGCCGCTTCGCGTTCAGACATCGCGGCCTGCATCGCGGTGATCTGCGCGTCGAACCTCCGGCGGGTTTCGGCGACCAGCGGCCCCGCCAGCGTCTCGTCCAGACGGATGGATCCGCCGCAATGCGGACAGGCAATCGTGGCGTCCTGCATCGGCGCTTCCTTTCGACGTCATCGGATGCCCATCCTGACCATGGCCGCGCGCGACGATCAAGCGAGCGCAGCGTCACGGGGCCGCTGCCGATTGCGTGAATTGATCTGCCGGCAGGCCTTTGGCATGATCCGGCAGCGCGGGGTTTCGCGTATGTCTGCAGCCGGGTCAACCGGCGCGGGCGGTAACCGGGAATGAGGCGACGGATGAAGACTACCCTTCTTTCGGGGGCGTTCAGCTTTGCGGTGCTGGCCGCAGCAGGGGCCGCGGGGGCAAACCCGATCGAGCGGGCCTGCAACGCGTCGGACCGCCCGGCGAGCCGGCCCTTGTGTTCCTGCATCGGGCAGGTGGCGGAACAGACGCTGTCGGGGGCAGACCAGCGGCGTGCCGCGAAGTTTTTCCGCGACCCGGCCGAGGCGCAGAAGGTGCGGGCGTCGGACAGCCGCGCGAACGAAGCGTTCTGGGAGCGGTATTCGAACTTCGGTTCCGCAGCGGCGGCCTATTGCGGGGGCTGAGGAGTTGAGGGTCACCGCAAAACCCCGGCGGCGGTCATCCGCACGGAATACCAGATCATCGCGACAACGACGGCGTAGATGACGACGGTGATGACGACGCCGACGGACCCCATCATGGCGGCCATCGACTGGTCGGCGACGCCGAAACTGTAGACGGCGGCGAGCAGAGAGCCGATCAGCGCGACGACGAAGGCATGGAGCGCGAAGCGGCTGCGCGACAGGATCAGGACCGAACCAAGCGTGGTGCCCCAGACGCCCGTCGCCCATCCGGCAGTGGCCCAGGCCGGGTAGCCTGTGAAGTAGGCTTTCTGTTCGGGGGTGAACTGGGCGAGATAGGCTTCGTTCGCGGTCTGGGTCATGGTGTAGTCGAATGCGCCGAAGGCGTGCCAGATCAGGGTGACAATGCCGATCAGCCAGAGATGCCAGGGTGCCTTCATCGCGTATCCTCCCAATCCATGCGGGGCTGCGGCCCATGCCATGCGACCGCGCGATCATAGCACCCTGCCCGCATCTTGCCGACAGGGGTCGCGATGAACATCGTCATCCTGACCGGTGCGGGCATTTCGGCGGAAAGCGGGCTGTCGACCTTCCGCGACCCTGCGGGCTTGTGGTCGCGGCATGACTGGCGCGACGTGGCGACGCCGGAAGGGTTCGCGCGCGATCCACGCGGCGTTCATGCTTTTTACAACATGCGCCGGGCGGTCGTCCTGGGCAGCGTCCCGAACGCAGCCCATCACGCGCTGGCGCGGTTGCAGGCGGCCTGGCCCGGACGGGTGACGCTGGTCACGCAGAACGTCGATCGCCTGCACGAGGCTGCCGGGTCGCAGGGCGTGATCCACATGCACGGCACCCATGCGCGGGCGCTCTGCGCCGCCTGCGGGAACCGCTGGGAGGCGCCGGATGTGATGTCGGTCGATGACGCCTGCGGGGCCTGCGGGACAGCCGGTCGGGTGCGCCCGGATGTCGTCTGGTTCGGCGAGACGCCCCATCACCTGCCCGCGATCCATGCGGCCGTGGCTGCGGCGGAACTGTTCGTGTCGATCGGGACCAGCGGCACGGTTCAGCCTGCGGCGGGTCTGGTGCGCCGCGCGGCAGCTGCGGGCGCGCGGTGCTTGGAGCTGAATCTGGAACCCTCGGCCCGTGCGGGCCTGTTCGGCGAAGCGCGCTATGGCCGCGCGACGGATGTCGTGCCCGCCTGGGTCGATGATATGCTGGCGGGCATCTGAGAGGCTTCAACTGCGGTGGACGGCACGTCACCGCCCTGCCCCGGCCTTGTCAGCCGCCGTCGGTTTCCGTCCCCCCGGAATGGTCCATGTGCTCCATCCCGCCCTCCGCCGCCGCATCCATGCGCGCATTGTCGACCGGAATGTCGATGGTGACCTCACCCGCCTTCTCGAAGACCAGCGTGACGGGCACTATCCCGCCCTCTGCCGGGACCTCGGTCAGGTCCATGAACATCAGATGATCGCCGCCCCGCGACAGGGCATGGCCCTTCCCGGCGGGCATGGCAAAGCCCTCGGGCACCTCGCGCATCTGGACCAGGCCGTCCTCTCCCTTGACATGGGTGTGCAGACCCACGCTGCCCGCAATCCGCGAAAACGCCCCGATCAGTCGGTCGTCCTGATCGGAGTGGTTTTCCAGAACCATGAAGGCCGCGCCGGACTTTGCGCCCGGCAGGAAGCGGGCATAGGCGTCATGCGCGTGCATCAGGAAGGTCTCTGCCAAGGCCGGGGCGGCCAGCAGGGCCGCAAAGGCGGCGACGGCAGCGATCAGTCTCGGCATAGGTGAGTCCTCGGGTGTTGCGGCGCAAGAGTGCCGGGCCGCCTAGCAAGGTGCAAGGCCCGGCGAAAGCCGCAAAACAAAACGGCCCCGCCGGTCAGGCAGGGCCGCAGGATCGATGCGTCAGCGTGTCGCGGTCAGGCTACGGCGGCAGCCGCCGTACTGGCCTTGGCCACGTCCTTCTTGATCTTCAGCGCGCGGGCCGACAGTTCGTCATCCTTGGCCTTCGCAAGATAGGCGTCCAGACCGCCGCGATGGTCGACTGATCGCAGTCCGGCGGCCGAAATGCGCAGCTTGAACGACTGGCCCAGCGCGTCCGACATCAGCGTGACGTCATTCAGGTTCGGCAGAAAGCGACGCCGGGTCTTGTTGTTGGCGTGGCTGACCTTGTTGCCCGACATCGGGCCCTTGCCGGTAAGTTCGCAGACGCGCGACATCGTCGTGATCCTTCAAAAGCCGGGCAGAGCCGCCCGCATGTTCCGATACAGCCAAAGGGCGCGGCAAGAAGCCTGCACCCGAATTCAGACGCGGGCTTTAGGGCGAATGGCGCGGATGGTCAAGCGATTCATCGGGATTGACGGGCGGAAATGCCGCGTCGAAAGCCCGCCGCCCCCGCGCCGTGACAGCCAGCGCGCGCGTTCCACTGGTGCGCTTCAGCCAGCCCCTGTGTTCGCAGGCCAGAAGCATCGCGCGGCCCAGCCGCCCGGCAAGGTGACTGCGGCGATGGCTCCAGTCCAGGCACTCGCGGCAGAGCGGCGGACGCCCCGGCGCAAGCGCGTCCGCGTCCAGTCCGAAGTCCAGCATGTGTCCGCGGCCCGAGAAGCTGAGCGTCAGTCCGTCCGCACCATGGGCAAGGAACCCCCGCGCGGTCAGGCTGTCGTACATCTGGACGCCCATTTCGCCCGCCAGATGGTCATAGCAGACCCGTGCCAGGCGCAGGGCCGGATCGCGCGGGCCGCTGCGCCGTCGCCTCGGCGGTTCAGTCGCGCTGCCCGGCGCAGCGCCTGCGGCGGCAGACAGCCCGATCAGCTGTTCGATCAGCGACGCGACCGCAGGGGACGCCAGTTCGACAAAACGGTGACGGCCCGAGGCGCGGACGCGCGTCAGCCCGCCTTCGGCAAGCCGCGCGGCATGAACAGATGCGGTGGGCAGACCGACGCCCGCTTCGGCGGCAAGTTCGGACAGCGTCAGCGCGCCGCCCCGCATCAGCGCAAGCAGCATGTTCGCGCGCGCCGGTTCGCCGATCAGCGTGGCAATGCGGGCGATGTCCGGACCCTCTGGCATGGTTCGATACTAGACGAAGCATTGCGCCCACGCAATCGGCTAGAGCAGAACCGGATCGGTTGCAGTAGAGAGGGCAGACCATGCAGATTCCGCTTCACGAACTCGCCGCGCTGGGCACCGCGACATGCTGGGCGGTGTCGGCCCTTCTGGCGTCAGATGCTGTCCGGGCACTCGGGGCGTTCCATTTCAACCTGCTCCGGCAGGGGTTCATCACGCTGCTGCTGGCCGGGATCGTTACCGCGACGGGTGCCTGGTCCGGGATCGGGCCGCATGACGCGGCGCTTCTGGCGGTCTCGGGGCTGCTCGGGATCATGCTGGGCGACACGCTGCACTTTGCGGCGGTGGGGCGGCTCGGCCCGCGCAGGGCCGGTGCGATCTTTGCCCTGAATGCGCCGATGGCCGCGACCATGGGCTGGGCATTTCTGGGCGAGACACTCGCACTGAAGGCCGCCGCAGGCATCGCGCTGACGGCGGCCGGGGTTGCCCTCGCCATTCTCGGGCGGTCACAGGCCGGCGCGCACCGGTTCGAGGCGCTGCGCGGCACGCTCGCGATAGGCACCCTCTGCGGCCTTGGCGCGGCGCTGGGACAAGCCAGCGGTTCGCTGATCGCCCGGCCCGTGATGACGGCGGGAACCGACCCCTACTTCGCTTCGCTGCTGCGGGTCGGCGCGTCGGGGTTTGCCATGGCGCTTGTCGCGGCCACCCCGCTTGCGCCCACAGCGCCGCGCCTCTGGCCGCGCGGTGTGCTGGCGCTGGCGGCCCTGACCGCCGTGATCGGGCTGCTGATCGGCATGACGCTGTTCCTCTACGCGCTGCAGGGGTCCAAGACGGGCATCATCGCCACCCTGTCCGCGACGTCACCCGTCATCATCCTGCCGCTCCTCTGGTTGCGGACCGGGCAAAGGCCGACGCCGACAAGCTGGCTGGGCGCAGTGGCAGCCGTTGCGGGCCTTTGGCTGATCTTTTCGGACTGACAACGGTGCGCGCGGCCCGGTCGCGGCGGGCATCTACCGCTTGCGGCGGATCACCGGAATGCTCGATGGCGCGTACTCGGCGTCGGGATGCGGCGGGCGGCCGTGATTTGCGCGCCAGAAGCCGCCCGCGCCGCGCCGCAGCCAGAGCGGCAGGGCCAGGACAAGACCCGCGACGAAACCGCCCGCATGCGCCCAGTAAGCGACGCCGCCCATCTCGGCCGGGCTGCCGAGGCCGCCGAAGATCTGGATGCCGAACCAGAGGCCCAGCATGATCCAGGCGGGAATCGAGAACACGCGGAAGAAGACGACGAGGATCAGCAGCACATCGACCCGGGCGCGCGGGAAAAGAAGGAGGTAGCCGCCGAGAACCCCGGCGATGGCCCCCGATGCGCCGACAGTCGGGATCATCGAGGTCGGGTCGGACCCGATATGCACCAGCGCCGCCGCGATGCCGGTGGCGAGGTAGAAGGCAAGGAAGCCCAGATGCCCCATCTGGTCTTCCAGATTGTCGCCGAAAATCCAGAGAAACAGCATGTTGCCCGCGATGTGCATGATCCCGGCATGCAGGAACATCGAGGTGATGACGGTGTGCGGGGCCTGCCCTGCGAAAACCTCGGCGGGTTGCATCGCCCAGCTGTCGAAGAAGGCCGAAAGCGCGTAGTCGTCAGCCATGAAGGGCAGTTCGGCGAGGAACGCCACGACGTTCACCGCGATCAGCGCGTAGGTGATGAAGGGTGTGGTTTCAGACGGGTTATGATCGCGGATCGGGAACATGGGCGCGAGACTTGCCCGCGCACCCAGCGCGGGTCAAGCGGAACCGGCCTCGGCCAGAAGCGCCGCGTTGCCACCGGATGCGGTCGTGTCGGCGCAGACGTGGCGTTCGAGCATGACATGCGCGCGGTCGGGCATCGCGGTGATGAGCGGCAGGATCGGCCCGTCGCGGCGGGACAAAGCGAGGGCGTAGGGGCGGGCGGTGGTGTCATCGGCCCAGAGGATCGCGCCTGCGATGTCCGGTGCGCTGGCGAGGGCGTCCGGGGACATTGCGGTTGCGGGGATAGTGGCCTGGCCGCCCAGCGCGCGGACAGCTTCGGCCTGCGCCTTGGCGGTTTCGGGACCGGGGCCGAGGCAGAGCAAGGGCGCGCGGGGGGTCAGGGACAGGCGGTTCGTCTCGCCTGTCGGGCCGGGCAGGTCGTGGGCGCCTTCGGGCGCGCTTGCTGTGACCGGGGAACCCGCCGACACGGGCGCGCAGAACCGCGCCAGATAGTCCGGCCCGCCCGCCTTGGGTCCGGTGCCCGACAGCCCCTCGCCGCCGAAAGGCTGGCAGCCCACGACCGCGCCGATCTGGTTGCGGTTGACGTAGATGTTTCCCGCGCGGATCGCCTTGGTCGACCTCATCGACCCGGTTGTCGATGCGGGTGTGCAGGCCGAAGGTCAGGCCATAGCCGGTGGCGTTGATGTCGGCGACGACGCGGGTCAGGTCTTCGGACCTGGAACGTGGCGACATGCAGGACCGGGCCGAAGATCTCGCGCTTCATCTCGGCGATGCCGTTCACGCGGATCACCGTCGGGGCGATGAAATGGCCGGTGGCAGGGGCGATCATTTCGGCGATGACGCGGCCCTCGCGCCGGGCCGCGTCGATATGGGCGCGGATGCCTGTCGCGGCCTCGTCGTCGATCACCGGGCCGATATCGGTGGACAGGCTCCACGGATCGCCCAGCGTCAGCTCCTGCATGGCACCCGTCAGCATTTCGGTCAGATGCGGCGCGATGTCGTCCTGGACATAGAGGCAGCGGAGCGCCGAACAGCGCTGGCCCGCCGACTGGAAGGCGGATGCGACGATGTCGCGCACGGCCTGTTCGGGCAGTGCGGTCGAATCCACGATCATCGCGTTCAGCCCGCCGGTTTCGGCGATCAGGGTCGCGCCGGGTGCGAGGTGTTTCGCCATGTTGGTGCGGATCAGCCGGGCGGTGGCGGTCGACCCGGTGAAACAGACGCCGTCCACACGGGCATCGGAGGTCAGCGCCGCGCCGACGGTCGCGCCGTCGCCGGGCAGCAGTTGCAGCGACGTGCATGGGCACGCCCGCCTTGTGCATCAGGCGGACGGCATGGGCGGCGATCAGCGGCGTCTGTTCGGCGGGCTTGGCCAGCACGGCATTGCCTGCGGCAAGCGCGGCGGCGATCTGGCCGGTGAAGATGGCGAGCGGGAAGTTCCACGGGCTGATGCAGGTGAAGATGCCCGCAGGCGGGGCGGGTCAGGGCCGTGGCCTGAGCCGCGTAATAGCGCAGGAAATCGACGGCCTCGCGCAGTTCGGACACGGCGTCGGGCAGCGTCTTGCCCGCCTCGCGCGCCAGCAGGGCGAAGATGCCGCCGAAATAGCCTTCGTACAGGTCGGCGGCGCGGTTCAGGATCGCCGCGCGGTCGGCGGCAGGGGCCGTCCAGGGGCGGGCGGCCATCAGGGCGGTTGCAACGTCCTGCGGGGCGGCGTCGGTGACATGGCCCACGATCAGCGCCCGTCGCCGGGTTCAGTAACGTCGCGGCGCGGTCGCCCGCGCACCGGACCGGCGAGGATCGGCATCGCGTCATGCGCGGTCGCAGCCCCGCGCGCCGCGTCGATGCGCGCCAGCGTGGCGGCGTCGGTCAGGTCGAACCCATGCGAGTTCGGGCGTTCGGGCTGGAACAGGTCCGGCCCGCGCCGGATGCGCGGGTTGCGGACATCCGCCATCGCCTCGACGGCGGTCAGCGGACAGGCCGCGACCTCTTCCGGGGGCACGTCCTCGTTGACGATCTGGTTGACGAAGCTGCTGTTCGCCCCGTTCTCCAGCAGGCGCCGGACGAGATAGGCCAGCAGGTCGCGGTGCGCGCCAACGGGCGCATAGATGCGGCAGCGGGTGGCGTGGTCGCGGTGCACGATGTCGTGCAGGCGTTCGCCCATGCCGTGCAGGCGCTGGAATTCGATACGGCTGGTCGCCCGCCATATCGAGGACGGCGGCGACGGTGTGGGCGTTGTGCGTGGCGAACTGCGGATAGATGCGGTCGGTCATCCCCAGCAGCTTTTTCGCGTTGGCGATGTAGCTGACATCGGTCGCGTCCTTGCGGGTGAACACCGGGAAGTCGGTCAGCCCCAGCACCTGGGCGCGCTTGACCTCGGCGTCCCAGTAGGCGCCCTTGACGAGCCGGATCATGATCTTGCGGTCAAGCCGCCGGGCCAGTGTCATGCAGCCAGTCGATCACCGCCCCCGCGCGGCGGCCATAGGCCTGCACGACCACGCCGAACCCGTCCCACCCGGCCAGCGCCGGGTCCGCCAGCACCGCCCCGATCACCTTCAGCGACAGGGTCAGCCGGTCCGCCTCTTCCGCGTCGATGTTGAAGCCCATCCGGGCCTTCGCCGCCTGAAGCGCCAGCCTGCGGACCACGGGCACCAGTTCGGCCATCACCCGCGCCTCCTGCGCGACTTCGTAGCGGGGGTGCAGGGCCGACAGCTTGACCGAGATGCCGGGGTTGGCGCGGATGTCGTCCGACCGGCACGCCCCCGCGATGGCCTTGATCGCCCCGGCATAGGCGCGGTCATAGCGCCGCGCGTCGTCGGCGGTCTTCGCGGCCTCGCCCAGCATGTCGTAGGAATAGGTGTAGCCGTCCGCTTCCAGCTTGCGCGCATTGTCCATCGCCGACCGGATGGTCTCGCCCAGCACGAACTGGCGGCCCATTTCCTTCATCGCGCGCGCCACGGCGGCGCGGATCACCGGCTCGCCCAGCCGGCGCACGGCGGCCTTCAGATGCCCGACGATGCCCGGTTCCTGTTCGTCCAGCACCCGCCCCGTCAGCATCAGCGCCCAGGTCGAGGCGTTGACCAGCGGGCTGGTGGACTGGCCCTTGTGGCGGCCCCAGTCGGATGCCGCGATCTTGTCCTCGATCAGCGCGTCCATCGTGTCGGCATCCGGCACCCGCAGCAGCGCCTCGGCCAGGCACATCAGCGCGATGCCTTCGTTGGTCGACAGGCCGTATTCGGCGAGGAACACCTCCATCAGCCCGGGCCTGACATCGGCGCGGATGCGGCGGACGAGGTCCGCACCGGCGGTTGCGATGCGGGTGCGGGTGTCGGGCGAAAGGTCGGCTTCGGCGATCAGGCGGGACAGAAGCGCGGCTTCCGGGGCAAGCGATCCGGTGTCGATGGCGGTCCAGAGATCGGGCATGCGGTTCCTCGTGGTATTTGGACCATGATAGCTTCAATCTGGCAGGCGTTTCGGCTATTCTTCGGGCACGCGCAGGCGAAACGACCAAAAAGTGATGGATTCATATGCCGGATGCCCTGCCCGATATCGATCCCTTCGACGCCGCCATCCTGCGCGAACTGGCCGCCGACGGACGCATGTCGGTCACGGCGCTGGCGGCCAAGGTCGGGCTGACCAAGACGCCGGTGCAGGCACGCGTGCGGCGGCTGGAGCAGGCGGGCATCATCGCAGGCTACCGCGCCGTGCTGAACCGCGTGCGCATGGGGCTGGCGCATGTGGCCTTCGTCGAGGTCAAGCTGTCGGACACCCGCGAAGCGGCACTGCGCGCCTTCAACAAGGCGGTCCAGGCCGTGCCCGAGATCGAGGAATGCCACATGATGGCGTCCTCCTTCGACTATCTCCTCAAGGTCCGCACCGGCGACATCCAGGACTACCGCCGCGTGCTGGGCGAGCGGATTTCCAGTCTGCCGCATGTCGCCTCCACCTCCACCTATGTCGCGATGGAGGCGGTGAAGGAGGCGGGGCTTTAGCCTTGCCGCCGCCGTGCCAGCCGGTAAGGTCGCAGCCGCCCGACCCTTGCCCGCGTGGTGGAATGGCAGACACAGGAGACTTAAAATCTCCAGGCCGCAAGGCCGTGCCGGTTCAAGTCCGGCCGCGGGCACCACGCGCGGATCAGTCGGCATCCGTCTTGATTTTCGGCGCGGATTTCGTTAATCCGCCCCACGCGACACTCTCTCACTACCGACCACGCGACCCTTCAGAAGGCCGCTGCCAGGACGACAGACTGCGCCGGGCCGCCGCATCCCCGCGGGCGGCAACCTGAAGGAGACATCACGATGGCCACAGGCTCCGTGAAGTGGTTCAACGGTACCAAGGGTTTCGGCTTCATCGCCCCCGATGGCGGCAAGAAGGACGTGTTCGTCCATATCTCGGCGCTGGAGCGCGCCGGTCTGCGCGAGCTGAAGGACGGCCAGAAGGTGACGTTCGACATCGAAGCAGGCCGTGACGGGCGGGAATCGGCGACGAACCTGAAGCTGGCGTAAGCCGGTTCAGACCAGGAATTCGGGCGGGCGGGGCGAGGGCTCCGCCCGTTTGCATTTCGGGCGGCTGTCAGGCCGGGCGCGTCTTTGATGTCACCACCACGCCCGTCTTGTTGACCGGGTTCGCCAGCACCGGCGTTTCGGTCACCGAAACGACAGTCAGGCCGGAGACGTTCAGTTCGGGCAGCAAAGTGCGCAGTTGATCCCCGGTGATCGCATAGAGCCGCTGCGTCGCGTTCCCGAGTTCGAAGACCGGCTCAACGAAAACGGCACGCTCGGCGGTCACGCGGGTGATGGCGCGCAGGGCAGCCGGAACATCGTAGGGGATCTGTTCCAGACAATGGACGGTGTAGACCAGATCAAAGCTGTCATCCGCGAAGCACGACAGGTCAGTCGCGCTGCCGGTCTCGAACCGGACGCCGTCCAGCGCGTCCTTCCAGAACGCCTGTCCGACGCGGATGCGCTCGCCGGATATGTCGAGGCCGGTCAGCGTGACCCGGTCCCCGAACGCATCGCGCATCAGCTTCAGGTTGGTCCCGTTGCCGCAGCCAACCTCCAGCACACGGACCGGACCCGGCCGGCGGTCAGCGATGGCGGAAATCTCGGCGCGGACCGGGGCTACATAGGCCTCGCGGATTTCGAGGAAAGGAACCTTGGCCAGTCTTCCGTTGCGGACCGTACTTATCGAGTTCGACAGATAGGCCCGGATTTCGCGGTCATCATATCGTTCATAGATGTCGCGCGACACGACCGTGTGGCGGCGCGGATCGCCGCCCCTGATCAGCTTGCGGGCGAACCTGCGGAGCAGCTGGACGAAACGCCGTGCGAAGAAGATGCGGGTGGCGAAGGGAAGCTTGGGCCTGCCGCCGGTCGGGATAAGCGCGGTCATGCCCGCACCCCCCCGAACCGCACCGCCCACTCCTCCCGTTCCTCATCCGTCACCTTGCGGAACAGCACCTCGGGCACGGTGAAGGCATGCCCCGCCTCCAGCACGGCCAGAGCCGCCGCCACGTCCCCCGGCCAGGACCGGTCCTCCGTCTGCATCCCGGCCAGCATCGAGGCCGCCGCGTCGGGGATGAAGGGTTCGGACAGCACGGCGTAAAGCCGGATCAGGTTCAGCGACAGGCGGGTGATGCGCCGCGGCCGCGTCGGGGTCGGTCTTGTCGACGGTCCAGGGGGCGGCGGATTGCAGGTATTCGTTGCCCGCGACCCAGATCGCGCGCAGTTCGGCGGCGGCCTTGCGGACCTCCATCGCCTCCATCGCGCCCTCATAGGCGCGGATGCGCGCGGCGAGGTCGGCGATCAGCGCGGCCTCGCGGTCGCCGTAGGTGCCGCCCGCAGGCACCGCCTCGCCGAATTTCGACCGGCAGAACTTGGTGATGCGGCTGACGAAGTTGCCCAGCACGTCGGCCAGGTCCTTGTTCACGCGGTCTGGAAGTTTTCCCAGGTGAATTCGCTGTCGCTGGATTCCGGCGCGTGGGACAGCAGCCACCAGCGCCAGTAATCGGCGGGCAGGATCGACAGCGCCTGATCCATGAAGACGCCGCGCCCCTGGCGAGGTGGAGAACTGGCCGCCGTCATAGTTCAGGTAGTTGAAGGACTTGATGTAATCGACCAGCTTCCACGGCTCGCCCGACCCGATGATCGTCGCGGGGAAGGACAGGGTGTGGAAGGGCACGTTGTCCTTGCCCATGAACTGGACATAGCGGACATCTTCCGCGCCCTTGTCGGTGCGCCACCAGCGTTCCCAGTCGGCATCCGGATGTCGTGCGCATCCGCCCATTCGGCGGCGCAGGCGATGTATTCGATGGGCGCGTCGAACCAGACGTAGAAGACCTTGCCCTCCATCCCCGGCCAGGGATCGTCGCCCTTGCGCACCGGAACGCCCCAGTAGAGGTCGCGGGTGATGCCGCGGTCCTGCAGGCCGTCGCCGTCGTTCAGCCATTTCCTGGCGATGGAGGTGGTCAGGATCGGCCAGTCGGTCTTGGAGTCGATCCAGTTGTTCAAGCTGCCCGCGCAGGGTGCGCTGTCGCAGGTACAGGTGCTTGGTTTCGCGCACTTCGAGATTGGTGGAGCCGCGAGATGGCCGAGCGCGGGTTGATGAGGTCGGTCGGGTCGAGCTGCTTGGTGCAGTTCTCGCACTGGTCGCCGCGCGCGCGGTCGTAGCCGCAGTTCGGGCAGGTGCCCTCGATATAGCGGTCGGGCAGAAAGCGGTTGTCGTCGATGGAAAAGACCTGCTTTTCAAGCGACTTCCTCGATCAGGCCGTTTTCGGCCAGCCTGCCCGCGAAATGCTGGGTCAGGCGGTGGTTGCGCTGGCGATGGAGGACCGCCCGAAATGGTCGAAGGACAGGCGGAACCCGTTCGCCAGATCGTTCTGCACCGCCCACATGTCGGCGCAGAACTGTTCCACCGGGACGCCCGCCTTGGCGGCGGCCAGTTCGGCCGGGGTGCCGTGTTCGTCGGTGGCGCAGAGGAACAGCACCTCATGCCCGCGCGCGCGGTTGTAGCGGGCGAAGAGGTCGGCGGGCAGCTGGGAGCCCGACGAGGTTGCCCAGATGCTTGATCCCGTTGATGTAGGGGATCGCCGAGGTGATCAGTATCCGGGCCATGCGCGCGCTTTCCGTCAGGTGACGGGATGATTTAGCGGCGCGGTGTGGAAAGGGCCAGAGCTTTGGCGGGCGGGTCGCAGGGCGCGGATCAGATGCCCTTCGTGATCCGCGCAAGAATTTTCAGCCGGACCTCGTCGCCGACCATGTCGGGAAAACCGGCCGCCCCGAAGGCGGACCGGCTGATGGCACCTGTCAGAAGGATCGACAGGTTGGTGCGGTCGCCCTCAACGGTGCCTTTCTGGCGGTAGATCCGGGCGGTCATGGTGACGGGCTTCGTGACGCCGCGGATGGTCATGTCGCCGGTGACTTCGGCCCCGGCACCCTTCGCGCGGACGCGCGTGCTGGCGAAGTGGATGGTGGGGAAGTCGCGGACGGCCAGCACCTTCGCCCCGGTCATCGCCTCGGTCGCCAGCGGGTTCGAGGTGCTGGCCTTGGCGGCGTCGACGGTGACATCGAAGCGGCTGGCGGCGACGGCGTCAAAGTCGATGCGCAGGTCGGCCTCGGCGACGGGCATCCTGCCGGTGATGAGGATGCCGCCGGTGAAATCGGTCTCGAACCCGACGACGGACCTGGCGGCCTGGAGGGTGTAAGGCACCGGTTCGGCGTGCAGCGGCGAACCGCCCAGGGGAAGGCCCAGCCCAAGCAGGACGGGCAAAAGGGTGAGGATTCGCATCCCGGATACTCCTGTTGGACGGATGCCTTACGCTTGACCTAGGCGGTTTCTTCAGCGGGGGGCCTCACGTTGCCGTGATGGGGGCAGTCGGAGCGCTCGGAGAGCCGCGAAGATTCCACGGCACCGCCCGGTGGCGCATGCCGCGCTCTGTTCCGGGCAAGAAAGACACAAGAACCCCTATGCCCGCCTCTCCCCGAAAAACGTCCGCAGTACCGCCGCCGCCTCATCCGCCCCGATCCCGTCATACACCTCCGGCGCATGATGGCACTGCTTGTGACTGAACACCCGCGCGCCATGCGCCACGCCGCCCGACTTCGGGTCCGCCGCGCCGTAGTAGAGCCGTGCGATGCGCGCCGCCGACATCGCCGCCGCGCACATCGGGCAGGGTTCCAGCGTCACGTAAAGGTCATGGCCCGGCAGCCGTTCCGACCCTGCCGCCGCGCAGGCCTCCCGGATCGCCAGCACCTCTGCATGGGCCGTCGGGTCGCTCAGTTCCCGCGTCCGGTTGCCGGCCTGCGCGATGATCCGTCCCCCCGCCACGATCACCGCACCGACCGGCACCTCGCCGCGCGCGCCCGCCGCCCGCGCCTCGTCCAGCGCCGCCGCCATGAAACTGGTGAAGTCCGTCATGGCCCCCGTGATGCCCGACGCGCCTGCCCCGATGCAAGTCCTTCCCACGGGAACCGATTGGGGCTAAGGCACGGCCTTTCCCATAGATGGATCGAGGCCCGCCATGACCGACGACAGCAAGGACCGCATCGCCAAGGTCATGGCCCGATCCGGCATCGCGTCGCGCCGCGATGCCGAACGCATGATCCTTGCAGGCCGCGTGGCGGTGAACGGCGCGGTCATCACCAGCCCGGCGCTCGACGTCAGCGCCCGCCGACAAGGTCACGCTGGACGGCAAGCCCATCGATGCGCCGCAGCCGACGCGGCTGTGGATGTACTACAAGCCGCTCGGCCTCGTGTCGTCGGACCGCGACGAAAAGGGCCGCCAGACGATCTATGACACGATGCCCGAAGGCATGCCGCGCGTGATGAGTGTCGGGCGGCTCGACCTGAATTCCGAAGGCTTGCTGCTGCTGACGAACGACGGCGAGTTGAAACGGCGGCTGGAACTGCCCGAGACGGGATGGCTGCGCAAATACCGCGTCCGGGTGAACGGACGCCCGAATGACCTGACGCTCGATCCCCTGCGGCGCGGAATCACCATCGAGGGCGAGGATTTCATGCCGATGGACATCTCGCTCGACCGCCAGCAGGGCGCGAATGCCTGGCTGACGGTGGGCCTGCGCGAGGGAAAGAACCGCGAGGTGCGGCGCGCGATGACGGAAGTCGGGCTGACGGTGAACCGGCTGATCCGGGTCAGCTACGGGCCGTTCCGGCTGAACGAGATGGAACCGGGGGCGGTGGTCGAGGTGAAGGCGCGGGTGATGCGCGAACAGCTGGGCGGGCTCCTGGACGGCCTGATCCCGCAGAAATCGGCGAAGGCAGAGGGCGGAAAAGCAGACGACCGCGCACGGCCGGACCGGTCGAAGAAACCGCGCGCGGGCGAGGGTGCGGACGCCGCGCCCAAACGCAGCGGCGGCTTCGGCGCAGCGGGCGGCAAGCCCGGCGGTGCGCGGCCAGAGCGGACATCCGACCGAAAGGGCGATCGTCCGGACGCGGCGCGGGGCGACAGGCCCTTCGTCAAGCGCAAGCCGACATCCTCCGGCGAGGACCGGGCAGAGCGTCCGGCACGCAGTTTCGGCGCGGCCAAACCGGCAGGCAGCCCGCGCGGCGACAGGCCTGCGGGGGGTGCGCGGGCGGCAAAGCCCGCCTACGGCGCAAGGTCGGACCATGCCACGGACGGGGCGCGCGCAGGCAAGCCACCCTATGGCGACCGGTCGGCAAAGCCCGCGCATGGCGCGAAGGGGGGCAAGCCCGGATACGGGGATAAATCCGCCAGACCCGCCTATGGCGCGCGCGCCGACAGGCCTGCGGACGCGGCGCGCACCGGCAAGCCTGCCTATGGCGACCGCGCAGGCAAATCCCAGACCGGTGAGCGTCCCGGCAAACCGGCCTACAAGAACCGCGGTGCGGGCAAAGCGGATGCGGCGGACCGCCCGAAGCGCACCTATCCAGCCAATGACGGGGCGTCGCCCGACCGGCGGGGACCACCGGGCAAACCAGCGGCACCGCGCGGCGACGGCGACGCCAAGACCCGGTTCCGGCCCAAAGCAGACGGCCAGCGCCCGGACCGGGCGGCCAAGCCGCCGCGACCTGGCGGGGCGGGCGGCGGCGCACAGAAAGGTGCCGGACCCAAAGGTGCGGGCCCGCGCAGGGACCGGCCCGCAGGCGCGGGACCGCGCAAGGGGCCGCGACCGAAGCCGTGACCGCCCTGCGCATGGCCGCACCGCGCGGGCCATGCGCAACACCAGGCCCGCCAATCGTGCCGCGCGCCGGGTTCGGGGCTTTCCGCCGCCTTGTGCTATATGCAAACCTGACCGCCGGTTGGGGTGGAGCGATTCATGGACTGTCAGAGCGTGTGCATGACCGGCCCCGTGCAGGGCGGCGCGGGACGATGAGCGTCGTCCTGCCCTTGCCGCGTCTAACCCTCGTGTCGGCCCTCTGCGTGACATCCATGCTGGCCGCCTGCGGCCCCCTTGGCCTCGGCACCGGCAACGCCCCCGTCGTGGCGATGGCCCCGGTCCTGCCCGACCCCCCCGGACCCTCGGTCGAAAGCGAGCAGGCGCGGCTGTACTATGCGAAGATTCAGGAGAACCTCCTGTCGCAGGGCCTGATGCGGCGCGATCTGGCCCCCGCCGACGCGCCCTTCACCTCTGCCGATCTGGCCGAGGACTTCATCAACATCGCGCTCTATGACGAATATGTCGATGCGGGCGGCACGCTGGTGGCGCGCAAGACCGAAAGCCGCCTGCGCCGCTGGGAACGGCCCGTGCGGATCGGCGTCGAATTCGGTGCGGCCGTGCCGCCCGACCAGCAGGCCCGCGACCGGACCGACATTGCGGCCTTCGCGGCCCGGCTGGCACGGGTGACGGGACATCCGATCCGGCTGGACGACGCGGCCCCGAATTTCCGCGTGCTGATCCTGAACGAGGATGAACGTCAGGCCACAGGCCCGCGCCTGAACGAGATCGTGCCGAACATCGACCCGGCGGCGGTCACGGCGACGGTCGCCATGCCGAAGTCGAGCTACTGCGTCGTCTTCGCCTTTTCCAAGGGCACGGCCAGCGCCTACAGCCAGGCGGTTGCGGTGATAAGGGGCGAACATCCCGACCTGCTGCGGCTCTTGTGCATCCACGAAGAGATCGCGCAAGGACTGGGCCTGGCCAATGACAGCCCCGGCGCGCGCCCGTCGATCTTCAACGACGACGAGGAATTCGCGCTGCTGACGCGGCATGACGAATTGCTGCTGCGGATGCTCTACGATCCGCGCCTGCGGTCGGGGATGACGATTGACCAGGCCCGTCCGCTGGCCGAGATGATCGCGCGCGACCTGATGGCCGGGGAAGGCTAGGCAGCCAAACCACTTGCGCGATGCGGCGGGATGCGTATCACGGGGGAAACACGACATGGGGGGCTTGCGATGATCCTGAGTTGCGGCGAGGCGCTGATCGACATGCTGCCGCGGACCTCGTCTGCGGGCGAGCCGTGCTTTGCGCCCTATGCAGGCGGGGCGGTGATGAACACGGCCATCGCGCTCGGGCGTCTCGGTGCGCCGTCGGGGTTCCTGTCGGGTGTGTCGACCGACCTGTTCGGCGATGTGCTGATCCAGACGCTTGCGGCCTCGAACGTCGATACGTCGCTGCTGATCCGGTCGGCACGCCCGACGACGCTGGCCTTCGTCAAGCTGACCAACGGGCAGGCGAGCTATGCCTTCTATGACGAGAACACGGCGGGCCGGATGATCCACCCGTCGGAGCTGCCCGCGCTGCCCGCGTCGGTCCGCGCGGTGTTCTTCGGCGGCATCAGCCTGGTGGTCGAACCGGGCGGGGCGACGTATCAGGCGCTGATGGAACGCGAGGCGACATCGGACCGCGTGCTGATGATCGACCCGAACATCCGGCCATCGTTCATCGCCGATGCAGCCGCCTACCGCGCGCGGATCACGCGGATGATGGGGCTGGCCGACATCGTCAAGCTGTCGGACGAAGACCTGCGCTGGCTGGAAGGTGCCGGCGAGATCCCCGATCTGGCGATGAATCTTCTGAAGCGCGGGCCGAAGGCGGTCTTCGTGACCGAGGGTGCCAAGGGCGCCCACGCCTTCGCGGCCCGGCACACGACCTTTGTGGCGTCGCGCAAGGTGACGGTGGCGGATACCGTCGGCGCTGGCGACACGTTCAACGCCGGCATCCTCGCCGCGTTGCACCGGGCGGGCGCGCTGACCAAGGCGGGCGTGGCCGACGCGTCGCGAGAGCTTCTCGATGCGGCGCTGACGCTGGGGGCACGGGCGGCGGCGGTGACGGTGTCGCGCCCGGGTGCGAACCCGCCGTGGGAGCATGAACTGGTCGACTGAGATGCGGGCGCTGGTCCAGCGTGTGTCGCGGGCGAAGGTCACGGTCGGAACCCGGGTGACGGGCGAGATCGGCGCGGGTCTGCTGATCCTGGTCTGCGCGATGCAGGGCGATGACGCAGCGGCGGCGACCGCGCTGGCCGCGAGGATCGCAAAGCTGCGCATCTTCCGCGATCCGGCGGGCAAGATGAACCTGTCGCTGACCGATAGCGGAGGCGCGGCTTTGGTTGTCAGCCAGTTCACGCTGGCCGCCGACACATCGCGCGGCAACCGCCCGGGGTTTTCGGCTGCGGCTTCGCCGGATGTCGGACAAGCGCTTTATGATCGTTTCGCGCAGGCGATGCGCGATCTTGGCATCACGGTCGCCACAGGTGAGTTCGGTGCGGACATGGATGTGGACCTTGTCAATCAGGGGCCGGTGACGATCTGGCTGGATACGGTCGACCGCTGAGGCCCGTCAGGGCGTCATCGACTGCCGCTGGCGCGCGCGCTCGAGGCCAAGCTGCCGTTCGCGCCAGATGATCAGGATGCCGGCGGCGACCACGATCAGCGCGCCGAAGATCACCACCCAGGACGGAACCTCGCCGAAGACCAGATAGCCCACACCCAGCGCCAGGATCATCGAGGAATACTCGAAGGGCGCTATGACCGAGGTGTCGGCGTGACGGTAGGACGAGGTCAGAAGAACCTGCCCGACCCCGCCCAGAAGCCCCGCCGCGACCAGCATCGCGGCGACGCCGGGGCTGGGCCAGGACCAGCCGAAGGGCAGCGTCACCAGCGACAGCACGGCAGCGCTGACCGAAAACCAGAACACGATGGCAGTGGTCGTCTCGGTCGCCACCAGCTTCCGGACAAAGGTCTGCGCCAGCGCCGCGAAGACGGCGCTGGTCAGCACGACGATGGCCCCCAGCGTCTCGACCGGACCGGCACCCTCGCCCTGCAGCACCGTCAGGCGCGGCGACAGCACGATCAGCACCCCCACAAGACCGAGGGCGATCGCCGTCAGGCGGAACGCCCGCACCTCCTCGCCCAGAAACATCGCGGCGAAGGCAACCGTCAGGATCGGTGCCGCATAGCCGATGGCGGTGACTTCCGGCAGCGGCAGCAGACCGAGACCGGCAAAGCCGAAGCCCATCGCGGCGGTGCCGAGCATTCCGCGCCAGATATGACCGAGCGGTGTCCGCGTCGCCAGCCCGGCGCGCAGCGCGCCGGTCACGCCGAGCCAGACAAGGATCACGGGGATGGCGAAAAAGGACCGGAAGAACACCGCCTCGCCCGGCGGAACGGCAGCGGCGGTGGCCTTGATGAGGCTCGCCATGGCGACAAAGACGCAGACCGAGGCGACTTTCAGGGCGATGCCGCGCAGGGGATTCATCGGGGCGTATCCGGGGGTTCGGAGTTTCGGAGATGGATTTAGTTGGCCCGACGACGCGACGAAGGACAAGGGCGCGTTTGCACAGATATGGCGAAAAAACCCACGATCTTCGCATCTACGCACATAGTCCATGCAGGCATGACGACTGGACGCAGCGCCTGCCCGTGCCCATCTTGGCGCAGGATACAGAAGCACCGGCGAGGCTGGGCCGATCCCCGCGCTGTCCGGCCCTTGCAGAGGAGACTTCAGATGACACCGAACGTCGGCAAGACGATCCCCGGCATCCACCACGTCACCGCCATCTCCGGCCCGCCGCAGCCCAATGTCGATTTCTACACACGGACGCTGGGCCAGCGGCTGGTCAAGAAGACGGTGAACTTCGACGCGCCGGATACCTATCACCTGTATTACGGCGACCATACCGGCAGCCCCGGCACGATCATGACCTTTTTTCCCTTCGTGAACGCAGGCCCCGGCCGCCCCGGCCCCGGCATGGCGAGCGCCCATGCCTATGCGGTGACGGCAGGTGCGTTCGACGGGCTGATGGAACGGATCGCGCTGGAAGGGATGGACTTCGGCGGCCCGTCGGAACGCTTCGGCCAGCGCGTGCTCACCCTGCGCGACCCCGATGGCGCGGCGGTCGAGCTGATCGAAAGCAACCGGACAGGCGGCGCCACGCTGGACGGGTTCCATTCCGCGACGCTGTGGGAACGCGACCCCGACCCGACCGCCCGCGTCCTGACCGACATCTTCGGCTATGTCGCGGCGGGCGAGGAACGCGAGGGGGACATCACGCGCCTGCGCTTTGTCGCGCCCGGCGACGCGCGCGGGCACATCATCGACATCATCCGCAGCGACGACAGGGCCATTGCGCGACCGGGCGCTGGCACGATCCACCATATCGCCTTCCGCGCCGAAACGAACGCGATCCAGATGGAGTGGCGCGAAAAGGTCGCCTCGGCGGGCCATCAGGTGACACCGCAGATCGACCGGCAGTATTTCAACGCGATCTACTTCCGCGAACCGGGCGGCGTGCTGTTCGAAATCGCCACCGACCCGCCGGGTTTCACGGCGGACGAGACGCTGGAAACGCTGGGGCACGCGCTGAAACTGCCGCCGCAGCACGAACGCCTGCGCGCACGGCTGGAACAGACACTGCCCGCGTTGAACGTGAGCGAGCCGGTCTGATGGCGGGCCTGCACACCGAACGGGCCGGGGCCGACCCGGCCCGTGCCAAGGCGGGTCTTGTCATGCTGCACGGCCGCGGCGGGTCGGCGGCGGACATTCTGGGGCTGCTGGATCATGCCGGACTGCCGGATGTGGCTGCCGTCGCGCCCGAGGCACCGGGGAATTCCTGGTGGCCGGTCAGCTTTCTGTCCCCTTCAGCGACCCTTGAACCCTTTGTCGCGGCGGGCGTCTCTGCGGCGATGGCCGCTGCGGCGGAACTGGAGGCGGCCGGCCTGCCCCGCGACCGCATCTGGCTTCTGGGCTTCAGCCAGGGCGCGGGGCTGGCGCTGGAGGCTTCGCGCGGGATGGCGCGGGTCTGGCGGGGGTGTTCGGCCTGTCGGGCGGGCTGATCGGGACGGGCGATGGGGATGGTCCGGCGACGGATGCGCTGTACGGCTACGGGCCGAAGCGGTTCGACTACGCCGGGCAGCGCGCAGGCGGCGTCTGGCTGTCCTGCCACGACCATGACCCGCATATCCCGATGGCACGCGTGCAGGAAACCGCCCGCGTGCTTGGCGGACTTGGTGCGGACGTCGAAACCCGTATCTACCCCGGCGCCGGGCATTCCGTGATGCGCGAGGATATCGCGGCCATGCGGGCGCGGCTGAACGGTTAGGACGCGGGCATCAAGGGAACTTCCGTTGGCACGGCAGCCCGGCTAGGGTCGCGCCCGAACCGGCGCAAAGGCGACCCACACGTGACAAGACCACATCTGCTGCAAATTGCCCCGCTTGCCGGCTGGGAACCGTCGCCGCTGGACGAGGATTTCACCGTCCACCGCCTGTGGGAGGCACCCGACCGCGCCGCGTTCCTTGCCGCCAACGGCCCCGTGATCGACGCCATCGCCACGCGCGGCGACCTTGGCGCGGACGCAACCCTGATCGCCGCCTGCCCCAACGCCCGCATCATCTCGGTCTTCGGCGTCGGCTTCGACGCCGTCGATCTTGTGGCCTGCAAGGCGCGCGGCATCCGCGTGACAAACACGCCCGACGTGCTGACCACCGATGTCGCCGATCTGGGCGTGACCATGCTGCTGGCCCTGTCACGCAATGTCGTCACCGCCGACCGCTACGCCCGCGGTGGCGACTGGATCAGCAACGGGTCCTTCCCGCTGCAACGCCGGATTTCGGGCCAGCGCGCGGGCATCCTCGGCCTTGGCCGCATCGGCATGGCCATCGCCACGCGCCTGGCCGCCTTCGACATGGACATCGCGTATTCCGCGACCGCCCCCAAGCCCGGCGTGGCGTGGGACTTCATCGCCGACCCGGTCGCCCTTGCCGCAAGGTCCGACTGCCTGATCGTCGCCTTGGCCGCCTCGCCCGCGACCCGCCATATCGTGTCGCGCGAGGTCATCGCGGCGCTTGGACCCAGCGGCACGATCATCAATATCAGCCGCGCCGCGAACATCGACGAGGATGCGCTTCTGGATGCACTCGAAGGCGGAACGCTCGGCGGTGCCGCGCTGGATGTGTTCGAAGGCGAACCGGCGCTGAACCCGCGTTTCGCCGGCCTGTCCAATGTCCTGCTGCAACCGCATCACGGGTCCGCCACCGCCGAAACCCGCGCCGGGATGGGCAATCTGATGCGTGACAACCTGATCGCCTTCTTCGCAGGCCGCGACCTGCCCACGCCCGTTCTCTGAAAGGACACCCGATGACCAAAGCCCCGACCGGCCAAGCCCAGATCGGCCTCATCGGCCTTGGCACGATGGGTGCCGCACTGTCGCTGAACATCGCCGAAAAGGGCTTTCCCATCGCGGTCTGGAACCGCACCACCGAGACGACGCAAGCCTTCGTCGCAGAGGCCGGCCCGCTGGCCGACGATGATCACGCCGACCGACACGCTTGAGGCGCTGGTCGCGGCGATCAAGCCGCCGCGCGCGATCATCCTGATGGTGCCCGCAGGCAAGGCTGTCGATGACCAGATCGCGGCGCTGGTGCCGCATCTGTCGCCCGACGACCTGATCATCGACGCCGGCAACGCCGAATTCCACGACACCGACCGGCGGTCGGCGGCGGCGAAGGCCTCGGGCAGGTACCGCTTCCTCGGCATGGGCGTGTCGGGCGGCGAAGAGGGCGCGCGGCACGGGCCGTCGATCATGGGCGGCGGCGAAAAGGCGGACTGGGACCGGGTGAAACCGGTGCTGGAAGCGATCAGCGCGAAATACGAGGGGCACCCCCTGCGCGACATGGATGGGGCCGGACGGGGCCGGGCATTTCGTCAAGGCCGTGCATAACGGCATCGAATATGCCGACATGCAGATGATCGCCGAGATCTACGGCGTCATGCGCGACGGCCTGGGCATGGACGCCCCCGCAATCTCGGGCGTGTTCGAGGGCTGGAACAGGGGCCCCTGCAATCCTATCTGATCGAAATCTCGGGCGAGGTCGCGGCGGCGACCGACGGGATCACGGGCAAGCCGCTGCTCGACATGATCCTCGACAAGGCCGGGCAGAAGGGCACGGGCCGCTGGACGGCGATCGAGGCGCAGCATCTGGCCGCACCGATCCCGGTGATCGAGGCGGCGGTGATGGCGCGGAACGTGTCGTCGCGGCTGGCCGAGCGGGCCGAGGGCGAGGCGGTCTTTGGCCCCGCCCCGAAGCGGCTGCCGGTCAGCGGCGCTGTCCGTCGCGGCGCTGGAACAGGCGCTGATCGCGGGCAAAATCCTCTGCTATGCGCAGGGCTTCGGGCTGATCGGCGCGGCCTCGGCCGAGTTTCGGCTGGGCGCTGCCGCTGCCCGACATCGCCCGGGTCTGGCGCGAGGGCTGCATCATCCGGTCGGCGATGCTGAACGACATGGCGACGGCGCTGACCGACGCATCCCGGGCGGAACCTGATGCTGGCCCCCGTATTTCGCCGACCATCTGCGCCGGGCCGAAGGCGGGCTGCGCGAGGTGGTGGCAACGGGCGCGCGCCACGGCCTGCCGCTGCCCGCCCTGTCGGCGGGTCTGGCCTGGTTCGACATGATGCGCACGGCGCGGGGCACGGCGAACATGATCCAGGGGCAGCGCGATTTCTTCGGCGCGCACGGGTTCGACCGGACCGACGGCAAGGACGTGCATCACGGGCCGTGGAGCAGTCATTGAGGGACAACGTCCGTCATCCCCGCGCAAGCGGGGACCCATTTGCCACGTCTGGTTTCCGACGATCGGGGGGATGACAGCCACGCCAACCGTGCATCAAACCTTTCCACTTCCCTAATTTCCCTCCCCAACCTCTTGATTTCCTTCACTCTGACACCCGGTCCCAACTCGGGACCACCCTGCCCCACCCCACCAGCCCCCGGTTGTCTCCGCCCCCCGAAATGCCGTAGACCCTGACGGACAGCGGGGGAAGCGCGGACATCATGGGCGGACAATCCGAATTCGTGACCCGGCTGATGGGCTGGCTCGACGAGGCGCAGACCATCGCACTCGGCTGGCTCACCTCGCCCGCCGCCTGGTCGCAGTTCGCGCTCCTCGCCGTTGCCTACCTGCTCGCCCGCCTGATCGCAGGCCGCGTCGTTCCGCACCTGACCCGCCTGCTTGCCCCCGCGGAAGATGCCACGGGCCTCCTCGCCACCGCCCGCCGCTTCGCGCTCCGCTTCCTGCCGCTTCTCCTGCCTCTCCTCGCCTATGCCCTGACGGCGGGCGGCGAGGGGATCACGCGGTCGATGTTCGGATCGGGCGACGTGATCGCCTTCGGCAAGCGCGTCTTCCTGTTTCTCGCCGCGCGGTCCTTCGCCACCCGCATCCTGACCGACCCGTTCCTGCGCCTGCTCGGGCGTTATGTCCTGATCCCTGTCGCGGCGCTCTATGCGGTCGGCCTTCTCGACGACATCACGGCGCGGCTGGACCAGACCATCGTCGCGCTGGGCAACATCCGCTTTTCGGTGCTGGCCCTGATCCGGGGCGTGATCGCGGGCGGACTTCTGTTCTGGCTCGGAAGCTGGTCGAACCGGCAGAGCTCGACCTACATCACGCGTCAGGAAGAGCTGCGCCCCGCCATGCGGCAGCTTGCCGTCAAGGCGGCCGAGATCGCGATCTTCGGCACCGCCTTCCTGCTGCTGATGTCGATCATGGGCATCGACCTGACCGCCATCGCCGTCCTCGGCGGCGCGCTCGGCGTCGGCATCGGCCTTGGCCTGCAGCAGATCGCAGCCAACTTCGTCTCGGGTGTCATCCTGCTGCTGGAAGGGCAGACGACGGTCGGCGATTACGTGGAACTGGACGGCGGCGAAAAGGGCACGATCGTCAGGATGACGGCGCGGGCCTGCATCCTCGAGACCTTCGACGGCCGGTGGATCGTCGTGCCGAACGATCATTTCGTGACCACCCGGGTGGTGAACTACTCCGATCAGGGCAGCCGGAACCGGTATGAAGCGCTGTTCTCGGTGGCTTACGAGACGGACCTGAACCAAGTGCCGGAGGTGATCGAAAGCGCCGTCGCAAAGCTGCCCTTCATCCTGAGCGAGCCGTCCGGGCCGGATGTCGAACTGCGCGCCTTCGGGGAAAGCGCGGTGGACTTCGCGGTCGAATACTGGGTCAGCGGGATCGACGACGGGCGGAACAAATACCACAGCCAGGTGATGTTCGCGGTCTGGAACGCGCTGAAGGAGGCGGGCATCGAGATGCCCTATCCGCACCGGGTGGTCGAGATGCGGGGTTCGGGGCCTGCGCCCGGTTGAGACCGCCGGGGCGCTGCCCCGGACCCCGGAGTATTTGCGCGAAGATGAAGAAGGGACCGCCTTGGCCGGTGGTGCCCTGCCGTGATCAGCCCATCACCTTCGTGCCCAGACCGTGCCCCTCGGACGCCGCCTTCTTCGCCTTGGCCGCGCGCAATTCCTCGACCGACCGCACATCCAGCCGCGCCGCACCCGCCCAGTCCTTGGTCTTCACCTTCGGGGTCTTCAGCCGCACCTTCGCCGCCGGGATTGCATCGGCGTATTGCGGCAGCCATTGCGCCTGGGCCACCAGCATCTCGTCCACCATCTGCCAGACCTCTTCCGGCGTGCAGATCGCGCCGACCAGCGGGTCGTGCAGGACCGCCTGCTTCAGCAGGTCCACGTCGCCGGTCATCGCCGCCTTCATCCCCATCCGCTGGACGTTGACCGATGCCGAACAGGTCGCGGCGCAGGCGTCGGGCAGGGTGACGCCTTCGACCATGTTGATGCCGAAGCGGTCCACGAAGCCGGGGCTTTCGATGATGCAGTCCTCGGGCAGGTTCCTGATCACGCCGCCGTTCTTCACGTTGAAATGCCCGCGGTAGACGCGCCCCGTCTCCAGCGCCTCGAGGATATGGCTCGCGTGTTCGTCGGTGCGCTCGTACCGCGACAGCGGCTTGCCCGCCTCGTCCAGGAACGTCGGGAAATCCGTCTCGAACCAGTTCCGGTTCTCGGTCGAATAGCGCAGGTAGCCGCCGGTCTCGCCGTGGATCCACTCATCCGTGCTGATCCAGTCCATGATCTCGTCCGGGCGCTTGCGGTACCAGGGCAGGTATTCCGACAGGTGCCCGTTGGATTCGGTCGAATAGTAGCCGAAGCGTTTCAGCACGTCGATCCGCACCTTTTCCTGGCGCGAAAACACCGGGTGCGCCTCGAACGCCGCGATCAGCTCGTCGCGTCCGATCCGGCGGCCGTTGTGGCGGATGTCGAGATACCAGGTCTGGTGGTTGATGCCGGAACAGACGATGTCCGATCTCGCCCATCGGAACGCCCAGCGCCCGCGCGATCTGCCGGTGCCCGTTCTGCACGCCGTGGCAGAGGCCGACCGTCCGGACCCCGCCGTGGTCGATGGCGGCCCAGGTCATCATCGCCATCGGGTTGGCGTAGTTCAGCAGCAGCGCATCGGTTTCGGCCACGTCGCGGATGTCCTCGCAGAAATCCAGCATCGCGGCGATGCCGCGCTGGGCATACATGATGCCGCCTGCGCAGATCGTGTCGCCGACGCACTGATCCACCCCGTATTTCAGCGGGATGCGGATATCGTCGGCAAACGCCTCAAGCCCGCCGATGCGCACCACGTTCATCACGTACCGCGCGCCTTCCAGCGCCTTGCGGCGGTCGGTCGTGGCGGTGACGCTGCGTCTTCAGGCCGTTCACCTCGACGATGCGCGCGGATGATCTGGGCGACCATGTCGAGGTTGTGCGCGTTGATGTCGGTCAGCGCGATCTCGATGTCCTCGAACTCGGGCACCTTCAGGATGTCCTGGCACAGCTTCTTGGTGAACCCGACGCTGCCCGCGCCGATGATGGTCAGTTTGAAGGTCATCCGAACGCTCCCTCTGATGCCGCGATCTTGCGAAAAAGATAGTCCGGACGGCGTGTCCGGTGTAGAGAAAACTTGTGCGAACACGGGTAAATTCATGCTCTCTGCGCTTCTCAGCCACGGCCATGACATCCGGCATCTTCAACTGCCGCGCGGGCCGGCGGCCCTGCATTGCATGGCCGCCAGCGCGGGATACGAACAGCGCCGGAACGAGGTCTATTCCTGGGACGGGATGAAGCGCGGAACCGTGCCATTCCTCGTGATCCAGCATACGACGCTCGGCGAAGGGCGGCTGGACCATGCAGGGACGCAGTATCGCCTGACGCCGGGGCGCACGATGCTGGTGACGGTGCCGCATACGCACCGCTACTGGCTGGATCGAAGGGGCACTGGGAATATTTCTGGCTGGTGCTGCAGCGGACGCGAGGCGATGCGGCTGGCGCGCGAAATGCTGGATGCGGCTGGGCCGGTGCTTGAGGTCGGACCTGAGGCCGCCGACCGGCTGGCGGCGTCCTGCCTGACGCTGATGTCCGATCCGGCGCTGACGCAGGGCCGCGCCTCGGCAGCTGCCTATTCGGCGATGACGGCGCTGCATGACGGGGTGTTCGGCGGTCGCGGGGCGGATGCGGGCCCGCTGCCCGCGCCGGTCACACGCGCCATCGGGTTTGTCGAGGGCAATCTTGGCTCACAGTTGCAGATCGACCGGCTGGCGGCTGTCGCCGGAATGAGCCGCGCGCATTTCGTGCGGCGCTTTACCGGGGCGGTGGGGCAGGCACCGTCGGATTTCGTGATGGAACGGCGGCTGGACCGGATCGAGCGGCTGCTGCTGGCCACCGAGATGACGGTTGGCCGAGATCGCGGCGGCGACAGGGTTCGCGGACGGCAACTATCTGGCCAAGGCGTTCCGGCGAAGGCGCGGGATGTCGCCGCTGGAATTCCGCGCGACGCGGGCCGAGGCAATTAGGCGGCCAGCAGACATGCAGCCACGCGCGGTGCGGCAGGCATTGCCCTGCAGCGCGGGAGTATTCGCGGACGAGGCTGGCATGGGTGTCGCGGGCTTTGGTGCGGCCAGCGGGATCGGCGGCCATCGCGGCGCTTGCGCCGTATCGCGGCTGAGATGGCCCAGACCATCCAGCACGGGCACGTACAGCTGATGCTGCAGATGCGGCAGGCCCATCGGGAAGGGGTCGAAATCCTCCACCCCCGGCATTTTGGTCTGCCACAGCGCCAGTCTGTCCTCACCACCGGCGGATGGCTGTCCGCCACATCGCGCCAGAACGGCGCTGTCCCGCCGTTCGGTGACATAATGCAGCCGGATGAAGTCGCGGAAGTCATCGACCTGCCGCGCGACGGCGGCGTTGTATTGGCCCCTGCCCTGCGGATCGCCGATCCACTTCGCCAGCATCAGCAGCTGCACGATGGTGCCGTGGATGCTGGTCGCCTCCAGCGGCTCCAGAAACGACGACGACAGCCCCAGCGCCACGCAATTGCCGATCCAGACCTCGCTCTGGCGGCCCGGCGTCGATGCGGATGTCGTTGCGGGGATGGATTTCATAGCCCAGCGCTGCCTCGACCTCGGCCTTGGCCTGATCGGGCGTCGTGTGGGCGTCGGAATAGACATAGCCCATGCCCCAGCGGCCCTGCGTCGGGATCTGCCACATCCAGCCGGCCGTCTGCGCCCAGGCGACGGTGCAGGGCGCGATTTCTTCGCCCTGCTTCAGGTCCACCCAGAACGGCATCGCGCGGTTCACCGGCAGGATGTCGCGGTAGCTGATCCACTCTGCGCCGAGGGGGCCGATCAAGGCGCGGCGGAAGCCTGTGCAGTCGAGGAAAAAGTCCCCCTCCACCCGCTGTCCGCTCTCAAGCAGCAAGGCAGCGATCCCTGTCTCGTCCGTCTCGACCCCCTGCACCTGATCGTCGATGACAGCGATGCCGCCCGCCTTCTTCCGCAGCCACGCCCCCGCCAGCGCCTGATCGAAATGAAAGGCGTGGTGGAACGGACCGGCCGGAACCGTTCTGTCGCCCTTCCGCGCGACCGGCGCGCGGTTCCCGTTCAGCAGGTGCTGGAACAGATGCGCCTCGGCCACCGGCCTTCCCGCCGCCACCGCATAGGTGTCCAGCATCGCCCCGCCCGCCACCAGATGCGGGTCGTCGATGGGTCCGTCGTAGCTGTGCCCCAACCGGCGCCAGTCACGGTGTCTTATGCCGTATTTGATCGTGGCCCCGGTGTCGCGGAGGAACTCTTCCTCATCCAGGCTGAAATGCTTCAGCATCTGGCGGAAGACGGCGGTCGATCCCTCGCCCACACCGATGGTCCCGATCTTGGAGGATTCGATCACCGTCACGCTGACCGCGCGCTTTTCCCGCGCGGCCACATCAGACAGCATCATCGCCGCCAGCCACCCCGCCGTGCCGCCGCCGACGATGACAATGCGCGCAGGCCAGTGGGTCATGACGCCTTGCGCAGCTTCACCCGCGCCCATTCCGGGCAGCCAGTCGCCGTGGGCCGCCAGCAGCTCATGTGTCAGGTTCCAGATCTGGTCGAGGTCCAGTTCCGCCCCGGTATGCGGGTCAAGCATCGCCGCGTGATAGATGTGCTCGGGGTTCTCGGTCAGAAGCGCCTGCACCGTCAGGTCCTGCACGTTGATGTTGGTGCGCATCAGCGCGATCAGCTGCGGCGGGATGTCCCGCACGACCGTCGGCTGAAGCCCGTTCGCATCGACCAGCACCGGCACCTCGACCGCGCAGCCATCGGGCAATTGCGGAATGAAGCCGCGGTTGCCGATATTGCCGTAGATCACGCTCGGCGCGCCGGTCACGACCGAATTCACGATCTCGCTGGCATATTCGTGGCTTTCCTTCAGTTCGACCGTGTTGGCGGTTTTCAGCGCCGCCGCCTCTTTCTTCCAGCGCGCGATCTGCTCGACGCAGCGCTTAGGGTATTCGTCCAGCGGAATGCCGAAGCGCTCGATCAGGTCCGGGCGGTCGCGCTTGATGAACCAAGGCGTGTATTCCGCGAAATGCTCGCTGCTTTCGGTCACGAAATACCCAAGCCGCGTCATCATCTCGTAGCGCACCTTGTTCGGGCAGCGCGGGTTCCAGTCGCTGGGTTTGGGAATCCGCCCTTCGCGGTAGCCCTTCTTCAGCGCGGGGTAGAGATCGGTGTAGGACCCGTCGGGCTGGCGATGCTCGAAGTTCAGGTAGAACGCCATGTGGTTGATGCCGCCTGCGCGATAGCGGATGTCCTCGACCGGGATATCAAGATCGCGGGCCAGTTCCGACGCTGTGCCCTGCACCGAATGGCACAGGCCGACCTGCCGGATCTTCGGATATTTCGCCGCGATGGCCCAGGTGTTGATCGCCATCGGGTTGACGTATTGCAGCATGATCGCCTGCGGCGCGACCTGCGTCAGGTCCTCGCAGATCGACCAGAGATGCGGAACTGTCCGCAGCCCGCGCATGATCCCGCCGATGCCCAGAGTGTCGGCGATGGTCTGGCGCAGACCGAACTGCTTCGGAACCTCGAAATCGGTGATCGTGCAGGGGTCATAGCCGCCGATCTGGAAGCAGACGACGACGAAATCGGCCCCGGTCAGCGCGCGGCGCTGGTCGGTGTAGGTCTTGACCTGCGCCTTGCCGCCCAGCGTCTGCGCCAGCTTGCCGACGATGGTTTCCGATTCCGACAGGCGTTCGGGATTGATGTCCATCAGCCGGATTTCGGCATCGGCCAGCGCCGGGCGCTGCAGGATGTCGCCCGCGATGTTCTTGGTGAAGACCGCCGAACCGGCGCCGATGAATGTGATGACAGTCTTGCGCATGAAGAACTCTCAGGTTGCGATTTCAAAGGCCGCCCGGACGAGGCGGCGGGTGTATTCGGTCTGCGGACGCTCCAGAACATCCGCGACCGGTCCCTGTTCGACGATCTTGCCGTTCTGCATCACGATGACGCGGTGGCAGAGCGCGCGGACGACCTTCAGATCATGGCTGATGAACAGATAGGAAAGGCCCTTGTCGCGCTGCAGCTTGCGCAGCAGCTCGATGATCTGGGCCTGAACCGACAGGTCCA
>CAVTXE010000012.1:0-112036 GCA_963738635.1 uncultured Alphaproteobacteria bacterium | reverse complement strand
CTCAGCCAGGCCAGAAACCCCCTCGGATTCCCCTCCCAGTCCTTCAGGACACTCGCCGGGACCGGCTCGCCGATATGCGGGCGCTGGGGTTTGAAGAGGGCCTTCTTGATCTCGTACAGCAGCAGGCTCTGCCGCAGCGTCGCCGACAGCTTGTTGGCGATCTGATAGGCCCGCGTGTTCTGCCCCGGAAACCGGACCGGCACGATCGTCGCCCCGCTGCGATGCACCATCTTGTGCGTGAAGACGTTCCACTCCGCCTCGATGGCGGGGCCGAACCAGCCCTCCGACGACGCCACCTGGCCGGCCGGAAAGAGGATGATGACGCCCCCCTTGGCGAGGTGCGCCATCGTGATCGCCCGCATCTCCAGCCCCAGTTCGCGGGAATTCTCTTCATGCGGGAAGGGCACCGGGATCATGAATTCCTCGACCTCGGGGATGCCCGTCAGCAGCGACCGGGTCAGGATCCTGAAATCCGACCGGACGCGGTTGACCATCTCGGCCAGGATCATGCCGTCGACCAGACCGTGCGGATGGTTCGAGGCGATCACCACCGGCCCGGTCCGGGGAATGCGGGCGATTTCTTCAGGCGGGGTCAGGATGTCGATCCCCATGTGCTTGATCGCCTTCGGCCAGAAGGGCGCGCCGGTGGGCGCGCCGGTCCGTTCGAATTCACGGATCAGGCGCAGCAGCTGCACCTTGGCTGTCAGCCATTCGATGGTGCGGATCGTGTTGGCCTTCAGCGGGTTCCTGAAGGTGCCCGCATAGGACAGGCGGCGCATGTCATAAGGCTTGGACTGCGCGAACTGCCGGGGGTATTCAGTGGCCACAACCAACAAGACGCTCCCGTGCCCAGATGCGGGACCGGGGTCAGAACGTCTCGCCGAACCGTTCGGCGACGAGGCTCTCCAGGGCCTGGGCGAGCTTGTCGGCCTCGTTCCCGCTTGTCCTGATGTCAATAGAGGTTCCCTTGGACGCTGCCAACATCAAAAGGCCCATGATGCTGTCGCCGGACACGCGCATGCCGTCCTTTTCGACCTCGGCCTTCGCATCATGCGCCTCGACGACCTCGACGAACCGGGCCGAAGCCCGCGCATGCAGACCTTTCTCGTTGACGATCAGCAGGCGCCGTTCGCTCACTGGCTGCCCTGACCCGTGCCGACATAGGAATTGATGTATTTCCGCCCGGCTTCCAGGGCCGAGGACACCGCGTCGGGCACGGCAAGCTGACGGGACTTGGCCAGCTTCACCAGCATCGGCAGATTGGCGCCGTAGACGATCTGCCGCTTGGGTCCCGTGCAGGCCAGCAGCGACAGGTTGGACGGCGATCCGCCGAACATGTCGGTGACCACAACGACGCCGTCACCCGTGTCAACGGCATCGGCGGCATCGCAGATTTCCGACTGCTTGCGGGCGCGGTCATGGTCTTCCTCGATCGAGATCGCGCGGATCCCGGTCTGCTTTCCGACCACGTGCTCGACGGCGGAAAGATATTCCCGCGCCAAGCCCCCATGTGCGACGATGACGATACCGATCACACCCGGCTATCCACCTAAGACTCCGGGCAACTGGCTGGCCCGTCGTTCCAATTCACGGTGCCTCTTAGACACCTGCCACCCTGCCTCTGCAAGCGCCTTGGCCAGTTTTTCCGCAACGGCAACGGACCGGTGTTGCCCGCCCGTGCACCCGAAGCCGATTGCGACGTGACTTTTTCCTTCCTGGATATGAGCGGGCAGCAGGAACGCGACCAGATCGCGGATCCGGTCGAAAAACTCGGCGAAACGCGGGTCCGATTCGACAAAAGCGGCAACGTCGGGCGAGGTGCCGTTCTGTGCCCGAAGCGCGGCGTCCCAATGCGGATTCTTCAGGAACCGGCAATCGAACATCATGTCCAGCCCGCGCGGCACGCCGCGCTTGTAGCTGAAGGAATGCAGCGACACGACCAGCCGGTCATGCGCGCCCACATCGAAGAATCCGGCGATTTCAGCCTTCAGGTCATGCGGCGACAGGTCCGACGTGTCGATCAGCACGTCGGCCCGGACACGGATCGGGGCGAGCAGGTCGATCTCGCTCAGCACACCTTCGGAGGGCGCGTCGGCCGGTGACAGGGGATGACGTCTGCGGGTTTCGTTGTAGCGGCGCACAAGTTCATCGGGGCGGCAGTCGAGGAACAGCACCTCGGGGTCGATTTCGGGCAGGCGTGTCAGCGTGTCGATCAGTTCGATCAGAGCGATGGCCGAAAAGTCGCGGTTCCGGACGTCGATGCCCAGCGCGACCGGCCTGCTGATCGGCGGGCCGTCGAGCAGGCGCGGCACAAGCGACAGCGGCAGGTTGTCGATAGCCTCATAGCCCAGATCTTCCAGCGCGTGAATCGCGGTCGACCGCCCTGCCCCGGATGGGCCGGTGACGAGCACAACGCGCTGCCCGGATCGCCGCATGTCCTCTGTCGCCAACTCCGCACCGTTTACGCGCTGCGCCCCGCTTTCAGATATTGCAGGACTGCGGCGGGAAAATGGGCGCTCTCGACTTTATGAACAAGGGCAACGGGACAACCGAGAAGGGTGACGGTGCGCTCAGGCGGGAGCCGGTCCGCTTCGGTCAGGCCCATGTCGATGGCGAGTATGACATGCGCCGTAGCGGTGGTTTCGGCGGCCAGAATGCCGATGCCCCGCGCCTCGATCCGGCCCTGGATGGCAGCGGGCGCGAAGGCAAACAACGCTCCGTCTCGGCAGGTCAGGACGGTGCGGTCATCGCTGACAAGGCGGCAGCCAAACGCCATGAGCTGAAGCGCCAGCGCCGACTTGCCCGATCCGGATGGGCCAAGGATCGCAACGGCATTGGTCCCGAGGGCGACGCAGGAAGCATGGAGCGTTTCGCTCGGCAAGCCCGTCACACGGGCAGGCCAACGACAAAGCGCGCTCCGAGCGGATCAGAGGTGATGTCGGCATCGGTCGGGCGGATATTCTCGGCCCATATGACGCCGCCATGCGCCTCGACGATCTGCTTCGAGATGGCAAGGCCGAGACCGGAATGGTTGCCGAACTGACCCGGCGGGCGTTCAGAGTAGAACCGCTTGAAGACCTTGGTCAGCGCCTGTTCGGGGATGCCCGGCCCGGTATCCTCGACCACGACCAGGACGCGGTTTTCGCGCTTGCGCGCCCAGACGCGGACGGCATCGCCGTCTTCGCAGAACGAGACCGCATTGGTGATCAGGTTGACGAAGACCTGCGCCAGCCGCGCCTCGAGTCCCTGGATCGTGATCGGATCGGGCGGCAGGTCGGAAATGAAATCGACGCCCTTGGTCCGCGCGTCCTGGCCCAGGTATTCGGTGATGTTGGTCAGCATGGTCAGAAGGTTGAAGCTTTCCTCCTCTTCCTTCACCAGTTCGCTGTCCAGACGGGATGCGTTGGAAATGTCGCTGACCAGGCGGTCGAGGCGGCGCACGTCATGGTCGATGACGTCCAGCAGCTTGACCTTCTGGTCGTCCCGCTTGGCCACGCGCAGGGTGCCGACGGCGGACCGCAGGCTGGCGAGCGGATTCTTGATCTCATGCGCCACGTCTGCGGCGAACTGTTCGTTCGACTTCGATCCGGTCGTAGAGCGCCGCGACCATGCCGCGCATGGCGCCGGACAGCCGCCCGATTTCGTCGGGCCGGGCCGTCAGGTCGGGAATGCGGACCCGGTTCGGCGACATCTTGCGCGCATTCTTGTCGCGGCCAAGCTCGGCTGCGGCGGCAAGGTCGGACAGGGGGTTCGCGATGGTCGAGGCGAGAACCAGCGACAGGCCGATCGACACGATGATCGCGATCACGAACATCTGCAGGACCTGTTCGCGTTCTGCCCGGACGAGCTGGTCAATCTCCCCCGCAATGGATGTGGCGGCAACGACGCCGACGATGTTCTGGCCCTGCCGGATCGGGGTTGCGACGGCGAAGATCGCGTCGCCGGCCGCGTCGCGGCTGGTGCGGATCTGCGTGGCACCGCCCAGTGCGCCCGAGGCGAGTTCCGCCGCGAGGTCGCGCGGGTCGAAGCCCGGAAGGGCTGCCTCCTGCGCAGCAAGCAGCGTCGATATCCCTTCCCACAGGCGGTTCAGGATATCGGTGATGACCGTGGACCTTGTGTCATGTTGCAGTCCGCGCACAAGTTCGGGCTGGGCGCGCGCAGTCCCTCGGGACGTGGCGACCATCCGGGTGGACGGATCGAAGATATAGAGATCGACGCCGTCCGAAAGCTCGATCCCCGATATGGTCCGTTCGACGTCGATCCCGGCACCGGTGACAAGGCTGACGGGACCCGCGTCGTCGAGCTGCGCTTCGAAGACGTCCGCGATCAGCTGCGCTTCGGCGACCAGACCGCTTTCGCGCTGCAGGACCAGACTGTCACGGAACGGATTCAGGTAGAGCACGCCTGCGACCAGGACGATCATCGCCAGCAGATTGAAGGTGATGATCTTGCGCGCAAGCGGCGAGCGGTTCAGCGAAATGAACCCGCGCCGTTCACGTCCGGCGCGGAGTTCATAGTCGATGATGCTGTCAGGCGCCGTCCAGTCTTCGCCTAGGACGACGTCAGCCCGCCGTGCTGGCCTTTTCTCTGCCACGCCGCCCACCCTCGACGCGAAACTCATTCTTCATTGTATCTGTAACCGATACCGTAAAGGGTTTCGATGGCCGAAAAGTCGTCGTCCACGGTGCGCATCTTTTTGCGCAGGCGCTTGATGTGGCTGTCGATCGTGCGGTCGTCAACATAGACCTGATCGTCATAGGCCACATCCATCAGCTGGTCGCGGCTTTTGACAAAGCCGGGCCGCTGCGCAAGGGCCTGCAACAGCAGGAACTCGGTGACTGTCAGGGCAACGTCGCGGCCCTTCCAGCTGACCGAATGGCGCAAGGGGTCCATCGTCAGCGACCCGCGCGTCATGATCTTGGTGTCTTCGGTCGTCGCCACCTCGCCGCTGGCGATGGCGTCCTGACGGCGCAGCAGCGCACGGATGCGTTCGACCAGAAGGCGCTGGCTGAAGGGCTTCTTGACATAGTCGTCGGCCCCCATGCGCAGGCCCAGAACTTCGTCGATCTCGTCGTCCTTCGACGTCAGGAAGATCACCGGCATCGACGTTTTCTGTCGCAGGCGCTGCAGAAGGTCCATGCCGTCCATCCGCGGCATCTTGATATCCAGCACAGCCATGTCAGGCATGCGCTTGTTGAAGGCGTCCAGGGCGGACTGACCGTCATTGAACGTCTCGACCTCGAAACCTTCGGCTTCCAGGGTCATGGCGACGGATGTCAGGATGTTCCTGTCATCGTCCACCAATGCAATCCTCGACATGTTGGCGTCCTTCGTCTGCTCGCTTGCGTCTTGATTTTTACCCAGTGTGGTTTTTCCGGGCTTCAGAATCAACCGACTACTGCGAATCACTACCCACGCTTGGAAACAGAACACCCGAAAAAGTCAAATCTTTGACTGAATTGCCTCAATCTTGGAAACGCCGGGGTGAGGGACGTAAGCCAAACCGGGGTGATTGCGCTAACGGCCACATGATTGCGCTAACATGGCAAATGCCATGTTTTCCAATGACATAGCGGCATGTTACGGTACGATCAGCGGTTCATCTGTGTGACCGAACCGCGTCCCGGAGCGCCCTATCGGGCATTTTCTGAAGTCATTGTGCGCCGCAAACGGCGTCTGGAGTGCCAAATGTTGACAGGACGCGTGAATCCCAACTGCACGGTCGCCGGATCAGGTTTGGGCAGTTTGTCGGGCGTCCACTACAATTATGACACACCTGCGCTGGTGCAGGCCGCGCTGGAGCGGCGCGAGGGCACGCTGGGCAAGGGCGGCGCGTTTCTGGTTTCGACTGGCGCGCATACAGGACGGTCGCCGAAAGACAAGTTCGTCGTGCGCACGCCATCGGTCGTAAACGCGATCTGGTGGGACAACAATGCGCCGATGATGCCGGATGCGTTTGACCGCCTCCATGCCGACATGGTCGGTCACATGAAGGGCCGGGAAGTCTTCGTGCAGGACCTCTATGCCGGGGCGGATGCGGCGCACCGTCTGGACGTGCGGGTGATGACGGAACTGGCCTGGCACGGCCTGTTCATCCGCCACCTGCTGCGCCGCCCCTCAGCGGAGGAGCTGGACAGCTTCATCCCCGGCTTCACGATCCTGAACTGTCCGTCCTTCCGGGCGGACCCCGCGCGGCACGGCTGCCGGTCGGAAACTGTCATCGCGCTGAACTTCGACAAACGCCTGATCCTGATCGCCAACACCGCCTATGCCGGCGAGAACAAGAAGGCGGTGTTCACCGCGCTGAACTACCTGCTGCCGGACAAGGGCGTCATGCCGATGCACTGTTCGGCCAATCACGCCAAGGACGATCCGTCGGACACCGCCGTCTTCTTCGGGCTGTCCGGCACCGGAAAGACGACATTATCCGCCGATCCCTCGCGCATTCTGATCGGTGACGACGAACATGGTTGGTCGGACCGGGGCGTCTTCAACTTCGAAGGCGGCTGTTACGCCAAGACGATCAACCTGTCGGCAGAAGCAGAGCCGGAAATCTACGCCACGGTGTCGAAGTTCGGCACGGTGGTCGAGAACATGGTCTTCGATCCCGAGACCAAGGACATCGACTTTGCCGATGACAGCCTGACGGCAAACACGCGCTGCGCCTATCCGCTCGACTACATCTCGAATGCCAGCGACACGGCCCTGGGCGGCCACCCGAAGACCATCATCATGCTCACCTGCGACGCCTTCGGGGTGCTGCCGCCGATCGCGCGGCTGACCCCGGCGCAGGCGTCCTATCACTTCCTGTCGGGCTTCACGTCGAAGGTGGCGGGGACCGAGCAGGGCGTGACGGAACCGCAGCCGACCTTCAGCACCTGCTTCGGCGCGCCCTTCATGCCGCGCCGACCGGAAGTCTACGGAGCGTTGCTGGCGCGGAAGATCGCCGAACACGGTGTTGATTGCTGGCTGGTCAACACGGGCTGGACCGGCGGCGCCTATGGCACCGGGCGGCGGATGCCGATCAAGGCGACGCGGGCGCTGCTGTCGGCGGCTCTCGACGGATCGCTGCGCTGGGTCGCCTTCCGCAAGGACCCGAATTTCGGCTTCGAGGTGCCGATGGCGGGTCCGGCCGAGGCCGAAGCACTGCTGGATCCGCGCGAGACATGGGCGGACAAGGCGGCCTACGACCGGGCTGCGGCGAAGCTGGTCGTGATGTTCGCGCGGAACTTCGCGCAGTACGAAGCCGAATCGGACCTGCAGGACGAGGCGATGGCGGCCGAGTGACGCTTGTAGCGGGGCTGGATGGCTGCAAGGCGGGCTGGCTGATCGCGGTCTGCCCGCCGTTCCGTTTTTCCGAATGCCGGGTCTGGATCGAGAGGACGGCAGAGACGGCCCTTTCGGCTTGGTCCGAAATGGCGGTCATCGATATGCCGGTCGGCCTGACTGCCGCGCAGGACAGTCCGCGCGCGACGGACGCTGCGGCACGGGCGCTGCTGCGGGCAATGAATGCGGACGGCCATGCCTCGCCGGGGTCGCGGGTGTTTTCCGCACCCTCGCGTATGGCTTTGGCCCTGTTCCGGGCTGGTTGCGGCTATCACGCGCTGAACGCCGGTCTGACCGGACCAAAACTCAGTCAGCAGGCCTATCACATTACCCGCCGCATCAGTGACGTTGACGACTGGATGACACCGGAGCGCCAGCAGACCCGGCGCGAGGGGCACCCTGAAGTGGCGTTCGCCCTGCTGACGGGCCGGACCCTGCCGCCGAAGAAATCGCTGGCCGGGGCACAGGCGCGTGACACGGCCCTGTCGGGCCTCGGCTTCGACCTGCCGGGTCTTACCGCCACGCTTCCGCCCCGCGCGGGACGCTGGGCGATGGACGATTTGCGGGATGCCTGCGTTCTGGCGTGGGTGGCGAGCCGGGTCGTGACGGGGTCGCATTCGGCCCTGCCTGAGCGGCCGGAAACGGATGCGCGCGGGCTGCGGATGGAGATCGTGGCATGACGGATCGAAAGATGTCTGCGACACTTTAATGCGCGGGCGATGTAACAGATGAATTTTTATTGCGCTGCGGTTGCAAACTGCATAAGCCAATTCGGCAATGAGACAGGAGTTTCCGATGCCCAGGGATGCAGCGCAGGTTGAGGCGAACGGAATGATCGCGGACCTTGCGGCGCTTACAACTCAGGCCTTGGGTCCGGTGCGCGAAACGCTTGAGGGTGGTCGGGCCGCGTTGCGCGCGATGGTGGCCCCGGCGGGCCGCGTCGATCCCGAAGCGCTCGAGGCGCATCAGTTCGCCGCGCATACCCTGTCCTGGATCGCCACCTATGCCGAGGCCCTGACCCAGCTGCGGAACTGGGCCGAGCGCCTGTCCGAAACAGGTGCCTTCGGCGAGACCGAGGCGCTGATCCTTCAGATCGGATTCGGCGAGTATCTGGCGCAGATGCAGGGCGGCATCGCCATGAGCCAGGGCGAGGTGGCGCGGCTGGCGGACCTTGGTCTGACCTGGACGGGCAATGCCGCGACCGATGCGCTTGTCGCGGGCGGCAATACGCAGGCCGCCCGGACACGGCTTGCCGGACTGCTTCAGGCGCAGGCGGGCAGCGCGACCTTCGGGGCGAGCGGGCTGGACGACGAGCTGGAGATGATCCGCGACCAGTTCCGGCGGTTCGCGGATGCCGAGGTAATCCCGCATGCGCACGGATGGCACCTGCGGGACGACCTGATCCCGATGGAGATCATCGACCAGCTGGCCGAAATGGGTGTCTTCGGCCTGACAATACCGGAGGAATTCGGCGGGCTGGGGCTGTCGAAAGCATCGATGGTCGTGGTCAGCGAAGAATTGTCTCGCGGCTATATCGGCGTGGGGTCGCTGGGCACGCGCAGCGAGATCGCGGCGGAACTGATCCTGTGCGGGGGGACGGAGGCGCAGAAGGAGGAATGGCTGCCGAAGCTGGCGTCGGGCGAAATTCTTCCGACGGCGGTGTTCACCGAGCCGAACACCGGATCGGACCTTGGGAGCCTGCGGACGCGGGCGGAGCGGGATGGCGATGACTGGGTGGTGACGGGCAACAAGACCTGGATCACGCATGCGGCGCGGACGCAGGTGATGACGCTGCTGGCGCGGACGGAAGCTGACACGACCGACTATCGCGGCCTGTCGATGTTCCTGGCGGAGAAGATGCCAGGGACGGATGCGGAGCCGTTTCCGACGGACGGAATGACGGGGGGCGAGATCGAAGTGCTCGGCTACCGGGGCATGAAGGAATACGAGATCGCCTTCGACGGCTTCCGGGTGAAGGGCGCGAATCTGCTGGGCGGGGTGACCGGTCAGGGCTTCAAGCAGCTGATGCAGACATTCGAAGTCTGCGCGCATCCAGACGGCGGCGCGGGCGGTGGGCGTGGCGCAGGCGGCTTTGGAGGCGGCTTTGCGCTATGCCATTGAAAGAAAACAGTTCGGCAAGCCGCTGATCGCGTTTCCGAGGGTGTCGGGGAAGCTGGCCATGATGGCGGTCGAGATCATGGTGGCGCGGCAGCTGACCTATGCGTCAGCCTGGGCCAAGGATCACGGGAAACGCTGCGACCTCGAGGCCGGGATGGCCAAGCTGCTGGGCGCGAGGGTGGCCTGGGCGGCGGCGGACAACGCGCTGCAGATCCACGGCGGCAACGGCTTTGCGCTGGAATATCCGATCAGCCGGATCCTGTGTGATGCCCGTATCCTGAACATCTTCGAGGGGGCAGCGGAGATTCAGGCGCAGGTGATCGCGACGGCGGCTGGTGGAGTAGGGGGGCAGATCCGCCCGTTCGGTCGTCCGACGCGGGATGCACAAAGCGGCCAGGTCGGGTCGCTTCGGCGGTCGCTGCAACACCGATCTTGCCACTGTCAAAACCAGCCCTATCTGGACCCTGTCCAGACAGGAGCCACAATGCCCGAAACCGTTTTCGTCACCGGAGCAACTGGCTTCATCGCCAAGCATATTATCCTGCAACTTCTGAATTCGGGTCGTTCCGTGCGCGGCACCCTGCGCAGCCCTGCCCGCGCCGACGAGGTGCGCGCGGCCGTCAGCCCCCATCTGACCGGCAAGGCGGCGCTGGAGCGGCTGAGCTTTGTTACGCTCGACCTTGAACAGGATGCGGGCTGGGCCGAGGCGGCGCGGGGCTGCACGGCGATGATGCACACCGCCTCGCCCTTTCCCATCGCGCAGCCGAAGGACCCGCAGGTGCTGATCCGCCCGGCGGTGGAGGGAACGCTGCGGGCGCTTCGCGCGGCGAAGGCCGCAGGCGTCGGACGGGCGATCCTGACGTCATCCACGGTCGCAGTGCTCAACACGCCCCTGCCGGCGGGACGCGACACCTATGACGAGCGCGACTGGAGCGACGTGAACGCCCCGACGGCGACGCCCTATGTGCGGTCGAAGACATTGGCGGAGCGCGCTGCGTGGGATTTCGTGGCAGGCGAGGGGGAGGGGATCGCGCTGACCGTCATCAACCCGGCCTTCGTGCTGGGGCCGCCGCTCGACGATAATTTCGGGAGTTCGGTGAGCGTCGTGCGGCGCATGCTGCGCGGAAAAGACCCGATGGTGCCGAAGCTTGGATTTTCCTGCATCGATGTGCGGGACATCGCGGCGCTGCATCTGGCGGCGATGGATCAGCCCGCGACGGCCGGGCAGCGGATCATCGGGTCGGGCGGCGGGATGTGGTTCGACGAGATGGCGCGCGCGCTGAAGACGGCCTATCCGAAACGGCGGATCGCGACGATGGTCGCGCCGAAGATCGCGCTGAGGCTGCTCGCGCTGTTTGACGGAGAAATTCGGTCGATCCTGCCTGCGGTGGGGAAGATGGAACGGGTGGACAACGCGCGGGCCGTGGCGGTGCTGGGGCGACCGCTGCGCCGCCCTGAGGAGGCGCTGCTGGCGTCTGCGGAGTATCTGGTGTCACGCGGGCTGGTCTGAGCGGCCGCGTTTCCTTGCCAGCCTCGGGTGCAGCCGACCCGCAACGGCCCAGCCCACCGCCAGCCCGCCCGCGCAGGCGGCGAAGACGCCGCTGACGGGCGCGACAAGCAGCACCATCCAGGCAACCCCGGGGTCAGGATGCCCGAGACGTCGCGGAAGCTGGAATAGACGGCCGACATCTCGGTGCGCTCGGCGGGGCGGACGGCCATGAGGAAGGGCAGGCCGCCGAAGGTGTCGAGCATGATGAGGAAGACCGAGCCCGCGAACAGGGCGATGACGGCGAGCGGCGGCCAGAGCGGTGCGGCGGCGGCGGCGATATAGCAGAGCGCGGCCCCGGCGAAGGCGGTGCGGATGCCGTGGCGGAGCGAGCGGGCCTGCATCCAGCGCAGCATGGCGGGGGCGAGGAACAGGAGGGCGTTGGAGGCCGAGAAGGCGAAGGACCCGATACTGTCGCCGAGGCCGTTCTCGATGCAGAAGATCGGCAGGTAGACGACATAGACCCACCAGCCGACCGAGCGCAGCACGGCGAACAGCCAGCCCGCGATCAGCCGGGGCTGGCGCGCGAAGCGGCCGAGATAGGCCAGCGGATTGGGTGCAGGGGCACGGGCGCGCGTGATCAGCTTGCCGTTGCCGAGGCGCATGGCCCAGAACAGCGCCAGCATCAGGCAGGCGGCGCAGATGGCGACGACGAAGGGCGCGGGTTGCCACAGCTTCCACAGCCAGACGCCGGTGAACGGGCCGATGGCCCAGGGAATGGCGGAATAGGTGAGGCGCAGCGTCTCGGACCGGCCGAGGTCGGTGCGGGCGATGTAGTCCATCACATAGGCGTTGAAACAGATGAAGATGGTGATGGTGCCGGCGTAGGTGGACAGCATGGCGGCAGGGGTGAAGACCGGGCCGCCCGCGATGCCGAGGGTGGCACCGGTGAGGTAGAGGCAGCCGCCTGCGGTGTACATCCAGCGGCGGGGAATCCGGCGGCCGATCCAGGGGACCATGAGACCGGTCGAGAGCGACAGGATGCCGACGAGGAAGTAGAGGCGGCTGACGGCGGCGGCGCTGCCCAGCGCGTCGTAGAGGACCAGCGGCCAGACCGAGACGAGCATGGCGCGGACGGTGGATTCGACACCTGCGAGCAGGGCAAAGCCATGCGCGCCGGGCGGGGGCGCGTGGCGCAGACGCTCGGGGATGTAGCGGCCGATCATGGGCGGGGTCTCATGGAGCGAGGGTGACGCGGGCCGCGCGGGTGGGCGCGCCGGGAAGCGACGCGGCGGGTCAGATTGCGGCGCGCGTGAGGGCGGCGATCAGCCGTGCGCGCGCCTCGGGAAGAGGTTTGTCGCCGTGGTCGGCGGCGAAGCGGGCGAGGAAGTGGCCGGTGACGGCAAGGGCGGCGGCGATGCCGTCGGGCGTGGCGGGGCCGGTGCCGGCGAGAACGGGGGGCAGAGGGAGAAGGCGGTCGGACCAGTCCCCCGCCCCGGCGCGGGATACCGCACGTCCGGTCTTGGGGCTGACGTAGCCGAGGTCCGCCGTGCCGCCGGTGACGGCGCAGGAGGTCAGGTCGAGACCGTAGCCGAGTTCGCCGAGCAGGGTCAGTTCCCAGGCGATGTAGTCTGCGGACCAGTCGCCGGGGGCGGCGATGCGCCCTAGAAACACCTGCGTAGCGGCGTAGAGGTCGGGATGCGCCTCGCGTTCGGGAAGCGTGAGGTGAAGGAGCGCACAGAGCGCGTTGAGGGCGGCCAGCGCGCGGCGGTCGGAGAGCAGCCCCGCGCGCGAGATCAGGGGTTCGACGGTGAAGGCGCCGATATGGTCGTCGAGCCGCGCGCGCCAGGTCAGATCGACCTGCGCGCCGGGCTGGAGAAGGGGGGCGATGCGGCGCGAGGCCCCGCCCCGCACGACGCCGGCATGCCGACCGTGGCCTGCGGTGAACACCTCGATGATCGCGGCGCTTTCGCCGTGCGTCCGCACGGAGAGGATCGCGCCCTGGTCCCGCCATTCCATGGGGGCGGAGTATTCATGGGGGCCGGGCGGGGGCAAGGGGGCATGGAGGCTGGTCCCACGCAGGGACCGTCATACGGCTTAATAGAATCAATGGGTTGGTGATGGATATTTGGAAACTGGTAAGGATTGGCGGCAACGCGCGTGGGGTTTACCTTCGCGGTCCAGCGTCAGTCCGACAGGCCATCCTCGTCGAGCAGGGTCCGTCCGTCGCGCGACTCCACTTCGATCACCCAGAGGTCAGGATCGTTCCTGCGCTGGCGGGCGATGGCGGCGTCGACCTCGGGTTCGGGCCCCTCGGTCAGCGTGACCCAGACCCGCGACCCGCTCATCAGGTCGAAGCTGCGCTGGAAGGCGCGGGCCTGTCCGTCGAGGGTGGCGAGCTTGACGAGGACGGCCCCGGCGGTGGGGTCGCCCTTGCGGGTGACATAGGCGGCGATGTTGGCCAGTTGGAGCCGGGCGAGATAGGCGCGGACCCAGAAATCGGCGGTGAGGCGGGGGGTCACTGTGGCCCCACCACCCTGGCCCTCCCCACGAGGGGGAGGGAAGCGCGATGAAAGAAGGCGGCTCGGAATGCCCGGACGGAAGAAAACCCTTCACGAAGGGTTTTCGGGGCGGAAGATTCTTCGTGAAAAATCTTCATTGGGACGGTCAGCGGGGCCTCAGTTCCCATCCTTGAAGTCCAGACCCATTTCCGTATAGCGCTCCTTCTCGTCCAGCCAGTTCTCGCGCACCTTGACCTGCAGGAACAGATGCGCTGTGCGGCCCAGAAATTCGCTGATCTCGGCCCGCGCCGATGTGCTGATGCCCTTGATCGTGTCGCCGCCCTTGCCGAGGATGATGCCCTTGTGGCCGTCGCGGGCGACATAGATGACCTGGTCGATGCGCGTGGTGCCGTCGGGACGGTCGTCCCAGGCCTCGGTTTCCACCGTCAGCTGATAGGGAATTTCCTCATGCAGGCGGAGCGTCAGCTTTTCGCGCGTGATCTCGGCGGCGATCATGCGCAGGGGGAGGTCGGCGATCTGATCCTCGGGGTAGAACCAGGGGCCTTCGGGCAGGTGCGCCCCCAGCCATTCCTTGAGGTCGTCGCAGCCATAGCCCTTTTCGGCAGAGATCATGAAGGTGCGGGCGAAGGGGTATGCGTCGTTCAGTTTCTGCGAGAGGGCAAGAAGCACCTCGGCCTTCACCCGGTCGATCTTGTTGATGGCGAGGGCGACGGTCATGCCGTCGCCGCGTTCCCTGAGGCCGTCGAGGATGGCCTGCACGCCGTCGGTCAGGCCGCGATGCGCCTCGATCAGCAGGACGACGAGGTCGGCATCAGCGGCCCCGCCCCAGGCGGCGGCGACCATGGCGCGGTCGAGGCGGCGGCGCGGGCGGAAGAGGCCGGGCGTATCGACGAACACGATCTGGGCGTCACCCTGCATGGCGATGCCGCGGATGCGGGCGCGGGTAGTCTGGACCTTGTGCGTGACGATGCTGACCTTGGCCCCGACCATGCGGTTCAGCAGGGTGGATTTTCCGGCATTCGGTTCGCCGATGAGGGCGACGAAGCCTGCGCGTGTCCGTGCCTCGGTCATTCAGAGTGTCCGATCAGAAATGGGAGCGGCGAGCGAAGATTGCGTTTCGCGGAAGCAGGACATGCTCCGGCATGACAAGACGACAGGCCGGTGGCCTGTCGTCCATGACGGTCGGGCGGAGGCGCAGGCCGCAGCCCGAGGGGCGCTGTGCGGTAACCGGACCTGTGCAATCGAGGACGCGCGTGCCTGCGGCTGGCGCGGCTTCGCGCCTGCCGTCGTGCCGGAGGCACGCCTTCGGCGTGACGGGCAGGCAGGCGCGTCCCGATTTGACACTGGTCAAATCGGGAAAAGGAAGAACGAGGCGGTATACTGACAATGTGATCCCCTACCCCCCCACCCGCCCAAGCAGCGCCTTCGCGGCCATCTGCTCGGCCTGGCGCTTTGACAGCGCGCGGGCGGCTTCGGCCTCGCCGTTGGCCAGACGCGCCTCGACGGTGAATTCGGGTTCGTGGTCCGGTCCGCTGCGCGACAGCTCGGTGTAGACCGGCGGCTCCATGCCGCGCGCCTGCGCCCATTCCTGAAGGGCGGTCTTGGCATCGCGGGCGTCCGCGTCGACCCCGGCGATGCGGTCGCCCCAGAGCCGCAGGATCAGGTCGCGTGCCGCGGTGAAGCCGCCGTCCAGATAGACGGCGGCGATGACCGCCTCGATCCCGTCGGCAAGCAGCGCATCCTTGCGGCGTCCGCCGGACATCATCTCGGACCGCCCGAGTTTCAGGACATCGCCAAGGCCGATGTCGCGGGCGACATCGGCGCAGGTCTCCTTGCGGACAAGGGCGTTGTAGCGGGGGGCGAGCTGGCCTTCAGTCGCGGCCTGATCGGCGCGGAACAGCGCCTCGGCCATGACGAGGCCGAGGACACGGTCGCCGAGGAATTCGAGCCGCTGGTTGTCGGGTCGGGTGGGCGTGGCGATGGAGGAATGGGTGACGGCGCGGATCAGCAGCGCAGGGTCGCGGAAGGCGTGCCCGATGCGGCTGGCAAAGGCGTCGAGATCGGCCGAGGGTTTCAATCCACAGCCTTGAAGAAGCGGTCGGAGCGCCAGGTCCAGACGTAGAACAGCGACCGACCGGCGGAGGAGAACATGATGCGGTCCGCGCGCCCGATCAGGTATTCGGCGGGCAGCATGTCGACGCCGCCCACGTTCAGGGGAAAGCGCGAGTTGGTGCTGTCGTCGCGGTTGTCGCCCATGAAGAAGTAATGCCCGGCGGGCACGGTGTAGACGGGCGTGTTGTCGGCCGTGTTCGCGCCCCCGTCGACGATGTTCAGCACGTCATGCGTGACGCCGTTAGGCAGCGTCTCGGTCGCGCGGTCCTTGGCGCAGACAGCGCCCATGCCGACGGTTTCGTCGTTGCCGCAGCGGGGCGCGCGACCCTGCGGACCCTGGGGCTCCATGATTTCCTCGAACACGCCTGCGGGGGTCTGCGGCACCTCGGTGCCGTTCAGCCAGACGATCCCGTTCCTGACCTGAACCGTGTCGCCGGGCAGCCCGATCAGGCGCTTGATGTAGTCGACGCCGTCACGCGGGTGCCGGAAGACGACGACATCGCCGCGTTCGGGTTCGGACGAGAATATCCGGCCGGTGAAGGGACAGAGCGCGAAGGGGCAGGAATAGCGGGAATAGCCGTAGGCCATCTTGTTGACGAACAGGAAGTCGCCGATCAGCAGCGTGTCCTTCATCGAGCCGGAGGGGATCCAGAAGGGCTGGAAGAACAGGGTGCGGAACACGCCCGCGATCAGCAGCGCATAGACCACCGTGCGGATCGTCTCTGCGATCCCTTCCTTAGCGCCTGCCATCGTCTGCCCCGCCTGCCGCGATTGTCCGGCGCTACATGATCGTCCGCGCCGGTCGAGTTAAGGCAAGGGCCGGTCGCCCGGAGGGGCTTAGCGGCGCATTAACCCGGGCCTGCTAGGCCTGTTGCCGGGTGAATGGACAAGGCTTGTGGGGATGGCTTCGCAGAAGAATGCGCAGCCGGTCATCATCAAGCGCAAGAAGGTCATTGCAGGCGGCGGACACCACGGTGGGGCGTGGAAGGTCGCCTATGCCGATTTCGTGACGGCGATGATGGCCTTCTTTCTCTTGATGTGGCTGCTGAACGCGACGACGGAAAAACAACGCAAGGGCATTGCGGACTATTTCAGTCCGACGATCCCGCTGTCCCGCGTGTCGGGCGGCGGGGACGGATCGTTCGGCGGCGACAGCGTCTTTTCCGAGGACCAGATCGCGCAGAACGGCACCGGGGGTTCGAGCATGCGGCCGACGGCCGAGCGACAGGCAGCGGGCCGGACGGGGACGGACCGGTCCGAGGACAAGGAGACGGCCGAGGCGCTGGCGGCGGCGGCGAAAGAGATCGATGCCGCGCTGCAGGGCCTGGGCGGCGAAAGCATGGCACGGCAGAACGCGCTGCGCCACATCGTGACGCGCGTGACCGATGAGGGGCTGATCGTCGAATTCCGCGATACCGAGGATGAGCCGCTGTTCGCGCCGGATACGTCCGACCCGGAACCTGTCACGCAGGACATCATCGCAATGCTGGCGCGGGTGTTCGTGCTGACCGGGAACGACATCGCGATCAACGGCCACCTGTCGGCGCAGCCGGAAGTGCTGCGGGTCAACCCGGTCTGGAAGCTGTCTGCAGAACGCGCGATGCGGGCGCGACTGATGCTTGAGGCGACGGGGTTCGAGGCGCAGCGGATCGAGCGGGTGACGGGTTATGCGGACCGCAAGCCCGTGCTGGGCAACCCGGCAGCGGCGGGCAACAACCGGATCGAATTGATTCTTCTGCGCCAGGAGGAGTGAGGGCTGCGGTTAGCCTGATGTTAAGCCTGCCCGGCGATGGTGCCTGCGATCAGATCGGATGCAGCAGCAGAAAGGCGGCAGGCATGTCCATATCCTCATCGCTCAACGCGGGGGTCGCGGGCCTCAGTGCCAACGCGACCCGGCTCGCGACCATTTCCGACAACATCGCGAACTCCGGCACCTACGGCTACAAGCGGGCTTCGGCCGATTTCGAGAGCTTCGTCATCAGCGAACGGCGCACGGCGGGCACCTATTCGGCCGGCGGCGTACGCGCGATCACCGGGCGTCTGATCGACGAACGCGGCGCGATGGTGTCGACCTCGAACGCGCTCGACATGGCGATTGCCGGCCGGGGCATGCTGCCGGTGATGCAGGCGGTGGCGCTGAACAACACCTCGGGCGGCCAGCCTTTGCTGATGACCACGACCGGATCGTTCCGCACCGATGCCGAAGGCGTGCTGACGACACCTTCGGGCCTGGTGCTGCTCGGCTGGCCCGCCCAGGCAAACGGAACCGTCCCCGTTCTTCCGCGCGACACCACGGCCGGGCTGGTGCCGGTCGTGATCAACGCCAACCAGACCGCAGGCGACCCGACGACGGAAATGAACCTGGGTGTCAATCTTCCCGCGACCGACACGGAGGCGGGCCAGTCCGGGGCGGCGCTGCCACTATCGGTCGAGTATTTCGGCAACCTCGGCACGTCCGAGACGCTGGACATCACCTTCACGCCGACCGTTCCCGCCACCGGCAGCTCCAACACCTGGACGATGGAAATCCGCGATTCCGCCCAAGGTGGCGCGCTGATCGGGGAATACACGCTGGTCTTCGACGACACGCGCGGAAACGGCGGCACGCTGGCCTCGGTCACGACCGTGTCGGGCGGGGCGTACAACGGCGCGACGGGCGAGCTGGCGTCTGACCGTCGCAGGCGGGCCGCTGACGGTCGCGATCGGAAGGCTTGGCGACACAAACGGGCTGACCCAGCTGTCCGACAGCTTTGCCCCGACGGCGATCACCAAGGACGGATCGCCGGTCGGCAACCTGACGGCGGTGGAGATCGACGACGACGGATACATCACGGCGACCTACGACACCGGGTTCACCCGGCGGCTGTACCAGATTCCGCTGGTCGATGTGCCCAACCCGAACGGGCTGGTGGTGCTGAATAACCAGACCTACAAGGTGTCGCCGGAATCGGGGTCGTTCTTCCTTTGGGATGCGGGGGACGGGCCGACCGGGGCGGTTGTGGGCTATGCGCGCGAAGGCTCGACCACCGATGTCGCGGCCGAGCTGACCGCGCTGATCCAGACGCAGCGGGCCTATTCGTCGAACGCCAAGGTGATCCAGACGGTGGACGAAATGCTGCAGGAAACCACGAACATCAAGCGCTGATCCGCGCGCCGGAGCTAGCCCGTGAGCCTGTCATCATCCCTTGCGAACGCCCTGACCGGGCTGAACGCCGCAAGCCGCGGTGCCGCCGTCATATCGTCGAACGTGGCGAACGCAACGACGCCCGGCTACGCACGGCGCGAGCTGCATCTGTCTGCCGCGGCACTTGGCGGCTATGGCGCGGGCGTGAGGGTGGATGGCGTGACGCGCGCGGTGACCCAGCCGGTGCTGAACGACCGCCGCGTGGCGGATGCCGAAAGCGGCAATGCCGACCTTCGCCGGGCTTTCCTGGACCGGATCGAGACCGCCATCGGCGACCCCGGCGAGGCGTCGTCGCTGGGCGGGCGCTACGCGGCGCTTGAATCCGCGCTGGTTTCGGCGGCCAGCCGACCGGACAGCGGCGTAAGGCTGCAGGAGGTTCTGACGGCGGCGCAGGCTCTGACGGGGACCTTGGGCCGCCTGAACGACACGATCCAGGGCGCACGCATGGAGGCCGACGCGCAGATCGCCAAGGAAGTGGCGACCCTGAACACGTCGCTGCAGGGCATTGCCGACCTGAATGTGAAAATCACCAGCTTCCGCGCGCTGGGGCAGGATGTGTCGGCGCTGATGGACCAGCGCCAGACGCTGGTGGACCGGGTTGCCGAGATCGTGCCGGTGCGTGAGATGCCGCGCGCGGGCGACCAGATCGGGTTGTACACGACCGGCGGGGCGATCCTGCTGGAATCGCAGCCCCAGCCCGTCGGGTTCAGCGGCGTCGGCGTCATCACTGCGGACATGACCATCACCAGCGGCGCGCTGTCGGGGCTGATGCTGGGGGCGGTGCAGCTTCCGACAGGCGATCCCGGCCCGATGGGCGGCGGGCGGCTCGGCGCCTTGTTTGCAGTCCGCGACGGGCTGGCCACCGATGCGCAGACGCAGGTCGACGCGCTGGCGCGCGACCTGATCGAGCGGTTCCAGGCGCCCGGCCCGGATGCAACGCTGCTGCCCGGCCAGCCGGGTCTCTTCACCGACGGCGGCGGGGTCGTCAATCCGCTGACCGAGGCCGGGCTGTCGGGGCGCATCGCCGTGTCAGGTCTGGCCGATCCGGCGCAGGGTGGCGCGCTGTGGCGGCTGCGCGACGGGCTTGGCGCGGCAGCACCGGGCAATGTCGGCGACGCGACGTTGCTGCAGGGGCTGAATGCCGCCCTGACGCAGACGCGCATGCCAGCCTCGGGCGGGTTTTCCGGCACCGCGCGCGCCGCCGCAGGTCTGGCCGCGGAGGTGCTGTCGGGCATATCGTCCGCGCGCCAGACAGCCGAGGACGGACGCACCGCTGCCGCGACACGGTCGGCGGCGCTGAGCGACCTTCTGGCCGAGGACGGCGTCGACACAGATGCCGAGATGCAGCGCCTGCTGCTGATCGAACAGGCGTTTTCGGCCAATGCGCGGGTGATCCAGACGGTCGATGACCTGATCCGCCAGCTGATCGGGCTGTGACCGTGATGCGCAATGTATCCCTCGGCGATCTCGGGCGGATGATGCAGAGCCGGCGCAACTATGTGGGCCTCAGCGCCGAGGTGCAGCGCCTGACGCAGGAGGTGACGACCGGGTCAAAGGCAGATCGGGGCCGCGCCGTCCGGGGCGATTTCACGGCGCTTGCGGCGATAGACCGGGCGCGGCTGACATCCGATGCCGCACGGCTCGCGCTGTCCGAAGCGGCGACGCTGGCCGGGACGCTGCAGACGATGCTGGGGATGGCGCAGGAGGCCGCATCGGGCATTGCCGTCGGGCTGATGTCGGCCACGACGACGACCGGCGCAGGACAGGTCGATGCGCTGACGACGGATGCGCGGCAGAAGTTCATGACCGCCGTCGCGGCGATGAACACGCAGGCGGGCGACCGCTATCTTCTGTCCGGCACGGCAACCGACGCGCGGCCGATCTCGGGCGGGCAGGACATTCTCGACGCGCTGATGACGGCGATTGCCGGGCAGGTGACGGTTTCGGGCGTGACAGCAGCAGTTGCCGCCTGGTTCGACGCACCGCCCGGCGGGGGAGGCTATCTCGACACGGTCTATGGCGGATCGCTGACGCCGCTGGCACCGCTGCAGACCGGCGGCGGCGAAAGTGTCAGCATGACGCTGACGGCAGCCGACCCCGCCATCGTCGATCTGCTGGAGGGGCTGGCGACGGCCGCGCTGGTGGCGGAGGGCGCGCTGGCAGGCGATGTGAACGGGCGCGCGCTGCTGACCCGCGCGGCGGGTCAGATGATCCTGTCGGCGGACGGTCCGATGACCGGCATCCGCGCATCGCTGGGCACGGTCGAGGCGGCGGTGGCCGATGCCCAGCTGCGGCAGTCGGCCGAGGTGACGGCGCTGGCGCTTGCCCGCGCGGCGCTGATCGAGGCGGACCCCTATGCGGCGGCAACGGCGCTGGAAGAGGCGCAGGCGCGGATCGAGACGCTTTACACCCTGACCGCGCGGCTGTCGCGGCTGAGCCTGGCGGAGGTGCTGCGATGAGCCTGGCAAGGCGGCTGGCCTTGGCGGCGCTTTCGGCGATGCTCGGTCTCGCGGCGGCAGGGCTGTTTGCCGGCGCGGCGCAGGGCGCGCCGATCCGGATCAAGGACCTGGTCGAGGTGGACGGCGTGCGCGGCAACGATCTGGTCGGCTACGGGCTGATCGTGGGTCTGAACGGCACCGGCGACGGGCTGCGCAACGCGCCCTTCACCGAAGAGATCATGGCGAACATCCTGGAACGGCTGGGCGTGAACGTCGCGGGCGAACAGTTCCGGCCGAAGAACGTGGCGGCGGTGCTCGTGACGGCAACGCTTCCTGCCTTTGCGCGCGCGGGCAGCCGGATCGACATCACGGTCTCGGCCATCGGGGACGCGAAGAGCCTGCTTGGCGGCACGCTGGTGATGACGCCGCTGAATGCGGCGGACGGGCAGATCTATGCTGTTGCGCAGGGGGCGGTGATCGCGGGCGGAGCCTCGGCCGAGGGCGAGGGCGCGTCGGTGACGCAGGGCGTGCCGACGGCGGGCGTCATTCCGGGCGGGGCGCGGGTGGAACGCGAGATCGCCTTCGACTTCGCGGGGCTGGCGGCCCTGCGGCTGGCGCTGCGCGAGGCGGACTTCACGACTGCGGGGCGGATCGAGGCGGCGATCAATGCCGAATTCGGTCGCGTTGTCGCGGTGATGACGGATGCGGGCACGGTGGCCGTCGATATCGGCGCGACCCGGATGGGATCGCCCGCCCATGTGATCGGACGGATCGAGAACCTGTCGGTCGAGCCCGAGACGCGGGCGCGGGTGGTGGTGGACCAGCGGTCTGGCACGATCGTGATGGGATCGGATGTGCGGATTTCACAGGTGGCGGTCAGCCAGGGCAACCTGACCCTGCGGATCGCGGAAGAGCCGCTTGCGGTGCAGCCGAACCCGTTTGCCCAGGGCGAGACGGTCGTGCTGCCGCGCACCGAGGCGAGCATCGCGGAAGAGCCGGGGATCGGCATCGCGGAACTTGCCGAAGGGTCGTCGCTGTCCGAGGTGGTGGCGGGTCTGAATGCGCTGGGCGTCTCGCCGCGGGACATGATCGATATCCTGAAGACGATCCACAGCGCGGGCGCGATGCACGCGGATTTTGCCGTGCAGTAGGAGGCCGGGCGGGGAGGCACGGAACAGGTGCCCGTGCGGCTGCCGAAGGTGGGCGCATTTCCTGATGCCGGGCGGGCTGCGCCCTCCGCGCCACAGAGCCATTCCCCTGCCGCCTGCCCGATACCAGGGGGTGCGGTCCCGGACCCCGGGGTCGCTGCGGGGTGGTCCGGCGGCGCAATCCGGCGGCGGCGATGCCGCGCGTCTGCGCGCGGCCGGGCTGAGGTGGCATCGCCGATGCCCGGGCCGGGCGCGGGTCCCACGCCCGGATCTGACGGCACAGCGAGCTGGACCTGGGAGGGATCGCGCGGTTCGCCGGGGCTTCGGATCGGTGCCGGCCGTCGGCCGCGTCGGCTCTCGGCTGCCCGGACATGTGATGTCGGGTTCCGGTGGGCGGGACCATCACGGATATGGCCCACACCCGCCAGACCGCCGCGAGGGCCGTTGCCGGTCCCCTGCGCCGGTCAGAAATAGCTTTTTACCAGCGCCCCCGAGATCAGGCTCCAGCCGTCGGCGACGACGAAGAAGGCGAGCTTGAAGGGCAGCGCCACCACGGCGGGCGGGACCATCATCATGCCCATCGACATCAGCACGGCAGAGACGACGAGGTCGATGATCAGGAAAGGCAGGAAGATGAGAAAGCCGATCTGGAAGGCGCGGGCGATTTCGGACAGCATGAAGGACGGCACCAGGACCGAGAGCGGCGCGTCGGCCGCCTGCGCCGGGACGGGATCGGGCCGCAGGGCGGCCAGCGCCTGGAACGTGTCGGCATCGAGCCGCGCGGCCATGAACGTGCGGAATGGCGCGATGCCTGCGGTCCATGCGGGGCCGAGGTCCATCGTGCCGTCGATCATCGGCCTGATCCCGGCGGCCCAGGACTCAAGGAAGACCGGCTCCATGATGAACCAGGTCAGGAACAGCGCAAGCGAGACGATCAGCATGTTGGGCGGCGACTGCTGCAATCCGATGGCCTGACGCAGGATCGACAGGACCGTCACGATGAACGGAAAGCATGTCACCATCACCGCCAGCCCGGGTGCCAGGCTGAGGACGGTGACCAGCGCGATCAGGAACATCGACTGGCCGGTCAGGCTGCCGTCACCGAGACGGACATCGAAATCCTGCGCAGATGCCGGGATCGCGCACAGCGCGCAAAGAAGGGCGGTCAGTCCGACGACCGGCGCGGCCCGTCGGACGGCACGGCCCAATCGGCGGAACGGACCGCGCGGGTGCCGCACCTAGAGCCCGTCCGCCAGATCGACGATTTCGGTCAGGCGGACGGCCAGCCGGCCCGACTGGTCGCCGTCAAGTTCCGCCAGCTCGCCCCGCGCGATCAGGCGGTCACCGACATAAAGCTCGACCGGGTCGTCGACCTTGCGGTCGAGCGGCAGCACCGCGTCGCGCTTCAGCCGCAGAAGGTCGCGCACCAGCGGCCGGGCCCGGCCGACCGATATGGTGATCTCGACCGGAACCAGCGCCAGGGTCGGGGCGGAGCCGCCCTGCGGCACGGGGGGGATGGGCCCGTCATCCATGCGCACGCACCTTTTCCTGGTCCTCTTCGATCTGGAAGAATTCCGCCACGGCGGTGCCGATGGCCGCGATGACGCCGTCGAGGTCGATCCTGCGGTCGCGGTCGGCGAAGCGCAGATGCACCTGCCCTTCGCCCAGCGATGGCTCTTCGGACAGCACAAGCGGCACGATGCCGCTGTCCGCCAGAAGCGGTTCGATCAGCGCGCGGGACGCGGGATTGACCACAACCTCGATCGGAACCCCGGCCAGCTGCCGGGCCACGGGGACCAGCTGCTCCAGCACGATGGGCCCCAGCGTCTCATGCGCCATGCGCGGCATCACCTTGCAGACCATGTCGCGCAGCAGGGGTTCGATGGCGTTCAGCACATGGCGGTGCGCCTCGGTGTAAGTGAAGCCGAGATCCTCGAGGCTGCGGGCGAAATCGGCCCGGATACGGGCCGTTTCCTTGTCCTGCGCGGCAATGGCGTCGTCCCATCCGGCCTTGTAGCCGTCTTCGAAACTGGCCAGACGCGCGTCTTCGGCACCGGCATCCGACAGCGCGCCGAAGCCGCCGCCGGGATCGGGATGTTCAAAGACCTCGAGCAGGAAGCGCGCGGTCATCGGGCACGCTCACCGGCGGGCGCTTCCATCCAGCCACGCAGGATTTCCACCGTTTCGTCCTGTCGTTCCGCGACCATCCGGCGCAGCCGCGCGACCGGATCGGCCGGGTCGAACTCTGCCGAGGAGCCGGGCGCGGGCAGGCCGGCCGAGGCCGGTCTGCCGCCGGGACCGGCCCCGAATTCCGATACGACCGCCAGATTCTGCGGCACGAAGTCGCTGTCGTCGATCACGCCGTTCAGGGCGGCGCCGGGCGCAGAACCGCGACGCCCGGGCGGGGCCAGCCCGATGGCTGCGGGCGGGGGAGGCAGGCTGCGTCCGCTCAGGATCGGGCGGATCACAAACAGGCCGAGCACCAGCGCCACGACCGCCAGAACCACCGACTGCACGATGGCCATCGCGTCGAAGACAAGGCCGCTGAACATGCCTGCAGTCGCTTCCGTCCCCAGATCGGCCAGGGGCTGGAACGGCAGGGTCCGGATGGTGATGACGTCGCCCCGTTCTTCATTGAAGCCGACGGCGGACGCGACCAGATCGCGCAGCAGGGCCAGTTCCTCGTCCGTGCGCGGGGTCTGCGTGACCTGCCCGGACGCGTCGGTGCCGGTTGCGGCATTGACCAGCACGGCGACGCTGATCCGCCGGACCGCACCAGGGGTGCGCAGAACCTCGCGTGTCGTTTCGGACACCTCGAAATTCACCCGCTCGCGGGTTTCGCTGTTCTGGCTCTGTGACGCCCCGGCGGACCCCGCAGCATCGCCGGTCGGCAGATTGGACGCCACCGTCACATCGCTGCCGCGCGAGTCATTCGACGACGTGGTCTTTTCTTCAGTATCGGTCGAGATTGCCACGCGGCTGTCCGGATCGAACCGCCGTTCGGTGATGGCTTCGCGTTCGGTGACGGTTTCGGCGGCGACCTCGACCACGACATTTCCAGCGCCGACGCGCGCCTCGAGCAGACGCAGCACATTCGCCCGCATCGCCTGCGCCCGGTCGTCGCCCGCCGTTTCAGCCGCCTCATCATCGCCGGTCTGGACCAGCCCGCGGTCGGCGTCGATCACCGCGACGTCTTCGGGCCGCAGACCGGCCACGGCGGAGGAGACGAGAAACTTGATCGCCCTGGCCTGGGCTGCGGCCAGCGCACCCCCGGCGGTCGTGACGGTGACCGAGGCCTTGGCCGCCTGCGCGGGGCGAAGACCCTGCGCCTCCTGGTTGGAGATGTGGACGCGGGCGGCGCGGACCTGCGGATTGGCGGCGATGGTGCGGGCCAGTTCGCCTTCCTTGGCGCGCCAGTAGGCCGCATCGAACATCTGGGCCGTCGTTCCGAAGCCGGACAGCGAATCCAGCAGTTCATAACCGGTGTTCCCGGCGGCAGGCAGGCCTTCAGCGGCCAGGGTCATGCGCAGTTCGTCGCGGCGACCGGCCTCGACATAGATCGCTTCGCCGCGCACCTCGTACAGGACGCCGCGCTGTTCGATGGCCGCGACAACCTCGCCCGCGCGGGTCGCGTCGAGGCCGGAATAGAGCAGCGCATAGCCGGGCCGGCCGGCATAGTTTGCAAGCAGGAGAACGGCCGCGAAGGCGGCGAGCGGTTGCGGCAACGACGATCACGCGCCGCCGCAGATCGATGGCCAACCAGACGGCAAACAGCTGCTGCACGTACCCTCTTTCCCAGCGGCATTCTGCCCCGCGTTTTCGATCCTTGGCGGAAGGCGCTTAAGAATTGGTTAGCCCGAACGCTTTATCGGTGTGGTCGCGCGAACCTTCAGGGACGAGAGATGTCAGACAGTGCGGACACACCGGCGGACGCGGCAGATGCGCCGGTGAGGAAACGGTCCAGGCTGCCGCTGCTGATCGGTGTCGTCCTGATGCTGGGGCTGGGCGGCGGGGGGTTCTTTGCCGTGAAGACGGGCATGCTGCTGGGGTCCGGCGGGGATCACCCGGCGGACGACGCGGCAGGCGGCGGGGTGGAGCCTTTGCCGGACATCGCCTTTGTGGCGCTGGACCCGCTGATCGTCTCGCTGGGCGGCACGGGCACTTCGACGGCGCGTCATCTGCGGCTGACGGCGCAGCTGGAAGTGCCGGCTGCGCATGAAGCCGAAGTCAGGCTGCTGACACCGCGCGTTCTGGACGTGATGAACAGCTATCTGAGGGCCGTCGATGTGGGCCAGCTGGAAGATCCGACGGCCCTGACGCGGCTGCGGGCGCAGATCATGCGGCGTGTCCAGCTGGTCGCGGGCGAGGGGCGCGTGCGCGATGTGCTGCTGACGGAATTCGTGATCAACTGAAGGAGGCCGGCTTGACCCTCATCTCGGACATCCTGCTTGCCGCCGGTGCGCTTGGCGCGGGGCTCTACTGCCTTGTCCTGTCGCGCAGACTGTCCCGTTTCACCACGCTTGAGAGCGGCATGGGCGGGGCGGTGGCCGTCCTGTCGGCGCAGGTCGACGACATGACGCGGGCGATCGAGGCGGCGCGGACCACGGCATCCGAATTGGCGCGCAGTCTGGGCGCGCTGACGCAGCGGGCAGAGGCTGCGGCGCAGCGGCTGGAACTGCTGATCGCGTCGCTGCACGACCTGCCCGACCCGCGGCAGGAAGAAGACGCGCCGGGTCTGCGGGTCGTGCGGCGCAGGCGCCTGCACCAGGTTGGGGCTGCCGAGTGATGCGCATCCTTTCAAGACAGCCGCAGGAACGGATGCGCGGTCCGCGCAGACGGCCGGGCGCGCTGCTGGTCCTCGCGGCGCTGCTGGCCGCTTCGGGTGCGATCCGGATCGGGGACGGAATTGGCCAGGCGCTTGCAGAGACTGCGGGCGAGGCAGCGGTTTCCGAGGGGACGGCGCAAGGTGCAGGCGGGGCGGGCGAACCACCGGTCGAGGATTCCGACCCGGCGCGTCTGGAACCGGATGGCACCCCAGCCGTGGCAGAAACTGTCGCCGCGGTACCGGACGAACACTCCGCCGCTGACCAGACCCGGGGCTGCACCGCCGATCCGGGAACGGCAGCTTTACTGACGGCGATCAGGGACCGCAACGACGTGCTCGACCGGCGCGAAGCGCGCATCGCAGACCGGGAAAGCGCAGTGGAACTGGCCCAGGTGGCCATCGAGGGACGCCTTGCCGCGCTGGTGGCTGCCGAAGAGGAACTGGCACGCACCCTCACAATGGCGGACAGCGCCGCCGAGGAAGACGTGACGCGGCTGGTCGCGGTCTATGAAAACATGAAGCCAAAGGACGCGATCCCGGTCTTCGCCGAAATGGACCCGGACTTTGCCGCGGGGTTTCTGGGCCGGATGCGTGCCGATGCGGCGGCGGCGGTCCTGTCGGGGCTGGACCCGAAGGTGGCCTACACGATCAGCGCGATCCTTGCCGGGCGGAATGCGAATGCGCCGGTGAACTGAGGCGCGGAGCATGTCCTGCGGTTTGGCGAAAAGCTAATCTTAACCGGGCTGTGTGACGGTCGGTCACGCAGGGCGGGCCTGTTTCGGCACCTTGGGAAAGGCGTGACACGTGATCGGCATCGTCGGCATTGCGATCATCTTCATCATGGTCTTCGGCGGCTACCTGCTGGCAGGCGGCAAGCTGGGGATCATCATGAAATCCCTGCCGTTCGAAATGATCATCATCGGCGGGGCCGCAGCCGGTGCCTTCATCATATCGAGCGACGGTCCCGGAATGAAGCACACGGTCAAGGACATCAAGAAGGTGTTCAAGGGACCGTCCTGGAAACCCGACGACTACCGCGACATGCTGTGCCTGCTGTTCGAGCTGATCCGGCTGCAACGGCAGAATCCCGTCGCCATCGAAGAGCATATCGAGAACCCCGGGACCTCAGGCATTTTCGGCAAGTATCCGAAGCTTGCCGCCGACCACACCGCCATCGACCTGATCTGCGACACGATGCGGTCGGCGTCGATGAACTTCGACGACCCGCATCAGGTCGAAGAGGTGCTCGACAAGCAGATCGAGGCGAATCATCACCATGCGCAGCATTCTAGCCATGCGCTGCAGGCGATCGCCGACGGGCTTCCGGCGCTGGGCATCGTTGCGGCGGTTCTGGGCGTCATCAAGACCATGGCGTCGATCGACCAGCCGCCGGAGGTTCTGGGCAAGATGATCGGCGGGGCGCTGGTCGGCACCTTTCTGGGCGTCTTCCTTGCCTATGGCCTGGTCGGACCCTTCGCGTCGAAGATCAAGACGATCGTGGATGAGGACGCGCATTTCTACCGGCTGATCCGCGAGGTGCTGGTGGCGAATTTGCACAATCACGCGACGAACATCTGCATCGAGGTCGGGCGTCAGAACACACCGCATCACTTCCGCCCGAGCTTTTCCATGCTGGAGGAGGCGCTGAAATCGATCAAATCCGACGCCGCATGAACCGCGCGCTTCCCGTCGCGCTGGCACTTGCCGTCATGGGCGGGCAGGCCCTGCCCGAGCAGATCGCGGTGCGGTCCGGCGAACACGCGGCGTTTTCACGGCTGGTGCTGGAGCCGCAGGCCGCGACCGGCTGGACGCTGGGCCGGATCGGCCGCGGCTATGAACTGCGGCTGGACAGGCCGAGCGTCACGTTTGATCTGAGCCAGGTCTTCGACCTTATCCCGCAGACGCGGATCGCCGCGGTCACGGCGGGGTCGACGGAGGGATCGGTCGCGCTCGGCCTGTCCTGCGACTGCAGCGTGACCGCGTTCGAAACGGCGGCGGGCGTGATCGTCGTCGATGTCGCGGATGCCGCACCCGACCCCGCATCGCCCTTCGAGGCGCGGCTTGACGCGACCGGGACCGTCCCGGTGACCGCTTCGGATCCGCAGAATGCGGCACCGGCGGCGCGTACCAGGGAAACGCCGGACCCGGCTGGCGCCTCTGCGGTGCCGGACAGTCTTGCCCTGCTGCGGCGGGCCGCGGATGCGCCACCGAGGATTCCTTATCTGGATGCGTTCTGGACCGACCCGCCAACTGATGCGGCAGGCGGGGGCGGACCAACGACGCCGACCGGGCAAGGCGCGCTGGCCATGTCGGAGGCACCGGTTGCGCCGCTTCCGCCAGCGCTGGAATCGAATGACCGCACCGCGACCCCGACAAGGGACCAAGCCGACCTGCCCGCCACCGTCATGTCCCCGCCGCAAACGGTGCAAGAAACAGATGTTTCCGACGCGCATCCCGACGCGACAGAGGATCATGCCATTGCGCCGCAGCAAGCGCCCGACGGCAGCGCCCCGTCCGGGGCGGCCGGGCGCGCATTGCTGCCCGACCCGCGCGTCCTGATGGCGGAACGCGACCTTCTGGTCCAGCTGAGCCGCGCCGCATCGCAGGGCCTCATCGTCGCCAGCCGGTCCGGAAAGGGACCACCGGACGGCGTGGCCGACAGCAAGCCATATGCGCCCGACGCGGCGTCGCAAACCGGAGCCGGACCGACCGGTGCCGAGGCATCGATGCCCAAGTTTGCGCCAGCCGACCATCTGGCCGTGCGGGCCGAGACCAGCATCGACCGCGTCATCATCGGCGGCGGCCCGGCCCCGCAGATGACAAGCGAAGGGCGCCAATGTCCGCCGCCGGACGCTGTCGACGTCGCGTCCTGGGGCAAGCCGGAGGCCGCCGCGGCGCAGATCGCCGACCTGCGCCGTCCGCTGGTGGGGGAATTCGACCAGCCCGACGGTGCTGCCGCAGCGGCGCTCGCGCGGCTCTATCTGTATCTGGGGTTCGGTGCCGAAGCGGCGGCCACGCTGGATGCCTTCGGCGTCGTGGACGGCGACGCGCCCTATCTGCGCGACCTGGCCGCGATCATGGATGACGCTCCGGTCAAACCAGATGGCCCGCTTGCGGACATGACCGACTGCGAGACCCACGCGGCGCTGTGGTCGGTGCTGTCGCACAGGTCGCTTTCCGGGTCCGATCCGGTTGCCTATGGCGCGGTCGTGCAGGGCTTTTCCGCCCTGCCCATTCATCTCCGCCAGCATCTCGGGCCGCGTCTGGCGCGCCTGTTCATCGCGCAGGGCAAGCCCGATGTTGCGCGCAGCATCCGCAACGCGATTGCCCGCGCCGATGTGGACCATGGCGAGACGCTGAAAGTGATCGACGCCGACCTGGAATTATCGCGCGGCAACCGCGCGGCTGCGGAGACGCTTCTTGATGGAGTGGTGGCGCGCGGGTCGCTGGACGCACCGGCAGCGCTGCGGGACGCGATCCGGTCCCGCCTCGACGACCGCAGGTCGGTCGACGGGCGCATGGCCGAGGCGGCGATCGCCTATGGCTTCGAACTCGGCACGACACCGCTCGGGCGGGAGTTGCAGACTCTGGCGGTGCTGGCGCTGGCCTCGGACGGCCGGTTCGGCGAAGCCTTCGACGAAATGGCACGGCTCGGTGCGCTGAGCGAAGCGGAGGCACGGCCCGGAACGCGCGACGCTCTGGTGGGCATGCTGATCGACAGCAGCGACGATCCGGCATTCCTCGACATCCTGTTCCGGCACCGCGCAACTTTCGCGGCTGGTGCCGAAGACCCGGGCATCCGTGTCCGCGCGGCGCGGCGGATGCTTGCAGCCGGGCTTCCGGCGGAGGCAGAGCGCCTGCTTGCGGCGCTGTCCCCGCAGGATGACGAGGCGCGGCTTCTGCGTGCGCGGGCAGCACTGGCCGACGACCGGGCCGCCGATGTGCCGGGCCTGCTGGACGGGATGGAGGATGACGAGAGCCTTTCGCTGCGCGCCGAGGCCGAGGCCCGGCGCGGCCGCCACCGCGTCGCATCGGCGCTGTACGATGCGTTGGGCGACTCCGCACGGAGCGGCAGCGAGGCCTGGCGCGCAGGTGACCTGGCCGGTGCTGCGGAAACCGGGTCGGACCCGGTCCGGGCGGCGCTGCAGATACTCGGTACGGACATGCCCGCATCGCCCGGCACGGCTTCGGTGTCCGCCGGAGCGGCGGCGGATACCCCCGCATCAGCGGCGCGGCAGATGCGCCCCGTCCTGCCGGAAGATGCCCCGCTATCAGGTGCGCGCGCGATGGTAGAGGACAGCAAGCAAGCGCGGCAGGCGATCACGGACCTTCTGGCAGCGCTTGCTGCGCCGGACGAACGCACGCCGGGGTCGCCGGATGCACGCCAGGCCGGGCCGGGACCTGCCGCGGAACCGACGCAATAGCGCGGTCCTCACAGGGGGCGAGCCTTTGCGTGCCCGCCGCCGCCGACCGACGGCCGGGGCAGACCGACGGTCGACCACCGCAGCGCGCGATTTTCTGCCGCCGCCAGCCGGACGGCACTTACCGAATCTCAACCCTGCCGCCGTAGCGTTCCCGGAACGGGCACCGCAAGAACTGCGGTCAGGGGGAACATATGGCGCGCATCTGCGACCTGGCTGCTCGGCTGTCGACCTTGACGTTGCGCAAGACCATCGCCAGCGGGCCGACAGCGGCTCTCCTGATCCTGTCGGCCCTGACGGCACCCCTGCCTGCCGCCGCATCGGCACCCGGCGACCTGTCGCGCATCTGCGATGCCGCTGCTGCCGAAGCGGCGTCGCGCACCGGGGTTCCGCTGACGGTGCTGCAGGCGATTTCGCTGACCGAGACCGGACGGAAACGCGACGGTGCCTTCCGGCCCTGGCCCTGGACAGTCAACATGGAGGGCAAGGGGCTGTGGTTCGACACGCCTGACGACGCGCGCGCCTATGTCTACAAGGAATACAAGCGCGGCGCGCGCAGCTTCGATGTCGGCTGCTTCCAGATCAACTACAAATGGCACGGCCAGGCGTTTGCCTCGATCGAGGCCATGTTCGACCCCATCGAGAACGCGCTGTACGCGGCGGGGTATCTGAGCGAGCTGTTCGGCGAGACCGGCGACTGGAGCAAGGCTGCAGGTGCCTACCATTCCCGCACGCCGGAATTCGCGGACAAGTACCGCGCGCGGTTCGACCGGATTCATTCCGGTCTGGCAGGGTCATCCGATACCGCAGCGCGCGAGCATTATGCTGTTGCGGACCCCTACGGAGTTCGGCCGGACATACCGGAGATTCCCGATATCGTGCTGGCCGCGAACGGTGGTTCCGCAGACCCGGCCACGCCGCCCATGCCGCGCGTGAACACCTTTCCGCTGCTGCAGGCCGGGGCGACGGGCACCTTCGGGTCGCTTGTGCCGCTTGATCGCGCGGCCGGGCCGGGGCTCTTCGGTGCGGCGCCGGTGACCGACCTGGCCTCGTCCGATCTCTCCGCCGCCGACACCGCCCCGGCAGGGGCCGACTGATGCCGCAGCCTGCGCCGCAGACGCTGTTCCGTCCGACCGTCCTTCTGGCGCTGGCGCTGATGGCGATCATCGCCATGATGGTCCTGCCCGTCCCGGCCATCGTGCTTGACATCGGGCTAGCGCTGTCCGTTGCGCTGGCGATCCTGATCTTCACCACCACCCTTTTCATCGAACGCCCGCTCGATTTCTCGTCCTTCCCGCTGATCCTGCTCGCCTCGCTGATGCTGCGCCTCGCGCTGAACGTCTCGTCAACCAAGCTGATCATCGGTCAGGGCCATACCGGCACCGACGCGGCGGGCGAGGTGATCGAGGGCTTCGCCATGTTCATCATGTCGGGATCGATCATCATCGGCCTCGTCATCTTCACGGTTCTGCTGATCGTCAATTTCATCGTCATCACCAAAGGGGCCGGGCGCATGGCCGAGGTCAGCGCACGCTTCGCGCTGGACGCGATGCCCGGCAAGCAGCTGGCCATCGACAGCGACGTGAACGCCGGGGCCATCGACCATGCCGAGGCCAAGATGCGGCGCGAGCGTGAACAGGCGGAGACGACGTTTTTCGGTTCGCTCGACGGGGCATCGAAGTTCGTCAAGGGCGACGCAGTCGCTGGCCTGCTGATCACGATCCTGAACCTGGTCGTCGGGCTGGCCGTCGGGATGCTGGTGCATGACCTGCCGTTTTCCGTGGCGCTGGAAACCTATTCGATCCTGACGGTCGGCGACGGGCTGGTGAGCCAGATACCTGCCGTCATCATCTCGATCGCCGCGGCGCTTCTGCTGTCGCGCGGCGGGTCGCGCGGAACGGCGGATGGCGAGCTGATGGCGCAGCTTGGCCGCTATCCGTCGGCGCTGGCCACCGTCGCGGGGCTGATGGCACTGTTCGCCCTGATCCCCGGGCTGCCGTTCTGGCCCTTCATCGCCGGGGCGCTTGGGCTGGCTGCAATGGCCGTCACATCCGCACGGCATCATCGCCTGGCCGCCGAACGCGCAGCAGCCACCGCAGCGGGTCCCGTGCAGGCCGAGCGGCAGAAATCCGTCGGCGATCTGCTGGACCTTGACGATATCCATGTCGAATTCGCACCCGATCTGGTCGCGATGGTTCTGGACCCCGCCACCGGCCTCGACGCGCGCATCGGCAACATGCGCAACCATATCGCAACCGTCTTCGGCCTGATCCTGCCGGAAATCCGCCTGACCGACGACCGCGGACTTGACGCGGGCGGCTACCGCATCCGCATCCAGGGGGTCGAGCAGGCACGCGACCGGCTGCGGCCGGATCAGGTTCTGGCGCTGACGAACGGGCAGGAATCCGGTCTGCCCGAAGGGCACGATGTCCGCGAACCGGTCTACGGCGCGCCCGCCCGCTGGATCGCGCCCGCGCTGCAGGAGGATGCGGCACTGGGCGGGCTGACCGTTGTCGGCCCGGCCGAGGTTCTGGCCACGCATCTTCTTGAAATCATCAAGCGCAATCTCGGGCGGCTGCTGACGCTCAAGACCCTCCGGCGCCAGCTTCTTGAACTGTCCAGCCTCAGCGATGCAGCCCGCGGCGAGGCGAACCGGAAGCTGATCGACGAACTGGTACCCGACCGCGTGCCGGTCGATCTGCTGCTGGCGGTGCTGCGGTTGCTGCTGGACGAACGCGTGTCGATCCGCAACCTGCCGCTGATCCTGGAATCGGTTGCCGAACTGCGGGGAACCGCAGGGCCGGAGGCAGCCTGCGAACATGTCCGCCGCAGGCTGGGTTTCCAGCTGGTGGCCGAGCTGCGGCGCGAGGACGGGACGATCCCGCTGATGCAGCTGGCACCGGAATGGGAGGATACGTTCGAAGCCCATCAGGTCGAAGGCGACCGGGGCCAGACCGATGTCGCGCTGCCGCCCGATGCCTTCAACCGTCTCGCCGCGAACGTTGCCGAACGTCTCGCCCGCGCAGGCGAACGCGGCATTTCGCCCGCGCTTGTCACGGCCCCGCGGCGCAGACGGTTCCTGCGGGCGGTGCTGGGTGCCAAGGGCATCGCGATCCCCGTCCTGTCGGTCGAAGAAATCGGGGCCGACGCGCGGCCGTCGATTGTCGGGCTGGTGCCCGCGTGACCGGAACGCTGGCGGCCGTCCTGTCGGAGTCGCAGGGCGCCGCCATGCTGGGATTCATCGTCTTCCTGCGCGTCGGCGCGGTGATGGCGCTGCTGCCCGCCTTCGGCGAAATGGCTGTGCCGACGCGGATCCGCCTGGGCGTGGCTCTTGCCTTCACCGCCATCGTGGCACCTGCGGTCGCGGGGGGTCTTGCGCCGCCCCCGATGCGGGATGCGGGGGCGCTGGCCGCGCTGGCCGGCGAGGTTCTGACGGGCCTGACGCTGGGCATCGGGTTCCGGCTGTTCGTGCTGGCGCTCATGACCGCCGGGACCATGGTCGCGCAGGCCACGTCGCTGGCGCAGGTCTTCGCCGGGGCGGGGGCAGAGCCGATGCCTGCGGTCGGGCATATGCTGGTGACGGGCGGTCTGGCCCTTGCGACCCTCGGCGGGCTGCATGTGCTGGTGGCCGAAGCCCTGATCGCATCCTATGCCGCGTTGCCGTTCGGCAGGGCTCTGTCCGGTGCGCTGGCCCTCGACTGGGGAACGGCGCAGACCGCGCGCGCGTTTTCGCTGGCCTTCGCGCTGGCGATGCCCTTCCTCGCGGCGTCGCTGCTGTACAATGTGGCGCTGGGCGTCATCAACCGGGCGATGCCGCATCTGTCGGTTGCCTTTGTCGGGGCGCCGGCGATCACGCTCGGGGCGCTGGCACTGATGACGGTGTCGGTTCCGATCGGGCTGGCGGTCTGGTCCGAGGCGCTGCAGGGGTTCCTTACCGATCCCTTTGCGGCCCCGATGCCGTAGGGACGGAGCGTCGCCGGGATGAGCGAAGACGACATCGACGACAAGGAACACGAGCCGACGCAGAAACGGCTGGACGATGCGCGCGCACGCGGCGAGGTGATCCAGTCGCCCGATCTGACCGGGGCGGCCGCCTATGCGGGCCTGATCCTGACCGGGGCGGCAGCGGGGGCCGCGATCCTGACCACCTTCGGAGCGGCCTCCGTGGGGTTGCTTGCCGCGGCCGAGACCGTCGCCGCCGACCTGACCCGGGGCTATGGCGCGCCGGTCACGGGTGCCGTTGTCCGGGCGGCAGCGCCGTTCGGTCTGTTCTTTCTGGTCCCTGCCCTGTGCGTGATCCTGGCGCTGATCGCCCAGCGCGCCCTGCTGGTTGCGACCGAGCGGATCGAGCCGAAGTGGTCGCGGCTGAACCCGGTGGCGGCGGCACGGCACAGGTTCGGTCGCGCGGGCCTGTTCGAGTTCGGCAAGAGCCTGGTCAAGCTGGTCGTGACGTCGGCCCTGCTCGGGGTGTTTCTGGCCAGCCGTCTGGACCCGATCGTGATGGCGCAGCGCCTGCCGCCCGCCCTGTCGACCGGAGCGCTGCTGCGTCTCATCCTGCAGTTTCTGGCGCTGGTCATGGCGGTGTCGCTTGCCGTCGGGGGTGTGGACTATCTCTGGCAGCGGCGGCAGATGATCCGGCGCAACCGGATGTCGCGGCAGGAACTGATGGACGAATTCCGCCAGTCCGACGGTGATCCGCAGATGCGCCAGAACCGCCGCCGGCGCGCGATGGAAATCGCCGCGAACCGGATGATGGCCGATGTGCCCAGGGCCGATGTGGTGATCGTCAACCCGACGCACTATGCCGTCGCCCTGAAATGGGACCGCAGCCGCAAAGCGGCACCGGTCTGCCTGGCCAAGGGCACCGACCACATCGCCCTGCGCATCCGCGAGACGGCACAGCTTGCGGGCGTGCCGATCCAGTCTGATCCGCCGACCGCCCGTGCGGTCTTTGCCTCGGTCGACGTGGGGCAGGAAATCCGGCCCGACCAGTACCAGGGCGGTCGCTGCCGCGATCCGCTTCGCCGAACGGATGCGGCAGCGCGCGCGGGCGCAGGGCTTCGGGCAGGCATCCGGTGCCGGGCCGGATGGCGGTCGCCGATGAGGCCCGATCGCGGCGATCTGGCAAAGCTGAGGCCGCTGGCCGATATCCTTCGCAGACGCGCATTGGCCGATCTCGCCGCGCACCTGCTGCGGGAAGCCGCGCTGCGTGATGCCTGCCGGGCGCTGGATGCGCGGCTGGCCGAGGCGTACAGGCAGGCCTGCGACGATGTCACGCTGCTGCCTGCGGCGGAGCGGTTCAGGGCTTGGGTCACCGCGCAACGTGCAGAACGGAACCAGCGGCTGGCGGTGCTTCTGGCACGCGGCGAGGGGCTTCGGGCCGAGGCTGCGCGGGCCCAGGGCCGCTGCGATGCGCTGGCCGCGATGGACGGCCAAGCCGTCGCCGCGCGGGCGCGCCTGCACCAGCGCCGCCTGACGGATCAGGGCCCGCCTGCCAGTCAGGCCCGCGACCCATCCGCCGCGTGAACAGCGCGGACAAACCGGCCGCTCAGGTATCCTGCCGCACGATGTCCACGATCAGCACATCCGTGACATCCGTGCCAAGTGCTGTCCGCGCGGTTTCCAGAAGCGCGTCGCGCAGAACATCCATGGTGTTGGCTTCCGTGAACGACCCCGCGAAGCCACCGGAATTGGCATGATCGAACAGAACCTGAAGGAACAGGTCGCGCAATCTGGGTTCCTGCGCATAGACCGCTTCGGTCGTGCCCAGCTTCACTTCCAGGCTGAGCGACAGGATCACAAGGGCCGATACGGCGGAGGATTCGACCACCGGCACGACAAACTGGTTGTTCAGTTTCACATAGTCTCGTGTCGCTTCGCCCGCGTCACCCTCGGCGACCGGTTCCTCTGCATGTGCGGCGGGTGCCTCGCCGCAGGGGTCGGCCATCGCCCCCCCGGCCGCGTCCGGCGGCGTGCGAAGGAACAGCCCCGCGCCCACACCGCCGCCCAGACCGACCAGCGCCATCAGCAGCGGAAGAAAGAGGCGCTTCATGCCCGCGCCTCAGGTACGGCAGCAGGATATCGGCCGCCTGCTGGCCGTAGCGCGGCTGCTGCACATCGGTGATCTGCCCGCGCCCGCCATAGGAAATCCGCGCGCCCGCGATCTTGTCATAGGTGATCTCGTTCTGGCGCGAGACATCTTCGGGGCGGACAAAGCCGGTGACGATCAGCTCGCGCACCTCGAAATTCACGCGCACCTCCTGCGACCCCTGTATCCGCAGCACGCCGTTCGGCAGCGTCTCGATGATCGTCGCGGCGACGCGCAGGGTCAGCTTTTCCTTGCGCGCGACCGATCCCGTGCCCTGATAGTTCGACGCCGACGAGGCCTGCGCCGCATCGTCAAGGCTCACGTCATCGCCCAGCAGCGGCTCGATCCGCTGCGGAATGCCGAACAGCGACGGGATGCCCATCTTGTCGCTGGCCGACCGCGACCGGCCGGTCGTGTTCGAAATCTCGGCGCGGTCGTCGATTTCGATCACCACGGTCAGGATGTCGCCGCGCTGGCCCGCCCGCCGGTCGCCCAGCAGCGACCCGCGCGTGCCCGACCAGAGCGAGGCGTCGCCGCCAGGAAGCCGGGAGGGTGAGGTCTGCGGCATACCGGGCGTTGCCATTGCATGATACTCGCTGCCGGCATCGACAGGGGTGAAACCCGGTGCTTTGCCGACGTTCTCGAGTTTCGCGCAGGCGGCGAGGGCGGCGCAGGCAATAATCAGCATCGGGCGGAGCGGGGAACGGGTCATGCGTCGGTGTGTCCTGCAAAGCGAAGGGTCAGGGGATGTCGGAAAGGTCAGGGAAAATCTGCGACCGAGAGGCTGCCGTCCGGTGCCACGCGCCCCGCGATGATGGTGCGGGAGGTGGTGTTCATGGCCCGCAGCGGCTCGCCCGCCGCAGCTCGCCCCAGCGCGCGGGCTTCGGCGCGGATCTCAAGCCCGCCCCGGCGGAACACGACGGCCACGATCTGGTTGCGTTCCACCAGCGCCGGGTCGGACAGGTCGGACAGGCGCACGGGCTGTCCCGCGAAGATCGCCACGCGTGCCTCGCGGCCAAGCACAAGGTGAAGGTCTTCGGCTGCCCCGGACGCCGCATCGGCGGCAAGCCTCAGGTCGGCTTCGGTCAGGATGCCGTGCGCGCGGATCGTGCGGGCGGCGACAACGCCTTCGGCCAGCGACCCAACGGCGCTCAGAGCCGCTGCCAGCCCGCTCAGGACCAAAAGCAGCACAGGTAAGGTCGGCCGGTCTGCCATCAGCGGATCTGCGTTGTCGCGCCGAGCATCTGGTCGGCGGCGGTGATGACCTTGGCGTTCAGCTCGTATCCGCGCTGCGCCTCGATGAGTTCGGTGATTTCGCGCACCGGATCGACCGAGCTTTCCTCAAGAAACCCCTGCCGCAGTGTGCCGAGGCTGTTCTGGCCCGGGACCGAGACGTCGGGTGCGCCCGATGCGCCGGTTTCCAGGAACAGGTTCGACCCGATCGCCTCGAGTCCCTTTTCGTTGGTGAAGCCCGCAAGGGTGAGCTGGCCCAGCAGCTCCGGATCGACGCGGTCGCTGAAATAGGCATAGACCTCGCCCGCCGCGTTCACCGCCAGGCTCCGGGCATCGGCGGGAATCGTGATGCCCGGCACGACCGAATAGCCCTCGGCGGTGACGATCAATCCGTCAGCCGAGCGTTTCAGCGCGCCGTCCCGCGTATAGGCCGATATGCCCGAGGGCAGCGTCACCTCGAAATATCCCAGCCCCTCGACCGCGAGGTCGAGATCGCCGCCGGTGTTCGACAGCGACCCTTGGGCGATGTTGACGGTCACAGCGGCGGGGCGGACGCCAAGCCCGATCTGGACGCCGGTCGGCACCACGGTGCCGTCTTCGGCGTTGATCGCGCCGGGGCGGGTCAGCTGCTGGTAATGCAGGTCTGCGAATTCGGCGCGGCGGGCGTTGTAGCCGGTGGTGGACATGTTGGCGAGGTTGTTCGAGATCACCTCGACGCGCATCTGCTGGGCGCTCATCCCGGTGGCCGCGATCTGCAAGGCGCGCATGACCTCTTCCCCTACCTGCCGATGGTTTCGATGACCGCGCGGATGCGTCCGTCTTCGCGGTCAAGCAGGCTCTGACCCATCTCGTAGGCGCGCTGCACCTCGATCATCCGGGTCAGCTCGGCCACAGGGTTGACGTTCGAACCTTCCAGAAAACCCTGAAAGACGCTGCCCTCTTCCACCGGCTGGATCGCCCCGTCGGTCCGGAACCGCGTGCCTGCGGCATGGATCAGGTCATCCGCGTTTTCGGGCAGGAACAGCCCGACCTGCGCCAGCGGCGCCTCGCCTGCCGACAGCGTCCCGTCCTCGGCCAGCGAGACCGGACCCAGACCGACCGGTACGCCGATGGGTGCGGCACCGGCATCCAGCACGCGGAATCCGTCGGCCGTCACCAGTTCGCCCTCGGGCGAGACGGTGAAGTTGCCCGCGCGGGTCAGCTGGTTGCCGCCCGGAATCTCGATCAGGAAATACCCCTCGCCCTCGATGGCGAAATCGAAGGTTCCCCCGGTCTGGGTCAGCGGACCCTGGGCGCGGTTGATCAAGCGGGCCGATGCCTCGGCCATCGACAGCGACGGCTCGGCCCCTTCCAGGTCCGCCACATGTTCGGCGAAGATCACGCCTTCCTTGCGGAAGCCGACGGTGGACAGGTTTGCGATGTTGTTCGCCACCGCCTGCATTTCGCGCAGCAGGCCGGACTGGCGGTTCAGCGTGACATAGCCGGAATTGTCCATGCCCTAGCTGCCCGCGATCATCGGCACGATGCGGTCATTGAAGAAGCGCACCAGCAGTTCTGTCATGAAGGACATCGACACCCAGTAGGCGATCAGCATCGCGCCGACCTTGGGCACAAAGGTCAGCGTCATTTCCTGAACCGCCGTCAGGGCCTGCAGCAGGCCGATGGTCACGCCCGCGACCAGGGCGACGCCCAGCAGCGGCGCGGACATGACGACCGAAATCCAAAGGCCCTGCCGCAGAACGTCGAAAAAGACCGCCTGTTCCATCATCAGACCGGCATCCTCAGCACTTCCTGATAGGCCTCGACCACCTTGTCGCGCAGCGTCACCGCCGTCTCGACGGCCAGCTGGCTGCTGGCCAGCGCCTGCACGAGGCTGTGCGGATCGGCCCCGCCGATCATCGCGGCCTTCGCCGCGTCTTCGCCCGCTTTCAGGGTTCCTGCAAAGTCCATGGCCAGAGCGCCAGCAAAGCCCTGACCGCCGCCCGCCGAAGTGGGCTGCCCGGCCGGCAACGTGGCCGCCCGGGACTGGGTGTAGCCCTGCGCTGCGGATACGGGTTTCAGGTCCATTCAGGTCCTCCCTTCATCAGCGGCGCAGCAGTTCGAGCAGGCTCTGCGACATCTGCCGCGTCTGATCGAACAGTCTGAGGTTCGCCTCATAGCTGCGCTGCGCTTCGCGCGCGTCAGCGATTTCGACCACCAGATCGACATTCGAGCCGTCGTAGTAGCCGTTCCCGTCGGCCATCGGGTGGCCGGGATCGTGAATGCGCGTCAGATCGCGCCGGTCCAGCGTCACGTCGCCCAGACGCACTGCGCCGGTCTTCGCGCCGTCCGTCACCACGGCCTCGAACGCCGTCGTCTTGCGCCGGTAGCCGGGCGTGTCAGCATTCGCCACATTCTCGGACACATGCCGCAGGCGCATCGCTTGGGCTTCCATACCGCTGGCAAGCACTGCGAGGGAGTTCTCAAAGTTGGTCATGGCCCGCCCTATCTCCGACCGAGACTGGCGCGCAGGATGTCGAGCGATGTCCGGTAGACGGCCAGCGCGAGGTCGTGATCCTTCTTGACAGTCGCCGCCGCGACCATCTCGGTCTCGAGAGACACGTCGTTTCCGTTGGGCGACAGCGATCCGGGCTGCGACCGGGTCGTCACCTGACCCAAGACCGGCGCATCCGCCCCGCCGAGATGCCCCCGGCGCGTGTGGCGCAGCTCCCCGCCAGACGTATCGCGCCAGATGCTCTCAAAACCGGCGAGATCCCGTGCGCGATAGCCCGGCGTATCCGCATTCGCCACGTTTCCGGCGATCGCCGACTGGCGCAGGGCGGCATGTGCGGCGCGCGCGGCGGCGATTTCCATCACCTCTGGTCTGGCGAACATCGGGGCTTCTCCCTCGAACCTTCAGGCAGCCTTAACTGTGATTCCTTTAGAAACCGTAATGCGGATCACAGAAGGAATTACGTCATGGCCACTGCCCTGTTCGACACGCTGCGGTCACGCATCGCGGCGATGGAGCCATCGCGCCCGGCCGGGCGGGTCTGCGCCCTGCGCGCGGGCGTCGCGGTTGTCTCCGGGCTCGGGTCCGAGCTCCGGCTCGGCGACGGCGTGGTGATCGGGCGGACCGGCGATCCCCTGCGCGGCGAGGTCATCGGGCTGTCCGCATCGGGTGCAACGATCCTTCCCGATACTGCCCTGACCGGCGTGCGGATGGGCGATCCTGTCGAACCGGGCCCGGCGTTCGGCATCGCGCCCGATGGCAGCTGGATCGGCCGGATCATCGACGCTGACGGCGAGCCGCTGGACGGGCGGCCGCTGCGGCGCGGACCCATCCGACGCGCGGTGGTCGCAAGCCCGCCACCTGCGGCCACACGGCGGCGGCTGGGTCAGCGGCTGGAAACCGGCCTCCCCGCCTTCAACACCCTGCTGCCCATCGTGCGCGGCCAGCGCATCGGGCTGTTCGCTGGATCGGGCGTGGGTAAGTCCTCGCTGCTGGCCGCGCTGGCCAAGGGGTTGGACAACGACATCGCCGTCATCGCCCTGATCGGCGAACGCGGGCGCGAGGTGCGCGAATTCATTGACGAAACCCTGGGGCCCGAAGGGTTGGCCCGCAGCATCGTGGTTGCCGCGACGTCGGATCAGTCTGCGCTGATGCGGCGGCGCACAGCCTGGACGGCGATGACCATCGCCGAGCATTTCCGCGATCAGGGGCGTCAGGTCACGTTTCTTGCGGATTCCGTCACCCGTTTCGCAGAAGCGCATCGGGAGGTCGCCATCGCCGCGGGCGAGGCCGCAAGCCTGCGCGGCTATCCGCCGTCGCTGGCCCCGGCGATCATGGGCCTTGCCGAACGGGCAGGGCCCGGCCCCGGCGAACCGGGTGGGGCGGGCGATATCACGGCGGTGTTTTCCGTCCTGGTCGCCGGATCGGACATGGACGAGCCTGTCGCCGACATCCTGCGCGGCACCCTTGACGGGCATGTGGTACTGGACCGGACGATCGCCGAACGCGGGCGGTATCCGGCGATCGACCTGCTGCAGTCGGTGTCCCGCTCGCTGCCGGTCGCGGCCTCGGCCACCGAAAATGCACTGATCGCGGGCGCGCGCAGGATGCTGGGGGCCTATGCGCGGTCCGAGACGATGATTCTGGCCGGCCTCTACGCGAAGGGGTCCGATCCGCTGACTGACGCGGCCATCCGGTGCTGGGCAGAGCTCGACGGATTTCTCGGTCAATCCGTAAGCGCGGGCAGCGACGCGGATTTCGCGCGATTGGGTGAAATCCTGGCACTGCCGGATGCGGCGGCGGGTCCTGGCTGACGCCGGTCAGGCGGACGTTCCGCCGGTTGCCGGGGTGTTTCCGACCCGTGCGGATGGACGGCACGGGACAGAGGGCTGGCTGGTCGCGCGGTCCTATCGCAAGGCGGACCGCAGAAGCGTCAGCGCAGCGGTGCCGCTGGTGACTGACGATGCTGCGGCCTCTGACCGCACCAGAAAAAGCCGGACCAGCTTTTCGACCTGTTCAGGCGACGTGAACACATCGACCGACCCCGCTCCGAAGGTGGCTTCCGTCCGGGCGCGCAGAGCGGTCAGCTGCTGGTCGATGTCGATCGCAGCGAAGCTTTTGGGCAGGTTCAGTGCTGACTGAAACACCTCGCGCAGGGCGGGCGAGCCCATGATCCCATACCATTTCGCATTGGCCGACTGATCGCGTGCGACGATGTCGGCCAGTTCGCGGCGGGCGTTCAGGGCCAGCCGCATGTCGCCGTTCTGTCCGCCGACCGCCGCCTCGAACGATTGCGTGCGGAACCGCGCCAGGATCGTGTCGGCAAAGTCCGACAGCTGCGTGCGCGGCGTGTCGAAATCGCCGAAACCGAAGGCCTTGGTCAGGGCGAGATAACGCTTGTCGGCCAGCTTGTTGGCCAGCGCATCCGTCTTCAGGCTTCCGTCATCCAGCACGCGACGCAGGAATGCCTTGCTGTTGATGTCGGCATCCAGCCCGAAGGCCCCGAGCGCCACGGACAGAAGCCGCCGGTCGCCCAGAAGCTGGTCCGAGGTCGTGACCGATGCGATCTTCTCCCGAAAATAGTCCTGATCGCGGCGCGAGGCGGAGGTCCGGTCGAACACCGCCTGCTGCGCGTCGAGCGTGCGCGACAGGAACCGCCAGCCCGCATAGCCGCCCGTCGGGATCACCGGCGTAAAGCTCATGCCGGGCGCATCGTCATCAGCCGCTCTTCGCGCGGCAGGATCGCCCGGAGGGATTTCAGCGCCTGATAGGGCTGGCTCTCGATCATCGCGGCGCTTGCGGCGGCGAGGTGCGACCGGCTGTCGGCGTCGGTCAGAACCTGGCTCAGCTGCTCGATCCCGCGCAGCACCTGCGGGCGCGCCTCATCCGCGACGGCATCGCCCGACAGGACCAGCTGCACGATGTAGCAGACCCGCCGGACCGGCGTGTTCACCTCTTCCGGATGGATCGCGTCGCGCAGGCGCAGGATATTCGCGTTCGGCGTCATGATGGCCAGGCGCGACCGGCGGTCGCCGTTTTCGATGACCGCGCCGTTGATCAGAACCCGTTCGCGGGGCCCGAGCTTCAGGACAAGACCAGTCACAATGCGGCCCCTTCGCCGCGCAGGCCGCGCATGACGGACGTGTTGATCTCGATCAGGATGGCAGGTGTCGCCTTGCCGGTCAGCACGTCGCGGGTGTGGCGGCGGGTGAACTCGGCCAGGTAGAACAGCCGCGCCCGCAGGTCTTGCGGAAGTCCGTTGCCGGGTTCGGCCACGTCCGAGGCGAGCACGGTCCAGAGTCGCTGGTTGTCGTGCAGGGCGGCGGCGAGGGGCGACAGGGACGCGCCCGGACGCAGGCTTTCCGCTTTCAGGCGGTGCGTGATGCGGGCAAGGGCGTCATATTCAATCGTGCGGGGCGTGCGGGTCTGTGCGGCGGCCGAGGCGTAGGCCGTTTTGGCCATCGAAGTCGCGTTCACGGGATTTTCCTTCCGGCGCGTGTTTCTGGTCCGGATGCGCCCTGCCTATAGGGAGAGGGCGCATCCGGCGGTCGGATCGGCGGTCAGCCTTGCGGCTGCCGCCCGGACGTGGAGGTGCCGGACCGGGATAGGCCGGGCCGGAAGTCTGCCCTTGCGGCAAACTCGTCGGCCCGGATGCCCGGTATCAGCGGAACAGCGCCAGGATGTTCTGCGGTGCCTGGTTCGCGATCGACAGCGACTGGATGCCCAGCTGCTGCTGCACCTGAAGCGCCTGAAGCCGCGCCGAAGCCTCTTCCATGTCGGCGTCGATCATCGTGCCGATACCGGCCTTCAGCGCATCCGACAGCTTCGAGACAAACTCGTTCTGGATGTCGATGCGCATCTGATCGGAACCGAAGGCCGCTGCAGCGTCGATGGAGGTATTGATCATGGTCTCGACGTTCGACAGCGCCGCGTCCGCGCCCTCGTTCGTGGTGACGTCGATCGAGTTCAGGCCGAACAGACCGCCCGAGGCCGTTCCCCCGGCGTTGCCGGTCGCGCTGAAGGTGAGGCTTGAGGCCTGCGTACCGTCGTTGTCGACATTCAGCGTCCAGACCCCGGTTGTCGCATCCTGCGTCACCTGGGTGGTGATGCCGGCCGGACCGTCCGAGTCGATGGCGATTTTCAGGCCGCGCGCGACATCCTCCATCGTCTCGTTCTTGCCCGCGACATAGCTGTAAGACGCGCTGCCCACGGTGACGCGATAACCGTCGCCTTCATTCACCTGGGCGGTGCTGGAGAAGTCGAGCTCTTCTGCGCGCTGGCGAATCGTCGAGGCCGTCGCGGTGTTGGTGCCCGACGGTGCCGCGCCGTTCACGGCGGTGATGTCGGAGGTGCCGTTGCCTGCCGTGGTCGAGGTCTGGGTGATGGCGAGCCCTTCGAACGCGCGGGTCGAGGTGACGGTCAGCACGCCGGCCGCATTGGACGCGGACACCCCTTCCAGACCCAGGGCATTGATCGCCCCGGCGAAGTAGGTCGCGATATCGTCCACAAGGGCACCTGCGGCGGTGTGGCTGATCACGACGCCCGCGACGGTCAGCTGGGCCGTGTCGTTCGCCGCCCAGGTTCCGGCAAAGGTCACATCCGCCGTCTTGCCGGCCGAAGCGACAGCCGTGGCACCGTTCTGCGCCACGGCATTCGCCGCGAGCGAGGTGCCGGTCCCGTAGATGCCCGCGTCGGTGCCGAGGTCCTGCCGCGACACGGTGATGTTCGAGGCGGTGACGGTGCCGTTGCTCATCCGGTCGAGCGATGCCAGCACGTTCACGTCATCGGTACCCGAAACGAGGTTCAGACCGTTGAACTGCGCCGCGCCGACCACAGTCGCGATCTGGTCACGCAAGGATGCGATATCGGCCTGGATCTTGCCCCGGTCGACATTCTCTTCCTGCGCCGCGACGATCTTGCCCTTGATCTCGGTCAGCAGGTCCGTGATCGTCTCGGAGGCTTGGCGGGCCACCGAGACCGTCGCCTGACCCAGCGACAGGCTGTCGGAAATACCCTTGAAGCCCTTCACGTCGGCTTCCATGACCTTGGAGATCGCCCAGACAGCGGCATTGTCGCGGGCCGAGGCGACGGACTTGCCGGTCGAGATTTCATCCTGTGTCTTCGACAGGTTCATGTTGATGCCCTTCAACGTCTGAAGGGCGACCATCGAGCTGGTGTTGGTAAGAATACTGGACATGGTTCATTCCTCTGCGGCGGCGCTTTGCACCGCTGTCCCGTGCCGCCCGGCGGGGCGGCGGTTCCTGTCGTTCTGACCTTGCGGGCGTTGTCCTGTTCCGGACGCTCCCGCGTCACCTGCAACATGCAGGGCGACCGTGACTTTGGCGCGCCAGTCCTAACGGGGTGCTAAGACGCACGGTGCCTTTGCCCGGCATTTTAGCGAGTTTCCGGGTCAGGCCCGCCGTTCGACCTTGACCTCTGCCAGACGCGCAGCAGAACTGCGGCCCAACGCGTCGTAGGTTTCAAGGGATTTTCCGGCGCGGAAGATCATGTCGATCCGGCGGCTTGCATCGCGCAAGCCCTTCCGTGCCGCGTCGATCAGGCGCAGATTACCTGCGGCAATCCGCCCGGCAAGCCGGATCGCGCCGACATCGGAGGGCTGCGCCGAATCCGCCATCTGCCGCGCCAGCGCGGTCTTGATCTCGGTCAGGTCCGGCAGGACATGGAATTTGCCGTCAAGCAGCGCGCGACGCTCGCTGCGCAGGATGTCGGCGAGCCGTTCGGCCGGTGACAGCTCGGGCGAAGCGGAGGGTCTGTTCGGCGCGGTCATGCCGCGGGTCCTTTGGCAAGTGCGCTGCAGATGCTGTCGGCCAGCCCGATACCGCCTGCGCGGACCATGGCCGTGGCCTGTTCCTGACGCAGGAACGACGCGAACTGGTCCTCGCCCGCGCCACCGCCGAACCCCTCGGGCGTCGCACCCAGACCCGACTGCTTGAGCATCTCGGCCAGAAACCCCGCCTCCATCGCCTCGGCAGCCGCGCGCAGGGGCGCGTCGGCGGATGCGCCCTGCTTCAGAACGGGAGCGGCTGCATGCGGTCGGATCGTAAGGTCGGTCATCGGCGAATCCCCGGATCAGGACAATCTGCGGCAGTTATCCGGAACGCCGGTAAAGAACCGGTAAGGATAAATCGGCTATCCGGACCGCGCACCGGCAGAAGCCGACGACGTCAGGGAAACGATGATCCTGCCTGATCCGATTGCAGTCACGGGCGTTGCCAGTCTTGCGGCTGTGGTTCAGCCCGGCATTGCGCGCGGTCCGGAGACCGGGGCCGCAGATGTTTTCGCGGCCGTGTTCCGGGATGCCGCGCCGGGCGTTCCGGACGTTCTGCCCGCGGGCCGTTCGTTTCCTGTCGGGGCAAGCGCTTCCATGCCCGAAATCGGCGCGGCCGCTTCCAGCCCGGACTCGGCAGGCGCAGCCGTGTCCCATGTCACCGCGACGGGCCTTGCGCAATTTCCGACGGATAACCCTGACCTTTGGCCGGAGGAACCCGGGACGGACCGGGCTAAATCACCAGACGACGGCGGGACCTTTCAACCGGCGCACATTCCCATCGACCTTGAACAAACCCTGCGCCCTGATCCGGTCTCGTTGATTGCCGCAGCGCAGTCTATCTCGTTCCTGCCGACCGATGGTGCCACGCCAGCCGCCGGGATGCCGGTGGCGTTGCCAGCAACAGGCGCGCGATCACATGCGTCCGCGCCGACCGGCGACACGTCCGAGGCTGCACGCAGCCGGTTGTCGTCCGGCCCCGCCCCGATCAACGCGCCCGCCGACCTGTCGATCGTCAAACCCTCTTTGCACATCGAAGACGGCCCGCAGATTGATCCCCTGCCGGATATGCGGCGCCCCGTGCCTTCCGCCCCGAAAGACGCATCTGTTGCCAACCCCGACCAAGTCGGAAATTGGTCGAAGCAGAGCGAACCTGTGCAGCCGGCTCCGGTCGCGGATGCAGGTCCGTCTGACGGCGACGGATGGCACGCCCCCGCCCAGCCCCGGACCGGTGCCTGAGGACCGGACTGCGCCGGACGAGCCCGCGCTTCGTCACAGCCTGCCAGAACATCACCCAGGCCGGGAGGCCTCCGTCCCGCCGCCAGCTTCGCCGGTGACACCGGATTCCCCGCGCCCCCTGCCCGTTGCGGAAGAAGCGCCCGCACGGACAAAACAACCGGAAGCGGCTGGTCTTGACCGGACGCCCAACACGAAATCAACCCGCGACGAGTCAATTCCATCCACCCCGGTGCACGAACGCGATGAACCTGCGTTGCGCATCCGTGACCTACCGCCCATCTCCAAAGACGGCCCCCGGACGGCGGACGCTGCGGAACACCCCCGAGAATCCCTCGCCGCAGCGGGCCGTACCGGCGTGGTTGTGCCCGGCGTCTTCCCCAACCCGGACAGCATCCGCAATGCAGGGCCTGTCGGCAGACCGGGCACTCCGCCCGTTTTGGGCGATGCCGTCCGATCCGTTCTGCGCGCAGGTATGGCCGATCCGCGCCAGCCCGCAGCGGCGCTGCCTTCGGACCCCATCCCCCCGTCCCGCGCCTTGCCCGGCGGCGACCGACAGAACGGGCGGACAGGCGAAGAACACGCAAGCCTCGATGCGCGGACCGAACCGGAACCAGCACCGGTCCGGGGCACCGAGACCGGACCGGAACAGGGGGAGGCCCGAGTGCCGACACCCGTTACCGTGTCCGCATCCGACCCTGCGGCAGCGCAGCCTCTGCCGCAGGACACGGATATGCCCATCCACGGGATCGCACCCGCCACCACGCAGGTTCCCTTCACGGACCGGATCGCCGCCGACCACACGAACCGCACGGCCTCCGCAGGTTCAGGCACGGTCCAGACACCGGTGCCTGTGTCCGTCCAGATTGCCGAAGCCGCAGGCGCCTTGGGCGACGGTCGGATCGAAATGACGCTTTCGCCCGAGGAACTTGGCCAGCTGCGCCTGAACATCTCGACGACCGAAACGTCTGCAATCGTCGCGGTCAGCGCGGACCGGATCGACACGCTGGACCTGATCCGCAGGCACCTGGACGATCTGGCCCGCGATTTCCGCGCGCTCGGGTATCAGGATGTCTCGTTCCAGCTCAGCCATGGCGACCCTGGTCCGCAACGCGGCCGGACCGATCCGGGCAATCCGCAGGCGACGACCGACGCGCCCGAACCGCGTGCCCCTTCGGCACAACCCGTCGCAATCTACCGCTCCGCGCCCTTGTCCGCGCAAGACGCCGATGCAGGGCTTGACCTGCGCCTCTGATCTGAAAGGAAAGTCATGAACCCCGTCGGAACCGCTACCCGGTCCCAGGCCGCCCCATCCGCACAGACAACAAGCGGGCTTTCGGGCGATATGGACACGTTTCTGCGCCTGCTGACGGCGCAGCTGCGCAATCAGGACCCGCTGAAACCGATGGAATCGACCGAATTCGCCGTTCAGCTTGCGACCTTTTCCAGTGTCGAGCAGCAGGTGCGCACAAACGGCTTCCTTGAACGGATTGCGGGTGAAGGCAGCTTGTCGGGCATGGCCGATCTTGCCGGATGGGTCGGGATGGAGGCGCGGGTTGCCGCGCCCGTCCAGTTCACCGGTGCGCCGGTCAGCCTGACCTACCGGGCCGATGCCGGGGCCGACGCTGCTGTTCTTGTCACCTACGATTCCCTGAACCGCGAGGTGAAGCGCGAAGCCGTCTCGCCGACCGCGACATCCCTGACCTGGGTCGGCACTGACGGGTCGGGCGGCCTGCTGCCGAACGGCAGTTACACATTCAAGCTGGAAAGCGTGAAGGCGGACGAGGTTCTGTCGCAGAAACCGGTCGAGGTGTTTGCCAGTGTCACCGAAGTGCAAAGCGAGACCGACGGTCCGGTTGTCGTCCTGCAGGGCGGGTCCAGCGTCGCCGCCAGTGCCGTGACCGCCCTGCGCCGTCCCGGCTGAGACCCCGGCGGCCACGGACAGACTAGATCAGCCCCGCGATCCGCCCGACCGCCGCCGCAAGTCCCGCAAGCACGGCACCCAGCACGACCAGTCCCACCGCCGACCAGACCCCCGGTGCCCGCCGGTCCGCCACCGGATACTCCGACTGCCGCGCCAGAAGCGCCTCGGCCAGCTGCGGCAGCTTCGGCCCGAACCGCGCCAGCACCCGCGCCGTCCGCGCCAGATCGCGCAGCAGCGGCCTGCGGCCCGAGGTTCTCGCCGGATGTAGCCTTCGACGACCGGCCGCGCGACCTGCCAGATGTTGATATGCGGGTCCAGCGACCGCGCCACGCCCTCGACCACCACCATCGTGCGCTGCAGCAGGATCAGCTCGGTCCGGGTCTCCATCCCGAAGCGTTCGGTCACCTCGAACAGATAGGCCAGCAGCCGCGCCATCGAGATCCGGCTCGCGTCCATGCCGAAGATCGGCTCGCCCACCGCGCGCAGCGCCCGGGCGAATTCGTCGATGTCGCGGTCGCGCGGCACATAGCCCGCCTCGAAATGCACCTCGGCGACGCGGCGGTAATCCTTGCGGATGAAGCCGATCAGGATCTCGGCATAGACCCGGCGGGTGTATTCGTCGATCCGCGCCCATGATCCCGAAGTCATAGGCGATGATGTCGCCGTTGGCCGCGACCTTCAGGTTGCCCTGGTGCATGTCGGCGTGGAAGATACCCGTCGCGCAGCGCGTGGGTCAGGAACAGCTGCAGCACCCGCGTCGCCCAGACGCGTCAGGTCATGCCCGCGCCGCCTTCAGCGCTGGCACATCGCCCAGTCGGAATGCCCTCGGCCCAGTCCAGCGTCATCACCCGGCGGCCCGACAGCAGCCAGACCGGCTTCGGCACCCGGAAGCCTGCGTCCTTCGCGGTGTTCGCGGCGAATTCCGCCGCCGCCGCAGCCTTCCAGCCGCAGGTCCAGTTCGCCCATCACCACGCCTTCGAAATGCGGGATCACATCCATCGGCCGCAGCCGCCGCGCGAACGGGGCCAGCAGCTCGATCATCGCGGCCGCAAGATAGAAGGCGTCGATGTCGCGCCGGAAGGCGCGCTCGATCCCGGGCCGCAGCACCTTGACCGCGACGTCCTCGCCCGTGTCTCGCGCAGCCGCGCGCGGTGCACCTGCGCGATCGACGCGGCCGCGACGGGCTCGGAAAATTCGGTGAACAGCTCGTCGACCGGCTGCCGCAGCTCGGCCTCGATCGTCGGCCTTCGCCATCGCTGTCGGAAACGGCGGCAGCTTGTCCTGCAGCACCTTCAGCTGCGCGGCAAGCTCCTCGCCGACCACGTCGGGCCGGGTCGACAGGATCTGGCCGAACTTGATGTAGGCCGGCCCCAGCGCGGTCAGCGCCCGCGTGACCGGCGGCAGCGCCGGGTCGCCCTCGGTAGCCCAGCCACTTGAACGGCCAGCCCAGCACGCGCGCCACCAGCCGCAGCCGCGGCGGGCGCCCGAAGGCCTCCAGCACCACGCTCCATCGCGCCGGTGCGCTCGAAGGTCGCGCCGGTGCGGATCAGCCGCCAGATGTTGTGCGGGTCCGCGCACCTAGATCTTCCAGCCGGAATGCAGCGCGGCGACGCCCATCGTCAGGTTGCGGTATCTGACCTGGCCGAAGCCCGCTTCGCGGATCATGCGCGGCAAAGCGTTCCTGATCGGGGAACTGGCGGATCGATTCCACCAGATACTGATAGCTGTCGCGGTCCCCGGCCACGACCTGGCCCATGACCGGGATCACGTTGAAGGAATAGAGGTCATAGGCCTTCTGCAGCATCGTCGTTCGGGATCCGGCTGAACTCCAGCACCATCAGCCGCCCGCCGGGTTTCAGCACGCGGTAGGCCTCGGCCAGCGCGTCGGCGATGCGCGTCACGTTCCGGATGCCGAAGGTGATCGTGTAGACGTCGAAGCTGCGGTCCGGGAACGGCAGCGCCATCGCGTCGCCCACCACCCAGTCCAGCCGGTCCGCCAGATTGGCCGCCTCGGCGCGCTTGCGGCCCTCGTCCAGCATCGGCTCGGTCATGTCGCAGCACGACTGCCGTCGCCGCCCGGCGCGCGCTTGAGGAACCGGAACGCGATGTCGCCCGTGCCGCCCGCCACGTCCAGCAGCCGCTGGCCCGGTCGCGGCGCCAGCCAGTCCATCATCGCGTCCTTCCACAGCCGGTGGACGCCGCCCGACATCAGGTCGTTCATCAGGTCGTAGCGGTTGGCCACGCGGGAAAACACGCCATGCACCATCCCGGCCTTGTCGGCCTCGGGCACGGTCTGATAGCCGAAATGCGTCGTCGCCTGATCGTCGTCGGTCATTCCGGCCTGCTGCCCTTGCATTCCCGCCCCTTATAGGCGACCTGTCGCGCCTGCAATGCGACGAAGCCGCCCGGTCCCCCATGCCTGAACTGCCCGAGGTTGAAACTGTCCGCCGCGGCCTTGTGCCCGTGATGGAGGGGCGCGTCATCGCGCAGGCCGACGTCCGGCGGCCCGACCTGCGCTGGCCGTTGCCCGACCGGATGGCCGACCGGCTGACGGGCGCGCGTGTCGAACGCCTGCGGCGGCGGTCGAAATACATCCTGGCGGACCTGTCCACCGGCGAGACGCTGCTGATCCATCTCGGCATGTCGGGGCGGATGCTGATTTCCGGGCGGCACGGTCGGCCAGTTTCACCACGCCCATCCCGCGCCCGCCAAGCACGACCATGTCGTGCTCGACATCGAGGGCGGCGCGCGCGTCACCTTCAACGACGCCCGCCGCTTCGGCATGATGGACCTGATGCCGACCGCCACGGCGGACGCGCACCGGCTGCTGGCGGGCATCGGGCCGGAGCCCTTCGGCAACGGCTTTCACGAAGACTACCTCGTCGGCGCGCTTTCGCGGACGGCGCACCCCGGTCAAGGCGGCCCTTCTGGACCAGCGGATCGTCGCGGGTCTCGGCAATATCTATGTGTCCGAAGTGCTCCACCGCGCCGGTATCAGCCCGAAGCGCCTTGCGGGCCGGATTGCGGCGCCGCGTGTCGCGGGGCTGGTGCCGATCATCCGGCGATGTCCTGTCCGAGGCCATCGACGCCGGCGGCTCGTCCTTGCGCGACTACCGCCAGACGGACGGCGAACTCGGCTATTTCCAGCACCGCTTCCGCGTCTATGACCGCGAAGGCGCGCCCTGCCCGACGACCGGCTGCGGCGGCACCATCCGCCGCATCGTGCAGTCGGGCCGGTCGTCCTTCTACTGCCCGCTGTGCCAGAGATGACTAGCCCGTAGGCGGGTCGGATCGGCTGTCCGTCAAGCGGGACAGCGCAGCTGTTGTTGTCCCGTCGGCCAGTGACCGCCTCCCTGACCTCTGCTGAAAACGACCCGCCATGTCGCAATCCTGATAGAGTGCGACTTGCTGCGGGACAGTATTAAATCCGGTGTAACTCAATCGCGGGCCAGCCAATGCCACTTGCTGCGAGAGACTTGATCGACTTCAACTCCTATCCCATTTCCACGCCCGGTCCATTGCGTGATGCAATCCTGAACCGGGTGCGCGGCGAACTTGAGTTGTTCGGATGTGCGGTCCTCAAGGGCTTTCTGACACCGAAAGGGATCGCCGCTGCGGTTGCGGAAGCGGGCGGCGTCGCCGACAAGGGCCACCGCAGTTACTCGCGCACCAACGCGTATTTCACGACAGAAGACCCGAGCCTGCCCGAGACTGATCCAAGACGGCGGTTCTTTGACAGGTCGAATGCGTTCATCCCGGCTGACAACTTTCAGGCAGATGGCGCGTTGCGCACCATCGTTGACAGCGCGGGGTTCGACACCTTCATTCGCGAATGTCTTCAGGAACCCGAAGACAGCTTCTTCCGCTATGCCGACCCGCTGGCCGACGTGATCGTGAACGCGGCCTGGGAGGGAAATGGGTTCCCGTGGCACTTTGACACCAACAATTTCACCGTGACGCTGGCGCTTCAGAACGCAGACAGCGGCGGAGCCTTCGAATACGCGCCGATGATACGCAGCAGCGAGGACGAGAATTTTGGCGAGGTTTCCAAGGTGCTCGACGGCACGTCCGACAAAGTGATTTCGCTCAAGCTTGAACCCGGCGATCTGCAACTGTTTCGCGGACGCTATTCACTGCATCGTGTGGCACCCCTTGAAGGACCGACGCCCCGTTACGTTGCGATTCTGTCCTACGCGCAGGAGCAGGGCATGGTGGGCAGCGTCGAGCGTACCCGGCAGCTTTATGGAAGAACACTTCCGATCCATCACCAGCGCGCCGGCCAGCGGCAGGACGCCTTGATCGACTGACTGACCGGTCGTCCTGACTTGCGTCGGCCCGATTCTGCGAACGCGCCGTGGCCTTCAGAACCCTGCCCGACCTGATAGCGGACGGTGGAGCAGCCCGCAGCCCCCGTCGAACTGGGAACACTGCAGGAATTCAAACTGACCCACGACCACTTGCCCGTCCCGTCTCGCCTGCTACGACGGCGCGCGGCAGTGGAGAATCGCATGACCTACGAGACCCTGATCGTCGAAGCCGAGGAGCGCGTCTGCCTGATCCGGCTGAACCGTCCGGCCGCGCTGAACGCCCTGAACGGTCAGATGATGCGCGAACTTGCCGCCGCCGTGACCGACGCCGAACGCGATCCGGCGGTGCGCTGCCTTGTCATCACCGGGTCGGACAAGGCCTTTGCCGCAGGCGCGGACATATCCGAGATGGTGACGAAAAGCTTCGTCGATGTCTTCCGCGACAACCTCTTTGCCGACGAGACCGACGCGCTCCTGCGCTGCCGCAAGCCGGTCATCGCGGCGGTTGCGGGCTATGCGCTGGGCGGCGGGCTGCGAACTGGCGCTGATGTGCGACTTCATCATCGCCGCCGACACCGCGAAATTCGGCCAGCCCGAGATCAACATAGGCATCGTCGCCGGTCTTGGCGGCACCCAGCGCCTGACCCGCATCGTCGGCCGGCAGAAGTCGATGGACATGCAGCTGACCGGACGCTTCATGGACGCCATCGAGGCCGAACGCGCGGGGCTGGTCGCGCGCGTCGTTCCGCCCGCGAAGCTGATCCCCGAGGCGATGGCGGCCGCGCGCAAGATCGCCGAGAAAAGCGCCGATTGCCGCTATGGCCGTGAAAGAGGCGATCAACCGGGCGGATGAGACGACGCTGCGCGAGGGCGTGCTGTTCGAACGCCGCCTGTTCAACGCGCTGTTCGCCACGCAGGATCAGAAAGAAGGAATGCAGGCCTTTCTTGAAAAGCGCAGCCCGGTTTTCAAGGACAAATAGACCGGTCCGGGGGCCATCCGGAATCCCGTTCCCGCCCTGTTGACTTGGCCCCGAACTCGCGCCTAGAAGCGCGGCTTCATATTGACCCGGACGAAATCGGAACCCTGAACACATGGCCAATACGCCCCAGTCCAAGAAGCGCGCGCGCCAGACCGAGCGTGTGACCGCCGTCAACAAGGCGCGCCGGTCGCGGATCCGCACCTACCTGCGCAAGGTGGAAGAGGCGCTTGCTTCGGGCAGCGCCGATGCGGCAGCGGCGGCACTGAAAGCGGCCCAGCCCGAACTCGCGCGCGGCGTGACCAAGGGCGTCCTGCACAAGAACACCGTGGCGCGCAAGATGTCGCGCCTGGCATCGCGTGTTAAGGCCCTGTCGCCGACAGCCTGACCGAATCCACATCTTTCCGAAGGGGCGCAAGGCAACTTGCGTCCCTTTTCGCTTGTCTGAGACCCTCGTCGGCGACCCGCCGCCGCCCGCCTGTGCCTTTTTTGCACGGTGTCCGGGATTCGCTTTCGCCATCCCCGAGTCAAGCATGAAGATCGGTTGCGGGGTCGTGAGCCGCCTTGGTAGCGTCATCAGGCGATTCACGTCGCCTTGGGGGGACATACGGTTTCAATCGGACGAGACCCGCGGAGAACGGGTCACTGGTGTCCGAAGATAAAGGTACCTTGCTGCACGGGTGCCGGAAACTTGTGGCGGGGAACCGGCATTGCTGCCGGTTGCCCTGACGGCATGCGGAGACGGCAGGCGGGGTCCTGTCCTTCGGTCTGCGATGTCCTGACAGGGATTGTCTGGCTCTGACCGGCCAGCGGCATTGTCTGATGCCGCGATGCCGGTTCCTGTCCCGACGAAACGGCGTGAAGCGCGGCTTTTGGCGTTGTTTCCCGGCCTGAATCTGCAAGCCGGTCACCGAGTGGGCAAAACGAACATGAACGACAATTCCTGGGGGCGGGCGCGTGAAGAACTTCTCAAGGCTCTTGGCAAGAACAACTTCGTCACCTGGATCGAACCTCTCCGCCTGATCGGCACGGCCGACGGCACCGCGTCGTTCGAGGTTCCCACGAATTTCATGCGCGACTGGGTCGCCGCGCAATTTCGGCGAGCATATCCGCCAGAATCTGGTGAAGGTCGGCGCAGCGGTCGAGCGGGTCGAGTTCCGTGTCACGGCGGCCCGATCCGTCGGCGCGAAGAAACCCGCCGAGTCCGCCGCCCGCCGCGCCGCACGCATCGGAAACCGCGCATCCGACGACACCGCCCTTCCCGGCGCGCCGCTCGACGCGCGCTTCACCTTCGACAGCTTCGTCGTCGGCAAGCCCAACGAACTCGCCCATGCCGCCGCCCGCCGCGTCAGCGAAGGCGGCCCGGTCACCTTCAACCCGCTGTTCCTCTATGGCGGCGTCGGCCTCGGCAAGACCCACCTGATGCACGCCATCGCGCACGAACTTCAGGCGCGCCAGCCCGAGCTGCGGGTTCTCTACCTCTCCGCCGAGCAATTCATGTACCGCTTCGTCCAGGCGCTGCGTGAACGCCAGATCATGGATTTCAAGGAACTGTTCCGGTCTGTCGATGTGCTGATGGTCGACGATGTCCAGTTCATCGCCGGCAAGGACAGCACGCAGGAGGAGTTCTTCCACACCTTCAACGCGCTGGTCGATCAGAACAAGCAGATCGTGATTTCGGCCGACCGTGCGCCGGGCGAGATCAAGGATCTTGAGGAACGCATCAAGTCGCGTCTGCAATGCGGGCTGGTCGTCGATCTGCACCCGACCGATTACGAACTGCGCCTCGGCATCCTTCAGACCAAGGCCGAATACTATCACCGGCAATATCCGGGGCTGGTCCTTGCGGATGGCGTGCTCGAATTCCTCGCGCACCGCATCGCGACCAATGTCCGCGTGCTGGAAGGCGCGCTGACCCGGCTTTTCGCCTTCGCCAGCCTCGTCGGGCGCGAAATCACGCTCGACCTCGCGCAGGACTGCCTTGCCGACATCCTTCGCACGTCCGAACGCAAGATCACCATCGAGGAAATCCAGCGCAAGGTGGCCGAACATTACAACGTGCGCCTGTCCGACATGATCGGGCCCAAGCGCGTGCGCACCATCGCCCGACCGCGTCAGGTCGCCATGTATCTGTCCAAGCACCTGACCACCCGGTCGCTGCCCGAGATCGGCCGACGCTTCGGCGGTCGTGACCACACGACGATCATGCACGGCATCCGCAAGGTGGATGAACTGCGCGCCGCCGACAGCCAGTTGTCCGAGGATCTCGAGATGCTGCGCCGCCTGCTCGATACCTGACGGAACCGGGCGGGGGACCCGGCCTTGACGCCCCACGCGTTTCGCCGGAAAGTCCCGAAAAATCTTGAGCCGACGGGGAAAACCGCTAGGGTGTCCCGTCCCGGCATCCCAGGGGGCGGATATGAAGATCAGCATCGAGCGCGCGGCGCTTCTGAAAGCAGTCAGCCAGGCGCAGTCGGTGGTCGAGCGGCGCAACACGATCCCGATCCTGGCCAATGTCCTGATCGAGGCCGAAGGCGACACGGTCAGCCTGCGCGCCACCGATCTGGACATCGAGGCGGTGGACCGCGCGCCCGCGACGGTCGAACGCGCCGGGGCCACCACCGTGTCCGCCCTGACCCTGCACGAAATCGTCCGCAAGCTGCCCGACGGCGCGCTGGTCCAGCTGACATCCGACGACAGCGCAGGCCGCCTGACGGTCACGGCGGGCCGGTCGACCTTTTCGCTGGCCACCCTGCCCCGGCAGGATTTCCCCGTGATGGCGAACTCGGAATACACCGCGAACTTCTCCGCTCCGGCCGGAATGCTGCGGCGGCTGTTCGACAAGTCGAAATTCGCCATCTCGACCGAAGAGACGCGCTATTACCTGAACGGCGTCTACATGCATGTCGCGCAGGGCGAGGATGGCAAGGTGCTGCGCTGCGTTGCAACCGACGGCCACCGGCTGGCCCGCATCGACGCGCCCCTGCCGGACGGGGCCGAGAACATGCCCGGCGTGATCGTGCCGCGCAAGACGGTGGGCGAGCTGCGCAAGCTTCTGGACGATGATGACGCGTCGATCGCCGTGTCGGTGTCGGAAACCAAGGTACGGTTCGCGACGCCGGTCATGCAGTTGACGTCCAAGGTCATCGACGGCACCTTCCCCGACTACACACGCGTCATCCCGATGGGCAATTCGCGGCGGATGGAGGTGGACGCCGCCGAATTCGCCCGCGCGGTGGACCGTGTCGCGACCGTGTCCTCGGAACGCTCGCGCGCAGTCAAGCTGCGGCTGGATGAGGACCGTCTGGTCCTGTCTGTCAACTCGCCCGATACCGGCGCCGCGGAAGAGGAACTGGCAGTCGCCTATTCGGACGACCTGCTGGAAATCGGCTTCAACGCCAAATACCTGCTGGAAATCGCCAGCCAGGTCGACCGCGAGAATGCGGTGTTCCTGTTCAACTCTTCGGGTGATCCGACGCTCATGCGCGAAGGCAACGACACCAGCGCGGTCTATGTCGTGATGCCGATGCGCGTGTGACTGGCGGCGCCGGGGCCCTGCCCCGGACCCCGGAGTATTTGTGCCAAGATGAAAGGGGCGGTGGGGCGTCTGTGATTTCCGACCTCACTCTTTCGCATTTCCGGTCGCACCAGCGCACCGCGCTGACCTTCGACGGACGCCCGGTCGCGATCTGGGGGCCGAACGGCGCGGGCAAGACGAACATTCTGGAAGCGATCTCGCTGCTGTCGCCGGGTCGCGGCCTGCGCCGTGCCGCGCCGGAAGATCTGATGCGGCGGCCCGAGGCGCTGGGCTGGAAGGTCCGGGCGTCAGTCAGCGGGCATGAGGTGGAGACTTTCGCCGAAGGTCCGGTCGGACGCACAGTTCTGATCGACGGCAAGGCCGCCACCCAGAGCGCGCTGGGGCGCATCTGCCGGATGCTCTGGCTGGTGCCGGCAATGGACCGGCTGTGGATCGAAGGGGCCGACGGACGCAGGCGGTTTCTGGACCGCATGACGCTGTCCTTCGACCCTGATCATGCCGAACGTACGCTTGCCTACGAAAAGGCCATGCGCGAACGTAACCGGCTTCTGAAGGACGGTGTGCGCGACCCGGGATGGTATGCCGCAATCGAGGCGCAGATGGCCGCCTCCGGTGCCGCGATCCAGGCCGCGCGCGCGGCGGCGCTGTCGCAGGTGACGGCGGCGCAGAGTGCGGCGGCGGGCGCGTTCCCCTCGGCCCGCCTTGCCATCCTGTCACCCGAGGGGGCCGAGGCCACGGGCGAGGACGCGCTGGCCGATGCCCTCGCCACAGGGCGGTCGCGCGATCAGTCGGCGGGGCGCACACTGACCGGCCCCCACCGCGACGATCTGGAAGCGGTCTGGGCGGACAAGGAGATGCCTGCCGCGCAGTGTTCGACGGGCGAACAGAAGGCGCTGCTGATCTCGCTGATCCTGTCGAACGCGCGGGCGCTGGCGGCGCTGACGGGACATCCGCCGGTCATCCTGCTCGACGAGGTCGCAGCACATCTCGACGATACGCGCCGCGCGGCACTGTATGACGAGGTCGTAGGTCTTGGTGCGCAGGCCTTCATGACCGGCACCGGAGCGGACCTCTTCTCAGGGCTGGGCGGGCGCGCAGAGGGGCTGGCCGTGGGGGATCGGGAGGGAACTTCGGTCGTGGAACCGGCGACCGTCATCTGACCGGACGTATGCACGTGATATGCATGTCGGGTGCACGTGAAGTGCACGTGCATATCCCCCAAATCTTGTGCCCTTCGCGTGACAATCCCGCCCCGAACCCCTATAAGATGGGGACAAAGAGCAGGATAAGAACAGATGACCGACGACATCCCGCAGCCGGAAGAATACGGCGCGGATTCCATCAAGGTTCTCAAGGGGCTGGAGGCCGTGCGCAAGCGGCCGGGCATGTATATCGGCGACACCGACGACGGGTCGGGCCTGCACCACATGGTGTACGAGGTCGTCGACAACGGCATCGACGAGGCGCTGGCCGGCCATGCGAACTATGTGAGCGTGAAAATCCACGCCGACGTTCAAGGTTTCCGTCCGCGACAACGGCCGCGGCATCCCGGTGGGCATCCACCAGGACGAGGGCGTTTCGGCGGCCGAGGTCATCATGACCCAGCTGCATGCGGGCGGTAAATTCGACCAGAACAGCTACAAGGTCTCGGGCGGCCTGCACGGCGTCGGCGTGTCGGTCGTGAACGCGCTCATCGACTGGCTGGACCTGCGGATCTGGCGGAAGGGCAAGGAACACTACGCGCGGTTCGAGCACGGCGACACGGTCGAAGCTCTGCGTGAAGTCGGCGACGCGCCGGGCGAAAAGGGCACCGAGGTGCGGTTCCTGGCGTCGGCCAAGACGAACATTCCCGAAGGCACGTTTTCGAACCTCGAGTACAGCTTCAAGACGCTGGAGCACCGGCTGCGCGAGCTGGCGTTCCTGAACTCGGGCGTGCGCATCATCCTGAGGACGAGCGCCCGGCGGAGCCGCTGCGGTCGGAGCTCTACTACGAGGGCGGCGTGCGGGAGTTCGTGAAGTATCTCGACCGGCACGAAGACGTCCGCCCTGCCGGAGCCGATCTACATCGCCGGCGACGCGGGGCGGCATCGGCGTCGAAGTCGCGATGTGGTGGAACGACAGCTACTACGAGACGGTGCTGCCCTTCACCAACAACATCCCGCAGCGCGACGGCGGCACGCATCTGGCGGGCTTCCGCGGCGCGCTGACGCGGACGATCAACGCCTATGCCGCAGAGAGCGGGCTGGCGAAGAAGGAGAAGGTGGACTTCACGGGCGACGATGCGCGCGAAGGGCTGACCTGCGTGCTGTCGGTCAAGGTGCCGGACCCGAAGTTCTCCAGCCAGACCAAGGACAAGCTGGTGTCACTCCGAGGTGCGCCCGGCGGTCGAGAGCCTGGTGGACGAGAAGCTGGCCGAGTGGTTCGAGGAGAACCCGGTCGCAGGCGCAAGGTCGTCGTCGGCAAGATCATCGAGGCGGCGATCGCGCGCGAGGCGGCGCGCAAGGCGCGCGAACTGACGCGGCGCAAGACGGCGATGGACGTGGCGAACGCTGCCGGGCAAGCTGGCCGACTGCCAGGAGAAGGACCCGGCGCTGGCGGAGACTCTTCCTCGTCGAGGGCGACTGCGCGGGCGGGTCGGCCAAGCAGGGGCGGTCGCGGCAGAACCAGGCGGTGCTGCCGCTGCGCGGCAAGATCCTGAACGTCGAGCGCGCGCGGTTCGACCGGATGCTCGGCTCCGAGCAGATCGGCACGCTGATCACGGCGCTCGGCACCGGGATCGGGCGGGACGAGTTCAACCTGGGCAAGCTGCGCTACCACAAGATCGTCATCATGACCGACGCCGACGTGGACGGCGCGCATATCCGCACGCTGCTGCTGACGTTCTTCTTCCGGCAGATGCCGCGAGCTGATCGACGCAGGGGCACCTCTATATCGCCGAGCCGCCGCTCTACAAAGTCGCGCGGGGGCGAGTCGGAGGTCTATCTGAAGGACCAGGCGGCGCTGGACGACTACCTGATCGAGACAGGGCATCGAGGGCGCGGTGCTGCGGCTGGGATCGGGCGAGGTGATCGCCGGCGCGGACCTGGCGCGCGTGGTGGAGGAGGCGCGCGTGGTGCGCGCGCATCCTGCAGGCCTTCCCGACGCACTATCCCGCGGCACATTCTGGAGCAGGCGGCCATCGCCGGGGCGCTGGTGCCGGGGCGCGTCGATGCCGACGCGCAGGGCGTCGCGGACGAAGTCGCGCGGCGGCTCGATGATCGTGGCGGTCGAATACGAACGCGGCTGGCAGGGCCGCCCGACGCAGGATCACGGGCCTGCGGCTCTGCCGGTCGCTGCGCGGCGTCGAAGAGGTGCGGACGCTGGACGGCAGGTGCTGCGCTCGGGCGAGGCGCGGCGGCTGGCGGCGCATACCGCGGGTCTGCGGCGAGGTCTATGGCGCGCTCGCGCCGCTGGTGCGCAAGGACCGCGAGCAGCCGATCCACGGCCCGATCGAGCTTCTGAAGGCGATGCTGCGCGAGGGCGAAAAGGGCCTGGCGCTGCAGCGCTACAAGGGTCTGGGCGAGATGAACCCCGAACAGCTGTGGGAAACGACGCTCGACCCGGAGGCGCGGACGCTGCTGCAGGTCAAGGTCGACGACGTGGCCGAGGCCGACGACATCTTCACCAAGCTGATGGGCGACGTGGTCGAGCCGCGGCGGGAGTTCATCCAGACCGAACGCGCTGAGCGTGGAGAACCTGGACGCCTGAGGATTGTCCAGGTGCCCGATTGAGGTTTGTCCACACGTGGACAATTCCATAAGCATATGATACTGAATGATTTTATCTGGCGCGTTAACCACATCTTCACTTCTTCCAACGTCGCAAATGCTGCTTGGTGATCACACGACCCTATACCCCGCCGCCCTTAACCGCCGTGCCAGTTCCGCGATATGCGCGGGCCCCGTCTCGCAGCAGCCGCCGACGATGGTGGCACCCATGCCGACCCAGATCATCGCGAACATCGGCGTAAAGGGCGGGGGTCATCTCGGGGCGGGCGGACAGGGCGGCGACGGTGGGGCTGTCCTTCAGGAAGTCCTTGGTGATCGCGGTGAAGCCGTTCGCATAGGCCCCGAACGGCAGGCCGAACCCCTTGAAGATGCCCATCGCCGCCGCCATCGCCTCGGGGGCCGAGCAATTGGCGAGGATCGCCCCGGCGTTGCCTTGCCACGCGATGTCCTCGCCAAGTGCCGCGACCGGTTCGCCCGACCGCAGCTTCGTTCCGTCCTCGTCATCGACCGTCACGGACAGCCAGACCGGTTTCCCGCCCGCCTTCGCCCCCTCCAGCACCGCGCGGGCATGGGCGAGCGAGGCGACGGTTTCGGCGATGAACAGATCGACGGCGGGGCCGTTCAGGCGGGCGATCTCGGCATATTTCGCCGACGGCCTCGTCATGCGGCGGATGCGTCTCGGGGCGGTAGCTGGCGACCAGCGGACCGAGCGACCCCGCGACGCGGCCTGACCCGTGCGCATCGCGGGCGGCCCGCGCCTCGGACACCGCCTGCGCATGCAGGTCGGCGAAGCGGTGGTCGAGGCCGAACTTGAGCAAGCCGGTCGTGGTGTATCGCATATGTGTTCGTGGTGGCCACAGTCGCCCCGGCGGCGAAGTAGTCGGCATGGATCGCCTGCGCCAGCCCGGGATGGTCGAGCATGACCTGCGTGGACCAGAGCGGCGTCGGCGGGTCGCCCGACCGCGCGGTCATTTCCTGGCCCATGCCGCCGTCCAGAAGGGTGATGTCGGTCATGCTTTCAACCTGTCATTGGCCGGGTCCCAGATCGGCCCGTCCGCCCGCACCACCGCCGGAAACCGCCCGCCATAGATCTCGCATTCCAGCTTCGTCCCGAAAACCGCAAGATCGGCCCGCAGCATGCCCAGCGCGACGCAGGCCCCGACGCGGTAGCCCCATGCGGCGGAGGTGACCTCGCCCACGATCTGCCCGTCGTGCCAGAGGTTCGCCATGTAGGGTGGATCGGAGTCGCCCGCCTCGACCGTCAGCGTGACGAAGCACTTCCTGACCCCGCGCTGCTTTTCGGCTGCAAGGGCGGCTTTGCCGGGAAAGTCCTTGTCCCAGCGGATGAAGCGGTCCAGCCCACCCTCCAGCAGGCTGTAGTCGGTGGACAGATCGCCCTTCCAGGCGCGGTAGCCCTTTTCAATCCGAAGCGAATTCAGCGCCCGCATCCCGAAAGGCACGGCCCCGCCCGCCAGCAGCGTATCGTAGATCGCAGGCGCGTCAGCGCGGTCGCAATGCACCTCCCACCCCAGTTCGCCCGCGAAGGACACCCGTATCAGCGCCACATCGCGGCCCGCCACCTTCGCGAAATACTGGACCGATAGCCATGGCAGCGTCAGGTCGCCGTCGGTGATCGGGGCCAGCAGGTCGCGCGCCCTGGGGCCGGTCACGATGAAGCAGTGGATGCGGTCGGACCAGTCCTCGATGGTGACGCCTTCCGGCAGGCCCTGCCGCAGGATGTCCAGATCATGCCACTGCGCGACAGCGGCGGTGATGACGCCCACATCCTCGTCACTGAACGGCAGCACCGTCATCTCGGTCAGGATGCGGCCGCGCGCGTCGGGGAAGTAAGCAAGGCCGATGCGCCCCGGCTGGGGCAGGCGCGAGGGTGTCAGGCGGTCGAGATGCGCGCGCGCACCCGGCCCCGACAGCCGCAGACGGGTGAAGCCGGGCAGGTCGAGCACGCCGACGCCATCGCGCACGGCTTCGCATTCGGCGCGGATGCGCGCCTCCCACGGGCCGCTGCGGCTACCAGGTCTGCGTCGCCTCCCAGCCCGTGTCGTCGCCGGGTTTCGCGAACCATTCGGCGCGTTCCCAGCCGTTATAGGGGGCCATCTGGCCGCCCAGCGCCTTGATCCGGTCATGGACCGGCGACAGCCGCCGGTCGGGCGCGGCGGGCCAGCGCGCCATCGGGAAGTGCATCCCGTATTCGTGGCCATAGACCTCGCGCGCCTTGTCGGCACAGTAGGCGGCGTCGGTGTAACCGGTGAAGCGGCGCGGGTCGCAGGACCACATGTCCCATTCGGTCGCCCCTTCCGTCACCCATTCGGCCAGAACCTTGCCCGCCCCGCCCGCCTGCGCGATGCCGAAGGTGAAGACGCAGGCCTCATACGCATCCGGCACCCCCGGCATTGGCCCGATCAGGGGATTGCCGTCGGGCGTGTAGGGGATCGGGCCGTTGATCACCTTGCTGACCCCGACAGTGCCCAGCAGCGGCACACGGGCCATCGCGTCGCTGATGTAGTGTTCCAGCCGTTCCAGATCGTCGGGGAACAGCTGAAAGCTGAAATCCCCCGGCATCGGGTCGGCGGCGTCGGCCCAGTGCGCGCGGCAGTTGCGCTCATAGGGACCAAGGTTAAACCCCGCCTTTTCCTGGCGCAGGTAATAGGACACATCGACATCGCGCAGCAGCGGCAGCTTGTGGCCCGCCTCGCGCGTCCAGGCGGCGATTTCCGGCACTTCGTCGGTCAGCAGATACTGGTGGCTCATCACCGCCATTGGCACGGTCCGCCCGCCGAAAGGTCTGAACCATTCGCCGACGCGCTGCGCATAGTAGCCCGCAGCATTCACCACCTTTTCGCAGCGGATGTCGCCCTTGTCTGTATGGACGACCCATTCGCCAGCCGCACGGCTGACGCCAGTGGCGGGCGTGAACCGCAGGATCGTCGCACCCATGTCGCGCGCGCCCTTGGCCAGCGCCTGGGTCAGCTGCGCCGGATCGATGTCGCCGTCGGCAGGATCATAGAGCGCGCCTTTCAGGTCGTGCAGTTCGACGAAGGGATAGCGCTGGCGGATTTCGCCGGGGCCTAGCAGTTCCAAGGCCATGCCCTGCTGGCGACCCATGCCGATCGCGCGGGCGAATTCCTGCATCCGTTCGCTTGTATGCGCCAGCCGCACTGATCCGGTGACGTGGTAATTCATCGGGTAATCGACCGCCTGCCCAAGACCCCGGTACAGCTCGGTCGAATAGCGCTGCAGGTTCATCAGCGACCAACTGGTCGAAAACGTCGGCACGTTGCCTGCCGCGTGCCAGGTGGAGCCTGCCGTCAGCTCGTTCTTTTCCAGCAGAACACAGTCGGTCCATCCGGCCTTGGCCAGATGGTAAAGCGACGACACACCGACCGCCCCGCCCCCGATGATGACAACCCGGGCACGGGTCGGGAAATCGCTCATATCGGATCAGTCCTTCGATTGCGGCAGGCCGTCGTTCAGATCGTAATAGTCACCCTTGTCGCCGACAAAGATATGGCCAGTCAGCCGCCCGCCGGTAGGGCCAGCGACGCATCCGGCCTCGACCGAGAACGACCCGTCAGCGGCCCGGAACCACAGGCTCGACCCGCAGGCGGCGCAGAAGCCCCGCGCGCCGCCGCCGGGTGTCTTGTACTCGGTCAGGCTGATACGCGAGGCATAGTCAAGCGCGCCCTCGTCAGCGTCGAAGGACGCAGCGAAATGCCCCGACAGCTTGCGGCACTGTGCGCAGTGACAGGCGGTGATGTCACCTGCCGGGCCGGGCAGAGAAAACGTGACGCCGCCGCAGAGACAGGCGCAGGTCAACTGGTCGGGCGGGTCGGCGGCGGCAGGCGGCGGCGGTCCTTCGGGGGCGTAGTAGTCCCCCGCATCCTCGCGGTGCCACTGATGCGTGATCTTCAGGCCCGTCGGGCCGTCGAGGGCCGCAGGGGAGAAACTGATCCGGTACTCGCCATCCGGCCGCCAGAACAGCGTTGATCCGCACTGGTCGCAGAAGCCGCGTTCGGCGATGTCGGATGCCCGGTACCAGCGCAGCCCGCGCGCCTCGGTCAACTGAAACCGGTCCAGCGGCACCGATGTCGCCGCCCAGAAATGGCCGCTGCTGGCGCGGCACTGGGTGCAGTGACAGGTGATCACGTCGCGCAGGGGGGCGGTTGCCGCGAACCGCACTGCGCCGCAGTGGCATGACCCCTGATGAACCGTCGCCATGGACCGAATTCTGCACGGCGGACCGGCGCAGGGCAAGGCGCGGAAGCGTCGCAAGCGGGCAAGACACCGACCTGCATGCGTCAGGGCCCCGGCAGCGGACACCGGATGGTAAGAATTGGCCGTTACGACGGTCCGCATCGGGATCGGGGCGGCAGCGGGAACCAGGACGCGATGCAGATCGATACGGAAGAGAATGCGGGCATCCTGATCGCCCGGGTCGCCGAAACGCGGATCGATGCCAGCGTCGCCATCCGGTTCAAGGACACGATGCGCAGGATCGTAGCCGGCACCCGGTCGCAGCGCATCGTGCTCGACCTCGGGCAGGTGGATTTCCTCGACAGCTCCGGCCTCGGTGCCATTGTCTCGGTGATGAAGCTGCTGCCGTCCGGGCAGCGTCTGGAACTGGCCGCGCTGACCGGCAACGTGGCCAAGGTGCTGCGCCTGACCCGGATGGACACCATCTTTCCGATCCTCGCCACCGCGCCGGGCCGCGATGGCGGCCAGGTCGGCTGAGACGGCAGGTCGCCGGATGCCGCCAGATTGCGCCACCCTCCGCCCGGACAACCCAAACGGCGACCGGCATCTATTTGCGGCCGTCGCGACGACTGACGATGTCCGCCTGATCCTTGCCAAGGTGATGGACAGCGTCCCGCCCACGGTTTCGCCCGACGCAGCCTTTGTGCTTGAACTCGTGCTTGCGGAAGCCCTGAACAATATCGTCGAGCATGCCTTCGCGCCGATCCCGGAAGGGCACATCGAGATCGGGGTGACCGTTCACGACGCGCGCCTGACCTGCGCCATCCGGGACAACGGCCTTGCCATGCCCGGCGAGCTGCTGCCGCGCGGCCACCTGCCCGATCTCGACGTCGAAACGTCCGACCTGCCCGAGGGCGGGTTCGGATGGCACATGATCCGCAGCCTGACGTCCGACCTGACCTACTGCCGGTCCGACGGCTTCAACCTGCTTACCTTTTCGGTCCCTGCAATCTGAGGTTGATGCTGCACTGCCGCAATCTTGCCGCATTGCTTCCCCATCGCGGCCCGAAATGGAACCGATGCTTTCATCTGTAGCTGCAAACGGCTTCCCCCGGCGTCGCGCTTAACAGCCCCCACCCATCGCGCGGCGCCGGGGACTTTCCTTCCCCCTCCGCTCACCCTAGCCTGAGCGTCCACAGAACGCGGCGGGGCTATGCGCGATTTTCATCTTCCCGGACGCTCGGCGGTCCATGCCGTGAACGGCATGGCAGCCACGTCGCACCCGCTGGCCAGCAAGGTTGCCATCGAAACGCTCGAGGCGGGCGGAAATGCCGTCGATGCGGCCATTGCGGCCGGTGTTCTGCTGGGCATCGCGGAACCGCACGCGACCGGCATCGGGGGCGATTGCTTTGTCCTTCTGAAACCGCCGGGGCAGGACAGCGTCATTGCCCTGAACGGATCGGGCCGTGCGCCCGCCGGGCTGGACGCGGACGCGCTGCGTGCCCGTGGGCTGACCGCCATCGGCACGGAAAGCGTCGAGTCGGTCACCGTGCCGGGTGCCGTGGATGCCTTCTGCCGCCTGTCCGCCGACTGGGGCAGGCTCGGTCTGGCCCGCAGCCTCGCCCCCGCGATCCGCTACGCCGAAGACGGCATTCCTGTCGCGCCGCGCGTCGCAAGAGACTGGGTCGCGGAGGCGGCACCGCCTGAACCCTGAAGCGCGGCGTCATTACCTGTCGCAGGGCGCGCCGCTGGCCGAAGGCCAGTTATTCCGCGCGCCCGGTCAGGCAGAGGTGCTGCGCCGCGTCGCCGAGCGACGGCGCGCGCGCGTTCTATGGGGGCGAGGTCGCGGACGACATGCTGGCCGCGCTGACGGCGGCGGGCGGCAGCCACGCGGCGGAGGATTTCGCCTGCGACCCAAGCGTCTTGGGGCGAGCCGGTCAGCGGCACCTATCAGGGGCACGATCTGATCGAGCACCCGCCGAACGGCCAGGGCGCGACCGCGATCCTGATGCTGAACATCCTGAAGCACTTCGATCTGGCGGCGATGGATCCCTTCGGCGCCCACCGCGCGCATATCGAGGCCGAGGCCGCGAAACTGGCTTATGACGCGCGCAACCGCTTCATCGCCGACCCCGCGCATATGACCCGGCTGGACCATATGCTGTCGCCGGAAACCGCCGCGAAACTGGCCGCGCTGATCGACCCGCGCCGCGCGATGGCGGTTCCTCCGGCAACGGAGGCGATTCACCGCGATACGGTCAATCTCTGCGTCGTGGACCGCGACCGCATGGTCGTCTCGCTGATCTATTCGGTCTACTGGGGGTTCGGGTCGGGCATCGCCAGCCCGAAGTTCGGTATATTGCTACAGAACCGGGGGGCGGGATTTACCCTTCAATCCGGTCATCCGAACGAGGCGGGTCCGCGCAAGCGTCCGATGCACACGATCATCCCAGCGATGCTGGCGAAGGAGGGCCGCGTGACGATGCCCTTCGGCGTCATGGGCGGGGCCTATCAGCCCTGCGGGCATGCGCGGTTCGTCACCAACCACCTGACCTATGGCATGGACCCGCAATCAGCCATCGAAGCGCCCCGCAGCTTCGCCGACGGGCCGGTGATGAAGGTGGAGCGCGGCTATTCCGATGCGGTGCGCGCGGAGCTGGCCGCGCGCGGGCATGAGGTGACCGTGCCGGATGCACCCTTGGGCGGGGCGCAGGCGGTCCTGATCGATGACGAGAGGGGAGTTCTGACCGGGGCGTCTGACCCGCGCAAGGACGGCTGCGCGCTGGGCTACTGAAGACGGCAGCAACCCGTTCAGTTCATCTGGAACTGCAGCGGGTAGATGCCATCCTCGAAATCGCCGAACAGGTCCGGCAGGTCGGGATGGTCAACCGGCTGGCCCGAATAATCGGCGATCAGGTTCTGCTCCGAGACATACGCCACATAGAAGTTATGATCGTTCTCGGCCAGAAGATGGTAGAACGGCTGATCTTTTTTCGGACGGCTATCCTCGGGGATCGCCGCATACCATTCGTCGGTGTTCGAAAAGATCGCATCGACATCGAAGACCACGCCGCGGAACGGATGCTTCCGGTGACGGACGATCTGGCCCAGATGATATTTCGCGCGTGTCTTCAGCATGGCGTTGCAGCCCCCGGCTTTGATAAGTAATCCCGAGGGCATGGGGCTGTCCACGTCTCATGCGGAAATCGCCGGAAACAGTCTGTGAACATCGCCCCTACAGTCCTGGCCATCGTCGCCCCGGTCTTCCTGCTGGCAGCCGTCGGTTATGTCTGGGTGAAGGCCGGTTTCGAGTACCGGGTGGAGTTTGTCACGCGGTTGGCGATGACCCTGTCGGTGCCCTGCCTGATCTTCGTCGCGCTGATGAAAACCACCGTGGACCCTGCCGCTTTGACGACCGTGTCGCTGGCGGCTCTGGTCGTCTATCTTGTCCTTGCCGTTGCATTCTGGCTCCTTGTCACTGTCGGCCACTTTGATCGCGGCACCTATCTGTCACCGCTGATATTCGGCAATACCGGCAATCTCGGCCTGCCGCTTGCGCTGTTCGCGTTCGGCGATCAGGGACTGGGCTTTGCCGTCGTCATCTTCGCCGTCATGGCGATCCTGTCCTTCACCTTCGGCATCTGGGTCGTCGCCGGTCGCGGCAGTTTCCTGCGCGTCCTGCGCGAACCGATGGTCGGCGCGACCGTTCTTGGCGCGCTGTTCCTGTGGCAGGGCTGGAAGACACCGCTCTGGCTGACCAACACGCTGGAACTGACTGGCCAGATGGCCATCCCTCTGATGCTGATCACGCTGGGCGTCGCGGTCGCGCGGCTGCACCCCAGCAGTTTCCTGCGCGCGCTTGTCCTCAGCCTGATCAAGGCGGCGGTCTGCATCGGTGTCGCCTGGGGCGTCGGGCGGTGGTTCGGCCTCGGCGACCCGGCCTTTGCGGTGCTGGTGCTGCAGGTGGCGACACCGGTGGCCGTCACGTCCTATCTGATTGCTGAGAAATACCAGGCCGACGCGGAATCCGTCGCGGGTCTGGTTGTGATGTCAACGCTCGTCTCGGTCATCACCCTGCCGCTGACTCTGGCCGTCCTGCTGTAGGGTCGTCGCATTCGTGATTTTCCTATCCGGTAAAACCGGGTAGATTGCCCGCCAAAGGACGCATCAAGCCGTCTCGCGAGGCAGTGAATGAGCAGATTTCTGAAGGTGGGCATCCTGTTGCTTGCCGCATCCTGCGGTGGGAACTATTCAGCCCCGCGCAACCTGGACGATGCCTGTTCGATCACCGACCAGCGCCCCGCTTATCTGAAGGCGATGCAACGGGCGGAACGGCGCTGGGGCGTGCCGGTGCACGTGCAGATGGCGACGATCTATCAGGAATCGAAGTTCATCGGCAATGCGCGGACGCCCTTCACCTATGCGCTGGGCGTGATCCCGATGGGGCGGCAAAGCAGCGCCTATGGCTACAGCCAGGCCATCGACGGCACCTGGGACGACTACAGGGACGGACCTGGGCGGGGCGGCGCGCGGCGCGACGACATTGACGACGCGACCGATTTCATGGGCTGGTACATGACCGAGACCGAAGAAAAGCTGGGGATTTCGCGCTGGGACGCCGAAAACCAGTATCTGGCGTATCACGAGGGCCGCAACGGCTATGCGGCGGGCAGTCACAACGGCAAGGACTGGCTTCTGCGGGTGGCGCGAGAGGTCGCGGCACGGGCCGAGACCTATCAGATGCAGCTGATTTCCTGCAGAAAGGCCTGAGCGCACCCTCGCGGGGCTTCAGTCTGAGCCCACGCGATCCTTGGTTTCATTCTCGATCGAGAACAGCGATGCCCCATAGCTTCCGCCGTAGACGAGCCCGTCAAGCATGACGCGGGTCCGTGCGCCGCTGTCATCGGTCACGACCCATTGCCGCAGCGCGACCGGATCGGCCGAGAAATAGAGCTTGATAGTTCCGTAATCGGGGTTGTCGGGGTCCTGGGCGGTAACGGTTGTCAGTCCGTCCTCCTCGGCATGGGCAACGACCATCTTCGCCCGGGTCAGGTCGACCCTGCGGGCCAGGATCAGGTTCAGCGGCGTGCGTTTCAGCGGGTACTGTTCGGGCGGCTGGTTCGATTTCGGATCAAAAATGGCGACCTGACCGGCGGAGGCGAGAACAAGGGTCCTGTCCGGCGGTGCGTATTCGAAGCGCATCCGGTTCGGGCGGCGGATGATCACGCGGCCCGTAGTCTTCGACCCGTCGGCGTTGACCTGGGTGAAGCCGCTTTCGGCCCCCACGATGGATTCGATATACGCCGAAAGTTCGGTCAAGGGCAGGGGTTCGGCCCGCGCGGCCAAAGGGACGAGGGCTATGGCGAGGGCGAGGGCGAGAAGAATGCGTGACATGTGGCGTGTATAGGACATGGCCGGGCGCGATGCGAGGCTGCAAGGGGTCAAGAGCCGGTGAGCGCACCGTGAGGGGCGGTGCGCGTTGTGGCGGTCCCGAACGGTTCAGCCGTAACTGTCCAGCGCTGCCGTCAGAATGTCGTGGCTCTGCGCTGTCTCTTCCGGCGTGACGCAACCGAAGGGTTGGGTCATGCCGCCCGGACCGTGCACGAGTTCGTCGAGATAGGCGGCCCACATCTGCTGGAAGCTGTCGGCAAAGCCGAACTCGAAGATGCCGCCGGTGATCGACGGATAGGCACCCTTGTAGCCGAGGTCGATGTGCCGCCAGGCCTGTTCGCCGCCGGGTGCATAATCCATGACCTTCAGCGTCTTGGGGAACTTGGTCGAGAACTCCATCGACTTCCGCGTGCCGATCACGCGCAGGAACCAGGTATTCGTCTCGCCCGGCGCGATGCGTTTCGTGTGGAATGTGATCGGGAACGGGCCGTCCGGCGTGTCCACCTCGCCCAGGATCGTGCCGTTGTCCCAGGTCTCGCAAGGCGCCGTGCCGCCCTTGCCGTCCGGGCGGTCCTTCACGATCTTGGACAGCTTGGCGACGATCCGCTGCGGCACCCAGCCCGCGCGCAGGGGGATGTGCAGCACATGCATCCCGAGATCGCCGAGGCAGCCGTATGCGCCGTTGAAGCGGACCATGCGTTTCCAGTTGATGACCTTGGTCGGGTCGAGGTCCGAGGCATGCAGGAACCCTGCCTCGACTTCGATGATCCGCCCGAAAGCGTTGGCGCGGATCGCCTTGGTGATTTCCTGCGCGCCGGGAAAGAACGGAAATTCGGACGAGCAGCGCACGAAGACATCGGGGCGCGCGCGGATCGCCGCCATGATCCTGTCATTGGCGGGTTTGTCGATCCCGAAGGGTTTCTCGCCAAGGAAGTGTTTCCCCGCCGCGATGATGTCGAGATAGACCTGTTCGTGCAGGTTATGCGGCAGGGCGCAGTAGACGGCCTCGACATCCGGGTTCGCCAGCAGCGCGCGGTAGTCGCCGGTCGATTGCGCGACGGTCGGAACATGGTCGGTGAACCAGGCGCGCGCGGCGTCGGAGGTGTCGCAGACCGCGACGATCTCAGGGCGGGCGAACGGCGCCTCGATATGCAGCCAGCGCGCGCAGACCGACGCGAATTCGCGCCCCATCAGGCCGCAGCCGATGAGGCCGAAGCGCACGGTGCGGGCGGTCATTTGCCGCCCTTCAGGATCGCCATCGCCTGTTCCGGCGTCGCCTTGCGGTGAACGATCGCCATGAAAGCGCGGGTGATCGCGGGCGGGTTTTCGTGCTGGATCACATTGCGGCCATAGACGATGCCCTTCGCACCCTGCCCCATCAGGTCATAGGTGCGCTGCATGATCTCTGCTTCCGACGCCTTGCCGCCGCCGCGCACGAGGACGGGGATGTCGCCTGCGATTTCGATGACCCTGTGATAGTCCCGGATATCGTCCGTCGGGTCGGCCTTGATGACGTCGGCCCCCAGTTCCACGGCCTGCCGGACCAGTGCGGTGATCTTCGGCAGGTCGCCGTCCACCATGTAGCCGCCCGCCCCGGCATTCGCCCGCATCACCAGCGGTTCGATCATCAGGGGCATGCCGTAGCGGTCGGCCTGGGGTTTCAGCCGGTTGATGTTGCGGATGCACTGGGCGTGGACCTCGGGCTCGCCCGGCAGCAGGAAGAGGTTCACGCAGAGGGCGGCGGCGTCGAGGCGGAGGGCCTGTTCGACGCAATCCTCGATCAGGTCCGAGAAGAGGTGACGCGGCAGGTCCTTGCCGTAGACGTTGGCGACGTCGGTGCGCAGGACCAGGGCGGGCTTGTCCTTGCCGGGGATGGATTGCAGGTGGCGGGCCTGCCCGACGGAAAGCTGGATCGCATCGGGCCGCGCCTTGACGAGGGCGCGGACGGTGCGGGCCATATCCTCGATCCCGCCGAGGAAGGAGGGTTCGTTGAAGAAGCCGTGATCGACGGCGACGTCGAAGCACTTGCCGTCGGCGGCGAGGAAGCGGTTGAGGCGGGGCTTGGTCATGGGGGCGGTCCTCGGGCGGCTGGCGCGGACAGTTGGGGCGGCGGAGGGGGGCGGGTCAAGGGGGTGCGGGGACGGTCCCGACTCGGGACCGGGTTTCGGGGTGTTTGGAATCAATGGGTTAGGGGGAAAATTAGGGAAGTGGAAAGGTTTGGGATGGTTGGGCCTGCGCCGGGGCGAGGGTGAGCTAGGAGTTGCTCGGTAGGATGCGTGATCTCACGCACCACGTCGGTCGGACGAGATGGTGCGTGCGAGCACGCACCCTACAGCTCGCTGCGCTTGCTTACCGTTCTGTCCATCACTTCGCAGTATCCAAAGCAAAACGAGTTGGATAAAATCCCGTCATGGGTCGGACATCCAAGATTTCACGCGATGCAGCTTCAGGACGCATTCAGAGCGCGCCGCTGGGCGAGGCCAAGGCGCGGCGCTTCGCGGCGGTCGATGGGCTGTTTCTGGACGCGGACGGAGAGCGGACCAAAGCCGGGTTGGAGCTGCGCGGACTGAAGGGTGACGCCTATCGCAAGGCGGTCGCAGCATCTTTCCGGACCAACCAAGACGGATCGTCCTGAACGCATAGAGTGCCTGCCGCCCCGGCGGAAGCCGGGACCTCGAAGCACAGCGCGCGACGCTGCGGGGCCCCGGCCTGCGCCGGGGCGAGGAGTAAGCCGAGGAAGGCCCGGTAGGGTGCGTGATTTCACGCACCAACAAAGGGCGGCGAACTGGTGCGTGCGAGCACGCACCCTACGCTTTCTCTCTTTCACTTGGTACCACGAGACGAGTGGTAGCTGCCCAATCCAACTGCTAAGATATCAGCCCCCGCACGGAGGATGGCATGTCATCTAAGGTTTACGAAGATATCATTGCGCGAGTTGGAAACGCAAATGCTTCGCACAAAGCCTTTGGTCAACTTATGGAGCAGTTCTGGAAAGAAAACTCGATCACCGGAAGATCAGAGAGAAACGAGGCTGAAGGTAAGCGGCACTACTACGTTGACAACGTTCCCGTAATGCCAATGGGTCCTCGCCTCGCTTTCAGTGGGGTCATTACAAACCTACGGGCCGCTCTCGACCATGTCGCCTACCACCTAGTCATAAACGCAAATGGTGGGAAAATACCACCAAAGACGAAGACTTCTTTCCCAATCGCCAGTTCAGCTCAATCGTATCCCGCCTTGTGCAAAGGATATCTTCCAGGGGTAAATACTGCGATTCTCGCTGTTGTCGATAGTGTCGAACCATATCAAGGGGGAAAAGGTCATGCGCTTTGGCAGTTGAACGAGTTGGCCAATACGGACAAGCATCGCCTCACAATCGGCGCTACCCTTTCTTATGGCGCTTTAGCCGTTCCATTCCCGAAGGAAATGATCGAATCTATGAGGATGAACGGGGCAGAAGATTTCGAACTCCCTGAGATATACATAAGACCTGCGGTCGTGGGCCAACCACTACAGCCGGGTCAACATCTGTTGACAGAGCCAATTGGCAAAGATGACGACAACTCGACACGAAAATTCCGCTTCGAATTCTTCATCGAGAACCCCTACTTCGGTAATCAGAAGAATGTCGGCCAAATATTAGATGAGATCGGGCAGACTGCGGCTCAAACCATACGCTTGTTTGAGCCCTTTCTTTGAGTTTGGTAAGAGCCAAACGCTGCTGCGTTTGGCCCTAAAGGTCCCAAGGACCTAACAGCTTCAAAATCGCTCCTGGACTACCTCGCACACACTTCTCAGATTGGACATCTGGTCTAGTAGATAGTCAACCAGCACTCACTGCTCCGGCACCAGTATCTCCCGCTTGCCCACATGGTTGCTGCCCGACACAACCCCCTGCTCTTCCATCTGCTCGACCAGCTTCGCGGCCTTGTTGTAGCCGATGCCGAGCTTGCGCTGGATGTAGCTGGTGCTGACCTTGCGGTCGCGCAGCACCACCGCCACCGCCTGATCGTAGAGCGCGTCGTCGCCGCCGTCGCCGCCGAGGCCCAGCACCAGGTCGATGTCGCCTTCCTCGTCCTTGTCGGGGCCTTCGACGACGCCCGACATGTATTCCGGGCGGGCCGTAGCTCTTCAGGTGGTTGACGATCTCCTCGACCTCTTCATCAGACACGAACGGCCCGTGGATGCGGGTGATGCGGGAGCCGCCGGCCATGTAGAGCATGTCGCCCATGCCCAGCAGCTGTTCGGCGCCCTGTTCGCCGAGGATCGTGCGGCGAGTCGATCTTGGACGTGACCTGGAAGGAAATCCGGGTCGGGAAGTTGGCCTTGATCGTGCCGGTGATGACATCGACCGAGGGGCGCTGCGTCGCCATGATGAGGTGGATGCCGGAGGCGCGGGCCATCTGGGCCAGGCGCTGGATGCAGGCCTCGATCTCTTTCCCGGCGACCATCATCAGGTCGGCCATCTCGTCCACGATGACGACGATGTAGGGGATCGTGACGGGGGTGGTTTCCTCGGTCTCGAAGACCGGGTCGCCGGTTTCCTCGTCAAAGCCGGTCTGGACGGTGCGCTTGAAGAGCTCGCCCTTGGCCAACGCCTCGCGCACGCGGCCGTTGTAGCCTTCGATGTTGCGCACGCCGGTCTTGGACATCTTGCGGTAGCGTTCCTCCATCTCGCCCACCACCCATTTCAGGGCGACGACGGCCTTTTTCGGGTCGGTGACGACGGGGGAGAGCAGGTGCGGGATGCCGTCATAGACGGAGAGTTCCAGCATCTTGGGGTCGATCATGATCAGGCGGCATTCCTGAGGCGTCAGCTTGTAGAGCAGCGACAGGATCATGGTGTTGATGGCGACGGACTTGCCCGACCCGGTGGTGCCCGCGATCAGCAGGTGGGGCATCTTGGCGAGGTTGGCGACGACGGGGTCGCCGGAGATGTCCTTGCCGAGCGCGAGGGGCAGGCGCTGGTTGCCGTCGCCGAAGTCGCGGGCGGAGAGGATTTCGCGCAAGAGGACCTTTTCGCGGTAGGCGTTGGGCAGTTCGATGCCGATCACGGTGCGGCCGGGGACGGTGGAGACGCGGGCGGAGAGGGCGGACATGCTGCGCGCGATGTCGTCGGCAAGGCCGATGACGCGGGAGGCCTTGAGGCCGGGGGCGGGTTCCAGTTCGTACATGGTGACGACGGGGCCGGGGCGGACCGACGACGATTTCGCCCTTGACGCCGTAGTCGTCGAGGACGGATTCCAGCATGCGCGCGTTTTCTTCCAGCGATTCGTCGGACAGCTGGTGGCGCTGGACGGTCGAGGGGGCGGACAGGAGCGACAGCGGGGGGAGTTCGTAGGCCGGCGGGTCAGTCGCCCAGACGCAGGCTGGGCTGGGCTTCGGAGAGGGCCTGGCGCGAGGGGGCGGCTTTGCGGCGTGGCATGGTGGACGACCTTGCGGGCGGCGCTGTCGGCGGCGCGGTAGGCGTAGTCGCCGGGGGGGACGGTCATGTCGTCGTCGTCATCGTCGAGGTCGGCGAAGGCGTTGCGGTCAAGCAGCTGCGTCCGGGTCTTCGGACACATGCGGTCAGCGCCAGGCGGGACTGGGTCGTGACCGGGGGCTCGTGGCGCGCGGCGGCATCGCGGCGACTGGCCTTTCAGGCGGACAGCCTCGGCGATACGCGACCGGATGCGGTCTTCGCTGGGGGCTTCGACAGACCAGGCGTTCGGCGCAGGCAGTTCGGTTTCGATCAGTTCGGGGGTCAGGTCGGGGGCGGGTTCGACGATGCGGCGCAGAAGCGCCGGCATGCGGGCGAAGAGGCCGCCGGCGGCGGCGGGGACGGTGGCGGGCATCCGGCAGGGCATCGCCCTGGGCGTACCGGGCGTCGGCGCGCAGGACCGAGGCGCGGCGGGCGGAGGCGGATGCGGGTGCAGGCGGCGCGGGGCGGCGGTCAGCGCGGCCTCGCGCCGGGCGCGGCGCTGGTCGGCCGAGGCCCTGCGCGCTGCGGAGCGAGGCGGCGGCGCCCTGGCCGGTCAGGCGGAGGAGGCGGTCATAGGTCAGGATCGAGCCGACGATGAGAAAGCGGAGGATGGCGCGCAGTTCGGCGCGGTCGAAGCCGAGGACAAAGGCCAGCATGGCCAGCATGCCCGCGCCGACGACCAGCGACAGGACCTTCAGCCCGAACGCCGCCTGAACGGGCACGACGCCCAGAAGCGCGCCAAGGATGGTGTCGCCGAACAGCCCGCCGAGACCGAAGCTGTGCGCCCAGCCGGGTCCGGCAACGAGGGTCGAGGCATAGACCGAGACGAGAGCCACAGCGATGGGGGCGAACAGGGCGCGGCCGATGGCGCGGTCCTCGCCGCGGTGGGTCAGAAAGCGGACGCCCCAGACGGAGAAGACCAGGGCGACGGCCCAGGACGCCATAGCCCGCGATGACATAGAGCGGCGAGGCGAGGGACGCGCCGAAGGTGCCGAGCCAGTTCTGCGCGGGCTCCTCGGTCGCGGCGAGCCAGGACGGATCGTCGGGCGAGTAGGAGACGAGCATCAGTGCGGCCAGCAGCCCGAGCAGGATCAGGACCGCCCCGAGCAGTTCCTTGCCGCGCCGCTCGATCGCGGCCTGCATGGTCTGATCCAGAAGCGGATCGCGCTGACGTGCCTGATAGGAAGCCATATGAACCCTGTCCTTAACCGTAGAGGCAGTCACGGAGCCGAGTGAGGCCGCGCTGCATGTCCTGTGCCGGGGCCACCATGGCGACCCTGATGTATCCGTCGCCGGGGTTTTCGCCACCGACCGTCTGTCCGAGGTAGGCACCGGGCAGAACCCGGACGCCGGTTTTCTGCCAGAGCCTCAGGGCGGCATCCTCGCTGGTGCCCGTCGGCACGGGCAGCCAGAGGAAAAAGCCGCCTTCCGGGCCCTGGAAGCCCTGCATTCCGGCGAAGACCTGATCGGCGATGCGGTATTTTTCCTGATAGAGCGCGCGGTTGGCGTCGACATGGGCCTCATCGCCCCAGGCCGCCCGCGAGACGTGCTGAACGGGCAGCGGCAGGGGCGCACCGCCATAGGCGCGGAGCTGGCGAAAGCGGGCGATGGTCTGCGGCCCGCCCGCGACAAAGCCCGAGCGGAGGCCGGGGAGGTTCGAGCGTTTGGAGAGCGAATGAAAGACAGCGACCCGCTCGGGGTCCGCACCGGCTTCGGCGGCGACAGACAGCGCGCCGGTTGGTGGGGCATTGCGCCAGATTTCGGAATAGCATTCGTCGGACAGCAGGGTGAAGCCGTGACGTTCGCCGAGCGCGATGACATCCGCCAGATACTCGTGTGATGCGACTGATCCCTGCGGATTGGCGGGCGAACAGAGATAGGCGAGGGCGACACGGTCGAGAATTTCAGCGGGCAGCGCGGCATAGTCGGGCAGGAACCCGGTGGCGGCGGTGGCGGGCACGCAGACGGGTTCTGCGCCCACTGCTGCGGCGGCGGCGGCATAAGGCTGATAGAAGGGGTTCGGCATCAGGACGACCGGGCGCTTGCCCTGCTTCGTCTCGGGGCAGAGCGCGAGGCAGGCGTTGAACAGCCCCTCGCGCGTTCCGTTCAGCGGCATGATGCGGTCGTGCGTCAAGCGTCACGCCATAGCGGCGGTGCAGCCATCCCGAGATCGCCGCAAGCAGTTCGGGCGAGCCGTCGTTCGGCGGGTACTTCCCGAAATCGGCGATGCTGGCCGCAAGGATCGGCGCGACGAATTCCGGCATCGGGTGCTGCGGCTCGCCGATGGTCATCGTGATGACCTCGCCGCCCGGCGCGTGACTGTCCAGCAGCTTCCGCAGACGCGGAAACGCATATTCCGGCAGGTTCGAAAACCGCTCTGGAAACGCCATGACTGCCTCGGTCGCCGGGGTCGTTGCGCCCCGTTTCATTGAAACTTAGCGAAGCCCGCCGCAGCGGTCCAGCCAAACCGCCCTGCTGCGGCGTTCAGCCCCCGGATTTTCAGCTCCTCGAAGCCCGACTCGCGCAGCACCTGCTGCACCAGCGAGAACAGCTCCTCGACGCGCGGCTCGATCACCTCGGCGAGCGTCTGGCGCGACAGCTCGCGCGGCGCCGCGCTCGCCGATGCCCGGGCACCTCGATCATCTCGTTCGGGTCGGCGAGCTGGCGCAGCGCGCACGCCGTGGCGCATCTTGATCGTCCTCGGCGTCGGCGGTCGGCGTGCGCAGCGCCATCGCGATGTCGTTGGTGATCTGGTCGCCGGCGATCGGGATCACCGCGGTGTGGCGGATCGCGCCGTCGCGTGAAGATCGGCGATGTCGGTGGTGCCGCCGCCGATGTCGACCAGGCACACGCCGAGGTCCTTCTCGTCCTCGGACAGCACCGCGCGCGCCGAGGCGAGCGGCTGCAGGATCAGGTCGTTCACCTCGAGGCCGCAGCGGCGCACGCACTTGACGATGTTCTGCGCCGCCGACACCGCGCCGGTGACGATGTGCACCTTCACCTCCAGGCGCACGCCGGACATGCCGATCGGCTCGCGCACGTCCTCCTGGCCGTCGATGATGAACTCCTGCGCGCAGGATGTGCAGGATCTGCTGGTCGGTCGGGATGTTCACCGCGCGCGCGGTCTCGATCGCGCGCTCGACGTCGAGCGCGCTCACCTCGCGGTCCTTGATCGCCACCATGCCGGTGGAGTTGAAGCTGCGGATGTGGCTGCCGGCGATGCCGGTGAAGGCCGAGCGCGATCTTGCAGTCGGCCATCAGCTCGGCCTCCTCGAGCGCGCGCTGGATCGCGCTGCACCGTGGCCTCGATGTTGACCACCACGCCCTTCTTCAGGCCCTTGCGACTCGTGGCTGCCCATGCCGAGGACCTCGAGCGTGCCGTCGGGCGCGAGCTCGGCCACCAGCGCCGACCACCTTCGAGGTGCCGATGTCCAGGCCGACGATCAGGTTCTTGGTTTCCTTGCGCATGCATGCCTCGGCTCCGCCGTCTTCGCAGTTCCGGCGACGCGCAGCGGCGAAGCCGTTCGGGTAGCGCAGGTCGACGTAGCTCGATGCTCGGCGCTGCGCGATGCGCTCGCCAGCGTCTGCGGCGATAGACGCGCGACGAAGCGCGCGCAGCCGCGCGTCCACCGGCGTCGTCGCGCGTCGCGGCCGAGCTCGAGCGTCAGGCCGTTGGCGAGGCGCAGCTGCCAGGCGCAGCGCGGCGACAGCGACCACGCGCTCGAGCGGCGCGCCGAGCGGCGCGAGCGAGCTCGCGCGAAGCGCCGGTAGCGGCGCGCCACCTCGCGCTCGCGTGCCCGCGCGGCCCGGCGAACAGCGGCAGCGTCGCGTCGCGTCTCGGCCGCGAACACGCTCGCCGTGGTGTTCACGCAGCGCCGTCGTCGCCCCAGCGCGCGAGCGCGCACGTGCTCCTCGAGCGTCACCTCGATGCGGTCGGGCCACACGCCGGCGCACCGTCGACGCGGCGCACCCAGGGCAGCTGCTCGAGCCGCGCGCGCGACTCGCGTCGAGGTCGACGCGCGAAGAAATTGCCGCGCGATGCGCCCGCGCAGCGCCGCGCTCGACGTCTGCGCGCGTCGACGTGCGCGAGCTCGCCGCGCACGCTGCGACCGTCGCGCAGCGGGAACAGCGGCGAGCGCAGCAGCACGCGCAGCGCCGCCGCGAGCGCGAACAGCGCCAGCGCGCAGCGACGCCGACGAGCGCGTCCGGCGGCGCGCGTTCGAGCCACGCGCGCGGCGTTATCCCACATGCGCGCCGCTCCAGGATGCGCACGCACAGGTCCTCGAAGCGACATGCCCGGCGGCGCGCGCCGCCATCGGCACCAGGCGAGTGGTCGGTCATGCCCGGCGAGGTGTTCACCTCGAGGAGGTAGGGCTTGCCGTCGCGCGTCGAGCATCAGGTCGACGCGGCCCCAGCCGCGGCAGCCGAGCACGCGGAAGGCGCTGCAGGCACAGCGCCTGGATCGCGCGCTCCTGCGCTCGGCGGCAGGCCGCAGGGCAGATGTAGCGCGTGTCGTCGGCGAAGTACTTGGCCTGGTAGTCGTAGAAGTCGCGCGGCGTCTCGATGCGGATCAGCGGCAGCGCCTGCGTCGCCGAGGATGCCGGCGGTGAGCTCGGCGCCGTCGATGAACTTCTCGGCGATGCACCAGCGCGGTCGTAGTTCGCGGCGAGCGCGTAGGCCTCGTCCAGGTCGCCGGCGCGCGCGCACCTTGGTCATGCCGATGCGACGAGCCTTCGTTCGCCGGCTTCACGATGAGCGGCAGGCCGAGCCGCGCGGCCACCGCCGTCGAAATCGGCTGCCGGCGTCGAGCAGCTCGTAGCGCGGCGTCGGCATGCCGGCGGCCTGCCACACGAGCTTGGTGCGCCACTTGTCCATGGCGAGCGCCGAGCCGAGCACGCCGCTGCCGGTGTAGGGAATGCCGAGCAGCTCGAGCGCGCCCTGCACCGTGCCGTCCTCGCCGAAGCGGCCGTGCAGCGCGATGAAGACGCGCGTCGAAGCCGCTCGCGCTATCAGGTCGTCGAGCTCGCGCTCGCGCGGGATCGAAGGCGTGCGCGTCGACGCCCTTGCGCGCGCAGCGCCGTCGAGCACCATGCGCGCCGCTCTTGCAGCGAGATCTCGCGCTCGGCGGACGTGCCGCCCAGCAGCACCGCGACCTTGCCGAAGTCGCGCGTTCATGCGCGCCTCCCCGACGATGCGCACCTCGGGCATGCAGCGTCGCACGCCGGTGCGCTGCGCGCACCGCGTCGCGCGCACGTGCTCGATCAGCGCCTCGATGTCGGCGGCGCTCGCGCGCGCCGCTCGGGATTGACGATGAAGTTGGCGTGCTTCTCCGAGACCGCGCGCGCCGCCGATGCGCGAGGCCCTTCAGCCCGCAGGCCTCGATCAGCCGCGCGGCGTGGTCGCCGGGCGGATTGCGGAACACGCTGCCGGCGTTGGGCAGCGTCGAGCGGCTGCGTCGCGATGCGCTGCGCGAGCAGCTCCTTGATGCGCGCGCGCGACGCCGTCGCCGTCGCCGCGGCGCAAGCGGAACCAGGCCGCCGACGAACCACTCGTCCTCGCCGAGCGCCGCCGCCTGCAGCGCGCAGTGGCGGTAGCCGATCTCGAACTCGTCCGCGCGCGCGCGCGCGCAGCTCGCCGCGCGCGGTCGATCGTCAGCGACGCGCTCGACGATGTCCCAGGTCTCGCCGCCGTAGCAGCCGGCGTTCATCGCGAGCGCGCCGCCGACCGTGCCCGGGATGCCGGCGAGGAACTCGGCGCCCGCGAGCTCGTGCGTCGCGGCGAAGCGCGCCACCTTCGGGCTCGGCGACGCCCGCCTCGGCGTAGACGCGAGCCCGTCGCTCCAGCGCCGGATGCCGGCCGCGCGGCGTGCGTCAGCACCACCGTGCCGCGCGAAGCCGCCGTCGCGCACCAGCAGGTTGCTAGCCCAGGCCGACGAAGCAGCACCGGCTCGCCGCGCGGCAGCTGCGCGCAGGAACGCCGCGCAGGTCGTCGAGGTCGGCGGGCACGTAGAGCGCGCGCCGCGGCGCCGCCGGCGCGCCAGCTCACGTGCCGCGCCATCGGCTCGTCGCGCCGCAGCTCGCCGCGCAGCGCCGTGTCGAGCTCGCACGTGCTCGGTCATGTCCATCGCGCTCGCGCTTCGCGCGAGCTGCGCCGGCACGCCGCCGATCGAGCCCGCGCCCATGGTCGAGCACCACGTCGCCGTCGCGCGCCACGCGCCGGATCGCGTCGCGGCATCTCGCGCGATGTCCTCGACGAACACCGGCTCGACCTTGCCGGCGACGCGCACCGCGCGCGCGAGCGCGCGGCCGTCGGCGGCGACGATCGGCGCCTCGCCCGCCGGGATAGACCTCGGCGAGCAGCAGCGCGTCGACGGTCGAGAGCACCGCGCACGAAGTCCTCGAACAGGTCGCGCGTGCGCGTGTAGCGGTGCGGCTGGAACGCGAGCACCATGCGCCGCCCGGGAAACGCGCCGCGCGCCGCGGCCAGCGTCGCCGCCATCTCCGCCGGGTGGTGGCCGTAGTCGTCGACCAGCGTGAAGCTGCCGCCGCCCTCGGCAGCGCGCACGTCGCCGTAGCGCTGGAAGCGCCGGCCGACGCCGCGGAACTCCGCCAGCGCCTTGACGATCGCCGCGTCGGCGACGCCGACCTCGCGCGCCGACGGCGATCGCCGCCAGCGCGTTCAGCACGTTGTGCTCGCCCGGGCAGGTTGAGCGTGACGTCGAGCGGCTGGCGACGCCTTCGCGCGGACGCGCGGAAGCGCATGCGGCCGCCGTCGCGGCTCGACGTCCTCGGCGCGCACCATCGCGTCGGCGCGCGAAGCCGTAGGTGACGCATCGGCTTGGAGACGAGCGGCATGATCTCGCGCACGTTCGGGTCGTCGGCGCACAGCACCGCGCTGCCGTAGAACGGCAGGTTCTGCAGGAACTCGACGAACGCCTGCTTCAGCCGCGCGAAATCGTGCTGGTAGGTCTCCATGTGGTCGGCGTCGATGTTGGTGACCACCGCGATCACCGGCTGCAGGTGCAGGAACGAGGCGTCGGACTCGTCGGCCTCGGCGACGATGAACTCGCCCGCGCCCAGGCGCGCGTTGCGAGCCGGCGGCGTTGAGGCGGCCGCCGATCACGAAGGTCGGATCGAGGCCGCCCTCGGCGAGCACGCTCGCCACCAGGCTGGTGGTGGTGGTCTTGCCGTGCGTGCCGGCGATCGCGATGCCCTGCTTCAGGCGCATCAGCTCGGCCAGCATCAGCGCGCGCGGCACCACCGGGATGCGCGCGCGCGCGCGCCGCGACCACCTCCGGGTTGTCGGCGCTTCACCGCGGTCGAGACCACCACCGCGTCGGCGCCGGCGACGTTCTCCGCGGCGTGGCCGATGCGCGACCGTCGCGCCCAGCTCGCGCCAGGCGCCGCGTCGCCGCGTTCTCGGCGAGGTCGGAGCCGCTCACCTGGTAGCCCAGGTTGAGCAGCACCTCGGCGATGCCGCTCATGCCGGAGCCGCCGATGCCGACGAAGTGGATGCGCTTGACCTTGTGCTTCATCGCGGCGAGCTCCATGCAGCGCTCGGCGACCGACGCGCGCCGCGTCGGGCTTGCCCAGCGCGCGCGCCTTGCGCGCCATCGCGAGCAGGCGCTCGCGCGTCGAGCGCGCGCAGCAGCGCGGCGAGGCGCTCCGGCGTGAGCTCCGCGCTGCGGCAGCAGGATCGCCGCGCCGCGCGTCGGCGAGGAAGCGCGCGTTCGCCGTCTGGTGGTCGTCCACCGCGTGCGGGAACGGCACCAGGACGCTCGCCACGCCGGCGGCGGCGAGCTCGGCGACGGTCATCGCGCCGGCGCGGCAGATCACCAGGTCGGCCTCGGCGTAGCGCGCGCGCCATGTCGTCGATGAAGGCGACGCAGCTCGCCGTCGACGCCGGCGTCGCGCGTAGGCCGCGCGCAGCGCGTCGAGGTGCTTCGCGCCCGGCCTGATGGACGACCTGCGGGCGCTCGCCGGCCGGCAGCAGCGCGAGCGCCTGCGGCACCGCGTCGTTCAGCGCCTGCGCGCCGAGGCTGCCGCCGACCACGAGCAGGCGCAGCGGGCCCGCTGCGCCGCGCGTAGCGCTCGCGCGGGCGCGGCGAGCGCGGCGATCTCGGCGCGCACCGGATTGCCGGTCCACTCGCGCGCTCTTGGCAGCGCGTCCGGGAAACGCGCACCAGCGACCCGGTCGGCGACGCCGGCGAGCACGCGGTTGGCGAGGCCGGCGATCGCGTTCTGCTCGTGCATCACGAGCGGCCGGCCGAGCAGCGCCGCCATCATGCCGCCGGGAAACGCGACGTAGCCGCCCATGCCGAGCACCACGTCGGGCTGCACGCGCGAAGATCGCGCGCGCGCGCCTGCCAGAAGGCGACGAGCAGGTTGCAGCGGCAGCAGCAGCTGCGCGAGCGAGGCCCTTGCCGCGCAGCGCCGGCGAAGCGGATCCACGCCATCTCGTAGCCGCGCTGCGGCACCAGCGTCGCCTCCATGCCGGCGCGCGTGCCCAGCCAGACCACGCGCCAGCCGCGCTCGCGCAGCTCGTCGGCGACCGCGAGCCCCGGGAAGACGTGGCCGCCGGTGCCGCCCGCCATGATCAGGATCGTCTGGCTCATGCACGCGAGCCGCCCTCGCATCAGCTGGCGGTTCTCCCAGTCGATGCGCAGCAGGATCGCCGAGCGCGACGCAGTTGGCGACGATGCCGCTGCCGCCGAAGCTCATCAGCGGCAGCGTCAGGCCCTTGGTCGGCAGCAGGCCCATGTTCACGCCCATGTTGATGAACGCCTGCACGCCGAGCCAGATGCCGATGCCCTGCGCCACCAGCGCGGCGAAGTGGCGCTCGAGCATCGCCGCCTGGCGGCCGATGGCGAAGGCGCGCATGCACGAGCCAGGCGAACAGCGCGATCACCAGCGGCCACGCCGACGAAGCCGAGTTCCTCGGCGATCACCGCGAGCAGGAAATCGGTGTGCGCCTCGGGCAGGTAGAACAGCTTCTCGACGCTGGCGCCCAGGCCCACGCCGAGCCATTCGCCGCGGCCGAAGGCGATCAGCGCGTGCGACAGCTGGTAGCCCTTGCCGAACGCGTCGGCCCACGGGTCCATGAAGCCGAAGATGCGCTGCATGCGGTAGGGCGAGGACAGGATCAGCAGCGACGAAGCCGACGCGCGAGCATGCACGAGCAGCGCCGGCGAAGCAGCCGGCCAGTTCATGCCGCCGAGGAACAGGATCGCCGATCGCGATCGCGGCGATCACCACGAAGGCGCCGAAGTCCGGCTCGCGCAGCAGCAGCCACGCCGACCACGCAGCATCACCGCCGAACATCGGCAGGAAGCCCGCGCTGGAAGCTCGTGCATGCAGCGCGTGCCTTGCGCACCGTGTAGTCGGCGGCGTAGAGCACCACGAACGAGCTTCATCAGCTCGGAGGGCTGCAGGTTGACGACGCCCAGCGGCAGCCAGCGGCGCGCGCCGTTCACCTCGCGCCCGATGCCCGGGATCAGCACCAGCACGAGCAGCGCCACGCCGGCGAGGAACAGCCACGGCGCGGCCTGCTGCCAGAGCCGCAGCGGCACCTGGAACGCGCGACGCCGGCGCGCGAGCGCCGACGCGCGAGGAACAGCGCCGTGGCGCAGCAGGAAGTAGGCCGGCGTTGCTGCCGGTGAAGCGGCTCGCCTCGGCGATCGCGATCGACGCCGAATACACCATCACCAGGCCGAGCGCCAGCAGCAGCAGCGCCGCCCACAGCGAGCGCAGCGGTCGTACTCGGCGCTGCGGCGCGCGGCGTGGCGTAGACGCATCAGCTGCGCGCCCGCCTCGCTCGCCAGCGCGCTGCACCGCGGCGGCGAACACCTCGCCGCGATGCTGGTAGTTGCGGAACATGTCGAAGCTCGCGCAGGCCGGCGACAGCAGCACCGCGTCGCCGGGCTGCGCCAGCGCGCGCGCGCGCGCGCACCGCCTCCTCCATGCTCGCCGCGCGCTCGCAGCGGCACGCCCGCTGCCGGCGAGCGCGCGCTCGATCAGCGGCGCGTCGCGGCCGATCAGCACCACCGCGCGCGCGTGCGCGCGCGACCGCGGCGCGAGCGGCGCGAAGTCCTGCCCCTTGCCGTCGCCGCCGGCGATCAGCACCGCCGGTCTGCGCCAAGCCCGTCGAGCGCGGCGACCGTGGCGCCGACGTTGGTGCCCTTGGAATCGTCGTAGCAGCGCGACGCCGCCGCGCTCGGCGACGCAGCTCGACGCGGTGCGGCAGGCCGCGGAAGCTGCGCAGCGCCGCGCAGCAGCGGCGTCGAGCGGCACGCCCGATCGCGCGGCACGAGCGCGCAGCGCGGCGAGCGCGTTGGCGGCGTTGTGCAGGCCCGGCGAGCGGCAGCTCGTCGACCGGCAGCAGCGGCGTCGTCGCCGCGCACCAGCCAGCGCTCGCCGCGTCGTCGATCAGCCCGAAGTCGCTCGTCGTCGCGCGGCGCGTCCAGGCCGAAGGTGACGCTGCGCGCGCCCGGCAGCGCCATCGCCAGCGACGCGCGGATCGTCGCGGTTCAGCACCTGCACGCCGTCGCCGTGCGAAGATGCGCGCCTTGGCGGCGCGCGTAGTCGTCGCATGCCGGCGTAGCGGTCGAGGTGATCCTCGGACAGGTTCAGCATCGCCGCGGCGTCGGCGTCGAGCGACTCAGGTGGTCTCGAGCTGGAAGCTGGAGAGCTCGAGCACCCAGACCTCGGGCGTGCGCCGGCGTCCTGCGCTGCGCAGCAGCGCGTCGAGCACCGGCGGGCCGATGTTGCCGGCGACCTCGCAGTCGACGCCCGCCGGCGCGCGCACATCGCGCCGGCCAGCGCGGTGACGGTGCTCTTGCCGTTGGTGCCGGTGATCGCGAGCACGCGCGTGCCGCGGCTTCGCGCGCGCACGCGCCAGGCGAACAGCTCGATGTCGCCGACGACCGGGATGCCGCGCGCGCGCGCGTCGCGCGAGCACCGGCTCGCGCAGCGGCAAGCCCGGGCTGATGCACGACCAGGTCGACGCCCGTCGAGCAGCGCCGTCGTCGAACGGCGCCGGTGTGCAAGCTCGCCGCGGCGAACTCCTGCGCAGCGCGCCAGGCCGGCGGCGCCGCGCGCGTGTCGGCCACGCGCACGCCGCGCGCCCTGCGCGCGCGAGCCAGCGCGCGCACCGACAGCCCGGTGTCGCCCAGGCCGAGCACCAGCACCCGCTTGCCTTCAGCGCATGGCCAGGTCGCAGCAGCGTGAAGTCGGCTCGCGCATCAGCGCAGCTTCAGCGTCGACAGGCCGAACAGCACCAGCATCATGGTGATGATCCAGAAGCGCACCACGACCTGGGTCTCCTTCCAGCCCTTCAGTTCGTAGTGGTGGTGCAGCGGCGCCATGCGGAAGATGCGCTTGCCGCGGTGAGCTTGAAGTAGCCACCTGCATCATCACCGACAGCGTCTCGACCACGAACACGCCGCCCATGATGAACAGCACGATCTCCTGGCGCACGATCACCGCGACCGTGCCGAGCGCCGCGCCGAGCGCGAGCGCGCCGACGTCGCCCATGAACACTTCCGCCGGATAGGCGTTGAACCAGAGGAAGCCGAGCCCCGCGCCGGCCAGCGCGCCGCAGAACACCGCCAGCTCGCCCGCGCCGGGGATGTAGGGCAAGCCGAGGTACTTCGAGAACACCGCGTTGCCGGCGACGTAGGCGAAGATCGCCGAGCGCGCCGCCGACCATCACCGTCGGCATGATCGCCAGGCCGTCGAGGCCGTCGGTCAGGTTCACCGCGTTGCGAGGTGCCGACGATCACGAAGTAGGTCGAGCACGATGAAGCCGATCGCGCCCAGCGGATAGGCGACGTTCTTGAAGAACGGCACGATCAGCTCGGTCTGCGCCGGCAGCGTCTGCGCTAGCTAAGCGAGGTAGCACCGCGGCGGCCAGGCCGATCACCGACTGCCAGAAGAACTTCGCGCGCGCCGACAGGCCCTTCGGGATTGCGGTGCACCACCTTGCGGTAGTCGTCGACCCAGCCGATGGCGCCGAAGCCGAGCGTCACCAGCAGCACGACCCAGACGTAGCGGTTCGGCAGGTCGCGCCCACAGCAGCGTGGTGATGCCGATCGACACCAGGATCAGCGCGCCGCCCATGGTCGGCGTGCCGGCCTTGATCAGGTGCGTCTGCGGGCCGTCGTCGCGCACCGACTGGCCGATCTTGTAGGCGGTGAGCTTGCGGATCATCGCCGGGCCGACGACGAAGCGAGATCGACGAGCGCGGTCAGCGCGGCGAGCACCGCGCGCAGCGTGATGTAGCTGAAGACGTTGAAGGCGCGGACGTCCTGCGCGAGCCATTGGGCGAGTTCAAGCAGCATCGGCGCCTCTCCTCCGTCGACCGCGAGCGCGTCGACGACGCGCTCCATGCGCATGAAGCGCGAGCCCTTCACCAGCATCGTGCGTCCCGGCGCGGCTTCGCGCTGCGGCGCGGCGAGCAGCGCCTCGAGCTGCGTCGAAGTGCTCGCCGCCCGCGCCGAACGCCTCGCGCCGCGTGCGCGGCTCAGCTCGCCGAGCGCGAACAGCGCGTCGATGCCCGCGCTCCTGCGCGTAGCGCGCCGACCTCGGCGTGGAACTGCGCGCCGCGCGTCGCCGAGCTCGCCCATGTCGCCCAGCACCAGCACGCGTCGGCCCGGGCAGCGCCGCGAGCACGTCGATCGCCGCGCGCACCGAGTCCGGGATTGGCGTTGTAGGTGTCGTCGATCAGCGTCGCGCCGCTGCGGCCGCGGCTTGACGCTGCAGGCGCCCGTTGACGCCGGCGAAGCGCGCCAGGCCCGCGCTGCGATCGCCGCGCGGCGCGACGCCGGCGGCGTAGCGCCGCGGCCGCGGCGGCGAGCGCGTTGCGCACGTTGTGCACGCCCGGCACCTGCAGCGTCGACCGCGACGCTCGCCGTCGGGCGTCGCGAGCGCGATCTCGCTGCCGAGGCGCCTGCAGCGCGTAGCGGCCGCTGCACGTCGCGCCGGCTGCTCGAGGCCGAAGTCGACGCACGCGGCGCGCGCCGCGCGAGCCGCGCCAGTAGCCGGCGTAGCGCGATCGTCGGCGTTGACCACCGCGATGCCGTCGGCGGCAAGCGCGCGTAGATCTCGCCCTTGGCTCGCGGCGACCGCCTCGACGCGCCCATGAATTCCAGGTGCGCGCGCTGCGCGTTGTTGACCAGCGCCACCGTCGGGCTGCGCGATGCGCGGCGAGGTAGCCGATCTCGCCCGGGTGGTTCATGCCCATCTCGATCACCGCGTAGCGATGGCTGCGCGCGCAGCCGCAGCAGCGTCAGCGGCAGGCCGATGTCGTTGTTCAGGTTGCCCGCGGTGGCGAGCACCGCGCCGCGTCGCCGCAGTGCGCGCGCAGGATCGCGGCGAGCATCTCCTTGACCGTGGTCTTGCCGTTGCTGCCGGTGATGCGCGATCAGCGGCATGCGCGAAGCGCGCCGCGCCAGTGCGCGGCGAGCGCGCCCGAGCGCGAGCGCGCGTGTCGTCGACCGACGATCAGCGGCAGTCCGGCGCTGCGCCGCGCCGCAGCCGCGATCGACCAGCGCCGCGGCCGCGCCGCGCGCGCGCGGCCTCGCCGACGAACTCGTGGCCGTCGAAGCGCTCGCCGCGCAGCGCGACGAACAGCTCGCCGCGCGTCGATCGTGCGCGCTGTCGGTGCGACACCGCCGTGAAGCGCGCGTCGCGCGCCGCCGACGCGCGCGCCCGATCGCGCGCGGCGGCCTCGGCGAGGCGTCATCATCGCTTCCGCCCTGCGCGCCGAGCGCCGCGCGCGCGACCTCGCGCGTCGCGAGAACGGCAGGCGCTCGCCCGGCGATCTCCTGGTAGGTCTCGTGGCCCTTGCCGGCGATCAGCACGACGTCGCCGGCGCGCGCCGCGGCGCACCGCGGCGATCGATCGCGCGCTGCGCGGTCCGCGATCGACCTCGTGCGGCGCGCGTGCATGCCCGCGACGATCTGCGTCGATGATCGCGCGCGGATCCTCGCTGCGCGGGTTGTCGCTGGTGACGCACGACGCGGTCGGCGAGGCGCGCGGCGACCGCGCCCATCAGCGGGCGCTTGCCGCGGTCGCGGTCGCCGCCGCAGCCGAACACGCACGACCAGGCGCCCGCCGCGCGCGCCGCGCGACGGCGCGCAGCGCCTGCAGCGCCTTCTCCAGCGCATCCGGGCGTGTGCGCGTAGTCGACCACCACCAGCGGCGCCGCGCCGCCGCCGATGCGCTCGCATGCGCCCGGGCACCGGCTGCGAGCGCGCGCGAGCGCGCGCGACCGCCTGCGTCGAACGGCGACGCCGGCGGCGAGCAGCGCGCCGAGCACGCCGAGCAGGTTGGACGACGTTGAAGCGCCCGAGCAGCGGCGCTGTCGACGTCGCGCCGCGCCCCAGTCGCTGTCGAGCTCGAAGCGCGACGCCGTGCGTCGGACAGCGCAGATCGCGCGCTCGCGCATGCACGCGGCGGCCGCGCGGCCGCGCTCGAAGCCGTAGCCGATGCGTGCGCACGCCGCGCCGCGCGCAGTCGCGCGGCGAGCTGCACGCCGAACGCGTCGTCGAGGTTGAGCACCGCGTGCTCGAGCCCGCGCGCGTCGAACAGCCGTGCCTTGGCCTCGCGCGTAGGCCTCCATCGTGCCGTGGTAGTCGAGGTGGTCGCGCGTGAGGTTGGTGAACAGCGCGCACGTCGAACTCGACGCCGTTCGACGCGCCCCTGGTCGAGGCCGTGGCGACGAGACTTCCATCGCCACGCGCGCTGCGCGCCGCGGCGCAGGTAGTCGGCGAGCAGCGCGCTGCAGCACGATCGCGTCCGGCGTGGTGTTCGTCGCCTCGGCGCAGCGCGCCGGCGAAGCCGTTGCCGAGCGTGCCGATCACGGCGCGCTTGCGCGCCGGCGTCGCGAGCGCCTGCGCGATCCACTGGCTGCACGAGGTCTTGCCGTTGGTGCCGGTCACGCCGCACGATCCACAGCGTCTCGCGACGGGCGGCCGTAGACCTCGTGCGCGAGCGCGCCGGCCTGCGCGCTGCAGGTCCGTCGACGCGCGCAGGTTCGGCACGCGCCAGCCGCTCGTCCCAGGCGAAGCCGTCGCGCTCCCAGAGCACCGCCGCCGCGCCGCGCGCGATCGCCTCGGCGATGTAGCGCGCGGCCGTCGGCTGCGCTCGCCCGGATAGGCGACGAAGACGTCGCCCGGCGCGCACGCGCGCGGCTGTCGGCGGTGAGGCCGCGTCGATCGCGGCACGCCTGAGCTGCGCGAGCCGGTCGAGCAGCGCGCATCGTCCGTGCGCGCACGACTCGGCGTCACGCGTCTCGCCTCGATGCTTTCCGTCGCACCTCGCCCGGCGGCGGCAGCTCGATCGGCTTCAGCGGCGCGTCGTGGCGGCACGCCGCAGCATGCGCAGCGCGCCCGCCATCACCTGGCGAACACCGGCGCGGCCACCGTCGCCGCCGTAGTACTTGCCCGCGCGCGGGCTCGTCGATCATCACCGCGATCACCAGGCGCGGGTCGGAGACCGGCGCGAAGCCGACGAACGAGGACACGTACTTGTCGCGCCGCGTAGCCGCCGTTCTCCTGCTTGTGCGCGGTGCCGGTCTTGCCGGCGACGCGATAGCCCATGATCTGCGCGCGCGGCGCGGTGCCGCCGGGCTGCACCGCCAGCTCCAGCATGCGCGCGCACCGCGCGCGCCGTCTCCGGCGAGATCACGCGCTTGCCGGCGCGGCGGCGCGTCGCGCTTGCAGGAGCGACAGCGGCACCAGCTCGCCGTCGCGGGCGAACACCGTGTAGGCGCGCGCCAGCTGCAGCAGGCTACACCGAGATGCCGTGGCCGTAGGCCATCGTCGCCTGCTCGATCGGCCGCCAGGTCTTCGCAGGGCCGCAGCCGTGCCGCTCGCCTCGCCCGGGAAAGCCGAGTCTGCGGCGCGGCGCCGAAGCCGACGCGCGTGAACAGCGTCCCACATGCGCCTCGGCGCGGCAGCGCCAGCGCGATCTTGGCGGCGCCGACGTTGGAGGACTTCTGGATCACCTGCGCCACGGTCAGCGCGCCGCTCGGGATGCGCGTCGCGGATGGTCGCAGTCGCCGATGCGTCAGCGTGCCGGGCGCGGTCTGGATCGTGCGTCTGCGGCGTCACGCTGCCCGCCTCGAGCGCCGCGGCGACGGTGAACGGCTTCAGCGTCGAGCCCGGCTCGAACAGTGTCGGTGACGGCGCGGTTGCGCAGCTGCGCGCCGGTCGAGCTGCGCGCGGTTGTTCGGGTTGTAGGTCGGGCAGGTTGGCCAGCGCCAGCACTTCGCCCGTCGTCGCGTCGAGCACCACGATGCGCGCCGGCCTTGGCGCGGTGCTGCTCGACCGCGGCCTTCAGCTCGCGATAGGCGAGGTTCTGGATGCTTGCTGTCGAGCGCGAGCGTGAGGTCGCGGCCGTCGCGCGGCCGCGCGGATGCTCTCGACGTCCTCGACGATGCGGCCCGAGCCGGTCCTTGATCACGCGCGCGGCTGCCGGCTCGCCGGCGAGCCGCTCCTGGTAGGCGAGCTCGATGCCTTCCTGGCCGCGTCGTCGACGCCGGTGAAGCCGACACGTGCGCCATCACCTCGCCGGCCGGGTAGTAGCGGCGGTACTCGCGCTGCTGGAAGACGCCCGGGATGCCGCAGCGCGGCGACGCGTGTCGGCCATCTCGGGCGGAATCTGGCGCTTGAGGTAGACGAACTCGCGGTCCGTGTCGGCGAGCTTGCTGGCGCAGCTCGCGCGCGGTCATGCTCGAGCAGCGCTGCGCGAGCGCGCTGCAGCTGCGCCGGCGTCGGCCTCGCACGTCGTCGGGGATCGCCCAGATCGACTTCACCGGCGTGGAGATGGCGAGCGCCTCGCCGTTGCGGTCGATGATCGCGGCCGCGCGTGGCCGGCATCTCGAGCACGCGCGCCGTAGCGCGCCTCGCCCTTCGCCTGCAGGAAGTCGGTGTTCAGCGCCTGCAGGTAGACCGCGCGGCCGGCGAGCACGCGCGAAGCCGCGCGAGCAGCAGCGCGCAGCACCAGGCGCGAGCGCCAGACCGGCGAGCTGCAGGCGCAGCACCGGCGTGCGCTTCGCGAACGTTCATCGCGCGCGCCTCCTGCGCCGGCGTCGAGCGTCACGATCTGCACGCGCGTCGCGGTCGGGCACGCGCATGCCGCAGCTGCTCGCGCGGCGATCGTCTCGACGCGCGCGTGCATGCGCCCAGGTGCTCTGCTTCGAGCTGCAGCTGGCCGTACTCGACGTCGAGCTCTGCGCGCGCGCTCCTGCTCGCGCTCGAGCTCGGCGAACAGCTTGCGCGCCTGGTGCTGCGAGGTGACGAGCGCCGAGCGCGCAGGCGACGAGCACGAGCGAGGAGGAGGAGGTTCAGCGTCGCCATGGCGCGTGCTCAGCGTCGAGCTCTTCTCGGCCACGCGCAGCACGGCGCTGCGCGCGCGCGGATTGGCGTGCGACTTCTCGGCGTCCGAGGCGCGCACCGGCTTGCCGACGAGCTGCAGCCGCGGCTGCGGCAGCTCGCGTGGCGCGCACCGGCAGGCCGCTCGGGCAGCTGTCGCCGGCGGCGCCGCGTCGCGCAGGAAGCGCTTGACGATGCGGTCCTCCAGCGAATGGAAGCTGATCACCGCCAGCCGCCCGCCGGGCGCGAGCAGCGTCGAGCGCCTGCGGCAGCGCTAGCGCCAGCTCCTCAAGCTCCTGATTGACGTGAATCCGTAGAGCCTGAAAGGTGCGCGTCGCCGGATCCTGGCCCGGCTCGCGCGTGCGGACCGCCGCACCCACGAGCATCGGCAAGTTGCCGGGTGCGTGCGGATAGGCTCGCGTGCCCGAGCAGCAACAATCGCCTTTGCAATCTGTTTAGCAAACCGTTCTTCGCCATAGTCGCTGATCGACCTCCCTGATTTCTTGCTTCGTTCGCCGCGCGCCAGCCACTCCGCCGCGGTCTCGCCCCGCGTCGGGTCCATGCGCATGTCGAGCGGCGCCGTCGGCGCGGAAGCTGAAGCCGCGCTCCGGCGTCGTCGAGCTGCGGCGAGGACACGCCCAGGTCGAGCAGCACGCCGTGCACCTGCGCCACGCCCTGCGCGTCGAGCGCCTGCGCCAGCTCGCTGAAGCGCGCGTGCACGATGCGAAAAGCGCGGATCGGCGATCTCGCGCGCCGCCGCGACCGCCTCCGGATCGCGGTCGAGCGCGATCAGCCGGCCGCGCGGGCCCGAGCCGCGCGAGGATCAGCGCGGCTGTGGCCGCCGCGGCCGAAGGTCGCGTCCACGTAGACGCCGTCCGGCGCGCATCGCGCGAGCGCGTCGACGCTTCGTCGGCGAGGACGGCACGTGTGAGCGGGAGCGGCGCTCATCGGGTGCGCACGCGCGCTCACAGCGAGAAATTCTCCGTGCCCGGCGGCGGCGCGGCCGGGCCGGACGAGCGCGTGCGGCGAGCTTCGCGTTCCACAGGCCCGCGTCCCAGAGCTCGAAGTAGCTGCCCTGCCCGACCAGCATCACGTCGCGCTCGAGCTTGGCGATCTTGCGCAGCGCCGGCGAGACCAGGATCGCGGCCCGAGCGCGTCGGGCGCGACGTGCTCCTCGAAGCCGACCAGCAGGCGCTTCCACCAGCTCGCCTGCGCGTTGAAAGCTGGAAAGGTCTCGACCTTGCGCGCGCACCGGCTCCCAGGCGGCGCCGGGATAGAGGAGCAGGCAGCCGTCGGGGTGCGCGGTGAGCACGATGCGCCTCGCGCTCGGCGAGCAGCGCGTCGCGATGGCGCGTGGGATGGCGAGCCGCCCCTTGGCGTCCAGCGTGACCACCGTTGCGCCGTGAAATGTCCCACCCATGCCCTGTTTTTCCTCTGGCGGCCCGGGGCGCTGCGGGCATCTCCCCTTTTTCCGCCACTTTTTTCTACCTTTTCCCACTTTAAGGGAAAAGACGGGCGCAAGGTCAAGCCAAATTTCAGGCCTGACAAAGACTTAGCGACGTTTTGAGAGGGAGATTCTTGAAATTAAATAGCATATTATTCAATAGGTTATAAAACCTATTGAAAGTGCCTTCTCAGAACAGGTGCCGCTGAGGGTCGCCGCGCGGCGACGCTTCGCCTAACCGCGTGCGAGCCGATCCACGGTCTCTGCAGTGACGCCGACCTTTGCGCCGGCGGCATGGATCTCGAGCCAGGTGTTCGCGTCCACCGAGATGCCGTCCTTCTCGCGCTTGGCGCGCGTCTCGCGCTCCGGATCGCCCGCGATGCGCACCCGGTCCATGCCCGGCGCAGGCGGCGATTGCTTCACCCAGGCGATGAACTCGCGCGCCTCGCGCTCGAAGGGCGCCGCGGTGCCGAGCTTGTTCGGGTCGATGAGGATCGGTCAGCATGCCGTTCCAGCACGCGCTTCTTGCGAGCGGTCGTCGGTGTGCCAGGTGCCGCCGCCGGTGAGCGCGCCGCCGAGCAGTTCGCAGACCACGGCCAGGCCGTAGCCCTTGTGCAGGCCGAAGGTGCGTAGCGCGCCGAAGGGCTCGATGACGCCGTAGCTTCGGGTCGGCCGTCGGGATTGCCCTTGTCGTCGATGCAGCCAGCCCGGGCGGCAGCCTTCTCGCCCTTGTTGTGCGCGACGCGCATCTTGCCCTGCGCCACGCGCGCTCGTCGCCATGTCGAGGATGAACGGCGGCTCGTCCGGGATCGGGATGCCGATGGTGCACCGGGTTGGTGCCGAAGCGCGCGTCGCGCGCCGCCGTAGGGCGCGACGATGGAGCGCGAGATGACGTTGGCGAAACTGCATGCGAAACCAGGCCCGCGGCCACCGCCTGCTCGGCCCACTGGCCGATGCGGCACAGGTGGTGCGCATTGGCCGAGCCCCATCACGCACATGCCGTGCTCGCTGCGCGCGCTCGATGCCGATCTCCATCGCCTCCAGGCCGATCACCTGGCCGTAGCCCTGCCTGGCCGTCGAGCGAAATCATGCGCGCCGCCGTCGAACTTCGATCTTCGGATGCTGGTTGACCTCCAGGCCGCCTTCGAGCAGCGATTCGACGTAGCGCGGGATCATGCCGACGCCGTGCGAATCGTGGCCGGTCAGATTCGCGGTGACCAGGTTCTCGGCGACGATCTTCGCCTCGCGCGGCTCGCTACCGCCCGCAGCGACGATCGCCTCGATGGCGCGCGCCAGCGGCGCCGCCTTGAAGACGTGGGTGGTTGCCATGAGGGCCGAGTTTATAATGGCCGCCACCCGTCTACGCCCCCCATGATCAACAAATTCTTCGCCAGCGCCGCGAAGCCGCGCTCGCCGACGTGCCCGACGGCGCCACCGTGATGATCGGCGGCTTCGGCAACGCCGGCATGCCCGCGCGAGCTGATCGACTGCCTGATCGCGCAGGGCGCGCGCGATCTCACCGTCGTCAACAACAACGCCGGCAACGCCGACGCGGGCTCGCCGCGCTGATCGGCGCCGAAGCGCGTGCGCAAGATCCTCTGCTCGTTCCCGCGCCAGACCGACTCCTGGCACTTCGACAAGGCTGTACCGCGCCGGCGAGCTCGAGCTCGAGCTGGTGCCGCAGGGCACGCTCGCCGAGCGCATCCGCGCCGCGGGCGCCGGCATCGGCGCCTTCTTCACGCCGACCGCGTTCGGCACGCGGCTCGCCGAGGGCAAGGAGACGCGCCGCATCGACGGCCGCGACTACGTGCTCGAGTACCCGATCCACGCCGACTACGCGCTGATCAAGGCCGACCGCGCCGACCGCTGGGGCAACCTCACCTACCGCAAGACCGCGCGCAATTTCGGCCCGATCATGGCGGCGGCGGCGAAGTGCACCGTGGCGCAGGTGCGCGAGACCGTCGAGCTCGGCGAGCTCGACCCGGAAGCCGTCGTCACGCCGGGCATCTTCGTGCAAGCGCGTCGTGCGCATCGCCGCCGCTGAGGAAAGTCGCATGAAAAAGCTCGACCGCAACCAGATCGCCGCGCGCGTGGCGCGCGACATCCCCGAGGGCGCCTACGTCAACCTCGGCATCGGCCTGCCGACGCTGGTCGCCGACCACCTGCCCGAAGGACCGCGAGATCATCCTGCACAGCGAGAACGGCGTGCTCGGCATCGGCCCGCGCCCGGCGCCAGGGCGAGGAGGACGAGGACCTGATCAACGCCGGCAAGGAGCCGGTGACGCTGCTCACCGGCGGCGTCGTTCTTCCACCACGCCGACTCCTTCGGCATGATCCGCGGCCGGCACCTCGACTTCTGCGTGCTCGGCGCGTTCCAGGTTTCGGTCGGCGGGCGACCTCGCCAACTGGCACACCGGCGGCGCCGACGCGATCCCCGCGGTCGGCGGCGCGATGGACCTCGCCGTCGGCGCGAAGAAGGTGCTGGTGATGATGGAGCACCTCACCAAGGAGGGCGAAAGCAAGATCGTCGAGCGCTGCAGCTACCCGCTCACCGGCGCGCGCTGCGTGAACCGCGTCTACACCGACCTCGCGGTGATCGACGTGAAGGCCGACGGCCTTCACGTCGTGGACATCGTCGAAGGGCTGTCCTTCGAGGAACTGCAGCGCCTGACTCGGCGTGCCGCTCAGAGCGCCTAGGCTCGCTACTGCGGCTTGATGCCGGCGGCCTGCAGGATCTTCTTCGTCTCCTCGATTTCCTTGCGCACGAAGTCGCGTGAACTCCGGGATCGTCAGGTTGCCCGGCTCGGTGCCGAGCTTCGCCAGCCGGCCCTTGCAGGTCCGGGCTCGGCGAGCGCCGCGTTGCACGTCCTTGTTGATCTTCGCGGCGATGTCCGCCGGCATGCTTCGCCGGGCCCCACAGGCCGAACCACAGCGTGTAGTCGAAGCCCGGGTAGCCCTGCTCGGCGACCGTCGGCACGTTCGGCAGCAGCGGCGAGCGCTTGCGCGCGTGGACACCGCGAGCGCCAGCGCCTTGCCGCCGTTGCACGTGCGGCAGCGCGGCGTTGAGCGGCGCCCAGTAGCAGCACACGCGGCCGCCGATGGTGTCGGCGATCGCCTCCGGCGTGCCCTTGTACGGCATGTGCGTGACGTCGATGCCGGTCGCGATCTTGAGCTTCTCCAGGTTGAAGTGCGTGCCGCTGCCGATGCCGGCGGAGGCGAAATTGAGCTTGCCGGGATTCGCCTTCGCCGCGTCGACGAAGTCGCGCGAGCGACTTCCAGCCCGCGTCCGGGCTGACGATCAGCACGTTCGGCCCGCCGCCGAGCAGCGCGAGGTTGGTGAAGTCCTTCAGCGTGTCGTAGGGCAGCTTGGCGTAGATCGCCGGGTTGGCCGACGTGCGCCGAGGAATTGGCGAGCAGCGTGTAGCCGTCGGGCGTCGGCCTTCGCCACCACCGCCGAGCCGATCGAGCCGCCGGCGCCGACGCGGTTCTCCGCCACCACCGGCTGGCCCCACATCTCCGGCAGCTTCGCCGCCACCACGCGGCCGATGATGTCGGTCGAGCTGCCCGGGCGTGAACGCGATGACCAGCCGCACCGGCTTGGTCGGGTAGTTCTGCGCAGAAGGCCTGCATCGAGGCGACGAGTGCCAGCACGCGCGATCAGCAGTTTACGAAAGCCCATCTTTCACCTCCACGTTTTCCGGCTTGCAACTCGATCCCGGACGCCTGCGCCTGCTGCAGCAGCAGCGTCGCGAAATCCTCCTCGGTCATGCCGCTGCCGATCATCGTCTGGACCAGGTCGCGCGTGACCGAGGCGAGCGGCATCGGCACCTCGAACTTGCGCCCCGCGTCCAGGCCGAGGTCCATGTCCTTGCGCAGCAGCTCGGGCGTGAACGTCACCTTGAAGTCGAGGTTGACGAAGGCCGGCGTCTTGTAGCGCGTGAACATCGAGCCCATCACGCTCTGGTTGAGGAAATCGAGGAAGGCGTGGCGCGGCACGCCCGCCTTCTGCGCGAGCACGGTGATCTCGGCCAGCGACTGGGTCACCACGCCGAGGAACACGTTGTGGCAGATCTTGACGATGCGCGCGAGCTCGCCCTCGCCGACGTAGCTCGACGCCGGCGCCGATCATCTTCGAGGTAGCGGCGCGCCTCGTCGAAGGCCGTCTTCGGGCCGGAGCACGACGAACGAGAGCTTGCCCGCCTTGATCACCTTGGCGTTGCCGCGACACCGGCGCGGCGAGGAGCTCGATGCCGCGCTTGCGCGAGCATTTCGCGCAGCTCGGCCGAGCCTTCGAGCGAGATCGACGAGCACTCGACCACCATGCTGCGGCTGCGCCTTGCCCGGCCAGCAGCCTCGCCCATCACCTCCTTCACGTCCTTCCAGGTCGACACCATGCAGAACACGATGTCGCGCGCGGCGAGTTCGGCGAGCTGGTCCGCGACCTTCGCGCCGTACTTCGCGAGCGGCTCGGCCTTGGCCGGTGCGGTTCCAGACCGCGATGTCGCAGCCGCCCTTGGCGAGGCGCTCGGCCATCGCGTAGCCCATGCGGCCGGTGCCGATCCAGCCGAGCTGCTCGTGTCCTTCAGTAGGGGTTGGCGATCGGCAGCTCCTCGGCCGGGTAGAGCGAGATGATCTTGGCGCCCTTCGGCGTGAGGATCACCTCCTCCTCGATGCGCGCGGCGGAGACGCCGTCGCGTCGCCGGGCAGTAGGTCTCCACCGCGAACACCATGCCGGCCTTGAGCTCGATCGGCTCGCGGAAGCGAATTCAGGCGCGAGATCAGCGGCCGCTCGTGCAGGCCGAGCCCGAGGCCGTGGCAGAAGTTGAGGCCGAAGGCGTCCATCTCGCTGGCGAAGCCGATCGTCCTGCGCCTTCGGGCAGCGCGGCGCGCGATCTTGTCGGTGCTCATGCCGGGCTTGAGCAGCTCGATCGCCTTGTCCATCCACTCGCGCGCCTTGCGGTAGGCGGTGCGCTGCGGGCCGGTGGCGCGCCCGACGTTGAAGGTGCGGTAGTAGCAGGTGCGGTAGCCCATGAACGACTGGATGATGTCGAAGAACGCCTGGTCGCCCGGGCGGATCAGGCGGTCGGTGAAGTTGTGCGGGTGCGGCGAGCAGCGCTCGCCCGAGATCGAGTTGATCGCCTCGACGCAGTCCGAGCCCATCTCGTAGAGCCGCTTGGTGGCGAGCGCGACGATCTCGCGACTCCTTGCACGCCGGGCTTGAGCGCCTCGGCGATGTCCTGGTAGACGCCGTCCACCATCGCCGCGGCCATGTTGAGCAGCGTCAGCTCGTCGATGTTCTTCACCTCGCGCGCCTGCAGCATCACCTGCTGGCCGTCGCGCACCTCGATGCCTTCCTTCTGCAGCTCGAACAGCATCGGCGGCTCGACCACGTCGACGCCGAGCGGCATGTTCGCCACGCCCTCGGCCGTCGAGGATCGCCTTGATCTCCTTCGCCGCGTCGCGGAACAGCGTCGATGTCGGCGCCGACCGCGCCGCGCATGCCCGAGCAGCCCGGCGCGGCAATGGTCCTGGTGCAGCCAGGGCGCGTGCAGCTTGTGGTGGCTGCGCCGCCGAGCCGAAGTCCCAGATGTACGGGTCGCCGTTGCCGGTGAGCAGCGAGTAGCGCGTGAGCTTGTCGCGCGCCCACTCGCCGATCACCGTGCTGGTGGTGTAGCGGATGTTGTGCTGGTCGAAGCACAGCAGCGCGCCCAGGCCCGAGTTGGCGAGCGCGGCGCGCGTGCGCGCGAGGCGGTAGTCGTGCAGCCGCCGGAAATTGACCCGCTCCTCGAAATCGACCTGCGTGTGGCCCGGCGCCTGCAGCGGCCGGTTCCAGTTGTGGTGCGGATCGATGTCGTCCGGGCGGACGATCTTCGGCTCGGGGCGCTTTTTGCTGGCCATCGGGCGCAGTCTAGTCCGGCTGGATGCCACCGCGCTGCACCACGCGCGTCCAGCGATCCACCTCGGCCTTCATGAACTGGCCGAATTCCTCCGCGCTGCCGGCGACGACGTCGAAGCCGATCGCGGTCATGCGCTCGCGCACGTCGGGCGAGCGCAGGGCGCGCACCGCGGCTCGTTGAGCTTTGCCACGATTTCGCGCGGCGTCTTGATCGGCGCGGCGACCGCCTGCCAGGAGGTGACGATCAGGTCCGGAAAGCCCGCCTCGGCGGTCGGCGGCACGTTGGGAAGCTGCGGATGGCGCGACTGCGCCGTGACCGCGAGCGCCTTCATCCTCGCGCCCTTGATGTAGTTGGTGACGGCGCCGAGGTTCTGGAACGAGAAATCGACCTGGCTGCCCATGATGTCGGTCTGGCATGCGGCGCCGCCGCGGTACGGCACGTGCACGGCGAAGATTCCCGCGCCCTGCTTGAGGAGCTCGCCGGTCAGGTGGTCCGAGGAGCCGGTGCCGCTCGAACAGTACGACAGCTTGCCCGGGGTTCTTCTTCGCGAACTCGACCAGCTCCTTCATCGAGTTCGCCGGCAGGTCGGGCCGCGTGACGAGCACGTTCGGCGTGGTCACCGCCAGCGTGATCGGCGCGAAGTCGCGCACCGGGTGGTAGCGCAGGTCCTTGAACAGCGCCGCATTGATCGAGAACACGCCGATCGAGCCGACCAGGATGGTGTAGCCGTCGGCATCGGACTTCGCGACGAATTCGGCGGCGATCGACCCGTTCGCGCCCGGGCGGTTCTCTACCACCGCAGGCTGACCGAGGTATTCCTGGAACTTCGAGCCGATGGCGCGGCCGACGATGTCGGAGGAGCCGCCGGCGACGAACGGAATGACGATCCTGATCGGCTTCGTCGGCCAGGCCTGGGCCTGCACGGCGCCTGACGACAACCCGGCGAGCAGCGCCAGCGCGCATTTAAACAGTCGGTGCATGATTCCTCCCGCGCGAAGTTTAATACAATCGCTGCATGAGAAAGCGCCCGGAAGAACTGCGCTCGCACCGCTGGTTCGGCGTGAAGGACCTGCGCTCCTTCGGCCACCGCTCGCGCACCGCGCAGATGGGCTACGACCGCAGCGACTACGCGGGCAAGCCGGTGATCGCCATCATCAACACCTGGTCGGACATCAACCACTGCCACACCCACTTCCGCCAGCGCGCCGAGGAAGTGAAGCGCGGCGTGTGGCAGGCGGGCGGCTTCCCGCTGGAGATGCCGGCGATGGCGCTCGCCGAGACCGATGCAGAAGCCCACCACCATGATGTACCGCAACTTCCTCGCCATGGAGACCGAGGAGCTGCTGCGCTCCTACCCGGTGGACGGCTGCGTGCTGATGGGCGGCTGCGACAAGACCACGCCGGCGCTGATCATGGGCGCGACCAGCATGAACCTGCCGGCGATCTACCTGCCGGCGGGCCCGATGCTGAACAGCCACTGGCGCGACCAGACGCTGGGCTCGGGCTCCGACACCTGGAAGTACTGGGACGAGCTGCGCGCCGGGCGCATCACGGAGCGCGACTGGCAGGACATCGAGGACACCATCGCGCGCTCGCCGGGCACCTGCATGACCATGGGCACCGCGGCGACCATGATGTCGCTCGCGGAGGCGCTCGGCTTCACGCTGCCCGGCTACTCGTCGATCCCCGCGCCGGACTCGAACCACGCGCGCATGGCGACGCTCACCGGCAAGCGCATCGTCGAGATGGTGTGGGAGGACCTCAAGCCGCGCGATTTCCTGTCCGCGGGTTCCTTCGACAACGCCATCACCACGCTGATGGCGATGGGCGGCTCGACCAACGCCATCGTGCACCTGGTGGCGATGGCCGGGCGCGCCGGCCTCGCCTTTCCGCTCGAGCGCTACAACGAGATCTCGGCGAAGACGCCGGTGATCGCCAACGTGCGGCCCTCGGGCGACAAGTACCTGATGGAGGATTTCTTCTACGCCGGCGGCCTGCGCGCCCTGCTCTTCTCAGCTGAGGGATCTGCTCGATCTCTCGGCGAAGACAGTGAACGGCAAGACGCTCGGCGAGAACATCGAGGGCGCAAAGGTCTGGAACGCGGACGTGATCCTGCCGCGCGACAAGCCGCTGAAGGCCTCGGGCGGCATCGTCATGCTGCGCGGCAATCTCGCGCCCGACGGCGCGGTGATCAAGACCAGCGCCGCGGACCCGAAGCTGCTGCAGCACACCGGCCGCGCGGTGGTGTTCGAGGACTACAACGACATGGCGGCGCGGATCGACCGCGACGACCTCGACGTGGACGCCTCCTCGGTGCTGGTGCTGAAGAACGCCGGGCCGCTCGGCGGCCCGGGCTTCCCGGAGTGGGGCATGCTGCCGATGCCGAAGAAGCTCATCAAGCAGGGCGTGAAGGACATGGTGCGGCTGTCGGACGGGCGCATGAGCGGCACCAGCTACGGCACCTGCGTCCTGCATGTCGCGCCCGAAGCCTACGTCGGCGGCCCGCTCGCCTTCGTGCAGGAACGGCGACCTGATCGAGCTGGACGTCGACAAGAAGCGCGCTCAACCTGAAGATCTCCGACGAGGAGATGGCGAAGCGCAAGGCCGCCTGGAAGCGCCCGCCGCCCAAGTACGAGCGCAGCTACGGCGCCATCTTCTCGCGCCACGTGAAGCAGGCGAACGAAGGCTGCGACTTCGATTTCCTCGAGGGCACCGCGCCGACGGCGGAGCCCGAGATCCACTAGATCCGGGTTCGCGCCAGCCGCGACGTCTTCGTTCCACGTGTTCTCGTCCAGGGCGATGCCGTCGCGCTCCACCATAGCGTCGGATTTCCCGCTCGGGTACTCCGGCGATCCGCACCTCGTCGAAGCTCGGGCGCGACGCGAGTTTCCGCTGGATGTCGAGGAATTCGGTCGCTCGGCAGCACCAGCGTGCCGTCGCCCGAGCGGTTGTCGCGCTCCATGAGCGCCAGCAAGTCCTGGGTGAAGGCAGCCTGCTTCCCGGCATCGAGCGCGCCGAAGGTCTTGTTCATCGGGCCGTAGTAGGTGCGGAACACTTCGATCCAGTGTGCCGGCGAGCGGTAGCGGAAGGTGAACTCGCGGCTGGTCGTGCGGATCTCCTGCGCGGTCTTGCCGAAGAGCTCCTCGAGCCTTGCCTTCGTGCCCCACAGTGCCGGCGATTTGACGCCCGGCGCGGGCGGGATGTACTTGCCGATCGTCTTGAACAGTTGTCCGATGAAGCTCTCGGGCGTCCAGTTCGCCAGGCCGATCCTGCCGCCGGGCTTGCAGACGCGCGCGAGCTCGCTCGCCGCCTTGTCCTGGTTCGGGGTGAACATCACGCCGAAGGTGGACATCACCGCGTCGAACGACGCGTCGGGGAACGGCAGGTTCTCGGCGTCGGCTTCCTGGAACCGGATCGTGTGGCCTTCGGCCTGCGCGCGCGCCCGCCCGGACTCGAGCAGCGAGGCCACGTAGTCGGTGGAGGTCACGTCGCACCAGCGGCGCGCGGCCGCGAGCGTGGCGTTGCCGTTGCCGGCGGCGACGTCGAGCACGCGCGCGCCGGAGCGCAGGTCGAGCGCTTCGCACAGGTTCTCGCCGACGATCTGCAGCGTGGTGCCCACGACGGCATAGTTGCCCGTGGACCAGGCGGCCTGCTGGCGGGTCTTGACCGCGGCGAGATCGATGGCGGGCGAGGAAGTGGAAAGGACTGCGGACATGGTGATGCTCCTCGTGATCTGGGTTGTGCTAGCGACGGGTGCTAGTATTTCCGGCACCGCGTCTGCGCACTTGGCCGATCCGCCGGGATTCTTGATGGATGCTCTTTCCGACCTGCTGCAAGTCGTCAAGCTGAATGGCGCGCTGTTCCTGGACTCGCGTTTCACCGCGCCCTGGTGCGTGCGAATCGCGTCCGGCCCGCGAGTCGGGCGGCATCTTCGCCGGCTACGAGCACATCGTGTTCTTCCATGCCCTCACGCACGGGCGCTGCCTGGTACGGCTGAAAGGCGGCGGCGAGGCGATGCAGCGTGCAGGCGGGCGACCTGCTGCTTCTCGCGCACGACGACGCGCATCTACCTCGGCAGCGACCTGCAGCTTGCGTCCGTGACCTCCGATTCGATCGTGCGGCCGGGCCCGCCCGGCGGGTTGATGAGCATCGATCACGGCGGCGGCGGCGAGCAGACGCGCTTCATCTGCGGCTTCCTCGCCTGCGATCCGCAGTTGTGCCGCCCGCTCCTGGACGCGCTGCCGCGCATGCTGCGCGTGCCGCTCAGCGACGGCGCGGGCGCGCCGTGGCTGCTCGACCTGCTGCGCCACGGCGCCCAGGCGCATTCGGCCCCGGGGCCCGGGTCGGGCACCGTGATGGCGAAGCTCGCCGAACTCCTGTTCGTGGAGGCGATGCGCCGCCATATCGCGTCGCTGCCGGAGGGCGAGGTGGGCTGGCTCGCCGGGCTGCGCGACCGCTACGTCGGCCGTGCGCTGGCGGCGATGCACGAGCGCCCGACGCAAGCCTGGACGGTCGACGACTTGCCTCGCACTCGGGGCTGTCGCGCTCGGCGCTGGCGCAGCGCTTCAACGAGCTGATCGGCCAGCCGCCGATGCAGTACCTCAAACGCTGGCGGCTGCGGCGCGCGGCGGCGGCGCTGAAGGACAGCCGGCGCCCGGTGGCCGCGCTCGCGGAGGACTACGGCTACGAGTCGGAGGCTTCGTTCAACCGCGCCTTCAAGCGCGAGTTCGGCATGCCGCCAGCCGCCTGGCGGCGCAAGGGCGCGCGCTTCGCGAGCACGGCGTGACGCTTGCTGCCGGAGTACAATCGGCGCGCCGCAGCCGGAATTAACCAGTCGGTTCAAATCCAGGGAGACCCGAATCATGCATCCGTTCCGTGCCGCCTTGTCGCTGCCGTCGCGCTTCGCCGGCGCCGCCAGCGCGCAGACCTACCCGAACAAGCCGATCCGCATCGTCGTGCCCTTCGCCGCGGGCGGCACCTCGGACATCCTCGCGCGCGCGATCGGCCCGCAGCTCACCGACGGCCTGGGGCCAGCCGGTGATCGTGGAGAACAAGCCCGGCGCCAACGGCAACGTCGGCGCCGACTTCGTCGCCAAGAGCGCGCCGGACGGCTACACGCTGCTGCTCTCCGACGTCGGCGCGCTCGTCGATCAACCCGAGCGTCTACCCGAGCTGCCCTTCGACCCGGTCGAAGGATTTCTCGCCGGTCGTGATGGTGTCCTACTCGCCGCACGTGCTCGCGGTGCATCCCGTCGGTCCCGGTGAACAACGTGCAGGAACTCATCGCCTACGCGAAGGCGAACCCGGGCAAGATGAACTTCGCCATCTCCGGCACCGGCGGCGCGCCGCACCTCGCGGGCGTCGAATTCGCCGCAGCGCACCGGCGTGCAGTGGGCCTACATCCCCTACAAGGGCGGCTCGGAGGCGGTCATCGACGTGGTCGCCGGGCAACGCCAACGTGCTGTTCAACGGCATGCTCGCCACCTAGCCGTCGGTCAAGGGCGGCCGGCTGAAAGGGCTCGCGGTCTCCAGCGCGCAGCGCGTGCCCTCGGCGCCGGAACTGCCCACGGTGGCCGAACACGGCCTGCCCGGCTTCGAGACCGGCTCCTACCAGGGCCTGCTCGCCGCCGCCGGCACGCCGCGCGACATCGTGGCGAAGCTCAATGCCGAGTTCACCGCGCATCCTGAACACCGCCGGAGATGAAGGAGATGCTTCGCCAAGCAGGGCACCGAGGTGCGCGCCGGCACGCCCGAGAGCGCTCGGCACCTTCATCGCCGACGAGAAGGCGCGCTGGGCGAAAGTGGTCAAGGAAGCCGGCATCAAGGCCGACTGACGCAAGGAAGCGATGGATCTGCCGCAAAACGCATTCAAGCGCGCCCTCAAGGCGGGCAAGCCGCAGATCGGGCTGTGGTCCAGCCTGTCGTCGAACTACTCGGTGGAGGTGATCGCCGGCGCCGGCTTCGACTGGATCCTGCTCGACATGCGAGCACTCGCCGAACGACCTGGAGATCGCTGCTCACGCAGCTGCAGGCGGCGGCGCCCTACGCCTACGCACCCGGTCGTGCGCGTGCCGTGGAACGACATGGTGACCATCAAGCGCGTGCTCGACGCCGGCGCGCAGTCGCTGCTGATTCCCTACGTGCAGAACGCCGCGGAAGCGAAGGCGGCGGTGGCCAACACGCGCTACCCGCCCGCGGGCGTGCGCGGCGTCGCCGGCACCACGCGCGCCACGCGCTTCGGCCGCGTCAAGGACTACGCCAAGCGCGCGCACGAGGAGATCTGCGTGCTGGTGCAGGTCGAGACCAAGCCGGCGCTGGACGAGATCGAGAAGCGATCGCGGCGATCGACGGCGTGGACGGCATCTTCATCGGCCCGGCCGACCTGCACGCCTCGATGGGCTACACCGGCGAGACCGCCAACCCGGCGGTCCTGCCGCTGATCGAGGAAGCGATGCGCCGCATCCGCAAGGCCGGCAAGGCGCCGGGCTACCTGTCGCCGGTCGAAGCCGACGCGAAGCGCATGCTCGCCGCCGGGGCGCAGTTCTGTCGCGGTGGGCGCCGACGTCGGCCTGCTCGCGCGCGGCGCCGAGAGCCTGCTGGCAAAATTCAAGTCATGAAACACGAGATCATCGTCACCACCAAGATCTTCCCGCGCACGCAGGAGCGCCTGGACAGGGAGTTCACCTGCCACAAGCTGCACGAGGCCGCCGACCGCGCCGCGTTCCTGCAAGGCCTGGCGCCGCGCGTGCGCGCGCTCGCCACCTTCGGACCGGCCGGGGCGGACGCGAAGCTGATGGACGCGCTGCCCAAGCTCGAGATCATCTCCAATTTCGGCGTCGGCGTGGACGCCGATCGACCTCGCGGCGGCGAAGCAGCGCAACATCATCGTCACCAACACGCCCGACGTGCTGAACGACTGCGTCGCCGACACGCGCGATGGCGCTCACGGTGAACGTGCTGCGCAAGTTCCCGCAGGTCGGAGGCTACCTGCGCACGGGCGCCTGGGCGGCGCGCGGCGGCTACCCGCTCACCACTTCGCTCGGCGGCAAGACCATGGGCATCCTCGGCCTGGGCCGCATCGGCGAGGCGATCGCGCAAGCGCGCGCAGGCCTTCGGCATGAAGATCCGCTACCACAACCGCAAGAAGAAGGACGTCGCCTACCCGTACGACGCGGATGCGGTGGCGCTGGCGAAGAATTCCGACGTGCTGATGGTGGTGACGCCGGGCGGCGCGGAGACCGAGAAACTGGTCAACGCGAAGGTGCTCGACGCGCTCGGCCCCGAGGGCTACCTGGTCAACATCGCGCGCGGCTCGGTGGTCGACGAGCCGGTGCTGCTGCAGCTACCTGCAGGAGAAGAAGATCGCCGGCGCCGGGCTGGACGTGTTCGCCGACGAACCGCGCGTGCCGCCGGCGTTCTTCACGCTGGACAACGCGGTGCTGTTCCCGCACGTGGGCAGCGCGACGATGGAAACGCGCACCGCCATGGGCAACCTGCAGGTCGACAACCTGCTCGCGCATTTCGCCGGAAAACCGGTGCTAACGCAGGTGGCCTAACCAGGGCAATTGCCGCGGCGCAACATCCCTCTGCGCCAGCGCTCGCGCTATCATCGCCGCACACCACACCGTAGTTTCCAAGTGTGTCCAACGAAGGAGGAGAAATGAAAATCAGGCTGTCTCTGCTCGCCCTCGCTGCGAGCGCCGTCGTCGCCGCGCCTGCCGCGGCCCAGCAAGTAACCTTCATGACCGGCCCGCAGGGAGGCTCGTGGATCCCGCTGGGCGGCGCGTTAAAAGGCATGTGGGAAAACAGCGTATCGGGCCTGCAAATCACGCAGACACCCGGCGCCGGCATTGCCAACGTACGCGGCATCGATGAGAACAAGGCCCACATTGGGCTCGCCAACTCGAACACCACGGTGGACGGCTTGGAGGGGCGTGCACCCTACCCGAAAAAATTGACCAAGGTGTGCCAACTCGCAAACCTGTACCCGCAGTATTTCCAGGTGGTGGCGCTTGCCAACAGCGGGGTCAACAACTTGTCCGACCTCAAGGGCAAGGCTCTGGTCACCCAACCCAAAGGCAACAGCGGCGAGCTGGTCACGGAGCTGGTGCTCAAGTTCAATGGCATGAGCTACCAGTCGCTGTCCAAGGTCAACTTCCAGGCCGCCTACACCGACGCGGTGTCGATGATGAAGGACGGCCACGTGCAGGTATTCACGCTCGGCACCACTGCGCCAGCCTCCGCGATCATGGACCTGGCGAGCGCGCGCGACGTCAAATTGATCCCGGTGGATGACGGCACCATGAGCCAGTTCAAGAAAATCAATCCCGGATACAACAAGCTGACCATCAAGGCCGGCACCTATCCGAAGCAGGATCGCGACGTCCCGGTGATCGGTTATTCGACTCACATCGTCGTTGCTTGCGATCTGCCGGAGAACACGGTCTACCAGATGACCAAGGCAATGGCGGGCAACGTCCCCGCGATGGCCGCGGTGGTGAAGGCAATCGACGGCATCACGCCCAAGGACATGGCGATGGACATCGGCGTGCCGCTGCACAAGGGCGCGGCGAAGTTCTACAGGGAAACTGGGGCGATATAGCCGGCGCGCCCGGTAGAGCGAGCTGTACGGGGCGGCCTGGCCGCCCCGTTTCACGTTGACGGAGCGCGAGTTGGAAGCCACGCCGGTCATTTCCGAGGAAAAGCAGGTCACCGCGCCGACGGCGAAGGCGCTGAAGTGGCTGATCGCCGCCATCGCCGTGGCGATGTCGCTCTACCACATGTACGTCGCCGGGTTTGGCCCGCCGGAAGCGCTGATCTTCCGCGGTACGCACCTGATTTTTGCGCTCACCCTGGTGTTCCTGCTGTATCCGCTGAAGCCAGGCGGCGGCGCCGGTTGGCGCCTCGCCGACCTGGCGCTGCTGGCGGCCGGCTGGGGGTTCGTGCTGCACATTTTCTTCAATTACCAGTACTACACGAACCGCATCATCTACATCGACGAGCTGACCAACTGGGACAAATTCTACGCCGTGGTGTCGGTGCTGATCGTTCTGGAGGCGACGCGGCGCGTGCTTGGCTGGGCCCTGCCGCTCACCGCGATGGCGTTTCTCGCCTACGCGATGAGCACCCAGGTGACGATGCCGATGCTGATGGAGCAGGTATACCTGTCCACCGAAGGCATCTTCGGCTCGACGCTGGGGGTGTCGGCGTCATACGTGATGCTGTTCGTGGTGTTTGGCGCTTTCATGGAGAAGAGCGGCACCGGACAGCTGTTCATGGACTTCGCCCTTTCGATCACCGGCCACAGCGCGGGCGGTCCGGGCAAGGT